>NZ_FNZV01000022.1 GCF_900109555.1 Pacificibacter marinus | reverse complement strand
CAGTTGGTTCCGGTGTTGTATCTAAAATCGTAGAGTAAGCTTAACAGCTTATGAAGCTACGGAAAGGGCGTCACTAAAGTGGCGCCCTTTTTGCATTTTGAGGCAGCCGTTGATATACGGCATGCAATTAGTGGAGTGTATCGTGATTCAGTAACTGCCCTTTTTCAGTTTTTAAAACCTAAAAAGCAGGAGTGCAGTATGCCTTTTCTGAACCCAGATTTACGCCATCCCATTCGTTTGCCTGACGGCACCCCATATGAAAATACAGTGTGGCTTAGGTCCGTCATTGACCATCCAAACATAGAGGTGGGCGACTTTACCTATTACAATGATTTCGATCCCGTGTCTGACTATGCTGCACGTATCGCGCCCTATCTGTATCCCGGCGCACCAGAAAAACTGTTTCTCGGCAAGTTCGGACAATTTGCGCATGGCGTACGTTTCATCACAGACAGTGCCAATCACGCACGAGAGTGGTTTACGGCCTATCCATTCGCCAGTTTTGACGCCGATCTCATGCCACATTTTGCAACAGAATATTTTGAGAATCGCCGTGACACTGTGATTGGTCATGATGCTTGGATCGGCCATGGTGCGATGATTTTGCCCGGTGTGACTGTTGGACATGGGGCGATTATCGGGGCAGGGGCCGTGGTTGCTAAAAATGTGCCACCTTATGCTGTGATGGCTGGAAATCCGGCGCGTTGCGTCAAAATGCGATTTCCCCCTGAAGTCATCGACGTTTTGCTTGCGCTGGCATGGTGGGATATGGCCGTTGACGATATTCGCGCTTTGATGCCGATCCTGACCAGCGCTGACGTGGATGCGCTCAAACAGGTGCTGGCAGAAAAGAAGAGTAGGTCCTAGCTGCGTGTTCGGGTGCGATTTCTGCACGAACCCAAGTTTTTCGCTTGCAATGCCTTGGCTGCTTTCGTATTTCATCCGCCAAGTAGGGGTATAGCTCAGTTGGTAGAGCGACGGTCTCCAAAACCGTAGGCCCACAGTTCGAGTCTGTGTACCCCTGCCATTTCCCAAAGTTGCCGATCTTTACAAGCTTATGTGATTGTCTGGCATTTTTCTTCGGGGTTGAATTCGGGCGCGCTCTGGCGTACATGCCCAACACGATATCGCGACAGACCCTTAAGGTTCAGGAAAAGACAATGGCTAAGGCAAACCCACTTCTATTCATCCAGCAAGTCCGCTCGGAGGTTTCGAAAGTCGTCTGGCCAACGCGCCGTGAAGTTATGCTGACAACTGTGATGGTCTTCATCATGGCTGCGCTCACCGCGACATTCTTTTTCCTAGTTGATATTGGCATTCGCACAGGTCTTGCTGCGCTGCTGAATTTCGTAGGTTAATTTTCGGTCCATTCTAGGACCTTGGAGGTCCTTTATGGCTGAGCAATTTACATCTTTGTCAGACGATCACGCTGCGTTCATTGCGCGCCAGCATATGTTTTTTTGCGCCTCTGCTGCTGTAGGCGCGCGTATCAACCTGACGCCGCGCTCCACTGAACTTTTGCGTATCACCGGGCCGAATGAGGCCTTGTTTCTTGATCTCGTGGGGTCAAGCAATGAAACTGCAGCGCATATGATTGCCGATGGTCGTCTTACATTCATGTTTTGCGCTGTGGCTGGTCCGCCGATGATTATGCGGCTCTACGGTACGGGGCGCACAATTCATCGGGGTACTGATGAATATCAGAGTTTGATTGCAGAGCATTTCACACAAGAGCCCGTCAACGCGCGGCAGATTTTTGTGCTGGATTTCGATTTGGTGCAGACTTCTTGTGGATACGGTGTGCCAATGTTTGAATTCACGCGCGAGCGGCCATCTTTGAAAAATTGGGCCAAGTCCAAAACGCCTGATGAAATCGAAGCTTATAAGCGCAAGAAAAACCTTGTGTCGATGGATGGTTTGCCAACGGGCCTGAAACCGGATGATCTCGCATGATTTCAGGCACGATCTGCCGTATATGCCCGTCTAAGCACTTGAACTTAAGGGCGCGGCGCGGTAATCCCTGCGCATTCATCTGAGCTGGCGTGCATCGATTCGTGTTGCGCGCCGCTTTACTGTTCAGAGAAATGGCACATAAGTGCTTATGAATTAACGATATCCGGTAGAGATGCCGGACTGATTGAAGAGGCACAGGCATCATGGCTAAGCGTTGGTATTCGGTGAGCGTTCTCTCGAACTTCGAGAAAAAAATTGCCGAAGCGATCAAAGTTGCTGTGGTCGAAAAGGGTCTTGAGGATCAAATCGAAGAAGTTTTGGTGCCGACTGAAGAAGTCATCGAAGTGCGCCGAGGCAAAAAGGTGACTGCTGAACGTCGTTTTATGCCGGGCTATGTGCTCATCCGCATGGAAATGACTGATGAAGGTTATCACCTTGTGAATTCGATCAACCGGGTTACCGGTTTCCTTGGCTCATTTGGACGCCCAGTGCCTATGCGCGATGCAGAGGTCGAATCGATCCTTGGTCGCGCTGAAGAAACAAGCGCTGAAGCACCACGGTCTACCATCACCTTTGAAGTGGGTGAGCAGGTCTCTGTGGCTGAAGGTGCATTCGAAGGCTTTGACGGCATGGTCGAAGAAGTCGACGAAGAAGCGCAGCGTCTTAAAGTCGCTGTTTCAATTTTTGGCCGCGCAACACCGGTCGATCTAGAATTCGCTCAGGTGAATAAACACGCCTAAGCGCTACCCGTGTGGGAGGCGAAAGCAACGCGTTGCTTGGACCAGACCACCAACCATTGTCCCGCTGCAGCGCGCTGTCGTCGGGGAGTTGAAAAAGGAGAGGCCACATGGCCAAGAAACTCGCAGGTACTATGAAACTGCAAGTGCCAGCAGGCAAAGCGAACCCGTCCCCACCCGTGGGTCCGGCGCTGGGTCAACGCGGCATTAACATCATGGAATTCTGTAAAGCGTTTAACGCTAAAACACAGGATCTTGAAGTTGGGGCACCTTGCCCAACCGTCATCACATACTACGCTGACAAATCTTTCACGATGGACATCAAGACACCACCAGCGTCTTATTTCCTCAAGAAAGCTGCAAAACTCTCTTCCGGTGCAAAATTGCCTGGTCGTGAAACTGTTGGCACAGTCACTGTTGCTCAGGTGAAAGAAATCGCCGAAGCAAAAATGAAAGACCTGAACGCGAACGACTTGGATGCTGCTGTGTTGATCATCCTTGGCTCTGCGCGTTCCATGGGCATCGAGGTGAAGTAATGGCTAAACTCGGTAAACGTACAACGGCTGCTCGCGCAGCGTTCGCTGGCAAATTGGATATCACAGTTGAAGACGCTGTAGCACTGGTTAAAACCAGCGCGACTGCAAAATTCGACGAAACTGTTGAGATTGCTCTGAACCTTGGTGTTGATCCACGTCACGCTGACCAAATGGTTCGCGGCGTTGTGTCCTTGCCAAATGGCACAGGTAAAACAGTTCGTGTTGCTGTGTTCGCACGTGGCCCTAAAGCTGAAGAAGCAACAGCGGCTGGTGCAGACATCGTTGGCGCAGAAGACCTGATGGAAGCTATTCAGGGCGGTAAGATCGATTTCGATCGTTGTATCGCAACACCTGACATGATGCCTATCGTTGGTCGTCTTGGTAAAGTTCTCGGCCCACGCAACCTGATGCCAAACCCTAAAGTTGGCACTGTGACTATGGACGTGAAAGCGGCCGTTGAAGCAGCAAAAGGCGGCGAAGTTCAGTTTAAAGCTGAAAAAGGCGGCGTTGTTCACGCTGGCGTTGGCAAAGCATCGTTCTCTGCTGAGCAACTTGTCGAAAACGTGCGTGCATTCGTTGATGCAGTTCAAAAGGCACGTCCTTCCGGCACCAAAGGCACATACATGCAAAAAGTTTCCTTGGCGTCCACTATGGGCCCAGGCGTGACAATCAGCATCGACAGCGCAACTGGCAACTAAGCCAACCGCTTTATAAGATTACAAAAGGCACTCCGAATGGGGTGCCTTTTGCTTTTGAGGCTTGCTCAAGGTTTCGTATTTTGTGCGCGACCCTTGAACTTGCTGCCCCATGTGCGCTGTAAGTCGCGCAACGGGACTTGCTCTCCACCTTAATTCCTTCTAAAGACTCCCTTGCAGCTCAGTGTGCGATTCGTCGTGCGCTGTTTTGCGCTTCGTCCAAGACGGCGGGTAGAAGGGTGACTTTCTATAATTCCTGCCTGAGACGGGAAGACGAAAAGTTTATTTGAGGTATTACCTCGGGTGACTTTGGCGCAGCCCCGTAACGGACTTCGTGCCGGCATATGCCGGTAGAAATGAGCCGGGAGGGGAAACCCTCCCTAATTTGGAGTAAAACTGTGGATAGAGCCCAAAAAGAAAAAATGGTCGACGAGCTCGGCCAAATCTTTGACAGCTCTGGCGTCGTTGTGGTTGCCCACTACGAAGGTCTTACAGTTGCTGATATGCAGGATCTGCGCGCGCGTATGCGCGAAGTTGGTGGATCCGTACGCGTTGCCAAGAACAAGCTCGCCAAAATCGCCCTTGAAGGTAAGCCTTGCGAAAGCATTGCAGAATACCTGACAGGCATGACTGTTATGACCTACTCTGAGGATCCCGTAGCTGCGGCTAAGGTTTCTCAAGGTTTCGCTAAAGATAACGAAAAATTCGTTATTCTTGGTGGTGCTATGGGTGATAACGCTCTTGACGTCGCCGGTGTTGCAGCCGTCGCTAAAATGCCTTCTCGCGAGGAGCTTATTGCTTCTATCGTTGGTTGCATTGGCGCACCTGCATCGAACATCGCTGGCGCGATTGGCGCTCCTGCTTCGAACATCGCTGGCATCTTGTCTACTATCGAAGACAAAGAAGCTGCATAAGCAATTTGGGACTGACGTAGTTTGCATAAAGCACGCGTTAGAACAGAAATATAAACGAACGGAACCAGTACAATGGCTGATCTGAAAAAACTTGCTGAAGAGATCGTAGGTCTTACACTTCTCGAAGCACAAGAACTCAAAACTATCCTTAAAGACGAGTACGGCATCGAGCCAGCTGCCGGCGCTGCCGCTGCAGCACCTGCTGCCGCTGCTGAAGCTGCTGAAGAAAAAACTGAATTTGATGTTGTATTGAAAGACGCTGGCGCGTCCAAAATCGGCGTAATCAAAGAAGTCCGCGCGATCACAGGTCTTGGCCTGAAAGAAGCAAAAGACCTCGTTGAAGCTGGCGGCAAAATCAAAGAAGGCGTTGATAAAGCTGAAGCTGAAGACGTTAAAGCGAAACTCGAAGCAGCCGGCGCTACAGTCGAAGTTGCTTAATCGCTTAGGCCTTTTAAGGGCCGCATAAAGTTAAGGCTGGATCCCGAATTTCGGGGTCCAGCCGAACCTGTCTTAGGAGCAGGAAATGATAAATCTTCCTCAGTAAGTGCCTCGAATGGGACATTTTCTAAGGAGGGTTCAGATCGGGAGCCATCGGTGGGACGATGGCAGGAATAGATCGAACTCCTCTGTTTCGTAAGGGTACATCGGCCGGCGCCCACCGGCAGGATGCAGCTCGCGAAAACTCGAAAGGTACTGACGCACATGGCATCGACCTACCTTGGCCAGAAACGGCTCCGGAAGTACTACGGCAAAATCCGTGAAGTGCTTGAAATGCCGAACCTCATTGAGGTTCAAAAATCTTCCTACGACCTCTTTTTGAAGTCTGGCGATGAACCACAGCCGCTCGACGGCGAAGGCATCAAAGGCGTTTTCCAATCGGTATTCCCGATCAAGGATTTCAACGAGACAGCCGTTCTTGAGTTTGTAAAATACGAACTTGAAAAACCAAAATACGATGTAGAGGAGTGTCAGCAACGCGACATGACCTATAGCGCGCCACTTAAAGTGACGCTGCGCCTCATCGTGTTTGATGTGGACGAAGACACGGGCGCTAAGTCTGTGAAAGACATCAAAGAACAAGACGTGTTCATGGGCGATATGCCTTTGATGACACCGAACGGTACGTTTGTTGTGAACGGCACCGAGCGCGTGATTGTGTCTCAGATGCACCGTTCCCCTGGTGTGTTCTTTGATCACGACAAAGGCAAAACACACTCTTCTGGTAAATTGCTGTTTGCATGCCGGATCATTCCGTACCGCGGTTCATGGCTCGATTTCGAATTCGATGCCAAAGATACCGTATATGTGCGTATTGACCGTCGTCGCAAATTGCCTGTGACATCCCTTTTGTATGCGCTTGGTCTCGACCAAGAGGGCATCATGGATGCTTACTACGAAACTGTTGAGTACAAGCTTGAAAAGAACAAAGGTTGGGTGACCCCGTTCTTCCCTGAGCGCGTACGTGGCACACGCCCAACGTTTGATTTGGTGGACGCTGGTACAGGTGAAGTCATCTGTAAAGCTGGCGACAAAATGACACCGCGTGCGGTTAAGAAAATCATCGATGAAGGTTCTGTCACTGAACTGCTCGTGCCTTACGAGAACATCGTTGGTAAATACGTCGCGAAAGACATCATCAACGAAGAAACTGGCGCGATTTATGTCGAAGCTGGTGACGAACTTCTGCTTGAGATGGACAAAGACGGCACAGTCATTGGCGGGTCTTTGAAAGACTTGCTGGATGCGGGCATCACAGAAATTCCTGTGCTCGACATCGATGGTGTGAACGTTGGCCCATACATTCGTAACACACTCGCACAAGATAAAAACATGAACCGCGAAACAGCGCTCATGGATATCTACCGCGTGATGCGTCCGGGCGAGCCTCCCACCGTTGATGCTGCATCTGGCCTGTTTGACAGCCTGTTCTTTGATTCCGAGCGTTATGACCTTTCTGCGGTTGGCCGCGTGAAAATGAACATGCGTCTTGATCTGGATGCGCCTGACACGCACCGCACTTTGCGTCGTGAAGACATCATTTCATGTATCAAAGCGCTGGTTGAATTGCGCGATGGTAAAGGCGACATCGACGACATCGACCACTTGGGCAACCGTCGTGTGCGCTCTGTTGGCGAGTTGATGGAAAACCAATACCGTGTTGGTTTGCTACGCATGGAGCGTGCGATCAAAGAACGTATGTCTTCTGTCGAAATCGACACAGTCATGCCACAAGATTTGATCAACGCGAAACCTGCTGCGGCCGCTGTTCGTGAATTCTTTGGCTCATCTCAGCTGTCTCAGTTCATGGACCAAACCAACCCATTGTCCGAAGTCACGCACAAACGTCGTTTGTCCGCGCTTGGGCCTGGCGGTTTGACACGTGAACGCGCTGGTTTTGAAGTGCGCGATGTTCACATCACACACTACGGCCGCATGTGTCCAATTGAGACCCCAGAGGGTCCGAATATTGGTCTGATCAACTCATTGGCAACGTTTGCCCGTGTGAACAAATATGGCTTCATCGAGACGCCGTACCGTAAAGTTGTTGACGGTCAGGTGACGGACGAAGTTCAGTACATGTCCGCGACTGAAGAGATGCGTCACACTGTGGCGCAGGCCAACGCATCTTTGGATGAAAACGGTCGTTTCACCAACGATTTCGTATCGACACGTCAGTCTGGTGAGCACGCGCTTAACCCACCGGAAAACGTGGATTTGATCGACGTTTCACCAAAGCAGCTGGTCTCTGTTGCTGCGTCCTTGATCCCGTTCCTAGAAAACGACGATGCGAACCGGGCCTTGATGGGCTCGAACATGCAACGTCAAGCGGTTCCACTTCTTCGCGCTGAAGCTCCTCTCGTGGGTACAGGTATTGAGGAAGTTGTAGCACGCGATTCCGGTGCTGCGATCATGGCGAAACGTGCGGGTGTCGTCGACCAAGTCGATGCGACACGTATTGTTATTCGCGCAACGCACGATCTTGAGCCTGGCGATCCCGGCGTTGACATCTATCGTCTGCGCAAGTTCCAGCGTTCGAACCAAAATACCTGTATCAACCAAAAACCACTCGTAAAAGTGGGCGACACAGTTGGCAAAAACGAATTTATTGCTGACGGTCCGTCTACAGATATGGGCGAATTGGCCTTGGGTAAAAACGTCTGCGTGGCGTTTATGCCTTGGAATGGGTACAACTACGAAGACTCTATTCTGATCTCTGAGCGTATCACGCGAGACGACGTGTTCACTTCGGTTCACATCGAAGAATTCGAAGTCGCAGCCCGTGACACGAAGCTCGGCCCAGAAGAAATCACCCGCGATATTCCAAACGTCGGCGAGGAAGCTTTGCGCAACCTTGACGAAGCTGGGATCGTTTACATCGGTGCTCACGTTGAGCCAGGTGACATTCTCGTTGGTAAAATTACACCAAAAGGCGAAAGCCCGATGACACCAGAAGAAAAACTTCTGCGCGCCATCTTTGGTGAAAAAGCATCCGACGTGCGTGACACATCTTTGCGTGTGAAACCGGGCGATTACGGCACGATCGTAGAAGTGCGCGTCTTTAACCGCCATGGCGTGGAAAAAGACGAGCGTTCTGTTCAAATCGAACGTGAAGAAATCGAACGTCTTGCACGTGACCGTGACGATGAAATGGGCATCTTGGACCGCAACATCTATGCGCGTCTGAAAGACATGATCTTTGGCAAAGTTGCTGCAAAGGGCCCTAAAGGCGTTGCACCGAATGTTGTCATCGATGATGCGCTTTTGGCTCAATTGTCCAAAGGTCAGTGGTGGCAGCTCGCACTTGAAGACGAAGACGATGCAATCATCGTTGAGGCTTTGAACGAGCAGTACGAAATCCAAAAACGCGCTCTTGAGCACCGTTTTGAAGATAAAGTCGAAAAAGTACGTCGCGGCGACGATTTGCCTCCGGGCGTGATGAAGATGGTCAAAGTCTTTATCGCTGTGAAGCGTAAGCTTCAGCCTGGTGATAAGATGGCTGGTCGTCACGGGAACAAAGGTGTGATTTCACGCGTTGTACCAATGGAGGACATGCCGTTCCTCGCCGATGGTACTCCGGTTGATTTCTGTCTGAACCCGCTCGGCGTTCCATCTCGTATGAACGTTGGTCAGATCCTCGAGACTCACATGGGTTGGGCCGCACGCGGCATGGGCATTCAAGTGGACGAAGCTCTGCAAGAATACCGCCGCTCAGGTGACATGACACCTGTCAAAGACGCGATGAAATTCGTGTACGGCGACAATGTGCATGACGAGATTCTGAAAGACCTCGACGACGACGACTTGCTTGAAAAAGCGGGCAACGTCATCAACGGTGTTCCAATCGCGACGCCTGTTTTTGATGGCGCCAAAGAAGCGGACATCAACGAAGCCTTGGCAAAAGCTGGCTTTGACACTTCTGCGCAGTCTGTTCTTTTTGACGGCCGCACAGGCGAGCAATTCTCTCGCCGTGTGACAGTTGGCATGAAGTACCTGCTGAAACTGCACCACCTTGTGGACGACAAAATCCACGCCCGTTCTACGGGTCCATACTCCCTCGTCACACAGCAGCCGCTGGGTGGTAAGGCACAGTTTGGTGGTCAGCGCTTTGGTGAGATGGAAGTCTGGGCACTGGAAGCATATGGCGCGGCATACACGCTGCAAGAGATGCTTACAGTTAAGTCAGATGACGTCGCTGGTCGCGCGAAAGTCTACGAGTCGATCGTCAAGGGCGAAGACAACTTTGAAGCGGGTATCCCCGAGTCCTTCAATGTTCTTGTCAAAGAAGTCCGCGGCCTCGGCCTCAACATGGAACTCCTGGATGCGGAGGATGAGGAGTAGGGGCCTTGTGCCTCTACCCTTTCCCCTTTCCGCAACAATTTGAGGAACTCAAAAGATGAACCAGGAACTTACAACAAGCCCGTTTAACCCTCTGGCGCAGCCATCCACCTTTGACGAGATCAAAGTGTCCTTGGCGTCCCCTGAGCGGATCCTGTCTTGGTCTTATGGTGAAATTAAAAAGCCAGAAACCATCAACTACCGTACGTTCAAACCAGAACGCGACGGCCTTTTCTGTGCGCGTATCTTTGGCCCAATCAAAGATTACGAATGCCTGTGTGGTAAATACAAACGCATGAAGTATCGCGGCGTTGTCTGCGAGAAATGTGGTGTTGAAGTTACCCTTCAAAAAGTCCGCCGTGAGCGCATGGGCCACATCGAATTGGCCGCACCTGTCGCGCACATCTGGTTCTTGAAATCACTCCCAAGCCGTATCGGTCTCATGCTCGACATGACACTGCGCGATCTTGAGCGTGTGTTGTACTTCGAAAACTACGTGGTTATCGAGCCGGGTCTTACTGATCTCGTCTACGGTCAGATGATGACCGAAGAAGAGTTCATGGACGCGCAAGATATCTACGGTTCAGACGCATTCGAGGCAGACATCGGCGCGGAAGCGATCCGTAAAATGCTGTCCAACATCGACCTTGAGTCTACCGCAGACCAACTGCGTGAAGACCTTAAGGAAGCGACTGGCGAGCTAAAGCCTAAAAAGATCATCAAGCGTCTCAAAATCGTTGAGTCCTTCTTGGAATCTGGCAACCGTCCTGAGTGGATGATCCTGACCGTGATCCCTGTGATCCCGCCAGAATTGCGCCCACTCGTACCACTTGATGGTGGCCGTTTCGCGACATCCGATCTCAACGATCTGTACCGCCGCGTGATCAACCGTAACAACCGTCTCAAGCGCCTCATCGAGCTGCGTGCACCCGATATTATCGTGCGCAACGAGAAACGTATGTTGCAAGAATCTGTCGACGCTTTGTTCGACAACGGCCGTCGTGGCCGCGTGATCACTGGCGCCAACAAGCGTCCGCTGAAATCGCTGTCTGATATGCTGAAGGGTAAGCAAGGTCGCTTCCGTCAGAACCTTTTGGGTAAACGCGTCGACTTCTCTGGTCGTTCGGTGATTGTGACGGGCCCTGAGCTCAAGCTTCACCAGTGTGGTTTGCCCAAAAAGATGGCGCTCGAACTGTTTAAGCCGTTCATCTACTCGCGTCTTGAAGCCAAAGGTCTGTCTTCCACTGTGAAGCAAGCCAAAAAATTGGTGGAAAAAGAGCGTCCTGAAGTGTGGGATATCCTTGATGAGGTTATTCGCGAGCACCCAGTGATGCTTAACCGCGCGCCAACACTTCACCGTTTGGGCATCCAAGCGTTTGAACCTGTGTTGGTTGAAGGCAAAGCGATCAACCTGCACCCTCTCGTGTGTTCTGCGTTTAACGCTGACTTCGACGGTGACCAAATGGCTGTTCACGTACCTTTGTCTTTGGAAGCACAGCTTGAAGCACGTGTCTTGATGATGTCCACGAACAACGTTCTGTCGCCAGCAAACGGCGCGCCGATCATTGTTCCGTCACAGGATATGATTTTGGGCCTCTACTACGTGACTATGGAACGTAGCGGGATGAAGGGTGAAGGCATGATCTTCTCCGACATCGAAGAGGTTGAGCACGCTTTGAATGCTGGCGAAGTGCATCTGCATGCCAAAATCAAAGCGCGTATGATCCAAATCGACGATACTGGTCAAGAAGTGCCTGTTTTGTTTGACACGACACCAGGTCGTTTGCGTCTTGGCGGTCTTCTGCCCGTCAATGCAAAAGCGCCATTCGATCTTGTGAACCGTCTTCTTCGTAAGAAAGAAGTACAGCAGGTCATCGACACTGTTTACCGCTACTGTGGTCAAAAAGAGTCCGTGATCTTCTGCGACCAGATCATGACTTTGGGCTTCAAAGAAGCGTTCAAAGCTGGCATCTCGTTCGGTAAAGATGACATGGTTATCCCTGACTCCAAATGGCCGCTGGTTGATGAAACCCGCGCTCAGGTTAAGGATTTCGAACAGCAGTATATGGACGGTTTGATCACTCAAGGCGAGAAGTACAACAAAGTTGTTGATGCTTGGGCCAAGTGTAATGACAAGGTCACCGAGGCGATGATGTTGAACATCTCGACTGCGGGTGTGGACGAGAATGGCGCTGAAAACGAGCCAAACTCAGTTTACATGATGGCCCACTCTGGTGCGCGTGGTTCGGTTACTCAGATGAAGCAACTTGGCGGTATGCGCGGTCTTATGGCCAAACCATCCGGCGAGATCATCGAGACACCGATCATCTCGAACTTTAAAGAGGGTCTGACCGTTCTTGAGTACTTTAACTCTACGCACGGGGCTCGTAAGGGTCTGTCAGATACTGCGCTTAAAACAGCGAACTCTGGTTACCTGACGCGTCGTCTTGTGGACGTTGCGCAAGACTGTATCATCCGTGAAGTCGATTGTGGCACCGAAATCGCCATCACTGCCGAAGCGGCAGTGAATGACGGTGAAGTTGTTGCGTCATTGTCCGAGCGTATCTTGGGTCGTGTTTCTGCTGATGACGTTTTGCGCCCCGGTACTGACGAAGTGCTTTGCGCGAAAAACGAACTCATTGACGAGCGTAAATCTGACATCATCGAAGCAGCTGGGATCGCAACAATGCGCATCCGTAGCCCGCTGACATGTGAAGCAGAAGAAGGCGTTTGTGCAATGTGTTACGGTCGTGACCTTGCACGCGGTACTATGGTCAACCAAGGTGAGGCTGTCGGCATCATCGCGGCACAATCCATTGGTGAGCCAGGCACGCAGCTTACAATGCGTACCTTCCACATCGGCGGCGTTGCGCAGGGTGGCCAGCAGTCTTTCCAAGAGTCAAATCAAGCGGGCAAAATTGTCTTCTCGAACCCACTCCTTTTGGAAAACACCCACGGCGAAAACATCGTTATGGGCCGCAACATGCAATTGGCAATTGTGGACGAGCATGGCGTCGAATTGGCGTCTTACAAACTCGGCTACGGTACCAAGGTCTTTGTGAAAAACGGCGAAAAGATCCCACGTGGTCACAAGTTGTTTGAATGGGATCCATACACGCTTCCAATCATCGCTGAAAAAGGCGGTAAGGCGAAGTTTGTCGATCTGATTTCTGGTCTTTCTGTGCGCGACGTCACCGATGACGCGACTGGCATGACACAGAAAATCGTATCCGATTGGCGCTCTGTGCCCAAAGGTGGCGATCTGAAACCTGAGGTCTTGATCTTGGGCGAAGATGGCGAACCAATGCGCAACGATGTTGGCAACCCTGTAACTTACTTGATGTCTGTTGATGCCATCCTTTCAATTGAGGACGGTCAGGACATTCAAGCGGGTGACGTTGTTGCACGTATTCCACGCGAAGGCGCGAAGACAAAAGACATCACCGGTGGTCTGCCGCGTGTTGCTGAGCTCTTCGAAGCACGTCGTCCGAAAGATCACGCGATCATCGCGGAAATCGACGGTTACGTGCGCTTTGGCAAAGACTACAAAAACAAGCGTCGTATTTCGATCGAGTCTGCAGAAGATTCTGAAGTCACGGTCGAATACATGGTGCCAAAGGGCAAACACATCCCTGTGGCCGAAGGCGACTTTGTGACCAAAGGCGACTACATCATGGACGGCAACCCTGCGCCGCATGATATCCTTGCTATTATGGGTATCGAAGCGCTGGCTGTTTACATGATCGCCGAGGTGCAAGAGGTCTACCGTCTGCAAGGCGTTAAGATCAACGATAAGCACATCGAAGTTATCGTTCGTCAGATGTTGCAAAAATGGGAAATCCTTGAATCCGGTGACACCACACTTCTCAAAGGCGAGAACGTGGACAAAATCGAATTCGAAGAAGCCAACGCAAAAGCAGAGTCCAAAGGTGGGCGTCATGCAAAAGGTCAGCCGATCCTTCTCGGGATCACCAAGGCGTCCTTGCAGACACGTTCGTTTATCTCTGCGGCGTCTTTCCAAGAAACCACCCGCGTGCTCACCGAAGCATCTGTCCAAGGCAAGCGCGACAAACTGGTTGGTCTCAAAGAAAACGTCATTGTGGGCCGCTTGATCCCAGCGGGTACTGGCGGCGCAACCAAAGCTGTGCGTAAAATTGCACTCGATCGCGATACAACCGTGATTGCAGATGCGCGCGCAGAAGCAGAAGCAGCAGCCTTGCTAGCGGCACCGGCACCTGCTGCCGATGACACTGCAGGCGATGTTTTCAAAAGCACATTGGTTGAGACACCTGAATCCGACGCGTAAGTGTTGATCATAAAATTTGAAAAGGGCCTCGCAAATGCGAGGCCCTTTTTCGTTAAAGAGTGCCTGTAAAAATCTATTCAGGCATTGCGGCGCGCGCGGCCTGCATGTGGGCAAGATATCGCATGTCGTCGTTGACATCGCTGCCAGTGACATCATTTAGCATTTTGACATAGAGGGCGCAGTTCATGTGATGTAGCGCTTTGAGGCCCGGGACTTGCAACAAGCTATCGTATATCGGTTGAAAGCGATTTTTCAGGGCGAGAGCTGATTTATCTTTAACTTCATTACGATTGTAGCGCTCAAAAAAGTTCGCAGAATAGCGGTTTTTCGCGGGCCTGTTGTACAGGCTTGGGTTTCCGACTTTGGCGGAAAAACATTCAAACCATTTGGTGATGTAGTGATTGAGTTGAGCACCTTCGTGTGAAACCCAATTTGGATTGACCCGCATCTTAGGATCTCCGTTAGGGTCGAAATTAAAATAATCCCCATTTGCGCGGTGAAAAACATTGGAGCCAGTCCCCCAATCGCCCTCACCCTTGAAACCATAGGGTTCATGGGCTCCAAGTCTTTTAAAGTTGCGCGGTTGATAGATGAAAGATTTGTAGAACATGTTTGCGGAATGCTTGGTCTCAGCCGCGTTGGTAAAGGTGCGGTGTAAAAACTTGTCTTTCCAACTGTGCTTGTCTGAGGTGCCAAAGGTTTTCCATTGTACGACAAAACCTGTTTCTCTAAGATGCCTATCTTTCAAAAAGGAAGGCACTGTGTGATCACCGTCGTGGATCACTAGATATTCATCGACATCGCACAAAAAGAACCAGTCAGTGCGTTTCACCAAGGGGTGTTTTTTGATGCATCGCTGTGCAGAAGGACCCGGTAAGCGGCCTTCATTCGGAAAATGCTCTTGCGCAGTGATCCAACCTGCGGCGTCCAAGCACGCCAGCATCTCTTTGAAAACCGGATCGCAGTCATTGTGCACGACAAGAATGTCATCAAAGCCCAGCATTTTTTGCCAAGCCACCCATTCAAGCAAAAACGCACCTTCGTTCTTTACTTTGGTCGCAACTGTGTACCGCATGGGCCCTCGCTTCAGTATTTTACACATGCCAATACGGCAGCCGCGCTTGATACTTTAGAAGTGACACTGGGGTGAAAGCAACCAAGCGCGGGGTTTTGCGTAAATGAATACCCCTGTGAAAGTATTTGGGCTGGGCGTAAGTGGAGCGCACTGCTACAGGAAAGGCAGGGGAGATCCGATGGGACATTTATCTGAAAACACGCGTGGAGCCATTTTGATGATGTTGGCGATGGCTGCATTTTCGATCAATGATGCGATTTTGAAAGCGTTGGTGTCTCATATCAATTTGTACCAAGTCATTTTCTTGCGCGGGTGTTTGACGCTTATCCTGATCTTTACGGTTTTGACGCGGATCACTGGGCCGGTCTCGTTTAAGATGCCTCCAAAAGATGCAATATTGATTGGCATCAGGTCTCTTTCCGAAGTGGGTGCATCGATTGGCATTGTCACAGCGTTGTCTTTGATGCCTTTTGCCAATGTGAATGCGGTGTTGCAGTCCGCGCCGCTGCTCATCACCTTATGTGCGGCGCTGGCATTTAAACAGCCTATCGGCTGGCGACGTTTGGCCGCGATCTCAATTGGGTTTTGCGGCGTGCTTTTGATTGCACGCCCTGGCCCTGAAGGCTTTTCTGACGGCATATTGTGGGGCTTTCTTGGGGTGATTTGCGTCACCATTCGTGACCTCAGCGTGCGGGCCATGTCGCGAGCTGTGCCCAAAACCACAGTGACATTTGGCGCAACGTTCATGACGACAGTGGTTATGGGAATTTTGATGCTTGGATCTGAGTGGCAGCCCTTGCTTGTCAGTGATATCATTTGGTTGGTGATCAACGCCTGTGTGATCACGGCTGCTTTTGCATTAGCTGTTATTGTGATGCAGACAGGCGAGATTTCATTTGTCGCTCCCTACCGATACACGGCGCTTGTTTGGGCGATTTTAATCGGCTTTTTTGTCTTTGGAGAATGGCCAGATTTGTGGACGTTTGTCGGGGCAGGTATTATCGTGGCCACGGGCATTTATACCCTTGTACGAGAGAGCCGCCTACGGCGCAGGTCTCTTGTGTCTTAGCGGTCAAGGTGCTGACCTTGGGGGTTGTTGACAAGAGGCGCGACTCCCCATATACGCGCCTCATCCGACATAGGGGTTTTCCCCTTTTCGTCGAATTCTACATCGTAGTGGCCAAGATCCGAGCACATTAAGACGCTTTGATCCTCTGGGAACTCACCGCGTCGCTCACCTCGGAATGGGAGCGATAGCGGGTTTTTGTGTTATGCGCTTTGCATAACTAACTATCTGAGATGTTATGGCATTTGTCATGACGAAATGTGTTGAAATACGAGGAATCCCTCAATGCCAACGATCCAACAGCTGATCCGCAAGCCGCGCCAGCCGAAAGTTAAGCGCTCGAAGTCTATGCACTTGGAGTCCTGCCCACAAAAACGTGGTGTATGTACGCGCGTCTACACAACGACGCCAAAGAAACCAAACTCCGCTATGCGTAAAGTTGCCAAAGTGCGCCTTACAAACGGCTTCGAGGTTATTTCTTACATCCCAGGTGAAAGCCACAACCTTCAGGAACACTCTGTTGTCCTGATCCGTGGCGGCCGCGTAAAAGATCTTCCAGGTGTTCGCTACCACATCCTTCGCGGTGTGCTCGATACGCAAGGCGTTAAAGATCGTAAACAACGTCGTTCTAAATACGGCGCTAAGCGTCCTAAGTAAGGAGAGACTGGTATGTCCCGTCGTCACGCCGCTGAGAAGCGCGAAATTCTACCCGACGCCAAATTTGGTGATCGCGTTTTGTCCAAGTTCATGAACAACCTCATGATCGATGGTAAAAAGTCTGCTGCTGAGAAAATCGTTTACAACGCATTCGACCGCGTTGAAGACAAGCTCAAAAAAGCACCAGTAGAAGTGTTCCACGAAGCACTCGAAAACATTAAGCCATCTGTTGAAGTTCGCTCCCGCCGTGTCGGTGGTGCAACGTACCAGGTGCCTGTTGAGGTGCGTGTAGAGCGCCGCGAAGCTCTTGCTATTCGCTGGTTGATCAAAGCTGCACGTTCACGCAACGAAAACACAATGGAAGAACGCCTTGCCGGTGAATTGCTTGATGCAGTTAACGGCCGTGGTTCCGCTGTGAAAAAACGTGAAGATACGCACAAAATGGCCGACGCGAACAAAGCGTTCAGCCACTACCGTTGGTAATAGGAGTCATTTGATATGGCACGCGAGTATCCACTCGAACTGTACCGGAACTTTGGTATTATTGCGCACATTGATGCGGGTAAGACCACGTGTTCCGAGCGCATCCTGTACTACACAGGTAAAGAGCATAACATTGGCGAAGTGCATGATGGCGCTGCGACAATGGACTGGATGGAGCAAGAGCAAGAGCGTGGGATTACTATCACGTCTGCTGCGACAACCACGTTCTGGGAACGCACTGAAGATGGTGTAAACCCAGATTCACCTAAGCACCGCATGAACATCATCGACACACCAGGTCACGTTGACTTCACAATTGAAGTTGAACGTTCTTTGGCTGTTCTCGATGGTGCTGTTTGTGTTCTCGACGCCAACGCTGGCGTTGAACCACAAACTGAAACTGTGTGGCGTCAAGCTGACCGCTACAAAGTTCCACGTATGGTTTTTGTCAACAAAATGGACAAAATCGGCGCGGACTTTTTCAAATGTGTTGCCATGGTTGAAGAACGCACTGGCGCACGTGCAATCCCTGTATCATTCCCAATCGGTGCCGAAACTGAGCTTGAAGGCTTGGTCGATCTCGTCACTATGGAAGAATGGTTGTGGGAAGGTGAAGACCTTGGCGCATCTTGGGTGAAAGCCCCTATTCGTGAGAGCTTGGCTGACAAAGCTGCTGAATTCCGCGAAAAGCTTGTTGAAGCTGCTGTTGAGCAAGACGACGCTGCAATGGAAGCCTACCTTGAAGGTGATGAGCCGGAGCCAGCTGCGTTGCGGGCCTTGATCCGCAAAGCTTGTTTGTCTTTGGCTTTCGTTCCTGTTCTTGGTGGCTCTGCCTTCAAAAACAAAGGCGTTCAGCCGCTTCTCAACGCTGTTGTTGACTACTTGCCGAGCCCGCTCGACGTTGTTGACTACATGGGCTTTAAGCCTGGTGATGAGACTGAGACACGTGACATCGCACGTCGTGCTGATGACAACATGGCGTTCTCTGGCCTTGCCTTCAAAATCATGAACGACCCATTCGTTGGTACTTTGACGTTTACACGGATTTACTCCGGTGTACTCAGCAAAGGTGACAACCTGCTCAACTCTACCAAGGGTAACAAAGAGCGCGTTGGTCGTATGATGATGATGCACTCTAACGAGCGTGAAGAAATCACTGAAGCATTCGCTGGTGACATCATTGCTTTGGGTGGTCTTAAGAACACGACAACGGGTGACACACTTTGTGCTCCACAAGAGCCTGTTATCCTTGAAACGATGACGTTCCCAGAGCCTGTGATTGAAATCGCTGTCGAGCCAAAAACTAAAGCCGACCAAGAAAAAATGGGTATCGCACTTCAGCGTCTTTCTGCTGAGGACCCATCCTTCCGTGTGGAAACTGACATCGAATCCGGTCAGACCATCATGAAAGGCATGGGCGAGCTTCACCTCGACATTCTTGTGGATCGTATGAAACGTGAGTTCAAAGTGGAAGCCAACATCGGCGCCCCACAAGTGGCTTACCGTGAGACGATTTCGCACGAAGTCGAGCACACATACACTCACAAGAAACAATCTGGTGGGTCTGGTCAGTACGGCGAAGTGAAAATGCTCATTACGCCAACTGAACCTGGTGAAGGGTACTCTTTCGAATCCAAAGTTGTTGGTGGGTCTGTTCCAAAAGAATACATCCCTGGCGTCGAAAAAGGCATCTTGTCGGTTATGGATAACGGCCCATTGGCTGGCTTCCCTGTGATCGACTTCAAAGTTGTCTTGCTTGACGGTAAGTTCCACGATGTTGACTCTTCAATCATGGCATTTGAGATCGCTGCACGTATGTGTATGCGTGAAGGCATGAAAAAAGCTGGCGCGAAAATGCTCGAGCCAATCATGAAAGTCGAAGTGATTACGCCAGAAGAATACACTGGTGGCATCATTGGTGACCTTACATCCCGTCGTGGGCAGGTTCAGGGTCAGGACACACGCGGTGTTTCAATTGCAATCGACGCGTTTGTACCACTTGCCAACATGTTCGGTTACATCAACACATTGCGTTCCATGTCTTCGGGCCGTGCGCAGTTCTCGATGCAATTCGACCACTACGAAGCTGTTCCGTCAAATATCTCGGAAGAAATTCAGGCGAAATTCGCCTAAGCGAAATTGGGGATCGGGCGCAGGTTCGTTCCCCCACAGTTTTAATAGGAGGCCATCATGGCTAAGGAAAAGTTCGAGCGTAATAAACCGCATTGTAACATTGGTACAATCGGCCACGTTGACCACGGTAAAACGACGCTGACAGCTGCGAT
>NZ_FNZV01000001.1 GCF_900109555.1 Pacificibacter marinus | reverse complement strand
TCCGCATCGCTGTGCAGTTTGCGGGTGGCAAAGCCGCCGCCTGTTGCCAAGCGGCACAACGCATCTGCCATCGCAGGTTTGACCTTCGAGAGATTATCAAAGGCCAGAACATGCGCGCCTTGGGCTGCAATCACCAAATCCCGCTCGTCGCTTGGAAAGCTGCGTGTTGCCAGCGTTGACGGATCAACCAACGCTCGCAGCACTTTGGACGTGGTGCTTTTGGCGCTGCCTTGTTCGCCTGTTAGGATCAAAAGCGGGTAGGGGCCACTGGGGCGCAAGCAGCCCATGAGCCAGCCGACCATAAGCCGAAAGTCATCATCCGTTGCCACGTTTACAAACGGGCGTAGCAGATCAATTCCGGCGGTGCCTTTTATCGGTACGGGCAGCGGGGCCATACTTGGGGTGCGTTTAAAACGCGGTGCCGTTTTGGACTGTATCGCCCCGTTACGTATCGCCCAGCCATCCGAGGTGATATGTACCGTAGACCAATCTGGCCGCCCAAGGTCCAAAACAATGCTTTGCGGTCCTAACGTATCAGGGCCACTGCCGATACGGGTGAACACCTCGCGCCGTTCGCCCTCAAATAGGGCTTCCCCAATCATCTGCCGCACTTGATCATCCAGCTTGGCAGCGGGTGGCACTTTGCCACTCGTTTGATAGGCGGCATGGGCCAAGAGCCGTTTGAACGCGGCGCTTTCCAAAGCGAAGGTTTCCCACGGGGCTGCTTGGGGGGCGGAACTATTGCCACGCTTTATTGAGGCGTAGGGCTTGCCCTCCGGTGTGTGCCAAAGGTCTATCCCGTCAAACAGTTCTGGGGCCTCGTTGTCATTCGCGACCACCTCCTGCAAACGGGCGATCTCAAATTGAAGCTTTGGCTGAGATTGCTGAGATCAAGGCGCAGAACTTTGCGGCGGAGTTGGAAGCGCGGAACCGCAAAAAAGATATCCAACGGCGCTTGGCGGAAGGACCGCATAATCCCTGGCTGCCAACGCCGCACGGGCCGATGCGCGAGGTGATTTTGATGGCCAATAAGGAATGGTTCGATGCTGAACTTGCGGCTGTCTTTGGTGAAGGTGTGGAGGTCACGCATTCCGATACAGACGGATGCGCCTTTCTTTTTAGCGTTGGCGCAGTAGTCGCGGCGCGCTTTGCCGTTGCCTGCCACGGTAAGGTTTGCCGTTGATCGTTGTTTGGCGCCAGTGGCTGCTGTTCTTGCGTCTCATTTTTGCTGCTGGAGATGGAATGCCGTTAGCATTCAGCTGTGCCGCGATTTTAAGTGGTGACACTCCGGGGGCGTTTTCTGTGAAGATGCGGCGCACGATGGCGGCTTCGTTGTCGTCAATATCGACGTGGCCTTTTTGAACCAGATCGTCTTGTCCGATGCGGGGGGGCATAGCCGTAAGATTTGCCGCCTGCGCTTTGGCCGCGTTCAAACTTTCCGCGCAGATCGCGCCGTGTTTTGAGGGCGAGGTCTTCAATAAGCATCTGTGCCATCGTGGACATAATGCCCATGTCGAGCCGGCCGAGTTTGCCTTTGCCCAACTGGTGAAGCTCAATGTCTGCGAAGGTCGCGGCCTTGTAGAAGTTCGAGGCCCGTTCAAGATCACGACCAAGGCGATCGACATGTTCAAACAGAACGATGTCAAATGCGCGTGCGTGAACTGCGTCGAGTAGCGCCTGAAACCCAGGGCCGGTCCCGCAGGGCGCAGACATGATGTGATTGAGCTATCTTGCCCCTCCAACATTCATCCATGTGGTCTTTAATTCAACATATTTATCAAGAGCATGCAAAGACTTGTCTCGGCCAATGCCGGATTGCTTGAAACCGCCAAATGGTGTCGTCATATCGTCGCAATCGTAGCAGTTAACGTAGACCAACCCAGCACGGATGCTAGAGGATACTTTGTGGGCCGTGGTGAGATCGTCTGTCCAGACCGCTGACGCAAGACCGTAACAACTGTCATTAGCAGCCTCAATCGCCTCATCAACACTATCGACCGGTATGACAGTAAGCATCGGCCCAAAAATCTCCTCTTGGGCGATCCGCATACTATTTGTCGCGTTGTCATAAATCGTCGGTTCGATATAGCAGCCACCACTGTCTTGGCGGACACGGATTCCGCCTGTCGCGACCCGCGCGCCGTCCTCTTTTGCGTAGTCCACAAACTCCATTACGCGATTGGTGTGGCGTTCATCGACTATCGCACCCATCGTGGTCTCAGGCAGCAACGGGTTGTTCGGCTGATAGGATTTTGCGACTTCAATCAAGGTTTCGACGACTTCCTCGTGTACGCTGCGCTCAACGATCAAACGGCTGGGGCACGTACACATTTCGCCTTGGTTGAAAAACGCAGAATGTGCCGAGGTTTCGGCAGCGTGTTTGGTGGCATGGTAGCTGGACAGGATGATGTTCGGGCTTTTACCGCCCAGTTCAAGACCCAGCCGTTTGAGATTGGATTTCGCAGAATATTCCATGAAATATTTGCCGACCTGCGTGGACCCCGTAAAGAACAGCCCATCGACATCCATGTGTAAGCCCAAGGCTTGGCCTACTTCGGGTCCGTCGCCTGTTACGACGTTAAAGACGCCGGCCGGAACGCCAGCTTCGAGAGCAAGTTCCGCCAAGCGTATTGCGGATAGAGATGATTGTTCGGCAGGTTTCAAAACCACAGAGTTTCCCATGGCGAGGGCAGGAGCGACTTTCCAAGAGGCCATGAGCATCGGGAAATTCCACGGCACGACTGCAGCGACAACGCCGAGTGGTTCTTTAGTTACAAGCGCCAGAGTGTTCCGGGCAGTTGGGGCGACCTCATCGTAAATTTTATCGATGGCTTCGCCGTACCAGTCAAAACAATTGGCCACAGCGCGTACGTCAATTGAGGTGCTGTCAGCGATGGGTTTGCCCATGTCCAACGTTTCAAGCAAGGCAAGTTCATCACGGTTTTCACGAATGAGGGTGGCGAGGCGACGCAGCACCAGTTTGCGGTCGCTTGGGGATTGATGGGCCCAGCGGCCATCGGCGAATGCGCGACGACCTGCCGCTACAGCCAAGTCCACATCGTGGGTTCCGCAATGCGCTACGTCCGCAAGGTGACGCCCGTCAATTGGGCTGGTCGATGCAAAGGTCTTTCCCGAAACGGCGTCTACGAATTTCCCGTCGATGAGAGCTTTCGCGTTTATTGATAAGGTTTCGGCCTTCGCAATCCAGTCAACCTTGGTGATGTCAGTCATGGCGTGGCTCCGTTTTTGTTATCACTATTTTAAAAATGATATCACATTATTGAGTGGCCATGCCAGATATATTTATTCTGCGCGCATTCCCAGCGCCTTCACAGGGCGGTCATGCGGCATTTTGCGCTTTCAACAGTTCTCGTCCTGAATGTGTAATGCCATCAAAGACATCACGTTCGACGGCACTCGAAAGCATTTCTATGTCCCGTATCTTCAGCGCTGCGATGATTTCTTTGTGTCGGTCGATGATGTAGTATTTCTCGACCTTCTCAATCACCTGTCTTTGAAACGGACCGAGTTGAAGCCAGACACTGTTAATGGCGGGCATCACTGTTTGATTAGGGTTCGCCGTATAGAGTGTTCGATGGAACTGTTGGTTGAGAAGAGTGAGATGGTCATGGTTCTGGAGTTCGATCTGGCGGTCCATCTCATCGTCGATTTTGATGAGTTCATTGATTAGAACTTCTGATATGTAAGGCATTGCACGCCTTGCGGCATGGACTTCAAGCGTTGTCCGTAGGGCTACCAGTTCTTCGAACCGTTGGCTCAACATGGTCGGGATTATCATGCGTCGGTTGCCTAAAATCTCGACGGCACTTTCAGAACTCAGACGGCGCAGTGCGTCGCGGATGGGTGTCGGGCTTAGGCCCAATTCAACTGCAAGGCCGCGCATTGTAAGGGATGTTCCGGGCTGGATAGCCCCTAGCATGACAGCACTCTTCAGTCGCTCGTACACATACTCTTGTGTCGTAGCAAAGCCGTCTTTCCCTATTTCGGGAATATTAAGTTCGATATTTTTTCTCATAAAATCAAAAGTATCAGCGTCCACATTGTGATCATAGAGTTAAATATATTGACTTAAATAAAATCTGCAATCACATTAATTAAAATGATATCACAATATTTTTTGAATGGGATGCTAAATGTCGGATCAAAGTGTTACGGATTGGCTGGAACAGCGCCCAGAGATCGACTCAATTTTCGCCTGTGTTTGTGATCTGAACGGATCAATGCGCGGCAAGCGCATACCCGTCGCGCAGGCAGGTAAGATGGCAGAAGGCGCGCTGCGGATGCCCCTTTCGGTTCTCAATGTTGATGTCTGGGGAGAGGATGTCGAAAAAAGCGAGCTGGTTTTTGAAACAGGCGATTCCGACGGCTTGTGCGAGTTCGTGGGGCGTCCCTTGTCTCCGATCACTTGGAACAGCCGTCCGACAGCCCTAGCGATGCTTTGGATGCGCCAAGAAGATGGTACTCCGTTTTTGGGTGACCCTCGGCGTGCGCTTGCTGCTGTTGTCGATACCTATAAGGAAATGGGGTTGACCCCAGTTGTGGCGACCGAGCTTGAATTCTACCTGTGTGACCCCGAATTGGACCGCCCGCAGGCCCCGCGCTCTCCCGTCACTGGCAAGCGGTTGGATTCTGACGGGGCATTATCGGTTGATGAATTACAACATTTCGATGCCTTTCTGAATGATGTGTACGATGCCTGCAAAGCCCAAGGGATTCCCGCAGATGCCGCGATTTCCGAAAACGGGGCAGGGCAATTCGAAATCAACATGATGCATGTGGCGGACCCTGTGCGGGCGGCCGATGATGCAATTCTTTTCAAGCGGCTTGTGCGGGGCATTGCCCGCAAACACGGGTTTGCGGGGACGTTCATGGCCAAGCCATATGGCGATCGTGCCGGCAGCGGGTTTCACGTGCATTTCTCGCTTGTTGACGAAAACGGTGTGAATGTTTTCGACAATGGCGGCGAAGAAGGCACAGAATTGATGTTGAACGCAGTCGCTGGACTGCTGGAAACCATGCAAGAAAACACACTGACTTTTGCACCCCATGAAAATTCATTCCGCCGTTTGCTGCCAGGCTCGCATGCGCCAACGGGTGTTGCTTGGGGGTACGAAAACCGCACCGCCGCGATTCGTATCCCAGGTGGTAGCCCGAAGGCGCGACGTATTGAGCACCGCGTCGCTGGTGCCGATGCGAATCCCTACCTTGTGCTCGCCAGCGTGCTGGGGGGGGCAATGATTGGTATCAAAGAAAAGCTTACGCCTGCGCCCGCAATCAAAGGCGATGCATATGACCTGAACTTGCCGCATTTGCCTATGGATTGGGCAACGGCGATTGATGCCTTCAAGCGGGGTCAGAATATTCAATCTATTTTTTCAAAAAGGCTGCAAACTATGTTTGTAGAGTGCAAGAAACAAGAGCTTCGCAAGTTCGCTCTTGAGGTCACAAACTTCGAATATCATTCGTATCTGGAGGTGGTGTGATGGGCGCACTTAAGGGGTCATATGCAGGCGACGGTTCGCACGTTGATAGCTATTATGCGGCTTCTGCCAACGCGAGCCCTGAGCGCCCTGCACTAAGCGGCAATACCGAAATCGATGTGTGCATTGTCGGAGCGGGTTACAGTGGTCTCTCGACGGGTTTGCACTTGGTTGAGAAGGGCTACAAGGTTGCGATCATCGAAGGGGCGCGTGTCGGCTGGGGTGCTTCCGGGCGTAACGGCGGGCAAATCGTAAACGGGCTGAATGCCAGTCTGCAGACTATTAAGGTGCGCTACGGTCAGGACACTGCAAATTTCGTGGCAGGTCTGGCTCAAGAGGGTGGAGAGATCATCCGCGAGCGGATCAAAACCTACGATATCAAATGCGACTTGAAGGAAACGAACGTCTTTACCGGACTGACCAAAGCCCACATGGACGAGCTTGAAGCACGCATGAAGCTTTGGGACAGCTATGGTATTAAGAATCAGGAAATGCTGGACAAAAACCAGTTGCGTGATCATGTAAATTCCGACCTTTACGAAGGCGGGTTGATCGACCACAGCGGTGGACACATGCACCCGCTGAACCTTGCTTTGGGTGAGGCGGCAGCCTTTGAGAAACTGGGTGGTATAATCTACGAAATGTCGCCGGTCACGGGGGTTGATACTGACGCGGCTAAGCCGGTGGTGAAGACCCGCGACGGGCAATTGACCTGTAAGACCTTGGTTTTGTGCGGCAACGCTTATCTGGGCCACGTGGTGCCAACGCTGACGTCACGGGTCATGCCGGTATCGACACAAATGATGGCGACTGCTCCACTCGGCGAGGAACTCGCGAATTCTTTGATACCAGGTGACGGCTGTGTCGAGGACATCCGCTACATCTTGGATTACTTCCGTCTGTCGGCTGATAAGCGGATGTTGTTCGGCGGTGGCACAGTCTACGGCGGCACCGACCCCAAAGACATCAAGGCCAAGCTGTTTGGCAATATGGTCAAGGTTTTCCCCCAGTTGAAAGGCGTTCAAATCGACCATGCATGGAGCGGCAATTTCGCGCTGTCGTTCAGCCGCGTGCCGCAGATGGGGCGCATTGGGAATAACACATATTTTGCTCATGGCTATTCCGGGCACGGCGTGACCGGATCGCACACCTTTGGCCGGATTTTGTCCGAAGCCATCGATGGCGACCTCACACGATTTGACGTTTTCGAAAATGTGCCTTGGTACCCATTCCCTGGTGGGCGCGCGCTACGTGTGCCGTACTCCATGATGGGGTCGTGGTGGTACGCGCTCAAAGACAGGCTCGGGGTTTAAGCCTCTACAAAGAATAACATGAGTGACTAAAACAGGGAAAATAAACGATGAAAAAATTATCAACATTCACGTCTATATTGGCAATCACCGCAGGTGCTGCTGTAGCCGAAGGCGAGTTAAACATTTACAACTGGTCCGACTATATTGCCGAAGACACGATCGCAAATTTCGAAGCAGCCACTGGCATCTCCGTCAATTACGATGTTTACGACAGCAACGAAATTCTTGAGGCAAAAATGCTGACTGGCTCCAGCGGGTATGACCTTGTGGTGCCATCCATCGAATTCTTAGCTCGACAGGCTAAGGCGGGTGTCTTCTCTCCAATCGATAAGGAGGCGCTTAGCAACTATGGCAATCTTGATCCGGTCATTCTTAACATCGTCGCGCTTAACGATCCCGACAACACGTTCGGTGTTCCCTATACTATGTTTACGACGGGCATCGGCTATAATGTGACTAAAGTCGCATCGCGCATCGAGGCGGATCAGATCGGCAGCTGGGACATGGTATTTGATCCCAAAACAGCCGCCAAGCTGGCCGATTGCGGTGTTGCTGTACTCGATAGCCCATCCGAGATGATTGCTCCTGCGTTGAACTACCTTGGTCTTGATCCGAATTCGGAAGATACTGATGATTTGGAACAAGCTGTGGCGCTGATGCAGTCTGTGCGCCCGCATATCCGCTACTTCCATTCCTCACAGTACATCAACGATCTTGCTAACGGTGATATCTGCGTTGCGGTCGGCTATTCTGGTGACGTTCTGCAAGCCCGTGATCGTGCAGCAGAAGCAGGTCAAGGCGTTGAAGTGGCCTATGCCATTCCAACAGAAGGCGGTCAGGTTGGGTTCGACATGCTTGCGATCCCTGATGATGCACCAAATCCTGAAAATGCGCTTGCGTTTATCAACTACATTCTCGAACCCGAGGTCGCAGCTGCCATCACAAACTACGTCTACTACGCAAACCCAAACACACTGGCGACGGAATTTGTCGATGAAGAAGTCGCCTCGGACCCCGGCATTTACCCATCCGCAGAGATCAGCGCACACCTTTTTTCGCTTAAACCACATTCAGCGCGCTATGACCGTTCGCTGACTCGTGCATGGACGACAATCAAAACGGGACAATAGACCTAAAGGATATGAGAGGGCCCTCGTGTGGGCCTTCTTGTCTTTCAGCACATATAGGGGCCGAAGATGTCACATGAGAACGCCACACCAGACACCCAGCCATGGAACGACCCAAAGGCAGTTCCGTTTCTGCAGGTTAAAAATGTCACCAAGAAGTTTGGCACTTTCACGGCGGTCAGTGATGTGTCCTTGGATGTGTACAAAGGCGAGATTTTTTGTCTGTTGGGCGGGTCCGGTTGCGGAAAATCTACGCTTTTGCGGATGTTGTCCGGCTTTGAAGATGTGACAAGTGGTCAGATTATTATTGACGGTCAGGATCAGGCTGGCGTCGCCCCCTATGCTCGCCAAACGAACATGATGTTTCAGTCTTACGCATTGTTCCCGCATATGACCGTTGAGAAAAATATCGCCTATGGGCTGAAACGTGATGGCCTACCGCGTGATGAAGTCGCGGTACGGGTTTCGGAAATGATTTCTCTGGTTCAACTGGACAAATTCGCGAACCGAAAGCCGCATCAGCTGTCTGGCGGACAGCAACAGCGTGTTGCTCTGGCGCGATCTTTGGTGAAAAAGCCGAAATTGTTGATGCTGGATGAACCGCTTGGTGCGCTCGACAAGAAGTTGCGCGAAGAAACTCAGTTCGAACTGATGGAGATTCAGGAAAACCTCGGCGTTACCTTTGTTGTTGTGACCCACGATCAGGAAGAGGCCATGACGCTGTCCAGTCGCATTGGCGTGATGACTGATGGGCAAATTGTTCAAACCGGTACGCCGCATGAAATCTACGAATATCCCGCCAACCGTTTTGTCGCAGATTTCATCGGGTCGGTGAATATCTTTGAAGGTCGTATCGTCGAGGATGAGGTAGACTATGTTGTCGTGCAGTCACGTGAAACGAATACCGACATCTTTGTGGCTCATGGGGTGTCAGGAACCGTAGGTCAAAAGGTCGCCATTGCTGTGCGACCTGAAAAAATGACTATTAGTAAAGATCCATTGCCGGACATGCGCAATGTTATCAAAGGCACTATCGCCGAGGTTGCCTATATGGGCAACAGGTCCGTCTATCAGGTTCAGTTGGAAAGCGGCAAGCGTGTGCGTGTGGCCCATCCCAACCGCACGCGCCGTGGAGCGCATACACTGACGTGGGAAGACGAAGTATATGTTGGTTGGGCCGGTCAAGCTGGCGTCGTGGTGTCGCAATGAATCGTGCGCCAGACATTGAAAGCAAGCTTCCCGCGGGGCAGTTTATCGGCCGTATCCTGAACCGTTTTGGGTTTAGGGGACGTGGTCTTGTTATTGCAATCCCGACCCTGTGGTTGCTGGTGTTCTTTCTTATCCCGTTCTTGGTCGTGGCCAAAATTTCCTTGTCCGAGGCCGCAATTGCGCGGCCTCCGTACCTTCCTATCTGGGAATGGTCTGACGGCTTCCTAAGCTTCAGCTTCAACTTTGGGAACTACATGTTCCTGTTTGAAGATCCGCTTTATCTGTCGGCCTATATGGAATCCGTCAAAATCGCAGGGGTCGCGACAATTATTGCGCTGCTGCTTGGCTATCCGATGGCCTATCTCATTGCGCGTTCAGCGCCAAATACGCGCAATCTTCTTTTGATGTTGGTGATCCTGCCATTCTGGACATCGTTTCTGCTGCGGGTTTATGCATGGATCGGGTTCCTCAAAAGCAATGGGATCATCAATAACTTCCTGATGTCGATGGGGGTGATTGATGAGCCGTTCGTCATGCTGCAAACTGATTTCGCAGTCTACGTCGGTATCGTTTACACGTATCTGCCGTTCATGATCCTACCGCTCTATGCCAATCTGGTGAAGCTCGATCCATCCTACCTTGAAGCTGCGTCAGACTTGGGCGCGCGCCCTATTGTATCCTTTTTCACAGTGACGCTTCCCCTATCGATGAGCGGGATCATCGCAGGCTGCATGTTGGTTTTCATCCCAGCAGTGGGTGAATTTGTTGTTCCTGCATTGCTGGGTGGACCAGATACACTGATGATCGGAAGCATACTTTGGAACGAATTCTTCTCGAACCGCGATTGGCCTATCGCATCTGCCGTTGCCATCGTGATGCTGTTTGTTTTGGTTGTCCCGATCATGTTGTTGCGCCGCGCGCAAGCCGCTGAACAAGAGGCAGCATCATGAGGGGGCCTTCGACGTTTCTTAAGGTTATGGGGCTGGTGGGGTTCATTTTTCTCTATGCTCCGATCATCTCGCTTGTTGTTTACAGTTTTAATGAAAGCAAACTGGTGACGGTCTGGGGCGGATTTTCTACGAAGTGGTACGTGGAGTTATTTCGCGACCCACAAATTCTTGAGGCTGCTTGGGTCAGCCTAAAAATCGCGTTTATCAGTGCGACATTGGCCATCATTATCGGGACGGTTGCGTCATTCGTGTTGATCCGATTCAAAAAGTTCCGATCAAAGGCGTTGCTATCGATGATGATCACGGCCCCCTTGGTCATGCCCGAAGTCATCATTGGCCTGTCTCTTTTGTTGTTGTTCGTTGCGATGGAAAATCTGATCGGCTGGCCTAGTGGGCGCGGTATGCTGACAATTATCATTGCCCACGCGACATTTGGCTCGGCTTATGCTGCCGTCGTGATACAATCACGATTGGTTGATATGGACCTGTCCATCGAAGAAGCGGCGCTTGATTTGGGTGCAAAGCCGCTGCGTGTATTTTTCGATATCACCTTGCCGATTATAGCGCCTGCGTTGATGTCAGGTTGGTTGCTGTCGTTTACTCTCAGCCTTGATGATCTTGTGATCGCAAGCTTTGTGTCAGGTCCCGGCGCATCGACGCTTCCAATGGTCATCTTCTCTAAAGTACGTCTTGGGGTCAGCCCTGATGTGAATGCTCTTGCCACAATAATTATCGGGATCGTATCGCTCGGTATCATTGTTGCAGCCCTTCAAATGAACAGAGGTAAGAAAAATGGATAACGCTGGTGATCAAGCATTCATGCGCAAAGACACGACGATGGGTCGTTGGCATGAAATGACTTATGGTGGCGCGCTTAGCTTTTTGCGCCGCAATTACAGCCGTGACCTAAACGGTGTAGATGTTGCTGTTAGCGGCGTGCCGTTTGATACTTCGGTGACGTTCCGCCCCGGTTGCCGTCTCGGGCCGCAAGCTATCCGCGCGGCATCGGTACAGCTGGCAGAGCTAAAAGCGTTTCCGTTCGGATTTGACCCCTTTGACACGTTGTCGGTTGTGGACGCCGGTGACGTTATGATTGACCCGCATCACCCCGAAACGGTGCGCCCTTCAATTGAGGCCCATGCCGATGCAATATTGGCCAGTGGTGCGAAGATGTTGACGCTGGGAGGGGATCATTCGATCGCCTATCCCTTGCTTAAAGCGCATGCAAAGAAGCATGGACCAATTGCTCTGATTCAGTTCGACGCCCACTGCGATACATGGGACGATGACGGTGTGCAGATGGATCATGGGACCATGTTCCTGCGTGCCGCGCGTGAGGGAATTATTGATGTGAGTAAATCAACGCAAGTGGGCTTACGCACCTATAATGACGAAGATTTCGGGTTTGAAATTTTGACCAGCCCATGGATACACCGCAACGGAATTGATGCGGCAATCGCGATTGCACGCGAGCGCGCGGGGCGGGCCCCTGTCTACATCTCGTTTGACGTGGATGGCATGGACCCAGCGTTCGCCCCTGGAACCGGCACACCTGTTCCGGGCGGTCTGGCCTCTTGGCAAGCGCTTGAGTTCATCCGCGGCTTGGGTGGTCTACACTTGGTGGGCATGGATGTTGTCGAAGTGTCTCCCCCCTTTGATCATTCTGAAATTACGGCGATCGCTGCGGCAACTGTGGCACATGATTGGTTGTGCCTGCTGGCGAAAGACAAAGGCGCGACATCCCATGAAGTGGGGCGAGTCTGAGATATATCATGAAAATTGGCATTCTGAAAACTGGACGCACGCCTGATGAGTTAATCGACGAACACGGCGATTACGACGCGTTCTTCAAACGTTTATTGGCGGGCCGCGGATTTGAATTTATCACATACGATGTGCTATCAGGTGTCTTGCCTGCGTCCAGCAACGAGGCTGAAGGCTGGTTGATCACGGGATCAAAGCATGGCGTCTATGAAAAGCTTGATTGGATATCAAAGCTTGAAGACTTCTTGCGCGAGGCCTTTGCCGCAGGGCGTCCTATTATCGGCGTCTGTTTTGGTCACCAGATCCTTGCTCAAGCCCTCGGCGGCAAGGTGGAGAAATTCAGCGGTGGCTGGTCCGTTGGGCCAACGTCTTATCAGGACGCTCAGGGAGAGGATCAAACCATCATCGCCTGGCACCAAGACCAAGTCGTTGAGCGGCCAGTAGGTGCCAAGGTGATCGGCTCTTCAGAGTTTTGCGAAAACGCGATTTTGGCTTATGGGGACATTGCCCTAACCATCCAACCGCATCCAGAATTTACTGCAGATTTCATGGCAGGTCTACTGGAAGCCCGACGCGGTATTTTGCCAGATTCCGTTGTTCTAAAAGCGCAGGAACGTCAAACTGATGTGCTTACATCGCTCAATTATGCCGTGATCTTTGAGGACTTTTTCAAACGAAAACGTCAATCGAGTTGATAAGGGGGATCATCGAATTCGAAGACGTTTTTTCAGGACTTGGCCGTAATTACGACCGCGCAGTAATTTACATCAATGAAGTCGTCTCTATATGCCTTAAGCGTTGTATCTAGCCCCCTAATTACCCTCTAATTGCTCTGAAATATCCGCAACTGAATATTCACGATCCACCACTTGCGCGACCGCGTCACGGGTGAACTCATCTGTAAATCTAATCCTAAACATCACAAAACAGGCGTGATAGGTGGTGTTGCGAGGCCAAGGTGGGATGGCTTGGCCTCGCGAAATTAGATGATTTCATCTTCGTCAAACAAAGGGTCGTCGGACAGTTGGTCGTTCAAATCTTCGACCGCATCTTCGGCGTCAGCCATGGATTTGACGCGCGCCAAATGGAATACAGCATCACCTTCGTTGACGACTGGAAGCACGGCGCGGCCAATGATAATGCCATTGAACGGCGCGAGAATTTCTTCTTCTTTTTCGCCAAACGGATCGGCCACAACTCCCATCACTTCGCCTTTGGCAACCACTTCGCCATCTGCCTTAAAGGTACGCAAAAGACCACCCGCAGGGGCCCGTGACCATTTGCTTGATGTGCAATATTGCGCGGGGGCTTTGGGTTTGGCGATGCCTTTTGCGGGCAGCATTTTAACATGACGTAAAACCCGCAAGATGCCAGCAACACCCGCGCGCACCGACATTTCATCAAACCGCAGACCTTCGCCCGCTTCATACAGTAAAACGGTTTTGCCGATGTCTTGCGCCGCGCCGCGCAAAGACCCGTCGCGCAATGGCGATTCCAAGGTGATTGGTGCGCCGAAAACCTCGGCCAATTCTGACAAATACGGATTTTTCGGCGATATGCGCACTTGCGGAAAGTTGGTGCGATGAATGGCTGCAGAGTGCAAATCGATGCCAAGATCGCAACGGGCCACGACTTCGTTCAGAAACAAATGCGCCAACCGAGATGCAAGCGATCCGCTTGCTGTGCCGGGAAACATGCGGTTCAAATCACGGCGGTCCGGCAGATAGCGCGAGTGGTTGATGAACCCGAATGCATTCACAATCGGGATCACGATCAGCGTGCCGCGCAGCGATTTCAAATTGGGTGCTCTGAGCAGGCGTCGCACGATTTCGACCCCGATCACTTCGTCCCCATGGATACCCGCACTGACGAACACGGTTGGCCCGTCGGACTTGCCGTGAATGACATGAACCGACATAGACACAGGGGTGTGGTCAGACAAAACACTGACCGGAAGATCAACGGTTTGCCGCGTGCCAGCCGCAATGCTGGCACCGCCCATTTCAAATGCTGCGCGACGTGCCATTAGCCTTTGCCTTTTGTCTTTGTGTTGCCTTTAACGACGCTTTTTTCCATGTGTTCGATGATTTTGCCTGCCACATCCAAGCCTGTCGCCTTTTCAACGCCTTCCAAGCCAGGTGATGAGTTCACTTCCATCACAACGGGGCCGTGGTTGGCGCGCAGCATATCGACGCCACAGACATTCAAGCCCATGGATTTTGCCGCACGGATGGCTGTTGAGCGTTCCTCGGGTGACAATTTGATCAATTGCGCAGAACCGCCGCGGTGTAGGTTGGATCGGAAATCGCCTTCTGCTCCGGTACGTTTCATCGCTGCGATCACTTTACCGCCAACGACGATTGCGCGGATATCTGTGCCGCCGGCTTCTTTGATGAACTCTTGCAACAAGATGTTGGTCCCAGATGCGCGGAACGCTTCAACAACTGATGTGGCAGAGCGATCTGTATCGGCCAAAACCACGCCCAAACCTTGGGTGCCTTCCAGCAGTTTAATCACAATAGGGGCACCGCCCGCCAGTTTTAAAACTTCGTCGGTTTGCTTTGGATCATGGGCGAATGTGGTCACAGGCAGGCCAACCCCATCACGTGCCAAAAGCTGCATCGAGCGCAGTTTGTCACGGCTGCGGCCAATGGCGACGCTTTCGTTCAATGGGTAGACGCCCATCATTTCAAACTGGCGCAAAACGGCCAGTCCGTAGAATGTGACCGAGGTGCCGATGCGCGGAATGACGGCATCGTAGCCCTCGAGTTTTTCACCGTTGTAGTACATTTCAGGACGGCGAGATGCGATGTTCATGTAGCAGCGCAGTGTGTTGATGATATCGAGCTGGTGGCCCCGTTCTTCTGCAGCCTCTTTGAGGCGCTTGTGGGAATACAGATTGGCATTGCGTGCCATCATTGCGATTTTCATATGAAAACCCTTTCTGCCTAAGAGGCGTTGCTGAACTCAGCCAGCAGTCAAATTTGCGCGGCGCGTGTGCACTGCGATGTTTTTATGTTTCAGCGCAGTGCGCCCTATAATCAGCGGAAATCGCATGTTTTTGCGGTCTGCAAGCGACACCGAGATGTCCCAAGAGCGATTTTTCAACTGTAATTTTGTGCGTATGATAATCCGTTCTTGCGGAATGCCACTGGTATTTTTGATCGGCCGCCTATCATGGACAGGGGTTTCGACCCAAAGCTCTGGGGCATGCGCGTTCATCTGCACTTGAAAGCGGACCCATTCGATATCGTTTTGCATGAACGTCTCGATACGGGTGGCGTGAAGCGCAGAGGTGCGCGCGCCAGTGTCAATCTTGGCTTTAATCCGGTGTAGCCCAAGTGCGGGCAGGCCCAGATGTTCCATCCAGCCTATGACCATAAGATCATGCTTTGGTTTGTTCGTTTTATTCATTTTACACCAACTATGGCACCTGCACCGTTGCAAGGCTGAGCGCCAAAATTAATTCAGCCCTATGAGAGACTGTTGTCAAAAATGGACCGTTGTCACGGCGGGTCTTGTTCAGTTTCGTTGATCAGCACAGGCATGTTGTTTGCGCGGTTTAGCGCTGGCGGTCCGTGTAGGCAGATGGCGCATGCTGATTCATGTATTACGTCTACAGTCTCTTTACATAGGTGATAATTTATTGTCTATAGTTAAATATAAATAACCAATGGGGTGATTGATGTCTATTTATGAAAAAGCAGCGGATCAGTTGGCACATCTGTACAACACAAGCTTTGGCGGAAAACCCAAGGGTCGGTTCCGTATAGCATCCAAACAGGTCAGAGAAATTTTGGGTCGTAAAAGGCTTTACAGCGAAGACACCCAAGCCCTAACACGTGCCTGCTTTGAAGAAGGGCTGGTGTTGATCGACATGGATAGTTTCTTTGTGGTGCTCAGCGCGAATACCTTTGTGAATTACAGGCGCGTGAGTGGTGAAGCGTTGTCAGGCGCGCAGTCGAAAGTATGATTGAATTTCGTTTTGTCGCTCTGCGACTTTGGGCGCATACGGCGTAAAATATATTTGATTTGAACTGCCCCGCAGGGATCATCATAGCCAATTGATATCCCTGTGATGCGGTTTTCCAAAATCTCCCCATTGTCTTGGTTGACAGTTGTTAACCGGCTCGCCTAGGTTGCGCGCACCAGGGGCGCCTAACGGCTGAGAAGTACCCTTTGAACCTGAACCAGATAATGCTGGCGGAGGGAGGGTCGAAGCCACAGATGTGTGGTCTTCCTTTTTTCGCCGGTCGGAGAACTGACCGTGAAAACTGACACCATTTTAGCTGCCCTACACAGTCAAGCGCCACTCGTGCATTGCATCACCAATTATGTCGCCATGAACATCGCAGCGAACGTGGTTCTTGCTGCGGGGGCGTCCCCTGCGATGTTGCACGCCACCGAAGAGGTTGCAGATTTTGTGCCGCTTTGCGGAGCATTGACGATCAATATAGGCACACTGTCCTCGTCTTGGGTCACTGCGATGCAAAAGGCGGCTGATGCAGCGAATGCTGCGGGAAAACCGTGGGTGTTGGATCCTGTGGCCCATTTCGCCACGCCTTACCGTGCGTCTGTTGCGCAAGATTTGGTTGAGCGTGGCCCCACCATCATTCGTGGCAATGCGTCAGAAATTCTAGCGCTCAGCGGCGCTGCTGCTGCAGGCAAAGGGGCTGACAGTGGTGACAGTGTTGCGGATGCTCAAATCGCGGCAACGCATTTGGCCAAAGCCCAAGGCTGCGTTGTGGCTGTCACGGGTGAAATTGATTTCGTCACAGACGGCACACGCAGCGCTCATATTTCAGGTGGGTGTGCATTGATGCCAAAAGTCACTGCATTGGGGTGCTCTTTGACGGCATTGATGGGGGCCTTCGCATCTGTTGCGCCACCGCTAGAGGCAACGGTCGCAGCGCTTGTGATGTTTGCACAAGCCGGAGCACAGGCTGGAACAACAGCGCAAGGTCCAGGCAGTTTTCAAGTTGCTTTCTTGGATGCTCTGTCGCAGATCAAACCTGCTGATCTTGCTGACGATACGCGTGTCCAATGGCTTTAAATCGTGGATCACTGCGTTTGTATCTGGTGACGGATACGGCGCTTTGCACCCCTTTGGGTGTCGTTGAAACCGTGCGCCGTGCTGTAGCAGGCGGTGTCAGCATGGTGCAATTGCGCGACAAAGATGCAACCACAGACCAACGGATCGCGTTGGCTGTGGCTTTGAAACAAGTGCTTCACGGCACAAATGTGCCGTTGATCGTAAATGATGATCTAGAGGCCGCCACCGCGTCGCAAGCTGATGGGGTTCATATAGGTCAAAGCGATATTTCACCACAAAAAGCGCGTGCGTTGCTGGGACCTGATCGCATTTTGGGATTGTCTTGTGAGACGCCTGAGCATGTGATCGCAGCAAACGCCGCACCTGTGGACTATCTTGGGCTTGGACCTGTCTTTGCCACAGGGACAAAATCCGATCACGCCGCACCTATTGGACTGCAAGGGTTGGCTGAAATGATTGATATGACGCATCTGCCTGTGGTGGCGATTGGCGGGCTTAATTCAAGTCATGTGAGTGATGTGTCCGCTGCTGGCGCCGACGGGATGTCCGTCGTTTCCGCTATCTGCGGCCAAGATGATCCACTGGCCGCCGCACGGCTTTTTCAAACCAGAATCGAAGGCGCGTCATGATTGCAAATGTTTTGGCAATTGCGGGGTCGGACCCGTCTGGTGGCGCAGGGATACAGGCTGACATCAAGTCGATTTCGGCCAATGGAGCCTTTGCGATGGCCGCGATTACTGCGCTCACAGCGCAAAATACCCAAGGTGTCAGCGGGGTGCATTTGGTGCCACCCGCGTTTGTCAAAGATCAAATCGCAGCGGTGTTTGCCGATATTCGCGTGGATGCCATCAAAATAGGGATGATCGCCACGGCTGATATCGCGCGCGCCGTGGCCGAGGCGCTTGCGCCCTATCCCGATGTGCCTGTCATTTTAGACCCCGTCATGATTGCGAAAGGCGGCGCACAATTGTTGGTTGATGATGCCATTTTGGCGTTACGCCGTGCTTTGCTGCCACGGGCCAGTGTTTTGACCCCCAACCTGCCCGAAGCTGCCCATTTGTTAGGGGGGCAACATGCCAAAACGCGCCAAGAAATGGTCGCACAAGGCCAAGCGCTTTGCGCACTGGGACCCAAGGCTGTGTTGATGAAAGGGGGGCATTTGGACGGGCAAGACAGTCCTGATGCTTTGATCTCACAAGCTGGCGTTCAGTGGTTTGAGGCACCGCGTCTGGCCACACAAAACACCCATGGCACGGGTTGCACACTGTCATCGGCATTGGCGGCACAGATCGCCAAAGGTCACGCATTGCCTGATGCCGTTGCTGCCGCCAAAGCTTATGTGGCCACGGCCATAGCAGGGGCTGATCAGCTTGATGTTGGCTCTGGACATGGACCAACACACCATTTTTCTCAGTTTTATCCTCGATAGAAAGTCATTCTCGTGAAACTTACATCTTTGACCACCGCCTTTTGCCTGCTGTCCTTGCCCGCCGTCGCGCAAGATCACATGACCTTGATGCTGGATTGGTTCGTTAATCCTGACCACGGACCTATCGTTATTGCGCAAGAAAAAGGTTACTTTGCTGCAGTTGATCTTGAGGTCGAAATCATAGCCCCCGCTGATCCGTCTGATCCCCCTAAAATGGTGGCTGCGGGGCAGGCGGATTTGGCGATTTCATATCAACCTCAGTTGCACTTGCAGATACACGAAGGCTTGCCGTTGCAACGTGTCGGCACCTTGGTGGCCACACCGCTGAATTGCTTGTTGGTGTTGGACGATGGCCCGATCAAAACCCCCGCCGATCTTGCCGGTCGCAAGGTTGGGTTTTCTGTGGGTGGCGTTGAAGAAGCTGTCTTGGATGCGATTTTGCGCCACAATGGATTGTCGCTGGACGACATCGAATTGGTCAACGTGAACTGGTCTTTGTCGCCTGCACTTATGTCAGGGCAGGTGGATGCGGTCATCGGCGCGTTCCGCAATTTCGAGTTGAACCAAATGGATATTGAGGGCGTGCCTGGACACTGTTTTTATGTCGAAGAAGAAGGTCTGCCCGCCTATGACGAGCTGATTTATGTGGCCAACCCCAACACGATGGACCGCGATATGATCACGCGCTTTTTTGCGGCGACTGAAAAAGCGACCCAATACATCGTCAATCACCCGCAAGACAGTTGGGAGGTTTTTGCCGCCAGTGCGCCTGAGTTGCAAGATGAGTTGAATGCGCGCGCATGGGCCGACACCGTGCCACGTTTTGCTCTGCGTCCGACGGCTATGGACTATGGGCGTTATGCCGAATTCGAGACGTTTTTGCATACGGCAGGCTTGATCCCAAATCTCAATGAAGTGTCTGTTATTGCAACAGATGTGACCGTGCCATGAGCGTGGCTGATTATGGGCGCGTGTTTGCGACTTTACGCGCAGGGTGCTCAGAGGATTGGGCGGCCTATACACATCACCGTTTTGTTGCGGGGCTTTGCGACGGAACACTGCCGCGCGGGGGATTCGTGAAATATTTGGTCCAAGACTATGTGTTTCTTGTCCATTTTGCCCGCGCGTGGTCGCTTGGCGTTGTTAAGGCCGAAACTTTGGATGAGATGAAAATCTGCGCCCGTACTGTGGATGCGCTCGTCAATCACGAGATGGCGTTGCATGTCAAAACTTGCGCTGCTGAGGGCATTGATGAGGAGGCTTTGTTCACCGCCAAAGAAGACGTCGCCAACCTTGCCTACACCCGCTACGTTATGGACGCGGGGCTGCAAGGTGACTTTCTTGATTTGATCGCGGCCCTTGCGCCCTGTTGTTTTGGGTATGGCGAAATTGGGTTGCGATTGGCCGATGAGGCTGCTGTCGACACGCCTTATGCGGATTGGATCAAGACCTATGCAGATGCTGATTATCAGCAGGTAATGGTGGGGATTGGTCAAATGTTTGATGCCGCAGTGATCCGCCGTCTTGGGGCAGATTTTGCGGCCACACCGCGCTGGGCAGCTTTGCAAAAACGATTTACCACAGCCACTCAGCTAGAAGCTGGATTTTGGGATATGGGATTGCGCGCAGCATGAGCCACGCCCCCGAGATCACCTTGCATGGCAAATACGAAATTGATCACACACCGCTTTTCGACGGGGTATCTTTGCGCATCGAGGCAGGGCAGTGGACGTGTTTGCTTGGCAAATCTGGAGTGGGAAAATCGACAATCCTACGAGTGATCTTAGGGCTGGAAACAGCGGGGAAATTTGATGGCACGCTCACAGCGGATGATGGCAAACCGATTGCAGAACGCGCCAGTTATATGGCGCAATCAGATCTGTTGTTGCCATGGTTGAGCTTGCGTGAAAACGTCGTGATTGGCGCGCGTTTGCGTGGCGAAAAACCTGACTTGGACAAGGCTGATGCGATGATTGAACAAGTTGGGTTAACTGCGCATCACACCAAAAAACCAAAGGCACTGTCGGGGGGGATGCGCCAACGTGCAGCGCTGGCGCGGTGTTTGATGGAAGACCGACCTATCGTATTGTTAGACGAACCTTTTTCGGCGCTGGATGCAGGCACACGCGCGGATATGCAAAGTCTTGCGGCACAAGTTTTAAGAGGGAAAACCGTTTTGTTGGTCACCCACGATCCAGCCGAAGCGTGTCGCCTTGGGCATCAGATAGCGGTGCTCACACCTGCGGGGATTTTGCCGTGGCCTGTACCGAAAACGACACCTGTGCGCGCGGTTGATGATCCTGAAACGTTGCGCAGTCAGGCCGCGTTGCTGTCATATTTACGAGCTGCATCATGAACCGATTGCGCTATCCGCTGTGTGCGGCGTTAATTGGCATTGGTCTGTGGCAAGTGTTGGTGTGGATCACGGGTGTGCCGCATTTTATTTTACCCGCACCGCACCGTGTCGCACTGGCTGCGTTTGAAAACCGTGCGTTGATTTTTGAGCACGCTTTGGTCACGACGACAGAGGTCGTTTTGGGGTTGTTGATTGGCGCTGTTTTGGGGGCGCTGACGGCCATACAGCTTGCCGCTGCGCCAAAGTTGGCGCGCATGGTTTTACCTCTTTTGGTGTTCACGCAAGCGGTGCCTGTTTTCGCTTTGGCACCGATTTTGACGCTTTGGTTTGGTTATGGCATTGCATCGAAAATCGTGATGGCTGTATTGATCATCTACTTTCCTGTTACGGGCGCGTTTTTCGATGGGCTTATGCGCACGCCGCAGGGGCTATTGGATTTGGCCAAAACGGTGGGTGCACAAAAAACCCAAGTTATGCTGCGGATCAAAATACCTTATGCGGTGCCGTCTTTGGCCTCTGGTCTTAAACTTGCGGCAGTTTATGCGCCCATAGGGGCGGTGATCGGCGAATGGGTCGGCGCTTCAAAAGGTCTGGGATATTTGATGTTGTTGGCCAATGGTCGTGCCAAAACGGATTTGATGTTTGCAAGCTTGATTGTGCTCGCGTTGCTCACGGTGATGTTGCACAGAGCAATCGGTGCGCTTGCTGACCGAATGACAGATATGGCGCAGGTCGATTGAATTATTTGCGCCCATAGATCAGTGCGAAAGCCACAAATTGCGGCCAATCGCCTAAAAGTGTAGCTGCCTTGCCACTACTGCACCCATCTTTTGAAGCACTTCACAGCCATATGACTGGTCCTAAGCCCTGTGCGGCCCTACATCTCAACTAGAGATTGAAAAGTCGAACGAAGAATAGGAACGTGAAACCATGCTGACAAAGCGTCATTTTATTATTTCTGCGGCAGCGCTGTTTTCCGCACCGCTTGCCGTTTTGCCTGCTGCTGCGGCAACGACAGATCGGTCAAAATGGGCACTCTGGGATGCACAGGTCACCCCTGCCAGCTATGACCCCAGCACGTCTAATCCTTGGGGGGTTGGAGAACGGTTCTTGCCCCGCATCGTTGAAGCCAACCCAGGCTTGACGCCTGGAGACATTCATGTCGATGCCGTTGCGCGCTATTTGTATCACATCCGTGATGATGGCACCGCAATGCGGTACGGCGTCGCCATTGCGAGGGGGAACCTGTATGAGCCGGGGACCTATTCAATCAGACGCAAAGCGAAGTGGCCAACATGGACCCCTACGTCTGCGATGATGCTGCGTGACCCAATATATAAACAACACGCAGACGGGATGAACGGGGGGCCGACAAACCCGCTTGGGTCGCGCGCTTTGTATCTTTATGTCGGAAATCGGGACACTTACTTGCGCATTCATGGCTCGCCCAGCCCCAAATCAATCGGGGGCAGGGCAAGCTCTGGCTGCGTGCGGATGATCATGCCTCACATCAATGATCTCTATGAGAACGTGAGCACAGGATCAAAAGCAACGTTGTATGCACCTGAAGATGCTGTCACGGCGCAAAGCTAAGGCGGTTCATCTGTAAATATATGCAGCGTTTAAAATGGTCAGCCTGTCGTCGTCGCATCCGCAGTTTGGGTGCAGATCGGGTTGCCATTTTCAGTGCGCAGCGGCAGGAATGTCGTTTCCACAGGGCCGACATAGCGATACACATAGCAGCCATCATCAGGGTTTAGCCGCACGGCGGTCAAATCTTGGTTGGTGGCTGCTATGGCAAGCACGCCCTCTGGAACCTCTTGCAGCATCCCATCCGCTGTGTAGGTGTTGAACCCATCTGTGCAAGCGGCAACCATCAAAGCGGTACATCCCACAATCCAAACCCGAATTTTCATTTACGATATCTCCAAAAAGGTGCTTTCATTCGGTTAAGGTATTCTTATTCGGATGTAAAACCAGCCCAAAAGATGTCACCTGTGAATTCGGGAACTGAACCTTCTGAGAAAAGACCAAAGGACCAAAAATGTTAGCCGTTATATCACCTGCAAAAAAACTGAATATGGACCCAGTTATTGGGATCGAACGGACAGTTCCATCGTTTGCTGCTGAGACAAAAGAGCTGATTGATGTCGCGCGAAATTTAGATGTACCGGCGTTGCGTAAACTGATGAGTATCAGTGAAAAGTTGGCTGAGCTGAACGTTGAACGCTTTGCCGCATTTTCTGAAACGCCTGATGTCGATGCTGTGAAGCAAGCCATGTATATGTTCGCGGGCGATACCTATACTGGACTTGATGCAGGCAGCCTTGACGCAGACACAGTCGCCTATGCACAAGATCACTTGCGCATCCTGTCAGGGCTGTACGGAATTCTACGGCCTTTGGATGGCGCTCAAGCTTATCGTTTGGAAATGGGAAGTCGGCTTGCAACGTCAAAAGGGAAAAACCTGTATGAGTTTTGGGGAAACAAGATCGCCCTGAACCTGAATGAAAGTGCGCAAGCCGCCGGTGCACAGTATGTGGTCAACTGTGCCTCAACTGAATATTTTTCAGCTGTCGCAAAAGAGGCCTTGCACCCCAAAATCATCACGCCTGTTTTTCTTGAACGCCGTGATGGGACAGAAAAGGTCATCAGCTTTTTTGCCAAAAAAGCGCGGGGTGCGATGGCGCGTTTCATTGTTGAAAACCGTGTAAATAGTATTCCACAGTTGCATGAATTTGATGCCGGTGGGTATGCATTGGACGCATCGCAATCAGATGATACCACACTGGTATTTTCTCGAGACAGCTAGGTGTCGCGCCTATGGGGCCAATGCTGTAATGTAGTCAGTGATTGGCCTTTTATGAGCAAACTGGTATCTTGCAAAAAGATATTTCACGCCCGTCTTACCCCAATCAATTAAGGCCGCTAGGTCGCACGTTATGATTGGTTCGTTGCGATGAACACGCAGGTCGCGTGCTGGCCACAGCCAGTTGGACATTCTCCACCAGAAAACCCAACGATTTATGGCTATCCGCAGGGCGGATGCCTCCTGTTGGCGATATCACGGAATACACCGACGAGGATTGGCGGTCAAACACGCGGCCAATCGACTTCATAGATTCTCCGCGTTGCCAGCGATCCCAAATCTCAGCCGGCTGCGAGGACGAACAATAAATACGGCGACGATACTTCATTTGAACACTCCATCTTTGCCTAAAGACTAAAGTGTTGCGACCTCCTTTTGAGCGCACCATCGTTTCCAAACGCGGGGCCGACACGTTGGAGGATGCCTTTGTCTCCTGCCTGCAAGAGGCAATTGGAGATAGCGGGCAGGAGCTTGAGGCCCCCCATGCGAATACAGAGCCACGCCTCGGCGAAAACGCTATTTTTGAACTGCGCCGCGATCCTATACGGGGTGTGTTGGCCATCCTTGGCTCGCTTATATTGATGGTGGTGATTGGTCTCGGTATTAATATAGCGAAATTTGTTGTGGACCTGTCACGCTTTAGTGCTGCCCTAAGTGCGCGTTTAAGCGGCCTTGCCTTCTTCGTGGCGAGGCTAAATCTAGTATAAAGGATACTCTTGTGCCTTGACGTATATCCGTCATTGGGAATGATGACTTGAATGACATCCACGCCACATTGGAGACCGCAAGGATCACAGTATTTTTGACCCATATGGCCGAAACTGTTGCGCAGATTGCGCCGAGAAAATGACAAAGCTAGAGCGTTTGTTTTCGTCCCCGCAAGGGGCAAAAGTTACGGCGAATGGCAAACCTGTCATCAACCTTTGTGCGAACAATTACCTTGGGTTGGCCGATCACCCTGATCTTATTAAAGCTGCCAAAGGTGCTATGAATAACAAGGGGTTTGGCATGGCGTCGGTCCAGTTTATTTGTGGCACTCAAGATCTGCACCGCGACCTTGAAACGCAATTGGCACGGTTTTTGGGCAAAGATGATTCTATCTTATTCGCGGCCTGTTTTGATGCCAACGGCGAGTTGTTTGAGCCTCTGCTTGGGCCAGAAGATGCCATTATTTCTGACGCTTTGAATCACGCTTCAATCATTGATGGCATTCGACTGTGCAAAGCCAAACGTTACCGTTACGCCAATTCCGACATGACTGATCTTGAAGCACATTTGAAATTGCAGGTAAAGCTGTCGGAGTGATAAAATAACCAATAAAATTAAAGGGTTGGTTAAGGATTTTTCCCGCGAAGGGTGGGGGTAAATCACGTCAGACCCTGAAATAGGACCTGATGATGTGCTGTTCCGCATCAATAAAATGGGCATTTTGGGGACTGATATTCACATATGAAATTGGGACGATTGGGCCAAGAAAACTGCACCCATCCACTCATAACTGGTCACGAATGTGCTGGGGAAATCGTTGAACTTAGGCGCAATGTCAGCGGGCTAATTTGGGCCAAAGTGGCGGATGTGACGCCGGTGAATGTGACGAAAAATCATCTGATCGATGTTCAAGCACAGCTAAAAATCGCCCAAGGCTTTGATGTTGGGTTGGACGTTTCGGACAATCAAGCAGCTCTTGATGAAATGGTCGAGGCCATGGTCATGGGCGGGCACATCTCTTTGTAGCCGATAATTACGTCAAAGGATTTACGATGATGAAGTCAGGGCAATCGGGGAAAGTTGTGTTGGATTGGCGGTCAAAGTCGTAGAATATGCGTCACGACACAACAAAGGTTTAAGTGTGCTGCATTCGATTGGAAAAGAGCACATATATTGCCCTTATTTACTTGCCGTAGAGACCGTTTTTAGGATAGTTTTATATAGAAAAATCCCTTTAATTGGAGTATCTTATGTCTGAGAAACGCATTATCCGTTACGACACTGCCGACACCCAGGCGGGTGGTCAAAAGCGCCCCTTTGCCAAAGCCGTTCGCGCTGGCGATTATGTTCACATTTCCGGCCAAGTCCCGACTGTAAATGGTGAAGTTGTAACTGGCGGCATCATCACTCAAACCGAACAAGTGATTGAAAACATTAAAGAAGTTCTCGCGATGGCAAGTTGCGGAATGGAAGACATTATCAAAGTGAATTGCTGGCTCGACGACGCACGCGATTTTTCATCTTTCAACGCGGTTTTTGAAAAGCATTTTCTAGCACACCCGCCTGCGCGCTCTACCGTGGAATCCCGTTTGATGGTCGATGCAAAAGTTGAAATCGACGTGCTTGCTTGGAAACCGCTATAAGCATGAAAGGCGGACTGATCTGATGAAGGTTTTAATCCACCAAACACAGGCGACCGCCGCGGATTGCGTTGCGGGTCTGTTTGCCGATCGCTTGGCGCGCCAACCCGAAACTGTTTTGGGGCTGGCGACAGGCGGCACGATGGAAGCGGTTTATGACCGTTTGATTGCGCGATTTGAAGCTGGTGAAATGTCGATGGCGCAGGCGCAGTCGTTTAACTTGGACGAATACGTCGGCCTATCCCCCGATCATCCCTGTTCTTATTGGCACTACATGCGCGAAAAACTGTTCAATCATGTAGATATGCGCCCAGAATTTTCGTTTTTGCCAAAAGGGGATGCGCAAGATGCCGAAGTTGAAGCGACCCGATATGAGGCTGCGATTTTAAAGGCGGGTGATATTGATCTGCAATTGCTGGGTTTGGGCGCGAATGGTCATATCGGATTCAATGAACCAACGTCCAGTTTGTCGTCGCAAACTCGGATCAAAACATTGACCCGTTCCACCCGTGAAGCAAATATGCGGTACTTTGACACTTTTGAAGATGTGCCGCGTTTGGCGATTACCATGGGCATTGGCACAATCATGCGGTCCGATGAAATTGTGTTGTTGGCGTTTGGCGCAGGCAAAGCGAATGTCGTTGCAAAAATGATCGAGGGGCCAATATCTGCCGCGTGCCCAGCGTCGATATTGCAAATGCATCGCAAAGTGACGGTTGTTTTGGATGAAGCCGCAGCAAGTGCTTTAGCGTTGCGCGCCTATTACGAAGAAGTTCACCCCGAAGTCCGCGCTGCCACGATTTGATCAAGCGCTTTGCGCAGGGCGATGACGCTGTTTGTGTCGGTCGCCCGCGCACCTGACGGCTGGAACCCAAATTCTGCAATTTTGGAATTTTGCGGTATCGGCGCCACAACGGAACAGGAGGCATGCACTTCGCTCAGGGGTAATCTGGCTGCCAAGTCGGCCACATTTTCGGCGGTCACTCCTCCGCCTGGCATCACGGAAATCGTATGAGTGGCCATCTGCACCAACCGCTCAAGTCCCGCCATCGCAGTCTTTGCACCGCCCGATGACAAGACGCGTTTGATCCCCAAGTCGCGGCAAATTTGCAGTGCGGCATCTACATCTGGCGTCAAATCAATCGCGCGGTGTAATGTAACATCAAGACCAATTGCCGCTTGCATCAATTCTTGTAACGTTTCGCCATCTAATTCTCCGTTGGGCAGTGATGCGCCAATCACCACGCCAGCCAAACCTGCGTCACGCACCGCGTGGATTTCCGCAACCAGTGCCGCACGTTCATCGCGCGTCCAAACAAAATCACCAGCGCGCGGGCGGATCATCGCCATGGCTGGCAACGGGGCTTCGCTCGCGATTTTGATTAATCCTGCCGATGGGGTGAGACCACCCAATCCCAGTGCGGAACACAGTTCAATTCGGTCCGCACCACCTTTGGTCGCCGCAAAGATACCGGCAAGACTATCAACGCAAACCTCTAGCGTAATCATGCGCGGGTCCTTTCCAAATACATAAGGCCGCCTGCACCGAAAATGCCGCCGATCCCACCTAAAATTGATGCTGTCCCGTAACCGCCCAGGGACGTGCCAATCGCAAAAAACATAGCGCCAAGTGCTGCGCCAAGAAATATGTTGACCGCAATCAAAGAGGCAGAAATGCCGGGGCGGTCTTTGATTAGGTCTAACAAATAGCTGATTGGCAACGAAATAATCCCTGCCGCGGCGATACCTGCGAGAATACTGACACCATAAACTTGCCATGGCGCTGTGACCACGGCGAGCGATGCCAAATAGACAAAATACAGACTGGCCGTGATGACAAGCGCTGTGGTGAGTTTGATCTTACGCACGACCCAAGCCCAAAAGAAGATGAACAGAACTTCAAGCAAGGCAACCATGCCAACAAGAAATCCAATATCTGCGGCCACACCATTGGCTCGTCCCGTCACAATCAGCGGTAAAACGGCCGCATTCACTGACAGCACCTGCGTGATTAAGGCAACACTGAGAATGCGCAGCGCAGTTTTCGGCGCCAGCACTTTGGCGAATTCCAACAAGGCAGGCGTGCGGATGACAGGGGTCGCAGATTGCTTTGGCGTTTTGTCTGTATCGAGCCCCAGCAAGATCATCAAAAAACACCCGCCGGATACCGCAGCGGCAATGAGGTACGCTAAGATCATGCTGTCTTGCGTCGCAAGGACCAATCCTACAATTCCGGGCACGACGACCCAAGACAACGATACCATCATGCGCATCAAAGAATTGGCAATGCTGGCTTCTTCTGGGGCGAAACTGTCAGTATGGGCGCGCACATTTCCAAATAACATGGAATTTGTTGCGTGAAATAATGCAAGCGGCCCGATTGTTGCGATGACAAACGTAAACGGCGTGGGATTCAACCAGACCGTGCCGTAGCCGATAACTCCAAAGGCTGACACAAACAAAAGCGGGCGTCGGTAGCTTTGGAAACGGTCGGACAAATAACCACTGATAATCGCCAGCGTCACATGTGCCATCGAGGCGGCAAAAGCCACGGCGGCATAGGCATTGTCTGACAGCCCAAGTTCACGGATGCCGATCACAGCCTGATAGGGCGACGTGGCCCCACCAGCGAAACCATAGAGGAAAATCGCAACAGCAGAGGCACGCACAACCTTGTGGTCGCGCAAAATTGAAATCCAAGCGTTCATGGTCAGTCTTTGAACCGGACGGAGGCTTTTGGTTCCGGCGTGAATTCTGGGTTGGCATCAAAGGGCAGGGTGCCTTTGGCGCGATGAACATTGGGCAAACGTGCGATGTCTTGGTTCACGACGCCATCTGTCAAAGCCATCAAATTCGGGTTCGCAATCGGCGCAAGTTCTGGCGACAAATATCCAGACTTTACGACCAGCAATGAAACCGCGGTAGGGTCTAGTCCCAGCAATGTGAAGTCTGCAATATCGTGATAGGGGCGACGACGTGCGGCCAACACAACAGTTATGCCTCCGATTTTCACAACTGCTTGGCGTTGTGCCGTTGTGTTCCCAGCGTCTAAAGTGATCACATGTGCCTCCGCGACGATACGCCCGCCCGCAGGATCAAGTGATGCGCCGATTTCCAGCGTGAGTGTCGCACCGACGCCCGCAGCAAAACAGGCATCCACTGCAGGTCGATCCGTGATGCCCGCGACCAGTGCATCTTGCCAATCACGTACAACCAGCGCAGCCAGAACATCACCGCGATCACCAACGCCACCACCCGTTGGATTGTCGCCACTGTCGGCCAAAATCACAGGATGTGTGTCAGCTGCTGCCGCGATATCAAGCATAGCCTCTAATGGACCTGTGACAGGACCAAACTGAAAGCCGTCGCGCGCATCCCAAAACGATTGCGCAATAGCGGCACCTGCCGTTTGTGCCGCAACACGATTGGTGCCCGTCACAATTGCGCAGGCTGTCGCGCGGGGTTCATCCGCCCACACATAGCCAATCATCAGATCAGTGCGCCACACATCAGCGCTTTCAAAAGACGGCAAGGCTGCATAAAGCGACTGCCCGGGTTCGTCTTCGGTTGATGAGCGTTCGCCGGGCAAAAGATGTGGCACAGGCACGCGCACAACACCGGGTCGGGTGCCTGTTTCAAGCGCCTGCAATAACATTTTGTAGGATGCTGCCATGGTTTCAGTGACGTCGATATGTGGTGCGGTGCGGTAGGCTGCAAAAATGTCGATTTGATCGATAATTTTTTGTGACACATTGCCGTGCAAATCATAGCTCACCGCGATCAGCATGTCGGGGCCGACGGCTGCCCGCACAGCAGAAATCCAATCGCCTTCGGCATCAAGCATGCCATCGACATGCATCGCGCCGTGCATTGCCAGATAAACGGCATCAAAGGGTTTCGCTGCTTCTAGCCTGTCTAAGAACTCTGTCTTGAAGGCCTGATACGTGTCGTGCGCCAGCGGACCGCCGGGCACAGCACGCGCATGCAGTAATGGGGCCACTGTCGCAGGGAAATCATTCAAAAACCCAAAATACGGATCTGCGGTTAGAGCGTCACCGCGCATGACATCAAAGTCATCGGGCTGCATCAGAACAGGAGAGTAGGTCGAACATTCGGTATGGATACCGCCAACAACGATGCGCATGGGTCTTTTCCTTTGGGAGAGCTTAAAGCAGTGTGAGTAGGGCCAACTGCGGCCCCAGCTCAGATGGATTAGAGTTCGGGGTGCTGTCGTACCTGACGGGCAAAGCGCAACCAATCTTTGTTGTCTTTTTCGGTCCATGCCGCTTCTGCAACAGCGCTGAGGCGTGGAAACACAAGATCATTGAACCAGTGGCGATCAGCGAAATGTTCGCTCCAGATACAGGCTTGGATACCGCGCATTTGGTTGCGCAAGGCTTCAGGAAAGTCGCCTTCGGCCTCATAGGTGTAGGTTTGCTTTGGGGAGACAGCACCAGCCCAGCCCGCGCCATTTTCCAACCAATCATCGCTTTGTACCATATCCAGATAATACGCTTGGCCGGGGGTCATCACCACGTCGTAGCCTTGGCTCGCCAGCTCAATGCCAACTTGAGGATTTTCCCAAGCCATCAGTAATGTGCCTTCTGGGGGTACGCCGCCGCCATGGGCAATTTCGTTCCACCCCACCATGATCTTGCCGCGTGCTGTCAGCATGTCTTTGACTTTGCGCAAGAACCAACTTTGCAACTCAAACGTGCCTGACAAGCTTTCGGACGCCATCAAAGCCTGTGCTCTGGGGGATGTGAGCCAAGCGTTATTCGCAACCTCGTCCCCACCAATGTGAATATATTTTGACGGGAATATTGCGGCTATTTCGTCAAAGACGGTTTCCAGTACGCTAAAGGTCTCTGGCATTGCTGGGTTCAACGCATTGTTGAAATATCCTTGAACGGGATAGTAGCTGTTCGCTGGCTCATCTGGGTCCACAAGCTGCGGCAAGGCTGCAAGCACGGCTGCGGCATGGCCAGGAGTTTCGATTTCGGGCATCACATCGATGCCAAGGCTTTGCGCTCGCGCAACCACCGCTCGCATCTGGTCTTGGGTATAAAAACCGTGACGTGTTTCGGCGCCTTCGCACAATTGCGGCAGCATTTTTGGTACGTCAGCGCCGCGTGTCGCCCCTGCTTGGGTCAGTTCTGGGTAGGCCAAGATTTCTGCACGCCAGCCTTCGTCGTCGGTCAAATGCCAGTGGAAAATGTTCATCTTGTGCCATGCCAGCATATCGACCACGCGCAGAACTTCGTCAAAAGTCCAAAAATGTCGCGACACATCCAGATGGCACCCGCGCCAACCATAGCGCGGGGCATCAATAATCTCACCTGTTGCAGGAAACTGAAACTCAGGGTCGGTGAATGTGCCGTGCATCATTTGCGCAAGCGCTATTAATCCGTACCGGCGGCCTTCATCGGCATTGGCTGTCAGGGTGATAGTTTGGGCAAAATCTATTCGGTAACCTTCGTCAGGCAAAGTGGTATCAACTGCGAATTGCACCGCACGACTGCCAAGCGCAGGCGACAGTTGGTAAGCGCGCTGAGCCGCAGGAAATAGCCGTGAATGCAGCGCGTCGACTTGCAACATCAACCGTTTGTTTTCGAGCGATGTCTCATCCACAGCATGCAGGATGACTGGGGCTGAGCTCGCAGTGGCTGTGATTGTGTTGGGCCATGGCAAAAGCGCAAAAGGCAGCGTTAGTTTGCCCTCTGGTAAGCGGGACTCAGGGCGTACGGGGGCCGTACCCGCATGCATTAGGTCACCGACTTGAACTGTCGTATGCGAACCATCGGCGTGCGTGATCCACGCCGTTTTGGCGGCATCGTTGCGGTGGAATGGGGACCGGTTGATCCCTGTGATAACAAACGTCCAGCTGTCGCCTGAAGCAAGGGGCGTGGCATCGACAGGTGCAAATTCATGAAAATTAGCATCGCGGCGCAAAAATTTAGCACCGGTCAAAACATGGGTCGGCATGATGCGAGTGATTGATGTTAGCGACAGTTTGAAATCTGCAAGTGGCGCATCCGTCAGGTTGGTCAGCTTAAGGGTCCACGTGCCTTCAGGCGCGGGGTCGGGGTGCCACGTATTTTCCAGAAAATAGGTCATTGGTTGGTCCTGTCGGTGTTGGTCTTATTTTTTGTAATCGTCAGATTGGCTGAACGTGCGCGCGAGTGTCGGAATGCCTGCGGTCAACCCGCAATCCACGGGCAAACAAACGCCTGTAATTGCTGCGGCAAGCGGAGAGGCCAAAAAACCAACCGCCTCGGCCACATCCGCAGGAAACACAATTCGGCCCAAGGCATAGTGTTCAGCGGCCTCTTCAAAAACTTTGGGATTGGCGACTGCGCGGTCTTCCCACGCTTGGGTGCGCACAGTGCCAGGGGCAACCGTATTGGCGCGAATGCCGTATTGACCGTATTCCACAGCAATCATTTTGGTCAGGTGGATCATGCCTGCTTTGGCGGCGGAATAGGCTGGGTGACCAAAGACGCCCATGCCATTGACCGAGGCGATATTCACAACCGCACCTTTGGCTGCGATCAACTGTTTGGCGAGTGCCTTGAACACAAAAAAGGCGCCATCAAGATTAAGAGAGCGGTCAAATTTCCAATCCTCAAGCGATGCACTTTGCAAGCTGACGGCACAGGACGCTCCAGCGTTGTTGACCAGTGTCACGACGTCGCCCATCGGCGCGGTTGCCGCAGCCAGTGCGGCACAGCTTTCAGGATCGGTGACGTCCAATTGCATCGGGACAAACTGATCACCCAGCTTTGCGGTGGCGTTTTTGGCAGCGTCGATATCAAGATCGGCCAAAATAATAATATCATGGTCATTTGACAGGCGCGCAGCGATAGCGCGACCGATATCACCGGCGCTTCCGGTGACGATAGCAAGACGTGATGACATTTCATCCCTCGTTCGCGGCAAATTGGATCAAACTGGCGCAGCCGCTGACACGCCAAATGACATGTTTAATCGCCCAAGATTTGGCTGTCGTCGCCGCCATCTCGTTGCTTGACCAGTTGTTCTTTGATGCCGCGCAAAATGCGGGTGGATTTGGCGCGATCTTGATAGGCGACAAGATTGGCAATGATATCAACCACAGCCAGCGACGCATACCGCGTGGAAGTGGCGCGAAAAATATTGCGCCCCTCAGGTAGGTTGATCGGGATCACCACATCGGCCACATCTGCCAAAGGCGACCCGTCTTGGGTCAACGCTATTGTGGGAATGCCGCGCTCACGCAACAGCTCAAAGCAGCTTATCAATTCTTCGTTGCGGCCTGACACTGATGAACCAAACACAACCGTTCCAGGCTGTGCTGCGGCTGAAAGCATCAGATTCATACCGTGATCATTTGACGCTGAAATGCGCGCCCCCAATCGAAACAAGCGGTTTTGCAGCTCGTTCACAATCATCGATGAATTGCCGCCCGAGCCAAAGGCATAGATCATTTCCGCTTTTGACAGCAGGTCAACCGCAGCATTGACACGATCCAAGTCCAGCGTGCGATGCATTTCATAAAGCGCGTTTTGCGCTTTGGTTACGATATCTTCTGCGACTTGTGCTGGGGTCGTTGTGACAGCTTCAGGTTTTAAATAGCGCAAGCCGACATAGGCGCTTTTGGCCAACTGTACTTTGAAATCTGAAAAGGACGCGCACCCCAAGCGGCGACAGAACCGTGTGACTGTGGGGGGCGAAACGCCCGCACGTGTAGCGATATCGATGATGGACGCGTTGGTGGCGTAGTTCACGTCAGCCAAAACCGATTCCGCGAGCTTTCGTTCCATCGCGGACAGCTTCCCATCTTCATCGGCAAGTGCCACAATCAGGTTGCCGGCAGATGTCGTGCCTGCCGCAAGAGATAATTTTGAAGGATCGCTCATGTTATTCCTTGTCGCGCTTTCGCGATGCACGTATTTTCAGGGACTGCATCGAACTATAGGCCCCAGTGTCGAGATCAAATTTTAGCCGATTACGAAATCCATTTTCGTAATTTGTGCTCATTCAGGCATAATCGTCTGGATTTTTCCAGTAAAATTGTATCAAAGTAGAAATGAATTTCACAGGATGATTAAAATGACGACACAGCGTGACCCTTTTCGCAACCCATTTCCTGCCAGTGACACAGATCGTACCGCGATCTGGGACATGCTTGTGCCGCGCGACATCGACGCCTTTATCGCGGCGGACTGGTCAGCTGTGGCCGAAGACTTCATTGCCGAGAACTTTACCGGTGTCAGCGGTCACTTTCAGGATGACCCTAACAAATTCGATCTGGCGTATCCCACGCTTGAGGCTTACCGCACGGATTGGTTGAAGCAAGCGCAAGAGTTTGGAGTTGGGCACGATGCGGGCGTATATGCAGGTGATCCGCGCGCAGGTATCTTTAACGCCACACGCTTGGAGGATATCGAAATTACAGGTGACACTGCATTGGTCCGCAAAAAATTTGATGGGCATCTGGCACGCACAGATGGCCCAGATGAGCGTATGAATTGGCAAACCTTATATTGGTGTCGTCGCCAAAATGGCCGTTGGAAAATTGCAGGATTTGTTGGGTACCTGCCGCATATCAAGGAATAATGATGACCGCATCCAGTTCAAAGCGTATTTTTGTGGCCGCGATGGCAACAGAAACCAACACGTTTTCACCCATCGTCATTGACCGTCGCGCATTCGAGGAATCGTTTTATGCAGCGCCCGGCATGCATCCCTCAACGGCGACATTATGTACGGCACCGATTCCTGTTGGCCGCAAGGTTTGCGCCGAACAGGGCTGGACCCTGATCGAGGGAAGTTCCGCTTGGGCTGATCCTGCGGGCCTTGTGTCAGGACCAGCACACCAAGGGTTGCGTGATGAAATTTTAGAGCAACTCAAGGCGGCGATGCCTGTTGATGCGGTTGTTTTGGGATTGCATGGCGCGATGGTGGCCCAAGGGTGCATCGACCCTGAGGGCGATTTGCTGGCGCGGGTGCGTGATATTGTCGGCCCTGACATTCTTGTGTGTGCAGAACTGGACCCGCATAGTCACCTGACCGCAAAACGTGTGGCGGCCTCTGATTTCTTTGTCGTGTTCAAAGAGTTTCCGCACACTGACTTTGTAGAACGCGCCCAAGACCTTTGGGCGTTGGTCGTGGATACGCTTGAGGGCAAGATCACACCTGTCATGTCAACGTATGACTGCCGGATGATCGACGTGTTTCCGACATCGCGCGAACCGATGCGCAGCTTTGTGGATCGGATGATCGCGTTGGAAAACACAGACCCCAAGGTGCTGTCGGTGTCTGCCGTCCATGGTTTCATGGCGGGCGATGTGCCTGAAATGGGAACCAAGATGGTTGTCGTCACGGATGGTGATGCGGCGCATGGTGCGGCGTTGGCCGAAAAACTGGGTCAAGAACTGTTTGCGAACCGTGGCAAGCATATGATGCCGTCAATGGACGAACGCATGGCTGTGATTACCGCGATGAAGCCTCATGATGGGCCTGTCGTGTTAGCTGATATGTGGGACAATCCGGGCGGTGGCACCGCGGGGGATGCGACAGTGATACTGCACGAATTGATCGCCCAAGGCGCAACTGATGTGGCAATCGGCACCATTTGGGACCCGATTGCAGTCAAGCTTTGCATGGCGGCAGGCGAAGGCGCGGTGATCCCGCTGCGCTTTGGGTCCAAATCTGCGCCGATGACAGGGGACCCCGTGGATGCATTGGTCAAAATTATCACCGTGTCCGAAGATGCGGCCATGGTCTTTGGCGAAAGCGTGGTGCCATTTGGGCCCGCTGTACGGATCGCATTGCTGGATGGTGACGGGGTTGATATCGGGATCGAGGTGATATTGAACACCGTGCGCGCCCAAAGCTATGATCCGTCGCTGTTTACCGCGCTTGGAATTGATCCGCTGGCGCAAAAGATTTTGGTCATCAAATCCACCAATCACTTTTATGCGGCTTTTGCCCCTATCGCATCCGAGGTTCTGTATTGTTCGGCGGGCAAACCCTATCCAAACGATCCTGCGACCAACCCTTACCGTTTCGTGCGCGATGATATCTGGCCGCGCGTCGAAAACCCTTTTGCAAAGGAAGACTGATTTGACTTTCCCATGGCCCACTGCGGGCACTCCGTTGACGGATGTGCTGACCCCGATGCCTGTGATCGACGAAGATCGGCTTGCGGCGAACATCGCCCGTGCTCAAACTTATCTGAGCGCGCAGGGCAAAGCGTTTCGGCCCCATATCAAAACCCATAAAATTCCTGCGGTTGCCCAACAGCAATTGGATGCGGGGGCCATTGGGATCAATTGTCAAAAAGTAACAGAAGCTCAAGTCTTTGCCGATGCAGGGTTCGATGACATCCTGATCACCTATAATATCCTTGGCGCATCACGGATCGCGCACCTCAAAGCGCTCAATGAACAAGTGGCGACATTGCGGGTGGTGGCGGATAATCCGACAACCATCACAGGGCTGGCGGCGGCGTTTACAACTGGAAAACCACTTATCGTTTTGGTCGAATGCGATACGGGTGCTGGTCGGTGCGGCGTGCAATCGCCCAATGATGCCGTTGCTTTGGCGCAGCAAATTACAGATGCCAAAGGTCTGCAGTTTGGCGGACTTTTGACCTATCCTGCCGTCGGTGGCGCGGCAGCGGTTGAGGCCTTTTTACAAGACACTATGGCGCGGCTCTCCGAGCTTGGCATTGATTGCCCCATGCGGTCCAACGGCGGAAGTCCCGATTTGTTTTCCGCCCATCTGGTGCCCAGCGCGACCGAGCACCGCGCAGGAACCTATGTTTACAATGACCGCTCTATGGTGCGGGCCGGTGAATGCGGTGTCGATGACCTTGCCATGCACGTGCTGGCAACCGTTGTGTCACGGCCGACACCGACGCGAGCGGTATTGGACGCGGGATCAAAGGCGTTGACCTCTGACTTACTGGGGTTCGCTGACCATGGCGAAATTGTTGGATTGCCTGGCGCGCGGATCACGTCATTGTCCGAAGAGCACGCTGTCGTTGATCTGACCGACTGCACTGGGCCATTGCCCGTTGTGGGCGCGCAGGTGCATGTCATTCCAAACCACACGTGTGTCGTCTCTAATCTTTTTGACAACATGGTGTTTCATCGTGATGGCATCGTCACACGCGTTGAACCCGTAGCGGCGCGCGGCACGGTTTGGTAAGGTCTGCAATATGACATCTACCTCCGCTTTTCACGCCGCTCGGATTTTCGACGGGACCACTTGGCACACGAATGCTGCGTTGCTTGTTGCGCAGGGGCGTGTGGCGGGGATTGTTCCTGCCACGGATGCCCCTAAAGGCACTCAGGTTGCAGGTGCAATTGTGCCGGGGTTGGTTGATCTTCAGGTTAATGGTGGCGGCGGTGTGTTGTTTAACAACGATTTGTCCACTGATGCTATTGGCGCGATTTGTACCGCCCATGCGCAGTTTGGAACGACAGCCGTCATGGTGACGTTGATCACGGACACTGCGCAATCCACGGTAACCGCGATCAACGCGGGACACGCCGCACTTAACACGCCCGGTTTTTTGGGGCTGCACTTAGAGGGGCCACATTTGGACCTTGCCCGCAAAGGCACTCACGATCCTGCGTTAATCCGACAGATGGATGCTTGCGACTTGGCAGTATTGGTCTCGGCAGCACAGGGAGTGGATCATTTGATTTGCACTGTAGCACCAGAATCTGTCACGACACATCAGGTTGCAGCACTTGCCCGTGCTGGCATTACGGTCAGCCTTGGGCACACGGGGTGCGACCACGCAACCGCGCGTGCCTATGCCGATGCCGGGGCGACGATGGTCACGCATCTGTTCAACGCGATGGGGCAAATGGAGCACCGCACTCCAAATTTAGTTGGAGCAGCGTTGGATGATGGGCGTCTGTGGGCGGGACTGATTGCAGATGGGTTTCATGTGGCAGACGCGCCAATGCGAGTCGCCTTGCGCGGCAAAGCGGGGCTGGCGGGGATGTTTTTGGTGTCAGATGCTATGTCAACAATAGGCAGTGATCTTACGGAATTCACTTTGAACGGTCGGCAGATTTTTCGAGCAGGCGGACGATTGACGCTGGCGGATGGAACGCTTGCGGGGGCTGATATCGCGTTGATTGACGCGGTGCGCTATGTCCACCAATCGCTGATGTTGCCGCTTGGCGAAGCACTAAACCTTGCCGCATTGGCGCCTGCGCGCGCGATGGGGATCACTGACCGAGGACATTTGGAAAAGGGTGCTCATGCCGATTTTGTGAGTTTGACCCCAGAGATAACTGCGGCAAGCACATGGATTGGTGGACGTAAAGTTGGAGGCACTGCATGATCCTGTGTTTTGATATCGGTGGCACAACCATCAAAGTGGCCGAAGCCTATAGTGCCGAAAACGTTGTGCCCAAAGGGCGGATCGCGACCCCGACCGACGATTTCGACGGCTTTGTCGCTGTACTGCAGACTGCAATCGACAGTGCGACAATCCGGCCTCAAGTCTTGGCGTTTTCGATGGCCGGTGTGATCGATTCCGACAGTGGTATTGCGACAGCCGCAAACATCCCGTGCTTAACTGGGCGGCGTTTGCAAATCGACTTTGAAACGATTTTGGGTTTGCCTGTGGTTTTGGCGAACGACGCCGATTGCTTTGCGTTGGCTGAGGCAACGGTCGGCGCTGGGCGCGGCCACGACGTGGTCTTTGGTCTCATCCTTGGAACGGGTGTCGGCGGTGGCGTGGTTGTTCATGGCCAACTGATCAACGGTGCTGGCGGGTTTGCGGGCGAATTGGGCCATGGCTCAATTGCACAACGGGTGTTCGATGACCCTGCGGTGACGTTGCCAGCCTTTGCATGTGGGTGCGGACAGACAGGGTGTTTGGATGCGGTATGTTCGGCGCGCGGAATAGAAAAACTGCATTTGCACCTGCACGATGTGCGCATGGACAGCCGCGCGATTGTGGCCGGATGGGAAAGGGGCGACGCGATAGCCGCAAAAACGGTTGAGGTCTGGCTTGCGCTTTTATCGGGCCCCTTGGCTGTGATGGAAAATATGCTGGGAGCGGGGGTTATCGCAATCGGTGGCGGCATGTCGAATTCGTCACGATTGATTGCGGCGCTGGATATCGCGGTGCGTGAAAAATGCCTAAAACGATTCGCTCGATCACTGGTCGTACCTGCGGAATGCCCTATTGAGCCCGGCCTTGTTGGGGCAGCTATTCTGGGGTTGCAGCGGCATGGCGCCTCCGCCTTGTAGGGAGTGCACTCTACTGTGCAGGCCTGCATTTTTTTTCGGCATGGTGTGAAAAGGAATTACAAGAACGGAGAAACCTGTCACAAATATGTGAAAAATTCTTGACCGTACGTGCCTTGATGACCCAGAGTAAGAAAAAGAATTTCTTACAGAGGTGCGTCATGAGAGTCGCCATCATCGGTCTTGGTTTCCGTCTTGGGTATCTTGGGTACGTCTTTAGTGAGATGGATCCTGACTTTGAAATAGTTGGATATTATGATCCTGCACCGGCTGGCATGGCCACATTAAAAGAGCATGGCATTCATGCTGGAACCTCTTATGCGTCTCCTGAAGAGCTGGTCAAAGCGGGCGGGTATGACCTGTTGATGATCGGTTCACCAAATCATCTGCATCTGGATCACATTCGTCTTGGCCTTGAGGCTGGAAACAAAGTGTTTTCCGAAAAGCCTATCGTGTCAACGATTGAGCAGACCTATGAGTTGGCAGCATTGATGGGCAAGTTTGGGCCGGAAAATCTAATGGTTGGTTTGGTGTTGCGCTATGCGCCGCTGTACCGCGATCTGATTGCCGCGCGTGACGCTGGCATGCTTGGCGATATTGTATCCGTCGAAGCCGCCGAACATATTTTCCCGTATCACGGGGCGTTCTTTATGCGCGATTGGCGACGCTATGAGAAATGGTCCGGCAGCTTTATGCTGGAAAAATGTTGCCATGATTTGGACCTGTACAACGGCTTGATCGGCGCGCGCCCCGAGCGTGTTGCCAGTTTTGGCGGGCGTAAAACGTTTATCCCAGCCAATGATCCACGCAACGAAGGCGCTAACGATTTGGAGCTGTATCACCGCAAGCCATCTGGCTGGAACGGGTCCGATAAGGTCTTTGATAACGATGGCGATATCATTGATTACCAAGTTGCGATCATCGAATATGAAAATGGTGTTGGTATGAACTTTCACACCAACCTGAACGCCCCAGACCAGTTCCGCCGCTTTGCCGTGTTTGGCACCAAGGGTCAGGCCGAAGGCGACTTTATCCGTGCTAAGTTCAAGGTCACAGACGTGATAACTGAAACAGCCAAGATTGATAAAGTTTACGGCGAAAGCAAATTGTCCCAGCATTACGGTGCCGATGAAGAAATGGCATCGAAAGTTATAGCCCACACAATGCATGGTGGGCCGCTGCCTGTGTCACCACTTGATGCGCTTGAGGCCGGTGTTCTTGCACTGACGATGGATGACGCGCGTCGCACAAAACAAGTGATTGATATGCGCCCGATCTGGGATCGATATGACAATGCATTCATCACCAGGAAAGCTTCAGCATGACCCAGAATCGCGCAGCTTGGTATTTTGCATGGGCTTTACTGGCCCCCGCAATTTTATATGTTTTGGTGATTGTAGCTTGGCCGTTAATCGAAACATTTCGGCTGTCTTTCACTGATGCCTCTCTGCGGAAAACGACGAATTATGTAGGCTGGCGCAACTATCTAAAGATCTTTGACAAAGACTTTTTGGAAATCATCATTCGTACCTTCACATGGACATTCTTTTCAGTGTTGCTGAAAATGGTCATCGGAACGTTCGGCGCGGTGTTGCTGAACTGCGCTGTGCCTGGTCGCAATCTATTCCGACTTTTGACGATGCCACCGTGGATCGTGCCTATGGCAATCGGGATTTTCATGTGGGGTTGGATGTACAACGGTCAGTTCGGGATGATTTCCGGCTTGCTTCAACGGTTTGGGTTGTCCGACGGCCCCGTTGTTTTTCTGGCTTACGGCACATCGGCGTATTGGGCGACCATCGTCACGGATGTTTGGATCGGCGTCCCCATGGTGACCATCTATTTCTTGGCTGCGATCCAATCCATTCCACGCGATCTCTATGAGGCAGCATGGACCGATGGTGCCAGCCGTTGGATGCGCTTTCGCCGGATCACACTGCCACTGATGATGCCCCCGATGATTACAATGTCCATGCTCTCGTTGATCGCTACGTTCAACAGCTTTGATATCATCTGGATTTTGACCCAAGGCGGCCCGTCCGGCAGCACCACAACCATGATCATCGACACGTATCAAACCGCTATCGGATCCAAAAGGTATGGCGAAGGTGCAGCGCGCGCTGTGGTGATTTGTATTTTCTTGTCGCTGTTTTGCATCGCTTATTTCCGTATGACCCGCAAACTTGCGACAGCACAAAAGGCATAAGAACACCCATGGCACGTAAGTTTTTCAAGTCCTCAGAAACCAGCATAATGATCAACCGCTATAGCTGGCGCGAACTGATCGGGATCTACTGTGGTATCGCTGTGTTTTTGTTCTTTATGTTGGCGCCCTTTATCGAAGGGTTTCTCGTCAGCCTAAAGCCTTTGGCTCAGCTGTTTTCATCGCCATATTCATTTTGGCCAGAGAACGGATCGTTTGAAGCATATCGCACCATGTGGATCAGTGTTCCCAGCTTTGGGCGATACATTTTCAATTCGCTGCTGATCTCTGTTGTGTCGACCATTATCGTGCTGATCCTTGTGGTTCCTGCGGCCTATGCCTTTGCGCGGTTCCGTTTTAAAGGCATGGCGCTGGTCCTTGGCGCATTCTTGGCTGTGTCGATGTTTTCAGGTGCCGTGCTGTTGATCCCATTGTTTCGGCTTATGCGGACTTTGGGCCTGTTGAACACCTATTACGCGATGATCGTACCGGGGGCCGCGTTCCTGATCCCATCCGCGATCTGGTTGCTGCGTACTTATATGATGCGGATCCCGCCAGAGCTGAATGAAGCGGCGTATATGGACGGCGCTTCGCAGTTTTACACATTCCGCCGCGTGATTTTACCGATTGCACGACCCGGCATCATCGTGGTCGCGATCATGACGTTCATCGGGGCTTATGCACAGCAATTCATCTTTGCGCTGACGTTCAATTCAAAGACAGAATACATGCCATTGCCGGTGGGTTTATTTGCCTATTTTGGCAAACAAGAAGTTATCTGGAATGAGCTGATGGCCGCCAGTTTTGTCGGGATCGCACCCGCTATGGTCATCATCTTTTTCCTACAACGCTATCTTGTCGGTGGTCTGACCGCCGGCGCGATCAAAGAATAAGAAACGATTTAATAATCAACCAAGCGGGAGACTAAACGTGACATCATTTACAAAGAACAGCTTGATCGGCCTTATGCTGACGTGCTCCACCGCCCTGCCAGCTTTAGCAGAAGACCTGAGCTGGATTTACTGTGGCGATTCAATTGACCCAGTTCATGAAAAATACATCGCTGAATGGGAAGCCGCAAACGAAGGCTGGACCGTAACACCCGAGATCGTCGGTTGGGCGCAGTGCCAAGACAAAGCCACAACTTTGGCTGTAGCGGGTAGCCCCGTTGCCATGGCTTACGTTGGTTCACGCACACTCAAAGAATTTGCGTTGAACGAACTGATCGTTCCTGTCCCAATGACGGACGAGGAAAAAGCATCATACTATCCAAACATCGTGGGTACTGTGACATTCCAAGACACGCAGTGGGGCGTCCCTATCGCCTTTTCAACTAAGGCGTTCTACTGGAACAAAGACATCTTTGAAGAAGCTGGCCTAGACCCAGAAACGCCACCCAAAACGTGGGCAGAAGCGATTGCGTTTGCGAAACAGATCACTGAAAATACTGATGCTGCAGGATACGGCTTGCCAGCTAAAACCTTTGACAACACGATGCACCAGTTCATGCATTGGGTTTACACCAACAACGGTCAGGTCATCGATGCGGATGGCAACATCACCATGGACAGCCCAGAAGTATTGGCTGCATTGCAGGCTTACAAAGACATCACACCTTATTCTGTCGAGGGCGCTACAGCCTATGAGCAAAATGAAATTCGTGCGATCTTTCTTGATGCTTCAGTGGGCATGATCCAGACATCTGTTGGCGCGTCTTTCATGTTACAAGACACCGACATCAACTGGGGTGTTGCTGATCTACCGCTCGGCCCATCTGCTGAAGGTCCCGGCACACTATTGATCACTGACTCTTTGGCTATTTTCGACGGCACTGGTGTTGAAGAAAAGGCGATTGAATTTGCGAAATACATCACCTCTCCTGAAATTCAAGAAGCCTATGAAGGCGGCGGTGCTGCAAGTTTGACACCATTGCGTCCGGGCCCTGCGGTTGATGAAATGCTTGCGAACGCGCCATACTGGCAGCCATTCATCGACGGTATTGAATTTGGTGGCCCAGAGCCATTGTTCACCGACTACAAAGGCTTCCAGAACGTGATGATCGAGATGGTGCAGTCTGTTGTTATCGGCGATGCGGAACCTGCTGAGGCCCTGAGCAAAGCAGCCGCTGAGCTTGAAGACTACAAATAGACCTCACTAACGTAGCTCAGCCGCCGCACTTTGATGGCTGGGCTACACCTATCCGATCTCGGATACCCTATTATTTCTAACGCTAGGAGAACCCCGTTGGGCCAGCTTTCCCTTAAAAACGTCGTAAAGACCTTTGGTGATTTTGAAGTCGTAAAAGGCGTTTCATTGGATGTACACGAAGGCGAATTCGTCGTGTTCGTTGGCCCGTCTGGCTGCGGTAAGTCAACCTTGTTGCGCATGGTTGCTGGTTTAGAGCACACCACATCTGGCGATATTGTTATCGACGGAAAACGCGTCAATGATTTGGCCCCCGTCAAGCGTGGCATCGCGATGGTGTTTCAATCCTACGCGCTTTATCCGCATATGTCGGTTTACGAAAACATCGCCTTCCCCTTGCGGGTCGAGGGTGCTCCAGCAAAAGAAATTCGTAAAAAGGTAGAAGAGGCCGCTGCAATCTTGCACCTTGAAAATCGCTTGGATCAGCGGCCAGGGAACTTGTCTGGCGGTCAACGTCAGCGTGTTGCCATTGGGCGTGCCATCGTGCGCCAACCCGAGATTTTCTTGTTCGATGAACCCCTTTCAAACCTTGATGCAGCCCTACGTGCCGACATGCGGATCGAATTGACGCGCTTGCATAAACAGCTTGGCGCGACGATGGTTTACGTGACCCATGACCAAGTCGAAGCAATGACTATGGCTGACCGCATTGTGGTCCTCAATGGCGGCTATATTGCCCAAGTCGGCGCACCTCTTACGCTGTATCACAAACCAGAAAATACATTTGTGGCGGGCTTTATTGGCAACCCGCGGATGAACTTTATGCCCGTCAATGTGCTATCGGTCTCAGATGACGGAATCACTGTTGATTTCCAAGGCCAAAGCTTGACCATTGACGTTGATGTGCCTGCGGATCGCCGCGCGGCTCTCGTTGGCTCTCAGGTTTCTCTCGGCGTCCGCCCAGAACACATCTCTTTGGGGGCTGGTGACGCGACGATGGCCCTGACGCCAACCGTTGTCGAACATCTGGGGCAACTCACCATCGGTTATGCGACATTGCCCGGCCACGAAGAGAATTTCTGCTTTGTTTTGACGGGCACACAAATGATCGAAGATGATCGCGCGGTAAACGTGTCCTTCGGGGCAGGGGATTGCCACGTGTTCGACGCCGACGGCCAAGCTTTTGAGCGCAAAATCGACATGTCCGCGATGACACCGCCTGTGTCCCTGTAATAAAACGCTCAGCGGATGAGTTGACCATTCAAAGGTCGAAATTATAAATAGATGGCCCTGTGCAAGAGTTGATTTCTGCCCCTGTACTGGGTCTTTTACGTTGTCTGCCGCATGTTCGCGCGTCAGTGGGTATGATGAGCCAAAAGCCCCCAATCAAAACACCCCAACGGCCCCGTCAACGCCGACGTCAAATAAGGTGCTTTTAGTGGGGCAGGTCAGATTTTTGGTGAGGTGCTAATCATAAGGGTAAGTGGAAACGCACTTGCGATAGCTATAAAATCATGGTTATCTCATTTTTGATACAAGCTGTAATGTCGCCTTTTCCTTGTGCGGCGCTGGCTGAGAAACCAATTTTCAAGCGAGCGCACAGTGGACGACACGCAACTCAATTCCAAAGATATAGGCGCGCGGCTCAAGGCGCATCGCCTTGGGCGGGGCCTTACTCCTGAGGAGCTCGCTGTCAGGCTAAATATCTCGCGTGCTGCGCTTTATCGTGCAGAAAAAGGTGAGATTGCCAAAATAGACATGCTTTCTGCCATTGCCAGTGAACTTCACGTCTCTCTTCCTAGCTTGATGGGGGTCGGGATAGAATATGTCGACAATGCCCTGAGCTTTTTTGAGCGGATGCGTCAGATCGAGGAAGATTGCGATCAGATCATAGGGCTGTTTAGTCCAATCTCGTATCTACTGACCACCGAGCACTACGACACGATTCTTAAGGATGTCCTTTATGAAGTCGTTCAAGGGGCAGGGGGGCAGGATGTAGATGCTATATTGAGCATATTGAAGCAAAGAAAAGAGCGTTTTGCCACGAGACGTCCCCTTTTGGCATCGATCATATCGGACGCGGACATTCGGAAGTTTCTTAAAGAGGGTCTTGAAGGAGCTTCTGAGTTACCTGCGGAAATCCGTGAACAGCGTCGAAAAATGGCTCTGTTGGAAGTGCGTCATATTGTCGAAATGTTACGCGCGCCCGGAATTGGTGTGCAAATCGGCGTGGCGCGCGAACCTATCCCGTCAACCTCGTTTCAAATCGTAAGGCAGGGCGGGCGCTCCGTCTTGACCATCAGTCCGTTCCGTCTTGGGCACAATCCGAATATTCGTGTCGGTGTCGGTCTTATCACGTCCGCGCCCGAAGCTCTCGATCTACACGAAGGAATTGCTGATCGGCTCTGGGCGACATCGCTTAAGGGGCATGAGGCCGCCGAATATATCGAGGAATTGATTGCACGCGAAGGGCTGTCAGTTACATAAGTTTGCCTAAATATTCATCAAAGCTGTCTGGACTTTTGGTCAAGATATAAGTTAGTCTCATTTTTTAGACTTTTCATATTGACCGCATGCATGCTTTGGGTGGTTTATGATTCAAATAAAGAAACCAACAACTGGGAGTGCTTCATGCCTCATTCGAAATCTCTGTTCTCTGTCGCCCTTTTGGCGGGTCTGACCTTTGCTATTCCAGCGCTTGCACAAGATTATGTGGCGCGCATCGGTCACCTCGAAAGCACGCAGCAAAGCCGCCACGTTTATCTTGAAAAAGTAGCCGAACTTGTGTCTGAACGCACAGAAGGCGACGTGGAATTTCAACTCTTTCCCCAAGGCCAGCTCGGCAATCAGCGCCAGATGAACGAAGGTGTTCAACTGGGCACTATTGAAGCCACTGTCGCACCAGCGGCCTTTTTGGGTGGCTTCAATCCGCTCATTTCCATCCTCGATATCCCCTACCTGATCCCCGAAGATACCGCCGCGGCTGCAGCACTACGTGATGGTCCTTTTGGCCAAGCCTTGCTCGATAGTTTTTCTGATAAAGGCATGGTGGCAATCGATCTTTGGCCCAACGGTAAAAAACAATTTACGTCAAACGAGCCGCTTGACACGCTTGAGGATTTTGCTGGTCAGAAATTCCGCGTTATGGATAGCTCAATCTTGATCGAGCAGTTTAACGCCTTGGGCGCCTCAGCAATCGCGTTGCCGTTTGGCGAGCTTTACACGTCGTTGCAAACTGGCGTTGTCGATGGTGAAGAAAACCCACTGGACACAATCAAGGCGATGAAATTTTACGAAGTTCAAAAGAACGTCGTCGTGTCTGATCACGGTGCTATGGAAGACGTGATTCTTTTCAGCCCGATGTTCTGGGAAAGCCTGCCAGAGAATTACCAAGCCATTATCAAAGACGCCTTTGCTGAGGTTATCCCTGAATTGACCGCGCACAAAGCCGCAGCTGTTGCATCCGCACTTGAGACCATCAAGGAATCGGGCGCGAATGTTCGCGTTGCTGATGAAGCAGAGCGCACCAAGCTGCGTGATGTGATGTTTGGACCGGCATCTGACGCCTATGTGGGCAAAACAGACGACGCAGGTCAGAAACTGCTCGACATCTACACTGAAGCCTACAGCGCACTTTAAAAACCTTTGAGGCCTGGCCCCTTCCAGACCTCTTCGCTCCGCAGTTTTTGGCCCTGACCAAGCTGCGGAGTTACCTTTTCCCAGGTGATCGAAAGCCCATCCTATGAAAGCTCTTACAGCGCTCCGAGCGGTTGAAAAGACCGTCCTCATCGCCCTTTTCCTGATCATGGTGTTTCTCTACACGGGCTCTGTCGTGACCCGAGAAATTGGTGGCACATTCGCAAGCCGCTTTGCTTGGATCGAAGAGGCTGTGCGGATGATGAACCTGTTCTTGGTGTTTTTGGCGCTGGGGCTGGCCCTTGAGCGTGGCAAACATGTGGGGATCACCAACATGCGCGAGCATCTGCCCAAGCCTGTACTGAATTTGCTTTTGAAATTCATTGATCTGGTGGGGCTTGCGATGTGCCTTTATGTTGCGTGGCTGGCGCTTGATTTGGTGCAATTTGTTCTCAAAACAGGTCAAAAATCCCCGACCCTTGGCGTGCCAATGGGCTACATCTATCTCGCGCCTGTTCTTGGTTTTTTGCTGTTAGGGCTGCGCTATGGGCTAAGCCTTGTAGGCGTCATTGATCGGTATCAGGAGGTCGCAGAATGATCCTCGCTCTCGTTCTTCTTCTCGCCGTGGTTCTGCTGGTCGCGGGTTTTGAAATGCTTCTCGTTCTGGGCATTCCGGCGCTGGCTTATAAAGAGGGATTCTACCCCCATCTTCCTGACGCAGCTGTTGTGCAAAAGATCGTCGGCGGCATCGACCATTCGACGCTTCTTGCTATTCCCTTCTTTATCTTCGCGGCAAATCTCATGGGATCGGGCCAAATCGCGCGCCAATTGATTGGCGTGGTCAAGGCACTCGTGGGGCACACGAGAGGCGGCATGGGCCATGTCGTTGTCGGTGGCAGCATGGCTTTTGGCGCTGTGTCCGGCTCGGCGCCTGCCACTGTGGCCGCTATGGGTCGCATGGTTTACCCCGAGCTGCGTAAAGCAGGATATTCGGACCGTTTCAGTCTTGGACTTTTGGTGTCTTCTGCAGAAACCGCGCTATTGATTCCGCCTTCAATTACACTGATCGTGTATGGTTGGATCACCGGCACATCGATTGCCAAGCTTTTTGCTGGCGGCCTAGCTGTTGGTCTTATCCTTGGCCTCGCGTTTTCAATATATGTGCGCATTCAGGCCGGGCGCGATGGGGTGACGCATGATCCGCGCATGCCGTGGGCAGACAGGTTTCGCGCGATTTGGGAAGCCAAATGGGCGCTCGGTATGCCCGTTATCATTTTGGGAGGAATTTATTCCGGCATTATCACCCCGACCGAAGCCGCAGCCGTCAGCGTGGTCTATGCGATCCTTGTCGAGATGTTTGTGTTCCGAGCATTGGACCTGAAAGGTCTTGCCAAAATCACCGAAGACAGCGCTGTGAATACGTCTATCATATTCGTGCTTTTGGCCATGGGTGGGTTGATCGCTTTCTTTGTTACGTTGGCGCAAGTCCCCAATGAGATTATCGCCTTTTTGGATTCTTCCGGTGCAGGCAAGATCACTTTCCTTATTGTGGTGAACATTCTGTTTTTCATAGCGGGCATGTTTATCGACCCTAACTCGACGCTTCTGGTGCTTGTGCCGCCGCTCTATCCGGTTGCCATGAGTTTTGGCATTGATCCGGTGCATTTCGGAATGTTGGTGACGCTTAATGTCAGCCTTGGAATGATCACACCGCCCTTTGGTCTTGATATTTTCGTCGCGTCCTCGACGTTGAATAAGCCTGTGGCAGATATCATTCGGGGCGTCTGGCCTTTCGTGCTGGTGAACCTCATCGTGCTCTTGCTCGTCACCTATATTCCCCAAATCTCCCTCTTCATTCCCAAGCTGATCTACGGCTGATCGAAGGCAGACCCATGACCCATCTCCCGAACGTTATGACCGTCCCTGTTTCGCAGGGGCTACGGCCCCGCTGTTCCGAAGCCACCTGTCGCGTGGTCTCGAATACTTTAGTCAACGGTGAGTATCGCCTGCTCACCTTGGACGCTCCAGAGCAAATTCTGGACTGCCAGCCTGGGCAGTTCTTTCAACTTTTGTGCCCTGAACCACAAGGTGAGCATCCGTTCCTGCGCCGCCCCATGAGCATCTATGGCTATGATAAGGTGGCGGGGCGTTTGGAGTTTCTTTACAAAGTGACTGGCGCTGGCACACGTGGTCTTGCCACGCTTGAAGCTGGCGATGCATTCAATGTCCTTGGGCCTTTGGGGCAGGGGTTCTCTATGCCGGATGACTGGCAACATTTGATGCTGGTCGCGCGTGGGGTCGGGCTTGCCACGCTCGCACCCTTGGCGCGTATGGCCCAAGAAAAAGGTCGTAAAATGACCGCGATTTGTTCTGCACGTCGTCCTGAGTTGGCGATGTCTGTTGATCTGTTCAAAAGCTTCGGGGCCGAGGTCATCGTCGTTCATGATCAAGATGGAAGCTCTACACCCGAAGCCCTGCGCACGTTGATCGAAGACCGTATTGAAACAAGCCAAGTTGATGCGTTTTACACCTGCGGTTCTTCGCGCCTTTTACGTCTTTTGCAAAGCCTTGGCGCAAGCCATGGCATCCCCGGCGAGATTGCTATGGAACAACAAATGGCTTGCGGACTTGGCATGTGTCAGGCCTGCGTGCGCAGTTTCCGTGTTGGCGACCAGATCATCCAGCGCCGTGTCTGCCGCGAAGGCCCTGTATTCCCTATTTCGGAGGCCATGTGATGAAAGACCTGCCCGCATTTGAACACGGTGTGGATTTGAGTGCGCGTATCGGCGCGCTCACATTCAAGAACCCGATCATGCCTGCCTCTGGCACCTTTTCTGAAGACCTCGCGGATGTATTCGATCTCGATGTTTTGGGCGCGCATGTGCTTAAAACGATCATGCATGGCACCCGGGCTGGCAATCCGACACCGCGGGTCTGTGATCTGCAGTCAGGGATGCTAAATGCCATTGGAATTCCCTCAAAAGGCATTGAATATTTCCGTGATGAAATGCTGCCGTTTTGGGCGGGATTTAAAGCGCCGCTTGTGGTGTCTATATCGGCGCATTCCTTTGATGAATTCGCCCGTCTGGCTGGCGAGGTGAGCCTTGCAGGTGTGGCCGCGATCGAGGCGAATATTTCTTGCCCGAATATTGAGGCAGATGGAAATGCATTTGCCATGCGGCCCGATACCACCCACGAGGTTGTCACCCGTTTGCGTGCTGAAACAGACCTGCCGCTCTGGGCCAAGCTCACCCCGAACACAGGCGAACCCGTCGAAGTGGCGCTTGCTGCCGAAGCAGCGGGGGCTGATGCGCTGGTCGTTGCGAACACGCTGCTTGGTATGTCCATTGATATTGGAAAACGGCGTCCGCGTCTTGGCAATGTTATGGGCGGTATGTCGGGGCCCGCGATCAAACCCATCGCGCTGCGCATGACCTATCAATGTGCCAAAGCCGTGACCATTCCCGTCATCGGGTGCGGTGGAATTTCAACGCGGGATGATGTGCTCGAATTTCTTATTGCTGGCGCATCTGCGGTCCAAATTGGCACCGCGACCTTTCAATCGCCCACCGTCATGGCACGTTTGATCACTGAGCTTCGAGACTGGATGGTCGAGCATAGCATCAACTCTCTTGATGAGGTCATCGGGTCCATTTCTGCACCTGAAATTGGTGTGATCGAATGAAACACAATCGCACAGAAGGAAAAATAGAGAGCGCATCAGATCTGGCAGCAAAGATGTTTGATGACATTTACCAATTGTCGCAAGACAAAGCGGGGGTGAGCCGCCCAGCATTCTCAGCCATGGAAAGCGAAACGCTTGACTATCTCGCAGCCCAAGCCCGCGCAGAGGGGCTTTGTGTCTCGGAAGACGCGGGCAAAAATTTATGGTTTTGCGTGCCAGAGCACATAGATACGCCAACCTATACAGTGATCGGCAGTCATGTGGACAGCGTGCCCATGGGCGGCAATTACGATGGCCTCGCAGGCGTGATCGCTGGTCTCATGGTTCTGATCGAAGCCCGCCGAGGCCACCGCCATTTGAACAAAGCGGTTAAGGTTCTGGCCATGCGAGGCGAAGAAAGTGCATGGTTTGGTGCCTGTTATTTGGGGTCAAAAATGCTGACAGGCAGCTTGCCTGAATCCGAATTTAACGCCGCCCACAAAGGCGATGGGCGCGCCTTGCACAGTCATTTGACAGAGCTTGGCATCGACACGGCTCCGATAGGGGCGCAAAAGCCGATCTATGATCTAAGTCGGATCGACGCTTACCTTGAATTGCATATCGAACAAGGCCCGCTTTTGGTCGAACGCAACTTGCCTGCTGCCGTGGTGACAGGCATTCGCGGCAATTTCCGCTATCGCGACATTCACTGCATCGGTCAGGCTGGACACTCGGGCGCTGTGCCACGTGCCTATCGCCACGATCCTGTTTTGGCCTTTGCCGAGCTTATGCACCGTCTCGACAGCACGTGGCAGCACCTTTTGAATACCGGTAAGGATCTTGTCCTCACCTCTGGTGTTGTGGGCACAGATCCGAACAGTCACGCAATTTCACGCATCCCAGACGAGATCAGTTTTTCGCTTGATGTGCGGTCCCAAGACGCTGACACATTGGAACAGATGCGCGACTATCTTAAAGACGAGATGAACGATATTGCGCGTAGCCGTGGTGTTACCTTTGATGCTGGTGCGCAGGTTTCTGTTGCTCCCGCGCTGATGGATGCGACCGTTGTGAAAGACCTCGCGCAAGTGATGGATCAGGTCACAGGTGAGGCGTTCAAAATGGCCTCTGGTGGGGGCCATGATGCGGCGGTCTTTGCGCAGGCGGGTGTGCCTTCTGGCATGATCTTCGTTCGTAACCGCAACGGGTCTCACAATCCTGATGAGGCCATGGATATCGCTGATTTTATGGTGGGCGTTGATATACTTTCCACCTATATGGAGACTGCATCATGAAGGAGTCTCTTACCATGCCACTCAGCCCGCAGATCCGCATGGAAATCGCGCGTAGTACCGCGCTTGCCCTTCTTGATATTCATGCGGTGGAGGTGGCCAAAGATCGCCCCTTTATCCTTTCGTCAGGTGTAGCAAGCCCCGTTTATATTGATGTGCGCAAAGTGATCTCTTTTCCAACCGTGCGTGAAAAACTCATGGGGTTTGCGGCGCAGGTCATCGACGCTGAAGTTGGTCGTGATCAGATTGATGCCATCTCTGGTGCGGAAACTGCAGGTATTCCCTTTGCCGCTTGGATCGCCTTTGAGACAGGGTTACCGATGCAATATGTGCGCAAACGTGCGCAGGGCTTTGGCCCCGAAGCTCATATCGAAGGCGTTTGGGAACCCGGACAACGTGTGCTGCTCGTGGAAGACCTGACCACGGACGGTGCCTCAAAGTTGAGGTTTTGTCAGGCTTTGCGCGCTGCGGGGCTCGTGGTCAAAGATGTGTTCATGTTGTTCCAGTATGACATTTTTGCTGAAACCGGTGCGGCCATGGAACGCTCGGGCATCCGACTTCATGCGCTTTGCACTTGGGCTGATATTCTTGATGTCGCCCAGACTCATAATCGTTTTGCGCCGCAAGAGCGCGAGATCATCGCTGCATTTCTGAAAGACCCTTTGGGCTGGTCCGCCGATAATGGTGGCGCGCGCAGCCTGACATTCTAACTTAAGGAGACACCTATGTTTAATTTTCTTCTCGATCTGATCACGGAAAAAGGGCGTGGCATCCACGCCTATTCCGCAGTCGCAAAAGCCGCGTTTGAGCGCACTTTGTCGGAGCCGGAACATGCGGCCGCCTTTTATTTTCTTGCGACCAGCGCTGAAAATTTCGTTGAAATGCACGAACGTCAGCCTCTTTCAAGCAAGGCGCTTGAGCAGAATTTCGAAGCCTTTCGCGCCGATATCCAAGCGCTCGAAGCCTCTTTGAACGACAGCATTGAGAAACGCCTTTCTGTGCTGAATGAAGTCGTTAAAGCGCATGTTGAGCGAACGCAGTGAGAACGTGTCGCGCAAATTGTGAACCCGTCGCGATATTAGTTTTTTAGGATGAACCCTATCTGATGGGGTCCACATTTCTGTCGAGGCGTGACCCTTAGATTTTTGATTTCATCCTAGCTTGGGTCTTTTCTCTACACATAGGTTGTACATTGATCGGCTTCCCCTCGTTATTTTCGGGGTGAAGCCGTTTTTATTTTAGGTGTGGGACTTGTGAAATTTTTGCGAGTGGAAGTGGTTCATTGGCTGCTTGATCACCAATTCTGACACATCTTATGGATCGCAAGCATCACATGTGACGTGATGTCATGCAGGACAACAGACCCACTTAGTTCTCGTCTGGGTGCCCTGAGCTTGACAAACCTGATTATTTTTATCAGATAAAGAAAGAACAAAACTCCAAACGCACTTAGATTTTCAAAATGTCCTCTGCAGCCCTATCAACATCGCGTGCAGCGCGGGTGTTTCGTCCTCGTATGGAGGCGCAGACCCACGATTTGCGCACGCTCAAACCCCTAGCGTTTCGCACCCTTTCGGGCGCGGTTGCTGATGTTTGGCATGTTGAGGGGGAAAAGGGGGGCGGTGGCTATTACACGGCACCCGATCCGCGGTTGGTTGTGTTTCTCGATGATACACCGCCTGACATGATGCTTAAAACCACTAATAATGACGCCGGACGGCTTGGAACGCGCGCGTTTTTCGTGCCCGCTGGCGTGCCGCTTTGGACCCAGCTTGGTCAGGCGCAGTCACTTAGTCATGTTGATTTCCACCTTGATGTCGCTGCATTGCACGCGCGGCTGATAGCGGCGGGTTTTCGGGATGTGCCACGCAAGGCGATGTTTGCGCCTGACAACGCGTCCTTGCTCACTCTTGCCCGCCTTGCCGCGCGCGAAGTTGAAACCCCTCAACGAGGGGGGCTCATGTTGGATGGATTGCTGCATGCGCTCTTGGGTGAAGTCATCGATAGCACGCCAGACGCCCCCGCCCAAACATGCGGCGGCCTGCCGCCGCATCAAATGGCCGCAATAGAGCATCACATGATGCAAAACATAGAACGTTCCGTGGGGGTGGCTGAACTTGCGCAGGTGGCGGGGCTGTCTGAAAGTTGGTTCAGCCGTGTCTTTAAGCAATCCGCCGGACTTTCACCACAACGCTGGATCATTGAGCAGCGCGTCGCGGCAGCAAAAGACATGATGTCAGATCCACAGCGGTCTTTGGCGGATATCGCTGTGGCGACAGGATTCTCTGATCAGGCACATCTGTCGCGTGCGTTTCGACGCGCCGTTGGATTGCCGCCTTCGCAATGGCGACGTGACACAAAAGAAACGGATTTGCGGTGGATTGACACAAATGGCGGCGCATTCGTTCAAGACGCCTTCCGATAGTTGACTTAAACACTCAGGAAAATCGCTAGCGGAGCCCCCCCGATGAAATTGACATTTTTTCTCATGCTCAGTGCAAGTGCGCTTGTCTTGAGTGCCAACACTGTACTTGCGCAGGATGCCATAGATCTCGACGAGATTATTGTGCAATCCGAAGAAGACCCAACTGGCCCAGTGGTTGGGTATGCGGCGGGCACCACGGCTTCCACCAAAAGCGGGCGCTCTTTGTTAGAGACGCCTTCATCGATCACCGTGGTGACCACGGATCAAATCGAAGATACGGCGGCCAACAACCTGTCCGAAGCACTCGGGTATTCCGCCGGTGTTGTGACCGAAGCCTATGGTGCCGATCCACGGTTTGACTCGATTTCGGTGCGAGGGGCAGATTTGCAAAACCAAATCTACCTCAACGGGTTGCATTTTAGCCGCTCGACCAAGCCTGATTACGGCGCGCCGTCTTTGGATATCTACGGCATGGAGCGGGTGGAGCTTTTGCGTGGACCGAATTCTGTGCTCTATGGTGCGGGCTCTCCGGCTGGTCTTGTAAACCTGATCCAAAAACGTGCGCAATTTGATGGGGATTCCAGCGAAGCGGGGCTGTATTTTGACAGCAACGGTTCTTACTATATCTTCGGAGATGCCAATCGCGTTGTGAATGATCAGTTTTCCTATCGTGTTGTCGGCAAGACGGGCAACCGTGTTTTGGGCATTGAAGATTATGACAATCCTGGTGGGTATCTGGGGTTTGCTGCGAAATACCGTCCTTCGGATGCGACCACGGTCGAATTTCTTGCGTCTTACCAGAATGACGATCCCGATTCACCTTCTGGTGTGCCCAATGCACTTGTGGGCGTCTATGCGAACGAGGATCTGCGCGACTTTTATTTCGGGAATGAAGCACTGGAATACGGCGACCGCAAGACATTCAATCTGGGCGCTCAGATCACTCATGAGTTCGACAATGGCTGGCGTGTTGTGAACAACACGGGGATCACGAAACTCGATTGGTCCTATTCCAACCTTTCCGTAGGGGCCGTGACGGGGACCGAAGTGGCGCGCACGCAACTGTTGCAAGACGAGGATGTGATCTCATTCGCAACCGATCTGCGGCTTGAGGGCGATGTCTACATGGGCGACGTGTTTCACGGCTTGACCTTTGGTATCGATGCCAGCCGGTTCGAAGAAACAGCGAAGAGCATCTTTTATTACGGACAAGACCCCATCGACTTTTCTAACCCAGATTATGCCCCGGCCACAGCCGTTCAAGATGGCACAAGCTGGGCTGCCTATAAAAACGTGACAGTCAAACAAATCGGCATCTATGCCAGTGACGAATTGGAATATGGCAACTGGCGCGCTGGTCTTTCCTTGCGCCATGACTGGAATGAGGCCAAGGGGCAATCCGAGACGCTTTACGATATTCCTGGCACCGGCGCTTATCCAGGTTACACCGATCTGTCGCGTGAAGACAGTGCGACCACCGGTCAGGCCAGCCTTGGCTATGTCTGGGACAACGGGCTTTCGGCCTATATGTCGTATGGCACCTCTTTCCAAAGCTTTGCCGAGCCGGGGACAGATGGCGACGCGCTTGATCCAACCACAGGTGAGCAATGGGAGTTGGGTGTGAAATATCTGCCAGCAACGATTGACGCCTATCTCACCGCGTCTCTCTATCAACTTGATGAAGAGAACCGTGCCGTCAATGTTCAGAATGGCGCAGGGGTTACTATTTATGATCAAGTTGGCAAATCCCGTATCCGTGGGCTTGAGCTGGAAGGTCGCGCCAATCTGGCCGATGGATGGAGCCTCACCGGTGGTTATTCCTACACAGACAGCGAGATCATCGAGGGTGATAATGATGGCAATGAATTGGGTTTAACGCCTAAACACACATTTAAGCTCTGGGCCTCTAAGGAATTCATGGATGGCACACTGTCGGGTCTGACCTTGGGCGCAGGGGCGCGCTACATCGGGGATCGGTACGCGTTTAATGCCAACGCCAATGATCTTGAGGCCGTCACGCTGCTAGATGCAGCCGCGTCCTATGATTTTGGCAATGGCACAGAGTTTCAGCTCAATGTCACCAACCTGACCGATGAGGTCTATGTTTCATCTGTTGGCTATTTTTCTACCTACTATGGCGACGGTCGCACGGTTTCCGCGACGCTCACCAAAGAGTGGTAAAACTGCCGCATACCACGCTAACGCGTCGCGCGTTTTTGGCCACGGGAGCTTCGGCTTTTGTGGCCTCTCGCGCGGGTGCAGCCAACCTGCTTGTTGATCGGGCCTCACCGCGCATCGCGGCAATAGATTGGGCCCCGCCGCGTATAGCGGCAATAGATTGGGCCATGGCGGAAACGGCTATGGCGTTGGGTTTGCCTTTGGCAGCACTTGCCGAAAAGCGCCAATTCGTCCGAGGGGCCGCCATCACGCTCCCCGATGCTTGTGCTGATCTCGGCCTGCGTGGCGCACCTAATCTCGAAGCGCTCAGCCTTGTGTCCCCTGATCTCATTTTGTCATCGAATTTCTACAGTTTTGTAGAACCCCAATTGGAACGCATCGCGCCAGTGTACACCCGTTCGCTGTTTGTCGCTGGCGAGCCGGCCCTGCCAAAAGTGCTCTTGGCAATGGAAGCGCTCGCAGATCATCTTGATCTCAGAGCGCAAGGCCAAGAGACCCGTGCACATTTTGAGACCGAGTTTGATCATTTGGCTGAGCGCGTGAGTGCCTTTGCTGATCGACCTTTCGTTCTTATGACCGTCGGCGATGCGCGCCACATCCAAGTCTTCGGCGCAGACAGTATTTATGGCGGAGCCTTGGCGCGGATTGGCCTGACGAATGCATGGGCTGGCGGCACAGAATTTGGGTTCAATGCGCCGGTGCCTGTGTCCAAACTCCTCGCTTTTCCAGACGCGCATCTGGTTCTGGTCGGGGATGTGCCCCAAAATGCGCAGCGGGCCATTCGTCAGGGTGCGCTTTGGTCTGCGCTCGCGCCGGTGCGCGCTGGGCGTCTTCTCTCCTTGAGTGATAACAACCCGTTTGGGGGCGCGCCTTCGGCCCTGCGGTTTGCCGATCACCTTGTCACGGCTTTGGAGCGCGCATGATACGTTTGTTTTTTGTCGCAGCCCTAAGCTCGATTGCTTTGTGGGGCCTTGCAGCTTTAAGCGCTTTGCCTTTGTCACAATGGGCCTCGCCCTTTGCCAATCCTGCAACGCTTTTGCCCGAACAGATTTTCTTTGCCTTTGGTCTTATGCCGCGTGCGGGGATCGCACTTTTGATCGGCGGTCTTCTTGGTCTGTCTGGGGCCTTGATGCAGGCCGTTTTGCGCAATCCACTGGCAGACCCGACCACCCTTGGTGTGGCGTCTGGCGCTCAGTTGGCTCTGGTTGGTGCAACGCTGCTTTGGCCTGAAGCTTTGGCGCTTGGACGTGGCCCTGTTGCCCTTTTTGGGGGTGCTGTGACGGCAGGGCTTGTCATGGCACTTGGGGCCCGACGTGGCTTTGCGCCCGTGACCGTTACGATCTGTGGAATGTTGGTGGGGATGCTAGCCTCTGCTATATCCACGGCGCTCACATTGGGGCAGGGGCATTATCTCTTATCGCTCGTCATTTGGAATGGTGGCGCGTTGTCACAAGACAGTTGGCATGGGGTGTTCCGCCTCATGGCGACCTTGGTTTTGGGTGGCGTGGCGGCTGCGCTTTTGGCCCGTCCGCTTGTTGTTCTAAGCTTAGGTGGGGCCACAGCCAAAGCACTGGGCGCGCAGGTTGGTCTCACACGGTTCGCGGCGCTGTCGCTCGCGGTGATCCTCTCGGGTATGGTGTCCGCAGAAGTGGGCCTTGTCGGGTTCGTTGGACTGGCCGCCCCCGCGCTGGTGCGCAGGCTGGGCGCACGCTCTGTCACACAGGTTCTGTTGTGGTCACCGCTTGCAGGAGCATTGCTTTTGTCCGTGTCTGATAGTGCATTGATGGCGCTTGCAGCCTTGGGCGGACCTGAGATGCCAACAGGCGCGCTGACCGGATTGATCGGTGGGCCGGTGTTGATCGCTTTGTTGCCAAAACTGCGCAACATCGTGCCGCCTGAAACCGAACGCAGTGATCTTATCGCCCCCCGTGCCACACATCCGTGGAAACGGGTTGCTGCCATTGTGTGTGTGACACTCATTTTGACGGCGCTCAGCCTGCTGGGCGGGCGTGGACCCGACGGGTGGGGGATCATTTCTGGCGATATAGCCGCGACATTCCTGCCGTTGCGTGCCACCGCCATTCTGGCCGCCGCGTCCGCTGGGGCGTTGCTGGCGTTGTCCGGCGCAGTGTTGCAAAGACTGACTGCCAATCCCATGGCCGCCCCCGAGGTTTTGGGAGTCACAGGCGGAGCGGCGTTGGGATATGCTGCGACCCTGTTTCTTTTTTCCGTCCCTTCGCCCTTTACTCTTGCTTTTGGGTCATCAACTGGTGCGGCTGTGACGCTGATTATTTTGTCCGCTTATGCCATGCGATCCGATATGGCCCCTGCGCGTTTATTGCTTGCGGGACTGGCGGTCGGGGCCTTTGCCTCTGCGCTTTTGGCTGCGGTTATGGCGTCAGGTGATCCACGGGCTTGGTCGCTTTTGGGCTGGCTTGCGGGCAGCGCATCGCGGGCTAGTGTGTCCGGCGCGTTGGCGCTGTCTGTCATGGCTGTGGTGGGTTTAGGCGCATCGCTTTTGGTCTCTCGCTGGTTTGACATCCTGCCTTTGGGCGCGGGTGTGGCGCGCGGAGTGGGGCTGCCGCTTGGGCGGGTGCGACTTGGCCTTGTGCTGGGCGCGGGATTGGCGACGGGGGCCGCCAGTGTTTTGGTCGGTCCGGTGAGTTTTATAGGTCTCATGGCCCCACATATTGCGCGCAGTCTTGGCCTTGTGCGCCCTGCGTCCTTTTTGGCTGCAAGCTGGTGCCTAGGGGTGCTTTTGATGACGGTTGCAGCGTTTGGCGCGCGCACTGCAAGTTATCCTTACGATCTTCCGCTTGGGCTTTTTGCCACGCTGATCGGTGCGCCTTGGCTGTTCGTAGCCCTGTTAGGACGGAGACATTCATGACCCTTTTTACTCTCGAAAACATTTGTTTTGATGTGCCTGGGCGTCGGCTTATTGATGGACTGTCTTTGTCGGTCGGCACGGGGATCACGGCACTTGTCGGGCGCAATGGGTCCGCCAAATCGACCCTGTTGAAAATGCTTGCGGCTCAAACGCACCCAAGCGTCGGAACCATCCAGTATGCGGGCAAAAATTTGCAAGACTGGAAGGCCCGTGATTTCGCCCGTGATTTGGCTTTTTTGCCGCAAGTGACGCCACCGACTGAGGGGCTTTTGCTGCGCGAACTTATCGCGCTTGGGCGCTATCCGTGGCGCGGAGCCTTGGGGCGTCTCGGGCCTGAGGATCATCGCTTGATTGATGCTGCGATTGCGCAATGCGGCTTAGAAGACAAGCGCGACCAGCTTGTCGATACTTTGTCAGGTGGAGAGCGTCAGCGCGGTTGGATCGCCATGATGCTTGCACAAGGCGCGCGAACGCTTTTGTTGGATGAACCTATTTCTGCGCTTGATGTGGCCCACCAAGTCGAAGTGCTGGGCCTGTTGCGCGACACCGTCCGCAGGCGTGGTATTTCTGCTGTTGTTGTGTTGCATGATGTTAATATGGCTGTGCGGTTTTGCGATCATGTCATTGCTCTCGATACGGGGCGTGTCACGCTTCAGGGAGAGGTGCGAGAATTGCTCGATCCTGCGGCGCTTTTGCGTATCTATGGTGTGCCCATGCAGGTCATAGATGCTGAGCCTACGCCCGTTGTTCACCCTCTTTAATTCCAAAATATCATCTGAAAGCCAGCCTCATGCTTCGCCAGTTTTTTGATTACTATAAACCCCACAAACGTCTGTTTTGGATTGACTTCGGATCGGCCGTTTTATCGGGTCTTTTCGAACTTGCTTTTCCGCTCGCCATCACTGGATTTATCGACCATCTTTTGCCGCTTGGCGATTGGGGGCTGACCGTTTTGGCCGCAGTCGGATTGTTGATGATCTATGCGCTCAACACTGGACTTATGGGTATCGTGATTTATTGGGGGCATCGGCTTGGGATTGAAATCGAAACGGAAATGCGACGGCGTGCCTTTGCTCATCTGACACGCCTGTCGTGGCGTTGGTATGATCGTGCGCGCACTGGCAAATTGGTGGCGCGTGTGACCCGAGATCTCGAAGAAATCGGTGAGGTCGCGCACCACGGTCCCGAAGATCTTTTCATCGCGATTATGACCTTTGTGGGTGCCTTTTTGCTTATGATGAACCTGCATCCGGGGCTTGCCGTGATCACTGCGGTGATTGTGCCGTTGATGGTCTGGGTTGTGGCTGTTTATGGTGCGCGCATGACGCGATCGTGGCGGGATATTTATGCACGCGTGGGATCGTTTAACGTGAGACTCGAAGAAGCGATCGGAGGCATCCGCGTCGTGCAGGCCTTTGCCAACGAACAGCACGAGGAAAAGCTGTTTGCTCGCGACAACGCAGCGTATCGCGACACCAAGCTGTCAGCATATTCGATCATGGCAAAGGCCAGCGCCATTCAATATATGGGCCTGCGTTTTGTGCAGGTCGTGGTGATGGTGGCTGGGGCGGGATTTGTGCTTAAGGGCACATTGACCACGGGGGGCTTTGTCGGTTTTTTACTTTTGGTCAGCGTGTTTTTCCGCCCGCTTGAAAAAATCGCCGCAGTCATCGAAACCTATCCGCGCGGCATCGCCGGATTTAGGCGTTACGTTGAGCTTTTGGACACCGAATGTGATGTGACGGATCGTCCTGGCGCGCGGCCTGCGCCTGCGTTCAAAGGCGAGGTTCGATTTGAAAATGTGGCTTTTGCCTATGACAGTCCCCTGCCTGTACTTCATGACGTTAGTTTTGTCGCAAAAGCGGGAGAGACCGTGGCCTTTGTCGGGCCGTCGGGTGCGGGGAAAACCACGCTTTTGGCGCTATTGCCACGGTTTTATGATCCCACTTCTGGGCGCATAACCATTGATGGTATCGATGTTTTAGACATGACACTCGACAGTCTTCGGACACAAATTGGAACAGTATCGCAAGACGTATTTTTGTTCGGGACCACCCTGCGTGACAACATCTTGTACGGCAAACTTGATGCCAGTTTGGTAGAGCTTCATGCTGCGGTCGAGAATGCGCAGTTGAGCAGCCTTGTGGCGCGTTTGCCTGAGGGGCTGGATACGATTGTGGGCGAGCGGGGCGTGATGTTGTCCGGTGGGCAAAAACAACGTGTGGCTATCGCGCGCGCCTTTCTTAAAAACCCACCGATCCTTGTGCTTGACGAAGCGACATCTGCGTTGGACCGTGAGACAGAGCGCGAGATTCAACAGGCGTTGGAGCGGCTTTCAAAGGGGCGTACAACCTTGGTTATCGCGCATCGGCTTGAAACTGTGCGGCATGCAGACCAGATCATCGTGATGGATGCAGGGCGCACAGTTGAAGCTGGTACACATGATGATCTGCAGGCCGAAAACGGGCTTTATACGCGCCTATCATAAGCTGCTCTTGTCATGGTTGTAGTCCAGTCTTTTAATGCATTTGTGCAGCCGCTATGGATGATAGACACCATTAATATATGGAAAGATTGCTCTCTCGGTCTGGCGTTATGTTACCCATAGATCACGCCAGACCAACTCTGTCTTGTTCTGATACACCGTATTTTTATGGCGCCCTAAATGCAGATTTAGAGCGCCTTTTATCGAATAAGCCAAGGCTACTTTTCTTCGATATTGGCAATCATACGTTCAAGTGTGGCCATAGCTGTCACGCCGTCGGCAATGCGTGGGGCAGCCGTGGGTTGGCCCGCCAGACCTTTGGCCACATCCGCCATCAGCGCGGCGTAGCCTTTGTGATCTTCGTTGGCCGCAGCGGTGAAGTTGGGTTGCCACACCAGAGTATCATTATCACTGCTTAACGTTGCCTCGGGATCTTCGGCTTTGAATGGTGGATCGCGGTGCCAAGCAACATTGATCACATTGTCCACTTCGATACGGTTATGGTCGCCCATCACAGTGATCTGTTCCATAGGGGTGCCACGCGATTGCACCGTGCCCATAACCACATTTCCGATCACTCCATTCTCACAAGTGAACCCCATGTGGAATAGGATTTTACCTGCTGCGGGCACGGTGCTGCGCACGGTCATTTCTGCAATAGGGCTGCCCGCAAGCCACGGCATCAAATCCATGTAGTGCACGCAGTGATGTAGGTAAAAGCCTGTGTAATCGACCTCGCCCGTGAAATAGCTTGGCGCGGTCATATAGCTGCCGGTGATGCCAAGCACAGGGCCGAACTCTGATCCTTGCAAGATGTTATGCGCAATGCGGTTGCCCGTGGAATAGCGTTTCATAAATCCCACGTAGACCGGTACGCCCGTGCGGTCAGAGGCGTGTTGCAACTCCAGCGCTTGGGCATGTGTGGCGGCTGGGGGTTTTTCCATAAAGACCGGAAGACCCTTTTCCAACGCGGCCAGTGTTGCGGCAAAATGCACATCGGGGCCGACGGCCATGCACACCGCATCCAACCCGGGTTGTTCTAACATATCGCGCCAGTCGGTATAGGTTTGGGTGACGCCGTAATGGCCCGCTGTGGCTTTGAGTGCCGTTTCATCGCGGTCGCAAAGTGCCGCGATTCGCATGCCTGCGCGGCCGATCTGTGGCAACAGCATCCATGTTGCGTGGCGACCACAGCCGATCCAGCCGATGTTGAGCATTTTTGGTGTGTCAGTCATTGTTCATACTCCGCAAAATCAAGCGCTGCGCGGATCAACGCATGGCCCGCTTTAAGCTTTGGTGTTTCATCTTCAGCAGGGGCACGCCAATGGGCGATTGGCAGCGCTAGCCGTTGATCGTCGCGGCGAAATGGTTCTAGCGAAACGGGGCCAGTGTAGCCCACCTGATGCAGCGCGCGCATGATGGCGGGCCAGTCCATATTTCCCGTGCCCGGAAAACCGCGATGGTTTTCGTTGGCTTGGAAATGCACTGTGCGTTTGCCCGCCAATCGGATCGCATCGGGAATGGATTGATCTTCCATATTCATATGAAACGTATCAAGCATCAGCCCAAGGCCCGCATCATTCACCGTATCGACAAGAGTGACGCCTTGGCGTGTGGTATTTAGCATATCGGTTTCAAACCGATTGAGGGGTTCGACTGCAAAGGTTTGTCCTGCGGCGCGGGCCAAGGGGGCGACCTGTGCCAGTCCTTCGATCATGCGATCCGCGCGGGCTTTCATGTCATCCGCACTGCGAGGCAGGGGCGGACGCCCCGCGAACACCATAGGCTCGCCGTAAAGGGGGCCGCCGATGATTGTGGCACCAAGAGCGTTGGCGCTGTCGATGCAACTTTTGAGGTAATCAAGTCCGCCTTGCCGTGCGCTTGCATCTTCGGATGAAATTGAACGCTGCGGGTTGACGCGTGCTGCCAAAACGATGCCCAGATCTGCGTCTGCCAATGCAGATTTCGCAGCTGCAAGATCAATGCCATCTTCTGGTTCTGGCACGAGAAGCTCGATGAAATCATAGCCCATAGACTTGATGTCACGAAACAGATGCAGATGCTTGCCCGTGAAAGGCCGCACGAATTGCATGGATATAATGCCAATTGGATTTTTCAAAATAAAGGTCCTTATCCTTTGACCGCGCCTTGGGTCATGCCTGCGATCAGGCGTTTTTGTATGAAGAGGAACAAAAGCGTGGCTGGCATCGCGCCAACAATACCGCCCGCTGTCAAAAGACCCCATTCGACTTGGTACTCGCCAATGAGGGTCTGAATTGCGACGGTGATCGGTTTTATGTTGCGCCCGCCAAGGGTGAGCGCATAGAGATATTCGTTCCATGCAGTGATAAAAATATAGACGCCCGTCGCGATGATCCCCGGGGTGCAAAGCGGCAGAACCACTTTGAACAAAGCCCCAAATCGGCTGCACCCATCGGTCATGGCCGCTTCATCAAGAGAGCGTGGAATGCCATCGATATAGCTGGTCATCATCCAAACCGAAAACGGGATCGCCACGGTTGAATTGGCGATGATCAGCGCGAAATAGGTGTCCACCAGCCCAAGCGATTTCATCAAGATGAACAGTGGCAGGATCAACAGCACCAAAGGGAACATATTGATTACAAGAAACTGAAGCATCAAAAGGCGGCGCCCTTTGAATCTGAACCTTGAAAAGGCATAGGCCGCGGGAACAGACAGCGCGAGACCGACGACCACGGTGCCGCCAGCGACGATGAAGCTGTCCAAAAGATTGGACCCAAAGCCCACCGTTTTGAACAAGCGCAGATAGTTTTCCAATGTCGCACCCGTTAGCGAGGGGCCTTGGGTGAACAGCTTGCTTTCTTGCGTCACGGATGTCAGCGCCATCCAAAGGTAGGGTGAAAGGGTAAAGATCAAAATCAACAGCACAGGCAGATCAACTGTCAAAATTCTACGGATGAGTGAGGTGTTGCGAACCATCATGCGATGTTCCTTCCTGCGCGGCGCAAGTATAGAACCACGAAGCCCAAAAGAAGCAGGGTAAAGCTGACGGCCAACGCCGAACCATATCCGTAATCCAAACCTGTGCGCGCTTTCACCAAGGCGTAAAGCGGCAATGTATATGTCGAATATCCCGGCCCACCGCCTGTCATCACGTAGATGACGTCAATCGAGTTCGCGACCCAAATCACCCGCAGTAAAGTGGCTGTCATCAAAACCCCTGACAAACCCGGCAACGTGATGTGCCAGAACTGGCGGGCCTGTGATGCGCCATCAATCGAAGCGGCTTCGTAATAGCTTCTCGGAATTGATTGCAGCCCGGCAAGGATCATCACCGCGAAGAATGGAAAGCCCTGCCATGTCAGTGTCAGAATAATTGCATAAAGCGCGGTGTCAGGATCGGCGAGCCACGGAATGGCACTGGAAATCAAGTTGAACCGCAGCATGAGATCATTCAGCACGCCAAAGTTTGAATCGTAAATCCAGACCCACATCAGCGCGATTACGACAGAGGGCAGCGCCCAAGGGATAATCACCAGCGCCCGCGCAAGACCACGCCAAGGAAAGTTTTGGTTCAGCAATAGTGCCGTAGCGAGCCCAAGGAGCATCTGCGCAGGTACGGTAATCGCGATCCAAATCACGGTATGGCGCAACGATGTCCAAAAGACAGGATCATTCCAAACGGTAACGAAATTTTTCAACCCGACCCAATCAAAGTTCTTGGGGCGGAACAGGACATAGTCATGCAGGCTCATCCAGAGCGCTTGTACCATAGGCAAAAACACGATGGCCAACGTCACCAGAACGGCGGGCGAAAGCATGACAAGGGGCAGCACGCGGCGCGACAATGGCACCGGTGGGACGGTCGTGACGGACATGGGCTGTCTTCCGGTTTAGGGGGGCTTTCAGTTAAAAATGGCGGACCATAGCGTTGGCCCGCCAGTCAGGGAGGTTACTTGTTGTACAGAGCGTCGATTTCGGCGTTCATTTCAGTGGCTGAAATTTCACCGATCAAGGCACGCTGCATCGCAACCGGCCAAACGGTATTGGCGAAGTCGGCTGTCTCACTGGTGTTGGGCAGCAACTCTGCAAAAGGCAGAGAAGCCACAGTCGCGTCTACGAACCGTGCCGCGTGGCCATCCCAATTGGCGCTATCGGTTTTGGTCACAGGTAGCTGCCCTGTGGCCTTGTTGAACTCTGCGTTGTTGATCGGGCTGGACAGAAAGCTGATCCATTTCCAAGCGGCTTCTTTGTCTTGCGCGGCAGAGAAAACAGCCGTGCTTTCATCGCCGAACGACGTCCAATGACCGCCGCCGCATTCAGGCACAGGTACGGCTGATACCTTGTCGCCAAGCGCCTCAACCATTCCTGCAGAAGAGCCGATGTGGTGGATCGTCATAGCAGTCTGACCGCCCTGAAAGGCACCGATGATTTCTTTGAAACCGTCGTTGGGTGCTGAGGGTGGAAAGACCTTATCTTTTTGGAATAGATCCAGCACAAACTGCGTGCCGGCAACGCCTGCTTCAGAAGTCAATTCGCCTTTGCCAAAGCCCACGCCGTCGCGGGCTAGGGTCAGGCTGGCCCAATGGTCATGCCCGCCTTTGCCGCCCCTGAATCCGAAACCGTAGACATCGGTATGGCCATCGCCATCTGTGTCGCGGGTCAGTGCTTTGGCCGCATCGCGGAACTCGTCGCAGGTTGTGGGCGGGGTCAGGCCCAGTTCTTGGAACATATCGGTGCGGTAGTAGAGATAGAGCACCACATATTGCACGGGCAGATAATAATGCGACCCATCTGCGGCTGCGGTCAAAGTGAACAGGTTGTCTTGTACTTCGGCCTTGCCGCCCCAGCCGTTAATCCACGCATCGAGTGGTTCAAGTGCTTCCATCTCGATCAGGCGCGGTTGCGCGTTGAGTTTGACCAGCGCCGCATCCGGCCCTGTGCCTGCAACGATTGAGGTATAAAGCTGATCGTAATAGCTATTCCACGGAACGTTTTCTGCGTTCACCGTGATGCCTGGGTTTTCCGCCTCGAACTTTTCAACGAGCGCAGACATCGGGTTATCAGCATTGTCGAAGTGATACCAAAAGTTCACCTCTTGTGCTTGTGCGCCCGATGCTATCGCGGTGCTGGCAAGCAGGCCCATCGCAAGGGTTTTGAGTGTCTTAGCCCAAGCTGTTGGTGCCGTGTCCTTGTTTGAATGTGTCATAGTGTCTCCTCCCTATAGTGTTTTAGTCATCGTTTTCCGTTTGGTCGTGGGGCGGTTCCTTGGTGAAAGCGCGGAACGCTGCCCCCGCAGAACCAAGAGCCAATCGTGCCTCCTCAAGCACGGTGGTCATTTGCAAAAAACCGTGAACAACGCCGCCATGTAGATGAAAGCGATCTTTGCGGCCCAGTTTTGAAAGCCGCGCGAACAAGCGTTCTGTGTCCGATCGCAACGGATCAATTTCTGCGGCGTTAAGATAAAGTTGCGGCAGCGCCATTAGGGCCGCATCACTAGCGCGCATTGGTGCGACTTGTGGGGCAAGGCGCTGGGCGGCGTCCGCATACCAATCCCAATAGCGGCACATTTTATCTCGCGTCAGTCCGGGCCCTTGCGCCGCGTCAATATAAGAGGGCGACGCAAAATCCGTATCGTAAACGCCGTAAAACAACAGGCCGCAATCCGGTTTAGGGCCGCTGTCAAGCATCACCCCCATCGCAAGGTTCGCGCCTGCGCTGTCACCGGATAGTGCAAACGGGCCTTTTATTGTGCTAAACGGGGCTTGCGCCTGTGCCAGCGCCCTCCAAACTGCGGTGCAATCGTCCAGACCTGCAGGGTAGGGGTGCTCGGGGGCAAGACGGTAATCACACATCACGACTGTTGCTTGTGCTTCAATTGCCAGAACTCGGGCGCAGCGTTCATGTGTCGCCATTGAACAAAATGCCCAACCGCCTCCGTGGATGAACAAAATCGTGCCTCGTGGCGTGCCTTTTGGGGTCAAAATCCGGCAAGGGATATCGCCTTGTGAGCCGGAAACATGAACTTCTTCTATCCGTTCCATATCTGGCAAATCGACATTCCAACGCAGATTCGCAGCCTCCGCCTGTTTGCGGCCCTCATGCGCAGGGCACAGGGTCGGATCGGGAAGACCGGCATCTTCAACCGCGAGACGATCAAGGATCGTTTTCATTTGCGAAGACGGACGGCTCATAGATCTTCTGCCAATATGTTTGGGCCGAAATCGACGATGGTTGTGATGTGGCGGGACAGGGCCGCAGCCGCTTGGTCTGCATCCCCTGCGTCCAGTGCATCGATGATCGCCAGATGCCGATTGGCCGTGTCTTTTAGGTCGCGATTTTGGGCCGGATGTAGGATTTTATACCGGTGTGCATGCACCAACGCGCGGGCCAGAACTGGCTGGACAGGCGGCAGGTCTGCGCAGGCAAAAAGCTCTGAATGAAATGCGCGGTCGTGCACGGACAGCAGGTATTCATCGCCGGCATCTGCGGCCTCTTGCATCGCGCTAAGATGCGTGCGCATCCGATCTGCCAAGGCATTGCCTTGGCGTGCTATGGCGCGTTTTACCCCCCGACATTCGATGTCATGGCGCAGGCGGATAAGCTCTTCTGCATCCTCAGCCCGGCAATCTGCGACTGTGGTGCCGCGATGCGGTTGGCGGTGGACCAAGCCTTCTTCTTGCAACAGCAAAAGTGCTTCGCGCACTGTCCCTTGGCTGACTTCGAACCGATTGGCCAATTCCAACTCAAGTAATGTTGAACGTGGTGCGAGCATTCCCAACACAATCTCACGCTGAAGGCTGGTGTAGATATGGAACGACCGTCTTGCGCTGGTCGTGCGGACCAGTTTTTGGGGCGTTGTGTTTGGAAAATTCTCTGCGGCCATGTCGACTCACTTGCTTTATGATATCATTATCAATAACGATAATAGAAGTTAATGTGAACTGGCAAGCCCAAATTCGGGGTGCCGTCAAAACGGGAGGAGAGGGCGGATGGCCACGATCACGCTAGATAAGATTGAAAAGAACTACGGGGCCGTAAAGGCAATCCACGGGATTGACCTTGAAATCAAGGATGGAGAATTTGTTGCACTTGTAGGTCCTTCTGGCTGCGGGAAATCCACGCTTTTACGGATGGTTGCAGGGCTTGAGGACATCACGGGGGGGCGTTTGTTGATCGGGGATAAAGTCGTCAATTCGGTTGAGCCGCGTGACCGTGATATCGCAATGGTGTTTCAAGATTACGCGCTCTATCCCCATATGAGCGTTGCTGATAACATCGGTTTCGGCCTTAAAATGCGTAAAGTCAGCGAAGCGGATCGTAAGAGTCTGATCGCTGAAGCCGCGCAGATGTTGCAGATTGAAAAGTTGTTGGATCGCCGCCCTGCAGAGCTTTCGGGCGGGCAACGTCAACGTGTGGCGATGGGGCGCGCGATTGTGCGGCGCCCGTCTGCGTTCTTGTTTGATGAACCGCTTTCAAACCTTGACGCCAAGTTGCGAGTTGAGATGCGCACCGAGATCAAGCGTCTGCACGGGCTTCTTGGTCGCACCACGATTTACGTCACTCATGATCAGGTCGAAGCGCTGACGTTGGCGGACCGTGTCGTGATTTTGAAAGACGGACGCATCTTGCAAGAGGGGCCCCCCTTGACGTTGTATGAACGGCCAGCAACGCGGTTTGTCGCCGAATTTATTGGGTCGCCGCAGATGAATATGTTCGACGGTGTTGTGCGCCAAGCAGCAGAGGGGAGCTTTGTTGAGATCGATGGCTTGCGTCTGCCCTTTAAGCGCATTGATGCACAGGACGGGCAAAAAGTGCATCTTGGTGCGCGCCCTGAAGCGATCGGGCTTTGTCTTGCAGAGGTCTCAGATTTCGTTTCACAGGTCGAGGTTTTCGAACCTTTGGGCTCTGATACGATGGTGTCTGCCCGCATCGCGGGAGCGATGGCTGTGGTTCGTTTGAGCCCCGAAGACCCTGTCGCGCGTGGGATGGATTTGCCGCTGCAATTTGATCGTATGAAACTGCATGTGTTCGATGCCGCGACAGGTGACCGGATTGAAACAGACAGCACGTCATAAGCATTTCGTGGTGTTGTCCGATCCTTGGAATTGGGACTTTTTGTGAATGAAGCGCTGCGTTGCCGCATTGTAAATTGCTGCGATGCAGCTTTTTATTTGAAGAGGACTTAAAATATATTGCATAGAGATTTTTTCTACTTAAAAGGCCTGCGAAGTCTTTTTGTGGGCTTTCACGTCTTCCTGTAGCCATCAGTTTCTTACGGCACACGCGCCTCACGGGTGCACGATTTTTATATGGCCCATGCGTTTTGCAAAACCGGACATGCCGGTCTCGTTGGCGTGTTGTGTGGCCTCGATAATTCATATGCTGTGCAGTCTGATTAAAGTTGCGATGGCGGCCCTAACTAAGCGAATACACTCGTATAACTATGTTTGTCGCGTGATGCTATTGGGGCTGCAGAGCACTTTTACGCATGCTGAACAGGCACAATTTCCTATCCAAATATGAAACGTCAATTTGAGGCACCAAAGTGGTTTGGCGTATCAAAATTTGATCGCTTTGAAGTTCGAAGGCACCCCAAAATTTGTCAAAGACCCCACCAAAAATACTGACATGAGTGGAGGACGGCGGGCAAGCGCGATACCTTTGATTGCATGGATTATTTGTATCTTGAAATTGCAATCGGGTTATGTAAAAGTTTTGTGAAATCAACCTGTTAATGCTGCATGTGCGAGATGTCCCGCTTGACAGATTATCATTGTGCAAACTATCAAATCTAAGGTGCAGATCAGAGTGATCTTTGCCCAGCCAACCGATTAACTAAAGCCAGCTTGAACGTGCCATCGAAATTAACATGGATAGTGAATAAACAATGACATATCTCAAACGTGCGACTTCTGCGATTGCCCTTTTTACCGCAATGACTGTGCCTGCTTTCGCTGACTTTCAGTTGAGCGATCGTTACACTGACACCGACGGCGATCTTGTTGCAGACACGCCGACAGATGCTGCCGATTTGATTGATCCGTCGACCTTGATCTTTGCTTATACACCAGTTGAAGATCCCGCAGTTTACGCCGAAGTTTGGGCTGGCTTTCTGGATCACATGAGCGAAGTGACCGGCAAAAAGGTTCAGTTCTTCCCTGTGCAATCCAATGCAGCACAAATCGAGGCGATGCGTGCGGGCCGTTTGCACGTTGCCGGTTTCAACACTGGCTCAAACCCTTTGGCCGTTGCTTGTGGCGGCTTGCGCCCCTTTGCGATGATGGCCGCGAAAGACGGGTCTTTTGGTTATGAGATGGAAATCATCACATACCCTGGTTCAGGCATCGAAGAGATCGCAGACCTCAAGGGCGGCCAATTGGCTTTCACAACGGAAACATCCAACTCTGGTTTCAAAGCGCCTTCCGCGATCTTAAAAGCTGATTTTGGCATGGTAGCTGGCACAGATTTCGAACCTGTGTTTTCTGGCAAGCACGACAATTCAATCTTGGGTGTCGCGAACAAAGATTACCCAGCTGCAGCAATTGCCAATTCAGTCATGGCGCGGATGATCGAACGCGATGTGGTCACGGTTGACCAATTCAAAAATCTTTACACGTCACAAACATTCCCTACCACGGGGTACGGAATGGCGCACAACCTAACACCTGAATTGCAAGAAAAAGTTAGAGAAGCTTTCTTTTCTTTCGATTGGGAAGGGTCTGCTCTTGCGGAAGAATTCGGCAAAAGCGGCGAAGAGCAATTCATCGAAATCACATTCAAAAAAGACTGGGAAGTGATCCGCAAAATCGATGACGCAAACGGCGTTTCCTACAATTGCCAATAAACTCGGCATTTATCTTTAACACAGGCGGGCTGATGCTCGCCTGTCGCATTTCGGAGCGACCTGCATGCTTAAATTGAATGGGCTGTCCAAGACTTACAAAACTGGTGATACGGCCCTGAGCGATGTGTCGCTTGATGTCCAAAAGGGACAATTGATTGGATTGATCGGGCCATCGGGCGCGGGGAAATCCACTCTTATTCGCTGTATCAATCGATTGGTTGAACCCAGCTCGGGCGAGGTCTGGTTGGGCGATGTTGATTTGGTGAAACTCAGCCGTTCAGAGTTGCGTCATCAACGCCGCAGAATTGGTATGATTTTTCAAGAATACGCCTTGGTGGAACGTTTGACTGTGATGGAAAACGTCCTGTCGGGGCGACTTGGGTATGTTTCGTTCTGGCGCAGTTGGCTGCGCCGATATGAACCTCGCGATATTCAACGCGCCTATGAGCTGTTGGATCGTGTTGGTCTGTTGCAACATGCCGACAAGCGCGCCGATGCCCTGTCTGGTGGACAACGTCAGCGTGTCGGAATCGCGCGTGCTTTGATGCAAGACCCCGATCTGTTGTTGGTGGATGAACCCACTGCCAGCCTTGATCCTAAAACCAGCCGTCAAATCATGCGGTTGTTGACCGAAATTTGTGCTGAACGCGATCTGCCTGCCATTGTGAACATTCACGATGTGCCGCTTGCGCAGGCCTTTATGCAGCGCATTGTGGGGCTTCGCGCGGGCAGGGTTGTTTTTGATGGCGCACCTGACGGTTTGAGCGAAGCGGTTTTGACCGAAATTTATGGGGCCGAAGATTGGAATCCTGTCGGTAACGACGATGATGCTGATGATACGCCTGTGGTGGTTCCAAAAGTTGCCGAGGTTTTGGCATGAGCAGTTATCCAACCACATGGCGACGCCCGCCACAAATCATCCCTGATCGACGTCTGCGCATTGCGGTGCAAATCGCTGCGCTGGTGTATTTGGTGTTGGCCGTTGGGTCGGTTGAGGTCAATTGGATGCGCGTTTCTGAGGGTTTGGAACGTGGGCAAAGATTTGTCATGGGGTTCTTGCAACCTGATTTCACCAGTCGTTGGGGCGACATCAGCCAAGGTTTGATTGAAAGCCTGACTATGACGCTGACTTCGACCGTCGTGGGTGTGCTTATTTCCATCCCCATCGGGATAGGCGCTTCGCGTAATATCGTGCCGCGCCCTGTTTATCTGTTTTGTCGTGCGGTCATCGCGATCAGCCGCTCATTGCAAGAGTTGATCGTTGCGATTTTCCTTGTAGCGATGTTCGGGTTTGGTCCTTTCGCGGGCTTTTTGACCCTGTCTTTTGCGACCATCGGCTTTATCGGCAAACTGTTGGCTGATGAAATTGAAGAGGTAGATGAGACACAGGTCGAAGCGATCCGGTCCACAGGGGCTTCATGGTTTCAAATGTTAAACTACGCGGTGCAGCCGCAGATTATGCCACGGTTGATTGGCCTGTCTTTGTATCGGCTCGATATCAATTTTCGTGAAAGTGCTGTGATCGGCATCGTGGGCGCGGGCGGCATTGGGGCCACGTTGAACACGGCGATTGATCGCTACGAATATGACAGTGCAGGGGCCATCCTGTTGATCATCATCGCCATCGTTATGGTGGCTGAATACAGCTCAAGCTATCTGCGAAAGTTCCTGCAATGACCAATATATCTTCGTCCGATTGGACGTATCGCACCCCGAAACATCGCCTGTTTCTTTGGTTGGGCTGGTTCGCCTTGGTCGCTCTGTTCGTATGGTGCTGGCGGATCATGTCGCAAGATACGATTTGGGCTTTTGTGTGGGATGCACCCGCGCAGGCGCTGGACATTGGCAGCCGCATGACTCCCCCTGAGTGGGGCTATTTACCCGAACTGATGAAGCCCCTTTGGGACACGCTCAACATTGCGACCTTGGGCACCATTGGCGGTGTTTTGATCGCCATTCCTGTTGCCTTTTTGGCGGCACGCAACACCACGCCTTCGGCCACGATTTTGCGTCCTATCGCTTTGTTCATCATTGTGACATCTCGGTCGATCAATTCGCTGATCTGGGCATTGCTTTTGGTGGCGATTATCGGCCCCGGTTTGTTGGCTGGAATCATCGCCATTGCACTGCGGTCTATCGGTTTTGTCGGCAAGCTTTTGTACGAGGCGATCGAAGAAACCGACCCACGTCAAATTGAAGCAATCACCGCAACAGGGGCGGCCCCCACGCAAGTTTTAACTTACGGGATTGTGCCGCAAATTATGCCTGCTTTGTGGAGTATTTCAGTGTTTCGCTGGGACATCAATATCCGTGAAAGTGCCATCTTGGGCCTTGTAGGCGCTGGTGGCTTGGGACTGAAAATGAATGCGTCTCTCGCGATTTTGGCTTGGGATCAAGTCTTGGTGATCTTGATCCTTATCCTTGCAACTGTTGTTGTCAGTGAATGGGTTTCCGCCCAAGTGCGCAAGGCCATTATATAGAGATTGGTGGTCGGAGCTTTTGCATATGCCTACGGGCATATGCGTTTGCGGCAGTGCCCTTGGCTACTGTGCTGCGGTCCTCAGGCTCGTCATCAAATGGTGGAACTTTTCACCTTGGATCGCGACATGATCCCGTAGGACTTGCGCCACAAGAGTAGTGTTTCCTGCTTTGAGCGCATCTACGACTTGAATGTGTTCGTCCATAGATTGTGCCATTCTGCCACGCAGCCTAAGCTGAATGCGACGGTAGGGTTTAAGCCGCTTATGCAGCCGCAACACCTCGCCTTCCAGAAAGGCGTTGCCTGATTGAGCATAGATAATGTGATGAAAACGCTCATTCTCACGGTAATATAAATCAGCATCATTTTGATCGATGGCCTTTTGGCATCGCTGGTTTGCGGCCTCAAGATCAGCAATCGCAGCATCGGAAATGCGCATTGCTGCCAAGCGGCCACAGACAGCTTCGACTTCGGCCATCGTTTCAAACATTTCCATCAATTCGACGGGACCAGGTTGTCGCACAAACACACCACGCCTTGGGAATTGTTCGGCCAAACCAGAGTTCACCAAACGCTGCAAAGCCTCTCGAATGGGGGTGCGTGACACGTCAAATTGTTTGGACAATTTGATTTCGTCCAAGCGATCTCCATCCTGAAAGGTGCCGGAAAAAACCAGTTCTTCTAGGGCGTCAGCAATGATGTCAGCGCGTCTAATATCCATAATAAACAGTACCAAATGGATATATGGTGCGCAATATTAAATTTATTGTATACAAAAAACTTGACTTTGAATTCTGTCTGGCGATGCTGGCAAAGGTTCTTTTGTTTTCACAAGGAACCCAATGGGAGGAAGATATGAATATGAAGTTGCTCACTACTGGTGCCGTGATTGCATTGATGGCCTTTTCTGGCGTGGCAAACGCCACCGAATTGCGGTTGTCGCATCAATGGTCTAACAAAGATATCCGACACAAAGTCGCGCAGATGGTTGCAGATGATGTTGCTGCCGCAGATGTGGATTTGGAAATCAAAATTTTTGGTTCAAAATCTCTGTTCAAACCACGTGAGCAGTACAAGCCGCTCAGCCGTGGCCAACTGGACATGACCGTTTTGCCGCTTAGCTATGCGGGCGGGCAGCAGCCATCTTACAATCTGACATTGATGCCTGGTCTGGTGAAAAACCACGACCATGCCGCCCGTCTGAGCGAGTCGCCCTTTATGGATGCGCTTGAGGCCAAGATGGCCGAAGATGATGTGATGGTTTTGGTGCATGGTTATTTGGCTGGTGGATTTGCAGGCAAAGACAAATGCATCACCAAACCCGAAGACGTGGCAGGGTTGCAAACCCGCGCAGCAGGCAAAGCGTTTGAACAAATGCTTGCAGGGGCAGGGGCGTCTATCGCGTCAATGGCGTCTTCTGAAATCTACAACGCGATGCAAACTGGCGTTTTGAGCGCTGCGAACACGTCGTCTTCGTCTTTTGTGTCTTACCGAATTTATGAGCAAGTGAGCTGCTATACCCCTGCGGCGGATGTTGCGTTGTGGTTCATGTATCAGCCGATGTTGATGAATAAATCTGCCTTTGAAGGGCTGAACGCTGCGCAGCAAGAGGCCCTGATCGCGGCCTCTGCAAAAGCACAGGCTTTCTATCTTGAAGAGGCCAAAAAAGAAGACGCAGCATCGACACAAGTCTTTCAGGACGCTGGCGTTGAAATTGCTGAAATGTCCCTTGCGGATTTCGAAGCATGGCGTGCACTGGCACAAACGACGTCTTACGCACAATTCGTTGCAGACGTCCCTGATGGTCAGACGCTGCTGGATCTCGCGCTTGCTGTTGAGTGACCTTATGTGGGGCGGCTTTGTGCCGTCCCATTCCTTTGAACTTTGAAAATACAAGGACGGCATCTATGTCTGGTCACGGCAGCACGCCCCCCGTCGCCCCCTCACGCTCCACCGCCGGCGACAATCTTTTTTTGCGCAGCGTTGCAGGTCTATCGACACTCGCAGGCTGGACTTCGGCTGCGATGATTGTCGCCGCTGTTTCGATCACCTGTCAGATGATATTTGTGCGATTTGTTTTGAACGGATCGACCATATGGCAAACCGAAGCTGTGATTTATTTGGTCATCGCTGCCACATTGATCGGACTGCCCTATGTGCAGTTGCTGAGCGGTCATGTGAACGTTGATCTTATCCCACTTATGCTCGCCCCGCGCGCGCGGTTTTATATGGCTATTTTGACCTCGATTTTGTCAATCTCGATCATGATCGTGATGGTTTGGTACGGCTTTGAATACTGGCACTTTGCTTGGGCCAAAGGATGGCATTCCGACACAGTTTGGGGGGTGCGTTTGTGGATTCCTTACCTCGCAATTCCGGTCGGGTTTGGGCTGTTTTTACTACAACTCATTGCTGATTTTGTCGCCCTTTTGCTTGGCAGCGAAAAACCATTTGGTCTGGAGACATAACTATGGACCCTCTTCTTCTTGGCGGGATCGTGGCGCTGGCCACCATCTTTGTGTTGTTCTCTGGTGTGTCTGTTGCGATCGGTCTTTTGATTGTGTCCGCAGGCTTTCTGATTGTTTTCGATGGGGCGCGTTCGCTTGAACTTTTGCCTGAGATTCTATTCGGCAAGCTGGATAACTTTGCGCTTTTATCGATCCCTATGTTCATCATCATGGGGTCGTCCATTGCATCGACGCGGGCAGGGGCAGATTTATATGAAGCGCTTGAACGTTGGTTGACGCGTGTGCCCGGCGGGCTTGTTGTGGCCAATCTTGGTGCCTGCGCTTTGTTCGCTGCGATGTCAGGATCGTCGCCCGCGACCTGTGCTGCTATTGGCAAAATGGGCATCCCCGAAATGCGCAAGCGTGGCTATCCTGATGGCGTGGCCGCAGGGTCTATCGCTGCGGGCGGAACGCTGGGTATTTTGATCCCACCGTCTGTGACCATGATCGTTTACGGCATCGCCACCGAAACCTCGATTGGACGCTTGTTTTTGGCTGGCGTCGTTCCGGGTATTTTGTTGGTGGTTTTGTTCATGGCGTGGTCTTTGTATTCCACATGGAAATCAGGCGACGCTGCATTGCTCAGTTCTGGTAGTTACACGTGGAAAGAACGCTTTGAAATTTTGCCACGTGTTTTGCCATTCTTGGCGATCATCGTCGGCGTGCTTTATGCCATGTATGGTGGTATCGCGACGCCCTCTGAAACTGCGGCTGTTGGCGCTCTTTTGTGTCTGCTGATTGCGGTGATCATTTACAAACTTTGGCATCCGCGTGATCTATGGGTTGTTTTGCGCGACAGCACAAAAGAAAGCGTGATGATCCTGTTTATCGTCGCAGCGGCGGGTGTGTTTTCTTACATGTTATCATCGCTCTATATCACGCAATCTATCGCCGAATGGATTGGCACCTTGGACGTGAACCGTTGGTATTTGATGATTGCGGTCAATGTCTTTTTGCTGATAGCGGGCTTTTTCTTGCCGCCTGTTGCAGTGATTTTGATGGCTGCGCCAATCTTGTTACCGATCATCACAACGGCAGGATTTGATCCGATTTGGTTCGCCGTCGTTTTGACAATCAACATGGAAATAGGTCTGATTTCACCACCTGTCGGGCTTAATCTTTATGTGATCAATGGCATTGCGCCGGACATTTCGCTTAAGACGATTTTGACGGGATCCTTGCCTTTTGTTGCTTGTATGATCTTGGCGATTTTCTTGTTGTGCGTCTTTCCTGAATTGGCCACATGGTTGCCTGATGTCGTTATGGGAGCTGCAATATGACACTGCTTGCTGATCTTTTATCGACCGTCTTTGAGCGACGATACAGGCAACGATCTCAACATGTGCATGACAATCGTCCAATTGAAGAGTTGGCCGAAGCGCTTGTTGGGTCGGCCGGAGAAACCTCTGGTTTGGCTTTGGCGTCAGATATTCTATCTGCGTTTGAGGCGATGGATGATGCGCAAAAACTGGCATTTTTCAACCATATTGCCACGGCCATGAACATTGACCCCGAAGCTGTGCGTGACACGTTGGTGGCCTATAAAAATGGACCGTCAAAAGCATCTTACCGCGCTTTTGCATCCGCCGCAGAACCACGACGTCAAGAATTGATCCGGCGCTTAAACGGTGTGCCGGGGGCCACGGCGGCCTTGGTGCGGATGCGGGCCGATTTGCTGCGCTTGAGCGATAAAGACCCACAGCTTGAGGCGCTGGATTTGGACTTTAGGCATTTATTTGCCTCGTGGTTTAATCGTGGGTTCTTGGTTCTGCGACCAATCAACTGGGAAAGCCCTGCACGTATTTTGGAAAAAATAACAGCTTATGAAGCTGTGCATGCCATTCACAGTTGGAGCGATTTGCGTCGACGCCTTGAGCCAAGTGATCGGCGATGCTTTGCCTTTTTCCACCCGTCTATGCCTGATGAACCACTCATCTTTGTCGAAGTCGCTTTGACCCAAGGTATTCCAGGATCGGTACAAAATGTTCTGGCCGAAGATCGCGCACCTTTGCCGGCAGATCAAGCAGACACAGCTGTATTCTATTCGATTTCAAACTGCCAAGCGGGATTGGCCAGTATTTCGTTCGGCAACTCTTTGATCAAACAGGTCGCGTCTGATTTGTCGGCTGAATTGTCAGGGCTTGAGACTTTTGTGACTCTGTCCCCTATTCCGAACTTAACGCGGTGGTTGACAGCGCAAGGTATCGATTGGTCCGATGCTGTACCTGAAGATCTGAAAACGCTTGCCGCGTCGTATCTTTTGACAGCAAAGGGGCGTGGTGGTGTGCCGTATGATCCTGTTGCGCGGTTCCACTTGGGTAATGGCGCGATTGTGCACGCTGTGCATGGGGATGCCGATATTTCCGACAAAGGGCGCGCCCAATCTGGCGGGACAATGGTGAACTATCTTTACGACCTAAACAATGTGGCGCAAAATCACGAACGTTTTGCAAACACCAAAGAGGTCGTGGCCTCTGCCGCAGTTCAAACTTTGGCTGCCTCAACCACAATAACACAGACTTAAAAAGGCCTTAGACTATGGCAAACCTTCTCTACGATACGCTTTTGGGTGTTCACGCAGGCAAAACCACTCCATTTTTGCACGTGGTGGATGGCACGGTAGTCACGCATCAAGCATTCCTTGCGACCGCGGCCCAGATTGCGAATGCGATGACCGAGATAGGTTTAAAGCCGGGGGACCGTGTTGCCGCCCAGATTGAAAAGTCGCCAGAAGCTTTGGCGCTTTATGCGGCTTGTGTGCAAGCGGGGTTGGTATTTTTACCGCTCAATACTGCGTATACTGTGGATGAGTTGACTTATTTCATTGAAAATAGCGGCGCGGCTTTGGTGGTGTGCGATGGTCGGAATGTGACCGCGCTTACCCCTGTCGTGCAGGGGCTTGGTGGGCAGGTTGAAACCTTGAACGCTGATGGCAGCGGCACGTTGATGGTGCGCGCGCAAAGATGCTCTACAGCGTTTGCCACCGTGGATCGCAACGCTGATGATTTGGCCGCTTTTCTTTACACGTCAGGCACCACGGGGCGTTCAAAGGGCGCGATGCTGACGCAGGCTAATCTGTTGTCCAATGCACAAACGCTAGTTAAAGAATGGCGCTTTACGGCGCAGGATGTGTTGATCCACGCCTTGCCAATCTTTCATACACACGGGCTATTTGTGGCCACCAATGTGACGCTTGCCGCAGGGGGCAGCGCGATTTTCATGCCGAAATTTGATCAAGACGCTGTGATCGAAAACCTGCCACGCGCGACGGCGATGATGGGGGTTCCGACCTTTTACACGCGTCTGCTGGATGATCCGCGTTTCACCAAAGACCTGACCACGCATATGCGGTTGTTCATCTCGGGGTCTGCGCCGCTGTTGGCAGAAACTCACGTCAAATTTGAAGAGCGTACAGGTCACCGTATTCTAGAACGCTACGGCATGACAGAGACGAATATGAACACTTCAAACCCCTATGAGGGCACGCGCAAAGCGGGCACTGTAGGGTTCCCTTTGCCCGGTGTTGAGTTAAAAATCACGGACCCTGCAACGGGAAAGACCTTGCCAGATGGTGACGTCGGTCAGATCGAAGTGCGCGGTGACAACGTGTTCAAAGGCTATTGGCAGATGCCGGAAAAGACCGCCGAAGAATTGCGCAGCGATGGGTTTTTCATCACGGGTGATTTGGGCACAATTGACGACGAGGGCTATGTGTCTATCGTTGGCCGCAACAAAGATCTTATTATTTCGGGCGGGTACAATATTTACCCCAAAGAAATAGAACTGGTGTTGGATGAGCAACCGGGCGTTTTGGAAAGCGCTGTCATCGGTGTGCCGCACCCTGATTTTGGCGAAACTGTCGTGGGGGTTATTGTGGCTTTGCCAAATCAGACCCCTGATCTGGATGCAATAATCGAGGCTTGTAAAACCTCGTTGGCACGGTTCAAACACCCACGCAAATTGGTGGTGGTTGACGCTTTGCCACGCAACACCATGGGCAAGGTGCAAAAGAACATTCTGCGTGACACCTACAGTGATTTGTTCACGCAACCCTAGGCGTGAATAGGCGTGGGATCATCGTGTTGAGCGCTATAGGCCTCAAGCAAATGCGACACGTGGTTTGTGATAATCGCTTGTGCATGCTGCACATCTTTGCGGGTGCAGGCATCTAATAGGGTCAAGTGATCATCCATAGATCGCCCCAAATGCGCGGTCTTTTCACTGAGCAAATGGGTGCGCACCGCCAGAAGTGGACCTATGGTGCGCGTATAGATTTTTGCTATTGAGGCGTTTTCACTGGCGTCAATAATGGCGAGGTGAAATTGCACATCGCCTTTGGCATAATCATCTGCGGCGTTGCTATCGATTGCGCGTTGCATCCTGTCGATGCTTTGTTGCAACCCATGAATCAAGGCGTTGTGATTGCGATCTATCGCATGTTGCACACAGGCAGTTTCCAATATGGCGCGATGTTCGCACAGGTCTTGGACCATCTTTATATCGGGCTTGAAAATGAAAGACCCGCGTTTTGCAATCACGTGAATGAGCCCTTCGATCTGTAGCAATGCCAAGGCTTCGCGCACGGGGGAACGGCTGATGCCAAGTACATCGGCTAGGCTTTGTTCCGATACCTTTGAGCCTAATTCAAATTCCCCATCAATAATGGCCTCGCGAATGCGATCTGCGGTGAGTTCCATCAAAGATTTGGGGAGTGAGATGGGCTTCATGGTGTCCAGTCGTGGGATGGATGGGGCATTTTAGCGAGTATGAACATGTTATTTGTTGTGGGCAACATATACTTACATGTAACATGGTAGATGCAATTTATGCGCAAATTTATATGTGCAAAAGATGAATGGAGAGACCCTTTGAACACCACCCCAAATCAGCCGACACATTCGTCATCGGATGATTTTACAAAGGCCTGCGCAGATATCGTCGGGACGCAACACGTGTTGACGGACCCAAATGATCTGAACCGATATGGCGTAGACTGGACGGGGCAATACTCTGGCACGCCTATTGCTGTCGCGCGGCCTGACACGACGGAACAGGTGTCTGATTTGGTTAAGCTGTGCGGCGTTCATAGGATTGCGATGGTGCCCGTTTCAGGGCGCACTGGTCTGTGCGGTGGCGGTGTTCCGATCAGCGGACAACCCAGTTTGATGATCTCGCTTGAGCGGATGAACCGCATTCGTGCGTTCGACACAGCAGCGCGCACGGTGACCGTGGAAGCGGGGGTTGTTCTAGAGACACTGCACGCTGCAGCGTTGGAGCATGAATTGATTTTTCCTCTGATGTTTGGGGCCAAAGGCAGTTGTATGATTGGTGGCAATCTGTCGACCAATGCAGGTGGATCGAATGTTGTGCGCTACGGCAATACGCGTGATCTATGCCTTGGGATCGAGGCTGTGATGCCGGATGGAACGATTGTCACAGGGCTGCAAGGATTGCGCAAAGATAACACCGGATATGACATTAAAAATTTACTGATCGGCGCCGAAGGCACGCTTGGCATCATTACGGCTGCGGTGTTTAAGGTGTCACCCAAACCTGCTGTGCGTGCGACGGCGTTTGTTTCAGTCCAAACACTTTCTGCAACGATTGATGTGTTGAACCGCTTGCAAGATCGCACGGGGGGCGCGGTTGAGGCATTTGAATATATGCCAAAAGTTATGGTGGATACGATTTGCCAACAAATCCCCAATGTACGCCCACCGCTGGATACACCGGCAGAAACAGGTTTGTTGATCGAAGTGGCGTCTAGCCGTGCAGATGATGCCGAGATGTTAGAGGATGGCACGGTGGCGCTGCAAAATAGAGTGCTCGAAATTTTGGGCGAGCTGATGGAAGAAGAAATCGTGATTGATGCAATGATTGCGCAATCTGAACAGCAACGCGCCGACCTTTGGAAAATGCGTGAATCTGTGCTTGAGGCGATCACCGAAAACGGTCCTTTTTACCTGATGGATATTTCGTTGCCTCTGGCGCATGTCGCGCAGTTTGTTGCGGCGATGGATGCATTTTGCACGCCGCTTGGTGTGTTGCCGTTAATGGTAGCACATTTAGGCGATGGCAATTTGCACTACGGTTTGGCAGCGGCTGAGGGGCATGTCTTTGTCGACTTGCCGATGGATCAGGTCAAGGCGCAGGCCTTTGATCTTTTGCGGACTTTGGGGGGATCGTTTAGTGCGGAACATGGCATTGGACAAAGCAAGCTTGATCTGATGACGTCGCTGAAAGACCCAGGTCAATTGGCCGTGATGCGGATGATTAAGTGTGCCATTGATCCGCAAAACTTAATGAATCCGGGGAAAATGGTGCCGACTATATAAACGACATCGGCAAAGCGCCTTGTCTAGCCATTTATGTCTGGGATGCGCATGTTCAGGTCTTCGAGCAGATCAAGCAGGGTGTCCAAGCGTTCTTTGCCAAAGGACAACTCAAGTTGGACTGTGATGGCGCGGCTCTCAGCGGAATACGCTGCGATCACCTGAGTGCCCGCAGGGGCCAACGTCACAATGGTTTTGCGCCGATCAGCCGTGTCAGTGGCCCGTGTGACAAGTCCTTCTTTTTCCATAGATGACAAAATGCGCGTCAGGCTTGGGAGCAGTAAGCAAGCTCCATCCGCGATGGAGGTTTGCTCCATCGGCCCCCCTTCGATCAAGACTCTGAGAATGCGCCATTTTTGTTCGCTCACGCCTGCTTTGGCCAGCATATCTCTGTAGGGCCCCATGACAGTTTCACGCGCCCGCAAAAGCGCGATTGGCAAAGATCGCGCGGTCTGTCTGATATCTGCGTCATTTGTGGTCATAATCAACAAATCAATGGAAGTGACGTAAAGTGCAAGTAGAGATTTGTTGACATGTTCACGGTATTGCTTAATCGCAGCGCTCAATCTTGTGACGATTTGTGCATGGTTAAAAATGGCGTTGCTGCCAATTTGCCACAAAGCAACGAAATCAGATTTTTTGACACAATCACGCCCTTATCTCTCGATTGTATAGGGGCTGTTAACGAAACTTTCCTAGCCTGTAGGTACACATCGCCTCAAGGACGTCTTTGCATGCACACTTATCTTTACCGCTTTGCTGTTGTGATCAGCATTTTATTTGGTTTTACCCTTTCTCAGCCCGCTGTGTCTGAGGGGCAGCAAAATGCAGGCACCGGACGGTTCTTTACCAATGATTTTATCGGCGATGGACAGGATCGATGGAACACTGCATCCTACGCTGTCTCGATAATGCGTGGCCCAACTGCGGATGATACTGTACCTGATGTATTCGGCCGTCTTTTTGAGCATCGTTTGCGCGGCGCGGTGATTGCCCCCGCCAATCTTGCAAACCCCGCTGCGGGGGATCGCCCATATGCTGGCGTTTTATCCTATGGGGTGCACAGTTATACGCAAAGGGGCACAACGCAAAACCGTCTTGGCTTGGATTTGGTCGCAGTTGGTCCGCAAACTGGAATCGGTGATTTCCATGGCTGGCTTCATGACGCTATTAATGCCCCCGAACCCGATTTGTCGGCGCAGTTGGCTAATGCTATCTATCCAACAGTGAGTGGCGAAATAGCGCGACCTTTGCAGCTTGGCAATCTTGAGGTGCGCCCTTTTGCTGAAGCGCAAGTTGGTGTTGAAACCTTTGCGCGTGTTGGTGCGGATATCTCTCTTGGTAGTCTTATGGCCGATGGGGTCCGGTTGAGAGATGTCACCACGGGGCATCTTTACGAAACGTCAACTGTGGACCAAAGCGCTCATGGTAGTGAATTTATTTTGGGTGCAGACGTAGCCCATGTTTGGTCTTCTGAGTATCTTCCTGCCTCTGATGGCTATGCTCTTGAACCGTTTCGTTTGCGTGGGCGTGCTGGGGTGAAATTATCTGGACCACAAGCCGATGTATTTTATGGGGTGAGTTGGTTAAGCCCTGAATTCAAAAGCCAGCCTGAGGGACAGGTCGTGGGATCTTTGAATGTGAGCCTGCAGTTTTAAGCGCCCCTGTTAAATGCCGACCATTGGCGGTCATGAGTGGATAATTTTTATATTAACAGACTGATTCGCTTGTGCTAGCTTGGGCCTCATAAAAACAAAATTAAAAATTGGCAGGCATACAGGCTATGAAAACGGGCTCTTCCAGCACGTTTGTTATTGCATGGGCACAGGTAGAGGTCGCAGGCTTCCCTCATGCTCAGGTGACAGAACTTGAAATTGGTGCCTTATGGCGCTGGTCGGGCAATGCTGTTTGCGTGAACGGGTCGCGTGATGTTCTGGTGCTCGATGATGCTATAGGTGTCCGTGAATTGCATCAACGGGCAGCACACTCTGTACGTCGTTTGATTGGAACCGCACTGGACCGCGCCCCTCTACATCATGATTATGGTCCCCGCGCGCGGTTGTTTGAGGGCGGGTTTGATGTCACCGATGGTATTAAGCGATATGAAGTCACGTTGATTGATATGCCGGATTTGGGCACGCCTTTGTTGATGTTCTTAGGCGATTTGCCCCCCAAGGACACCGACCTTTGGATCGTGTCTCTTCATCTTGGAGCCGTTCAAAAAACACAAGCCGAGGTTTCAAATGCGGTGATTTGCTTCACTCCTGGCACTCAGATTTTGACGCCAACGGGTCCGCAATTGGTTGAGCATCTGTCCGAGGGCGATTTCGTGCAAACCAAAGACAATGGACCGCAGGCTTTGCGCTGGATTGGCGGAAGACGCATTTCTGGCGCGCGCCTTTACGCCATGCCCGAGTTGCGCCCCATTCGTTTGCGGGCAGGTGCGCTTGGCGCTGGCAACCCTGATACAGATTTAATCGTATCCCCGCATCACCGTATGCTCGTGTCTGGCAAAGCTGCACAAGATTTGTTTAACGCTGACGAGGTATTGATTGCAGCCAAAGATTTGGTCAACGATCAGTCTATCGTGATTGATCGCACCCAACGTGACGTGCGCTATATTCATCTGTTGTTCGATGCACATCAGATCATCGTGGCCAACGGGTTTGAAACCGAAAGCTTTCACCCAGATATCGCTGCACTAAATGATATCACCGGGGATCAAAAAACAGGGCTTTTGCGGCAGTTTCCTGATCTCGTTATATATAATGATACCTACGGGCCATCGGCGCGGCGTACTTTAACCCGAGCCGAAGCCGCAATACTTATGTCAGGTGTCGCATAAGTTTTAAAAATAGTAATCTGAGCGGGCACCTGTGCTTGACTCCCCCAACGGGCCAGCTATAAGCCGCCCATATCCCGTGTGCAGTGATGTGCGCGGGTTATTATATTGGTGTTGGTGGCCCTCGCAAGGGGATGCCTGTCGGCTGAAAACGATAACTGTGCTTAATGCACATAGTTCGTGGAACGCAAAGGACAGCACCTTTCACACACTTTGCGACATGTGTTGCAAGGTACCCTATTGAAAGGATCCAGATCGTGACCAAACGCACATCTGCCAAATACAAAATTGACCGCCGAATGGGCGAAAACATTTGGGGCCGCGCTAAATCCCCAGTGAACCGTCGTGAATATGGCCCCGGCCAGCACGGTCAGCGCCGCAAAGGCAAATTGTCTGACTTTGGTCTTCAGTTGCGCGCTAAGCAAAAACTGAAAGGTCACTACGGCGATCTGACAGAAAAACAATTCCGCCGCATTTACGCTGACGCTGTGCGCATCAAAGGCGATACAGGTGAAAACCTTATCGGTTTGCTCGAATCCCGTTTGGACGCTGTTGTGTACCGCGCGAAATTCGTTGCTACTGTTTTTGCTGCCCGTCAGTTCGTAAACCACGGCCACATCACAGTGAACGGCAAGCGTGTTAACATTCCTTCATACCGCGTTAAAGAAGGCGACGTTATCGAAGTGCGTGATCGTTCCAAGCAAATCGCAGTTGTTCTCGAAGCAACTCAATTGGCTGAACGTGATGTTCCTGACTACATCGAAGCTGATCACTCCAAATTGAAAGCGACTTTCGTGCGCACGCCAGGCCTTTCTGACGTCCCATTCGCTGTTCAAATGGAACCAAATCTCGTGATCGAATTCTACGCTCAGAACTAATCTGAGCCTATCCGATTTAGATTTAGAAAGGCCGTCCCTTGGGGCGGCCTTTTTGCATGATATGGAATGTATGGTTTGTGTCGCCAAATTTCGATAAAACAGACGCGCCAGCGCAACATATTGATGTCACATAGCGAAGCGACTTTCCTTGCTGCGCTCACACGCGTATGACGAATACAACCTTATCGTGAGTTGATTTATGACCCGTGTGATCGAACCCCAACCCAAAATTCTTGAGATTGCCTTGTACCAAGGTGGTCAGAGCAAAATTGCTGGAATGGACAACACCATTAAACTGTCGTCGAACGAAAATCCGTTCGGCACACCAGACAGTGCGAAAACGGCGTTTTCCAAGGCTTCGCACCAACTTCACCGGTATCCCAACACGGATCACAGCGCTTTGCGTCAAGCGATTGGCGATGTGCATGGTCTCAACCCGCAACAGATTATTTGCGGTGTGGGATCAGATGAAATCATTACTTTTTTGTGTCAAGCCTATGCAGGTGTCGGCGATGAGGTGATTCACACCGAGCATGGTTTTGCGATGTACCGTATCTCGACGCTCGCGGCGGGCGCGACACCTATTTGTGTGCCTGAACGCGAGCGGGTTGTTGATGTGGACGCTATTTTGTCCGCTTGCACAGACAAAACCAAACTGGTGTTTGTCGCCAATCCAGCCAACCCAACCGGCACAATGATCGGTCAGCGTGAAGTGTCTCGTCTGGCTGACGGTTTGCCGCCGCAAGCGATTTTGGTGCTCGATGGAGCTTACGCCGAATACGTTGAAGCGTTCGATGGTGGTGCCGCCCTGATCGAAACACGTGATAATGTTGTCATGACGCGTACTTTTTCTAAGATGTATGGTCTTGGGGGCACGCGGATTGGCTGGGGGTATGGACCTCAGGAAATCATCGACACGTTGAACCGTGTGCGCGGTCCGTTCAATTTGTCCGAGCCGCAACTCGCGGCTGCAGAAGCGGCTGTGAAAGACCGTGACTGGGTTGAGAAATGTCGTGAAGACAACACCCGCTTGAGAGCTTGGTTGGCCGAGGCTTTGATGGAACATGGCGTGCCGTCTGACACGTCTTGTGCGAATTTCATTCTGGCCCGCTTTATCGATGACGCTGAAGCGGAAAGCTGTGATGAATTTCTCAAATCAAATGGTATTTTGGTACGCCGCGTCGCGGGATACGGCTTGCCCAACTGCTTGCGGATCACGGTGGGTGACGAAGCATCCTGCCGCCGTGTCGCGCATGTGATAGGGCAGTTTTTGGAGCAAAGCAGATGAGCGTGCTGTACAAGCGTGTGGCTCTGATTGGACTGGGGCTTATCGCAAGTTCTATGTCTTTGGCTATGCGCCGTGCTGGTGTGGCTGGCGAAATCACAGGCTATGCGCGCTCTGTTGAGACACGCAATATTGCGCGAGATTTAGGGCTTGTGGATCATGTGTGCGAAAGTGCTGCTGACGCCGTCAAGGATGCTGATCTTGTAATTCTGGCTGTGCCCGTTGGGGCCATGGGCGCTGTCATGCAAGATATTGCACCTGCTTTGAAAAAAGGGGCTGTGGTGTCTGATGTCGGTTCGGTTAAAAAGGATATCTTTGCATCCGTTTTGCCGCATCTGCCAGAAGGCGTCGAATTCATCGGCACGCACCCTATGGCGGGGACCGAACATTCTGGCCCAACATCAGGGTTTGCTGAGTTGTTTGACAATCGTTGGTGTCTCATTGTTCCAACTGAAACATCAAGCGATGCTGAAATTTTGCGGCTTGAAACGTTTTGGCAGGCTCTTGGGGCGAACACCAAACATATGGATGCGGATCACCATGATTTGGTCTGTGCCGTGGTGTCCCATACGCCGCATTTGATTGCTTACACGATGGTTGGCGTGGCTGACGATTTAAGCCGTGTGACAGATCAAGAAGTCATCGAATTTTCTGCCGCAGGCTTTCGAGATTTCACGCGGATTGCCGCCTCGGACCCCACAATGTGGCGCGATGTGTTTTTGTCAAACAAAGAAGCAACGCTCGAAATTTTGGGCCGCTTTACGGAAGAATTGTTTGCGTTGCAACGTGCGATCCGTCAGGGCGATGGCGATCATTTGCATGAGTATTTCACCCGTACACGTGCCATTCGGCGCGGTATTGTTGAGGCGGGCCAAGACACTGACGCGCCGAATTTCGGACGCAACACCAAACCATCATGACCCGCTTACGGGCCATGCCAGCTGCGATATGCCTGACGCTTTTAACTGTCAGCGCGGCGGCGGATATGACGCGCTCTCCTTTTCCAATTTTACGCCCTGACGCGGTCTTGCCACGCACAGTGCCAGTCTCGTCTGTGCAAACGATTCCGGCTCTGACCGTGTCTTTGATACCGCGGTTGCGCCCGAAATCTTTGGCTGTGCCTGTCGTGTCAAACGTGACTTACCGCACCCAAGGGTCGGTTTGCGGTCACACAGATATTCGCGGCACGCAGATCGTATCCATCCCGGCTAAAATGAACGGCTGTGGTTTGGAAAACCCTGTGCGGGTGACTGAAATTGCAGGTGTTAAATTGTCTCGACCTGCAACACTTGATTGCACAACGGCCAAAGCGTTGCGGGTCTGGATCGACAAAGGTGCCAAACCAGCGATTAAGCGCAAGGGCAGAGGTTTGGCTGAGATCAAAGTTGCCGCCAGCTATTCTTGCCGGACGCGCAACAATCAAGCTGGTGCCAAAGTGTCTGAGCATGGGCGGGGCAGGGCCATTGATATTTCAGGATTTACGCTGAAAAACGGTGACACGATCAGCGTTCTCAAAGGGTGGAGCCGCCGGGTAGATGGAAAAATTTTGCGCAAGATGCACAAAGCGGCGTGCGGCCCGTTTGGCACAGTCTTGGGCCCGAACGCCAATAAATACCACAAAGACCATTTTCATTTCGACACAGCGCGGTATCGCTCAGGCAGTTACTGTCGCTAAAGCCACTATCTGATGACAAGACGAGGGGCGGGGCCAAGCGGCAAAAATCCAAGCGAAATTGTGCCACGTGACAAAGTCAGTTCCGCATCAATTGTGGATGCATTCCCTTTCATACCCGCCAAAAGTTCGCCTGCCTTCAAGGCCATATTTTCAATATTTTTAGGAATAAAGCCCGCCGCGGTTGCAAGCGTGATCATCTCGCGCCAGTTGGTTGCTTTGATCTGTAGCGTGCCATTGGGGTAGCCGCGCGCATCCACATCAAAGGTACCTGCGACCCGAAGATCAAGCTTGCCCCATGTGGCGGCTGCGTTGTGCAAAACAACATGTGTGGGCTGCGGACGTGGCCCTTCAAGCGCAGTGATATCCCATGCTTTGTCGAATGTGATCTTGGTCTCAATGTTCAATGTGTCAAAGGTATCAGACAATATGCCGTTTGAATCCATGCGTGAAACCATGGATGCCGAAGGGGCTAAGTCATTAACTTGTATGGATATATCATGCGCAAAAGGGGTCTCTTTTGTGCGGTTTGCCACGGCCTTGGCGTTGGCCAATGAAAACCCCCAACCCAAAGACGATGTGGCTTTGAGGGCACTGAAATCAAAGGCCGCGTGGTTCAGCGTTAACGCTGTGCCCGCATCCACAAAAAGTGTGCCGCCAGCCGTTTGTGTGGTGATGTCGATGCTTTGAAACGGCGTCGACAATCGCACATCTTGGGCCAAGCTGGCATGTAATTGTGTTGGGGTGAAGCTACGACTTTTGATCTGTAAGCGCGGTGTTTGATACAGCACGCCTGTGTCGGGATCTGCCACGGCTATATCCGTGAGTGTTGTTGCAAAGCTCAAAGGGTACCCGCGTGTTTCAAGTGACGTGTATTCAGTCTGCCACCCTTCTGCTTGACGCAGGTTAAGCCACGTCGCAATTCCGCGTTCGGTTGCGCGGGCCGCAATCAGCCAATAGCCTGAGTACAACACGACGAAAATCAGACACAGCCAAATCAGTTTGCGCATGGCATTCCCTTTCATGACCTCTTTCAACAGCGGACAAAGGTGTGTTTAAACACACCCACGCAACTTGGCCAGAGCGCCAATGAACCAAGGGTGATTTGCACGATGACAGGTTTGGAAAACGGGTTTTGGGTTTTTGGCTATGGGTCTTTGCTATGGAACCCAGAGTTTGAATTCATCGATCATGCGCCTGCCGTGCTCAATGATTATGCGCGATCCTTTTGCATGTGGTCGATCCATCATCGCGGCAGTCCCGAACTGCCGGGTTTGGTTTTGGCGTTAGATGCCCACAAAGGCGCGCAGTGTCAGGGCGTGGCCTTTCGCGTGGGGGCGGACACCGCAGTGAAAAGCCTTGCGGATTTGCGTGAACGTGAATTGGTTTCATCTGCTTATGTTGAGCACCACGTGCCATTGCGCCTGAATGATGGGCGCGACATCACAGCTTTGGCCTATGTGATTGATCCTTCACACGCGCAGTACACGGGAAATTTGACGTTAAACCGCCAAGCTGAAATCATTGCCTCTGCCACGGGTGGGCGTGGCCCGAATTGTGAGTATTTGTTCAATACGGCGTCGCATTTGGCCACACTTGGTATGGAAGATGATGACCTCACCATCCTTGCTGCCAAGGTTCGTGCGCGCATGGCTCTTTAAGAGTGAAATCGCATGTTGGCATCGCAGCATTCCTCGCCTATCGTACCCTCAACAGGAAACATTAGGTCAGGACAGGGTCAATGGGCCAACCCGATCAAGAGGTATCGCAGCATTTTTCTCAGCCCGTGAGGCAGATCACCTTAATGGTGATTGTTCTTGGGCTTGTGAGCTTTGGCGGCTACATCGCTTTGCCGCGGGTTTTGCCCGTGTTCTTAGCCAACCCCTATCTCAATGGCTTCATTGCGTTTGTCTTTGTGATCGGTGTCGTGGCCTGCTTTTGGCAGGTGGGGCAACTCGTGGCTTCGGTCAATTGGGTTGAACGTTTCATTGGGGTGCGCCCCAAACAAAAGGGCAAACATGCCCCGCGTCTTTTGGCTCCTTTGGCGGGCCTTATGCGCGAACGTGGTGCCAAGTCGCAAATTTCATCAACGTCATCACGGTCAATCTTAGACTCTGTGGCAACACGCATTGACGAAGCGCGCGACATCACACGATACATTTCCAACCTATTGATTTTTCTTGGACTTTTAGGAACGTTCTATGGATTGGCGACAACTGTTCCCGCCTTGGTCGATACAATTCGATCGTTGGCCCCGATCGAGGGTGAGGGCGCCACAGCCGTTTTTGAACGCCTGATGTCAGGACTTGAACGGCAGCTTGGCGGCATGGGGACTGCCTTTGCATCGTCATTATTGGGGCTGGCGGGATCACTGGTTGTGGGGTTGCTGGAATTGTTCGCGTCCCATGGTCAAAACCGCTTTTTCCGCGAGCTGGAAGAATGGATGTCATCGATCACGCGCATCGGATTTTCCTCTGGTGAAGCCGACGGCGAAATGTCGGGTGCTGCGGCCGTTTTGGATCATATGAGCCAACAAATGGAGGCGCTTCAGACCCTCTTTGTTCAGTCGGAAGTCTCGCGCAGCTCGATTGATGAACGGGTCGATCAGCTTGCAACCTCCATCGACCGAATGGTCGCGCGGATGGAGCATGATGGCGGCACTGGCACCGCTTTGGATCAAATCGCTTCGACCCAGGAGCGCCTTGTCACGGTGCTGGAAAAAAATGCGACGGCGCACACCGACGCTGGGTTGGGCGATGATGCCGAAAGCCGGATGCGTCTGCGTTCTATTGATGTGCAACTTTTGCGCATTTTGGAAGAACTCTCTGCGGGTCGCCAAGAAAGCACCGCCGCGCTGCGTGGTGAAATTTCGGCGCTCACGCGTGCTTTGCGTGATATCGCCGGGCAGGATCAATAGGCTATGGCCGTCTTACGTCGCTCTTCGCAACGTATGTCTGGGTCAATCTGGCCCGGTTTTGTCGATGCGATGACCGCGCTTTTGCTCGTTTTGATGTTTGTTTTGACCATTTTCATGGTTGTGCAATCGATGCTACGAGACACGATTTCGGGACAAGAAACAGAACTAAATGCATTGACGTCTGAGGTCGAAACTTTGGCGCGTGCTTTGGGACTTGAACAGCAACGCTCGTTTGGTTTGGAAGAGCAGCTCGGCACGATCCGTGCGACATTGAGCGAAGCACGTGAGGTTGCTTCGGCACAGCTTGCGTTGATTTCGTCTTTGCAATCTGAAAATACCGCACAAGAGGCGCAGATCGCTTCATTTGAAGCACAAGTGGCAAGTTTATTGTCTGAGCGCGACAATGCTTTGGCGCAATCTGATGTATTGACCGCGGACCTTGCTGAATTAGAGGCTGCAAACCAAAAAATAATTACCGAACAAGAGGCGCTGCAGTTGGCTTTGGCCAAGGCGCGTGATGAGATTGACGAGGCCACAGAAAATGCACGTTTGGCTGCCGCACGGCGCGAAGCGCTTGATGCATTGGTCGCGCAGATGCAAACTGAGATAGCGGATAAAGATGATGCTCTGGTAAAAATGAGTGCCCGTGCAGATAACGTTCAGGCCGCTTTGAGTGCATCTGAGGCAGATCGGCTTGAAGCGGAAAGTGCGCTTACCGTGTCTGAAAAAGAACGGCTTTTGAGTGCCGCGACACTCAGCGAAGCTGAAAAAAATCGTATTTTGGACCAAGCTGCGTTGCAGGCTTTACGTGATAAATTCCAAGCATCACAAGACGAATTGACGGCTCTGACGCTTGCACTCGAAGAAGAACGCAAATCGGCTGAGAATACTTTGACTTTGCTCGCTGCAGCGCAGGCGGCACAAAAATCACTTGATCTAGATGTGCAGACACAGATGTCTGAGGCGCAAAAACAGGCTGCACTTTTGGCAATGGCAGAGGCCGCGCTGGCAACTGAAAGCCAAAAATCTGCCGACAGTGCGCGCAAAGTTGCCTTGCTCAATCAGCAGGTGTCAGCACTGCGCAGTCAGTTGGCCTCGTTGCAGGCGATTTTGGACGACCGCACAGATCGCGATGCACAGGCCAATGTTCAAATCGACGCGCTGACATCTCGGCTCAATTCCGCGTTAGCCCAAGTCGCTGCCGAAGAGCGCCGCCGTGCTGACCTTGAAGAGGCGGAACGCAAGCGGCTTGAAACCGAGGCAAAGCAACTCGAAAATTATCGATCTGAGTTCTTTGGACGGTTGCGTGATATTTTGGGAGATCGCGACGGGGTGCGGATCGTTGGGGATCGTTTTGTGTTCAGTTCTGAGGTCTTGTTTGCGCCGGGATCAGCAACTTTGGCACCGAACGGCCAAGCGCAAATTGCCCGTGTCGCAGGCATCTTGTCAGATGTTTCAAAAGACATTCCACCTGAAATTGATTGGGTGATCCGTGTTGATGGCCACACTGATACAGTGCCGCTGTCAGGAACTGGTGAGTATAAAGACAACTGGGAATTGAGCCAAGCACGCGCTCTGTCTGTGGTGCGCTACATGACGGATGCACTTGGGTTTCCTGGGGGGCGTTTGGCAGCTGCGGGCTTTGGTGAATTTCATCCTATTGCCCAGGGGAACAGCCCCGATGCCTTTGCTCAAAACCGTAGAATTGAATTGAAGTTGACCGAAAAATAGTCGGCTAAGGCGCGATTGTGATTTGGTCTGACATATCGCTGATCACGGTGTTGTTGCGAATGATTTGTACGCGGGCTTGATAATTGCCCTCCGGCCAAGGTTTTGATGATTTTCGCCCCGCAGCTCGAAAATACTGTGCTTGAGGTTTTTCGATTTTTGCATCCTTCAAGATGATGGCTCCCGCAGGCCCAGTTATGGACAGGCGCATGATGTCATCTTTTTGACCACCAAAAGCAAAGCCAAAAACAACAATCGCCGCGCTGTTTGTGGTTAAAGTGGCCTGCGGGGTGCCCGCTTTGATGGTCGCGTATTCGGGCACTGCATCAGTGATTCCAACGGCTAAAATTCCTGTGGACTGATATTGCAGGGTGTCTTTCCAAAGTGTTTGGCCCCCAGTGTCTCGGCATGTTTTTGAGGTTGACGGATTAAAAGGGTCGATCACATCCCCGTTTTTTCTAACCATGAAATGGACATGGGGAAATTCGGTTTTACCGGAAAGACCGACCTGTCCCAATACTGCGCCTTCGCGGATCTGGTCGCCTTTTCGGACTGTGATGGAGCCTTGCATCATATGGCAATATTGCGTTGTCCAACCGTGTCCATTGTCAATGGTTAGACCGTTCCCGCATTCTCGCCCTGTCACATCAGGTGCTCCAACTGTGCTTTGTGCGTGGTCTTCCATTCCGTCGCGTGCGCCCAAAACCGTTCCTGATATTGCAGCTAGCACATCGACTTTTTTAAACATGTCGGCGTGTGTGGGTAGGGCGAAATCGGTACCTTTGTGGGTGTTATAAGTCAGGTTTCCACAGGTGAAATCTGTCGCCTTATTGCTTGGGTCAGCGTCAACAAAGTTTTGGATGTAGCAAGTTTGACCGAGCGTGCAGTCAATCGGCAAACTCAAAGAAATATCCCCCGCAAGCATTGGGCTTGCGAGGGATATGATTGTCATTGCGAGAGCTGCGGTGTGGCGCATCATAGCAAGGTGTTTTATTCAGCTGTCAGCAAAGGAGGCTTTTTTCTAGCGCTGATACGTCTGTCGCCGGGTTCTTCGATGCGAAGGTCGATTTGGCCGTTTTTGACACCAACTTGTACAACACCACCTTTGGCAAGCTTGCCGAACAGCAATTCTTCTGCCAGTGGTTTTTTGATGTACTCTTGGATCACGCGGCCAAGTGGACGCGCGCCCATTTTACTATCGTAGCCTTTATTGCCTAGCCATTCGGCCGCAGCGTGGGTCAGTTCAATGTGGACATTGCGGTCCATGAGCTGAGCTTCAAGTTGCAAAACGAATTTCTCGACAACTTGGAAGATGACTTCTTTTGGCAGTGGATCAAAGGAAATCACGGCATCCAAACGGTTGCGGAATTCAGGTGTAAATGTGCGTTCAATCGCAGCGGTGTCTTCGCCTTCACGGCGATCACGACCAAAGCCGATGGCTTCTTTAGCTTGTTCAGACGCGCCGGCATTTGTTGTCATGATCAAGATAACATTACGGAAATCGACGGTTCTGCCATTGTGATCCGTGAGTTTGCCGTTGTCCATCACCTGCAGCAAGATGTTGTACACATCAGGGTGGGCCTTTTCCATTTCATCGAGCAACAACACACAGTGCGGATGCTGGTCGACACCGTCGGTGAGCATGCCGCCTTGGTCAAAGCCGACATAGCCGGGGGGCGCGCCAATCAAGCGTGAAACGGCGTGTTTTTCCATGTACTCGGACATGTCAAACCGCAAAAGTTCAACGCCAAGCGTGTCCGCGAGTTGCTTGGCCACCTCGGTTTTACCAACGCCTGTCGGCCCTGCGAACAGGTAGTTGCCGATGGGCTTTTCAGGCTCACGCAAGCCTGCGCGTGCCAGTTTGATGGCCGAAGACAGGGCAACGATGGCTTTGTCTTGTCCGAAAACAACACGTTTGAGCGTGGATTCCAGATCTTTAAGCACTTCGGTGTCATTTTTAGACACGCTTTTCGGTGGGATGCGTGCAATTTTCGCCACCACAGCTTCGATATCTTTCGGACCGATGGTTTTGCGACGACGGCTTTCAGAGACAAGGTGCTGAGCAGCGCCCGCTTCGTCGATCACATCGATCGCTTTGTCGGGCAACTTGCGGTCATGAATGTAGCGCGCAGCCAATTCGACAGCGGATTTAATCGCATCGTTGGTGTAGCGAATGTCGTGGTGGTCCTCGAAATAGGGTTTGAGGCCCATCAGAATTTTAACCGCATCATCCACGGATGGTTCATTCACATCAATTTTTTGGAAGCGGCGCGCCAAAGCACGATCTTTTTCAAAATGTTGACGGAATTCTTTGTAAGTTGTTGAGCCCATGCAGCGCAGCTTGCCGCCTGCAAGAGCAGGTTTGAGCAAGTTTGACGCATCCATAGCGCCGCCAGAGGTCGCGCCTGCGCCGATGACGGTGTGAATTTCATCAATGAACAGCACGGCATCTGGGTGATCTTCGAGTTCTTTCATCACGGCTTTGAGGCGTTCTTCAAAATCACCACGGTAGCGGGTGCCCGCTAAGAGTGCGCCCAAATCGAGAGAGTAGATGGTTGATTTAGACAAAACTTCAGGGGTTTCGCCGTCAACGATTTTACGGGCGAGACCTTCGGCAATAGCGGTTTTGCCAACGCCAGGGTCGCCAACCAAAAGCGGGTTATTTTTGCGGCGACGGCATAGCACCTGAATGCAGCGTTCGACTTCATGTGTGCGGCCGATCAAGGGGTCCACGTCCCCTTCAGCGGCTTTCTTGTTCAAATCAACACAGTATTTGGCGAGTGCAGATTCTTTTTCTTCACCGCCAGAGGTAGGCCCGCCAGATGTTGGGCCTTCAATGTCATCATCTGCGCCGGAAATAGGCCGCGCTTCTTCAAAGTCAGGATCTTTGGCAACGCCATGTGCGATAAAATTGACCGCATCGTAGCGTGTCATATCTTGTTCTTGCAAAAAGAAGGCCGCGTTGGATTCGCGTTCAGCAAAGATCGCGACCAGCACATTGGCACCAGTCACTTCAGTACGCCCTGAGGATTGCACGTGAATGGCAGCGCGTTGAATGACGCGCTGGAAAGAAGCTGTTGGCACAGCTTCGGACCCTTCAACATCGGTGATGAGCGTTGTCAAATCATCTTCAATGTAATCGACAAGTGTTTTGCGCAGTTCTTCAAGCTCGACGTTGCATGCTTGCATAACGCGTGCAGCATCCGGTTCATCGATCAACGCGAGCAACAAATGCTCGAGCGTTGCGAGTTCATGTTTGCGTGCATTGGCCAGAGCCAGCGCAGCGTGAATGGCTTGCTCAAGGGTGTTCGAAAATGATGGCACTGTGGGGGTGCTCCTTTCATTCGGGTCCAGACGGTGCAGATGGCGGTCTTAATGCCACCGTCGCCGCATACTCTTAAAGTTCGATTGAAACCTGCGCACTTCAAGAGGTTTTTTGGTTAACACACGTAAACTTTTCCGTGTTCGTCCAATATTTGTTCATTAGGGCGCATCGTAGCCGCCCCCTTGTTGTTATGATGTATGTTAGAACGCCGCCTTTGCAAGGGCGAAATGCAACATCAGAACCTGTCTTTTCTGGCACGGATTTCGGTGAAGACGTCTAAATCGGATGCATTCGCCATGCCGACAGCTGATTTTAAGTCTTTATTGTCGGCGCGTAAAAATGGATTTGTGTCCATCTCAAGCTGCAATTGCGACGGCACTGTCGGCATATTTGCAGCGCGGGCAGCTTTAACGTCGCGCACACGCGCCTGCAGCGCTGGGTTTTCTGGATCGATGGACATGGCAAAGGCGGCATTGCTTTCGGTATATTCATGACCCGAACAGACTGTCGTGTGTGGCGGCAGGGCGCGCAATTTTTGCAGGCTGTTCCACATTTGCGCAGGGGTGCCTTCAAACAAGCGTCCACATCCCAGCGCCATAAGACTATCGGCGGTGAACAATGTTGCGATGCTTGGCACGTGGTAGGCGATGTGCCCCACCGTGTGTCCGGGCACATTGATAATGTGCACAGGGATATCGCCGAACATAAAGGTATCGCCATCTTCGACTTGATCGGTGATCAGCGTATGGGGCAGGCGGTGCATGTCAGCTTTGGCGGCAACAACGCGTGGGTGCCAGCCTTTGGCAGCACAAGCTTCGAGCAAAGGGGCAAGCCCATCGATGTGGTCCCAGTGGTGGTGGGTCAGCCAAATATCGGTGAGATCCCAGCCGTGCTTTTCAAGCTCTGCAATAATAGGAGCGTGATCCGCGACATCAACCACAGCCGTGCGCAATGACACATGATCATGCAAGAGAAACGCGTAGTTGTCTTTGAGAACGGGAAAGGTGACGAGTTCGGTCATGGTGTTTTCTCGCATTGTGCGTCATGGTTGATACAACAGTTGGCTATGGAACGCAGATTTGCAATGCACCTTGATGTTGTTGAACTGAGAAATTTCTATTATCGCACTGGTTTGGGCCGTGCGGCGCAGCGCGTGATCCGTGATCAGGTTGTGGCCTATTGGCCCAACGCGTCACGGCAAACTGTTGCAGGCTTTGGGTTTTCGGTGCCTTTGTTGCGGCCCTATTTGGCTGATGCACGCCGCGTTGTGGCGTTGATGCCGGATCAGCAAGGCGTGATGCACTGGCCTGCCGGAATGGAAAACACATCGACGTTGTGCCACGAAACGGCTTGGCCTTTGCAAACGGGATTCGTTGATAAGCTGGTGGTGATGCACGGGCTTGAAACCTCTGACAATCAATCCGCTTTGCTGGAAGAATGCTGGCGTGTGTTGGGGCCTGGGGGCAAAGCTTTGTTCATCGTGCCCAATCGCGGTGGCGTGTGGTCACGCTCAGATGGGACGCCGTTTGGCTATGGGCGGCCTTATTCGTTGGGGCAGCTTGAGGCCCAGCTTAAACTTGCCAATTTTGTACCTGAACGTCACAAGGCTGTGCTGTTTCAACCGCCGTCACACAAACGCTTTTGGCTGCGGTCTGGGCCTATGTTGGAACGGATTGGACGCCAAGTGACAGATCATCTGGCGGGCGGTGTCTTGATGCTTGAGGTGTCCAAACAGGTCTACGCGCAAACAGGAACGGGCAGTCCGCAAGCACTCAGTCGTGCCAAAGGGGTCTTGGGTGGGTTGCGGCCTGTGCCCGAGGCCAAGCCAGTCTTAAATCCGTAGTTCTGGGTGGTATTCCCGCAATGGGAACAGCCCAGCCGACAGGGGCTCTCACAAGGGGAAATCTATTGTGTCTTCTTCTATAGATTATCGAGTCACGCTGGCAGTTTGACGCTGGATTCGTTGAAATGAGTGATAAAAAAGGTGTGTCTTGTAACTTTTTTTTCATGTTTAAACGCCTCATTTTTCTTAAGTGATTGATATTGCTTAAATGCCCCCGCGACATCTTGGCACGAAAGCGCAGTAACAAGGTTGCGAGGTGGCGAATGCTCAGCTATACCCAGCGCGATTTTTGCTGCCTGTGCATTCGCACGGGCTTCTCAATATGCCCTACCTTTGATGTTCACAAATCAGTGAGTTGAGGGGGAAAGGCCCAACGACATCGGAAGGGTGGACGTGTCCGAACCAGCTTCGATTTCCCGCGGTATTGCCGCACGCTACGCCACGGCCTTGTTTGATCTGGCCAAGGAAAGCAAAACGCTAAAAGCGCTTGAGGGCGATGTCGCCGCCCTTGGCTCGGCTTTGGCCGATAGTGCTGATTTGAACGCTGTTATCGCGTCACCTGTTGTCTCGCGTGAGGAACATGGTGCTGTCGTTGCAGCAATTTCGAAAAAAGCAAAATTTTCGCCCATCACGGCCAATACTTTGGCTTTGCTGGCGCAAAACCGTCGTCTTTTTGTGTTGCCACAACTTGTGGACGCATTGAACGCCATGCTCGCAGACGAGCGCGGCGAAGTGACTGCGGACGTCACCTCTGCAAAGGCTTTGACCAAAACGCAGAGTGACAAACTGGCTAAGACATTGTCTGCCCAGTTTGGCAAAGACGTTACAATCAATGCGACCGTTGATGAGTCCCTCATCGGCGGTCTTATCGTTAAAGTGGGCTCGAAGATGATTGATACATCAATCGCCTCCAAGCTCTCTTCCCTCCAGAATGCAATGAAAGAGGTCGGATAATGGGAATCCAAGCAGCCGAAATTTCTGCGATCCTCAAGGATCAGATCAAAGACTTTGGCAAAGACGCCGAAGTTGCTGAAGTTGGTCGTGTACTGAGCGTTGGTGATGGTATCGCCCGCGTCTACGGTCTCGACAACGTTCAGGCTGGTGAAATGGTTGAGTTCCCCGGCGGCATCCGCGGGATGGCACTTAACCTTGAAGCCGACAACGTAGGTATCGTTATCTTTGGGTCTGATAAAGACATCAAAGAAGGCGATACAGTTAAACGTACGAAGTCCATCGTGGATGTTCCTGCGGGCGACGAGCTCTTGGGCCGCGTTGTTGATGGCCTTGGCAACCCAATCGATGGCAAGGGTGAGATTAAAACATCCAAACGCCTCGTAGCTGACGTGAAAGCGCCGGGGATTATCCCGCGTAAATCCGTTCACGAGCCAATGGCGACAGGCCTTAAGTCTGTTGACGCGATGATCCCAGTTGGCCGTGGCCAGCGTGAGCTTATCATTGGTGACCGTCAAACTGGTAAAACAGCTGTGGCGCTTGATACGATCCTCAACCAAAAATCCTACAACGATGCTGCAAAGTCTGAAAATGACAAATTGTACTGTATCTACGTAGCGATTGGTCAAAAACGCTCCACAGTGGCTCAGCTTGTTAAAAAGCTCGAAGAGTCCGGTGCGTCTGAGTACACTATCGTTGTGGCTGCGACTGCGTCCGATCCTGCACCAATGCAGTTCCTTGCGCCTTACGCTGCGACCGCTATGGCTGAGCACTTTCGCGACAACGGTCGCCACGCTTTGATCATCTATGATGACCTTTCAAAGCAAGCTGTGTCTTACCGCCAAATGTCTTTGCTTTTGCGTCGCCCACCAGGACGTGAAGCTTACCCTGGTGACGTGTTCTACCTTCACTCCAGACTTCTTGAGCGTTCTGCGAAACTCAACGCAGACTACGGTTCTGGTTCTTTGACGGCTTTGCCTATCATTGAAACTCAGGGCGGTGATGTTTCTGCGTTTATTCCAACCAACGTGATTTCGATCACAGATGGTCAGATCTTCTTGGAAACTGAATTGTTCTACCAAGGCATTCGTCCTGCGGTGAACACTGGTCTTTCCGTGTCTCGTGTTGGCTCATCTGCGCAAACAAAAGCGATGTCTTCTGTTGCTGGTCCAGTGAAACTTTCACTCGCTCAGTACCGTGAGATGGCTGCTTTTGCTCAGTTTGGTTCTGACCTTGATGCCTCCACACAGCAATTGCTGGCTCGTGGTGCGCGTTTGACAGAACTCATGAAGCAAGCTCAGTACTCTCCACTGTCTAACGCAGAAATCGTTTGCGTTATCTTTGCAGGTACAAACGGCTACCTCGATAAAATCGCTGTATCCGACGTGAGCCGTTTCGAGAAAGGCCTTCTTGAGTTCTTGCGCGGCAAGCACGCTGATCTTTTGACTTGGATTTCTGATGAAGATCCAAAAATCAAAGGCGATGCCGCTGACAAGGTGAAGGCTGTTCTGGACGAATTCGCAGCAACCTTCGCTTAACCCTGGGAAAAGGACAGTTAAATGCCTAATCTCAAGGACCTAAAAAATCGGATCGCGAGTGTGAAATCCACACGCAAGATCACGAAAGCCATGCAAATGGTCGCGGCCGCAAAATTGCGCCGCGCCCAAGATGCTGCTGAAGCGTCACGGCCCTACACAGAACGGTTTAACGCTGTTCTGGGGGCGCTGTCCGCATCAGTAGGTGGCTCTGATAGCGCGCCCCGGCTTCTTGCCGGGACGGGCAAAGACGATGTGCAATTGCTCGTCGTGATGACTGCAGAACGCGGCCTATGTGGTGGCTTCAACTCTTCGATCGTGAAACTCGCAAAAACACGCATCGCCGAATTGCAAGCTGCTGGCAAAACAGTGAAAGTTCTCACTGTTGGCAAAAAAGGCCGTGAACAGCTGAACCGTGAATTTGGTGCGCTTTTGATCGGCCACGTCGATCTGAGCAGCGTAAAACGTCTGGGCTATATCAACGCACAAGAAATCGCCAAGGATATCCTTGGTCGTTTTGACGGCGAAGAGTTCGATGTTGCGACGATTTTCTACTCGAAATTCGTCAACGTTGTTTCCCAAATTCCGACAGCTTTGCAGGTTATTCCGGCGGCATATGAAGCAAACGATGATGACGCTGGGGCGCTCTACGATTACGAGCCTTCCGAAGAAGCCATCCTCGCAGACCTTCTGCCGCGCGGCGTCGCCACGCAGATCTTTGCAGCTCTTTTGGAAAATGCTGCCTCCGAGCAGGGTGCGCGGATGTCCGCTATGGACAACGCCACACGCAACGCAGGCGACATGATCGACAAACTGACCATTCAATACAACCGTTCGCGTCAGGCTGTCATCACCAATGAGCTTATCGAAATCATCTCGGGCGCTGAAGCGCTCTAAGAACCGGAGTAACGAAACATGGCACAAGCAAAAGGCAAAATCACCCAGGTGATTGGCGCCGTTGTTGACGTTCAGTTCGACGGCGAATTGCCGGCGATTTTGGACGCGCTCGAAACAGACAACAATGGCAACCGTTTGGTTCTCGAAGTCGCTCAGCACCTGGGTGAGGGTACAGTTCGTACCATCGCTATGGATGCGACTGAAGGCCTCGTACGTGGTCAAGCCGTCACAGCAACTGGCAACCAGATTTCTGTTCCAGTTGGTAAAGCGACTTTGGGCCGCATCATGAACGTCACAGGCGATCCTGTTGACGAAAAAGGTCCTGTGAACACAACAGACCGCCGCCCAATTCACGGCGACGCGCCTGCGTTTGACGAACAGTCCACAGCCACTGAAATCCTCGTGACAGGCATCAAGGTCATCGACCTTCTCGCGCCTTACACAAAAGGTGGTAAAATTGGTCTCTTCGGTGGTGCCGGTGTTGGCAAAACCGTTTTGATCATGGAACTCATCAACAACATCGCGAAAGTGCACTCTGGTGTGTCTGTGTTCGCTGGTGTGGGTGAGCGTACGCGTGAAGGTAACGACCTTTACCACGAGATGATCGAATCCAACGTTATCGTTCCTGACAACCTCGAAGAGTCTAAAATTGCTCTCGTTTACGGTCAGATGAACGAGCCTCCCGGTGCGCGTATGCGTGTTGCTTTGACTGGTTTGACACTGGCCGAGCAATTCCGCGACGAATCCGGCTCAGACGTTCTGTTCTTTGTCGACAACATCTTCCGCTTTACGCAGGCGGGTTCCGAGGTGTCTGCGCTTTTGGGTCGTATCCCATCTGCGGTTGGCTACCAGCCAACTTTGGCGACCGACATGGGCGCGATGCAAGAACGCATCTCATCCACGAAAAACGGTTCCATCACGTCCGTTCAAGCCGTCTACGTTCCTGCGGATGACTTGACTGACCCTGCGCCAGCGACATCGTTTGCTCACTTGGATGCGACAACCGTTCTGGATCGTTCGATCTCTGAAAAAGGTATCTACCCAGCGGTTGATCCACTTGGATCAACATCACGCTTGCTCGATCCTTTGATCATCGGCGAAGAGCACTACAAAGTTGCGACGGACGTCCAGCAAATTTTGCAGCGTTACAAGTCTTTGCAAGACATCATCGCCATCCTTGGTATGGACGAATTGTCAGAAGACGACAAAATGACTGTGACTCGCGCCCGTAAAATCGAGCGTTTCTTGTCCCAGCCATTCGACGTTGCGAAAGTGTTCACCGGCGCTGACGGTAAACAGGTTCCTCTCGAAGACACCATCAAATCGTTTAAAGCTGTTGTGGCTGGTGAGTACGATCACCTTCCAGAAGGCGCTTTCTACATGGTGGGTGGCATTGACGAAGTGCTTGCTAAAGCTGAGAAAATGGCGGCTGACGCTGCTTAAGTCTGTAGCTTAAAACGACCCGAGGTCGGGATCATTTAGATCTTGATCTCGGATCGTTCGCCATCTCAATTTGACCCAAGCGTTTGAAGCATCATTGCACAGGTGCTTGGGACAAAACGCTTTAAAGGAGGCCTTCATGGCTAATACTGTCCAATTCGATCTCGTCTCTCCAGAGCGCAAACTTGCTTCTGTGGTGGCAACCGAGGTGCAGATCCCGGGTGCTGATGGTGACTTGACTGCGATGGCTGGCCACGAGCCGACCATTCTGTCTTTGCGGCCTGGTTTTTTGACCATCAAGGGCGCAGACGGAGAAGAGCAGTTCGTTGTAACCGGTGGGTTTGCGGAATTGTCCGCTGATGCTATTTCCGTTTTGGCGGAAATGGCTTTGCCAACCAGTGAAGTGACGCCTGAGATCCTCGCGGAACTCGTGTCCACTGCAACGCAAGCCCATGAAACCGCAGCGGTTGATACGCAGCACGAGACGCAAAAACTTCTCGCGGATCTGATCCACATCGCGGAACATCTGGGCTTCGACGCGCACCTGTAAATCAGGCCCGATTGTGAATTTTAAAGGCCCTTTGGTTTGACCAAGGGGCCTTTTCGCATTTTGGGGCAAGATGATAAAACTTGCCCGCTGCACGGCGCTCTTGGCAAGGTTAATTTCCCAGCTTAGGGTGAGCAGGGCCATGGCGCCTAATTTTATCTATTGAAACTGCAAAGATACACTGACTTATGCAAAGAATTGATACGCACCAACTGGGAGTCGAGCAGGATTCTCTTTTACTGTTTTCTGACTTTCAAGACGGCGGTGCAATGTGGACCGGCAAGGGGCCACGCGAGTTGAGGCGTGTGATTGATTTTGATGAACCGTTTGCCCGTCCACCTGTCATCACTGTTGGCCTGTCTATGCTCGACATGGACCAAGCCAGCAATCACCGCGTTGATATTTGCGCAGAAATGGTGACGGAAGACAGCTTTGTAATCGTGTTTCGGACTTGGGGCGATACGCGCGTGGCGCGTGTGCGGGCCGACTGGATGGCTTTAGGTCCAGTCCGCCATGTCGATGACTGGAACGTCTAGCCCCAAATTATCACTCTGATTGAGGTCTTGTGCGTAGATTAGGGTTGCTGCCAAACAGCCATAACACCCCATTTAGAATGCAAAAAGCGCAGCGGAGAGCGCTGCGCTTTGGGGCTCGGGCTTATGTCACCTTACAGGTGGTAGAGGCCCTCATACAAAGGCACCAAAGTTTCGTTTTCAAACAAAGATGACACAGATGTGCCGTTCCAAGTGTTGATAATGCCCTGCGCAAACAATGGCGCTGTTGGCACGATGCGAATATTTGGGCAATTTTTCACCGCATCTGAGGCCTCGATGGTGTCCGTGATGACCAAAGATTTCATCACTGAGTTGGTCACACGCTCGACAGCGGGACCAGACAGAACTCCGTGGGTGATATATGCGTGAACTTCCTCAGCGCCATGATCCAACAAGTTCTCTGCCGCCTTACACAGCGTGCCAGCCGTGTCGCAAAGGTCATCAACGATGATACACTTTTTGCCTTTAACATCACCGATCACTGTCATTTCAGCAATTTCGCCAGCTTTTTCACGGCGTTTGTCGACGATAGACAACGGTGCGTTGATACGCTTTGCAAGCTCGCGCGCGCGTGCCACACCGCCTACATCAGGCGACACCACCATTACATCCTCTAAGCCGTCTTTAAAGTGATGCTTAATATCAAGCGCAAACACGGGAGACGCGTAGAGGTTGTCTACGGGAATGTCGAAAAAGCCTTGGATCTGCGTCGCGTGCAAGTCCATGGTCAAAATGCGTTCGATACCAGCTTCGACCATCATGTTTGCAACAAGCTTGGCTGAAATAGGTGTGCGAGCTTTGGTGCGGCGGTCTTGGCGTGCATAGCCAAAATAGGGGATCACAGCCGTGATGCGGCCCGCTGACGAGCGGCGCAGCGTATCGGTGATGATCAAAAGCTCCATCAAATTGTCATTGGCGGGGTTTGATGTCGGCTGAATGATGAACATGTCTTCGCCGCGCACGTTCTCATAGACTTCGACGAATATCTCGCCATCGTTGAAACGCTCAACGCGTGCGTCACACAGTTGTACGTTCATGCCGCGATGCATAGAAAGGCGCCGCGCGACAGAAGTGGCAAGCGGTCTGTTCGCATTGCCTGAGATTAATTTAGGTTCAGAAGTGTACGCCATTGCAGCATTCCCGATCAGTTATTTGGCCAAATGTCATGGAATCGTGATGTTGACACCGCTTACCATCCCGCTACCGTCTTGAAAACAGCGCTCATCAGGAGAGATGCAATATGGCTCATATAGATTACTATTTTTCCCTACTTTCGGGTTTTGCCTACATGGCAGGGGATCGATTGGAAAAAATTGCGGCCACACACGGCGCAACGATCAGTTACAAACCTTATGATATCAGTGCGCTGTTTGATCGCCTTGGGGCTCAAAAACCAGCAGACCGACCAGAGGGCCGCAAAGTTTATCGCACCCAAGAGTTGACGCGGTTGTCCAAAAAAACAGGTCTGCCGCTTAAGCTTAATGCTAAGTTTTGGCCTACGAATGCGGCCCCTGCATCTTATGCGATTATCGCCGCAGCGCAGGCTGGTGGTGGTGATGTGCCCGCTTTGATTGCGGGACTCAACCGCGCCATGTGGGTGGATGACCAAGATATCGCCGACGATGCGGTGATCACTGCGGCACTGAAAGGTGCTGGCTTTGATCCGATGTTGTCGATGTCAGGGATGCTTAAGGGCGCGGAAACTTTCACGCGCAACCTAGAAGACGCTTTTGTGGCTGGGGTGTTCGGATCACCCTTTTATATTGTGCGCGATACTGACGAGCGATTTTGGGGGCAAAGCAGCTTAGAAGATCTTGATCTACACCTCGCAGGAAAGCTCTAGAACCGCTCGTTCTGCTTAGGGTTCAAAAGCAGCCAACAAAGCGTCCACATGTGCTGGCGTTGTGGACCAGCTTGCCACAAAGCGCGCCATTTGTGGGGTTTCAGGATCACCTATCAAGGCGGTATCTGTGCCCCATAAATGATAAATTGCGCCTTTTGCCTTGGCCCGTGCGTGCATAGCGCGGGGCAGGGTGGCAAAAACCATATTGCCATCAACGCTATAGCTGAGCGAGCCGCCTAAGTCGACCAGACCCGCAGCCAAACGCGCTGCCATAGCATTGGCGTGGGTGGCCAATTCAAGCCACAGATCATTCTCAAGCCATGCCAGTATTTGGGCCGATACGAACCGTGCTTTGGATAGGTTGTGTCCTCCACGCATCCGTTGGCTTTCAAAGGCTTCCACAAGCGCGGGATCAAATAAGACCGCAGCCTCTGCTGCCATCGCGCCGGTTTTGGTGGCCCCCAATGACAGCGTGCTCAATTCGCGGGTCATTTCCCAAGGGCTGATCTTGCTTGCAGCTATGGCATTGGCAAAGCGCGCGCCATCAAAATGCAGTGGTAAGCCAGATACATTGGCCAGTTCTGCGATTTGAACAGGGGAATAAAGCTCACCAAATTCCGTGATGTTGGTCAGCGACACAGCGGCCGGTGGCATCGCGTGAATGTCGTTCCCATTTGCATCGGCCATGATTTCAGCGCGCAGGGCATTGGGATCAATGCGACTGTCTTTCGATGGCAACGCTTTCAGTTTAGCTCCGCCAGCGTAAAAGCCCGCAGCGCCGCGTTCATCCATCTCAATATGTGCTGTTTTGTGACAATAGATCACGCCCCAAGGTGGGGTCATCGCTGCCAAAAGCGCCGCATTTGCCCCAGTGCCTGATGTCATCGGATAGATCCGCGCGTCAGGCGCATCAAATATATCGCGCAGACGTTCTTGCAGGGCGCTTGTGTAGCTGTCCGCACCATATGCTGGCGCAAAGCCATCGTTTGCTTGGCTCAAAGCTTCTAGGATTTTCGGATGCACGCCAGAGGTATTGTCGGAGGCAAAAAACATTAGACAGGTTCCTCGATGATATGGCCTTCCCAATCGTCTTCGCCGACGTTGAGTTCGGATACGGTCATGTTCATAACTGAAACACCTGCCGCATGAACGCTTTGTGGATCACCCGTCAAAAGCGGATGCCATTCGGGTAAGGGTTTGTTTTGGTGCAACAATCGATAAGCGCAGGTTTGCGGCATCCAATAAATGTGTTTGTCGATGGTGCTGGGTCGCAAAATGATACACTCGGGCACAAGGCTTTTGCGGGTTTCATATTGGCCGCACTGGCAACTTTGATCGTCAAGCAGCCTACAGGCCACACGGGTCAAAAATACCTCGCCTGAATCTTCGTCTTCGATCTTGTTGAGACAGCATTTTCCGCACCCATCGCACAGCGCTTCCCATTCCGCATCGTTCATATTTTTGAGCGGAACAGTTTCCCAAAACTTATCGCGTTTGGTCATGTCAAAGCACCCAAAATACGCCGTGCTTTGTCGCAATCCGCATGCATTTGGGTGATGAGATCATCTAGGTTCGAAAACTTTTCTTCACCGCGTAGAAATTCGACAAACGCGACAGACAAATGTTCATCGTAAAGATTGCCATCAAAGTCAAAAATGAAACTTTCAAGGCAGGGCACATTGGCGCCAAATGTGGGTTTAACCCCAAGCGACGCCGCGCCGTGGTAGCTGCCTTTGTGGTCGCCTGTGAGCACATCAACCAAGACAGCGTAGACGCCAAATTTCGGCGCATGCAGCCCATCGATAGACATGTTTGCGGTTGGAAATCCCAGATCGCGCCCGCGTTTATCTCCGTGGTTCACTGCACCCTCGATGCGATGCCAGTGGCCCAGCATGTCTTTTGCATGAGACATCCGCCCATCGGCCAATGCTTCGCGAATGGCTGAAGATGATGAAATGCCGACGTCGGTTTTCAACAGCGGGGCGATGGTCACGTCAAACCCCATTTCTTTGCCAAACCGTACAAGATCTTGGGCGGTGCCTGCGCGCCCTTGGCCAAAGCAGAAATCAGCGCCGACAACGACATGGCTGAGGCCAAGCCCGTCTTTCAACACTGTGCGGGCAAACGCTTCGGGGGGCATTGCTGCCAGTTCCGCGTCAAAAGGCAGTTGAAACAGGTGCTCAACACCGATTTTGGCAAGGCGGTTCTTTTTGGATTCCGCGTTCATCAGCCGAAACGATTTGCCGTGGGGGGCAAAATATTCCCGTGGATGCGGTTCAAACGTGACAATGCCAAGCGGTCCGTGTGTGCGCGCGATGTCGATCACGGCGCAATGGCCCAGATGTACGCCATCGAAGTTGCCGATGGCGGCACTTGCCCCACGGGCAGTGTCAGGGGTATTGGTCCAGTGAGTGTGCGTTTTCATGGGGCTCCTCGCGGGCGGGCCCCCGCGCGTCAATCAAATTTGCGACTGGGCGCCAGCACCATGGCGTCGCCCTTTAGGACAACGGTATCGCCTACGGTGCACTTACATTCAAGAGCAACGCGGCGTTTTGCGTGGATGATGTCGGTCACAGTCACTTCGGCTAAAACCAAATCACCAGGACGTACAGGTGCAAGGAATTTAAGCGTTTGACCTAGATAAACTGTCCCATGCCCCGGAAGCTGTTCTCCAATCACGGCAGAAATCAGCCCCGCTGTGAGCATGCCGTGGGCAATTCTGCCTTGGAAAATGGTGTCTTGGGCGTAGGATTCATCAAGGTGCACAGGATTTCTATCTGTCGACACTTCGGCAAACAGTTCGATGTCGCGGTCGGTGATCACTTTACGTAAGGATCGCGTCATACCGAATTCGATGTCTTCGATACAGATCGTCCCACGGGGAAAATTGTCGAGCATATGATGCGATTCCTTGGTCATGTTGCGTTGCAGCATAACACAAGGTTGATGGCGAAACAATCCTGCGCGCAAGATTGTTTCGCCATATTTATATTTTGTGAATTTAAGTTTCTATCGAAAATGTTTGAGTTTAGCGCAATAATGAAATCGCAGCTGTTGGCGAAAGGTTTTGCTCTGCAAGCCATGATTTCAAACGTGTGGGGTCTGGGGTTTCGGGATCATCACCAAACTCATGGGCAGCCAAACCGCCTGTGATGAACAAAACGTCCAACCCTTCGCTAATGCCGCCCATAACATCGGTGCCGATACCATCGCCGATACACATGATTTTTGAGTCTTCAATGTCTGCCAACTGCGCAAGGTGACGGCGTGCAAGGTCATAGATGGGGGGATGTGGTTTGCCAAAGTACAGGCTTTCGCCGCCCATTTCGGAATAGAGCGCTGCAACTGCACCCGCACACCATTCGCGGACCTCGCCACGATCCACAACGATATCAGGGTTAGCACAGAGAAGTTTCATGCCCTTTTGCTTGGCGTATAAAAATTCGGGACGATGCACATCGACATCTGCTGTGGCGTGACGCGGGCCTGTGCATACGATGCCGTCTGCTTCTTCAAGCGGCACTGTTGTGATTTCAACCGCGTTGTCCAAAATGTCGCTTGGGGCAAAGAACACGTCGACCTCTTCTGGGGTGCCGATGTGGTACACTTTTTGACCAACTGCACCCAAATACATCGCGGTGCGCGCAGAATCGCCCGAGGTGGCAATCGCATCATAGGCATCTTTGGGTACGCCAAAACTGAGCATTTGCTCAGAGACGGCTTTCCATGGGCGTGGAGAGTTTGTCACCAAAATTACGATACCGCCGCCTTTGCGGTAGTCTTGCAGGGCTTTTACCGCTTCGGGAAAGGCTTGGATTCCGTTGTGAACGCAGCCCCAAAGATCAACGAACAAAGCGTCGTAATTGGTGGATATCTCGGACAGGGATTGGATCAAACGGGTCATGGCAGCCTCATAAATTGCAGGTATGTGTTTGGTATAGTCTGGGCGTGTAAAAGGAAAGAGACGCGGTTTTGGATTGGCGTTGTGGCCACAAAAAAGGGCGCCCTGATATGGAGCGCCCTTTTGATCTATGCCGAACCGATTAGACTTTAAGGTTCGGGATGATTTGTTTTTTGCGGGACATGATGCCAGGTAAAACAACCGCATCACCGGTCACTGTCGCGCCGAATGATTTTTCAGCCACGGATTTCACGGCGTCGTTTTGGATGAACAATGTGGCTTCTTCATTCAAGATATCGACAACGAACAACAGCACGTGATCCACGCCGTCTTCTTTGGCCACATCAACCATAGATGTCAGCAAGCTGGCTTTGCGGTCGAGCACGATTTTCGGCGCGGTTGTTTCCAAAACGGATACGCGGAATGCAGTGCCATCGACTGTGAATTCTTTGGAATCCATACGGATCAATTCAGCGTCAGAAAACTCGGATACGTCTGATTTTGCTTCAAACAGTTCCGCCGCATAAACAGCCATATCGATGTTTAACTCGGACGCCAATTTGGTGGCCAAAGCTTTGTCATGGTCTGTCGTGGTTGGTGAGCGGAATTCAAGCGTGTCGGACAAGATGCAAGACAACATAGCGCCTTTGATGTTGTCGGGCATTTTTGCCGCATCATCACCCATCAGGTCAAACATGATTGTCGCAGTACAAGCCAACGGGCGGATTGTGATATCAATTGGGCCTTTTGTTTCCAAGCCGCCCACGAGTTTGTGGTGGTCGATGATCGCGGTGATGTTTGCGTCGTTGATCGCCTCTGGCAACTCTGCTGGGTTGTTGGTGTCAACGATGACAACGTCTTGGCCAGCAGAAACGGATGTGATGATTTCAGGTTTCTCGAAACCCCATTTCTCAATCACGAAAGCCGCTTCTGTGTTTGGTTCTCCAAGCAAAACAGCCTTAGCAGGTGTGTCTTTGATTTCAGACAAATACCACGCCCAGATAAGCGGGGAACCAGTGGAGTCTGTATCAGGGGATTTGTGGCCAAATACGAGCGTTGTCATGTGAGTCTATCCATCAAAAGGGTGATTTTGCGTTCTTATAGGCAGTGCAGCATGGCTTGTCACCATTTTGTCGGTTTGGTGTACCTGCGCTCTTGGTCGCCCTTTGATAAATGTGTATCACGTCAAGATGCCCCGTATTCTTGAGACAGATTTATACCCCCCTGTGAAAGCGCATTTCGTGGCGCTGGGCTATGTCGTGAAAGCCGAAGTCAAAGACGCCGATGTGATGGCGATGCACCCCGATGCGCCAGATGATACGCCGCCTGTGATCATCGAGTTGAAAACTGGCTTTTCGCTGATATTGCTGCACCAAGCCATCGCACGCCAATCCATCACCGATCAAGTCTATGTCGCTGTGCCGCGGTGGAAGGGCAGGGCTGCTTGGAAAACATTTAAAGGCAACATTTCGTTGTGCAAACGTTTGGGGGTTGGGGTGCTGTCGGTGAATGTAGATGAGGGCACGGTGCAGGTTCACAATGACCCAAAGCCGTTTAAGCCGCGCAAAAACACCAAACGCAAAGATGTCTTGCTCAAAGAATTCGACACACGGATCGGCGATCCCAATATTGGTGGAACACCCGGTGGTGGACGCGTGACATCCTATCGCCAAGATGCCGAAAAATGCCGCAGCTACATCTTTGAAAACGGTGCATCAAAAGCCAGCGAAGTGGCCAAGGCGACAGGGGTAGAGCGGGCACGGGCTATTATGGCGGCCAATCACTATCAGTGGTTTGAACGTGTCTCCAAGGGAATTTACGGCATAACAGAACTTGGCGCTAAGGGTGAAAACCCTTAAGTTTTATTGGGGTTTCAGCGCGCTTCCGCTTGCTTTGGTCCGTTGACCTCAAACAATTGAAAAAAATTACTCCAATCAGTTGACTTGGCCTCTCACGCTCCCTAACTATTCATCGTTATCACTCGATACCCTTGAGTGCTAACGATGCATTTACCTTTGCCGTTTAGGCAGAGACCGAAATTGAAACTTTGTGCAAGGAGCCGTACGAAATGGCCTTTAAACCTCTTCATGACCGCGTGGTTGTTCGCCGCGTTGAGAGCGACGAAAAAACTGCTGGCGGGTTGATTATTCCTGATTCCGCAAAAGAAAAACCCGCAGAAGCTATCGTTGTTTCCGTTGGTGAAGGTGCACGCAAAGACAGCGGCGAATTGATCGCACCGTCTATCGCAGCTGGCGACAAAGTTCTGTTCGGCAAATGGTCCGGTACAGAAATCACTGTCGATGGCGAAGAGCTGCTCATCATGAAAGAATCCGACATTTTGGGTATCATCGCTTAAGCGATTTTCCCGTCGCGCCACGCCTTTGGGCTGATGGCGCAGATGTCTCTTTCACTCATTTAATTCGACTTAAGGAGAGAACTCATGGCTAAAGAAGTCAAGTTCGATACAGACGCCCGCAATGCGATGCTTCGCGGCGTTAACATTCTTGCAAACGCTGTAAAAGTGACACTCGGCCCTAAAGGCCGCAACGTTGTGCTCGACAAATCTTTCGGCGCACCGCGCATCACCAAAGACGGTGTGTCTGTTGCGAAAGAAATCGATCTCGAAGATAAATTCGAGAACATGGGCGCGCAAATGGTCAAAGAAGTGGCCTCACGCACCAATGACGAAGCTGGCGACGGTACAACAACCGCGACTGTTTTGGCTCAAGCGATCATCAAAGAAGGTCTCAAACAGGTTGCAGCTGGTCTCAACCCAATGGATCTGAAACGCGGTATCGATCTTGCAACGTTGAACGTTGTTGAAGCGATCAAAGCGGCATCTCGCCCAGTGAATGATTCCGCTGAAGTTGCGCAAGTTGGTACAATTTCTGCCAATGGCGAAGCTGAAATCGGTCGTCAAATCGCAGACGCAATGCAAAAAGTTGGCAACGACGGTGTTATCACTGTTGAAGAAAACAAAGGCATGGAAACAGAAACAACAGTCGTCGAAGGCATGCAGTTCGACCGCGGTTTCTTGTCCCCTTACTTTGTGACGAACCCAGACAAAATGGTTGCAGATCTCGAAGACTGCGTCATTCTCTTGCACGAAAAGAAACTTTCTTCTTTGCAAGCGATGGTTCCACTTCTCGAGTCCGTGATCCAATCACAAAAACCACTTCTCATCATCGCAGAAGATGTTGAAGGCGAAGCGCTTGCGACTTTGGTTGTGAACAAATTGCGCGGCGGCTTGAAAATCGCAGCTGTGAAAGCACCTGGTTTCGGCGATCGTCGTAAAGCCATGTTGCAAGACATCGCGATCCTTACTGGCGGCCAAGTGATTTCCGAAGACCTCGGCATGAAACTTGAAAACGTCACTATGGACATGCTCGGTTCTGCCAAGAAAGTTTCCATCACCAAAGACGAAACAACAATCGTTGAAGGCGCTGGCGTAAAAGCAGAAATCGAAGCACGTGTGGGCCAAATCCGCGCGCAAATCGAAGAAACAACTTCTGACTACGATCGTGAAAAACTCCAAGAGCGTGTTGCTAAACTCGCAGGCGGCGTTGCAGTGATCCGCGTTGGTGGCATGACTGAAGTTGAAGTTAAAGAACGCAAAGATCGCGTTGACGATGCATTGAACGCAACACGTGCTGCTGTTCAAGAAGGCATCGTTGTTGGCGGTGGTGTTGCTCTGGTTCAAGCTGCAAAAGGCCTTGAAGGTCTGACTGGCGCGAACGCTGATCAAAACGCTGGTATCGCAATCGTTCGTCGCGCAATCGAAGCACCGCTTCGCCAAATTGCTGAAAACGCAGGCGTCGATGGCGCTGTTGTTGCTGGCAAAGTACGCGAATCTAACGACACATCTTTCGGCTTCAACGCTCAAACCGAAGAGTATGGCGACATGTTCGCATTCGGCGTGATCGATCCAGCTAAAGTTGTTCGCACAGCTTTGGAAGATGCAGCGTCTATCGCTGGTCTCTTGATCACAACCGAAGCTATGGTTGCTGACAAACCATCCAAAGATGGCGGCGCCGGTGGCGGCATGCCTGACATGGGCGGCATGGGCGGCATGGGCGGCATGATGTAATCAGCCGGTCATCTGACTGACACTATTAGACGGGGGGTGCATATTGCGCCCCCCGTTTTTGCGTTTTTAAGGGATGTGCATAAGAATTCAGCCTGCACGTCATTAATCTTTCGTTAATCACGATCTTGGTGAATTTTGTCTTGTGGCGTTTTTGCAAAGCGGGATCAGTAGGGTAATTAGTCGATGGAATTTATATATGAATCTTCGCCCTCTCGCTCTCTCTGATAATCTTGCGCTGTCTATTTTTTTGGACAGTGAATGCGGCAGTTCACAAATGTACCGTACAGTTTTAAATCTGCGCGAGACACAAATGGTCGCGATGGAACGGATCGCATTCGATGAAGATCAAATTGTTGGATATTTGTGTTGCGCGAAAATGATCAACCCTGCCGATTGGTGGGTTTTGTCTGTGCTTGTGGTGTCGTCTAATTCTCGCAGAAAAGGTATTGGACGTGACTTGGTTCGTCGCGGTATGGATGATGCGCGCCGTGCAAAAGCACCCGCCGTGGTCGTGGTCGGAGACCCAGCTTATTTTGCTCAAATGGGCTTTTCCCAATCAGCAGTGAAAAACCTATCACTGCCATTTGCGCAAGCTTTGACATCGCTGTATCCCATCGCCCCTAAAACAGGTTTATCGAAACATACTTTACAATATCCTGAATCATTTGTGCCATTCAATGATGTCGTGACAACGGCAGTATAATTAATAGTCATTTCAGTGAGATGTCCTGCAGGGGGCGCTGTCGTTTTACCTCTTTATCTCGTGCTAAATGTATATCTGGCATAAGATACATTGTGTGCATCAAAGGAATGTGACCAGATGCTCACATTCTTGCGAGATGGTGCTTTCACGACTGCTCTTTCTTTAAAGCCAGCCTATGCTGTCCAAAATAAACGCTTTTGCATTGGATTGTGTATGAGACTGCTTTGGCTGACGATCCTTGCAATGGTGGCATTTGCCGCCAATTCTGTTTTGACTCGCGTTGCGTTGACAGGCGCGTCAGATCCGTTTGCTTTTGCCGCTTTGCGTGTGATGTCAGGCGCTTTGGCGTTACTTGTGTTGGTGTATCTGCGTGGCAGTGTTTTGCCGCTTAAACTGCCAACGCGCGTACCGTCGTCCCTTGCATTGACTGTCTATATGCTTGGGTTTTCATTGGCTTATCTGTCTTTGCCGTCTGGCGCAGGCGCGCTGATTTTATTTGGCAGTGTGCAAATATCAATGTTTGCTGGCGCACTTTTCTTGAAAGAACCTGTGCCTGTGCAGCGTTGGCTTGGCGGAATGCTGGCGCTTGGAGGATTGGTCTTTTTGCTATGGCCTGACGCGACTGCGCAGTTCCCCGCTTTTGCTGTCTTTGCGATGATTTCTGCAGGGGTAGGCTGGGGAATTTACTCTTTGATCGGTCGCCGCGCTCGTGATCCTTTGGCCGACACAGCACTCAATTTCGCCTTGTCCACCATCCCGACGGGCATTGTTTGGCTGCTCACGCAAGGAGCGCTCACGGGCATGGGGGCGGTGCTTGCCATAGTCGCAGGCGTTGTGACATCTGGGTTCGGCTATGCCTTGTGGTATCGGGTTTTACCGCAACTTGGCGCCAGCCGCGCCGGCGTGGCGCAACTGTCAGTACCGGTTTTGGCAATGTTGGGGGGCTTTGTTTTTCTAGGCGAAGGCATCACGTTCAAATTTGTGATTGCCAGCGTTTTGGTGTTGGGTGGGATCGGCGTTTCAATGCTACGCCGACCCTGACTATTTAGGCTGCGCCTGTGATTTTGTTCACATGGCCCATTTTGCGGCCCGGTTTTACGTCAGCTTTGCCATACATATGGATCGCGACAGACCCGTCTTTGGCGAACTCTGGAATACGGTCCACATCATTGCCTATCAGGTTGAGCATTTCGACATTTGAATGCCGTTTTCCGTCGCCCAAAGGCCATCCTGCCACGGCGCGGATGTGTTGTTCGAACTGGTCTATAATGCAGCCATTTTGCGTCCAGTGTCCTGAATTGTGCACACGGGGGGCAATTTCATTGACCACAAGACCTTGTTTTGTCACGAATAATTCCACGCCCATGACGCCAACGTATTCGAGCTCGTTCAGAATTTTTGCTGCCAAAAGCACTGCATCCATCCGTTGCGCGCCTGTCAACGTGGCAGGCACGGTGGTGGTGTGCAAAATACCGTTGGTATGGACATTTTCGCCTGGGTCAAAGCAAGACACATCGCCTGCTTGGCCGCGGGCTGCAATCACAGAGACCTCATGTGTGAAATCGACGAAGCCTTCCAAGACGCTTGGGGCGCCTGCCACATCTGCGATGGCTTTGGGGGCCTCTGCGGCATCCATAATGCGCGCTTGGCCTTTGCCATCATACCCAAAACGGCGGGTTTTTAAGATGGCGGGGGCACCAATATCTGACAGAGCTTTATCCAAGTCTGCGGCCGTGTCCACGGCTGCAAATGGTGCAACAGTCAGACCAAGATCAACAAGAAACTTTTTTTCGGTGATCCGATCTTGCGATACCGCTAAGGCACGACGATTTGGTCGAATAGGTTTGATGGATTCCAGTAAATCAAGGGCGGATGTGGGAACATTTTCGAATTCATAAGTGATTACATCGACCGAGGCAGCAAAGGCTTTGAGCGCGATTTCATCTTCGTAAGATGCTGTCGTGATGACATCCGCCACATGGCCCGCTGGCGGGTTGGCCGCTGGTTCAAAAATATGGGTTTTAAAGCCTAAACGAGAGGCGGCAACAGACAGCATGCGGCCCAATTGACCACCACCTAAGATGCCAATCGTGGCATTGGGGGCAAGAACATCAATCATCGGTGGGCTCGTCTGGAATTGAGGCAGCTAAAGCATCACGCCATGCGTCCAAGCGTTCCGCTAATGCATCATCTGACGTGGCCAAAATACCTGCGGCCATGAGACCTGCATTTGCTGCCCCAGCTTCGCCAATCGCCATTGTGGCAACGGGGAATCCTTTGGGCATTTGCACGATGGAATACAGGCTATCCACACCAGACAAGGCGCGTGTTTGCACAGGCACGCCGACAACTGGTACGCGGGTTTTTGATGCCATCATACCGGGCAGATGCGCCGCGCCGCCGGCACCAGCAATAATGACTTTCAGACCGCGTTCTGCCGCTGTTTTGCCATAGGCCCAAAGGCGGTCAGGGGTGCGATGCGCTGAGACGATTTTGGTCTCATATGCGATGCCAAGTTCATCCAAAATATTAGCTGCAAGTTTCATGGTTGGCCAATCAGATTGGCTGCCCATTATAATACCGACTTTGACGCTCACGATGCTGTCCTCATTGGGGCCGTTTGAGAATGGGCACTATAGCGGGCCTGCGGGTGGGCGCAATAAAGTGCAGATTTAATTTCGCATCTAAGCTATGATGTCTGGGGTGATTTGGTCTTCGATCTGGGCAATACGATCTTTGAGCGACAATTTTTGCCGTTTCATGCGTTGTAACCGCAGAGCGTCAGGCATGGGTTTGGCTTGAATTGCATCGATCGCCTCATCCAAATCGCCGTGTTCGCGCTTTAGCACAGCCAATTCGATGCGCAGTACTTCTTTGAGGTCCAGGCGGGAGGAGGTGTTCATATGTAGATCATTCGACTCAGGGTTTGGTGTTGTGTGTATCCTACGCGCAAAACACCAATTATCAAAGCGTTGCGGACCATCACTTGAAGCCTGCGCAGTAATCCCCATATTGTTAAAGAAGCCGCCAAGTTTGGGGCCAAATCTGCACTGTCGCTTGCTTTGAAAGGGCGTGTTCATGACAAAAATAAGTTTTGGATCGCATCCATTTCTACTTGGATTTGATCAATTAGAACGGCTGGTTGAGCGCACTGCAAAGGCGGATTCCGGTGGATACCCTCCGTATAATATAGAGCAAACATCTGATAACGCTTACAGAATTACCTTGGCTGCGGCTGGGTTTTCCGAAGATAATTTGTCGATCACGCTTGAAAACCGTCATTTGGTGATCCGTGGGCGTCAAGACGATGACAGTGAAGGGCGATCATTTTTGCATCGCGGAATCGCTGCACGACAATTCCAACGCTCTTTTGTGATTGCGGATGGCGTTGATGTGGCTGGGGCCACAATGGAAAACGGATTGCTACACATTGATCTGTCGCGCGCTACGCCTGACAGTGTTGTTGAAACCATAGAAATAAAAAAGGGATAATCCCAATGGATGCTAACTACGATAATATCCCGAACGCGGATGCCAAAATCGTTTATGTTCGCCCTGTACTTGTTGCGGATCTGCCTGATGAGTTGCGCGAAAAAGCTGGCGATATAGAACGCCTTTTTGCTGTCCACAATTCAGACGGCGACCGTATGGCGCTTGTCGCTGATCGCAAACTGGCCTTTGCGCTTGCGCGTGAGCATGATTTTTCGCCCGTGAACGTACATTAATACACTTCCGTTAAAAAACGTTGAATGCATAAAAACGCCCCGACCAAATGATCGGGGCGTTTTTATGGCTGAGGTGAATGCGGCTTGGATGCCCGCGATAAGTCCCATGTTGTCGAGTTTCATCGTCACCTGATGCGCACCGTTGCCAGCGTCTGTGCTGACATTTAACTGCCCCCGAAAAGGGGCAGTTGCGCAAGGTTTACCGTTACCGCGCTTTGGCTACTCTTGTTCTGCCAAGAAACGCTCAGCGTCTAGCGCGGCCATACAGCCCATGCCCGCAGAGGTCACAGCTTGGCGGTATGTGTGGTCAGTCAAATCGCCAGCAGCAAAAATACCGGGGATCGATGTGTGTGTTGTTCCGGGGGTTACTTTGACATAGCCGCCGTTGTGTGTTTCCAACACGTCAGACACCAATTCGCTGGCTGGGGCATGGCCAATCGCAATAAACACGCCTTTGGCAGGAATTTCTTTGATCTCGCCGGTTTTGACATGCTTCACGCGAACGCCGTTGACGCCGCGCATGGGCGCTTCGTCGCCAAATACTTCGTCGAGCTGGTGATCCCAAAGCACTTCGATCTTTTCATTCTTGAACAAGCGGTTCTCTAGGATTTTTTCACAGCGCAGGCTGTCGCGACGGTGTACAAGCGTCACTTTCGAGGCAAAGTTGGTCAAGAACAGCGCTTCTTCAACGGCTGTGTTGCCGCCACCGATCACAACGATTTCCATGCCGCGGTAAAAGAACCCGTCACAGGTGGCACAGGCAGAGACACCAAAGCCTTTGAACGCTTCTTCCGACTCAAGGCCAAGCCATTTGGCCCGCGCGCCTGTCGCCAAAATCACCGCATCTGCAGTGTAAGTTGTGCCGCTGTCGCCCATGGCCGTAAATGGTCGCTTGGTCGTATCAAGGCTGGTGATGATATCTTGCTTGATTTCGCATCCCATGGCCGCCGCGTGTTCTTGCATGTTGACCATCAACTGCGGACCTTGGATTTCTTTTTCGCCGGGCCAGTTTTCCACTTCTGTGGTGGTGGTCAATTGCCCGCCGGGTTCGATGCCTTGCACCAGCAGAGGGGACAGCATCGCGCGCGCAGCATAGACGCCTGCCGTGTAGCCCGCAGGGCCAGATCCAATGATCAGAACTTTTGTGTGTTTTGTCTCAGACATATTGGCCTCTTGTCATTGTTCTTGCGTTAATCTCGATATAGACACGCCACTCCGCGCACGCAAACCCCAAGGCGCTTTAAAAGGCCATCTATCTAAACCTCTCATGTATATGTTGTCGTTTTTATGGACGCTCTTTTGATCCTTTGGGGTTGCGCTGTGGAATGTTCTTGAATTTATCGTCGCTAAATGAGACACATCATTGCGCCCAAAGGGGTGTTTTTAGTTGTTTCAAAAATATTGCGTCGTTTGCCCAATATCTGGAGATTTGAATGCCCGTCCATAAACTTGATGAAATCGACCGCAAGATTTTGGCCGAATTGCAGGCCGATGGGCGCATGACAAACGTTGAATTGGCCAAACGAGTCGGAATTTCCGCGCCGCCTTGCCTGCGCCGTGTGCGTACTTTGGAAGAGGCTGGCTATATCACGGGCTATCATGCCGTGGTGGATGCGCGCGCATTGAACTTTGAAGTTCAGGTTTTTGCGATGGTTGGGCTGCAAAGCCAAGCCGAGATTGATCTGTCGGCTTTTGAGGCTAAGTGCTGCGAATGGCCGCTGGTCCGCGAGTGTCACATGCTCAACGGTGAGGTGGACTTTATCCTTAAATGTGTTGCCCCCGACCTATCAACGTTCCAGACTTTTTTGACTTCACAGCTTTTGTCGACGCCCAATGTGGCCAGCGTGAAAACATCACTTGTGATCCGCGGTGCCAAAGATGAACCGGGTGTGCCATTTGATGTGCTTGAAGCACGCTTGGCGCAGCGCGCTTAGATTAACATCTGGCAGCTTGAATAAAGCGGCCCCCTGAAAACAGGAGGGCTGTTTTTTATGGCGTGTCTCTAACTCGCGGATTTAAGCTGTATTGAGCGCCAACAAATCTCTTGCTGACAAACGCGGATGGATCATTGCGCCAAAATCCCCAAGCTCGGACAGATGTGGAAAGAGTTCCATAAAAGTGTCACGCAGTCCGCCGAGCAGTTGCCCAGATGCAGATGTGCCGGGATGATATGTTTCCAATTCCACGCCGTTGACGCGGATCACGCGGTGTTGTGGCAAGCAGATGTGATAGGTGCGCACAGATGATATGGGCGTTACTTTGACCACCGATTGCCCATCCACCAAGCTGGACACAGGCGCCAAAGCCTCAGGTGTGCCCAAAAAAGATTTAAGTGCATGGGTGTGATGCAAATAGCGTGCGCCTTGGCCTAAAAGTAAATCAGGCGCAGGGCGACCATAGCCGAAACTATCTGCCATCAATCGATATAGGCATTCGGGCGCGGCGCCACGCTTGCGGATACCCGTTGCATCCAGCTGCATAGAACCGATCCACTTGATTGGCAGAACATCCCCACCAACGGTTTCAATGTGGTCGCCTGGCAATACATCTTCGATTGCAACAGGTCCCCGCTTTGTAGGAATCAAAGCGCCGCGTGCAAAGGCGCTAAAGGCGTCTTCAAACACTGAAACGGCGGGGGCCTTTGTGCGCAGGTCCATAATATCCCCATTGGGTGCCAGCCACATCATGTCATAGGTGCGTGTCGGGATCACAGTACGTTGCTGTGCACGGGTACGACGCACGGTCCACGCCGTTTGTGGCTTGGAGTGATGTGCTTTACCAATAGGCACGGATGCATTTGGCGTCTGAGGCGCAGAGTTTGCGCTGAATTGAGGGTGCGACATTGAACACTCCTGTGGTCACTGTGTCGGCCCCCACCGATACTAATAGGTTAACGCTTGTTGGTCCTTGGGGGCATTGTCAAAATGTTCGTAATATTAACTGTGAATGCGGAATTCGTGCGCAGTGTTGTATAAATTTATTTCCAAGCTCGCGTGAAATAATGAAGAGGCTTGTGGCATATGTTTTGAGATGAATTAATCTCGCACCTTTGAAAGAGATTTGTGGCTCTCTCAGGCTTTCGGTGAGTGGCCACGACCCAAAGCGGGCAGGGCCAGATCGCAGTAGACCGCAGCAAACCGTTGTCAGGCTGAGGCTTTCAGCTTTGGCTCGGCGATACGCGCAGCAACTGCAGCTTTCCAGTCCGCACGGTTTGCGCGACGCGCCCACGGCAAAGTGGTGTCATCTTTTTTAGCTTCTGCGATGGCGGATGTTAACCAACGGCGTGTCTTTGTCATGCTTTGCTCTCTTTCTAATGCCCCATGAGATTAGGGGCGTGTGGTTGGGCTTTCTGACAATAGGTATGATGGTTGGCTGCGGCCCTTTTGGGGCAGATAGGTGTCATACAGGTGAAGACTATAAAAATATGCCAGCGCAGCTGGGTCGCGCAGAGCATTCTTATACCGCATTGAAAATATTAAGATTTGCAGTTTTAAAAACAACCAAATCTCTTTGAGTGTCATTGTTTCGGGCGAAAATAAGGCAAAAGTCGCGCTTCGTTTTCGCCGTATTGCACTCTTTACAGGCGGATCGCAGATAGCAAACGACCATAGTCTGCTTCTTTTTTGTGCACCGAGCGGCGGTAGGAATAGAAACGCGCTGGGTCGGAATAGGTGCAGTGGCCCGTCCATTCTGCGTATCCGACGCCTGCCTCGCGTAGCTTATGTAGTCCAAAGGATGGTAGGTCGAACATATATCGGTCGCCGTCACCATTCGCGAAAAAGCGTACATTGTCTGGATCGTTTGCAATGAATTCGTCTAAAAATTCTGGTCCAACTTCATAGGCGCTTTGCGAAATGCTTGGGCCGATGATGGCGGTGATATTTGTGCGTTTGGCCCCCAATGCCTCCATCTCGTCGAGGGTGCGTTCCAAAATTCCGTCTACAGCGCCGCGCCATCCAGCATGGGCTGCCCCGATGATGCAGGCGTTTTTGTCTGCAAATAAAACGGGTTGGCAGTCAGCCGTGAGAATGACCAAAGCCAAGCCGGGCCTGTCCGTGACCAAAGCATCGGCACGAGGGGCTGCACCAACTGGCGTGTTCGTGATGCGCACGACATCGCTTGAATGCACTTGGTGCAGGCCGCACAGTTGGTCGTGTTCTACATTTAAGGCGACAGCGACGCGGCGACGATTGATGGCGACGATATCTGATTGATCGGTCGACCCTGATCCACAATTTAGCCCTTGGTAGACGCCAGAAGATGCACCACCTTTGCGGGTGAAAAAACCGTGCTCAATGCCGTCCAAGGCGTCTGCTGTGATCACTTCTAAGGTCATATCAAACTTGGCTTTCGATTGGGCCCATCAGGGCCTACACAGAGGGTTTGGTGTTTGGTCGGCAAATCCTGGTGGCAACAACGCAGACTTTGGCGCAATTGCAATGGCTTTGAAAAGCAAGCCCATTTTATCAGCGTTGGTCAACCTATCAAATGCAGCAATGTGCGATTCCAATGCACTGCCGCTCAGTTTTTCGGCTAGTTTTTCGGCCCGCTGGACAATTCCAAGATGCGCTAAAAGTTCTGCTTGGGGGATCATTTTTGATACCTGCACACCTGCATTTGTCGCATCTATACTAAGCGCTTCGAAATCCACATGTGCGGTTAAATCGGCAAAGCCCGGTTTGTCGAGCGGGTCAACCATCGTGTGATTTTCCAGCGCTTGGAATGTATCGCCCTGCGAATGCCAGCCACCATAATCCACCACAATCGCTGTGCCGCCATGCTGTGCAATGCGCGTGGCGATTTCGTCAATGATAGGTGCTGCACTGGGGCAAGTTTCAACCACATCACCCTCAGACGTGTCGGCAAGTCGGTGATCCAACAACGCGATGGGCGCGGGTTGCGATAGGCCAAGACCGAGTTTACCGTCAATCATGCCCACTTGCGTTTCATGCCAGCCTTGTGGGCTGCGCACAAATTGGCGTATGGGCAGGGCATCGAAAAATTCATTTGCGATCAAGAACAACGGTTGATTTGGCAGCTCAGCGACGTTGTTTCCCCAAGTGATTTGATGACCTGAAAGGGCTTCTTTTTGCTTGGCACGCAACGTGGGCGAGGCTTCTATCAGTACCAGTTGCATCGCGCTGTGAAAGTTCGGCACCGCGGATGTGGCGCGCAAAATATCAGCCATCAATGTCCCGCGGCCCGGACCAAGTTCAGCCAGTGTAAAGGGGGCAGGGCTGCCTTGATCTGTCCAAGCTTGTGCCAAACACAGGCCCAAAAGTTCGCCAAACATTTGGCTGATCTCAGGGGCTGTGGTGAAATCGCCCTGTACCCCCAAAGGGTCGCGTGTGGTGTAATAGCCGTGCTCTGGGTGCAGCAGGCATTCGGCCATATATTCCGCGAGCGAAATAGGGCCCGTCTTGGAAATGCGGCGCGCGAAAATATCGTAAAGCGGTGTCATGCAGGTTTGGCTTTCACGGCAAGCCAAAGGCCGATTAATATCATCGGCACAGACAAAATTTGTCCCATCGATAAACCGATAAAGGCATGGCCCAGTGGATTGTCTGGTGTGATGAATTGTGCGTCCGCTTGGCGGAAAAATTCAACGATAAAGCGCGATATGCCGTAGCCCGCTACAAACAACCCTGCGATCAGACCCGGCTTTTTCAACGCCCCAAAACGCCAAACCAAGACCAGCAAAAACGTGCCAAGCACTGCACCCTCCAGCAGACCCTCGTAGAGTTGCGACGGGTGGCGGGCGCAATAGGTTGTGGCGGTGGCGCAAGCCTGTGCGGCTTCACCAGGGAAAATGACAGCCCAAGGCACCTGCGAGGGACGGCCCCATAGTTCTGCGTTCACAAAGTTTGCGGTGCGCCCCAGTAATAGCCCCGCAGGTGCCGACATCGCCAAAAGATCAGCCAGCGACAAAAGCGCTATTTTGCGGCTTTTCCCATACAAAAAGGCTGCAACGACAACGCCGAAAAAACCACCATGAAAGGCCATGCCGCCTTGCCAAACCATTGGAATTTCAATGGGGTTGGCCAGAAAGTAGGCTGGTTTGTAGAACAGTACATAGCCCAAACGCCCGCCGACAATAACGCCCAAGACCAGCCATGACAGTAAATCTTCAAACTGTGTGCGGTCCATTGGGGGCGTGCCGTTTGGCCAAAGCCGCGTGGCTTTGAGCGCGCGTACAACCAAGCCCCATGCGATCAGAACACCGGCGATATAGGCCAAGGCATACCAATGTAGTGAAAAGTGGATTGGCCCAAGCTCAAGCGTGAAGAGCACAGGTGAAATATCGGGAAATCGGATCACGGCGGGTAAAATATACATGCGCGCATCTGTCTTGGCGAAAGGGTAAGAGTCAACCTTGTGATTTGCTGCATATCCCCCCATATATCAACAAACGAAGATCAAATTTGCGTGTTTGGACCTAGGATGTCTGCCACGCTGAACCATTGATGCACTGGAGAGCCCATGCAGACGCGCAATAAAATTCTTGATGATTTTTCCCAATTGATGACCAACGCTATGGGCGTGGCGCAAGGGGCAAAAGACGAAGCGGATACCGCGTTGAAAAGTCTTGTGGATCGCTGGCTTGCTGACCGTGATTTTGTCACCCGTGATGAATTTGAAGCGGTGCGTTTGATGGCGCAAAAAGCACGCGAAGAAAACATTGCATTGAGCGCTCGTTTGGACGCGCTTGAAGCTGCGGCAAAGCCTACGAAAAAACCAACCAAGTCTTAATTTGGCAGAACAGTTGATGTTGAAAAGGGCGCTGCGTGCGCCCTTTTGCATGTCTAATGCTTCGGAGCAGTACGTCACAGTGTGATTGCGGGCAGTCTGTCACTTGATCGTGCCGTTTTTCCCAAACCTCTCAATGTCTTGTGGATAAGTACCGCAAAGTTGTTTTGGGGCAACCCGATTGTCGTTTTCCCTGTGGGTAACCACGATTGCTGGGGATAACCCAAAAGTTTTTCTTTACACTTGGTTATCTTTTGTCACACCATATCTTGTATGGGGCGATAGCTATCCCGCCGCCCATAGAGCAGGCACCAAGTCTTGGTGGCGGTGTCGGGGAACATCGCAAAGCCAAAGACGACAACCAAAGCGAGGCTGCACATGTCGCTGAACGAGCCATCTTTTTCCGACGATCTACACCCAATCGATCTTGTCGAAACGCTTGCGGTCACTCACGATTGGGCCTTTGACCGCGTTACAGACGATCAAATCGCGATGGCCGTCGTGGGGCAATGGCGCACCTATTCTATTACCTTGGCGTGGTCAGATTATGATGAAACTCTGCGGTTGATTTGCACCTTTGAAATGGAGCCACCCGCAGAACGCTTAGGGCAGGTTTATGAGGTATTGAATCGCGCCAATGACGAATGCTGGGCGGGAGCTTTCACCTATTGGCAAGATCAACATTTGATGGTGTACCGCTACGGGCTTATTCTTGATGGCGGGCAAATCGCCAGCAGCGAACAGGTTGACCGCATGATCAATGGTGCTGTCGCGGCTGCAGAGCGTTTTTATCCAGCGTTTCAATTGGTTGCGTGGGCTGAACGTGATCCCAAAGACGCAATGGATATTGCGATTCGTGAAGCCTACGGACGCGCTTAAGCGCCTCACTGCGTTGCGGGTCTGACGGGTTCGTATTGCACAGCGTCACAGACAAGTTAAACTGCCTCCTGACACCCTCAGGGGGTATTTCTTTTACTTGGAAGTGGAGTAGGTCATGGATGATCTAAAGACGCGCGGTTTGGTGCTTTTGGGGTGCGGAAAAATGGGGTCGGCTATGCTCAAAGGGTGGCTGGATGGCGGTTTGCCCGCGTCCTCTGTCACGGTCTTGACTCCACGCCCCTCAGATTGGCTCAAAGCCACAGGCGTGAATTTAAACACGGAACTTCCGAAAAATCCCGCCATTGTTTTACTCGCGGTGAAGCCGCAAAAAATGGCTGAAGCCCTGCCTGCACTGCGCGGTTTGGGGAATGGCGACACTGTGTTTTTGTCGGTGGCTGCGGGGATCACTTTGGCCACCTATGAAGAGATGCTGGGGGCAAACACGCCGATCATTCGCGCTATGCCCAACACGCCCTCTGCGATTGGTCGCGGGGTGACAGGGATTGTTGGAAACGCGTCGGCCAGTGCTGCGCATGTCGATTTGGCTGACCAATTGTTGCAAGCTGTGGGGCAGGTGGTGCGGTTGGAAAATGAGACACAAATCCGCGCGTTGACGGCGGTGTCCGGCTGTGGCCCAGCTTATGTGTTTCATTTGATCGAATCTATGGCTGCGGCGGGTGAGGCGGCAGGTTTGACGGCAGAAATGGCGTTGCAATTGGCTAAAGCCACGGTCGCAGGGGCAGGTGTCCTTGCCGAAGAATCAGATGAAACCCCAACACAATTACGCATCAATGTGACCTCGCCAAATGGCGTGACGGCCGAAGCTTTACGGGTTTTGATGAATGAAAAAGATGGCTTTCCACCGTTGTTGGACCGCGCCATCAAAGCTGCAATGCAGCGCGATGCGGAGTTGGCGAAATGAGCAATGCAATTGATTTTGATGACTTTTTGAAAGTCGATGTCCGCACAGGCGTGATAACTCGCGCTGAACCTTATCCCGAAGCGCGCAAGCCCGCGATCAAGCTTTGGGTTGATTTTGGTGGCGACCTTGGGGTCAAGAAGTCATCAGCGCAGATCACCACGCATTACACCCCCGAAGCCTTGATCGGTACGCAAGTCATGGCCGTGGTTAATTTTCCACCTCGTCAAATCGGCAAATTTATGTCCGAGGTTTTGGTGCTGGGATTTCCAGATGCAGATGGCGAGGTTGTCTTGGCTCGACCTGATATGACAGTTCCAATCGGAGGGCGCCTCCATTGAAATTATTGATCACACAAACCCTGCCTGATGCCGTGGAGGCCGCACTTGCACAGCGTTTCGATACGCAGTTTCGCGCAGGCCCGCCGATGACCGCGGACGAGGCGCGAGAGGCGCTGCAAAACTATGACATGATTCTTGCCACACTAGGTGATCAATTCACAGCGGATGCTTTTCAAGGCGAGGTGCGCTGCAAAATGCTGGCCAATTTTGGTGTGGGATACAATCACATCGATGTGCAGGCTGCTAAGGCGGCTGGGGTTTTGGTGAGCAATACGCCGGGCGCGGTGACTGATGCCACAGCTGATATCGCTTTGACCTTGATCTTAATGACCGCACGCCGTGCGTCCGAGGGCGAGGCGATGTTGCGCAAAGGTGACTGGACGGGCTGGGCCCCAACGCAACTTTTGGGACTGCACGTGTCAGGAAAAACGCTTGGGGTGATCGGAATGGGGCGGATCGGCAAAGCCGTTGCCAAGCGCTGTCATTTTGGTTTTGGCATGAATGTCGTGTGTTACAATCGCTCTGAAGTACTGGAGTTCGAGGTGCCCTGTCATCAGCTTGATAGCGTGCAAGAGGTGCTTGAATTTGCCGATGTGGTGGTTTTGGCTTTGCCCGCCACGCCTGCCACACGTCATTTGATTGGAGCCGAGGCATTGGCGCAAATGCAATCCCACGCTATTTTGATCAATATTGCCCGCGGCGACATCGTGGATGAGGCTGCTTTGATTGAGGCGTTGCAAAATCGGCAAATTGCAGGGGCTGGGTTGGACGTGTTTGAACATGAACCACGCATCCCACAGGCGTTGATTGATCTGTCAAATTGCTCATTGTTGCCGCATCTTGGCACGGCTGCTTTGGAAGTGCGCGACTCTATGGGATTTATGGCGATGGACAATTTGATTGCCTTTGCGGCGGGCAATTCGCTGCCAAACGCAATTTAATCGATTTTTTGACGTAACGGAATAATTTTAAACAAATGGGGCTAGAGAGCCCCGTTTGCTTGTTTGTGTTAGCTTACTCTGGCGTCTGGTCGCCTGTCTCTTGCCGCCAATGACGACGACACAAGGACACGTAGCGTTCGTTGCCGCCAATTTCGACCTGCGCCCCTGTGGTCAGCACTGTGCCATCCTCAGATGTGCGCACAACCATCGTCGCTTTTTTGCCGCAGTGACAGATCGTGCGGACTTCGCGCATCTCGTCCGCCAGTGCCAGCAATGAAGCAGAGCCCGGAAATAAATTGCCCTGAAAATCAAGACGCAACCCATAGGTCATAACAGGCACATTCAAATCATCGACAGCCCGCGCCAGTTGCCAAACTTGGTCTTTGGATAAGAACTGCGCTTCATCGATGAAAATGCAAGATATGGGCGATTGTGCCAAGCGGGCTTGGATTTTTGCGAATAAATCTTCGCCTTTACCAAAGGTATCTGCGGGTTCACCAATGCCGATCCGCGAGGCAATGCGCCCTTCGCCCGCGCGGTTGTCAAACTGCGCTGTGATCAAATAGGTGTCCATGCCCCGCTCACGATAGTTGTGGGCGGCTTGCAGCAGCAAAGTGGATTTGCCAGCGTTCATTGTGGAGTATTGAAAATAGAGTTTAGCCATGGATTATGGTTTGCCGAAAGGCTGCCATTTGATCAAGGGGGTGGGCCAAATTCCCTTGTGAAAAATACGAAAAACAGCCGAATGAAGACTTTGTTACTGGTAAAATTTTTAGTTTTATTCGCCACCTTGCGGACAGTTGGGATGAGGGACGCAAGATCGACATACTCGTTAAACACCTGTGGCGCGAACCACACAAAGACTTCACCCGACTGCTACCGTTTGGCAAAAACGTGCGCCAAAACTCATAAACCCTTGCAACAGCAGGTAGACTATACTTTGCCATGTGATAATAAAAATATGAATGGGAAACGATGACGAGAATTCCCCCCTAACGGAAACGTCGACTGTTTGAATTGAGGTTCACGATGAATGCTGCTGGCAATTACCTAAAAAAGCATGCTGAAGCGCTCGTAAAAGATGTGGGGCTTGAAGCCGCCTGCGCTTTGACCGGAAAGTCAAAAGCGACTTTGGGTCGTTATTATTCGACATCTGATGAACACTCAGATCGCTTTATGCCCGTCGATGCTGTGGCCCAACTGGAAGCGGCGGCAAGCTATCCTCATGTGACATCGGCTTTGGCAGAACTGCGCGGCATCACGCTGTCCTATGATAGCTCCAAAAAGAATGCACCCAAAGAGGGTGGTGTGAACCACGATGTGATTGCGTTGTCCCAACGCTTTGCCATGTTGATGGGGGAGTACACTATGTCGATGGAAGACGGGATCATCACAATCAATGAAGCCAAGCGACTTTTGCGCGAAACGTTAGAATTGCAGCAAGTGCTTGTGTCTATGAAAATGCATCTGGAAGACGAAGCGACTTAACCGCGCTTTGCCCTCTATCTTATATTGAAAAACGGCGCCTCGATTGAGACGCCGTTTTTTTATGTCTTAAGCTGTTGCTTTGCTGCGGCGTGGACGTCCGCCAGATTTGGCTGGGCCACCGGGACGACCGCCACCAGATTTAAAGCCGCCACCTGGGCCACCACGACGTTGGCCGCCACCGCCACCACCGCCGCCACGACGATTGCCACCGCCGCCGCCACGTTTTGGACCAGGCATTGCAGCATCATCGGACCAAGAGGCCGGTGTCGCCACGGGAATAGAGATTTTCATCACTTTCTCGATGGCGCGGAACTCGCCCAACTCAGCTGGTGAACAGAACGCTACAGCCTTGCCGTCGCGACCCGCACGCGCTGTCCGACCAATACGGTGCACATAGTTTTCAGGTACGTTTGGCAACTCGTAGTTATAGACGTAACGCACCAATGGAATATCGATACCGCGTGCCGCAACATCTGTCGCCACAAGCACATCCAATTGACCATCGCGGGCCATCTTGAGCGTGCGCTCACGTTGGCCTTGGGATTTGTTGCCGTGGATTGAGCCAGATTTAAATCCAGAAGCTTCCAACTGTTTGGACATCCGCTCCGCACCGTGTTTTGTACGGGCAAAGACCAGAGCCAATTCACCCTTGTGGGCGCTCAGGTGCTTTTTCAGCAGCTCAGGCTTGTCGGATTGACCAACATAGTGAACTTCTTGTTCGATCTTATCCGCTGCCTTACCGGCAGGGGACACTTCGATGCGCACAGGAGACGTCAAATAGCTTTGCGCCATTTCGTTCATGTGCTTGTTCATCGTGGCTGAAAACAACATGGTTTGACGCTCTTTGGCCAACATCGGCACCAGCTTGCGCAGCGCGTGGATGAAACCCATGTCAAGCATTTGGTCCGCTTCGTCGAGCACCAAGAATGAGGTTTCGTCCAAACGAATGGCGCGGCGATCGATGAGATCCATCAAACGACCAGGGGTCGCAACCAAAACATCAGTACCACGCTCAAGGCGTTTGATCTGTGCATTGATCGACACACCGCCAACGACGCGGTTGATCTTAAGGTGGGTGTCTTTCATGAACGGGAACAGGCTGTCAGCGATCTGATTCACCAACTCGCGTGTTGGCGCCAAGATCAAAGCGCGTGCTGTTTTTGCATTCGGTTTTGTGCCTGCGCCCAAAAGTTGGTCCATCAATGGTAGACCAAAGGCCAGTGTTTTGCCCGTGCCTGTTTGCGCCAAGCCCATTACGTCGCGACCGTTCATCACTTCGGGAATGGCCCGTGCTTGGATCGGAGTTGGCTCTTTCAAGCCCATTTCATTGAGCATAGTCAAAAGACGCGGCTTGAGGCCGAGCATAGTAAAATCTGTCATGTATCTCTTTCTGTGAGAAAAAATTCCCACACGCGGAACACCACATGCGCCAATATTGGCCATGCGGATCAATGGTCGCGGGAAAGGTCACCGGCCTTGGGCGTCGCGCCCTAGTCCGTTATCCCGCCGGACCCCTCGCGTGAATGTGGGAACCTATGGGCGATCACATCGCCCGACATCAACACCTGAGGCGTGGGCAAGGCCCAATCGCGGCTGCTCACGCGGCAGCATAGGATGTCGATACGCAGCACATGCGGCACTGCGGCGTCTATGTCAAGAAGTTTCACGGCCGTGCCATACGGCAAACGAAAATGGGCACCCCGAAGGATGCCCAAAGTGTGTCGTAGATTTGAAAGCTTAAGACAAAGCCTGCTCTTGCAAGCTTTCCACTTCAATCTCGCCTTCTTCGCGTGATTTCATCGCCATGGTAGCGGCATGTGCTCCCGCAGCAGTGGTGAAGTATGGGATTTTGTCGTAAAGTGCGACTTTGCGGATTTCGCGACTGTCTTCAACGGCTTGCGTGCCTTCAGTCGTGTTTAAAACCAGCGCGATGTCATCGTTTTTCAGCATGTCCACGATGTTCGGGCGGCCTTCGTAGACCTTATTCACGATGGTGCTGACAACATCATTTTCAGTCAAAAAGGCTGCCGTTCCACGGGTCGCGATGATTTCAAATCCCATCTCAACGAGCGTTTTAGCTGCCTCGACTGTCGCGTCGGTTTTATCCATGTCTTTGATCGACAAGAACACTTTTCCTGACGTGGGCAGCTCTGTACCGGCGCCTAGTTGTGCTTTCAAGAACGCGCGGGCAAAGGTTTTGTCAGAGCCCATAACTTCGCCAGTGGACCGCATTTCTGGGCCCAAAATCGTATCAACACCGGGGAAGCGCGCGAATGGCAGAACCGCTTCTTTCACCGCAAAGCGACCAGTCTTTGAGCTGTCGACCAGGTCAAATGTGTTGAGTTTTTCACCCGCCATGACGCGCGCTGCGATGGAGGCAATTGGTGAATTCACCGCTTTGGCCACAAATGGCACGGTGCGCGATGCGCGCGGATTCACTTCGATCAAGTAAATTTCGTTGTCTTTCACCGCGAACTGAATGTTCATCAAGCCCACGACGTTCAAAGCCAAAGCCAGGGCGCGTGTTTGACGATGCAATTCTGCGATGATTTCATCCGACAAAGAATATGGCGGCAAGGAACACGCGGAATCGCCAGAGTGTACGCCGGCTTCTTCAATGTGCTGCATGATGCCTGCAACGTGCACATCTGTGCCGTCACACAGCGCATCCACATCGATCTCAACCGCACCAGAAAGGTAGCTGTCAAGCAACACAGGGCTGTCGCCAGAGACCACAACCGCAGAGGAAATGTAGCGTTTGAGTTGTTCCATATCGCGCACGATTTCCATCGCACGGCCACCCAAAACATAAGACGGGCGGATGACGAGTGGGAACCCGATCTCAGCTGCGATTTCAACGGCTTGCGCATCCGTGGACGCAATGCCATTTTTCGGCTGCTTCAATTCAAGACGGTTCACGAGGTCTTGGAACCGCTCACGGTCTTCGGCCAAATCGATGGCGTCAGGTGTGGTGCCAAGGATCGGAATACCTTCGGCTTCCAGTGCGTTCGCGAGCTTCAATGGTGTTTGACCACCGAACTGCACGATCACGCCATGCAGGGTGCCGTTTTCTTGCTCTACGCGCAGGATTTCCATCACATGTTCAAATGTCAGCGGCTCAAAGTACAAGCGATCAGAGGTGTCATAATCGGTGGACACCGTTTCAGGGTTACAGTTGATCATGATCGTCTCGTAGCCCTGCTCCGTCAGTGAGAAACAGGCGTGACAACAGCAGTAATCAAATTCAATCCCTTGGCCGATCCGGTTTGGACCGCCGCCCAAGATCACAACTTTTTTGCGATCTGATGGACGCGCTTCGCATTCCACTTCGCCCATCATCGGGGCCTCGTAGGTGGAGTACATGTATGGGGTTTGTGCTTCAAATTCTGCAGCACAAGTGTCGATGCGTTTGAACACAGCATTGACGCCCAAGTTGCGGCGGGCGCGGCGGATGTTTGCTTCGTCGCGGCCTGTCAAGATCGCAAGGCGCGCATCGGTAAAGCCCATCATTTTGACGCGGCGTAGACCGTCTTCTGAGACAGGCAAGCCTTCTTTGCGGATCACGGCTTCGGCGTCGACGATTTCGCGGATGCGCTCGATGAACCATGGGTCATACGAGTTGGCTGCTTGGATTTCGTCGTTGGTTAATCCAAAACGAATAGCCTGGGCGATAACGCGCAAACGATCTGGCGTGGCTTTGGACAGCGCTTTGATCACAGCAGATTTCTCGGGTGCGCCTTCGATTTCTATTTCGTCAAACCCTGTGAGGCCCGTTTCCATTGAGGCCAATGCTTTTTGCATGGATTCGTGGAACGTACGACCAATCGCCATGACTTCGCCCACGGATTTCATCGCGGTCGACAGGTTTGGTTCTGAGCCTGCGAATTTTTCAAACGCAAAGCGTGGAATCTTGGTGACGACATAGTCGATGGTTGGCTCGAACGAGGCAGGCGTCACTTTGGTGATGTCGTTGTCCAACTCGTCCAATGTGTAACCAACAGCGAGTTTCGCAGCAATTTTCGCAATTGGGAAACCGGTTGCTTTGGAAGCCAGCGCAGACGAGCGCGACACGCGGGGGTTCATCTCGATGACAACCATGCGGCCATCGATAGGGTTCACAGACCACTGCACGTTTGAGCCGCCCGTTTCCACGCCGATCTCGCGCAAGACGTTGATCGAATGGGTGCGCATCAATTGGTATTCTTTGTCGGTCAAGGTCAGCGCAGGGGCCACCGTGACAGAATCGCCTGTGTGCACGCCCATGGGATCAACGTTTTCAATCGCACAAACGATGATGGCGTTGTCAGCTGTGTCGCGCACAACTTCCATTTCGAATTCTTTCCAACCCAGCAGGCTCTCGTCCACAAGGATCTGCGCCATTGGGGAGGCTTCCAAACCCGAGCGACAGAAATGTTCATAATCGTCGCGGTTGTACGCCACGCCGCCGCCAGTGCCACCCAAGGTGAACGCAGGGCGGATGATCGCAGGTAGGCCGATATATTCGAGCGCTGCAAACGCGTCTTGCATGCCGGCTGCGATATCGAATTTACCGTTCGGCAATTTTGGGGCTGCAACGATTTCTGCTTTGGGGTTTTCAATGCCGAGGCGATCCATCGCTTCGCGGAACAGTTTGCGATCTTCTGCCATTTCAATCGCTTCACGTTTCGCGCCAATCAGCTCAACGTTGTACTTTTTCAAAACGCCCATATCGTCCAAGGCCAGCGCCGTGTTTAGACCCGTTTGTCCGCCCATGGTTGGCAGCAACGCATCGGGGCGTTCTTTGGCGATGATTTTGGCAACCACTTCGGGAGTGATCGGTTCGATATAGGTCGCATCTGCAAGGCCGGGATCAGTCATGATTGTGGCTGGGTTCGAGTTCACCAGAATGACACGGTAGCCTTCTTCACGCAGCGCTTTACACGCTTGGGCGCCAGAGTAGTCAAACTCACAAGCCTGACCGATAACAATCGGCCCCGCGCCAATGATCATGATGGATGAGATATCGGTTCTTTTAGGCATGGCAGACCCCAGTGTTTTTTGCAGGCGCAATCCCACCGCACAAAGCGGGGGAAGCAAATTGTCGTGAGTTATAGGCATGGGGCAGTCATGTGCAAGGGGCTGGGGTTGGCTTTTGGCACAAAGTTTACGGATTCTTTTGGGTGAGGCGGCGTATAGCGCACTTGCATTGTGCCCCTATACCTTTCCTGCCTGCATCGTGGTGCTTTTGTGCGAAAACTGCTGTCAATCTTGGTTTGCTCAGGGGAGGCCTCGGGCGAGGCTGTAAGGCGATTCCTATGCGTTTTGTCTCGCTTCGGTGCGATTTTTGGTCCTAACAGGCGTTTGCACTTATGAATTCCCGCTGATCACAGCATCGAAGCCCCCGCAAGGCTTGACTTTCTCGCCCTATAAAGGTGTATCGGCGCGACGACTGTTTATAGTCCAAGACCTGAGGATTCCGATATGCACGCCTACCGTAGCCATTCCTGCGCTGAACTGACCAAGGCCAATGTGGGCGATACCGTTCGTCTTTCTGGCTGGGTCCACCGTATCCGAGATCACGGCGGAATTTTATTTGTCGATCTGCGTGACCACTACGGCATCACTCAGGTGCTTTGTGACCCTGACAGCCCTGTGTTTAAGGACATGGAAAAAGTCCGCGCCGAATGGTGTATTCGGATCGATGGCACCGTCATGGCGCGCGATGAAAGCCTTGTGAACACCAAATTGCCAACAGGTGAAGTTGAAGTGTTCATTCGCGATCTGGAAGTTTTGGGGGCCTCTGATGAGTTGCCGTTGATGGTGTTTGGCGATCAAGAATACCCAGAAGAAACGCGTTTGAAGTACCGCTACCTTGATCTGCGTCGCGAGAAATTGCACGACAACATGATCATGCGCTCGAACGTGGTGAAAGATCTGCGCGAACGTATGTGGGCGCAAGATTTCAACGAATTTCAAACGCCAATCATCACAGCGTCCTCGCCTGAAGGCGCGCGTGATTTCTTGGTGCCATCACGTTTGCACCCCGGAAAATTCTATGCGCTGCCACAAGCGCCACAGCAGTTCAAACAGCTGATCATGGTCTCTGGCTTTGACAAATACTTCCAAATCGCGCCTTGTTTCCGCGATGAAGATCCTCGTGCGGATCGCTCACCCACCGATTTTTACCAGCTTGATGTCGAGATGAGCTACGTCACACAGCAAGACATTTTCGACACTGTTGAGCCTGTGATCGGCGGCATGTTCGAAAAATTCGGCAAAGGCCGCAAAGTCAACAAAGACTGGCCGCAGATTTCGTACAAAGACGCGGCGCTTTGGTACGGTTCCGATAAGCCAGACCTGCGCAACCCGATCAAAATGCAGATCGTGTCTGAGCACTTCGCAGGTTCCGGCTTTGCGATCTTTGCTAAATTGCTGGAAACTGAAGGTACAGAAATCCGTGCGATTCCTGCGCCAAAAGGTGGTTCACGCAAATTCTGTGACCGCATGAATAAATTCGCGCAACAAGAAGGCCTGCCTGGCATGGGCTATATTTTCTGGCGAGATCAAGGCGAAGGCCTTGAGGCAGCAGGTCCATTGGCTAAAAACATCGGTCCAGAGCGCACAGAAGCGATCCGTCAGCAACTTGGTCTCGGCCTTGGCGATGCGGCGTTCTTCTTGGGCGGCAAACCGAAGGCCTTTGAATCCGTTGCGGGCCGTGCGCGCAACGTGATCGGTGAAGAGCTTGGTTTGACAGATAAAGACAGCTTCCAATTCGCTTGGATCGTTGATTTCCCGATCTACGAAAAAGACGAAGAAACTGGCAAAATCGACTTCGAACACAACCCATTCTCGATGCCCCAAGGTGGCATGGAAGCATTGATGGGCGATCCGCTCAAAGTGCTTGGCTACCAATATGATTTGGCCTGTAACGGTTATGAATTGGTGTCAGGCGCGGTGCGCAACCATTCGCCTGAAATCATGTACAAAGCGTTTGAAATCGCGGGCTACGGCAAAGAAGAAGTTGAAAAACGCTTTGGCGGTATGGTCAATGCGTTCCAATTCGGCGCTCCGCCCCACGGTGGTTGCGCTATGGGTATCGATCGCGCTGTGATGCTTTTGGCGGACGAAGCCAACATCCGCGAGGTCATCATGTTCCCAATGAACCAACGTGCCGAAGACTTGATGATGGGCGCGCCAAACGAGCCGATGAACGAACAGCTGCGCGAATTGCATTTGCGCGCTATTCCTGCCGAAGACTAAGTTTTCAGCGGATTGAAAGACTAAGGCGCGGGGGCAACCTCGCGCCTTTTCTTATGGCGGGCCGCTGGTTAAGTTTGTGTGAAAAGGGGCTTCCATGCAAAACACGCAAACCATTCTTGATACGTTACTGCACTATGTGGGTCAGATTGAGGCGCTGTTGATCAAGGTCGAGGCGCATCCTGATTGCAAGGCGCTGCTCAGCACGCGTGCTGCCCCAGACGCTTTCCCCACCAATCAACAATTGGCCATCGCGTTGAATTTTGCGGCGCGTGCTGTTGCCCCCGTGACAGGGCGCGCGCTGCCCGTGTTTCCAGACAGGGCCACAGTTACTGCGCTGCACATTCTGGCGCAGGATGTGCGTGAAATGTTGCTGGGTCTCACGCCTGCCGATTTTACTGCGTCTGAGGTATCGCATACGGCTGGATTTGCAAAACTCACCCAGGACAGCACCGATTTTATCTTGCGCTATGCTCTGCCCAATATGATTTTCCATTTCACCATGGCCTACGTGCCTTTGCGGGCCGCTGGGATGAATATTGGCAAATCAGATTTTGATGGGCTGCACAGCTATCCAACGGGATTTTCTTTTGAACAGACCTTGGATGACTGAGCGTTACACAACCCGTGCGCGATCAATGCGGTCATGCACCAATCCTGTGATGCGCGCGACATCTGAGCCAAAGGGCAGGCCTTGTTCGCGGTGGCTGGCCAATGTGCTTGCAGCGTCGATCAATTCAGAATCGTCGGCTGTACGGGCAATCCCTGCTAAGAATTGTGCGATATAATCAAGCATATCATCGCCTTTATTGAGCGTCATAAGGTCTGAGATATGTACGAAATCATCTTGAAGCGCGATCGGATCTGGGCTGATGTTTTCGTTTGAGACAGGGTAAATGCCAGCAGGTCGGGCCGTTGCAGGCATCGCGCTTAGGATAATTTCTTGGAATTCACCAAGGTTTGCGATGGGTTTGGCAATAAAGCCATCGGCGCCAGCTGCCCGCGCCAAGCTCTCAGCGCCCGTATCGCCAGACATGCCCAAAAGCACATCAACACGCGCGCTGGATTGTGCCAATTCTTCAATCAGTTCTGCACCTGATCCGTCTGGTAAGCCTAGGTCGATAATGACCACATTGGGCCTGTAAACACGCAAATGTTTGCGGGCATGGGCCAAATTATCGGCGCGGCGAATGCGCGCGCCAGAGCGCAAACACAAAAGACGTAATGCTTCTGAGGCGAACCGACTGTCTTCGACAATAAGCGCGGTTATCCCAAGCAAAGGACGCTCGGGGGTTGGTGATTGTGGCGGCAGTAGGCTTTGTAGATCATCTGGCATTTGCATAGCTCCCAAGTGTTTGTGTTTAGAGTTAACGCTACAATTGGTGAAAGGAGCGTTAACCTTGCGGTGCAATGCCTTTGAAATTTGAATGTCATAAGGTCATTTCTGCAAAAACCTGCGTCGAAGCGCCGCTTGCGGGATCATACCAAGGCAGTCCATAACAACGCTTAAGAATTCAATGAGAGGGCTTGAGATGATCGGACGTTTGAACCATGTGGCGATTGCAGTGCCCGATTTGGACGCTGCCATAGCGCAATACGCCGGCACGCTAGGCGCTAATGTGGGCGCGCCACAAGACGAACCTGATCACGGTGTGACGGTTGTGTTCATCGAGTTGCCAAACACAAAAATCGAATTACTTCATCCATTGGGTGACAATTCACCGATCACGGGCTATCTGGACAAGAACCCAGCGGGCGGAATTCATCATATCTGTTACGAGGTGGATGATATCATGGCCGCGCGGGACAAATTGCTGGCAGATGGCGCACGTGTTTTGGGGACCGGCGCGCCAAAAATTGGCGCTCATGGCAAACCTGTGCTGTTCTTGCATCCCAAGGATTTCAACGGCTGCCTCATCGAACTCGAGCAAGTCTAGGCTGCTCACCACAAAAGGAACGGCTTATGTCTATCGTCTCTGCCATTGTGCTTTACGCTGTGACTTGGTTCATGACCATGTTTATTGCCTTGCCCATAGGGTTGCGCACACAAGGCGATGAAGGTGTGATCGTCGAAGGCACCCATGCCGGCGCGCCAGCCAATTATAACCCCCGCCGCAAAGCGATCATTGTCACTTTGGTGGCGTTTGTGATTTGGGGGATCATCATTGGCGTGATCTATTCAGGAATGTTTTCATGGCATGATGTGGATTGGACAGCGCATTTGCCGAAAGTTTCCGACAGCTAAAGCGGAGTGTCTTTGGGGAATTGTAACTGATCCCCCTCAAGACGCATGAACATATGGGTAAAGGTTGCAGCCCCTAACATGGGGATCAGCAGGTTCACCAAAGGGATCGACAAAGGCACAGCCATCAAAGCGCCCGCAAGCCAAATTTTGGGCGCATGACGTGCGCGTGCCGCTTTAGCTCCCTCGCGTCCCAATCGACGGATCGCGACCATTTGAAAATATTCACGCCCCAACAAAAAGCCATTGAGCGCCCAAAAAATCAACGGCGCTGCGATATTCAAAAGCATATACAGCACCAAGGCGATGATGTTGGCTGCGATTAAAACACCCAAAAAGCCCATCGTATCGCGCATCATATCAGCAAAGCTTTGACGCGGTGCGGGGGGTAAATCTGGATAGTGTTTGTCCTCAACAGCTTCGGCGACCTCATCCAAAAAGAACCCGGTAAAGGCCGAAGCGACAGGGACCATCAAGAACACGGATAGGCCGATCATCACGAAAAATGAACCGATGGACAAAACCAACCCTAGGCCGATGTCACCCACAAAGGGCAGAGTGACTGTATCGGGTAAAAACAATCCCAAGACCCAGACAAAAGCAATGTAGATGCCAACCAAAAGCGCCAAGGTCAGGCCTATGCCTTTGAACAGAACCGATTGAAATCGGCTGTCGCCAAGCTGGCCAAGCGCTTTTGCAAAATCGTCAAACATCAATCCGTGACCCAAGTTGTGATCGCGTCTAGGTCTGGGCGCGGGCGCTCAGGTGGGGCCGTCTTTTCGGTGCCGATGTGGATGAAGCCCGCGATGGTTTCTTGTGGGGCAAGGTTTAGTCCGCGTGTGCGAAATTCAGGGTCATGTGATGCCCAGCCTGACAGCCAATTCGCGCCCCAACCTGCCGCCAAAGCCGCATTCAACAGCGCAAGACAGGCAGCGCCAGCCGAATAAATCTGTTCTATTTCAGGAATTTTTGGCGATGGCTTGGGGGAAAAAATCACAGCCACAGCCAAATCCGCATTGGCATATTGCGAAATGGATTTGGTCATTTGATCTGCATCTAAATCGCGACCAGCACCAAGTTCGGCCACCAATGTGGACAAGCGAGTCAAAGCAGGTTTTTCCAAAACGATGAACCGCCAAGGTTCCAATTTCCCATGATCTGGCGTCCGTGCTGCTGCGGTCAAAAGCGGGCGTAACGCTGCGCGATCTGGGGCAGGGGCAACAAGTGTTTTGGCCGGGCGTGAGCGACGTGAAAGCAAAAAATCGAGAGCAGTTTGGTTAGGTGCGGGCATGACGCGGCTTTCTGTTGAACGATCTTATAGATTTTGTTTTAGCTTATGCGATATGTCGGTGTTCTGCGGCGTAGATTCAACCGCAATTTGGCAGAAGTGTGAATGGGTATAACATGAGCAATACAGCCCTGAGTGACAAAGATAAGTTGCAAGCCGACCTGCGTGCTGCTGTACAAGAAAATACTGTGCACGTGCGTGTCACACCCAAAGCGTCGCGCAATGCGGTTTTGATGCAAGATGGTGCTGTGCGTGTGTATGTCACCTGCGTGCCTGAAAATGGTAAAGCCACCAAAGAGGTGGTGAAACTTTTGGCCAAAACTCTCGGGGTGTCAAAATCCCAAATCGCATTGCTGCGCGGGGCCATCAGCCGCGATAAGGTATTTCAAATCACAGGGCTTTAGTCTTTCAGCGACTTAAGTGTATAGGCCCCTTCTGGCAAATCCAAAGCCGCGCCAAGGTCACGCAGTTGTTCCATCGATAGTGTTATCTTGTGCGTCTTGCGCGTGCGCGGGTCATATTGCTCAACAGTGATGCATTCGGCAAAGGCGGCAACAACCACGTCTTCTTGCAACGGCACAGCGCCGTCATCTACCAACGTGATAATGGTCGCATCAAATTCGTGTTCTATTGTAAACATGCCTTGATGCTAGCGCAGCAAAGTAGATTTGCAAGCGTCATAACGTGCCTGTTTATGTTTGATGTACCGCACTCTTGTTCTTGCTAATGCGACTGGTATGATCTGGGAGAAACGCCTAGATTGGTGGCAACGCTCGCAGCCTTTGGCAGGGCATCTGCCTGCAAGATTCGGTACAAAACAAGGATATGCTGTGTTTGATCGTTTTTCATTGAAAGCCTCGCGTGCGGTTTTGGGCTGTGTCGCCATCGCAGCGCTCAGTGCTTGTCTTGATGTGCCTATGACCTCTGCGCCCACGCCCTCGAATGCGCCGCAGGTCTCGCCCGCGCCAGCCAGCACCAATGGCCCTGTGACGGTCGAAAGCTTTGCAGCCCTCGTGCGTCATATCGAACCTATCGCCGAATCCGAGTGTCGCAACCGTACAAAAGGCGCGAATTGTGATTTCAAAATCGTTGTAGACAGCAACGCCAAAGCGCCCTCGAATGCCTATCAATCGGTCGATAGCAGTGGCCGCCCCGTGTTGACGTTCACGGTGGCTTTGCTGGCCGATGTGCAAAACTCTGACGAGCTGGCGTTTATTTTGGGCCATGAGGCGTCACACCATATTGCAGGCCATTTGAACCGAACCCAAGAAAGCGCCACTGTCGGTGGGCTTTTGGGTGGGGTTCTGGCTGCTGCGATTGGAGCTGATGCTTCGACTGTTGAGGTTGCACAAAACCTTGGTGCCACTGTCGGTGCGCGGCGCTATTCGAAATCGTACGAACTTGAGGCCGACCAATTGGGCACAATCATTGCTTACCGTGCGGGCTACAACCCTGTACGGGGCGCTGCATTTTTCACCCGCATTCCTGATCCCGGCGATCAGTTCCTTGGCTCGCACCCGCCAAATGATCAACGCATCGAAACCGTGCGTCGGACCATGGCAACGCTCTAGGCCTCGTGCAAACCTTTGATGGCATCATATCTGATCGTGGCTCAAAATACGCGGTGTCAGGCGGGGCGTGTACCTCTGCTGATGAGGCCAAGGTCTTTCTCAAAACCCTGCGCAAAACCAAAAAGTTTGCTAAGGCCACCCATAACACTTGGGGGCTTTTGGCGGGCGATACTCCGATCAAAAATGATGACGGCGAAAGTGGCGCTGGCATGGTGATTTTGCGAATGCTTGAACGCGAAGAGTTGCGCAATCACATCATTGTTGTGACGCGTTGGTATGGTGGTAAACATTTGGGCGGTGACCGGTTTCGCCACGTCCAAGACGCCGTGCGTTATTATCTGGATCGGCTCTAAGTTTTGCGCTGAGCACGGCTTTGACGCCGAATGTGCCAACGGTAAATGGCAGGTGCCAGCACGTTATCATAGAGCCATTCACTGATCGGCAAGACCACAGGCCACCCCGTCACGCGCGCCAGCCATTGGTATTTCGGCATTTGTTGCCACAGCACCCGAAACGCGGGGATGCCCGATAAAAGCTGACCTTTGTGTGCCACATACAGCCGTCGCGCGGCTTGATCCGCCGTCAAATCCCATCGTTCCAAGGCACAAGAATTGAGATCATCAAAACTGATCGGCAGAGCATTGCGCCCCGCGTAGTCTGCGTAATGCGAAATCTCGAAATTGCACACGGGGCAATTCGCGTTGAACAGCACTTGGGTGTCTGAAGCGATATCTGTGTCAGTCATTTTGTTAAGATAGGGCGTATTCGTCAAAGAGCCACGTTATTTCGCTGCGACATTTTCGATCATACCACTCGCGTCTTTCCACGCGGTAAACCCGCCCTCAATATGCGCGATGTTTTGAAATCCCATGTCTTGCGCTGCTTTGGCCGCAAGTGCGGACCGCCACGCAGAAGCGCAGTAAAACACGATTTGTTTCGCCTCGGCCAATGCGGGTTTATGATACGGACTGGAGGGGTCAATCCAAAATTCAAGCATCCCGCGCGGACAATGAAACGCGCCTGCGATCTTGCCCTCGCGCTCCAATTCCCGCCTGTCGCGCAGATCAACGATGAGGGTGTCGGGGTCATCGGCCAGATCGATGGCGAGCTCTGTCGGGATCGTGGTGATCTGGTCGTAAGCTTCACTCAGCAGGTCTTGATAGGTCTTGGTCATGATGCGCTCCCTTTGGGGGAGCTTGCTTGAAGGTTTGTATGTCCGTCAAGTGTATCACCTTAGCGATGCTAGCATCGCTAAGCGCCTGACCCTAGGGGGATTGTTTTGAGGAGCGTTTGTAATGCTATTCGGCCATCTTTTTGATAAGAGGCGTGGCGTAGATTCCATCTGCGTCAAAATACACAACATTTGGTGTAGGCAGCCTGTTATTATCAAATTTTCTTAGTTCTTTGGAAGTGTTGGTAAGTGTAACCGACTTAGCGGCTGAAAAGTTGAGTTGCGATTGATTGAAGCCCAAGTCACTGAGCCCAATGCAAACTACGTGAGATGACTTTATCTGTTGGTTTGAATGAACATAGTTTCTGGAGTCTACTTCGTCATCAAAGTCGTCTACAGCCGCGATATTTAAGTCGATATGGTCATCGATGGAGTTTGCTTCGCAAAGTTTTAAGAAGGCAGCGGTCTCACCGAACGGCAACGCAGTTACAGCTAAGGATCGGGATGAAAGTGGCGAGTAGGGAAGCCATTGGAAGCCAATATTTGAGGATTTTCCACCAAAAAACTTCAAGTTTGAAGATGTAACCTTGGCTAAGGGGGTCGAGAGCTTAGGTAAGGTTCCTAGAACTCCATGCGGTTGACATAATCCAAAATATACGTATGGCGGTGATCGCTCTAGCGTAATTCGCTCGCGAAAGCTTTGGTTATTGTTGTTTAGCGTGTGACTTGCCGCATAGAAAAAATTATATAGGAAAACACGATCATAATTCAAAGAAACTACATTTAAATTCTTTAGGTTCTGCAGGCGTTTATCATATTTCCGTTCGGGTGTTTGATCGGATGCACTTCTTAAATATTTCTGTAATTCAGAGCAAAACAACTCGATCCATCCGAGTTCGTTTTTTTCTAGACAAGATTTTTCCGCGTCGATAAGGCAATAAGCAATTAGCTTCTGCAGGCCGCATCTGGCTGCGAAACCATCAAGTTGGCGCCCCAAGCTTCCTGCGACATTGTCTAGAGTCTTATCGCCGGCCTCTTCTAATGCTTGAATTATGATGTCGAATACCCCGTCAGAGATGTTAAGGCTCAGAGGTTTTTCGCGTGCTTCATCGATGATGTGAGTTTTGAGCTCGTTCCAGTCGGGCAGTCCGTAGTCTTTCGACGCGCCAGCGCCTAGGACCAAAGTTACGGGAGCATCATCAAGTAGCTCAGTTAAGGTTTTGAAATCCATCTGTTAAATTCTCTTAAGAAATGTCCTGTGAAATTATGGAGAAACTTCCTTGAAAGCAATATCTTCCATTTCGGAAACAGTCTCTCAGACTGTTTTCTACTTCGAAATGCACCCCCATAAATCATACTCCCCAGCCTCATCGACCTCGACTGTCACCAAATCCCCCACGCTCAAAGCTTGCGTGCCCTCATCAATAAACAAGTTCCCATCAATCTCGGGCGCGTCGGCTTTGGTGCGGCAGGTGGCGATGCCGTCTTCGTCGATATCATCGACAATAACCTGTATCGTTTGGCCGACTTTCGCTGCCAATTTGGCCTCTGAAATCGCCTGCGACGCTTCCATGAAGCGATCCCAGCGCTCTTGTTTCACTTCTTCCGCAACGTGATCTGGCAGAGCATTCGAGCGCGCGCCAGCGACGTTTTCGTATTTGAAACAGCCCACACGGTCCAGATTGGCCTCTTTCAGCCAATCGAGCATATAGTCAAATTCGGCTTCTGTTTCACCGGGGTAGCCAACGATAAACGTGGACCGCAGGGTGATGTCTGGGCAATCCGTACGCCACGCGGCAATCTCGTCGAGAACCTTAGCGGACGCAGCAGGTCGCGCCATGCGTTTCAACACATCAGGGTGGCCATGCTGGAACGGAATGTCCAAATAGGGCAAAATCGCATTCGACGTATCCGCCATAATCGGGATCAAGTCGCGCACATGGGGGTAGGGGTAAACGTAATGCAAACGCACCCAAAGATCATCCGCCGCACCCAGTTGCCCCAGCTCGCGGGTCAGATCGGTGATATGTGAGCGCACTTCTCGATCTTTCCAAGGATGCGTCGAATAGCGACGGTCCAAACCGTAAGCCGAGGTGTCCTGCGAAATCACCAGCAATTCTTTCACGCCAGCCTCGACCAGTTTTTCGGCCTCGCGCAAAATCCCGTGCACAGGGCGCGACTGCAATTTGCCGCGCATGTCAGGGATGATGCAGAATTTACAGGCGTGATTGCAGCCCTCGGAAATTTTCAGATAGCTGAAATGGCGCGGCGTCAAAGACACGCTTTGCGCAGGCAGTAGATCAACAAAGGGATTGGGCGAGGGCGGCACAGCTTTGTGCACAGCGTCCAGCACCTGTTCGTATTGATGCGGGCCAGTGACGGCCAAAACTTTCGGGTGAACGCCCGTGATATAGTCGGGTTCCGCGCCCAAACAGCCGGTGACAATCACCTTGCCGTTTTCTTGCAATGCTTCGCCGATTGCCTCAAGACTTTCGGCTTTGGCACTGTCTAAAAATCCACAGGTGTTGACGATCACAGCATCCGCGCCGGTGTAATCGGCGGACATCTGATAGCCCTCTGCGCGCAAACGCGTCAAAATACGTTCGCTGTCGACAAGCGCTTTTGGGCACCCGAGGGACACCATGCCGATGGTCGGCTGGCCGTCTCGTTTGCTGGGATCAAAGATGGCTTTGGGGGCCAGATCGGGGCGGAGATTCGGAGGATTTGTGCTCATATCCTTGCCATACACGGGTTTGGTGGTTGGGTGAAGCGTGCTTTGACGATGTCGTAACGATGTGCGCGTTGTGTCGTTGGCATCGCAGTGTGCATGAGGTGTCGGATGATGTGCGCGAATAGCGCTGATGCATTTATCGGAAATGGCGTAGGGTGGTAAAAATGTTTTAACTTTATTCGGATAGTGATCCTATGATGACCAATACCAAAACCAGATACGGTGGCGTAGCCCGTTTTTTCCATTGGACGATTGCGCTTTTGATTGTCACGGCCTTTGCGCTGGGCATCATTGGTGATAATTTGCCGCGTAACGCCGACACGATAGGCACGTTGAAAACCCTATACTCCGTACATAAAACCATGGGAGTGACGGTTTTTTTGCTGGCTGTGTTGCGTATCTTGTGGGCTTTGTCCCAGCCACGTCCTGTGCCGTTGCATCCCGATAATCGGCTTGAGACGCTTGCCGCAGAGATTGTGCATTGGGCGCTTTATGGCACACTTGTGGTCGTGCCGTTGTCTGGCTGGATCATGCATGCCGCCGAAGTGGGCTTTGCGCCGATTTGGTGGCCCTTTGGGCAAAGTTTGCCGTTCGTGCCAAAATCTGAATTTGTCGCACACGCTGCCAAAGCTGTGCATGGCACGGCTGTTTTTGTTTTGCTTGGCGCAGTGGCAGCGCACATCGCAGGGGCGCTGAAACATGTGGTGATCGATAAAGATGCAACTTTGGCGCGGATGACAAAAGGTGCCGAGGCAGGCGATCCTACAGTTGTGGCACATGATAAATTGGCGCCTTTTGCAGCGTTGCTTATGTGGGGTGTCGTGATTGGCGGTGCTTTGATGTTTGGTACTGCCCAAGGGGCTGCGCCAGCAACCACAGATGCGTCTGAAAGTACCACATCGTCAGCAAGCGATTCGCCGAGTGAGGTCTTATCAGAAGTTCCAGAATGGACTGTCACCGATGGCAGTCTCACCTTTTCAGTCGCCCAATCAGGTGCGCCTATTGAGGGGGTGTTTGGCACTTGGAATGCCAAGATCGCTTATGATGTAGAGACTGGAGCGGGAACCACGCAGGTCAACATCGACACGACGACTTTGACGCTTGGATCTGTGACCTCGACAGCTATTGGCCCTGAGTTTTTCAATACCAGCGCCTTTACGACTTCTGTTTTTGAGGCGGATATTGTGCGGCTTGATGCTGGCCCTGTGCACCAAGCGAACGGCACTTTGACTTTGATCGGACAAACCGTGCCCGTGACACTAGAGTTTGTACTTGAAACGGATGGCACGACCGCGACAATGAGTGGCACGGCCGCGCTTGATCGTCGTGATTTCGGGATGGGGGCTGGCTATGCAGATGAAAGCACGGTTGGTTTTGCCGTTGATGTCACCGTCAATCTGACGGCTCAGCTGTCTCAATAGAAACTCACTACACTTCAAATAAAAGAGCGGCTCTTAGGGTCGCTCTTTATTATGACTGGGGTCAGCACGTTGTAAAAATGATCACAAAAAAAGGCCGCCGAACTGATCCGGCGGCCTTGTCTATAGTGTGTGATGACAGGCTTACATAGCTTTCATGGCTTCGATTGAAATCGCTACTTCAACTTCGTCAGAAACGTAGGGGGCAAACATGCCCATGTCGTAGTCAGAGCGCAAAACGGTTGTTGTCGCGTCAAAGCCTGCCCACGGTGTTTTCGCCATTGGGTGGTCGCCCATTTGGTTCAATGTGGCGTCCAAGACGATGGATTTTGTGATGCCATTGATGGTCAAATCACCAGTGATCAGGCCTGTTTTTTCGCCAGTCACTTCAATGCCTGTTGATTTGAATGAAATCGTTGGGTTGGTTTGTGCGCCAAAAAAGTCATCGCCTAGGAAGTGCGCTGTGCGCTCTGCCCAACCTGTGTACAGGCTGTCTGTTGGAAATGACACTTCGACAGAAGAGTTCGCAGCATCGGCATCGTCGAACATGATTTTGCCGTCGAAACCAGAGTAAACACCACTGGTGGATGAGTAGCCCAAGTGGTTGTAGGTGAACACGATTTGGCTGTGGGACGCGTCGAGTGTGTACTCGGATGTGTCTGCGACAGCTGCAGTCGCAAAGCCAAGGCCGATCAATGTGGAAAGAAGAAGGTTTTTCATAAGTCAGGTTGCTCTCTGTTGAAATAGTTTTAGGTCGGTTGCATTGATCTTATATTTAGAGATTAAATGTGAATGAACAATTCCCAGCGTACAAACATGTTCTGCGCGCTGGCGAACATTACAGAGGCTTCTCTGTGCGTTTGGGTTAATTGCGGTGGTTCATTGCGTAAAATTGCAAAAAAAAGGGGCCATATGGCCCCTTTATCGTCACGCAGATGTGATGCGCTTATTCCTTTAAACGCCATCCTGTTTTGAAAATCCAAGCCACAGCACTGATGCACAGAAACAAGAATATCGAAATCGCGGCCAAGGACACGCCGACAGGCACATCAGAGACCTCAAAAAATGACCAGCGGAATCCTGATATCAGATAAAGCACAGGGTTGAATTTGACCAAGGTTTCCCAAAATCCGGGCAACATATCCGCCGAGTAAAATGCCCCACCCAAAAATACCAACGGTGTGACGACCAAAAGCGGGATGATTTGAAGCTGTTCAAAGTTGCTTGCCCAAATGCCGATGATAAAGCCCAAAAGTGAAAAACTTACGGCTGTTAAAACCAAAAATCCAAGTGCCCAAAACGGATGGATGATGTGCATATCGACAAAGAATGTGGCCGTAAATAAAATCACGAAAGCAATGAGCATTGCTTTGCTGGCAGCCGCCCCCACATATCCGATCAAGATTTCCACAAAGGATATAGGCGCGGTGAACAGTTCAAAAATTGTGCCGGTAAATTTGGGAAAATAAATCCCGAAAGATGCATTAGACAGGGATTGTTGCAGCACGGTGAGCATCACAAGACCGGGTACGATAAAGGCTCCATATTGGATGCCGTCGACCTCTTGAATGCGCCCGCCAATTGCAGCACCAAAGACGACGAAATACAAAACGGTGGATAAAACAGGTGAGATGATCGATTGGCTCAAAGTGCGAAAGAACCGTTTCATTTCAGAAGTATAGATTGATTTTATAGCAAGCCAATTCATGCTTTTTCCTCCAAGAGCGTCAAGAACACATCTTCAAGCGAGCTTTGGTGGCTTTCCAAATCACGCACCGACACGCCCGCAGCAGACAGATCGGCAATCATACGGGTGATTCCCGTGCGCGCGGCGCGGGTGTCATAAGCGTAGGTCAAAGTTTTGCCGTCTTCAGACAGGTGCAAATCATAGTCCGACAGCGCGTCTGGAATGGTCGACAATGGGTCTGCCAATGAGAGTTTCAGCGTCTTGCGGCCAAAGCTTTTCATCAATGTTGCGGTGTCTTCGACCAACAGTATTTTGCCTGCATTAATCACACCAATGCGGTCGGCCATTTCTTCGGCTTCTTCAATGTAGTGGGTGGTCAAAATAATGGTCACGCCACGATCCCGCAGCTTGCGCACAACGTCCCACATGTCGCGGCGCAAAGCGACATCGACGCCTGCGGTCGGTTCGTCCAGAAATAGGATCTTGGGTTCATGTGATAAAGCTTTCGCAATCATCACACGGCGTTTCATACCGCCAGACAATGCCATGTTTTTGGCATCTTTTTTATCCCACAAAGACAGGGATTTCAGCAGTTCTTCGAGATAGGCGTCGTCTGGTTTATAGCCAAACAAGCCGCGCGTCATCTTAACTGAATTCCAGACGGTCTCGAAAATATCCAGCGCAATTTCTTGCGGAACAAGGCCTATTTGAGCCCGAGCTTTGCGCGGTTCTTTGACCACATCAAAGCCGTCAACAGTGATTGTTCCCGATGTGATTTTGACCATACCGCACACCGCGCCAATCAGTGTGGTTTTGCCAGCCCCGTTGGGGCCAAGCAGCGCGATGATTTCACCCTTGGAGATGTCCAAATCGACGGCATCAAGCGCAAAAGTGCCCGAAGCATAGGTCTTGGTAAGGTCTTTGATTGAGATAATGGGCGCCATATTGGGCCTTTCCCGCTTGAATTTTGTGATTGTGTATGGGGAAACTAATGACTGCGCGGCATGTTTATAACCCCGCACAGTGCACATGCTATACGCTGCCTGCGCACAAGAAGTTTTTGCAACAAAAAAGCCGCCCCTAAGAGCGGCTTTTCAAACTGTAATCCGGCGCGGGTTAGCGGCGGCGGTCGCGGCGGGATGACATGGGCTGGAATGCCACGCCAACATGCGCTTCGCAGTATGGTTTGCCTTGTTGTGATGGCAGGCCACAGAACCAGAAATCTTCAGTCGCAGGGTCACCAATGGGCCATTTGCATGTGCGCTCGGTGAGTTCCATGACGGAAATCTTTTTAGCTTTCTTTTCGATCTCAGAAACTTTTGCCAATGCTTCGGCAGGAATTTCATTGGCAGAAGGCTGTGGAGGCAAAGGCTGGCCCGCAGGGATAATTGCACGGCGCGCAGGCAAATTCGGCTTTGGCGCGGGGGCTGACGGTTCAGCAGGGGCCGAAGCAGGTTTTGCTTTTGCTTTAGGTGCTGCCGGTTCCACTTTGGGCTTGGCTGCTGCAACTTTTGGTTTGGCCGCTGTTGGCTTTGCTGGCGATGTTGTGCCCGCACGGTTGGACAAGCCAAGCCGATGCACTTTGCCAATCACCGCATTGCGTGTGACACCGCCAAGTTCCTTGGCGATTTGCGAGGCAGATTGGCCCTCGCCCCACATTTTTTTCAACAGCTCGACGCGATCATCGGTCCAGGACATGGTCGTTCCTTGTACTTCGGCAAAACCAAAACGGCACGGTGCCGTAGGCAAAGCATCTTAATAGCCGCGAGAGGTTCCTCGCTCAATTGGCCTGTAGTCCTACACGGGGCAGGGCAGACGGGCAAGCGCTTGTGCGCAAACTGCCGCGCTTTGAGCCTTTGTGCAAAGCACGTTTGCACAAGAAACCCCCCAAGACTTCTTTATCCCCCTATTTTAAGCACGCTGTCGCAGGTTACAAGGCGTGCACAGACTCAAGAGGAGAATATCCGATGGCAAAAGCAATTAATTCGACCCATTCAGAGGCAGGGATGGGTGTTCGGCGCTTTGGCCGCGTGAATTGGCTGGGACTTTACACCTTGGCCCTGCGCGAAGTGTTGCGCTTTACGACGGTGTGGACGCAAACTTTGCTGGCACCTTTGATGACTGCGGGTCTGTTTTTGACGATCTTCACGCTGGCCATTGGCCCCAATCGTGGGGATGTGATGGGCGTGCCGTTCATTCACTTTCTAGCACCGGGCATCTTAACGATGACGGTGATTCAGAATGCCTTTGCCAATACGTCGTCCTCTTTGCTGGTGTCGAAAGTGCAAGGCAACATTGTTGACACGCTGATGCCCCCGCTGTCACCGCTGGAATTGGTGCTGGGCTATATGGCAGGTGCTTTGGCGCGTGGCTTGGTTGTGGCTATTGCTATTTGGGCGGGTATGGCCGCTGCCTTTGGGCTTGGGCTGGCGCATCCGATTTACGCATTGGCGTTCATCACTTTGGGTGCTTTGCTGTTGGGCGGACTGGGCTTGATTGCGGGTATTGTGTCGCAAAAGTTCGACCAAATGGCTGCGATTACCAATTTCATCATCACGCCTTTGTCGTTTCTGTCTGGTACGTTTTATTCGGTTGAAAGTCTGCCTGGTTGGTTTCGGACGCTCACTCATTTCAACCCGATTTTTTATCTGATTGATGGCGTGCGCTATGGCATCATCGGGCGCTCTGACACGTCGCCTTTGTTTGGGTTGTTGGTCGTGGGCAGTGTGACATTTGCGATCTTGCTGGCGTGCTGGGTGTTGTTCAAGCGCGGAACAAAGCTGAAGTCTTGATCTAAGCAATGTTTTGGCGCGGGCGTGCGCATATAAAAGCACGGCTGCGTCCCAAATATTGCCAGATTTCGACAGTACACCTGTGTCATAAACTATGGGACGCAGGTTTGGCATGTTGACGTTTGATTTCTTAAAGCCCTCATACGGGGCGCTTTTATCTAGCTTATTGATCTTCGTTGTCATGCTGATCTCGCCGCAGATCATGCATAGTGCAGACACGTTGGCCAAAGATCTGGACCGGCTGGATCGACGTGCAGAATTGATCGGCTGGGAAGCCGTGGGGCGCATTGATATCAAAGGCAAGGGCACCTGTTCGGGCGCTTTGATTGCTGCTGATTTGGTTCTGACGGCGGCGCATTGCGTGGTGGATGATCAAAGCAATAAAGTCCCCGCAAGCGATTTGTATTTTCGTGCAGGGCTGCGCAATGGTGACTTTATCGCATCCTCAAAGGGGCTGCGCGTTGCTGTCCCTGCTGACTATCATTTCAACCCCAAAAAGATCACCGGCAACATGGTACGCCGTGATGTGGCGGTCATCCAATTGGCCAATCCTATCCCCAACGCTCTTGCGCAGCCTTTTTTGATTCACAGTGCGATGATTTCAAAAGGAGAATTGGCTGTCGCCTCATATGGGCAGGGGCGCAATGGAACATTGTCCGTGCAGCGTGCCTGCAATATTTTGTATGCTGGACGAGGCCTGTTTGACTTTGATTGCGACATCACGTTCGGGTCGTCAGGCGCGCCAGTTTTCGCATTGGATGGTGGGCGCAAACGGATTGTATCGGTGGTGTCAGCGATGTCTTCGCGCGACGGGCGCACTATTGGGCATGGCATGTCTTTGATCGATATTGTCACCGACCTAAAACGAGAAATTGCCAATGGGTCCCCCGCCGTTGCAACCAAACCTATGGTCATGCGGCGCAGCGTTGTGGGCGATGCGTCAGGGGAAAAGCGCAAGGTGGGCAATTCAAAATTCATTTCTGCGAATTGACGCAGCAAGATTGGCCCCGTCTTGCAGCACAAGACGCTAGGTTAAGCATTTCGCACCGGCGGCGTCTGATGTAACGAAGTGTCAATGCACACTTCGGAGCCCATTATGACCCAGACGCCTTCATCGCCTTTGCCCGCTGATCTGCCGCCATCCATTCACACGGCTTACGGGTATGTGCGGGAGGGTATTGAGGTGGCGCAAGGTTGGATTCTAAGCCCCGCTGCATGGTCACAATTCGCGCTTTTGGTGGTCGCCTATTTGGTGGCCCGCTTTTTAGCCGCGCGGTTTTTGCCCAAAGTTGAAACACTTTTACGCCCTGCTGATGCGGGTGCCAAAGGCGCTTTGAGCGAGGCACGTCGTGTCGCTGTGCGGTTTTTGCCGCTTGGTTTGCCGCTTTTGGCCTATGTGTTTACGGGGCTGGGCGAGAACGTTACGCGGTCGATTTTTGGCTCCGGTGCGGTCATCGCTTTTGGCAAGCGGGTGTTTTTGCTTTTGGCCGCCCGCGCTTTGGTCAATTCCATTCTTAAAGACCCGTTTCTTAAGGTGTTGGGCAAATATGCCCTGATGCCGATCATGATACTATACACGCTGGGCCTATTGGACCCTGCCGTGCTCAAACTTTCGCAAACCATTGTTGGCGCAGGGAATATCAAGTTTTCACTACTATCTGTGATCCGCGGTCTTTTGGCGGGATCTGTGTTGTTTTGGTTGGGGCGGTGGTCCACGGGGCAAAGTCGCACTTATATTGTCGCCCAAGAAACTATGCGCCCCGCCACTCGCGAACTGGCATCAAAAGCGGCTGAGATTGCCATCTTCGGCCTGTCTTTCTTGTTGCTGATGAACATCATCGGCATGGACCTGTCGACGCTTGCGGTTTTGGGCGGTGCGATTGGTGTTGGGATCGGATTTGGTCTGCAACGCATTGCGTCCAATTTTATCTCAGGCGTGATTTTGTTGCTCGAAGGTCAGGCCACGGTGGGCGATTTTGTCGAACTTGACGGTGGCGAAGCTGGCACAATCGTCAAAATGACTGCGCGGGCCGCGATTTTGGAAACCTATGATGGGCGTTGGATTGTGGTCCCCAACGAAGATTTCATCACCACCCGCGTGGTGAATTATTCTGACAGTGGATCTGCCAATCGTTACGAAGCCGCGTTTTCTGTGTCCTATGACACCGATATCAATACCATTCCCGACCTGATCAACGCGGCTGTGGCCAAACATCCCGATATTTTAGATGCGCCATACCCCCCCGATTGCGAGCTGCGCGGCTTTGGCGACAGCGGTATTGATTTCGCCGTAGAATTTTGGGTCAACGGATTGGATGAGGGGGACAATAAATACACCTCTGATGTGTTGTTCCTGATCTGGAATGCTCTTAAAGACAACAACATCGAAATCCCATACCCGCATCAAGTCGTCGAATTCAAAAACGGCTTGCCACCTGTGGCGAAAGCTTAATCTGTTTGGGGCGGTCTGGTTTTTGCCTAAGACCGCCTTTAGTTTCATTTGACAGCGGCCGTTTGCACGCTTAGATCGACTGCATGAACAACGCACTCACATACACACTTGAGTCCCGACGAGGCCGATAAACCGGTTCCCGTCCGTTCATCCGTGCCGATTGCGGCACATATTTGGCGAAAATCCCGCCTCACTCACAAAAATCAAACCCACATTGTTGACAGCCGCGCGTGCTCAGGTCACCCATTGATCTTTCGCAGGCGGCCTGCACCCCTTTAAAGGACCACGACTATGATTTCGTCCGTACTTCCGACCTACAACAGGGCACCTCTTTCTTTTGTCAAAGGCCAAGGCTCTTGGCTGATCGAGGCTGACGGGCGACGCTTTTTGGATTTGGGCGCTGGGATTGCTGTGAACACTTTGGGGCACGCAAACCCTGAGTTGGCTCAGGTGCTCAAGGACCAAGCCGACACGTTGTGGCATGTCTCGAACCTGTATCAAATTCCTGCGCAGCAAAAGCTGGCGGATAAATTGGTCGAAACCACCTTTGCCGACACCTGTTTTTTCACCAACTCCGGCACAGAAACTGCAGAGCTGGCGATCAAAATGGCGCGCAAGTATTTTTCCGCCAATGGACAGCCTGAGCGCACCGAAATTATCACATTTGAGGGCTGTTTCCATGGCCGCTCTACTGGCGCGATTGCAGCATCAGGTTCTGCTAAAATGGTCGACGGTTTCGGACCTTTGATGCCAGGATTTGTCACGGTGCCTTTCTTTGATTTGGACATCGTCAAGGCGGCAGTCACCGACAAAACCGCTGCGATTTGGATTGAACCTATTCAGGGCGAAGGCGGCATTCGCCCCGTGCCTGATCAAGACCTCAAGGCGTTGCGCGAGTTGTGTGATACCAATGGTATTTTGTTGATTTTCGACGAAGTTCAATGTGGTGTTGCGCGCACAGGCAAACTGTTTGCCCACGAATGGGCCGGTATCACGCCAGACATTATGATGATCGCCAAAGGCATCGGTGGTGGGTTCCCGTTGGGCGCACTTTTGGCCACAGAAGCGGCAGCAAGCGGCATGGTCGCGGGCACGCATGGGTCCACATATGGCGGCAATCCTTTGGGGTGCGCTGTGGGGTTAAAGGTCATGGAAATTGTGACCGATCCTAATTTTCTGGCTGAAGTGAACCGCAAAGCTGCCTTGTTTTCGCAAAAACTTGAAGGCCTGATTGCAGCCCATCCTGACGTGTTCGAAAGTCAACGCGGGCAGGGGCTTATGATAGGGTTGAAATGCAAAATTGCGCCGATTGATGTGGTGAATGCTGCCTATGCGCAAGATCTATTGACCGTACCTGCTGCGGACAATGTGCTGCGTTTGCTGCCGCCGCTGAATATCTCTGACGATGACATCGCTGAGGCTGTGAAACGTCTCGATGCCGCCGCGTCCTCCCTTTGATCTGCTGATAGAAACGAACATCTTATGAAACATTTTCTTGATATCCACACCACGGACGCTGCAGATTTACGCAGCATTATTGACACGGCACGGGCCACCAAAGAGGCGCGCGCGGGCCAACCCAAAGCTGTCTTGGATGCCAACCTGCCGCTTGATGGTAAAATGGTTGCGCTAATATTTGAAAAGCCATCCACCCGCACCCGCGTGTCTTTTGATGTGGGCGTGCGCCAAATGGGCGGACAAACCATGGTGCTGTCTGGCGCTGATATGCAGCTGGGGCATGGTGAAAGCATTGCCGACACGGCCCGCGTTTTGTCTCGCTATGTTGATATGATCATGATCCGCACGTTTGAAGAATCCACACTGTTGGAAATGGCCGAATACGCCAGCGTGCCTGTGATCAACGGTCTAACCAATCGCACGCACCCATGCCAAATCATGGCAGATATTTTGACGTTCGAAGAACACAACGGACCGATTGCAGGCAAAAAAGTTGTCTGGTGTGGGGACGGAAACAATGTCGCTGCGTCCTTTATTCATGCGGCTGGTCAGTTCGGATTTGATTTTACCTTTGCAGGGCCAAGCGATCTTGACCCCGAAAGTGTATTCATCACAGAAGCGCGCAAAAAAGGCGTGAAAATCGAAATTGAACGCAACGCTGAAAAAGCCGTTTCAGGTGCCGACTTGGTCGTCACAGATACGTGGCTTTCGATGCATGACAGCCAATCCGCGCGTGAGCGCCGCCATTCCATGCTGCGCCCTTACCGTGTGGACCGCAAGCTGATGTCACACGCCAATCCTGACGCCGTATTCATGCACTGTCTGCCTGCACATCGCGGCGAAGAAGTGACAAACAACGTGATGGATGGGCCGCAGTCGGTAATCTTTGATGAGGCTGAAAATCGTCTGCACGCGCAAAAAGCCATCATGGGCTGGTGCGTGTCTTAAGTCGCTTTCACGATTGAGATCAATGAAATGAGACATACAAAAGGGGCGTCCGGTTTGATCCAGACGCCCCTTTTGTTTGCGTATAATGTTGATGTTCTGCGCTTAGTGAAACAGCGTTGAGAGCAAAAAGAACATAAGCGCTGACAAAAGTGCAGCGGCGGGCACAGTGATGATCCAAGCCGCGACGATGGTCATAAAATGCGAGCGGCGCACCAATTTACGGCGACGGCGCTCTTCTTTGGCGATGCGCTTTTCAACCGGCTTTTGTGCGCTGGACAATTTAAGTCTGCGCTCGTGATGCCATTCGCGGAAAAATCCAACCCCGAACACGCCACCCACCGCGATATGTGTTGACGACACAGGCAGGCCAAGCCAGCTGGCGATGATCACGGTGATCGCCGCAGACAGCGCCACACAATAGGCCCGCATCGGGTTGAGTTTGGTGATTTGACTGCCCACCATGCGGATCAGCTTTGGTCCGAACAACAGCAAACCAAACGAAATACCAAACGCGCCAATGATCATCACCCACTGCGGAATGTTCACTTTGCCTGCAAATTCACCGAACTCATTGGCGTGGACAATCGCCGCCAGCGGTCCAACCGCATTGGCCACATCATTGGCTCCGTGAGCAAACGACAACAACGCAGCAGAAATCACCAAGGGTAGGCCGAACAAAACCTTGAGCGATTTGTTGCGGTTCTCCAAGCCCTCGGATTGGCGTCGTATCAAGGGGGCAGAGGCGACATATGACAGTGCGCCAATTGCCGCTCCGATTATAAGTGCGGTTGGGATGTCTATCGAGATGATCTTTTTAAGACCCTTGATGGCCAGATAGGTGGAAAACACCCCCATCATAATGCCCACAAGGATCGGCACCCACGTGCGCGCAGCGGCGATTTTGTCGTCTTGATAGATGATTTTAGCCTTGATCAACGCTAGAAAACCTGCGGCAACCAGTCCGCCCAGCAAAGGTGAAATGACCCAAGACGCGGCAATCATGCCCATCGAGGCCCAGTTCACCGCAGTAAACCCTGCCGCAGCAATGCCCGCGCCCATGACGCCGCCCACAACCGAATGCGTGGTCGACACAGGTGCGCCGATCCACGTAGCAAGATTGACCCAAAGCGCAGAGGACAGCAGCGCCGCCATCATCGCCCAAATAAAGATGCGTGTATCTGAAAAAGATGCGGGATCAATGATGCCTTTGGAAATGGTCGATACCACATCGCCGCCTGCCAAAAGCGCGCCAGCACTTTCACACAATGCGGCAATAACAATAGCGCCGCCCATGGTCAGGGCTTTGGCCCCCACGGCGGGGCCCATGTTGTTGGCAACATCATTTGCGCCAATATTGATCGCCATATAGGCACCAAGTGCCGCCGCCGCGACAATGATCATCGAGCCAGGTTGACTACCGAAAATCAATCCGGCGATCAAAGCGGCGATGATGATAAAGGCCAAGGCAACGCCCAGCCCAACCATGGGGCGCGCGACATAGGCTTGTGCATATTCCACTTGGCTGATGCGATTAAGATCTTTGTCCAGTGTTTTCCACTGATTGCCGTTTGGCGCACTCATGAGGCTGTCCCTGATGGTTTACAAATGTGTTACAGTCCGCGCAGCGCTAACGAAGCCTGCCTTTCGGATCAAGCTTTTTGGTGCGTAATAAGGATAAACCGTGCTTTTTAGGCACACCAACTGGCTGTGGTGCGCTCTTTGATCGATTGGTTGGGTGAAAAGCACGTGCGCAGCCTCTGCAGGCATTGGACAGTGTTTGACGTCTGGCAAAATTTAGACCATCGCGCAGGTTTTAAAACGCGCGCAAAATGGCCTTAAGTTCTGGTTCTTCCACAAGCTCAGCCGCCTCGTTTGGGGCCATCCAATTGCGTTTGCGTTCGCTTGCTTCTGGATAGGATTCAGCCAGATTTTTGACCTCAATCGAATACACATTTGCTTCAACTGGGGCAGAGGCACCGTTGCCCAAGACCTTGTCGTAGTGAAATTTACCCAAGGCTTTTTTGTTCACTTTACGTGGCTTAACGCCAGCCTCTTCCCATGCTTCTTGGGCGGCTGTGCCCGCACCATCCAGACCCGATATGGGCCAGCCTTTGGGCAAAATCCAACGGCCGCGTTCCCGAGATGTGATCAAGAGAACTTCGACACCTTTTTTGCCTTTGCGAAAACAAAGGGCCGCAGATTGCACTCTATTGGGGCGTCTGATCAAGGGGGTAATCACCCCAGACCATGCGGATTTAAACATTGAAACCATTTGTGAACTATGTGCCTGTTTTTTATTATTTGACTATATATAGCCTTACTTAGCAAAAGAATCAAGAATCTGTGGTTTTTCCCCCGATGTCCCGCTAGGTTCGCCGCGCAGATTAAATAATTATATTTGCAGGTGTGCGGCATGTGCAGCCCAATTTTCAGCCAAGGCCGCGCTCTCGGCATAGCAATCCGCATTGTCATGCGCTAACACCTGCCTCATAATAAATGTACGCAGCGGTATACACAGCCCGTGCAGGACAAGTAAGAAAGTGAACGACATATGGCACAAGCTCGCATCGGTCTTATCGGCCTCGGCGTTATGGGCGCAAATCTTGCGCTAAATATTGCGGAAAATGAATTCCCTGTCGCGGTTTTTAACCGCACTGGGTCTGTCACAGATGATTATATCGCATCGGCTGGTGATCTGGCCCGCAATCTTGTGCCGACCAAAACACTTGAAGAACTTGTTGGCGCGCTGACCAAACCGCGCGCGATCATCATCATGGTGCAAGCTGGGGCCGCTGTGGATGCCGTTATCAAAGGTTTGACACCGCTTTTGGACAAAGGCGACATGATCATCGATGCGGGCAATGCCAACTTCCATGACACGCGCCGCCGCGAGGCCGCTTTGTCTGATCTTGGCTTGAATTTCATCGGCATGGGCGTGTCTGGTGGCGAAGAAGGCGCGCGTAACGGACCATCGATTATGGTCGGCGGCGATAAATCATCTTTCGAGGTGATCCGCGACATTCTCGAAGCAATTTCTGCCAAACACGATGGTGCGCCTTGTGCCGATCATTTCGGGCCAGATGGTGCGGGCCATTTCGTGAAAACAGTGCACAACGGCATCGAATATGCCGACATGCAAATGATCGCCGAAGTTTACGGGCTGTTGCGCGATGGCGAAGGCCGCTCTGCTGCAAACATCGGCCAGCTTTTTGAAACTTGGGACAAAGGTCCTTTGAAATCTTACCTTGTTGAGATTTCAGGAAAAGTTTTGCAAACCGTTGACGAAAAATCGGGTCAACCGATTGTTGATATCATCGTCGACAAAGCGGGCCAAAAGGGCACAGGCCGCTGGACTGCGATCGAAGCTTTGTCATTGGGTCAATCCCCATCCACGATCGAGGCCGCCGTGGCCGCGCGGTCTTGGTCGGCTGTCAAAGATACTCGTATCGCTGGCGAAGCTCTTTTCGCAGGGCTTAAAGTTGAAACAGGTGCCGCACCCATTTCAGAAGACGATCTTGAAAAAGCGCTCTTGGCCGCGAAAATCATTGCGTATGATCAAGGACTTAATCTTTTGTCCGCCGCGTCTGTGGAATACGACTGGGATCTTGATTTGGCCAGCTGTGCCGAGGTATGGCGCGAAGGCTGTATCATTCGATCAACTATGCTTGACGAAATGGCATCTGCCGTGCGCGAAGGCTTGCCGCATGGTAATCTTATTTTTGCACCGCGCTTTGCACAGCGCATCGTTGAAGGGTCTTCTGCCCTGCGCCGCGTTGTGGCCTCTGCTGCGCTGCAAGGTCTGCCTGTGCCAGCCTTTGCTGCTGCTTTGGCTTACTTTGACACAATGCGCCAAGGCCGCGGGACAACTGATTTGGTCCAAGGTCAACGTGATTTCTTTGGCGCGCATGGCTTTGTCCGGGTCGATACTGGCGAGACAGATCAGCACGGACCATGGGCGTCAGACATCGCGCATTCCTAAGCGTTGCTACATCATCAAAAATCAAAGCGCGGGGGCAACCTCGCGCTTTTTTTTGTGACTGCCTCTCTCAAATTAGGCTCTCTTAATATGTTTTAAGAGGCTGTCACAAACTGGGTTAAAACTCTTAAAGCACTGTCATATTCAAATGAATTTGGCTGTCACAGTCTTTACCAAACCCTTAAGTTCCGCGCCGTTTGGCGCGCAGAGTCGGGTTTGCAACTGTCGGATCTTCGGGCCATGGATGGCGCGGATATCGCCCCCGCATATCTTTGCGGACATCGGAATAGGATGTTTTCCAAAAGTTAGGAATATCCATCGTGACCTGCATCGGGCGATGCGCGGGCGAGGTTAAAACCACTTTCAAAGGTACATGTTTTGGCCCAACGGTCGGATGGCGCGTGGTGCCAAACATCTCTTGGATACGCGCTGTGATTTCAGGGTGCTCGCCAGAATAATCAATGGGTAAATTTCGCCCCATAGGGCTGACAAAAGCTGCGGGCACCTCTTGATCCAAGCGTGCCATTTGAGCCCAGTCCAGCATGTTTCGCAGGGCTTCTGTGATGTCCAAGTTGCGCAGCGCGCCTTCAGTGCGGGCGCCTTTGAGATAGGGTAAAAGCCAGTCTTCTAAGGTGCTTAGCAATGCGGTCTCTGACATGTCTGGATAGTCGTCAGACATCAATGCAACGCGGGCCGCAAAACGCTGTGCTGCAGGTGTCCACGGCAGACCTATTTGGCGTAAACCGTCCAATGCGCCCAATGCGATCGCTTCTGGCAGAGCATCATTCCATTGACGTTCATCCAAGATCAGCGCTTGAAACATTTCTCGGTTGAGTGACACGACGCGGCGGGCCCGTTTGTCCCATTGGCAAATGTCGTGCCAAGCGATTTGATCACCATACAGGCCCCGCAATTCGCTTTCTGTTATCGCAATGGCTTGCCTGATTTTTGCTTCACGTGGGGCTCCATCGGTGTCGGTGATCACAATCAGCCGCGTATTGGCCAAAGCGTCACCATTGTCCATCACGGCGCCTTTGCCGCCAGACATGATATAGCGGGCTTGATCGCCTTTTCGGCGCAGTCCGATACGGTCGGGGTATGCAAGAGCTGCCATCTCAGCGAGTGAATATTGAGAGCCAGATGATGTGTCGGATTTAAGGCCAGTACGCAGGCGCTTTGCATCCAGTTTGATCCGCTCAAGCCCGCCGCGATCCGCGCGTGGATCAAAGGTCTTAAGAGCTTTAATCCGAATCGTTAGATCAACCCCTGCACCGCGCAACGGATCGCGTTCGTTCAAAAGAGCGGCTAGGTTTGCCGCATTTGGTCCCACTTTTTGTAGCATATGTGCAAGTCGTGGATGCAGCGGCATGGTGGAAATGGTGCGCCCGTGGGGTGTGATATACCCGCTTTTGTCCAACGCCCCCAGTCCTTGCAGCAATGTGCGCGCTTCACTTAACGGGCCGTGGGGCGGTGGGGTTAAAAAGGCCAAATCAGTCTCATTTGCCCCCCAAAGTGCAAGTTCAAGCGCGAGACCACTGAGATCAGCCGCCTCAATTTCTGCGGGGGCGAATGCCGGCATCGCGCCCTCTTCGCCCTTGGTCCAAAACCGATAACACAAGCCCGCCGCAACACGCCCCGCACGGCCACGGCGTTGTTCGGCTTCGGCTTTTGATGCGCGTTCCGTTATAAGGCGCGACATGCCTGAGGCGGGGTCAAACCGGGCACGGCGCGACCGCCCGCCATCCACCACAATGCGTACGTCTTCGATGGTGAGTGAGGTTTCTGCGATGGCTGTTGCCAGTACGATTTTGCGCCCCGTTGTGCAGGGGGCAATCGCAGCGCGCTGGGCCTCAAATTTCATAGCGCCAAACAGGGGCCGTATGGCGCAGTCTTTGGGGATGCGACCTTTGAGATGCTGTTCGACACGGCGAATTTCGCCCTCACCGGGTAAGAAAACCAGCGCTGATCCGGTGTTTTGACTGACCGCTTCAACAACCAAATCCGCTATGGCTTCTTCAAAGCGGCGGGTTTTCTTGGTTGGTGTGTCAAGCCAGCGGGTTTCTACGGGAAAGGCGCGGCCTTTGGAGTGCACAATCGGTGCCCCGCCCAAAAGTTCGGCCACGGGGGCCGCATCAAGCGTGGCAGACATCACGATCAGCGCCAGATCATCACGCAGCGCACCGCGCACTTCACAGATCAACGCAAGCCCCAAATCAGCGTTCAAAGACCGTTCGTGAAATTCATCAAAAATGACCGCACCGACACCTGTGAGTTCGGGGTCCGATTGCAGCATTCGCGTAAGTATGCCCTCAGTCACGACTTCAATTCGTGTGTTTTTGTTCGATTTGTGCGCGCCACGCATACGGTAACCAACGGTCTGCCCAACAGGTTCGCCCAAAGTTTCGGCCATACGTTCAGCAGCAGAGCGCGCGGCCAAGCGGCGCGGTTCTAGCATAATGATTTTGCCATGGATGGTGTTCAGCAAAGCCAAAGGTACGCGTGTGGTTTTACCTGCACCGGGCGGGGCCATCAGCACAGCTTGGCCATGTTTTTCGACGGCACTGACGAGGTCGCCTAGGACAGCATCAATGGGCAGGGTGGGGTGCATGACAGTTGGTTGAGCTGGTTTGATCATGGCTCTTTATGGGCCATCACAGCCGCTGCGAAAAGAGGGCAATCGCGCTGAGGCTTTGGGCGCTTTGCGAAGATTGATCAATTGCCGCATATGGCCAGTCCAGACTGGACAGTCCCCCAACGAACAGGGCACAGTTTGCAAAATTGCGCGCAGGCGGCTGGAAGAGTTTATGAACATAGAACATTTGGCAATGCGCCTGATTGAAGGCGACAGGCGGGCTTTGGCGCAGGCGATCACTTTGGTGGAAAGCGGGCGCGCCGACCACCGTGTTCAAGCGATTGAGTTGATGGAGCGCGTGCAAAGCGCTGGACGTGAGGCGCTGCGTTTGGGCTTGTCCGGCACGCCGGGCGTGGGCAAATCCACGTTTATCGAAAGCTTTGGCATGATGTTGGTCCATGAGGGATTGAAGGTCGCGGTTTTGGCCGTCGACCCGTCATCTGCGCGCACGGGTGGCTCAATTTTGGGCGATAAAACCCGCATGGAACTTCTGACGCGTGAGAAAAATGCCTTTATCAGACCGTCTCCGTCGCAAACCGAATTGGGCGGTGTGGCGCGGCGCACCCGCGAGGCGACGCTTTTGTGTGAGGCCGCGGGCTATGACGTGGTGCTGATCGAAACTGTTGGCGTGGGGCAATCTGAAACGGTTGTGGCGCAAATGTCTGACCTGTTTTTGCTGTTGCTGGCACCCGCTGGTGGGGACGAATTGCAAGGGGTCAAACGTGGCATCATGGAAATGGCTGACTTGATTTTGGTCAACAAAGCCGATGGTGATCTTGAAGCGGCTGCACAACGCACGCGCGCCGATTATGCGGGCGCTCTGCATTTGCTGCGCAAGCGTCCACAAGACCCACAAGGGTTTCCAAAAGCGACCACGGTATCAGCACTACAAGATAAGGGGCTGGTTGAGGCTTGGGCCGATATAAAACAGCTTGTCGCATGGCGCAAAGAGCACGGATATCTCGCCAAGACCCGCATGGAGCAGGCGCAATATTGGTTTGCCCAAGACATTCGTAACGGGTTGTTGCGCCAACTTGAAACTGAGCCTTTGAAAACCGCGATTGCCGAATATGCCAAGCGTGTTGAGCAAGGAGAGATAACAGCGAGCCGCGCTGCCGCCCAAGTGCTGGCTGCATTGAAAGCCACCACGGGCCAAATATAATCACGATCTGTTTACCTAGATTATTTTTCTTTAATCCAAACTGTTTACGCGATATGGCGCCCTTAAACATGTGAACGTTTTGGAGGCCAGATGCCTGTTAAAGTCATTGCTCTTGTTACAATTAATGATGACCAACCTCGTGCTTTAGCGGCCTATCTTGAAGCTACGTTGCCTCTCTTGGAAGCTGTCGGTGGCTCAATTACTCAACGGTTTACAGTGCAAGGCCAAGTGGTGGGAAGCATGCCCGCAAGGTCCGTGATGATCATCGATTACCCAAGCTATGAAGCGGTACAGGAGCTGTTTGAAAGTGAGGCCTACCAAAATATTATTCCCACGCGGAATTTGGCCTTTAAAGACTACACTGTTTCGGTCGTGTCGATGGAAACGACTGTGATATAATCGTGCTCGATTGCCTTTTTTCCACGCCTTTTGGGGTATAAGTTAGGGCCTTCTGGATCGGGGTATGTTGGTGAAAGACTAACCTACAAGTTGACTTCTATACGGCACAAAACGATGTTGTTGGTGTCTAAATTTTCCCCCGAAATTAGCTGCGCGGCGCTGTCCCATGTGATGCGATCATCGACGTCTTTCGGGCGTACATCGCTTTCGTTCCATACCGATGCGGTTTGCCAGCCAGATGCATCAAAATCTGCAGTGTCCCAGCCCACAGGCGTGTCAGTGATGTCAAAGGCACAAGCGCCTTGGCTTGGATCAGGGGCATTGCCACAAGAGTTTTGCAAAGGGGTTTCGCGGGTGACAAGGCAGGTCCAGTTTGCGTTGCTGGCCGTCACCACAGTGCCGTTTGCGTCTTTGATTTGCAACATCACGCCACCATCGCTCATGTTCTGTCGGCTCGTGCTTTCAATACCCAAACCACTTTTTTGAAAACCTGTCGCGGTTATCCCGATGACGAAAGGGCGCTGCGCCTCAAAGCGAAAGCTTTCTGCATTAAAGGCACGCTTTGTGGGAAACAAACTATGGTCTTGGAACACTTGGGCGCCGTTCACAGACATAGCAAGCCAAGTGTCGGTCCATACATCTGTGATAAAGGTTTCACTGTGCGCAGGCGGCGAAAGCCCGACGAGCGTTGCGATTGTTAAGGCGCGCGTGATGTGATGTGCGATCATTGGGGGCCTTTGTGTGCTATTGTGTAGTTTATACGTGCCAAGTTCCAATTTCTGTCGGGGCAGGTATAAAAGGCAAAAGGTACCGCTGGTGTCGCGTTGGGTATTGACGACTCTTTCGATTCCCCCTATTCACCCGAAACTGAATTTCGGGCGCCGCTATTTTGGGGTGCCTTATCTGTTGAAATCAGGCTTATTTGTCGGCTTTTGACCACAAGGTCTTGCACCTTTGTTGCCAAACCGTCATACGGGCGCGAATGATATAGACTAAGAGCAATAGCTAGGGCGCTTCGCGTCTTGGTACCAAACGAGGATAACCCCATGGCACGCCGCTGCGAATTGACTGGTAAAGGCCCAATGTCTGGCAACAATGTCAGCCACGCTAAAAACCGTACCCGCCGCCGTTTTCTTCCGAACCTCAACGACGTGTCGCTGATGTCGGAAGCGCTCGGTCGCACATTTAAATTGAAAATCTCTGCAGCTGCGCTGCGCTCCGTCGATCACCGTGGTGGTTTTGACGCGTTCCTCGCGAAAGCGAAAGACGAAGAGCTCTCTGCAAACGCATTGAAAATCAAAAAAGACATCGCGAAAGCTCAAGCAGCCGCTTAAGTATTTCTTGTCTGTGACTGATTAAAACCTCGCCGGATTTTTCCTGCGGGGTTTTCTTATGTGTGCTGTGTATTTGTTCGGCGACGTTTGGCTTTGGAGGAACCCGCTGCAAAATGTCGCTTTTCTTTCATCGGTGAACAGCGGTATCAAACGGTATGCGTTTGCTTAAACCCATATTGGCCTTTGTCTTTGCCGTCACGATCATTGCCACTTCGGGGGCCATGGCCTCTGCGCGTGGCATGGCTGTTGATGCCTCTGGCGAGATCATCTTGTGCACGGGCACAGGGCTGATTTCGGTTCAGGTGGACGCAGAGGGACAACCCATTGGCCCCATGCATTATTGTCCTGAATGCGCGCTGGGGGCTTTGATGGCTGTTGCGACAGGTGCATCTGTACCGGTGCCTGATGTTGCCGTCTCTCAAGTTCAGTTTATCTCGCAAAACAGCGTGATCGTACCACATTTCGCGCTTTTATCGACAGCGCGAGATCCACCTTTTGTTTGAATCTCTCTTTAAATTTCAAAGATAATTCAACATATTAGGATGATACCATGTCTCTCAAATCCACACTCTTGGGCGGTTTTGCAGCCACTCTTTTTGCATTGCCAGCTTTCGCAGATATCACCATCGAAGACGCCTATGCACGCTCTTCTGGCCCATCCGCCAAAACAGGCGCTGCGTTTTTCGTGATCAAAAATACTGGCCATGACCAAGACCGTTTGATCGGCGCATCGTCAGATGTTGCCAAGTTGGTCGAACTGCACACACACATTCATGGCGACGATGGCGTGATGAAAATGCGCCGCGACGAAGACGGTTTTGAAGTTCCGGCCATGGGTATGCATGCGTTGCAACGGGGCGGGGATCACGTGATGTTCATGGGGCTAAATGGTCCGATGGTTCAGGGCGAATCCTTTGATGTGACTTTGACGTTCGAACATGCTGGTGACATCACTGTGACAGTCCCTGTTGATTTGGATCGCACGCCAGAAGAGGGCACGATGAAAATGGGGGCCGAAAAAGGCGCTGTCGATCACTCTAAAATGGATCACTAAATCCACCTGAAATACAAGAGAGCGGCGTTCCAATCGGGGCGCCGTTTCGCGTTCAGAGGCTAGGTGAATTGGCGAGGATTTCATCCACCCACGTGGGCACAATATCACTGGCCGCCCCTTGTCGCATTTCATCAAAAGGCGCGTTTGACGCCTCAAGATTCAATTCCAACGTGCGTATACCAAACTGACGCGCCATTTGACCAAATCCCGCTGCAGGATAGACCGTTCCAGATGTCCCGATCGATACAAACAGATCGCTGGCTTCCAAAGCGTCCTGAATGACATCCATATGATAGGGAATCTCACCAAACCAGACGATATCGGGCCGTGTTTTCATCGCACCACATGAGGGACAGGCGTCACTCACCCGCATTTCCATCGGCGCGGCCCAGCGATGCGAACACGCGGCACAAAGCGCATCTTTTACCGCTCCATGCATGTGAATCACCTGTGTCGCACCGCCACGTTCCAGCAAATCGTCGACATTTTGCGTGATCAAATACACTGGGGCGCTATGAGTTTTTTGTAGCTTTGCCAGCGCCTTATGCGCTGCGTTGGGCTGTGCCTCTTTCGCTTGCCTACGCCGTTCATTGTAAAATCGTTGTACCAATTCTGGGTCGCGTACAAACGCTTCAGGCGTGGCCACATCCTCGACACGGTGGTCTTCCCATAGCCCATCTGCAGCGCGAAATGTGCGCAATCCGCTTTCGGCGGACAACCCTGCGCCAGAGAGTATGAAAATGCCGCCTATCATTCTGTCTTGGAACTTTGTGAAGGGGGCTGAGCGGCTTCAAGCCCCAGCCAACGAAACGCGCGTTTCAATTCGCTCACACCATTTTCAGGATACCAACGACCATGCGAAATAATAATTTTTTCTGGCCCCCAAGAGATCAATTCCTCAATCACTTTTCGGGCTTTAGCTTTGCTCTTAAACGTCATCCGCATATCCGCTGGGGCTTTGCCATCAGGGTCAAGATTGCCCGCAAGTTTGAACATAAAGGCTTTGAATTTACCGACTTTATGCGCCTCAAAATTTTCAATCAAATCGGTCAAAATCAACGTTTTGGACAAGGCGTGATAAAACACCACTTCGTGCAAAAACTTGTGCCCATGCACCACGCGCTGGTCGATAGACTGGGCCCAATCTTGAGGGGCTTCGTCGCTTAAAACCTGATGCTGTGGCACAAAAATGTTATACTTTTTCGCCCGTGCTTTTACCCCAGGGGCCGCGAAAACGTCGGCGGACGGGTAGTGTTTTTTCCATTCAGCCAAAGACACATAGTGCAGCGGATTTGGCCCAATCAGCCAACGCACAGGGCCAAGCGCGTCAAGTTCGGTTTGCAAATTGGCGTCAATCGCAATGGGCGAATGCACCCACAGCCCGACGTCACCCGTGCTCGCAGTGATGCGGATCACGGTCATGCGCGTGGGAAAGTTAACACCATAAAACTGTACGGGCGGGCCATCTGCGATCCAAATTTCAGGGCCGATTTGCTTGAGCGTGCCAAGCGGCTCGTACAGCACAGTCATCTAGCTGGCGCAATGCTGTGCGGCCGTGGTGCCAAAATTCTTGTAACGCAACCAAAAGGTTTCATTCGCACGCCCGTCAGCTTGGCGCAGTTCTTGCGCTTTGTGGGGGTCTTTGAAAAACTTTGCCGCTTTGCGTTGGTCTGAGTTTTTCAACGTTAAATCAGCAGCTTGCTGAATGCAGCCACATAGTGCGCGACTGGATGCCTTGCGATCTGAGGCATTACATGCCCGCTCGATCACGCCTGCGGAGGCTGTGGAAGGCGCCATCATTGGCCCCGAAAATGCGATGGACACCGCCAAAATCAAAACTGTCTTTTTCATATCTCTGCCTTTTCGCCAATACCGCCCCGTCTTTGCGCGGGGTCTGCGTATGGTTAACCTAAAGTCCAGTATGCCTGATTTTTTTTTGGATTTCAATTTTGAGTTTAGGTGGTTGAATAAGGGCAGGCAAAGGATGGCCTACGACCTCGTACGCCGCTAAAACAATGAAATGCCGATTTCAACGAGCCGTTTTAAGGTGTCCACTATTGCTCCTGGTGCAAAGGTTTCTACAACTGTACCCAAACTAGCAAGTTTGGCGGCCCTAGAATTGACGATCTTGTCAATGACTTGAGGTGTCTTCCTGATCAGAAGCAATATTTTCGCCGCATAGCTAAACAGGCGCACTTTTTCATCACGTGCGACAGAGGCTGGATTGCGTTCTTGTCCGCCTAAGCTGCGATACGCCACGGCTTCGGCTTCTTGTTCGATAATTTCATCAATATCATGGGCAAAATCATCGGCCAGTTCGTCGATTGAGATGTCTAGCAAAATAGCTTTTGCGTCTGACACTGCTTGAACTTGCTCTATGGTTAACTCTGCAAGGGCACGTTTTGTCAGTATTTCGCGGTTTTCAGCAATGTCTGAATGTGTCGCTCGGATGCCCTGAGCGCCCTCTTGTGTTGCTTTTAAAAGGGCTAAGTTTTCTTCTGATGGGGGCAGTTCTTCGTTGGCGATTTGGCGCGTTATGCTGTCATGTACTGAAGTGAAATCCATTTCCAAGCGTTGAGCGTTGTTGGCATATTTAGCCAGAGCACGCCACAAAACCTTTGTCTCACGTGACCGTTCATGCAACCCGTTGCTGGGGTTGGCCAAAGCATCATCAAGAGCATCAGAAATCTGGTCCAGGGTCGCGCCCAATAGATCGGGCTTGTTAGGGGCTGAGTATTCAAGCCGAAATTTATTGGCAGTACTATCAAACACCACATCTGTGGCTTGGCCAGCACGCTTTGCGAGCAGTTTTGCTTGAATGACTTCAAACTCGCGCACCAAGGCCGCGGGACCGGCCTCCCAAATGTCTTCAGGAATTTCAGACAGGTTTTGCCATAATTCCCAGTCAACAACCCCGTCAATCAGGCCTTTGTACCATGTTAGAAATAACGATAAGAATGAATCCTTTGGGTGGCTCTCTAGGGCCTTAATGAATTCGCGGACCTCAACGGAAAGTGGCATTTTCCTAAATAATCCTTCACGCCACAGGTTTTCGCATCGAGTGTCCGCAAGGGCTTTGTTGCTAAGAGAAATGCCTTTTCCAACACGGGACACTTCGTCAAAAAGATAGGAATCGTGTTGTCGCGAAGTTTTTGACCCCGCCGAATCCCCGAAGCTGGTACGGCCCTTGTTGATCAAGGCGCGCTCGGACGGTTTTGGGATCCAAGAAAATTGGTTAGGGTCGTAACCCTCATTGAGAAAAAAATCTGTTTTGTCGGCGGGTGAAGTTTTCAATGACATAAACAAGTTGTTCGAGTGTTTTGATTTTAGTGTGAAGGTATCGGGCCTATTACTTGGTTGGTAAGGTGCGCTCAGTTTTGAATCGGCACCAATATTCGATTGTGGGCAACGAACACAGAGCTTGAAAGCAAGAAATAGGAAAGATTCGTTCGGAGCATTTTTTTCAAATCGATCACGGCCGCGGTCAGCGCACGTTCTCGCCAGGTAACGAGTCAGCAGAACTTGCCGAGAGTAAGCAGACAGCCATCCTAGTTTTTTCAGCTTCTGGTAGCTCGACATAATGGTTCAATTCCTAATATTTGGTTTGATATTGTAGCTTTCCCGAAGTTCATTCAACCCTAGACAATCCCCCCCATTTCCCTCATAGACACAGGCTAATTCTCGCATGTGGGCCCTGTCAAAATGACCGACTTAAATCTGATCCGTAACTTTTCTATCGTGGCGCATATTGACCACGGAAAATCGACGCTTGCGGATCGGTTGATCCAGTCCACAAACACAGTGGCCGAGCGCGATATGAAAGCGCAAATGCTTGATTCCATGGACATCGAGCGCGAACGTGGCATCACCATCAAAGCCAACTCTGTACGGATCGAATATTTGGCCAAAGACGGCGAATTGTATATTCTCAACCTCATCGACACCCCCGGTCACGTGGATTTCGCCTACGAAGTGTCGCGCTCTATGCAAGCGGTCGAGGGGTCATTGTTGGTCGTCGATGCATCGCAAGGGGTTGAGGCACAAACATTGGCCAACGTGTATCACGCGTTGGATGCCGACCACGAAATCGTGCCCGTGCTCAACAAGATCGATTTGCCTGCCGCAGAACCCGCACGTGTGCGCCAAAATATCGAAGACGTGATTGGCATCGACGCCTCTGACGCTGTTGAAATTTCGGCCAAAACGGGGCTGGGTATTCCTGATGTTTTGGAAGCCATCGTCACCCGTTTGCCCGCGCCCAAAGGCGACCGCGATGCGCCGCTCAAAGCGATGCTGGTCGACAGTTGGTACGACAGCTATCTTGGCGTCGTCGTGATGATCCGCGTGATTGATGGCGTGGTCAAAAAGGGCGACAAAATTCGCATGATGCGCGCTGGTGCAACCTATGGCATCGACAAATTGTCAGTGCTCAAACCGCAAATGGTCGACATCGCAGAGCTTGGCCCCGGCGAGATCGGCATCTTTACGGCGTCGATCAAACAGGTGCGCGACACGCGCGTCGGCGACACTGTTACCCATGACAAACGCCAAACCGAAACGCCTTTGCCCGGCTTTAAGCCCGCGCAGCCAGTGGTGTTTTGTGGGCTGTTTCCCGTCGATGCCGCCGAGTTCGAAGATCTGCGCACCGCCATTGAAAAACTCGCCCTGAATGACGCGTCCTTTAGCTACGAGATGGAAACCTCTGCCGCACTTGGCTTTGGCTTTCGTTGTGGCTTTCTCGGCCTGTTGCACCTCGAAGTTATTCGCGACCGTCTAGAGCGCGAATACGACATCGATCTGATCACAACCGCGCCGTCCGTGATCTATCATGTGCACATGAAAGACGGGACAGAAGCCGACCTGCACAACCCCGCAGACATGCCCGACATGACCTATGTCGATCACATCGAAGAACCCCGCATCAAAGCCACGATCATGGTGCCCGATGAATACTTGGGCGATGTTCTAAAACTCTGCCAAGATCGTCGTGGCGTGCAAATCGATCTGACCTACGCGGGCACCCGCGCCATGGTCGTCTACAATCTGCCGCTCAACGAAGTCGTGTTTGATTTCTATGATCGCCTAAAATCCGTAACAAAAGGTTACGCGTCTTTCGATTACGTGATGCACGGCTATCAACAAGACGAATTGGTCAAAATGTCGATCCTCGTCAACGACGAACCCGTCGATGCCTTGTCAATTATGGTCCACCGTGGACGGGCCGAACAACGCGGTCGCGCGATGTGCGAAAAGCTGAAAGAGCTGATCCCGCGTCACATGTTCAAAATTCCGATCCAAGCGGCCATCGGCGGCAAAGTCATTGCCCGCGAAACCTTGGCCGCCATGCGCAAAGACGTGACCGCCAAATGTTACGGCGGCGATGCAACGCGTAAGAAAAAACTGCTAGAAAAGCAGAAAAAGGGTAAGAAAAAGATGCGCCAATTCGGCCGCGTCGAAATCCCACAACAAGCGTTTATTAACGCATTGAAAATGGACGATTAACTACGTTAATCGTCCATTTTCGAGGCGAAAGACCCCACCGTGGCAGCCTTTTTTCTGCAAGAAAATTGGCGAGAGCGGTGGGGGCTTTTAGAACTGGGATGGGTATTAAGTTTAGCGCTGGACGCTTAGAGAAATCCTCGCCATGCTGGTGGGGATTTTTTTATTTAGAGGGTGGGATACTTATGTCCCAATATACTTTTTATATTGATGAAACTGGCGACACAGGCCTCAATAAAATTCGTTCAGGCGTCAAGGAGCGAGGAGCGTCTCCTTTTCTTGTGCTGGGCGGATGTCTTATTCCTAACTCAAGAAAAAAAGAGTTGAGCGTTTTATTGTCCAAGGTGAAAACTGAGGTCGGGAAAGATGAGCTGCATTGCTCAGACCTAAGCCATATACGCACGGCAAAATACGCAAGGATGGTCCGTGACCAAGCTCGTATAAAGCTATTTGGCTTTGTCTCTCACAAATCAACAATGGGTGATTATAGGAAAAGCATTGAAGGCAAAGGACAAGATCAAAGATACTATAATAAGTGCGTTTCGTATTTTTTGGAACGGCTAGGCAACTTTATGCTGGAGAATAAAATTCCAAGTGAGTGTGTGGATATCGTATTTGAAAAGAGAGATAACCACGATTACGACAAACTCAGAAATTACATTTCTAAAATAAAACGCACACCTCTTGATGTTCGGCTTGGATTCTATCTTGCTCCTATTGATCCACAACGAATTTCAGCTCTTGGAAAACATGATGATGAGCTTTTGTCATTTGCAGATTTAACGGCTTTTTCAGTAGCTGCCGCGATAAACTCTTCAGCAGCAAACTTCGGGGTTCCAGAGCAACGATATTTAAGGGAACTTAAAAAGTTGTTTTTTGCGGACGAGGAAACTGAAACGGTTGGTGAATTTGGCTTCAAAGTTTTCAAGCGTCATAGTGTTGACTTTGATTGTGACACGCATGATTTTGTCGAAAAATGGCACACCGATGGCGTTGAACCTGATCTTCACAAAGTACAACTGCTTTAGCCCAACACCGTCGGCCAGCGCCTGACCCTCCCCACGGGAGGGCGCTTACGCCTCCACCCAGGGTCAGTCGCTGACCTTAGCAATTCCTAAAGATCCGCCTGCCAAGCTCATACAGACCCGCTCACGTTACAAACGCCGCTCATGACCCAGATCAAAGCGCGGGTGGGGCGGGGGCGATATTTATACTCAAACATCTGAATATAAGGAGCGTCCGATGACCCGTTTGGCTGGTATTTTGTTTTCGATTATTTCTACAAGTTTGATGGGCATTGGCATCATCATCGCGTTGGTGTCTGGCAATGACACGCTGAACCCGATTTTGATCGCGGCGGCGATTGGCTTTGTTGTGGCCATTCCTGTGACGTGGATCGTGTCGAAAAAGATCGTCGATCAACTTTAGGCGCGTGATCTGTGCTGTGAGTTTGTCAGACGCAAAGCCGACACATGCCAGACGCGTGCCATACGTCCGCCATACGGGTCGCAGACAGGGGTTTTAGGCGTCGTAGCGGGCCAGCCAAGCCTGCAGCGCGGCTTCGAATTCGCGTGGTTTTTCGGCGTGCAACCAGTGGCCTGTATCGGGTAGGGATGCAAATTTTGCCTTTGGGAACAATGCTTTGGTCGCTGCGCGGTGGTCGCGCGACACATAGCTGCTCTCGGCGCCTGACAAAAAGAACGTGTCTTTGTCGAAAACGGCGTTCACATCGTCTGGCCAGCCCACGATTTTAGGCATTTCATCTTCCAAAACCTGTAGGTTTAAAAGCCATTTTTTGTCTTTAACAACAAGGCTTTGCAGCAAGAACGCGCGCACGCCTGCATCAAAAACATCGGCGGCGAGCATTGCATCCGCATCGGATCGTTTATCGACTTTCGACAGGTCCAAAGCTTGCATCGCATCAATCAGAGGTTTGTTGGTGTGGTCATAGGCGACAGGCGAAATATCCGCAACAATCAATGACTTAACAAGTTCGGGTCGCATCAATGCCAGCATCATCGTCGCCTTGCCGCCCATTGAGTGCCCCAAAACATGGGTGCCGCCAGCGTCGCTTGGTGTGCCGTGGCTCTCTAGTACCTCGGCCAAATCGCCAGCTAAATCAGCATAAGACATTGAATTTGCGCGAAAACTTGTGCCATGATTACGCATGTCTACGGCGATCACTTGGCGATCTTGCGACATGCGTTTGGCAATAACGCCCCAGTTGCGCGCAGATCCAAATAGTCCATGCACAATTAAAAGCGGTGTTTTATCAGTAGGTTGTCCGGTCAATACAGTGTTTAACATATGTTGTTGATACAAGCTTGGCGAGGTGACGAAAACCCCCTAAAACGAGCATATGGAAAACAGTGTGACCCAAAAATCCGAACATCTAGCCACGCTTATGGCCGACCGACTTGGCATTCATGCAGGCACTGGGTTTGAGGCGAAATTGGCCAAGGCGGGGCGCGCTTTACCGCGTTGGGCTCGTAGAGATGGTGCCGTGATTGTTCGGGCTATGGCACTGGAAACGCACCCGAAATTATCGCTAAGGATCGATCATAAAGGTGTGGATAGGGCTGTGCGAAACTTGACGCAGCATTTTGAAGCGATTGATCCGTTTAAGCGGCGTATGGGACGGTTTCTCGACTTTTTGGCATTGCTCGCGCTGATCGCAGTTGTGATTTTTGGCACGAGCGTGGCGATTCTGGTGTGGCGCGGATTGCTTTAAGACTGTTTTGAGATGGTGGTCACATGAAAAAGGGGCCCGTAGGCCCCTTTAATAATATCGTAAACTCTGTGGTTTATAGGTTTGGATAAAGCGGGAATTTATCAGCCAGTGTTTTAACTTTGGCGCGCACGGCCGCTTCGACTTCTGCATTGCCTTCTTCGCCGTTGGCCGCCAAGCCATCGACGACTTCGACAATCCAGTCACCGATCAAGCGGAACTCGGCCTCACCAAAGCCGCGTGTGGTGCCCGCAGGGGTGCCAAGACGCACGCCAGATGTGATCATCGGTGGTTCTGGGTCAAATGGGATGCCGTTTTTGTTACAGGTGATGTGCGCGCGTTCAAGGGCGGCTTCTGTGATCTTGCCGTTCACCCCTTTGGGGCGCAAATCGACGAGCAACACGTGCGTGTCGGTGCCGCCAGTGACGATATCAAGGCCACCTTTCATCAACTGATCGCCAAGCGCTTGCGCGTTGAGGATTACTTGTTTGGCATAGACTTTGAATTCTGGGCGCAGAGCTTCGCCAAAGGCCACAGCTTTGGCCGCGATCACATGCATCAAGGGACCACCTTGGATGCCGGGGAAAATCGCAGAGTTGACCTTTTTGGCGATTTCAACATCGTTGGTCAGGATCATGCCACCACGTGGTCCGCGCAGAGTTTTGTGGGTCGTTGTTGTTGCCACGTCTGCATAAGGGAAGGGCGAGGGGTGTTCGCCGCCTGCCACGAGACCTGCAAAGTGGGCCATATCGACCATCAAGATCGCACCAACGGAATCGGCGATTTCACGGAATTTGGCAAAATCAACCTGACGTGGAATAGCAGACCCACCCGCGATGATCATCTTGGGTTTGTGTTCGTTGGCAAGCTCTTGGATTTGATCGTAGTCGATGCGCTGGTCTTGCATGCGCACGCCGTATTGAATGGCGTTGAACCATTTACCGGATTGGTTTGGTTTGGCGCCGTGCGTCAGGTGACCACCTGCGTCTAAAGACATACCGAGGATCGTGTCACCGGGTTGCAAGAGCGCTGTGAACACACCTTGGTTGGCTTGAGATCCTGAATTTGGCTGTACATTCACATACTTACAACCGAACAGTTCTTTGGCGCGGTCACGGGCAAGATTTTCTGCAATGTCGACATATTGACACCCGCCATAGTACCGGCGTCCGGGGTAGCCTTCGGCGTATTTGTTGGTGAGAACGGAACCTTGAGCTTCCATGACGGCGGCTGAGACGATGTTCTCAGAGGCGATCAATTCAATCTCGCTGCGCTGACGCCCGAGTTCTTGTTGCATTGAGCCAAAAAGCTCAGGGTCACGGGAAGACAGGGTTTCAGTGAAAAAACCGGCGTCGCGGACATTGGTTGTCATGGTGTGTTCCTTGGCAGCAGGGGAATGTTGCAGAATGTTTAGCCAAATCGTTACACTTGGGGAACCCTCGACATGCGCATAATGATAATGAAAATCGCACAGAGGCCCTATTGACGCCCCGCAGACGGCCGAAATTTCAGATGAATATTGCCTTTTGCGTCAGGCGATGCAGATCACACGCTGAACACGGACCTGCGCATGCGATTAATAAACCACGTGAAACCTTGGCCGTGATTTGTTAGGCACGATCTAAGGTCTGTTACAGATCAGTTTGAAAACGGATACACACCCCATGGTCAAAATATCTTTTGCAGCCAGCGATGCTCAAATCGCCCAACGCGCTTATGAACGTCTGACGTCGCAGTACCCAAACGTGCCGGCGCAAGAGGCCGACGTCATTGTGGCCTTGGGGGGGGATGGATTTATGTTGAACACGCTGCACAGCACCATGCATTTGGACACGCCCGTTTACGGGATGAATTGCGGCACTGTCGGCTTTTTGATGAATGAATTCCACGAAGACGATTTGCCTGCCCGCCTTATGGCGGCAGAAGAAGAAGTCATAAATCCGCTGTCTATGGTCGCCCAAGATGTGGACGGTCAACGCCATGAAATGTTGGCGATCAACGAAGTGTCTTTGCTGCGCGCGGGCCCGCAAGCGGCCAAATTGCGCGTGTCTGTTGATGGCAAGGTTCGGATGGAAGAGCTTGTCTGTGACGGGGCTTTGGTGGCGACACCTGCGGGATCGACGGCTTACAACTATTCCGCGCGAGGGCCGATTTTGCCCATCGGATCTGATGTTTTGGCGCTCACCGCTTTGGCCGCCTTTCGACCTCGACGGTGGCGGGGGGCCTTGTTGCCCAAAAAGGCCAAGGTGCGATTTGATGTGCTGGAACACGCCAAGCGCCCCGTTATGGCTGACGCTGACAGCCGGTCGGTGCGCAATGTATCTTGGGTCGAGATTGTCTCGGACCCCACGATCAAACACCGCATCCTTTTCGATCTAGGTCACGGTCTTGAAGAACGACTTTTGACCGAGCAATTTGTCTAAAGAGTTATTTTTTACTTTAGATCAAAGGTCTATACTTTTCGCGATCTGCGCGCTGGAAGGCCCCATGTTTCCAGTTTTCGGTAAATGGTCGATGGTGACACGCCAAGAGCCAATGACGCTTGGGGGATCGAACCATTGGCTTGCGCAATTGCCACTTCAATGATTTCGCGTTCGATTTGGGACAAGGTTTTGCCTTGTAAATAGTCCTGCAAACTGGTTGGAAGCGAGATCTGTGGGGTATGAATGGGCGCGAGCGGTATATTTTCACGCATGTGCGTTGGCAAATGGTGCGGTTCGATGGCGCGTCCATCGCTCACCATAACGCAGTTCCACAGCAAGTTCATCAGTTCACGAATATTGCCTGGCCATGTGTAGTTTTGCAGCAATGTTTTCGTGTCATGCGATAGGGTGCGTGTGGGCCGTTTTTCTTTCGCTGCATAACGAATCACCATGGCTTCAGCAATTTCGATCACATCCGTTCCTCGCTCGCGCAAAGCGGGCAGATGGATCGGCACCACATGCAGCCTGTAATATAAATCAGCCCGAAACTTGCCCGATTTCACTTGTTCTAATGGATCAGTGGACGAGGCACATATAATGCGAATTTTGACAGGATGTGCGTCGACGCTGCCGAAAGGAATAACAGATGAGGTTTGAAGCAATTGCAAAAGTCGCGCTTGTGACATGGCATCAAGTTCGCAGACCTCATCCAGAAACAAGGTGCCGCCATTTGCCATTTGAGCGGCGCCAATTTTTTCTTGATCGCGCTCAGATTGGGCATCGGAAGCATAGCCAAATATTGCAGAACCAAGATCACCTTGAGACAGTACGCCGCAGTTTACAGGCACAAATGGTCCATCAGAAATACTTGAAAGTGCGTGAATAGCTTCGGCACATTGGGTTTTGCCTGTGCCGTTTTCCCCTGTTACAAACACGGTTGCCACAGAGCCAGCAACAGCTCTGATAGTGGCATAAACGCGTTTCATGGGCCTGCTTGATCCGATCAAGCCACCAAGAGGCGGGGCGTCACGGGTCATCAAAGACGGGTCAAGAGAATGGTTCCTATCCGATCGCGCATTGGTCACGGCATTGAGCAAGGTTTGCGGATCGACAGGTTTCACAAGAAAGTCAGATACACCCAAACGCATCGCAGCAACGGCCCGGTCAACAGAAGCATAGGCCGTGATTACAATTGCTCTAAGCTCTGGATTTTGGTCACGTAAAGTTGCCACCAGATCATTCCCTGTGCCATCAGGTAAAACTAAGTCAACCAAAGCAATTTGAGGATTGTGCTGACGTGCAAGTTCTATTGCTTGCGCACTGGTGCGTGCGCAAATCGTAGAGAAACCTGCATCATTTAGGACAGAGCCGTACAACATAATGTGGCTCTCATTGTCATCAATGATTAAAATTGGCGTGTGTGGCATCCCAACCTATTTCTCTTGTTTGAGTAAATGAATTTTCTTCTTAATATGTTCGGCATCTTGGCTGAGTAAGGATAAAAGCGCAATGACCTCAGCACGTGGTTCTGTCAGGGCGATGTATTCTAATGTTAACGCCATTTGATGTGCTTCATGGGCATAGCAGGTGGCAAATAGCCCCGCGAGCGCATGTGCGGTTCGGGCCAACTCAATCCTTTCGCGTTGGGACAAATTATGGGACGCCGCAGCCGTGGCATCTTGCAAACGCATGGTTAAATCGGTGTCCAGTTGTTCTAAGAAAGGCTTGCGAACGCTGGGGTTTAGCGTTTCAACCAATGTTTTGAGACCAGAGATTGGGTCGTGTTGTTGATGAAGGATCTCTGCGGACGATGTGCTTTCATCAGGAGCTGCGCCAAGGTGCAAAGCTGATAAAATTGTGCTGTGTAAATAGGCAGCATTGGACACGGGTTTGTTCAACACCATGAAAGCCCCAGCATCTTTGATAACACGGTGATTGCGCTCAAAGGCGTGCGATGTGACACCGATTGTCGGCGGCACAGGAATGGTGCGGTCTTTTAGAATTCTTAAAAGGTCTAAGCCTGAAATAATAGGCATTTCAATGTCGAGAAAAAGCAAATCAAAGTGCTGGTTCTCAAGGGCCTCTATCGCGTCTGCCCCACAGTCAGCCTCTGTAACACTCACGCCTATCGCCTCAAGTTGAGCCCGCAATGCAATCCGGTGTACCGCACCGTCATCAACGACCAAGGCTTTGCGTCCTTTGAGCAGCACTTGTAGCGTTTCAACAGCCATCAGCGGGGACTGCTCTAGCATTTTTTCGAGCGGGATTTCGAGCGTTAAAATTGCCCCGCCATCAGCGGCGTTTTCGGCGGTCAATGTGCCGCCAATACGCTGGCTCAAACTGTAGGCAATGCGCAGCCCGTAGCCTGACCCAGGTTCGCCCGCTCCAACAGGGGCAGGGGGGAAATCGAATAGTATGGGCAATTGTTCCTGTGAAAACCCCGCACCGTGATCGCGCACGTGCACGCACAAACCTTGCGATGGGGTATAGGTCGCGCCCACTTCGATCTTTTTGCCATTCGCATGGCGCGCGGCGTTCGACACAATGTTGGACAAAATACGTTCCAGCGCCAAAACATCAATTTGAATGACTTCGGGTAATGATGTCTCTGCCTTGAATTCAAGCGCTGCGCCCTGCGTTGCGACGGTTTTACCCCATCGCGCAATGAGAACGGTCAAGAAATCTTTGATATTTGTGTCAGAATACTCTTGCGGCTGGATGGCGTGCTCCCCCACCACCAGCGTTAATGCATCTCGCAAGAGACGTCCCAAGTGATCATTTGCTGCAATCATTCTGCGCACGGCTTCACGCGATTGCGGGTCTTGCGATGTTTGAGATAGCGCGCTCAGGCCATCTGAGACTTCGGAAAAGGCTGATCTAATGTCATGGGAAAGGAATGAGAACATACCCGCGTCCGCGACTTGCACGGTTGTGGTTTGTTCTGGTTTTTTTGTCTGTTCTGTCACGACGCTTTTATTCCTAAGCAACGAGGGCACCTGATGAACAGATTGACCTCTCTGGTTAGTACTTTTTTAACCAGTTGCGCGGACTAAAACAGGCCTTGAAGTTAAAATTTTATCATTTGGCGTATCCGATTTCTTGAAGGGCTGTTTTGATTTCGGTCAAAACGTCGGGATCATCAATGGTCGCGGGCATTTTGAACTCTGTGCCATCGGCAATTTTGACCATGGTCGCACGCAGAATTTTGCCTGAGCGCGTCTTTGGTAAACGTTGAATGACACAGGCCAATTTAAAGGCCGCGACAGGGCCGATTTTTGCACGTACATCCGCTACGACTTCACGTACGATACTGTCATGGGGGCGATCAACGCCCGCGTTGAGGCACAAGAGACCAAGCGGCATTTGTCCCTTTAGGGCATCAGCAACCCCGATGACTGCACATTCCGCGACGTCGGGATGCGATGCAAGAACCTCTTCCATAGCGCCCGTCGATAAACGGTGGCCTGCAACATTGATCACGTCATCTGTACGCGCCATGATGTACAGGTATCCATCGGTGTCTTTGATCCCCGCATCCCCAGTTTCGTAGAAGCCAGGGAACTGATTTAAATAGCTGTTTTTAAATCGATCTTCGGCATTCCAAAGATTTGGAAATGTCCCCGGTGGCAATGGCAGTTTGATGGCAATCGCGCCAAGTTCACCAGCGGGAACTTCGTGGCCCGCTTCGTCTAAAATATGGATGTCATAGCCGGGCATCGCGACAGATGGCGAACCGATTTTGACGGGCAGTGCTTCGATGCCAAGCGGATTTGCCGCGATGCCCCAACCTGTTTCAGTCTGCCACCAATGGTCAATCACCGGTTTGTTCAAAAGCTTTTGCGCCCATTCGATTGTATCTGGGTCGGCACGTTCGCCAGCTAGAAACAGAGCCTGTAAACCGCTGAGATCGTAGTCTTTGACCAATAGCCCTTTGGGGTCTTCGCGTTTGATTGCGCGCAGTGCGGTGGGGGCTGTGAACAGAACTTTGACGTTGTGTTCTTCTACCACCCGCCAAAATGTGCCGGCATCGGGTGTGCCAACGGGCTTGCCTTCGAACACCACAGTGGTGTTGCCGTGAATCAACGGGCCGTAACAAATATACGAGTGCCCTACGACCCAGCCCACATCTGATGCGGCCCAAAACACATCGCCGGGGGCTATGTTGTAAATATTCGTCATGGTCCATTCTAGCGCAACCAGCTGTCCGCCAGTGTGGCGAATCACGCCTTTGGGGGCGCCTGTCGTGCCAGAGGTATACAAAATATAAGCTGGGTGATTGCCCTCAACTGGTACACAGTCAGCGGGGTCTGTACCGTATTGAAATCCGTGCCAATCAAAATCGCGGCCTTCTGATAAGTGCGCAACTTCTTGGTCACGTTGAAAAATGACTGTGAAATCGGGTTTGTGTGTGGCCTGCGCGATGGCGCTGTCGAGCAAGGGTTTGTAGTGCACTACGCGGTTTGGTTCGATCCCGCAGGATGCCGCGATGATCGCTTTGGGTTTAGCATCGTCTATACGCACGGCAAGCTCGCTTGCGGCAAAGCCCCCAAATACCACCGAATGCACAGCTCCCAGACGCGCACAGGCGAGCATGGCTTCCAGCGCTTCGGGGACCATGGGCATATAAATGATCACGCGGTCGCCTTTTTCCACGCCTTTTGCGCGTAAAGCGCCAGCCAATCCAGCCACACGATTGCGCAACTCATTGTAAGAAATCGCACGCTTGGTGCCTGTTACGGGGCTGTCATAGATCACGGCAGTTTGCGTGCCGCGTCCGTTTTCGATGTGCCGGTCGACGGCGTTGTAGCAGGTGTTTGTGAGACCGTCTGAAAACCACTCGTATATTGGTGCGTTTTCGTCAAATAGGGCTTTGCTTGGTGCTTTGTACCAGTGGATGTCTTGTGCTGCGGTCATCCAAAAAGCTTCAGGATCTGCCTTCCAAGCGTTATAAACGTCCGCGTAGCTGCCCTTGTGGTCCATCTTGTCTCTCCTCGCTGCTGTGCACAGATGTGGAGTCGCAAAAAGTTGTCTCGCTCAGCGGTCACAATAGGCCACTGGTGCCCTCCTCAGGGATCAAACTTTATCGCGTGCTCGCTGCACTTGAGACAGTCTTAGCAAAAACGAGCCAAAATGTTGATGGAAATTCTGCAAATCTGTGTAGCAAAGCGGTTTGCAAACTTTGCAGTTCGCGGGGCGTGGCGGATTTCAGCACATAAATGGGCCACTATTTTGCACAAAACTGGTGCATGTCCTTCCTTGGAAGGCGTGGCATCTTCTGTACGACGATCCGCACAGAAGACGCTGATAGCTTAACTGTAGTGTGACACAGGTGTGCCCGCAATGGCTGACATGTTCAACAAACCACGTGCCGTGATGGACGGTGTCACCACATGCGCGCGGTTGCCGAGGCCCATCAAAATGGGCCCAACTTCAAGCCCGCCGCCTTTGGTTTTCAAAATGTTGCGTACGCCAGACGCGGCATCAGCATTGGCAAACACCAAAGCATTCGCGGAACCCGTTAAACGGGATGACGGGAAAATACGGGTGCGAAGTTCAGGGATGAGAGCGGCATCAACATGCATTTCGCCTTCGTATAAGAAATCGCGGGGTTGGGAATCCAAGATTTCAAGCGCTGCTCGCATACGGCGACCAGTGTCGCAATCAAGATTGCCAAACTGTGAATGGGAACACAGCGCGATTTGCGGCTCTGCTCTAAAGCGTCGAATGTGGCGCGCTGTTGCAATCACGGTTTCGGCAATTTGTTGCGGGGTCGGTTCTGGATGCACATGAGTGTCGGCGATGAACAGAGGGCCATCTTCCAAAATCATCAAAGACAGCGCCCCTACAGGGTGTAGGTCTGGCGTGCCCAAAATTTCACTCAAGTATTTGAGATGCCAAAGGTATTGACCAAAAGTGCCGCAAATCAAACTGTCTGCATGGTCTTGCTGAACCATGATGGCTGCAATTGCCGTGGTGTTGGTGCGCAAGATCGCTTTGGCCAAATCAGGTGTGACGCCTTTGCGCTGCATGAGCCCGTGATAAGCCTGCCAGTATTGTTTGTATCGGCTGTCGCTTTCGGGGTTTACGATTTCAAAATCAACGCCGGGGCGAATTTTCAAACCAGCCCGTTCGGCCCGCATCGCAATCACGTCAGGGCGACCAATCAAGATCGGCATGTCTGTGGTTTCTTCGATCATCGCATTCGCGGCGCGCAAAACGCGCTCGTCTTCGCCTTCGGCAAAGGCAATGCGGCGTTCAACCTGTGACGCTGCAGCGAAAACGGGGCGCATGATCATGGCTGACTTAAAGACCGATTGATCAAGTGACGCTTTGTAGGCTTCGATGTCTTCGATGGGGCGAGCCGCCACGCCGCTTTTCATAGCAGCACGCGCAACAGCCGTGGCAACAACGCCCATAAGGCGCGGATCAAATGGTTTTGGAATCAGGTACTCTGGGCCAAACGTCATACGTTCGCCGCTGTAAGCTGCGGCGGCTTCTGCAGATGTTGTGGCGCGCGCAAGAGCCGCGATGCCTTCGATGCAGGCGATTTTCATCTCGTCGTTGATCTCTGATGCTCCGACATCCAAAGCCCCGCGGAAAATGAACGGGAAACACAACACGTTGTTCACTTGGTTCGGGTAGTCAGAGCGGCCTGTCGCGATGATTGCATCAGGGGCAACCTCGGCCAAATCAGCGGGGTCTATTTCAGGATTCGGATTGGCCAGCGCGAAAATGATCGGCGCTTTTGCCATTTTCGTTACCATTTCAGGTTTCAAAACACCGGGGCCAGACAGGCCGAGAAACAGGTCCGCGTCATCGATCACATCATCAAGCGTGCGCAGGTCGCTTTTTTGCGCGTAGGCAGCTTTTTGTGGCGTCATTTCTTCGGTGCGGCCCTCATAAACCAACCCAGCAATGTCGCACAGCCATACATTTTCGCGTTTCACACCAAGTTTCAAAAGCATGTTGAGACAGGCAATCCCTGCAGCTCCGCCGCCTGTGGACACGACTTTAATGTCTTCGAATTTCTTCTTTTGTACCAGCAAAGCATTGGTCGCAGCAGCACCAACAACAATGGCTGTCCCGTGTTGATCATCGTGAAACACGGGGATGTTCATGCGCTCGCGGCACAATTGTTCAACGATAAAGCAATCTGGCGCTTTGATGTCTTCTAGATTGATCGCGCCAAAGGTCGGCTCTAGCGCGCAGACGATATCAGCCAGTTTCTCAGGGTCGCTTTCATTCACTTCGATGTCAAAACAATCGATATTGGCGAACTTTTTGAACAGAACAGCTTTGCCTTCCATCACGGGTTTTGAAGCCGCAGCGCCGATGTTGCCAAGTCCTAAAACTGCGGTACCGTTTGACACAACTGCCACAAGGTTTCCGCGAGAGGTGTAGCGGCTGGAAGTGCTTGGATCTGCTTTGATTTCCAAGCAAGCTTCAGCAACGCCGGGGCTATACGCCAAAGATAGATCGCGCCCGTTGGCAAGAGGTTTGGTGGCGCGGACTTCCAGTTTCCCAGGTTTTGGAAATTCGTGGTAATGTAGCGCCGCTTTGCGCAGCGCCTCTTTACGTGTATTGTCCGCCATATGTGCCTCCAAAAACTTTAGTTTAGCGTTAAACTAATTTTATCGCGACGCATATGCGCCACATCTTCGATCATGGCTCTACGCCTGCTCGACACTTACGATCAAGCCCTAGAGGTTGAATTTACCTCATGTTAGCGCAAACGATTGTCGATTTCGAGCAAACTCGTGTAATTTGCTTCCAAGTGCCTTGCAAATCAACGCATCTCTCTTGCATCCCTTTAAGCTCCAGCGCACTCTAGACCAAACAGTCAAATTTATGAGGTGACAGATGTCCCTATTGGAAACAGCGCGCGACATTCGCGAACAAGCTTATGCACCCTATTCGAAGTTTAAGGTTGGGGTTGCGCTGCGTAGCACTTCTGGCGCTGTGTTTGTCGGCGTGAATGTCGAAAATGCGGCTTATCCTGAGGGCACATGTGCCGAAGCTGGCGCGATTGCTGCGATGATTGCCGCTGGCGACACTCAAATTGCCGAAGTCGCGGTGATTGCAGATGCACCAACGCCCGTGCAACCTTGCGGGGGATGTCGTCAAAAGCTCAAAGAATTTTCAGCGCCGGATGTGGTGGTGACTATGGCAAATTTAAGCGGTGAACAGGTGACAATGACCGTGGCCGAATTGTTACCCGGCGCCTTTAGCAAAGACCAATTGGACATGTGACCATGGCGGATGCGCGCGACATTATTGCAAAGCTGCGCGACAAACGTGAGCTGAGTGCGGATGAGTTAAGATGGTTCGCCGCTGGGTTGGCATCTGGTGTTGTGAGCGATGCTCAGGCTGGGGCTTTTGCCATGGCCGCGTTGCTCAATGGTATGTCTGACCCCGAACGCGTGGCTTTGACGCTTGCGATGCGTGACAGCGGAGATGTGATGCATTGGGATTATCCTGCCCCCACGATTGATAAGCATTCCACTGGGGGCATTGGTGATTGTGTGTCGTTGCTTTTGGCGCCTGCATTGGCGGCGTTGGGGGCTTATGTGCCTATGGTGTCTGGGCGGGGGCTTGGCCACACGGGCGGGACGCTGGACAAATTGGAATCCATAACGGGCCTAAAAACAGAAGTGTCCGAGGATAAATTTCGCGATGTTGTCACCAAAGTAGGGTGCGCGATTGTGTCAGCCACAGGGGCCATCGCGCCAGCTGACAAGCGTTTGTATGCAATCCGCGATGTCACGGGCACGGTTGAAAGCATCGATTTAATAACTGCATCCATCCTATCAAAAAAGCTGGCTGCGGGATTGGATACGTTGGTTTTAGATGTCAAATGCGGCTCTGGTGCGTTCATGACAACATTGCGCGAGGCGCAAGTTTTAGCGCAAAGCCTTGTGACCACAGCCAACGGGGCAGGGTGCAAAACATCCGCTTTGATCACCGATATGAACCAGCCATGCTGCGATGCGATGGGCAACGCGCTTGAGGTGATGGAGGTGATGAAGGCCTTGACCTCTGGCGAAGTTGACAATGATTTGTGCAACTTAACCTGCGCATTGGGTGGGGAACTGTTGGTTTTAAGCGGTCTGTCAGATGATATAGATGCAGCGCGCTGGGCGGTTCGAGATACGCTGATAGATGGTTCTGCGGCGGAGCGGTTTGGGCAAATGGTCAGCGCGCTTGGCGGCCCCTCGGATTTTGTGGATTATTGGCGTGATCGTCTGCCATCTGCGCCTGTGGTGCGCGATGTGATGGCGCCGCGTGCAGGTTTTGTGGCTGCAATGGATGGTCAGGCGATGGGCATGGCGGTTGTGCATCTTGGCGGTGGGCGCACCAAGGGCGGTGAACGCATTGATCCCGCTGTTGGGCTTTCAAACATTTGTCATCTTGGCGATCCTGTCGGTTCAGATGTCTTGATCGCCACGATCCATGCGCGCACATCAAGTGATGCGGATGCAGCCGAAGCGGCGTTGCTTGGGGCTATTTCCATTAACGATACAGCCCCAACCAAAACAGAATTGATATTAGAAAAGGTAACGGCATGACGCGTGCATTTTTGATTGTGGTGGATTCTGTTGGCATCGGTGGCGCGCCGGATGCGGATACGTTTTTCAATGGCGATGTGCCTGATACCGGTGCCAACACTTTGGGGCATATCATGCAAGCGTGCCGTGATGGTCGCGCTGAAGAAGGGCGCTCAGGCCCCTTAAAGGTGCCGCATCTTGAGGCCATGGGGCTTGGCGCTGCTATGGCACAAAGTGGATTGGACTTAGGGGATCATAATACCCCTCCCCAAGGGCTATACGGCACTGCGACCGAGGTCTCGCGCGGCAAAGATACGCCTTCGGGGCATTGGGAGCTTGCCGGCGTGCCCGTGCCGTGGGAGTGGTGCTATTTCCCCGATGAAATGCCCGCTTTTCCAAATGATATCATGCTGAAGGCTGCACAATTGTGTAACGCGGGCGGCACCTTGGCGAATTGTCATGCCTCTGGCACCGAAGTGATCGAACGCTTTGGCGCAGAGCATGTCGAAACTGGGTGGCCTATCATTTACACCTCGGCTGACAGCGTCATGCAGATCGCGGCGCATGAGACCCATTTCGGGTTAGAGCGCTTGTTGAAATTGTGCAAAGACTTGTCGCCCTTGCTGCATGGTATGAAAGTTGGACGTGTGATTGCGCGCCCGTTTACAGGCTCAGCGCAGGATGGATTTACCCGCACACAAAACCGTAAAGATTTCGCGATTTCCCCACCAAGTCCTACGCTTTTGGATTGGGCGCAAGAGGCAGGGCACAAGACCTATGCCATTGGAAAGATAGGTGATATTTTTTCGATGCGCGGTGTGGATGATTTGCGCAAAGGCAATGATGCTGTGTTGTTTGATCACCTGTGTGATGTGATGGTTGAAGCGCCTGATGGAGCTTTTGTTTTTGCCAATTTTGTTGAGTTTGACAGCCTGTATGGGCATCGTCGCGATGTGTCGGGCTATGCGCGGCATTTGGAATGGTTTGATGCGCAAATCGCGCGTCTTTTGCCGTTGATGAAAGACGGTGACCTTATCATGCTGACGGCTGACCACGGCAATGACCCCACTTGGGTTGGCACGGATCACACACGCGAAAGAGTACCTGTTTTGGGTACAGGAATTGGTGTAAAGTCCATAGGAGACGTGAATTTCGTAGATGTCGCTGCGTCCATCGCGCACCATCTTGGCGTACCGGCGCAAGGCCCCGGAAGGAGTTTCCTATGACTGTACAAGACCTACCAAAAATTGAGTTGCACTTGCACCTCGAAGGCGCTGCTCCACCTGCGTTTATTCGCGGATTGGCCAAAGAGAAAAAGATTGATATCAGCGGTATTTTCGATGAAAAAGGCGCGTATAAATATAAAGATTTTTGGGATTTTCTCAAAGTCTATGAAGCGGCCACAACGGTGCTGCAAAGCCCACAAGATTTCTACCGCCTGACCCGCGCGGTCTTGGAAGAATGCGTCGCCAATCAGGTGATCTATGCCGAAACATTTTTGGCGCCCGATTTTTGTGGTGGCGGTGATCTGATTGCATGGAAAGACTATTTGGCGGCCATTGAGCAAGCTGCAACTGAAATGCGTGACGAGACGGGTATCATTCTCAAAGGCATACCGACTTGTGTGCGCCATTTCGGACCGGATCAGGCCAAAAAGACAGCGATTTGTGCATCGGAAACAGCCAGCAGTTTTATTACTGGTTTTGGCATGGGCGGTGATGAAGCGTTTGGTCGGCAGGGTGATTTCACCTATGCCTTTGATATGGCGCGCGAAGCTAAGCTGCAATTGACATCCCATGCTGGGGAATGGGGCGGACCCGAAAGCGTGCGCGATGCGATCCGTGATCTGGGCGTAACACGCATTGGGCATGGCGTGCGTGCGATTGAAGATGACGCTTTGATCCAAGAAATTTTGGAAAAAGACGTGGTGCTTGAAGTGTGCCCTGGCTCGAATGTGGCGCTCAAAGTTTATAAAAATTTGAGCGATCACCCGATTGCCAAGCTGCGCGAACGCGGTGTCAAAGTCACGGTTTCAACCGACGACCCACCTTTTTTCCACACCACAATGCGCAAAGAATTCGACGATTTGTCCCAGACATTTGACTGGGATGCGCAAGATTTTAAAGCCCTCAATCAAACCGCGCTGGATGCCGCTTTTTGCGATGCGGCAACGCGTGCAGAACTGAAACAGAAATTGGAACTCCCCGATGCTTGAACACCTGACCGTTGTCACGCACCCATTGGTGCAGCACAAACTTACACTGATGCGCGATAAAAACGCGTCGACTGCTGAATTCCGCAAACTTTTGCGCGAGGTCTCGCAGTTGTTGGCGTATGAGGTCACGCGTGGTCTTGAGATGACGACCAAGCGGATCGAAACCCCAATGCAGCCAATGGATGCCCCTGTTTTGGCAGGTAAAAAGCTGGCGTTGATTTCAATTTTGCGGGCCGGTAACGGCTTGCTTGATGGGGTGCTTGAGTTGATCCCTTCTGCGCGTGTTGGCTTTGTCGGCCTGTACCGCGACGAAGAGACACTTGAGCCCGTTCAGTATTATTTCAAGGTACCAGAGTCGCTTGACGACAGGCTGGTGATTGCCGTCGATCCGATGTTGGCCACGGGCAATTCATCGGTCGCTGCAATTGATTTGTTGAAAAAAGCTGGAGCAACGAACATTCGTTTCTTGTGTCTTTTGGCCTCACCTGAAGGGGTCGCGACAATGAAAGCTGCGCACCCTGATGTGCCTATCGTTACGGCGTCTGTCGATGAACGGCTCAATGACAAAGGATATATCGTTCCAGGACTAGGGGATGCGGGTGACCGCATGTTTGGCACAAAATAGGCGATTTGCCCCTAGGCAAAAGTACGGTTCTGGGTTACCCTTGGGGCCTATATTTTGCGTGGGGGCACTTCATGCCAACTGTTAAAACAATTTCTGTCGCGGCTTTGGTTGCGATGCTCAGTATCTCTAGTGTATCTGCAAAGACATCCATGCGCGATGCGAGTGCGCCTGCCGAATTTCCACCCGTGACCTATAAAGCCGCGCAATATGTGGACAGCGAAGGCTGTGCCTATGTGCGTACCGGCGGCTATGGTAGTGTGACTTGGGTGCCGCGTGTATCGCGTGATCGCAAGGTTTTATGCGGTTTCAAACCCTCATTGGTGCAGGCTCAAACCAAACTGCCAGTGACCCCAGATCCAATTCTGCCAGCACAGACCAACGCGCCGCTTGACACTGTTGCTAGTATCACTGCGACGCCCGCAAAAGTTGTGCCTAAGTCTGTGCCATCGAAACCACTTCAAGGGAACGGTCCAACGCTTGCGGATGCTGAAATCGTTGGTCAAACCTGTGGCACCGGTGTTGCGGGACGCTCTGTGCGCTGTACGCCGACATCGACGCAGCCCGCTGATTATATTTTGAAACGTCTGCCTGCGGGCATCACTGTGCGCAAAGCAGACGGTGGCATTTTGACGACAACGGAACCAACTTTGGTACGTGTTGCAATCAAACCATCACGCACAGCGTCTGCTGTTGTAACGCCTCCGACCCAAATTGCACCGCGCAGCGTTGTGGATCAGGCCGCTGGTGTCGCAAACTGCACTGGCTTGAGCCCAAATACCGCGCAATACATGGCAACTTCAAATCGTTTTGTCGTGCGCTGCGGGCCGCAAGTTGAGCATCCATCAGCATATATACAACGTCAAAACCAACGTGCAGCACAGGCCAATACGACCATTTCCCAAACGATGCAGACTGGGCGCGAGCTTGGGGTTGCTTACATCGCACCAAAACAAGTACGCACCCCAAAAGGCTATACCCGAACATTCGATGATGGTCGTTTGAACCCAAATCGCGGTCCGCGGACTTTGACAGGTGATTATCAGCAGGCGCAGATTTGGACCAATACAGTACCAGCCTATGCCGTTGATCAAAAACCACATTTGACGTTTTGGCAGAAATTGTTTGGCTCTCATCCGCAGACACGCGCTGCGGTTCCTGTCGCGGTACAGGCAAACGTTCCGGCGCGTGTGTCGACAAAATCTGTTACGCCTGTAAGCACCCCTGTGGTATCGCAAACTGCGCCTGCACAGGGGCTGCGTTATGTGCAGGTTGGCACCTTTGGCGTGCCTGCCAATGCAGATAAATCCATTGCCCGCCTGTCATCTTTGGGGTTGCCAGTTTCCGCACAGATGATGCGGAATAATGGCAAGCCGCTTAAGATGGTTCTTGCTGGGCCTTTCGCGACCTCACAGCAAACGATGCAGGCGTTGGCGCAAGCACGCTCTGCTGGATACGGTGATGCATTTGCGCGAAAATAAAGTCAGACTTTTGATCTGACAACATATGAAATTAACAAAGCCCTCAGGTATCTGGGGGCTTTCGTCTTTTTAGACTGTGCAGATTTAAGATATCGTGGGAAGCTTAGGTGCCGCAGATGTCTTGTAGGGCCACCCAATCCCCATCCGCCAAAACGCGGCGGGCCGATTGCAGGCGGATCGCGTCCGCTTCGATCAGGGGCAAGGTCGTGACGCCCGTGATGTCTTTGGCATAGGCATAGGGCAGGGGGCGCACTTCGGCTGCAGCAAAGCGTTCGATCAACAGATCTATGTCAACTGGGGCAGGGGCTTGTCGCAACAGGTCTTCTGCGTAGGTATCAAGCGTGTCTTTTGGAATTTTCCCGCTGGTCAGCAGTCGCATAGAGGTCATGAACCCAGCGCTGCGCAAGAGATGCTCCAACGGATCAACCTCAGCCGCACGTTGTTGCTCTGCCAATATATAACCTGCCACCACGTCGGGATCTTCATAGTCTTCGATGATGCTGCGGTTGAGCAAGATGACTCCACCGGGCAAGTGCTGTGTGCTGTTAACACCGCTGCGCAACACAATAATATCGCCAACGCCGGAGGCCAACAGGCGCGATTTAAGGGCTTGAAGCGCACGCGCGCCATGCACGGTGTCACAAGGTTTCCCCGATAGTCGCTCAATGCGGGTGAGCAAAGCCTCGCCAATTTGAGTACGCGTCACACCGGGCACAATGGTGACCGCTTGGCTGACAAGCGCACCGGGCAACCAAAACACCCCAAGTGCCAAAGCGCCAATACAGGCAGCAGCCAAGATGCCGCCGCGCAGCCGCCCGGGGCGTGGTGTGCCGCGTTCAATAGCACGCTGAATGCGCAAGATGGCGGCAATCATCGTTTCGTCTTCGGTTTCAAGTCGCTCGTCTGTGTCGAGACTGGGGGCATAGATGGCCAAACGTTCGTTGGTGCCATTCACCCGCTCGATGGCGGGCAACGACCAATGCGAGAGTGTTTTATCATTGGTGTCAGAGATAATAAGAGTGGCCTTGCCCATAGACAGCACAACTTCGATCCTTTGGGTTTCCCCCTCAGGACGCCAAAGCGCAGAAGCCTCAAGTCGGTCATATTCGGATAGCGCTGTCATGCGCGGGCTGCTCTTTGTTGTTTCTTTACCGCAATCTATCTTGAATTGTAGGGTTTCACAATCTTCGCGGCACCTCTTTGCACCTGTAAAAATTGAATTGCCTGTTTTCGACACGGCGCAGCTCTAGTAGCGTGGTCGCATGATCATATCGCATGGCCGCAAATACATCTTTGTTCATATCCCCAAGACGGGGGGCTCGGCGCTCAGTTTGGCGCTAGAGACGCGTGCCATGGCAGATGATATTTTGATTGGCGATACACCTAAAGCGGTGCAACGACGGGCGCGGGTGAAAACACTACAATCCGCTGGGCGGCTTTGGAAACACGCACGCTTGGCCGATATCGAAGGCGTTGTTGCACGGGATGCGTTTGAGGATTTCTTTATCTTCACTTTGGTGCGCAACCCTTGGGATCGCATCGTCAGTTATTATCACTGGCTGCAGTTGCAAAACTGGGATCACAGTGCAGTGCATTTGGCGAAATCTAAGGATTTCAGCAACTTCCTAAATACGCCTGAAACCTTGCGTTCTTTGTCCGTGCCGTCTGCCTTTTATATGCAAGATGGTGCCGGGCGGGATCGCAGTACAGCCTATATGCGGATCGAAACATTAGAGGCAGATTTGGCCCCGCTTTGGACCCATCTTGGTTTTAATCTGGGGCCTATCGCGCGGGTCAATACGTCGAAACGTGCGCGCGATTTTCGGGGCTATTATACTGACGCGGATCAAGACACAGTCGCCAAATTATGTGCTACGGATATCGCTCAATTCGGATATGATTTCACACCCTCTGGTCTGCGTGAGACCCTTTAGACGATCTGTAGGTCGGCGCATATTTGGTTTTCAATGCAAAAAACCCCGCACTTTTGGGCGCGGGGGTTTTTAAGTTTACGTTGCAAAGATTTACGCTGCGCGTTGGTCTTTGCCTGATCCAAACCGTGCATAGAAAGTTTCGCCTGCAGCAGCCATGTCACGCAGCAATGCGGGCGCTTCAAACCGTGGACCATGCGTTGCGGTCAGTTTGTCACACATATCCACAGCTTGCGTCGCGCCGATGATGTCAAGCCAGCTGAACGGCCCGCCAGACCACGGCATAAAGCCCCAGCCAAGGATCGCGCCAACATCGCCTTCGCGAATGTCTGTCAAAACACCAGCTTCAAGCGCGCGAACGGCTTCTAAAACCTGCGCCATAATCAAACGGTGTTGCACTTCGTCCAACTCAGGTTGGCTTTCGGCCACTGCGTATTCGTCAGCAAACCCTGTCCAAAGTGCGCCGCGTTTGCCTTTTTCGTCGTAATCGTAGAAGCCCGCGTTTACTTTGCGGCCCAAACGACCCTTTTCTGCCAACCAAAACACAACTTCGTCCACAGCCGCGTCAGGGTAGTCGTCGCCCATGGCCGCTTTGGTGGCTTTGGCGATTTTGACGCCCAAATCAACAGACGTTTCGTCGATCAATTGCAGTGGTCCAAGAGGCATGCCCAACAACTTTGCAGCATTTTCGATCAAAGGCAGTTCGACACCTTCTGCCGCCATGCGCACGCCTTCGTTGATGTAGGGAATGATGCAGCGGTTGGCATAAAAGAACCGCGCGTCATTGACGACAATCGGCGTTTTGCGAATTTGGCGCACGAAATCAAGCGCTTTGGCCACAGCCACATCGCCCGTTTGCTTGCCTTTGATGATTTCCACCAAAAGCATTTTGTCGACAGGGCTGAAAAAGTGAATGCCGATGAACTGTTCTGGGCGCGATGACGCCTTGGCCAAATCAGTGATCGGTAGCGTTGAGGTGTTGGTGGCAAACACGCATGTTTCGCCCACGACAGCCTCAACTTTGGCGGTGACTTCGGCCTTGACGCTTGGGTCTTCAAACACAGCTTCGACAATCAAATCACAATCCGCAAGAGCGGCGTAATCTGTCGTGGCATTGATCCGTGCCAGCACCTGTTCTTTTTTCTCAGGCGTCACTTTTTTGCGTGATATGCCCTTGTCCAAGATGCCTTCGGAATAAGATTTACCTTTGTCGGCGCTTTCTTGTTTCGCGTCGATCAACACCACGTCGATGCCTGCAGTTGCCGACACATAAGCGATGCCAGCCCCCATCATGCCTGCGCCAATCACGCCGACTTTTTTGACAGTTTGATCAGCAACATCGGGACGGTTTGCGCCCTTTTCCAAAGCTTCCTTGTTGATGAACAAAGACCGGATCATCGCGCCTGACGATGGGTTCATCAATACATTGGTGAACCAACGCGCCTCGATTTTGAGGGCCGTGTCAAACGGCACTTGCGCGCCTTCATAGACAGACGACAGCAATGCTTTTGCAGCAGGATAGACGCCTTGGGTTTGGCCATTGACCATCGCGGAGGCGCCGACAAATGTCATAAAACCAGCCGGATGATAAGGCGCGCCGCCGGGCATTTTCCATCCTTTGGTGTCCCAAGGTTTCACAATGTCAGCATCTTTGGCAGAAAGAACCCAAGCTTTCGCAGCGCTCAACAGCTCATCTGCAGGGACGACTTCATCAATCACGCCGCTGGATTTCGCCTTTTTCGGGTCCATCATTTGGCCTTGAAGCAAAATGGGCGAAGCGGCCATCGCACCGAGTTTGCGCGAAATACGTGTGGTGCCGCCAGCACCGGGGAAAATGCCGACTTTAATTTCGGGCAGGCCAATTTTGGCTTTAGCATTGTCGGCGGCAAAAATGCGGTGACACGACAGTGGAATTTCCAACCCTATGCCAAGCGCTGTGCCGGGCAAGGCGGCTGCAATCGGTTTGCCGCCTTTGTTGGTTTTTGCATCCATGCCAGCGCGTTCAATTTTGCGCAACGTGGTGTGCATGCCCATAATGCCGTCAAACAGACCTTGTGCTGGATTGTCGCCTGCACTGTCTTTCATTTTTGCGATGATGTTCAAATCCATCCCGCCAGCGAATGTATCTTTGCCAGAGGTCAAAACGACACCTTTGACAGCCTCATCCGCCAGCGCAGTATCGATGTGGGCGTCTAGTTCGGCTAAGCCCTCAAGCGATAGCACATTCATGCTTTTGGTGGTGACATCCCACGTGATAACGGCCACGCCGTCTGCGTCTACTTCATATGTAAAATCAGTCATGTCAGTGTCCTCACATCCGCTCAATAATTGTTGCAGCGCCCATGCCAGAGGCGATGCAAAGCGTGGCTAGGCCTGTGCCTTTGCCTGTGCGTTCAAGTTCATCCAGCAGGGTACCGATGATGATCGCGCCTGTTGCACCCAGTGGGTGACCCATGGCAATCGATCCGCCGTTGACGTTGACTTTCGAGCTGTCCACATCAAACGCTTGCATGAAGCGCAAGACCACAGATGCGAAAGCTTCGTTCACTTCAAACAGGTCGATGTCTGAAATGCTCATGCCGCTGTCAGCCAGAATTTTTTGCGTCGCAGGTACGGGGCCCGTCAGCATGATTGTGGGGTCTGTGCCGATCTTGGCGGTGGCGCGAATGCGGGCGCGGGGCTTGATCCCGTATTTTTCACCGAACTCTTTGTTGCCAATCAAAACCGCAGCTGATCCATCAACGATGCCAGAGGAATTGCCTGCGTGGTGGATGTGGTTGATCGTTTCCAGGTGCGGGTATTTCATCAAGGCGACTTTATCAAAGCCGGGCATCACTTCGCCCATGTCTTTGAATGCCGGTTTCAACTTGGCAAGCGCTGCCATGTCAGTGCCGGGGCGCATGTATTCGTCGCGGTCCAAAATGGTCAGGCCGTTTTGATCGAGCACAGGAACAATGGATTTGGCAAAGCGGTTGTCAGCCCATGCCGCAGCAGAGCGTTTTTGTGATTCCGCGGCCAGCGCATCTGCGTCATCGCGGCTAAAGCCATATTCGGTGGCGATGATATCAGCAGAAATCCCTTGGGGCACAAAGTAGGTGTTCATGGCGATGCTTGGGTCAACCGCAATGGCTGCGCCGTCTGATCCCATGGGCACGCGGCCCATCATTTCCACGCCGCCGGCGATGTAGGCCATGCCCGCGCCGCCTTTGATTTGGTTGGCGGAAAGGTTTACGGCTTCAAGACCCGAGGCACAAAAACGGTTGATCGCAAGGCCAGGAATGCGCTCATCAAGATCTGAGGCCAAAACGGCAGTCCGCGCAAGGCAGCCGCCCTGTTCGCCGACTTGGGTGACATTGCCCCAAATCACATCTTCGACCGCATGACCCGAAAGTCCGCTACGCTCTTTGATGGCGTTTAGCATCTGCGCTGACAGACGTGCGGCGGTGACCTCGTGTAGGCTCCCGTCCTTGCGTCCTTTGCCGCGCGGGCTGCGCACCGCGTCGTAAATATATGCCTCAGTCATCTTTTTCCTCCTCAGGCCCGATCCGCAGGGGATCCGGGCATCATATCATAGGGGTGTTTCCAGTTTGGCAGGGTTTCGATATTGCCAAGCCAGCGATCAATATTGGGCCAATCGGCCCGCTCAAACCCAAAGGGTTCGGGGTAAAATAAGTAACCGCAACACGCGGTGTCTGCGATGGTAATGCTATCGCCCACAAGCCAGTCACGGTCCTCAAGGGCGCGGTCCAAAACGGCCAGCGCTGCTCTGACGCGTCCCATGTTGAACCCGATCACTTCGGTGGGGCGTTTGGATGGGTCTAGGAAGTTGTTCAAAAACCGTGTTGGTCCCGCTTGGCCGGACATCTTTTGATTGTCCCACAGCACCCAGCGCAAAATTTCACGTGTGTCGTCTGCCGTGGTGCCGCCCAGCTTGCCCGAGATGTCGCTGGCATAAAGTTGGATCACACCAGATTGGCTAAGCTGGGTGTCGCCATCGATAAAAAACGGCACTTCGCCCATGACGTTCATCGCGAGAAAGGTGTCTGAGCGCGCTTCGCCGTTGAAGAAATCGACGAACTCAGGCGTCCAGTCGATGTCGCATAAAGTGAGCGTCAGCGCAGCTTTGTAAGAATTGCCACTTTCGCCAAAGCAATAGAGTTTCGCCGTCATATCGTTTCCTCCGTTGAATAATACATAGGGACGATAGCGCGCGTTGCAGTGTTTTGCGTCAAGAAAAAACACTGTGCTTTTAAGAGACTGTATTGAGTTTGGCGATAATAGATGCGGCGCGCCCCAAGTGCTTGTACCGATTGCAGGGTGTGGGGCGCGGAATGTGTCATTTTTTCCTGTTTTCCAAATCCGAATTGAACAACCGCAAGCGGTGTTCCAGTTTTTCTTGATGCGTCACGGAAGAGAAATTCTCGAAAAGGAAAGACAGCGCCTCGCCCTCATCAAGACCCGCCTCCCGCGAGAATGATTTGAGACGACGATAGCCTTCTTCTGTCATCGAAACAGGAAAACGCCGCGTCATTCTAAAACGTTTGGGCATGATTACGCTCCGTCATAAGTGTAAAAGCTTTTCTGGTTTGGTCACAAAAAAGCCCTCCGCCCACAAATGGGGCGAAGGGCCAATTGCGCGAGGTTGCGTCAGTTTAGAATGCTTCGGCAGACAAGGCCATCACAGGATCAGCACCGCTTTCAATTCGTTTCAAAAGCGCGCCTGTCATCGGCAGTTGACGGGCCATGTAGTAGCGTGCGGTGATCAGTTTGTTTTTATGGAATTCTGGATCATCCGTACCATTTGCCAGTGCTTTCAACGACACATCCGCCATGCGGCCCCACATCAAACCAAGTGACACATAGCCGAACAGATGCATGAAATCATACGATCCAGACAGCGCAGCATTGGGGTTTTTCATGCCATTTTGCATGAAGTACATACCTGCAGCTTGCAAATCTTTTGATGCGGCTTTGAGAGGTGTTGTGAACTCTTCCATCTCGGGCGCATCAGAGGTTTTGCAGAATGTTTTGACCATATCGAAATAGGCCATCACATGCTTCCCGCCATCTTGTGCCAATTTACGGCCAACAAGATCAAGGGCTTGAACGCCGTTTGCGCCCTCATAGATCATCGCGATGCGGGCATCACGCGTGAATTGAGACATGCCCCATTCTTCGATGTAGCCGTGACCACCATAGACTTGCTGCGCGTTCACAGTCGCTTCATAGCCTTTGTCGGTCAAGAAACCTTTGAGCACAGGGGTCATCAAAGAAATCAGACCTTCGGCGTCTTTATCGCCACCGCGATGTCCCGCATCGATCAAGGATGCGCCCCACAACATGAACGCACGCGCGCCTTCGATGAATGATTTTTGGTCCATCAAGTTGCGGCGAATGTCAGGGTGTACGATCAAAGGATCAGCTGGGCCATTCGGGTTTTCAGCGCCTGTGACAGCGCGCCCTTGCAAGCGGTCTTTCGCGTAAATCACTGCGTTTTGGTAGGCGGCTTCCGCTTGCGCCAAGCCCTGCATCGCCACGCCAATACGCGCTTCGTTCATCATCGTGAACATGGCACGCATGCCTTTGTTCAGATCACCCAACAAATAACCCGTCGCGTCATCGTAGTTCATCACGCAAGTTGAATTGCCGTGGATGCCCATTTTTTCCTCGATGGAGCCAACAGACACGCCATTTGAGGTGCCAAGGCTGCCATCATCATTCACATTGAATTTCGGAACGATAAAGAGCGACACACCTTTGATGCCGTCTGGCCCACCGGGGACCTTCGCCAGCACAAGATGAATGACATTGCTCGACATGTCGTGATCGCCAGCAGAGATGAAAATCTTTTGGCCTGAAAGTTTGTAAGACCCATCGTCTTGTGGTTCAGCCTTGGTGCGCATCAATCCCAGATCGGTGCCGCAGTGAGGCTCGGTCAGGTTCATCGTGCCTGTCCACTCGCAAGACACCATGTTTGGCAGGTAGGTGGCTTTTTGGTCGTCCGTGCCGTGCACCAAAATCGCAGACGCTGCACCGTGGGTCAGCCCTTGATACATGGTAAAGGCTTGGTTCGCGCCAGAAAACAGTTCACCAACGGCAGTCCCAATCACATAAGGAAGCCCCTGACCGCCGAACTCTTCGGGCATATCAAGACCGGGCCACGCGCCCTCTTTGACTTGCTCGAACGCGGCTTTGAAGCCTGTAGGCGTTGTGATGATACCGTTTTCTAAGGTGCAGCCTTCTTTGTCGCCCACGGCATTCAGCGGGGCCAACACGTCGGAGGCAAGCGCGCCAGCAGCCTCAAGAATGGCGTCTGTAAACTCAACATCGAGATCGCTGTAACCCGGGGTTGTGGCTTCGGAAATCTGCAAAACGTCATGTAGGACATATTGGACGTCCTTGTTTGGTGCTGTGTAGCTTGGCATTGGGCTCTCCCTTAAACTTTATGTGTGGGAGAGTTCGTTGAGCTCTCCCTGCGCGGTCTTTTGAATGAGTGCGCTCTGCACCCACTCCATTTGTACATCCAACTCAGCCATGATCTGTTGAAGATCTAGGACCTGTTGCTCCAAGTTCTTTTTGCGCGCCTTGTAAGCGGCAAGCGTGCCTTGAAGTTGTTTTCTTCCGGAGTCTTTAACATCGTAAAGATCCAAAAGTTGGCGAATTTGTTCCAAGGCGAATCCAAAACGTTTCCCACGAAGGATAAGTTTTAATCGCGCTCGGTCGCGTCGCGTGAAAAGCCGCTTTTGTCCCTCTCTGATGGGAAAAAGAAGCTCCTTCGCTTCATAGAATCGCAAAGTGCGTGGTGTTACATCGTACGCGTCACACATTTGGCGAATGGTCATCACCTCGTTTGTCATTTTGAATTCACTCCAGTTCGGCTGTGCGTCAGGTCGGCTTGTGCCGTTGTACCGAGCGAAATGAGTTCTTCACCCCAACTCTACAAGCTCAGCGCACATACATGTAAATGTAACGTGGCGTCATCTCGGGTTTTGTAAAACTATCGACCCCTGACGTAGGGACCACGAGACATATTATTCCCCTCTCGTAAACAAAAGCGATTTGATTTTTGCGGGGAATAAATAGGATTTTTCCCCTATTTTAAGCCATCAAAGCGCTTTGGCGCGATTGACTCGTCAAATGCAAACACTCTTCGGAATTGCTCTGCCGGGGTGTCGAAATTGCGGGGAGAATACAGACATAACGCGTCAAGACGTTGCGTCTTTCGCGTCTGATGTGTGGGGTGCGATGTCATATCGTACGGCCAAATGGGCTTACGGTTTTTTAGTGACGTCTTCGCGTAGATGAGTGAGTTCTAGAATCGCAGATTCGATTTCTGCTTTTTGCTTGCTCAATGCGGCAAGCTGGCGATCGGCCAAAGCAACAAACGCATCAGACTGTGCTTGCGTGCCTTCTTCATTGTACAAAAGTAGCCATTGGCGGATTTCCTCAAGCGAAAATCCATATTTTCGCCCGCGCAGGATCAGTTTCATCCGCCCCAACTCGCGAGTGGTATAAAACCGTGTCCGCCCTTCCTTTTCAGGGGACAGAAGTTCAATGTATTCATAATAACGCAATGTGCGCGGTGTCACATCAAAGGTGGAACACATTTCTTTGAAGGTCAGGCGCTCAGTGGTCATATGCAAGTTCTCCTTGATGGGAATCTAAACCCTTCAGCTCTGTCTGGCAACTTGGTTTGGTGATCATTGTGCGGTTGTGGATGCGTCATAAGCGGTCATCCGACACTTTCTTGCTGTTACGTTACAGGACTTGTGCAGAATTGGCGTTTGCGATCTGCTATTCTCGTACTCTACTGATAGATATGCTTAAAATATGAATTGGTTTAAATGACACAAAATATCATAGACAATGCCCGCCAATTTATATTGGCGCTGCCGCACGCCAAAGCCTTGGGGTTGGTGCTTGATGATATCGGGGCCGGCAAAGCTCAGATTTCAATGCCCTATAGCACCGCGCTGATTGGAGATCTTGAAACAGGCGTTATTCATGGTGGTGCGGTGTCCGCTATGATGGATACCTGTTGTGGTGCAGCCGTTATGTCGCATCCCAAAGCAGGCTTGGCCACGGCCACCATAGATTTGCGCATCGATTACATGCGCGCTGCCGTGCCCAAAGCTACAATCACGGCGACAGCACAGTGCTATCACGTCTCTAGTTCCGTCGCCTTTGTGCGCGCCACTGCGACAGATGGGACGTCAGACACCCCTGTGGCAACCGCAACTGGAACCTTTGCTGTGGAGCGCACAATATGACACGACGCTCGCCTGAACCCGTTGATGTCGTAAAAACGCGCCGAGATTCCGCTTTGTTGGCGCTCAAAGCACGCGTGCCTTATGCTGAGTATTTGGGGGTTTCTTTTGAACGGCGTGGCGACGAATTAACTACGACGATGCCGTTTCGTGCAGATTTACTGGGAAACCCCATTTTGCCGGCTCTGCATGGGGGCGCGATTGCTGCCTTTCTCGAAGTGACCGCGCAGGTGGCGCTGAGTTGGTCCGTGATTTGGCCGATTTTTGAACAGGAAGGCGCGATTGAAACCTTGCCTGCTTTGCCTAAAACGATTGATATTACTGTAGATTACCTGCGTTCAGGCCTGCCGCGCGATACCTATGCACGGGCCAAAGTGACGCGCGCAGGACGTCGGTTTGCATCCGTTCAAGTTGAAGCGTGGCAAGACAATCACGCCCGACCCATCGCAATGGCGACGGGACATTTCTTGATGCAAAATAATGGCTAAAACGATGCACTCCAAAGATACAATCACTCACAAACGGGTTTTAACCATCGCCGTGCCAATCGTTTTGTCGAATGCAACGGTGCCGATCCTTGGCGCGGTTGATACGGGTGTTGTTGGCCAGCTTGGTCTTGCTGCGCCGATTGGGGCCGTGGGCATCGGAGCCGTCATTTTGGCCTCCGTCTACTGGCTGTTCGGTTTTTTGCGGATGGGCACAACAGGGCTGGTGGCGCAGGCGCGTGGGGCAGGGGATCTGGGCGAAGTCTCTGCGCTATTGACGCGTGTGATGATGATCGCAGTTGTGGCTGGCGTGGCGCTTATTGCGCTGCAAGTGCCGATTCTTTGGGCGGCGTTCAAACTCGCGCCTGCATCTGCCGAAGTTGAAACTCTCGCGCGCAGTTATATTGGCATTCGCATTTGGTCCGCGCCTTTTGCGATTGCGGGGTTTGGTTTGACTGGTTGGCTGATTGCGGGTGAACGCACCCGCGCTGTATTGGTGTTGCAGTTGTGGATGAACGGACTGAACATTTTACTGGACCTGTGGTTCGTGCTTGGGCTCGGTTGGGGGATTGAAGGCGTTGCCATTGCCACGGTGATTGCGGAAGTGACGGGGGCTGGGCTTGGCCTATTTTTATGCCGCTCTGCGCTGACGCATCCCGCTTGGAAAGCTTGGCCTAAGGTGTTTGATCCTGCGCGTTTGCTCAACATGGCGCGTGTGAATACGGATATTATGATCCGGTCTATTTTGCTTTTGGCGATAATGGTGAGTTTTGCCTTTTTTGGCGCGAGCTTTGGTGATCTGACCTTGGCGGCCAATCATATCTTGATGCAATTCGTTGAAATTACGGCCTATGCGCTGGATGGATTTGCGTTCACGGCAGAAGTTTTGGTGGGGCAAGCTTTGGGCGCGCGGTCTGCATTGGCGTTGCGCCGTGGCGCATTGATGGCATCATTTTGGGGGCTGTTGGTTTGTACAGTTTTGGCCGTAACATTCGCTGTGTTTGGCGGGGTGATTGTTGACATCATGACCACAGCACCAGATGTTCAAGCCGAAGCGCGGCGCTTTTTGCCATGGATGGTCAGCGTCCCGCTGGTGGGGCTGGCCGCTTGGATGTTAGACGGAGTTTTCATTGGTGCGACGCGCACGCGCGATATGCGCAATATGAGTGTCGTTAGCTTGGTTGTGTATTTGGCTGCGGTTTATGTGTTGATGCCGCGGTTTGGCGCGCATGGGCTTTGGGCGGCGCTGTTGATCAGTTACATTGCTCGCGGAGCGACGCTTGCGTGGAAATACCCTGCATTAGAACGCGACGCGCACCGCAGCTGATTTTCTTGAGATTAAAACACGCTTAAGGCGGCTTAAAGCCAAGCGTCCCGTCGCGTGCCGACCGCATCTGACACGGTGTCAAACCCATCGGCTTTGAGCAGGTTATCCAGCCCTTGTGCAATACGCGGGGCCAAAGAAAGTCCGCCATAGACCATGGCAGAATAAAGCTGAACCACCGATGCGCCTGCGCGGATTTTAGTGTAGGCATCCAACGCAGATGAAATGCCACCAACGCCAATCAGCGGCACGTCTTCGCGTAAAATATGCGATAATTGCGCCAGCACCTTAGTGGACTTTTCGAACAAAGGCGCACCGGAAAGCCCGCCCATTTCGCCTTTACTTGCACTTTTCAAACCTGTTCGCGACAGTGTTGTGTTGGTTGCGATTACGCCATCGATGCCAGATATCTTGGCGACTTCTGCAATTTCTGCGATCTCTGATTGTTCAAGATCAGGTGCGATTTTTAAAAAGACAGGCACTTTATGGTCAAGTGCTTTGCGCGCATCCAAAACACCAAGAAGCAGTGCTTCGAGCGCTTCTGGACCTTGCAGGTCACGCAGCTTTTCCGTGTTGGGTGATGACACGTTGACGGTGGCAAAGTCGATATGATTGCCGCAATGAGAAAAAACCCGAGCAAAATCGGCAGCGCGGTCATTGCTGTCTTTATTGGCCCCAAGATTGAGCCCAACAGGGACAGCCCGCGTTCCTGTGCTTGGCTTGTTTGCTTTCAAACGCGCGCCAATGGCCTCCATGCCTTCGTTATTAAACCCGAACCGATTGATCACAGCACGGTCTTCGGTTAGGCGAAATAGGCGCGGTTTTGGATTGCCCGACTGCGGATGTGGGGTGGCAGCACCCACTTCGATAAAACCAAACCCCGCGCGCGACAGCTGTGCGATGGCTTCAGCATTTTTATCAAACCCAGCGGCCAGCCCGATTGGGTTGGGCATCTCGAGTCCTGCAAATGTGGTTTTCAGGCGCGAGGATGTGATCGGCCCGGGTAAGGGCGCAAGGCCCGCGCGCAAGGCAGTCAGCGCCAAGTGATGTGCTTTTTCGGGATTGATTTTGCGTAAAACCTTGAGGCCGAGTTGTTCTGTCAGGCTCATAGCATTTCCTTTGGAAAAACATGTGTGCCCGCGTCGAGGGGCAAAGGCTTGGACCAAGTCACATCGCGCATGTTCAAGGCGCGGTATAGATGTGGAAACAAGGCCCCGCCGCGTGATGGTTCCCATTTTAGGTCTGCGCCCATGCGGTCTGTTTCACAGGCCAAAAGTACAAGCCCCTCAGCCCCTGCAAACCATTTGGCTGCTGTTTCAACGGCTTGGTCTGCCGTTGAAAAATGCACATAGCCATCGGCCAGATCAACGGGGGCCCCTGCAGTTTCGCCTTGCGCCTGCATTGCGGCCCATTCGTCTGCACGAAATATTTTGTAAATCAACATGACTGCGTGATGCCAGTGCGCAGCAAAGGGGTCAATATAAATCAGAGCCAGTTGGTTAGGCGTCTTTGGATGAGTGGGATGATCAAATAGACCATCGCCCCAACAATGAAGGGCACCATGACCAAGGTGCGAAGCCAGATAGGCCAGCCTTGTGTGAGGGGGCTGAGGCCATAAGAAAATGCTGTGACCAGCGGATAGACAAAGAGAAACACAAAGCCGGAAAATCGAATACGGGAGGGTTTACGAAGGTGCGTTGTCATGGGATACCCTTAATGGAACGGATCGTCTCTATCTATATGAACGATTCGTTTCGTTAGGTAAAGGGCCAATATATGTCGCAAAATATAAAGACAGATGGGACATCGCGTCGCTCAATAGGGGCACGCCAAAACCCAGACACGGAATCCGCTATTCTGGATGCGGCTTTAGATCTTTTGCTAACAAAGGGGCCCAAGGGGCTGACAATGGATGCCGTGGCGCGCAAGGCCAAAGCGGGAAAAGCGACTATATATAGATGGTGGCCAACACGCGGTGCTTTGCTTTTGGCAATATATGGACGCATCAAGGGCCCTCATGCCCATGCGGACACAGGGCAACTTGAAACTGATATTTCAGCGTTTTTCGACCATGTATTCGCTTTTTGGCAAGGGGATGCGGGGCGTGTCTTTGCGCAGATCATTGCGCAAGCGCAGGGCGATGCCGAAGTTGCAGAGGCTTTGCGTCAATATCGTTGCGATCGGATTGATGACTGGTTGGTTGTGCTCAAGCGGGCGGATGCGCGAGGGGAATTGAGTAATGATATTGCCCCCGAGCAGATTGCTGAGGTCATCATCGCCTTGGCTTGGCAGCACCTTTTGATAGATCGACTTGATGCCAAAGGAGCTGATCTTGCGCGGATTGTCGCCTCTGGCATTTTGAAGGGCAGATAGGTGCCTGTCATATAAGCGTTGCCGAATTGTGCGAGACGTTGCCGCAATGGAATCTTTGACTCAAAGGTCAGAGTTGCCGAAGGTTACACTATCAATCAACTAGGGGGGCAGTTTTATGCTCAAACGAATCCTTACCACATCCGCTGCATTGGCTCTGTCTGCAGGGGCCGCGTCGGCCGACTATTCTCTGACGATTTTGCACACCAATGACTTTCACGCCCGCTTTGAACCTGTTTCAAAGTATGATTCCGGCTGTTCAGCTGAGGATAATACTGAAGGCAAGTGTTTCGGCGGTTCTGCACGTTTGGTGACTGCTGTAGAAGCAGCACGCACACGGTCCAACAACTCCATCCTTGTCGATGGCGGGGACCAATTCCAAGGTACGCTGTTCTACACATACTATAAAGGCAAACTTGCCGCTGAGATGATGAACAAAATGGGTTACGATGGCATGACTGTCGGCAACCACGAATTTGACGATGGCCCTGAAGTGCTGCGCGGCTTTATGGATGCTGTTGATTTCCCTGTGCTTATGTCCAATGCGGACGTGTCAGGTGAACCGCTTTTGCACGACAAATTGGCGAAATCCACTGTGATTGAACGTGGTGGCGAAAAGCTTGGCCTGATTGGAGCAACGCCACAAAACACTGCTGAATTGTCATCACCTGGTGACACCGTCGTGTTTTCTGATCCTATCGAAGCAGTTGCAGGCGAAGTTGCCAAACTGACCGAAATGGGCGTGAACAAGATTATCGTGTTGTCCCACTTGGGTTATAACAAAGACCAAGAAATCGCAGCGGCCGTTGATGGCATCGATGTGATCGTTGGCGGTCACACCAATACGCTTTTGTCTAACACCAATGAACGCGCTGCAGGACCATACCCGACTGTCGTGGGCGGAACTCAAATTCTGTCCGCATACGCTTATGGTAAATTCTTGGGCGAGCTGAATGTGACTTTTGATGATAACGGTGTTGTCACAGAGGCCGTGGGCGAGCCAATCATCATGGACGCAGATGTTCATGAAGACGAAGGAACTGTTGCACGCATCGCAGAGGCTGCGCTGCCTTTGGATGAGATCCGTAACAAAATCGTGGCAAACACAGCTGAAGCCATTGATGGATCACGTGAAAATTGTCGTTACACAGAGTGCCAAATGGGCAATCTTGTCGCTGACGCGATGCTTGCACGTGTGAAAGAACAGGGTATCCAAGTGGCTTTGGCCAACGGTGGTGGTTTGCGTGCGTCTATCGATGCAGGCGAAGTGACTCAAGGCGAAGTGCTGACAGTGTTGCCATTTCAAAACACTTTGGCGACCTTCCAAGTGGATGGGGCGACGTTGAAAGCTGCTCTTGAAAATGGCATGGCGCAGTTCGACGATCCAGAAGATGATGGTCGTTTCCCTCAGGTGGCAGGCATCAAATACGTTGTCCAAAGTGGCAATGCCACGGGCGAACGTGTGACTGAGATCATGATCGACATGGACGGCACTTGGACACCACTTGATTTGTCCAAAGACTACGGCGTCGTGTCCAACAACTTTGTGCGCTCAGGTGGTGATGGTTACAAAATGTTCCGCGAAGCTAAAAATGTATATGATTTTGGCCCTGATCTGGCTGATGTGACTGCTGAATATCTTGCAGCACATGCGCCTTACACACCTTACTTGGATGGTCGTATCACGGTGAAATAATCACCTGATGCTACGGACTAGAAACACGATCAAGCCCCCGCTACACTGTGGGGGCTTTTTGTTTGGAATGATCGATGAAACACCCGTTAGAAGATCTAATCGAAGCCAAAATTGTTGAGGCTCAAAAAGAGGGTGCTTTTGACAATTTGGTGGGCATGGGCAAGCCGCTTGAACCTTGCGATGACCCGGAAAACATCTTGTTTTCAAAGGTTGTGCGCAATCATGGTGGTGCGCCAGAGTTTGTTGTTTTGGGGCGTGAATTGGCCCAGATGCGCGCAGAATTACGTGAGACGGGTGATCGCACAAGACGCCACGAAATTATGAAAGAGATGTCGATGATGGAAGCCAAGATTGACATCGCGCGCAAACAATTCACCCGTTGAAACATGTGTGGCCGTTTCTCTATCACGCAGCGCAATGATACCATGTGCCAGATGTTTGGCGCCGTGGCATCAAACGATTTACCTGACGTGCCGAACTTCAATGTTTGCCCAACAAATCAGATACATGTGGTTTACAGCGCGGGGGATATTCGCCGCCTTGGCGCGATGCGTTGGGGGTTTGCACCCTCTTGGTACAAGGCGCTAAATGATGGGCCTTTGTTGATCAATGCGCGGGCAGAAACCATCGCAGATAAACCCGCCTTTCGCGATGCTTGCCGCACACAGCGCTGCGTTATTATGATGTCTGGGTTCTATGAATGGGATCGGTCCGGTGATGAAAAACAACCATGGTATATCAGCCCGGCCAAAGCCGATCTGTTCGCTTTCGCGGGCATTTGGCAAGATTGGAACTTTGGCGGCGAACGGCTGAAAACCTGCGCTATGGTAACAACACAGGCCAACGCCGCGATGGGCAAAATCCATCATCGTATGCCAGTGTTTTTGGCGCAAAAAGACTGGGGGTTGTGGCTGGGCGAACAAGGTCACGGTGCTGCCGCGTTGATGCGACCAGCGGCAGAATCCGTCATGCAGTTTCACCGTGTCAGCAAAGATGTAAATTCAAATCGCGCGTTTGGCCCGCACTTGATTGCACCAGTTTAGCCACAGGTAAAAAATCCAGCATTGATGGCATTTCGATCAGCTTGAATATTATCACTGGGGATACTGGAGCGGGCGACGGGAATCGAACCCGTGTCATCAGCTTGGAAGGCTGAGGTCTTACCATTACACAACGCCCGCTCTGTGAGTTCAGTGATTATTTCATAGGGGGTGGGGCGTCAAGCACGATGTCTCACCTTTTTACTCTGAGACGGGATCTTGTGCGATTTATCAGGCTAAAGTGCGATAGTTCCGAGCAACCCAAAGACAATAACAAAGCAACCACATATGCGACTGATACGATCTTTGACTGCAAAAACAATAGGATCATCATGCATTTCCCCTCTATGCGTGGTTATGGAAATCCATGAAACCCAAAACAACAGCACGAGGCAAATACCCCACAATGCAGGGGGATTGGCATAAAGGCTGGTGACCGTCGGCGAGTTTATGTACAGCGCCAAAATCAAAACAGACACATAGGCAGAGGCGATGGACATTTGCGACACGACAGGTAAATCTGTCACGCGGTAGCCGCGCCCTGAGGGGGCCAACTTACCTGTTTTGGCGTTGTCTACCAGTTCAGCTTGGCGTTTGATGGCGGCCAAAGCAAAGAAAAAGAATATGGAAAAAGCCAACAGCCAAACCGAAATCATGACGTTCGCCACGACTCCACCTGCGATGATGCGCATTGTGTAAAGTCCCGCTAAAACACAAATGTCGATGATGATGCGGCGTTTGAAATAAAGTGAATAGCCTATTGTTGCCGCAAAATAGAATACTAAAGTTAGCAAAAAGACAGGCCCAACACACAGTGAAACGGCTGTGCCAAGCCCCAAAAGAACGGCGGCGATTGCGGTGCCATGCTGGATAGGGACTGTGCCAGCCGCAAAGGGGCGTTTGCATTTGCGAGGGTGGGCGCGGTCTGCGTCAAGATCAAGCAAGTCATTGATAACATAGACAGACGATGCAACTAAACTAAATGCAATGAACCCCAAAAGCCCCATGAATAGTGTCGTTAAATCAAGATGCTGTGCCAATAAGATCGGCACAAAAATCAAAATATTTTTCACCCATTGGTGCGGACGCAGGGCTTTTATATAGGGGGTGTAGTCGACCTTTACGCTTCCCAAGTGCACGGTGTCTTTGTCCATGGCCTCTGCCTTGTCGCGCAGATTTCTTGGGGCTTTCACGGTGATGATTTTTTGCGCTGCAGACCAGACAGGCAGATCCGCATCTGTGTCGCCCATATACGCAAACCCATCTGCGCCATAGGTCTCGGTTAAAAATTCCGCTTTATTTGGCCCCTTGAGATTGAGCCTCTCAGTTGATCCGTGGACCGCATCAAATACGCCCAAATGTGCGGCAATTTTGCTTGCAATTTCATGGTTTGCGGCGGTCACCAAAGCGACTTTTCCACCTTTTTCTTTCCAATCAGAGATGTAATCCAAAACGTCACCATCATAGGGCAGGGTGGTCACATCCACATCACTGGCTTGCGCAAGCTGGTGTTTGAGCGCCGCTTTGCCGTCGCGCAACGCCCGCACTGCAGTGATGGCAGAGCTCCAATCTTTTGAAGCGACATTCCAAAATGTTTCATGCAACATATCTGAGCAGAGCAAGGTCCCATCAAGATCCACTGCAAGCATCAGGGTTTCATCACTTGTTTCGTGCACTGCCCGCTCTCCCTTAACCGTATGGTTTTGCCTCAATCGCGGTCTGGTGCCGCGTTTTGTCGAAGGTTGCCCCAATTTGTGCAAGAGGGCAAAGGGGATACTTGTGCCGCGCGGCGCATTTGGTCACAAGCGCACCATTTCAGCCACGTCAGGCAATGCTGCTTGGTGCTTTATGTGCCAAAATTGATGCGTGAACTTGCGCGTGTCCCTATAGCATAAAGACAAAATCGACTTGGCGCGCTGCAACGGGGCGGTTATCACAGTCTTCCGATGTCATGAGGAGAGTTGATTTGGATCAGACCGCAACAAAGATTGCCCGCACCATCGCCACTGAAATTGGGGCAGCCCCCAATCAGGTGGTCGCAGCGACCGATTTGCTGGATGGCGGCGCGACTGTGCCGTTTGTGGCGCGGTATCGCAAAGAGGCCACTGGTGGTTTAGATGATACGCAATTGCGTAATTTGGCCGAGCGGTTGACCTATTTGCGCGAGCTTGAAAAACGGCGCAGTGCCATTGCATCGTCAATTCAAGAGCAAGGCAAACTCACGCCGGAACTTTCCAAATTCATCGCAAGTGCCGATACGAAATCTGCGCTGGAAGACATTTATTTACCCTATAAACCCAAACGACGCACCCGTGCTATGATTGCGCGCGAAAATGGACTTGAACCGTTGTTGCGCGCAATTCTGGCGGATCGCAATGCGGACCCTGCTGAATTGGCAAATGGCTATCTGTCTGACGCGGTGGCAACCCAAAAAGACGCGTTGAATGGCGCGCGTGACATTTATTCTGAAGAGTTGTCTGAAAGCGCTGTATTGCTTGGTCGATTGCGCGATTTCATGCGCCGCGAGGCCTTGGTCACCGCGCGCGTCAAGGACGGGATGCAGGAAAAAGGCGCAAAGTTTTCTGACTATTTCGAGCATTCTGAAAAATGGTCTCAGATTGCGTCGCACCGCGCTTTGGCAATTTTACGGGCCTCAAAAGAAGACGTGCTGACCGTTGATATCGCTCCCGATCCTGAGGCAGGTCTGCCCCGTGTGATTGAAATGATCGAAGCTGAAATTGGCATAACGGGCAATGGCAAAGGCGATCTGTGGCTGCGCAGTGTGGCGTCTTGGGCATGGCGGTTGAAATTCGCGATGTCGATGTACACTGATCTCTTGGGCGATTTAATGCGACGCGCTCATGAAGATGCTATTTCTGTTTTCGCGCGTAATTTGAAAGACTTGCTTTTGGCAGCACCTGCCGGTCCCCGTGTGACACTTGGGCTTGATCCGGGCATTCGCACAGGCTGCAAGGCTGCCGTGGTGGACGCAACGGGCAAGGTTTTGGCGACTGAAACGATCTATCCGTTTCAGCCTAAAAATGACATTCGCGGATCAGAAGCCGCGATTGTGCGTTTGATCAAAACTTACAGTGTGGAATTGGTGGCCATCGGCAATGGGACAGCGAGCCGCGAAACAGACAAGCTGGTGGCAGATACCCTGAAACTGTTACCAGCAGGTGTAAAAGCGCCCACCAAAGTGATCGTGTCTGAAGCAGGGGCATCGGTTTATTCGGCGTCAGAATTGGCCGCAAAAGAGTTCCCTGATTTGGATGTATCGCTGCGCGGGGCTGTGTCGATTGCACGGCGCTTGCAAGATCCGTTGGCTGAGTTGGTGAAAATCTCGCCCGAAGCCATTGGTGTTGGCCAGTATCAGCATGATGTGGACCAGCGCAAATTGGCGCAATCTTTGGAAGCTGTCGTCGAAGATGCGGTGAACGGGGTTGGTGTTGATTTGAACATGGCCTCAACCGCATTGTTGTCGCATGTGGCGGGGCTTGGGCCATCAATTGCGCAAAATATCGTTGAGTATCGTGACATGAACGGGGCGTTTGGGTCGCGTAAAGCGCTTTTGAAAGTCGCAGGGCTGGGACCAAAAGCGTTCGAGCAATGCGCTGGGTTTTTGCGGGTGGCAGGGGGTAATGAGCCGCTTGATGCGTCCTCTGTCCACCCTGAAGCTTACGGTGTAGCGCGTAAAATTGTGTCGGCTTGCGGTCGCGATATTCGTGCGATCATGGGGCACCCTGAAACATTGAGCGGTTTGCGGGCAGAAGATTTTGTCACTGATACATTTGGTTTGCCAACCGTGCGCGATATTTTAGGCGAGCTTGAAAAGCCGGGCCGTGATCCACGCCCAAGCTTTGTCACAGCGACCTTTGCCGATGGTGTGAACGAGATCAAAGACCTCAAACCCGGTATGTTGTTAGAAGGCACCGTGACCAATGTGGCCGCGTTCGGCGCATTTGTGGATGTGGGGGTGCACCAAGACGGGTTGGTGCATATCAGTCAGCTTGCTGACAAGTTCGTCAAAGATCCGCATGACGTGGTCAAGGCAGGCGATGTCGTCAAAGTCCGCGTGACCGAAGTGGATGCACCGCGAAAACGGATTGCTTTGACCATGCGCAAAGATGATGGCGGGGGTGATGATGCGGCCAAAGGCGGCTCAAATCGCAAAGAACGCTCTGAACGGCCGGGCGCCACAAAAAGCGGAGGCTCACGTGGATACCAAGGTAAAACCACTGCTGGGCCTAAGAGTAAAGGTAGCGCACCCGCTGCCAGCACAGGTGCCTTTGGCGCGGCTTTGTTGGATGCGATGAAAAAGAAATAAGCATCGCGATTGCGGTATTTTAAATGACGTTTCAAAACACCATGCGGATCATCTGCGTGGTGTTTTTTGTGCTCGAATGCAGTTTCTAACGATGCTCTGGCCATGATTCGATGTCGGTTTTTTGAGGCGTCACGGGTAGAATCACGACCTACACCAAGTTGAACAAGAGAGCGCAATAACAACGTATTGGCGAATGCTGCGATGCGGCACCTGTACTTTAATGTGCGTGTTTTTGATTTTTTTGGTAATTTGTGTTAGTTTTGTATAGGTCGTTGCAATTTTTGTATGAGTTTGCCGACTAAATTTGCGTCAACTTTAAGTTACGAGTTGCAAATTCAACCGTGTTTTCAGGGAGGAAAACCATGACAAATTTACGTACAACGGCGCTCGGTTTGACGCTTGGCGTTGCTGGCCTTTCAGCCGCTTCAGCAGGCGAACTGACCATCGCGACTGTGAACAACGGTCACATGATCGAAATGCAAAAATTCACCTCAGTTTTTGAAGAAGCCAATCCGGGTATCACGGTCAACTGGGTGACACTTGACGAGGGCACATTGCGCAGCCGCGTCACCACAGACGTCACCACAAAAGGTGGTCAGTTCGACATCATGACCATCGGCATGTACGAAGCGCCGATCTGGGGCGAACGTGGCTGGTTGCAGGCGCTTGAGTTTGGCGAAGACTATGACGTCGACGACGTTTTGCCCGCTATGCGCAATGGCCTGTCCCATGACGGCAATCTGTATGCCGCGCCATTCTACGGCGAATCTTCCATGATCATGTACCGCAAAGATTTGCTTGATGCGGCTGGTATGGACATGCCTGACAACCCAAGCTGGGGCCACATTCAAGATGCGGCCGCTGCGATGACAGACAAAGACAATGGCGTTTACGGCATCTGTTTGCGTGGCAAACCAGGCTGGGGCGACAACATGGCGTTCTTGTCCACAATGGCAAATTCGTTTGGCGCACAATGGTTTAACGAAGACTGGACACCTGCGTTGGATAGCCCAGCATGGAACCACGCTGTGAACTTCTATGTTGATCTGTTGACCAACTACGGCCCTCCCGGTTCTTCAGGGAACTCGTTCAATGAAATCCTTGCTTTGATCAATGCTGGCAAATGCGGCATGTGGATCGATGCGACAATTGCGGCGTCTTTCGTATCCGACCCATCGCAATCAGAAGTGTCTGATGTCATTGCCTTTGCACAAGCACCACAAGCCGTGACAACGCGCGGGTCCAACTGGCTATGGGCGTGGTCTTTGGCCATTCCTGCAGGCACAAAACAAGCGGATGATGCGCAAAAGTTCATCGAATGGGCGACTTCAAAAGAGTACATCGAACTTGTTGCCGAAACCAATGGATGGAGCGCTGTTCCAACAGGCACACGCCAGTCCACATATGACAATCCAAACTTCCAAGAAGCAGCGGTTTTCGCCGAAGCTGAATTGAAAGCGATTTTGTCAGCTGATCCTGAAAACTCGACCTTGAACCCATCCCCATATGTTGGTGTTCAGTTCGCTGCTATCCCTGAATTCCAAGCGATTGGGACAGCTGTGGGTCAACAAATGTCAGCAGCACTTGCGGGTGACATTTCAGTAGAAGAAGCGCTCGAAGCCTCACAAAAGGCAGCTGATCGTGAGATGAAAAAAGCGGGTTACTACTAAACCTAGCTTTTGACTAACTCTCCCAGGTCTCAGGGCAACCACGTGTTGTCCTGAGACGCTTTTCCCAACATTTAAGCAGGACCAAAGCAATGAATTCCACATTGGTAAGATGGCTCCAAGCCCCCAGTATCATCGTTTTGTTTTTGTGGATGGTCGTCCCGCTCAGCATGACGGTTTACTTTTCTACCATCAGGTATAATCTTTTGTATCCTGAAAGATCAGGGTTTGTTGGGTTAGATAACTACGAATACTTTTGGACAGACCCCTCGTTTTTTCCTGCCTTGTTCAACACGTTGGTTTTGGTTGGGTCTGTTCTAGCGATATCGGTCATTCTTGGTTTGGCCATAGCGATGTTGATTGACCGCCCGTTTAAAGGTCGGGGCCTTGCCCGTGTTATGTTGATTTCCCCGTTTTTCATCATGCCCACTGTGAGTGCGCTGGTTTGGAAAAACATGTTTATGAATCCTATTTATGGCTTGTTCGCCGTTATTTCGACCTCGCTTGGGCTTGAGCCGATCGACTGGCTGTCATCCTATCCGCTTTTGACCGTGATCATCATTGTGAGCTGGCAGTGGACACCCTTTGCTGTGTTGATTTTCATGACGTCTTTGCAGTCACAAGACCAAGAGCAAAAAGAAGCTGCCATGTTGGATGGAGCTGGGTTTTGGTCACAATTTTGGAACCTGACCTTGCCGCATCTGGCGCGCCCTATTTCGATTGTTTTGCTGATCCAGATGATTTTTCACCTGTCGATCTTTGCCGAAATCTACGTCACCACAGGCGGTGGGCCAGGCGTGCAATCGACCAACTTGACCTATCTCATTTTCACCCAAGCGCTGCAGGGCTTTGACATTGGTGTCGCCTCAGCTGGGGGTGTGTTCGCAATCATTCTTGCCAATATCGTCGCGTACTTCTTGGTCCGCGCCGTTGGCAAAACACTCATGGTGTAGGCAAATGACAGATAAACAAATCTCCGATATCAAAAACCGCATCGCTGTTATTGCCGCATGGATCGTGGCCTGCCTGTTCTTTTTCCCGATCTTTTGGATGGTGCTGACCAGCTTTAAAACCGAGCTTCAAGCGATCTCAGTGCCACCTAAGCTTTTCTTTAAGCCAACGTTGGAAAACTTTGCGTTGATCCAAGAGCGCACGGATTACACCAAATTCGCATGGAACTCGATTGTCACTTCTGTTGGTGGCACAGGGCTGGCGTTGATCATTGCGATCCCTGCCGCCTATGCGATGGCGTTCAACTCTGGACGTTGGACCAAAGACATTTTGATGTGGATGCTCTCGACCAAAATGTTGCCCGCTGTTGGGGTGTTGATGCCGATCTATTTGCTGAGCCAAAAATTCGGTCTTTTGGACACAAAAGGTGTTTTGGTCATCATCTACGCTTTGATCAATCTGCCGATCATCATGCTGATTTTGTTCAACTACTTCCGCGAAATTCCCAAAGAAATTTTGGAAGCGTCTCGCATGGACGGAACATCAACCTTTAATGAAATCACGCAAATCGTGATGCCATTGGCATGGGGTGGGATCGCATCGACCGCACTGCTTTCAATCGTACTATGCTGGAACGAAGCGTTCTGGTCGATCAATCTCACGGCATCTGATGCCGGCACATTGCCTGCACTAGTGGCATCGTTTTCTTCCCCCGAAGGCTTGTTCTGGGCGAAACTGTCGGCCGTCTCAACACTGGCCTGTGCGCCAATCGTGGTCTTTGGATGGCTGTGCCAGAAACAATTGGTACAAGGTCTGACATTCGGGGCGGTGAAGTAATGACCAACAATATTCCTGTCGAACTTGAGGTTCTGGCCCCGCGGTCTGAAAGCCTAAGGTTTTTAAAACACGGTTGGCCTGATCCTTTGTGTCGCTGGCATTCGCACAAAGAATGCGAAATCCATTTGCTGGTGGCGTCTCATGGCAAAGCTTTTGTAGGCGACTACATCGGGGATTTCGGTCCTGGGTCTTTGTTTCTCACAGGGCCACACTTACCGCACAATTGGATCACGGATGACGCTTATTCCGACCCTGTTGGGCTGCGCGATATGGTGATTCAATTTGATCAAGATCGCCTGCTGACGTTGATGCAAGCATTCCCTGAATTCAATTCTTTGATGGCGATGCTTGAACAAGCACAATCTGGCATTGAATTTGTCGGTATTGATCCTGAACACGTGCAAGCGCTGATAGAAGCATCATTTGACGCAAGCGGCACGGCGCAGGTCATGCCGTTTCTAGAACTGCTTTTGCACATGAGCCGCCACGCTGAAAAGCGCAGCCTGTCTGTGCAAAAACTCTATCACAATGAGCGCAGTGCCAAACAATTGCGGATCACCGAAGTTGTGGATCACGTGGTTAAAAACTATGCCGAAGACATGTCTGTGCAAATGGCTGCAGATATGGCTGGCATGAGCCCCGCCACGTTTAGCCGTAGTTTTCAAACAGTTACGGGAAACCGCTTTGTTGAATTCGTCAACCGTGTGCGCATCGGCCAAGCCTGCGGCATGCTTTACGCCACCGATGATCAAGTGACCACGATTTGCTTTCAAGTCGGGTTTCAAAATCTCGCCAATTTCAACCGACACTTCCTTGCGAAAAAGGGAATGACACCATCGGCCTACCGTGAAACAGCGCGTCGCGAACTAACGCGTGCTGACCTTGCTATGGCTGTGGAGACCGCACAATGAGCTTAACGAAAACTGTAGATGTCTACACGACACAGTATGATACAGACGCCTGTTCTATCGGGATTGTGCATCTTGGGTTTGGGGCGTTTCACCGCGCTCACCAAGCGGTGTACATTGACGATTACATGGACCAGACGGGCGATTTGCGCTGGGGGGTTGCTGCTGTAAACTTGCGCGGCGCTGAATCGGTACCGTTCGCAGCACATCAAACCGGCGGCTATGTGCTTAAAAGCATCGCGCCAAACGGTGTAACGCAATTGCGTAAAGTACGCAGCCATGTCGCGTTTTTCGATTGGTCCAAAGACAGGGCCACGACGGAAGCGCTCTTGGCTCGGTCTTCGGTCCATATGGTCACGATTACGGTGACAGAAAGCGGCTATTACACTGACCCTGCAGGTAATTTGAACGCCAATGATCCAGCCATCAGCGCTGAGATTGCCGCGAACAGAGTGCCTAAAAATGGTACGACAGTTTATGCCTATTTGGCGGCGGGGCTTTTGGCGCGCAAAGCGGCTTTGGGGGCACCTTTGACGATTTGTTGCTGTGACAACATTCGACACAATGGCACCCAGCTCGAGCGCAATCTTTTGACCTATCTGACCCTGCGTGGCGATACAGAACTTGTGGACTGGATCAAAGACAACGTCAGTTTCCCGTGTTCAATGGTGGACCGTATCACACCGCGCGCGACCCAAGATTTGGCAGATAGCCTTAGCGCGGATTTGGGTGAGACAATCGTGCAACCCATTATGGCAGAAGCCTTTACGCAATGGGTGCTGGAAGAGCGGTTCGCAGGACCGATGCCCGCGCTTGATAAAGTTGAAGTGATCGTCACGCCTGATGTGAACCCGTATGAGGAAACTAAAATTCGCGTGCTCAATGGCGGGCACACGTGTTTGGCCTATTTGGCAGCGCTGCATGGCATCGCAACCTTTGACCAAGCAATGGGTGTGCCTGAATTGTTCGATCATTTTTGGACCTATGAGACGCAAGAAGTTCTGCCCGCGCTGACGCTTGATCTGCCGTTTTCCAAATCTGATTACTTGGACAGCATTGCAGCGCGGTTCAAAAACGAGGCGATTGCAGATACTGTTGCGCGCATCTGCGCAGATGGATTTGCGAAATTTCCGATCTTTATTCGCCCAACGCTTGAGGGCTGCTTGGCCCAAGGCATCCTGCCGCAAGCTGGTATCAAATCAATCGCCAGTTGGCATTGCTTTGCGCAACATGTCGCGGCCAAACGCGTGACATTCGAATACATCGACCCAAGCTGGGATCAGCTTTCGGAGCTGATTGGCACCGACGCGTTTGTGACGTCCAAACAGCTTTGGGGCGATCTTCCCACAACCTACCCTGCATTCGCCACGGCGCTGCGGGCCGAGATCAAAGAGATGGAGCAAACATGGCCGGTGTAACAATTCGCGACTTGCGCAAAGCCTATGGGGCCACTGAGGTCATGCATGGGGTCGATTTGGATATTAAAGACGGCGAATTTGTCGTTTTTGTTGGTCCATCGGGCTGCGGGAAATCAACGCTTTTGCGCATGATAGCAGGGCTGGAAGACATCACATCGGGCACCGTTTCGATTGGCGATGATGTGGTCAACGAAGTTGCGCCTTCAAAACGTGGTGTGGCGATGGTGTTTCAAACCTACGCGCTTTACCCGCATATGACAGTGTTCCAAAACTTGGCGTTTGGGTTGAAGCAGGCCAAAACACCGCAAGATGAAATCAACCGCCGCGTCAATGCTGCCGCTGATGTGCTGCAAATCACCGATTACCTAGAGCGCAGCCCGCGTAACCTGTCGGGCGGTCAACGTCAGCGTGTTGCCATCGGTCGTGCGATTGTGCGTGATCCCGAAGTGTTTTTGTTCGATGAACCTTTGTCCAATCTGGATGCGGCGTTGCGGGTTCAAACCCGTTTGGAAATCGCGCGTTTGCACGAGCGTTTGCAATCGACAATGATTTACGTGACCCACGATCAGGTCGAAGCGATGACGTTGGCCGATAAAATTGTGGTGTTGCGCGCGGGTAAAGTCGAACAAGTCGGCAGCCCGATTGAGTTGTATGAACGCCCCGCCAACAGCTTTGTGGCGCAGTTTATCGGCAGTCCTAAGATGAACTTTTTCGATGGCAACGATGTGATAAATCGCACCGTGGATGATGCGCAATTCGTTGGCCTGCGCCCTGAGCATATGGTCGTGTCTGATGCTGCTAATGCAATCGTGTCAGGCAAGCTGGAATTGGTTGAAAACCTTGGTGAATACGTCTTGGTACACTTGGTCTCACCTCATGGGGTTGAGTTCATTGTCAAACTTGAAACCGCCCCTGCGGTACCAAAAGGCGAGATGATATATTTCGCTCCAGAAAAAGTCGAGCGCTTGCATATGTTTGACCGTGTTAGTGGTTTGCGGTTGGTGTAGGTCACTTCCCCCAAGTGCGCGTCTTTTTAGGCCCTAATCGTGACCCGCGATTGGGGCCTTTTTCTGTCTACACATATGATCAAACAGGTTGTGATCGGCGGGCCTCTATCGCGGGGCGAACGTGCAAGGTAGACTGAGGTAAAATACAGTTGACCATTTGGAGCGCTGCGCATGACCGATTTTTTACTCACCCATGAGCCGATCACACGACTTGCAGTCTTTTTGACGGTGCTCGTGGGCATGGCAATTTGGGAAGTTTGGTCCCCACGCCGCCGTGTTGAGGTGCCGCGTGTGTTGCGCTGGTCTAACAATTTGGCTTTGGTTGTGGTGGATACCATCGTGGTGCGCCTGCTGTTTCCTGTTGCAGCTGTTGCGTTGGCTTTAGTGCTAGAGGGGCAGGGGTTTGGTCTATTTAATTTGATCGCATTGCCAATTTGGATCGAAATTTTGCTCTGTGTGGTGCTGTTTGATTTTGCCATCTACGTGCAGCATGTGGTGTTTCACCATGTGCCCGTGTTGTGGCGATTGCACCGGATGCACCACGCCGATACCGAGATTGATGTCACCACAGGGCTGCGCTTTCATCCGCTTGAAATCGTGCTGTCGATGGCGTTTAAATTGCTGCTGGTGCTGGTGCTTGGACCTCCCGCTGTTGCCGTCTTGTTGTTCGAAGTTGTGCTGAATGCCAGCGCTTTGTTCAACCATTCCAATATCCGTTTGCCGAAATCAGTGGATGAGGTGCTGCGACTGATCATTGTCACGCCGGATATGCACCGTGTGCACCATTCGATTGATCCGCGTGAGACCAACAGCAACTATGGCTTCAACGTGCCGTGGTGGGATAGATTGTTGGGCACCTACATTGCCCAACCCAAAGCGGGGCACGATGATATGTTGATCGGAATTGAGATGTTTCGCAGCCGTAGAGATCTGTGGATCGACCGGATGATCCTGCAGCCTTTGCGGCGGGATAAGCCCAAGCACAAGGGCAGATCTGATTGATGTCAGCCGATAAAGTGCCAATATATTAGGCTCTGTCGCAGTCCCATTCCAATCCCGTCGCGCTCCCTTGCACCTATCTGTTGCATTCGTAAAAAGGCACGTTCACTTTGTTAGAGCGCGGTTTGTTTATTCGATCTGGGTTGCCAGCTTAAATTCTCCGCTTTCTTTAACGACTTCCATGACCGCGAATGAATTGGTTTGTAAAATACCGGGAAGTTTGTTGATCTTGTCCCCTAGAACACGTCTGAACTGCGCGATATCGCGCGTTCGAACCGTCAACAAATAGTCGAAGGAGCCCGCGATCATTAGGCAGCTTTCAACTTCGGGAATACGACGCACGGCGTCGTTGAAATCATCTAGGGAATTGTTGCCCGCAGTCGCTGCGAGTGACACCTGCATCACCGTCAAATGACTGAAACCGAGTTTGTCCATGTCCAAAATAGCGCGGTATCCGGTGATGTGACCGGCCCGCTCAAGTCGCCTTACGCGTTCTGAACAGGGCGTGTTGGTTAGGTTAACACGCCCTGCAAGCTCGACAATCGAAAGCCTTCCATTGGTCTCAAGCTCTTCAAGTATACGTAAATCTATTCGGTCTAAATCCCTACTCAACAGGTAATATCCCTAAATGAACTCTAGTTTACCAGATCATTGCCTAAAATTTGGGGGATAAAATGCCCTTTGTCTAGTGATTATCACCAATACTGAACAAAGGTGGTGGTCAGACAAGAACCTTTACACATCATCTCAAATAGGGAAGCGTAATCCCAAAACTAGAAAACATGGAGGATGAAATGACAGTAAAAATAGTCATTGGATTAGACGGCACCGAAACTGGTGAACGCGCCTTGATCTTTGCAAAGGACTTGGCGTCTCGTATTGAGGGATGTGAACTGCTGGTGGCTTATGTCATCGAATGGTCGCCGTTCACATTCCAAACAGCCGAAGAAAACGCGCAACGCCACAAGCGCCGCGAACAAGAAATCGCACTCGCCAACAGCCGTATTGTCGAACCAGCGGTCGCATCATTGACACAAGCGGGTTTCAAAGCCAGCGGCGTTGTGCGCCACGGGGATGTCGCCGAAACGCTGAATAAAATCACAGTCGCGCAAGGCGGATCGCAGATCATCGTTGGGCGAACGTCAGCAAACGGTATCAGCAAGCGCTTGTTTGGTAGCTCAACCCAGAACCTTGTCATGCACGCAGACGTGCCTGTCACAGTTGTTGGATAAGGGGGATAAAATGAATATCACATCAAAAATTTGGCTTGCGGCAGCCACGACCGCTATGGCTGCAACCCCGCTTGCTGCACAAGAGGCTATGTCACTTGATCAAAAAGTAAACGACATTTTTGCAGCCTCTACAGGCTGGTTTGTAAACTTTATTTTCATGTCGCTGCCGGGCACAAACTTTCCTTGGATCGTTCTATGGTTGGTTGTCGCGGCGACGATTTTCACAATTTACTTTGGCTTCGTACAATTTCGGTTCTTTAAACATGCAATTCAATTGGTCAAAGGGGACTATTCTGATCCCGACGACGCGGGCGAGGTCAGTCATTTTCAAGCCCTAGCCACAGCGCTTTCGGGGACCGTCGGCCTTGGTAATATCGCAGGTGTTGCTGTTGCCGTTGGTATTGGTGGTCCGGGCGCCACGTTCTGGATGATCTTAGCGGGGCTGCTCGGAATGGCCGCCAAGTTCACGGAATGTACGCTTGGCGTGAAATATCGCAACGAATACCCAGACGGCACTGTGTCTGGTGGTCCGATGTATTACATCTCGAAAGGTTTTAAAGAATTGGGACTGCCAGGGGGTAAAATCCTTGCAACCTTGTTTGCTGTCTTTTGTATTCTTGGCGCACTTGGTGGCGGCAATATGTTCCAAGCCAACCAAGCACATGCTCAAATCTCGGGCATCGTTGGGGATTATCCGGGTTGGATCACGGGGATTGTCTTTGCCGTGGTGGTATTCACAGTCATCGTGGGCGGCATCAAATCCATCGCCAATGTGACAGAAAAAATCGTGCCAATCATGGGCATTCTTTATGTCGGTGCAGCATTGATTATCTTGCTTGTGAACTATGACATGATCGGCTGGGCCTTTGGTCAAATCTTTGCTGGTGCGTTCACAGGCCTTGGTGTTGCTGGTGGTTTTGTTGGTGCTTTGATCCAAGGCTTTAAACGCGCCGCGTTTTCGAACGAGGCAGGTGTTGGGTCTGCAGCGATTGCGCACTCTGCGGTCAGAACCAAAGAACCAATCACCGAAGGTTTCGTATCCTTGCTTGAGCCACTTATCGACACGGTTGTGATCTGTACGATGACAGCTTTGGTGATCGTGATCTCGCAGCAATTGATCGTTGATCCCGCAACAGGCCATTACATGCTGAACGAAGCAGGTACGGCAATTGCGACAGTCGACGGAAATTCAGGCGTGTCTTTGACGTCAGCGGCATTCGGTGCGGGCATCAGTTGGTTCCCATATGTGTTGGCCGTTGCTGTTGTGTTGTTTGCTTTCTCAACAATGATCTCATGGTCATACTATGGCTTGAAAAGCTGGACCTATATTTTTGGCGAAGGCAAAACATCTGAGCTTGTGTTCAAGAGCATCTTTTGCGTGTTCATCGTTATCGGTGCTGCTGCAAGCCTTGGTCCGGTCATCGATTTCTCAGACGCAGCAATCTTTGCAATGGCGGTGGTGAACATCTTCTGCCTGTACTTCTTGATGAAATTGGTGCGCAAAGAACTTGCATCCTACGCGGCTCGTTTGAAGAGCGGCGAGATCAAGAAATTCACACATTAAGCAACACTTTGCGGCGCAAGTTTTGTGCGCCGCAAAGACCCATGATGGAACTGGTGCCTTGAGATTTTGATAGCTTGCGAAATAGCGCGAGCGTTCTCAAGTTCAACGCCCAAGTATCGCGCAGTGCGATGCATCATCATATACCCTGAACAAATAACCACCACCTGCGCAGACGGTTTCGCTCTTCGTGCCACATTCCCGCCTCTCGTCCCCACAGTGCCAAGCGCAAAGGCATATCTGAGGGGCCACCACAGTCTGTTTGCGCAACTGGTTCTCTTAATTGTTATGTTTTTGCATCTCTTGATATGTCGCAAGCAGATCATTCGGCGCGGGTGTTGCCGCGAATACTCCGCGGGCTATCGCGCGGCTAAGACAGACGGCGGCGGCCGCAGCTAAATCGCGAAATTCTGTGTGATCCGCCTCGCCAACTGTCGTTGAAACTCCGAAGACAAGATCCCCATCAAGTGGTGTATGAGATGGAACAATCGCCCGCGCCATTCCGTCATGAGCCGTGACAGCAAGTCGATGACATTGCACTTTGGTAAGCGGCGCATCTGTAGCGACAATCGCAATGGTGGTGTTGGACATCTCGGCTGAGTGCTGCTGCATGGCGCGCTCTTTGCGGCTGGGCCCAAAGGTGACATGACCGCCTTTGCTGTGCGGGCCAATACCGCCAAATTCGTTGCCAACTTCAAAATGAGCGGCCCAAAAATGTGTATCACCTGGCAACGTCACACTGCCCATGGGATTCACGACGACCAATGCACCGACCGTGGTGCCATTGGGCAAAACCAAAGAGGCAGAGCCAAGCCCACCTTTTTGCATCGCAGCCAAAGCGCCAGTGCCTGCACCGGACGTGCCTATGTCAAAATCTTCGCCAGCGTTGCTCAGAGCCTTCGCGCCTAAAGATCGATATGGATTGTCATCCCAGTCCTTAGCGCCCCCATTGATCAAATCGAAAATGATGGCACCGGGAACGATTGGGATCGACATGGCTCCGACTTGAAACCCACGCCCCATAGTGCGCAGCCCGTCCATAACGCCAGAACACGCATCCAAGCCAAAAGCCGACCCACCCGATAGAACCAGCGCGTCCACTTGTTGCACTGTTTTGTCAGGTGCCAACAGATCGGTTTCTTTGGTGCCCGGGCCGCCCCCCATCACATGCACGCTTGCGGTAAAAGGTTTGTCACCGACCAAGACCGTCGATCCGGTTTTTATGTGATCGTCTTGGGCGTTGCCAACCCGCAAACCGGGCACGTCTGTGATCAGATTGCGGGGGCCCGGCTTAGATACAGCGTCCACCGTCCACCTCCATTGCGACACCTGTGATCATGCTCGCCTCTTCTGAACACAGAAAACATGCTGCGTTCCCCATGTCTTCGGGGGTTGAAAAGCGGCCGATTGGAATGGTGGATAGGAATTTTGCACGAATTTCTGGCGTGTCTTCCCCCATAAAGGATTTGAGCAACGGTGTCTCGCCCGCCACGGGATTGATCGCATTTACACGAATGCCAAAGGGCGCAAGCTCGACCGCCATGCCTTTGGTCGCTGTGATCATCCAGCCTTTAGAGGCATTGTACCACGTCAATCGTGGACGAGGAGAAACACCACCGGTGGAAGCCACGTTGAGCACCGCGCCGCCGCCGTTCTCTTTGAAGTGCGGTACAAAGGCCAGCGCGGTCAGATAGACAGATTTCATGTTCACCCCGAACACCTTGTCAAAATCTTGCGGGCTGACGTCTTCCATCGCGGCTGGCATGTGGGTGGTGCCAGCATTGTTGATCAAGATGTCTAGTTTACCAAAGGCAGAAAGTGCCGCCACCTTCATCGCGTCGACACTGTCAGCATCGCTCACATCACAGCGTTGTGCCACACCACCGATTTCGTCAGCAACAGCTTGTGCGGCTTCAAGGTTCAGGTCCGCGACCATGACCTTTGCGCCCTCAGCTGCAAATTTTTTCGCAATGCCTGCACCAAAACCCGATGCGCCACCTGTAACGATTGCTGTTTTACCTTGAAGTCTCATGTGTTCACCCGTGCCATGCTGCGACTGTTTTCAATGCCGAAAATCCGTAGAGGGCTTCGAACCCTTTTTCCCGACCGTGTCCTGATTTATTGACGCCACCGAACGGCAGTTCAACACCGCCGCCTGCGCCATAGTTGTTGATAAACACCTGTCCTGATTTCAACGCTTTTGCGAGCCGCATTTGGCGCGCCCCGTCTTTGGTCCACACAGAAGCCACCAGACCAAAATCTGTTCCGTTGGCAATTCTAAGGGCGTCCGCTTCATCATCAAAGGGGATGATCACTTGGATTGGCCCAAAAATCTCTTCGCGCGCCAATGGATGATCTGCTGGAACATCCGCAAACAGCGTAGGGGCCACATAGTGCCCTTGGGCATCCGTGACAATCTCACCTTGGGCGACCAAGTTAAGATCAGCACCTTTTTCAATAAACCCTGTCACGATCTTCTTTTGTCGTGCTGAAATCAACGGCCCAAGTTGCAAGTTGTCCATCGCGGGGCCAACTTTTAGAGCGCGGTAAGCGGCCGACATACGGTCGACAACATCTTGATAGACGCCGCGTTGCACCAAAATGCGGCTTGAGGCCGAACAGGTTTGCCCCGCGTTTTGAATGCCTGCGTTCACAAGGAATGGTAGCGCGCGATCAATATCTGCGTCGTCGAACACCAATTGAGGCGACTTGCCACCCAGTTCCAACGTTACGGGAATCACGTTTTTCGATGCCGCCGCTTGGATCAGTTCGCCAGTGCGCACGGATCCCGTGAATGACATGTGCTGTACGCCGGGATGCGATGACAACGCAGCCCCAGCCTCGGCGCCCAGCCCCGTTACCAAATTCAATGCACCCGCAGGCAGGCCAGCCTCGGCAGCAATGGCGGCAAATGCAAGGGCCGTCAGACAAGCTTCTTCAGCTGGCTTCAACACACAAGCATTGCCCATGGTTAAGGCCGCACCAACGGAACGCCCAAGGATCTGCATCGGATAGTTCCATGGAATAATATGCCCCGTCACGCCATGCGGTTCACGCAAGGTGTAGACGGTATAGCCCTCTTGATAGGGAATTGTTTCGCCATGAACTTTGTCGGCGGCCCCGCCGTAAAACTCCATGTATCGCGCAAGCGCCACGGCATCCGCACGCGCTTGGCCCAAAGGCTTGCCAACATCACGTGCTTCAAGCTCTGCAAGGGCATCGACATGCTCCAAAACCTTGTTGCCGATCTTGGTCAAAATACGCCCGCGTTCTAGCGCGGTCATCCGCCCCCACTCACCGTCCAACGCCCCTTGAGCGGCCTTAACTGCGGCATCGATATCGTCGGCCGTGCCCCGTGCAATGGTGGTGAGATGTTGTGTGTTTGACGGGTCTGTCATCTCTAAAACATCGCTGCCACGCTGCCAAACACCACCAATAAAATGGTGCGCTTTGGGGATATTAAACGGTGAGAGGGGCATCTGTGATCTCCGGTAGTTTGGGGGCCGCGGCAATGAGAGTGCGCGTGTAGGGATGTTGTGGATTTGAAAACACGGCTTCTGTTTCGCCTTGCTCAACGATTTGGCCTGCTTGCATAACCATGACGCGATCTGTGACGGTGCGCACCACAAACAAATCATGGCTGATGAACAGATATGCGAGGGGGCGCTTGCGACACAGGTCAGCGATGAGATCCAAAATTTGTGCCCGTACAGAGACGTCAAGCGCAGACACCGCTTCGTCAAAAATGATCAATTCGGGTTCCACGATAAGCGCACGGGCTATGGCGATCCGTTGTCTCTGGCCACCCGAAAACTCATGGATGTATTTGGTCTTATCTGCTTCGCTCAGGCCGACGTCTTTTAAAGCTTTCGCAATCGCAGCATTGCGTTCGTCGCCTGTTGGCGGGCTTTTGAGCAGGTGAAATGGCTCAGTGATGATACGGTCCACACGGTGACGTGGATTGAAACTGCTGTAAGGGTCTTGAAACACCACTTGCATCCGGCGACGCACATCTAAATTGGGTTTTTTGCCGGAAAAAACAGGCAGGCCGTCCAGTTGAATGTCACCAGATTGAACGCGCTCAAGACCTAGAATAGCGCGGGTGAGCGTTGATTTTCCGCACCCACTTTCGCCAACAAGACCAACGCGTTCGCCGTGCTCGATATGAAAACTAACATCGTTCAAGGCCTTAAACGTGGGGCGCGGCCCAAGCAAAGCTTTGCGCGGCATCGCATAGCTGCGCACTATGTTTTTAGCCTCAAGCAACTTGGTTGTGTGTGCGCGCTCAGGTAACGCCACTTTGTGACTGGATGCCTCGAACAACGCTTTTGTATAGGGGTGCTGCATATCGCGCAAAAGGTCTTGGGTTGCAGCAGCCTCAACAACTTTACCTTTTTGCATAACCACGATTTCATCAGCGATGTCCGCCACGACCGCCAAATCATGCGTGATGATCAAAAGTCCCATGCCGAAGTCTTGCACGAGATCCTTTAGCAACTCTAAAATGCGCGCTTGGGTGGTGACATCCAGCGCGGTCGTTGGCTCATCTGCGATTAGTAATTTGGGCCGCACAGCAATCGCCATGGCAATCACCACGCGTTGGCGTTGACCGCCGGACAATTCATGTGGATAGCGCGATGGCGCAACCTTTAACCCGACCCGCAAAAGAATATCTGCCGCGCGTTTTCGCGCTTCGGCTTTGGTGGTGTCTTGGTGAATTAGGATCGTCTCAGCAACCTGATCGCCAATCGTTTTCACGGGGTTCAACGCAGTCATGGGTTCCTGAAACACCATGCCCATAACATTGCCCCGCATTTTACACAGGTTGCTTTCGGATGTCTGACCGATATCGACACCATCCAACATGATCTGACCTTGGGCAAAAGCACCGTCTGGCAAGAGTCCCATCACGGACAAAGCCGTCATTGATTTACCCGATCCGCTTTCACCTGTGATGGCCACGATTTGGCCGGGCTCAACTGTCACATCGATGTTATGCAGGATTTTGAAATCCCCGATGGCGAGAGAATAGTCTTTGATGCTCAACAGGCTCATGTGCGGGCCACCCTAACTTTTGGATCAAGCCAATCGCGCAATCCATCGCCCATCAAATTCAGGCCAAGCACCATCAACACAATGGCAATTCCTGGCACCAAAGCGGTGTGTGGTGCGATGCTCACAAGCGTCTGTGCGTCTGCTAACATACGCCCCCAGCTGGCGGTTGGCGGCTGGGCGCCAAGCCCGATATAGGACAACGCAGCCTCGGCCAGAATGCCGAGCGAAAATTGTATAGTACCCTGAACGATCATCAGGTTGGTGATGTTTGGCAGTATATGTTCAATGGAAATGCGTGTAGGCGATTTACCGCAAACACGCGCTGCCAAAATAAAGTCACGCTCCCATAATGGAAGAGCGGCTGCACGGGTCAGGCGGGCAAACACGGGCACGTTGAAAATACCAATGGCAACGATCGCGTTTATGGCGGAAGCGCCGAAAACGGCCGTGATCAAAATCGCAATAACAAGGGACGGAAACGCAAACACCAGATCGTTGCCACGCATAATCAGCTCATCAAACAGAGACCCGCTTTTTGCGGCTGCAACCAGCCCCAGTGGAACGCCTATTGCCATCCCGATGCCAACCGCAAGCAGTGCAACAGCAATCGAAGTCCGCGCGCCCATCATGATCATCGACAGGATGTCGCGGCCAAAATGGTCTGTCCCAAGCAGGTGCGCGATGCTAAACCCTTTGAGTTTGTTGGCGATGTCGAGGGTTTCGATGTCGTAGGGCGTCCACAGAAACGAAACCGCAGCAAGTACAACAAAAACAGTCGAAATGCTGATGCCTATGAAAAGACTTTTGTTCATGTGCGGCTCCTGAGCCGTGGATCAACGGCAGCGTAGGCAAGATCGACAGCAAAGTTTACGACGATGACGGTAAAGACCAAGAGCATCACCACACTTTCGACCACGATCAAATCACGCGCGCTGATCGATTGAAAAATGAGACGCCCAAGGCCGGGCAAAAAGAACACCTGTTCAATGATGATCCCGCCAGCCAGAAGAAATGAAAATTGTAATCCGATGATTGTGAGTACTGGGATCAACGCGTTGCGCACAGCGTGACGCCACAGCGCTTGGCGGCGTGTCAAACCTTTGGCGCGGGCCGTTCGAATGAAATCCTCGCCCAGCATATCCAGCAAAGACGACCGCATGACACGCGCAAGGATCGCAGCTTGCGGTAGGGCCAATGCGATGGCGGGCAAGGTCAACGATTTGATTGCCAAAAGAGGATTGTCCCAACCGGCAAAACCACCTGCGCTAAACCACCGCAATTTGATCGCGAAAATCAGCACAAGGATCATCGCAAACCAAAAATTGGGCAGCGCCACACCAAGCTGAGTGGCCCCAATGACAGTCACATCCCCAGCACGACCACGACGACTTGCGGCGTAAATACCCGAAGGAAAGGCAATCAACGTTGACAGGATCAAAGCATAAATCGCGAGGGGCAAAGACACCCAAATGCGATCATTTATCAGTTCGGAAACGGGGGTTTTATATGTCCAAGAGGTGCCAAATTCCCACTGCAGCATGCCCGCAACCCAATGAAAGTAACGAATATACATCGGTTGATCGAGACCCATTTCAGTGCGCAAGGCCGCCAACGTGTCTGCACGCGCGTTGATACCAAGCATGAAAGATGCAGGGTCTCCGGGGATCACCTCGATGACCAAAAAGATCACAAGGGATGCGACGATCAAACTGATAATCAGCGAACTTAGGCGCCCACACGTATAGCGGATCATCGGCGAATTTCTTGTGTATACGGCATACAAATGACCCTTTGGAGCGTTGGACAAAATTTTGGGCAATCGTGTCCCGAGGCCGGCAGGTTTCGGATGCATTTTAAAATGCGTGCCATGCCGATAATCTTAAACAAATAAGGGCTGCAACCGGTGCAGCCCTTACCTTTATTCGGCCCAGCTGACGGCTGTCAGATCAATAGCAGCTGTCGGTTGATTGGCCCAAAGTCCTTGCACGCCAGCTTTCGCGATCGTTGCGATTGCCAACTCAAACAGGTAGCCGTTGACATAATCCTCAGAGAGGATCGTTTGCGCTTTGGCAAACAAAGCACTGCGCGCGGCAGGCTCTGTCGTGGTGTTCAACTCTTCCATGAGCGCTTGGAATTCAGGATTGTCATACTGGAAGTAGTAGTCAGGGTTTGCATAAACTCCGATATCCATTGGCTCTGTGTGGCTGACAATGGACAGCCCAAAGTCCTTGGCCTTAAAGACCTCTTCGATCCACTGCGCCCATTCCAAATTGGTGATTTGGGCGTCGATACCAACGGCACGCAACTGGCTGGCAATGATTTCGCCACCCCGACGTGCGTATGAAGGCGGTGGCAGTTTCAAGGTTGTTGTGAAGCCATCCGCAAGACCCGCTTGGGCCAAAAGCGCTTTTGATTTCTCAGGGTCGTACTGAGAGTTCGCAAGTAGATCGACGTAGTCAGGATTATGTGGCGCAAAGTGCGTGCCAATCGGGGTACCCAGACCATACATCGCGCCATCTATGACGGATTGGCGGTCGATGGCATGGGCCACAGCTTCGCGCACCAGCACATTGTCAAACGGTGGCATTTTGTTGTTGGTCGATAGGATCGTTTCGCCCTCAGTGTTGCCAACAAGAACTTGGAACCGAGGGTCTGCTTCAAACTGAGGCAGGTTTTCAGGGGCTGGGAAACCGCTAAACACATCGACATCTTCGGCCATCACCGCAGCAAATGCCGCCGTGGGATCTGAGATAAAGCGGAACGTTGCTTTTTCTAAGGCAGCTTTCGTGCCCCAATAGCTGTCGTTGCGGGTCAATTCCAATCGGTCGCCTTGGACCCAATCGGTAAAGACAAACGCGCCAGTGCCAACGGGATTGGATGCGATGGTTTCAATACTTTCAGGCGCGACAATAACCGCATCGCCCCAAGCCATATTGAACAAGAAGCTGCCGTTGGGGCCATCCAAAGTCACTTTTACAGTCAACGGATCAACCACAGTGACATCAGTGATGCCAGCAAACAGACCTTTTTGCGCATTGGTGCTGTCTTCCGCGCGGGCGCGATCAAGACTGAATTTTACGTCTTCAGCGTCCATGGATGTGCCGTCATGGAACACCACACCATCATGGAGGTGAAAGGTATAAACCGTTCCGTCCTCAGAAATATCCCAGCTTTCCGCCAATCCTGGCACGACAGAACCATCGCCTTGGAACCGCGTAAGACCTTCAAAAACGTTCGAATAAAGGACAGAGTCAATTGCTTGGGACGCGCCACCTGTTGGGTCAAGGTTTGGCGGCTCCAACTGAAGACCCACGGTGATGTCAGTTTGTGCGGACGCCATGCCTGCAACGAGTGCGCAAACGCTTGCGGCGAATAGTGTCATTTTCATTGGCTTTTCCCCTTATTCTTTTGTTGGTAGCAGTAGCTCTGCAAGGCTACGTGCCATAACTTGCACGCTGACCATCATATCTTCGACCCCGATGTATTCATCAGGCTTATGCGCAAGTTCCAAGATTCCGGGTCCATACGCAACGCAGTTTTCTAATTTGCCAATGCGGTTGATGTGCTTTTGGTCATAAGTTCCGGGAGAGGCGACAAATTCTGCCTCTTTGCCCATCACCTTTGCAATTTGTTTCGCCAGTGAGGCTGCAACGGGGGCGTTCTTATCCGTCATAGAGGGCAAAACACGGTTCAGTTCGCGCAATTCATAAGAAAACTTAGGGCGTTCCGCTTTTAGGCTATCAAGCAAACCTGTGACCTCGCCACGGACATCATCAATGTTTTCTTCGACAAGAAAGCGTCGATCAATAACCACACGGCAGCTGTCAGGCACGCAGTGCGCAGGCAGTCCCGTGAAATCGTCATCTTGTTCGGGTTGGCCGCCGTGGATCGAATTGATGTTCATGGTGGATTGGCGCGCGCCTTCTGGCACGACCGGCATTTCAGTGTGTCGCAGCGCCATGGCTGGGTATAAATCCGTCTCGAATTTATCGATCACGGCGCCCATGTGCCGCACTGCGCAATCGCCTAAAAAGGGCATCGATCCGTGGGCAATCTCGCCAAAGGTTTCAATCTCGGCCCACCAGCCGCCCCTATGGCCCAGACACACACGATCCTTGTTCAAAGGTTCGGGAATGATGACATGTTGCACACGTTTGGGGCTAAAAAAGCCTTTCTCAGCCAAATAGGCAACACCGCCATAACCACCGGATTCTTCGTCTCCTGTGCCTGAAATTTCGATTGCACCGTGAAATTCTGGATGCATATCGATAAAGGCTTCGGCAGCGATGATCGACGCCGCCAAACCACCCTTCATATCACAGGCACCGCGACCATAAATCTTGCCATCAATCAAAGCACCGCCAAAGGGATCTTGGGTCCACCCATGACCCACCTCGACCACATCGATATGGCTGTTGAAATGCACACAATCGCCAGCGCTTTTGCCTTCACGTCGTGCGATGATGTTCCAACGCGGATATTTTTCGCTGTCGCCAGGCGTACCGTGAGCACGGATCAATTGGGTTGTGAAGCCATGTTTGGACAGGCGTTGATCCAAATACTCACAAATATCCCGATAGCAGTCCCCCGGAGGATTCAACGTGGGAATGCGGATCAAATCCTGCGTCAAGGCGATCAGATCGTCTCGGCGGTTTTGAATTTCGTGCATGAGCGGCGACAAAGGGTCTGGGGTATTTTGATCATTCATGAGGTGAGTATTGTCGGAAAAAAATACGGTATCAATACCGTATAATTACGGTACTGTGACGATATGATTGATTTTACAACTTTGGCGTTTGACCACGCCCCCATCGGAATCGTGCTGTCTGAGGACAGGGTGATCAAGCGGTGCAACGCAACTTTCGCGACGATGCTTGGGTATCGGGCAGAGGATATCCAAGGGCAGTCTTTTCGAATGTTTTACGGATCAGACGAAGAGTATCAACGCATTCGCGAAGTCGGCATTGCAGCACTTAAGCGCAACCAAGATTACAGTGACGAACGCCTTTTACGTCATTGTAATGGTGACAATATTTGGTGCCGTTTTAGGGCCCATTCCCTGACCCCAGATGCGCCGCTTGCACGGATCATCTTAAGCTATGCGTTGATTTCCGACAGTGCCCAACCAATCACCTTGAGCAAACGCGAACGCCAAGTTTTAGGATTGATGAACCAAGGAATGACCAGCAAAGAAATCGCACGAGACCTGACCCTATCGCCCCGCACCATCGAAGATGTGCGCGCCCGTTTGATCAAGCGTTTCGGTGTAAGACGATCCGCGGATTTGCTGGGCCGAATGACAGAGCTTGGATAATTGACTTTTGAATGGACCACATTTGCGATCAAGATTTTAGATGGAATTCAGGCGACACCAGCAGGCAGATCAAAACGGCATCCCATTATCCCATCGTGCGACTGTGTGTTCACGGTAGCTAAGGCAGCCTTTCGCTTTTAAGCTATTCGTGACCTTTCCAATTCCCAGAGCCGACGAGAGATAAAAACCTTTGAACAAGTCTCAGATCATGCTTGTCTTTGGGCACGACAACGCAACTTCTGTACGTTTCCGGCATTTCATGTATCGGCAGGCTGCACAGGGCATCGGTTTCTACTGTGCTGTTTTCTAAGAAAATTCCGACACCTGCGCCTTGTAGAATGGCCTCTTTCATCACCGGAAATGTTGTGGTTTTGATTTTGCGCTGCACATTCAAATCATGCTTTGTCAAAGCCTTGCTGACGACCCGCTGGGTCAGCGATCCTTGTTCTGGCAATAATAGCGTTTGGCCTGCTAAATCGCCCAAGCTAATGATTTTTCTTTTGGCGAATGGGTGTTTTGCTGGTGCATACAACACATAACGTTCCCGCCCGATGTCATAAATTTTCCAATCTGGAGAGTGGGTTGGTTCAAAAATAAGAGCGATGTCCACCTGATGTGTGCGCAACATCTCAATTGCAGTGGTCCAATCATACAAGGTAAAATCAATCTGGATGTTGGGCCATTTCCTGTTGAAACGTGCAATCAGGCTGAGGGCAGGGGCGGGCGCATTTGCGATGATCGTTAAGTGCCCGTTGTCCAGTTCCGCGTATCCGGCCAAGCGTTCTGCAATGACCCTTTCAAGGGAGACATGCCGTTCGGCGAGTTCAAAAATCTCTTGTCCTGTGCGCGTGAGTGTCTGACCATCTCTGCTACGGGCGATCAATTTTGCCCCGACCAAAGCTTCGAGTTTTTGCAAGTGTTGGGTCACGGCAGACTGCGACACGCCCAGTTTTTGCGCAGCAGCCGTCACGCTGCCTTCGCGCACCACATGAGAAAAGGCCGTCAATTGATATGGGGTCGATCTGCGCATTTTATCTCTCCAATGTCAGGAAGACTTTAGCTTTTATAAGTGACGCTAATATGTCGTCACAGAATCGATAACTGCACTGTTTAACTTCCCCTCAAGTCGATTGCGCTAGGGGGCACATATGTCATCAATTTCTTTGCGAACGATCACCAAATCCTTTGGTGATGCCATGGTCTTGGACGGTGTGGATCTGGACATCAAAGACGGAAAGTTTGTGACTCTCGTAGGCCCGTCAGGGTGTGGAAAATCTACCTTGCTGCGCATACTCGCAGGGCTTGAAGCGACCGACGCAGGAACGGTAACGATTGGGAAACGCGATGTGACCCAGACCCGACCTTCCTTGCGAAATCTGGCGATGGTGTTTCAATCCTATGCGCTTTATCCGCATTTGAGCGTGGCTCAAAATATGTTGACGCCGTTGTTGATGCGCGATTTGACCAAGACCCAGCGACTTCCAGTAATCGGACCATTGATCTCGCGGGCAAAACGCAAGGCGTTGACAGCTCAAGTAGACGCTGTCGCGCAGACGTTAAAAATCACAGAGCTTTTAACCCGCAAGCCGGGGCAATTGTCAGGCGGGCAGCGCCAAAGGGTCGCGTTAGGGCGCGCTATGGTGCGCAACCCTGTGGCCTTTTTGATGGACGAACCATTGTCAAATTTGGATGCCGCTTTGCGTGTTCACATGCGCAGTGAACTGACAGAGCTGCATCGCAGGCTCAAAACTACATTTGTTTACGTGACCCATGACCAAGCCGAAGCCTTAACCATGTCGGACCGTATGGCTGTGATGATGGGTGGTAAAATCTTGCAATTCGGACGCCCGGACGACATCTACCGCGACCCTAATTCTTTGGCCGTGGCGCGCTTTGTTGGTTCGCCTGCGATCAATACTTTATCGAGTGAAATTGATGAGCAAGGGACGCTGACCGTTTTGGGGGAATCTATGGGGCGATTTTCTGGTCTGTCGCAACAATCCGTGGTGGTTGGCATACGCCCCGAACATCTGACGCTGTCGAAAACTGGACGTTTTGGAGGCATGGTCAAGCATCGCGAGAACCTTGGGTCTGATGTGTTTTTGCACCTTGTCGTGGATGGACACGCAGACGTGGTCGTTGTGCGGGCCACCCCTGCACATGCCCCCGCATTGGCCGCACAGGTGCGATTTACGATGTCGTCAGACCACCTGTTGATTTTCGGAGCAGATGGGCAGCGCTTGCGGGCCGAACATACGACATCCAAGGTGGCTGTCTGATGGGGAACCAACGCGCATATCTTTGGTGCATCGGGCCTGCGTTGATCTTGATGTTTCTGATTTTGCTTTTGCCGATTTTCATCGCGGCGGGGATGAGCTTCACCAATTATTCACTGGGCAACACGAGCGCAGATTTTGTCGGGCTTGAAAATTACGAACAGATTTTTACCCGCAGCACCTATGCCAAGATGTTTGGCGCGACCTTTCGCTATGTCTTTTTGGTTGTGCCGATGACGGTGGGCTTGGGACTTGGGGCAGCTTTGTTGATCAATTCTTTGACCCGCTTTGGCGAGGTTTACAAAACGATTTACTTTCTTCCCGTCATGTCCGCTTTGATTGCGATGGCGATCGTTTGGGAATTCGCATTCCATCCCACCATCGGGATTATCAACGCCACGTTAGAGCGTGGTTGTGGCACCTTTTTGGAAGGCTGGACATGGTACGCCAAAGGGTGCGCACGCACATTTCCACTTTGGCTCACGGATCGCGATTACGCGATTTGGACCGTGAGTTTTATTGGCATATGGCAGGGGTTTGGCTTCAATATGGTGCTGTATTTGGCTGGTTTGACAGGGATACCACGCGATTTATATCACGCGGCTGAAATGGACGGGACGCAGTCTGCTTGGGATCGTTTCTGTTTGGTTACATGGCCGATGTTAGGGCCCACAACAGTCTTTGTTGTTACCATCAGTTTCATCCGATCGTTTCAGGTTTTTGACACGGTCGAGGCCTTTTACCCCCAAGGCGGCGGCCCATCCAAATCCGTTTATGTCATGATGTTTGCGATTTACGAAAAAGCAATCCAACAAAATCTCATGGGGATCGGGGCTGCCATTACCATGGTGTTCCTTGGTTTTGTGATGATCTTGACCCTGATCCAACGCTGGTTGGTCGAACGGAGAACCCACTATGCTTAATGGCTTTTCAACCCGAGAGACCGTGAAACACGCGGTGCTTATTTTAGGGGCTATCATCGTGTTGCTGCCGTTCTATGTGATGCTGACTTATAGCTTCAAAAGCCCGCATGAGATTATGACAAACACTGGCGGCATCTTTGGTGCACAAGAGTTGTTTCGCGATGATTACTGCATCAAACGCGGTAATCCGGTTGATGCATGTATGGTCACGCCCTTTATCTATAACTACGTCACCGCCTTTTCCAAAGCGCCGTTGCTGCGCTATTTGATGAATGGGTTGATCGTGACGGGGTCCATCTTTGTCATCCAAGTCGTCGTCGCTTTACCTTGTGCTTATGCTTTGGCCAAACTGCGTTTTTGGGGGCGTGAAGCTGTCTTTGGCTTGGTGCTGTTTTGCTTGCTCATCCCTGTGCACGCTATCGCTTTGCCGTTGTATATCATGCTTGCCAAGTTGGGATTAACCAATTCCTACGCGGCTTTGGTGATCCCATGGACCATCAGCGTCTTCGGAATCTTTTTGATGCGCCAGTTTTTCATGACGGTGCCCGATGATTTGATCGATGCCGCGCGGATGGATGGCATGTCTGAGTACAGCATCATCTGGAATGTCATGCTGCCCACTGCAATCCCAGCATTGATGGCCTTCGCGATCTTTAGCGTTGTCGCCCATTGGAACGATTATTTTTGGCCGCGCATTGTCATCACCGGCAACCGTGACCTGTTTACGCCACCGCTGGGGTTGCGCGAATTCAAAGGCGACGCGGATGGCGACAACTTTGGCCCGATGATGGCTTCGGCGGTCGTCATCGTCATGCCTTTGATCGTGGCATTTATGCTGGCGCAACGCCGCTTCATTGAAGGGATCACACTGTCTGGAATGAAGTAGGACGCCCCAAAGGGACGCCCCATCACCCGTATCCCGAAAGGGACATAACTGGGCTTGGCCAATCGCCAAATCAACCCGAGCCCAAAGGCAACTGGAGAGAGACTAATGAAAAATCTGACAACTGCAATGGCACTGATGCTCAGCGCGTCTGCCGCAATGGCCGATGACAAGGTCACAATCGAATTCGCTTACCCCTACAGCCATCTTTTTGATGTCACCTATGAAAACATTATGCCGCTGTTTCATGAGGCGCACCCGAACATCGACGTAAAGTTCCGCGCGACTTATGAAAACTACGAGGACGCGAACAACACGATTTTGCGCGAAGCTGTGGCCGGTGAATTGCCTGACGTGACGATGCAGGGCCTGAACCGCCAAGCGATCCTCGTTGACAAAGGCATCGCCAAACCGCTCGAATCTTTTATCGCCAAAGAGGCAGATTTTGCCAAAGATGGTTACCACCAAGCCATGCTTGATTTGGGCACTTTCAACGATGAGGTCTACGGTCTGCCATTTTCGATTTCGCTTCCAGTGGGGTATTACAACATGGAAGTGATGGCCACGGCTGGCATTACGGACGTCTCTGATCTGCCCAAAACATGGGACGAAGTTATCGCGACCTGTCGTAAATTGACAGATGCGGGCGTCGACAACCCAATGTTTTGGGGCTGGAACATCACGGGCAACTGGTTCTTGCAAGCTTTGATGTGGTCCCAAGACACGCCAACAGTGATCGGCAATGACTTTAATCTCGACAGCGCTGAGGGTCTAAAATCCCTTGAGCAAATGAAGGCCCTGTTCGATGGATGCGATATGCAAAACATTGAATGGAAAGCCGCTTTGTCGTCTTTTTCTGCTGGCGAAATCGGCATGATGTTCTGGTCGACGTCTGCTGTCGGTGCGGTTGAACGCTCCATGGGCGATTTCACTTTGATCACCAATGAATTTCCCGGCATGGCTGCGGGTGGTCCTTTGGGATTGCCGGCTGGCGGGAACGCCGCGATGCTCACATCCACATCTCAAGATCCGGCTGTGTTGGACGCAGCTTGGCAGTGGTTGAAATTCATTACATCTGGTGAAGGGGCCGCTGCAGTTGCACGCACAACAGGCTACATGCCACCGAACCAAGCCGCGAACGAAATCATCCTCAAGGATTTCTATGCTGAGAACCCAGCCAAAGCGACGGCAGTACGTCAACTTCCATTGCTGCGCGATTGGCAAGCCTACCCGGGCGATAACGGCTTGGCTGCAACGCAGGTGATCTACGATGGTCTTGAGGGCATCGTGACAGGTGAATACGACGATATGGCAGAGCTGCAAGAGCAACTGAGTGAAGAAGTTCAAGACCTTCTCGACTAAACAGACTGGCGGCCATCGTAAATCATCGGTGGCCGCATTTTTATTTGGAGACTCATTATGAAGCTGTTGCAAATCACTGATATTCATTTGACCGCGCTTGGCAAAACCATTGGCGGGCGTGACCCGAATGCGAATTTTGCCAAGGCCTTGAACCATGCGATCACCCATCATCCAGATGCCGAGGCTTTGATCATTACGGGCGATTTGTCGGACTGGGGGGACGCGGCTGATTACGAACGCCTTAAGGCTTATTTGGGCGAGGTCGCTCTGCCGGTTCACCTTTGTATTGGGAACCACGATGATCGGCAGACCTTTTTGCAAGTGTTCCCTGAAACCGAAGGCTCAGATGGTTTTGTGCAAAGCGTGATCCCGCTGTCTTTGGGTCATGGCATCTTGTTGGACACATGGGGCCAAGACACGCACGCAGGCCAGTTTTGCGAAAAGCGTGCCGCGTGGCTAGAACAAACTTTGGACACTTTGGAAGGTCCCGTTTGGATATTCATGCACCACAATCCCGTGCCAATCGAAATTGCGCCTATGGACGAAATCATGCTTTTGGATGCTGATCGATTTGCAGCCACTGTCGCGCCACATGCGGGAAAAATCCGCCATATTTTTCATGGGCATTGCCATATGCATTTGTCTGGATCTCTTCACGGCATTCCATTTTCGGCCCCGCGCGGCACAAATCATGCGGGCTGGCCAGACTTTGCGGCAACCAAGCTTTTATCAGGTGCGGACTTGACCGAAAGTTACAGCGTCATTTTCGCAAGCGAGACCACCACAATGGTACATATGGTCGAATATGGCTATGCAGGCGAAATTCGCGGTGAAGGATCACCCGACTATGCCGATTGGGATCAATTGACGATGGTTCGGTAGTCACGTTTTACTGTCGCATCAGTTTTGAAATACAGCACGTGAGTGGATATTCCCAAAGTGAGAGTTGACGACAGTTTTGTCGGCAGAGCATGTTTTTGCGAAATGCTGGGGGGGCGGACCAAAAGTGAAGGCTAAATCGAATTCGCGCGTGCGCAAAGCCATCAAGCATTTCACGTTCGTGTTTTGTGGAATTAGCCATTGACCTAAACTGGGAAGGCAAACGATGCGGATTGGACGACAGCTCATTGCGCAGGCTGGCTACATGCCGTCGCATCGTTTCTAGGTCTCGTTACAGATCCATTGCGAAAGATCGCGAAAAGACCTCGATATGTCGTAATCGCATCAGTTACTCTCTAATGCCGACTCTTTTGCCTAGTCGGTTGCGCCATGTCGGTGCGCAGACTCGTATGGAAATACTACAGCACGGTTTTGTTCAAGGCACGGGGGAAGTGAACAAGAATATAATGAGATAGGAGCAAAGTTAAATATGGACACAACGAAGCACAAAGACAGTATTTTTGTGCCGACCAATTTCTCGTTTAAACCATCTAGCACTGAACTAACGAGATTATTATCCACAAGCCGACGTTGAACGCCTACTTTCATCATGTCAGTAGGGACTGCAATTCGCGTTGTTTTACATCGACCTCTTCGAAGTGCTTGGCGGCAATGCGATCTTGGATACGGGGGCTACAGGGTCGTCTCACTCATCAGCGTGCTCGAAATAGCTCGCTTTGGTCGCGGAAATGCTTTCAATTGTTTTGTCCAACCGAGAAAGGTGGCGCATTCCAAATTCGATGGCTTTTTCGGGGTCATGATCTTTGATTGCGTCGGCTATCGCACGGTGATCTGCCACCAGCTCTGGCATGCGATCTTCTTTGGAAAGGCCCAGCATACACAAGCGATCTACCTTGGATTTTTCACTCATGATGACGTCGAAAGCAAAGTCTGCCTGTGCGATTTCACAAAGCGCTTTATGGAATTCGTAGTCGAGCGCGCCAAAGCTATCGAAGTCTTTTTCTTTGATGGCTTTTTCTTGCTGTGCAAGTGCTGCATCTAGCTGTGCGGCCCCTTGGGTATCGCAGTATTCTGCCGCACGTTGTAGAACTTTGCTTTCGACTGCCGCACGCACAAACCGAGATTTCTCGATCTCACGCATTGAAAAGCGTCTTACTTCTGTCGCGCGTTGTGGGCGGATCAGCAACAGGTCAAGATTGGCGAGACGGCTGAACGCATCGCGTACGGGCTGGCGTGAGACTCCGAATTGGGACGCAATATCTGCCTCTGAAATCTTGTCGCCAGGTCGTAAGTTAAGTGACAGGATTTCTTCGTGCAGGTAATCGAAAATGTCATCCACGTTTGTGCGTCGTTCGCCGCGTTGGATTGCTTGCCCCATTACATCGTCTCCATCTTGGTTTCTTGGGCCGGATTATCGCGGCCATTTAGTGCGAGTGTCACTCCGCGAGATTGTGTCTGCCGAGGCCTTACATATTTCTTTGCATCTCGATCATAACCCGCAGGGAAATGGAAGGGGTCGGGCGCTTTGGATCAGTGACGATGCCCACAAGTCGCATGCTTCAATCCGTTCTGCGTATTCTCTGACTATGAATATGCTTAGATAATCCTTAATTTTTATCCATTTTGTAAGTTTGGAAAAATGTATACCATTTCTCACTAGTATACCAGTATGGTTACTAGTATACCAGATAGCAAGTAAGACGAATCAACCATTCGATTCAAATGCACCACGAGGAGGTGGCGCATTCAGAGGAGGGATCATGCTTGGAGTAAGTTTGAAAAATATCGCAAAGCCCTTTGTACGTTTCAATCGGCTGTGGCGGTTTGACGATCAACATGCCGTATGTGACCGCGTCAAAAGTAAGACTGCGCCCTCTCTTTCACAAACGCAAATGGCCGCAACTGTAAGGTTGTAGTGCTCAAATATTCGATGGCGGCACACAGTTGACCATCTCAGCATAAAAGGAAAAAAGCATGAAACTTAAAGGTAAATCCGCGATTGTAACTGGTGGTGGACGTGACATCGGATTGGCTGTCGCCCTCAAGCTTGCATCAGAAGGTGCCAGCGTCGCGATCAACTATTTTTCAAGCAGCGAAGGCGCTGACAAAGCTGTTGAACAAATCACTGCGCAAGGCGGACGTGCCTTTGCGATGCAGGGTGATTTGACCAAGCAAGCAGATGTCGACGCATTGGTTTCAAAAGCTGCTGCTGACTTTGGCGGCGTTGATATTTTGGTCAACAACGCGGGTGGTCTGATTTCTCGCAAAACCATTTCTGAGATGCCGCTCGATCATTGGAATGCAGTCATGGACCTGAACTTGACCAGCACGTTCATGATCACGAAAGCATGTCTGGCACATATGGAAACGGGTGCGATTGTTAATCTTGCCAGCCAAGCCGGACGTGATGGTGGCGGACCAGGTGCTGTTGCATATGCAACATCTAAAGGTGCTATCATGACTATGACGCGCGGGCTTGCCAAAGAGCTTGGGCCAAAAATTCGTGTAAACGCTTTGTGCCCAGGTATGATCGATACCGATTTCCACAACATTCACACACCAGATGCAGGTCGTCGCGGATTCGAAGCTGCAGCCCCGTTGAAACGCCAAGGCCACACTGATGATGCCGCAAACCTTGTGTTGTTCCTCGCATGTGACGACTCTGCTTTCATCACGGGCACGAACATTGATCTAAACGGCGGCATGCTGTTTTCATAACGACGCGGTGAGGACCTTAAATGTCTGACTATCCGATTGTTTCAACTGGTGAAAACGTGACACGCCAAGTGTTATCTGATCATCGCGACCTGATGGTTGTTGCCTTTCGCTTTGGTGCGGAAGGCAGCATCGGCGCACTACACAATCACCCACACGTACAGTCCACTTATGTAGAAAGCGGTCGGTTTCGTTTTACGTTGGGGGACCGAGAACATGAGGTGAAAGCAGGCGATAGCTTTGTGGTCGAATCCGAGCAACTACATGGATGTGTTTGTCTTGAACCGGGCACATTGATCGATTGTTTTACGCCGCGCCGTGACGATTTTTTATAGACTTTAGGGGTACAGACTATGCGCGTCCTCGCGATTGGTGAATGTATGGCCGAACTTGCGCCTGCAGCGACACAGGGTGACTACCACCTTGGTTTTGCGGGCGATACGTTTAACACCGCGTGGTATCTCGCGCGGTTGCGACCCGATATGCATGTGTCGTTTTTCACTGCAGTTGGGGCCGATGATGTTTCTTTACGGATGCGGGATGCCTTTTTGGCGAGCGGTATTGACGACACCTATGTGCAGACCGTGACTGGCAGTACAGTTGGTTTGTACATGATTTCGCTGATCAACGGCGAACGCAGCTTTTCATATTGGCGCGGGCAGTCGGCGGCGCGGCAACTTGCGGCAGACCCGCACGCGCTTGCGCAGGCAATGATCGACGTTGATCTTGTCTATTTTTCAGGGATCACACTGGCTATTTTGGATGCGACGTCTCGTGAGGTTTTAGTGACTGCGCTGCGGACAGCGCGTGCTGCCGGAAAAACGATTGCCTTTGATCCCAACTTGAGACCGCATTTGTGGTCAAGCCCGTCTGAAATGACTGAGGCGATCATGCAGGGGGCCGCTGTAAGTGACATTGCCTTGCCGTCTTTTGAAGATGAAGCTGCGTGGTTTAAGGATGCTGATCCTATGGCCACCGCAGATCGTTACGCCGCAGCGGGTGCGACCACTATTGTTGTCAAAAACGGTGCTGATGCTGTGCATCACCGCGAAGGTGCTGCCTTTGGAAACGTTTCTGTGCCACCATTGAAACATGTTGTCGACACCACAGCTGCGGGTGACAGCTTCAACGCAGGTATCTTGGCTGGATTACAAGACAATATACCTATGGAGAAGAGCATCACGTTAGCTTGCCGATTGGCAGGGGCCGTCGTGCAAGGGAAGGGAGCGCTGGTGTCCATCGATCCTGTTCACCTTGATCCGTAAATTTTACATAGAGGGCGCATAAATGCCGAGATGAATTTGTTTGAGGCCTTTATTCTTGAAGAGATCAATCACGGGGTCTCGATCTTGGCGCTGTACCCGCCAACAGATTCTAACACGCTTGTGCGTTTTATCACTGACAACGACAAAACTAAACTAGACTGCATTCAGTTCCAAATACCGGAGAAAAAATCATGCCCACACCAAAACCAATTGCCGGAAGCATTCTTGCGCCAATGTCATTCCCTCGCTTAGGCGGTGGAGAAGTCTCAGTCGGCGGCACCAAAAACAACTGGACGTTGTTGGTCGTTTATCGGGGCAAGCACTGCCCGCGGTGCAAAAAGTACCTTAATATTTTGAATGACATGCGGGCTGATTGGTCTGAAGCTGGCTTTGATATTGCTGTTGTCTCTGCTGACAGCTTGGAAAAAGCAGAGGCCGACCAAAAGGAATTTGGCTGGAATTTCGAACTGGGCTACGGCCTGACAGAAGATCAAATGGCACAGCTTGGTGTGTTTGTGACCGAACCTCTTTCGGCGTCAGAAGCCGAGCGTCGATTCGCTGAACCGGGTACGTTTGTGATTCGACCCGATGGCAGCCTTTTGTTGATTTCAATTTCAAACGGACCATCTGCACGCCCTGAGTTGGGTGAATTGCTGGATGGCATGATCTTTACAAAACAAAATGACCGCCCTCCACGCGGCACTGTGTAACTGTTCGGAACGAATGGCGTGCGAAAGCCGTCATTCGTTCCGATATTCAACGAGTTTCCACGAAATATTCACAAGCAGCAAAGGAGAAGTTTGACAGGATAACTCTAAAGGTATACTAGTATACCTGTTGGCGTGACGGGAGAGGACCAACGGTTCTAAGGAGACACGCAAGCACATAATTTAATCTGGGAGGAATAAATGACACTGGCTTTTACAATTCGCGGCGCCCTAATCGGTAGCTGCTTGGCTTTCGCCGCTACATCAGCTTCAGCAAAAGAACTGCGCGGCTGGAATATCCACGTAGAGGATTACCCTGTTTCCATCGCGATGGAATCTTTCGCAGCCGAGGTTGCCGAGCGTACAGACGGTGATCTGACCGCAAAAACATTCCACAACGGCGTTCTAGGCAGCCAGCCTGATGCGATTGAACAAATCCGTCTTGGCGTGATCGACTTTGGTGAATTCAGCCTTGGGCCAATGGGAACATCTATCCCTGAAACCAACGTTGTTTCCTTGCCCTTTATCTTTAGCAGCATCCCACAGATGTATGAACTGATGGACGGCGAAGTTGGCGATGCAATCGGCGCTGGCATGATTGAACGCGGTATCGTTCCGCTGGGTTGGTATGACGCTGGCGCGCGCTCATTTTATAACTCAGTACGCCCAATCAATACGCCTGCTGATGTTGAAGGCTTGAAAATCCGCGTGATGAACAATGATTTGTTCGTTTCTATGGTTGAATCAATGGATGGCAACGCGACACCTATGGCATTCGCCGAAGTGTACCAGTCAATCCAGACTGGCGTTGTTGATGGTGCGGAAAACAACCCACCATCTTACGAATCCACCAGCCACTTCGAGGTTGCGTCTTACTATTCTTTGACCGAGCATTTGATCATTCCAGAATGTCTGTGCATGTCCAAAGTATCTTGGGATAAACTGACACCTGATCAACAAACCATCGTCATGGAAGCGGGCCGCACCAGCGCCAACTTGCAGCGTGAGTTGTGGCAGGCGCGTGAAGCGGCCAGCATGGAAATCGTTCAGGCCGGTGGCACTGTCGTAAATACGATTGCTGACAAAGCTCCATTCCAAAATGCAATGGCGCCGGTTTATGAAAAGTTCCTTGCGGACAATCCGGATCTGGCTGACTTGGTCAACATGATCCGCGACGCAAGCTAAAACAACTTTGTGAAACCATACGACCCGCATCAAAATCTGACGCGGGTCGTTTTTCATCAGCCCATAAAACGACACGAGGCGAGAATGAGTGGTCTTAAATCTTTAATAGTGCGTAGTGAAACCGCACTTACCGTGGTCCAGCGAGCAAGCATTTTTACAGCGTCTGTTGCTTTGGTCGTTCTTGTTGCCACGTTCGGGTGGCTGGTTTTTGGGCGGTACGTTCTAAACGTTACACCGACTTGGGTCGAACAGCTTGCCTTATTGCTTATTTGCTACATCGCCTTTCTGGGGGCTGCTGCGGGCGTCAAAGAAGACACCCATCTCGGTGTTACTTTGTTTCGCGATATGTTGCCCGATTCCGCGCAAAAGGTTGTGATTATCGGGATCGACCTGATCCTTGCAATCTTTGGGGCCGTGATGTTCGTGGCTGGAATTGCGTTGATGAAATTCGGCTGGGATTCATTCCTGCCAATGCTCAACATTCCTGAGAGCTTTCGAACTCTGGCGATCACTTTGTGTGGCGCATTGATCGTTTTGAACGCGGGTATCCGTGGCCTCATTCGGATTGTGACGTTCTCCGAATGGCATCCTAACCCTATTTTGCAGGAGTCCTAAGATGGGTCTTACTATTTTGATGCTCGTTTTCGGGATGGGCGTCGTATTGGGCGTGCCTGTCGCATTTGCCATGGGCATCGCAGCTGCTTCTGCCTTTTGGTTCGAAGGCTTTCCAATGCTGATCACGTTCCAGCGGGCAACGGCTGGCGTTTCCGTTTTTTCCCTTTTGGCGATACCTTTTTTCGTTTTGGCTGGTGAAATCATGCTGCGCGGCGGAATTGCAGTGCGACTGGTGAAATTGGCGTCAGCGCTTGTGGGGCACTTCAAAGGTGGCCTTGCAATGGTAAACATTTTTTCCAGTATGTTGTTCGGTGGCATTTCTGGTTCGGCCGTGGCCGATATTTCCGCATTGGGGTCGATTCTTGTGCCGGTTATGAAAGAGCGCGGCTATCGCCCTGACTTTGCGATCAACGTGACCGTCACGTCATCCATTGCAGGCGTCGTCATTCCCCCCAGTCACAACATGATTATCTTTGCTGTGGCGGCCGGCGGCGGATTGTCCGTGTCTAAACTGTTTTTGGCAGGGGTTATTCCCGGTATTTTGATGTGTGCCAGTCTCGCGATTGCGGCCTATGTTTTGTCAATCAAACACAATTATCCGTCAGAACCGTTCCCAGGCTGGGGCGAAGTAGCGCGTGCCGCAGGTGCTGCGATCCCCGGTTTCATGACTGCAGTTATCATCGTTGGTGGTACGCTTTCTGGTGTCTTTACCGTGACTGAATCTGGCGCCTTTGGTGCCATTTATGCCCTGCTTTTGACGACCTTTTTCTACCGCAGTTTGAGTTGGAAAGCTTTTGTTTTATCGGTCACCGGAACAGTTCGCACGACTGCGATGGTGATGATATTGATCGCATTTGCTAGCTCTTTTGCCTATCTTTTGGCGCTGTACCAAGTTCCTGAAAGACTAAGCAACACGCTTGTCACCGTTTCAGACAACCCGATTGTCATTCTTTTGATGATCAACGTGATCTTGTTGCTCTTAGGTATGATCATGGACATGGCCGCGTTGATTTTGATCTGTACGCCGATCTTCCTGCCCATTGCTGTTGGTCTTGGCATGGACCCCACGCAATTTGGGATCATGATGTTGATGAACCTTGGCTTGGGTCTCTGTACGCCACCTGTCGGAACGTGTTTGTTCGTTGGATGTGCTGTTGGGAATATCAAAATCGAAGAGGCGCTCAAGACAATCTGGCCATTCTATTTGGCCATTCTCGGGGCGTTGATTTTGGTCACTTATGTGCCCGCTGTTTCACTTTGGCTTCCGTCATTGTTTTAACCGACATAAGTCTTTAACCGAGACAGGATAGGGGCGCGCCACGTTGGGTTGCGCCCCTATTACTTAAAGCATTATGTCGCCAATGGTTTGTGTGCGGGCCGAGGTCGCAGCGCGTACTGACCTAAAAAAACACTCACCAACACGACAGCCATGCCGATTGCTTGGGGCACACCTAAAGCTTCCTTTAAAATGAACCACCCAAGCAAAGTGGCGCTCAAGGGGCTTAAGAACCCAAGAATTGAGACGACAGCAGGTTGCAAGCGGGCAATGCCCCGCAGCCAAATAACATACGTTAGACCTGCACCAATCAAGCCGAGATAGCCAAGACCCAAAATGTTCATACCAGTGATCGTGGACCAGTTTGTGGGTGCAAAGAAAGCAAATGGCAGCAGTAACAGCCCTCCCGCGACCAGCTGCCATGCGGTGAAGGTTAACGCTGAAACAGGGGGGTGCCATTTGCGACTCAACACCGTTCCCAAAGCCATGCTGGCTGACCCGACTATTCCTGCGATGGCCCCTAAGGGATCAAGCCCAGCATCTGAGGTCAAGACAAGCAATGCAACGCCCACGCCACCTGTCGCAACGGCGATCAGGGACAATGCACGGATTGGCGCAGCCAAAAGAATGCGGGCAGCGAAGATCACAAAAAAGGGCTGAAGCGCCCCCATGATCGCAGCCACACCACCGGGCAAGCGATACGCCGCAAAGAATAAAAGCGACCAAAATATTGAGAAATTCAATGCCCCCAGAATGAACATTTTGGGAATCCAACGCCCTGTTGGAAGCTGTCGCACCAAGCACAATAAAAACAACCCTGCTGGCAGGGCGCGCAAAAGGGAAATCGTTAGCGGGTCGAGATTTGGCAAAAGTTGTGTCGTAACAATATAGCTGCTGCCCCAAATCACCGGGGCAATGGCCGTTAAAGCGAGATCAAAATTGCGTGGCATCCAAGCCTCCTTATTTATCTTGACGTCAAGATAGATATATAAGTCTTGACGTCAAGATAAATTTAAGATGGAATAATCCCATGTTTGATATGAATGAAATTAGAGCCCAATGGGCAAAGCAGCGCCCTGATCTTGACACAGAACCTATGTCGCTGATCGGGCATGTGATCCGTGTCTCGGCACATCTTTCCGATGAGATGAACAAAACCTTTGCCAGGCACGGGCTGAATGCCGCGAGCTTTGATGTGCTTGCGACGCTCTTGCGGTCGGGGCCACCTTATGCGCTGTCCCCCAACCAACTTCTTGCCACTATGATGGTAACGTCTGGGACAATGACCAATCGTATAGACCAACTTGAAAAAGATGCTCTGGTTGTCCGTGTTCGAAACCGAAGCGACAAACGGAGTGTACTTGTCCAGCTTACAGCAAAGGGGCAGCAGATCATTGATGCGGCTGTGACCGATCATGTGACAACACAAAAAAGGCTTGTGAGCGGACTGACGGAAGGCGAGCGTGTCAGCTTAAATGATTTGCTTCGGACCTATTTAACGGCTGTTGATACCGATCAAATTTCCAATAAAATTGATTAACTTTAATAGATTGATGCAAATATAACCTTAAACTTTTTTGCTGGCGTCTGGTGTTGCAAAGTCTTTTTCGGTCTGCACTTGTCCCCAACCTTGGACCGCCTGAGGCTAGATGTTCTCGGGGGCAGAGCAGGAGGGTGTGCCCAGATGTTATTTCTTGATTGCGCCTAGAATGCCTCGGCCCCAAGAAATTCTGGACCAAGCTATTTCATGTACAAAATAACAGACAAAACCAGTCACGGCGCCAACAACGGCGATGCCGCCACTTGCGGCCAACGAGCCGGTGAACAAAAAACCAATCAACATCATCGAGACAAGGCCCATGACTTGCCACGTTATGGCTTTGATGAGGATTCTGGTTTTGCTGTCCATTGGTTTATCTCCGCGTCGTTATTCGAGCTTTCATTGAGGTACTCTTAATGTGGGGGCATGGACATTATGTGAATTTGCTGCATAAATTCACTTATGATGATTATTATCTGCATAGGTGAAAATAATGGACAAACGTGATCGCGCAGACCTGTTTCGAAAACGCCTGCAGGAAGCAATGTCAGTTAAAGGCGTTACCAAAAGTGCGCTGTCCAGAGACGCTAATGTGGATCGGTCCACCATAGGGCAACTTCTAAAAGAAGATCACGCGAGATTGCCAAATGCACAGCTGACAGCAGATGTTGCTGATGTTTTGGGGGTGAGTACCGACTGGTTGCTTGGTTTGACAAATAGGCCAGAATCCCCCGGTGATATTGTTGCCGCGGCTCTGTCTCTCAGTCCTGCCGAGCGCACATCGGCGGATGAGCAACTTCTTGAATGGCACCAAGAAGCCGCAGGTTATAAAGTGCGTCATGTGCCCGCGACTTTGCCTGATATTTTGAAAACCAAACGGATGCTGCATTGGGAATGCGAGGCCTTTCAAGAGCATCGTTTGCCAGAGGCATATCGTGCAATGCAGGATCAACTTGAATGGTTGTCGTCTGGGGTTTCTGATTATGAAATTGCTCTGCCCCTTCACGAGATTGAGGCATGTGCTGCCGGAACGGCATACTACAAAGGCGCTGATAAAAGTGTTCGATACGAACAATTGAACTTTATTGCTGACCAATGCGACCAAATGTTCCCAAGGTTGCGCGTGTTCTTATTTGACGCGCATCGGGTCTTTAGCTCGCCGGTCACAGTTTTTGGACCAAATTTAGCGGTGATTTATGTGGGGCAATGCTATCTTGCCTTTCGTGAAATTGAACGTGTGAAATCTCTCTCAAGTCACTTTGATTGGCTCGTCAGAGAAGCGGTTGTGGATGCGCGCAATGCACCATCCTATATTCGTTCACTCATGCAAGAGTAGCGCTGTCATATCCTATCGAAAACGACATTACGGGATGTTGATTCCGCTCGCTTAGACCCGTTACGATCCTCACCGGATCGCTCTTTTTTTGTATGAGCAAGTATTGTCGTGATTGGTGGGATAAAGGAGTGGGTTTGATAGAAAGGCCCCTTGAGGCTCGAGGCCTTTCTTTGGAAACGTTAGGTTTCTTAATGCGCTATGGCGAGGCGTTGGAACTTTGCTTGGGCATAGATCAGTGCTTCACCGTTTGCGACAGCGACATCTTTTATCTGTGCGATAAACACCGTATGACTGCCGGCCTCGGTGGTGCTGCTGACTTGGCAAGATATACTCGCAAGAGCATCGGTTAAACGGGGTTGTGCTGCTGCACAGCTGGTCCAGTTTCCGGTGTCAAACTTGTCCAACCCGCTGACCCCTTTTGCCCCTGCAAAGGCCATGGCGATATCGGCATGATCCTGTCCCAATAGCTGGACGGAAAATAATCCGGACCTGACGATTTCAGCCCAAGTTCCGGTTTTACGATTGACGCAAACCAACAGGCTTGGCGGACTGTCCGAGACGGAACACACGGCCGTGGCCGTGATCCCACGACGCAGTGCCCCTTGACCGGTTGTGATCAGCGTGACTGCGCCGGGAAACAGACCCATCGTATCCCGAAATGTTTGAATATCGATAGACATATTACGCGGCTCGAAGGCTGGAAAGGTAGTCTGTGGCCGCAGCGGGTTCAGCAAACCATGGGAAGAAATCACGCGGGTCATCAAACCCATTTGCGATACGTCCCGCCAGGTCTGGCAGTCCTTGTGCGGACCCCATGATATCCAAAACAAAGGGGGGCGGTGGCAAAAGCATCATGTTTGTCCAGCGTACAACCCATTGAGCATATTCCCAAAACCGTTCAAACGTTGCCGCCATCCAAGGTTCATCAAAGGGCTGATCACCGTGGCGCAAAATGGCATCGAGATACACCATTGCTGCCTTTGAGGCGTTGTTCGCGCCTTGTCCCGTGATCGGATCGTTTAAGCAAACCGCATCGCCAAGCCCAAGGACTTTTGCACCTGATGGCAGTATTCCGACAGGTTTGCGCACCGTTGGCGGGAAACGCCCAGCAAGCATTCCTGCCTCATCTGTCAGTTCAACAGTACCGCAACGGTCGGCTTCCCAAGGCAAATAAGTTCGTAGAATTTCTTGGGATTTTGCCAGATGATCTTTTGGTGTTTTCACGTCATGCCAACAGTCCATGGGGCCATTTGGAATGCCTTCGAATACCATGATGTCGCAAGGGCCAGATTTGGTCAAAGCCGGGAATACAAAGTACTCGCCTACACCTGGAATGAGGTTGAAATTTACAGCAGAAAATTCATCACGCGGCGTCATACCGTGCACGTAAGTCAAGGCCAAAGCGCGTTGTGGCGCATCAAATAGCGAGCGCTCAGCATCGCGTTCAAACAGTTTGCTGATATCGCCTTTTCCTGAGGCAACGATGACCAAATCGCGGGATTTTGCTTCGGATTCGAGCAAAGGGATATCGGCAAGTCTGATCTCAAGTTTACCACCAAGGCGCTCAAACTCCGCCAGCCAGCGTGGAATTTTAACACGCTGATCAATAGATTGTCCGGGGTTTTCAAGACGTGCGGCCCAGTCGATGGCCTTGCCCGGCCCTTCGGGGTTTGCAACCGCAAAAGCAATACCTTCGACTGGTGGGCAGTCGTCTTGCCAAAAATGTAGGCCCAAATCGCGCTCGTGTTGTAGTGAGGCATCGAATTGGCATTGCGAAGAGGTGACGCGGCCGTTCGCAATTTGATCTGCAGTGCGGTCTTGGATGACTTTGACATCATAGCCTTTTTGTAACAGGCCAATGCCCAATTGTAGGCCAGAGTGGCCCCCTCCGATGATGGTAATGCGTTTCATTTTTATCTCCTGTTGGCGTTATTTTTGTTGTTTTGTGGGTGATGTCAGTCGATGAGTCGCGGAATTGCTGCGATGGCAGCTTCTGGTCCCATTGCGGTGTACCCACCGTCGACACGCAAATCGGTGCCAGTGATAAAGCTGGCCTCGTCAGAGCATAAAAACATGATGGCATTGGCGACTTCTTCGGGGTCGCCCACACGCGGGAGCAGATGAAAATCTGCGCCAACTTTGTCAGTTTTCACACGATCACCACCGGACAAATTGTCCATGATGTTTGACCAAATCCAGCCCGGCGACACCGCGTTGACGCGAATTCCGTCTGGGGCCAAGTCCATCGCTTGATTGCGGGTGAGTTGTAAAATGGCGGCTTTGGAAACAGGGTAAAGCCAGCGTCCAGCTTGAGCCACGCGTGCAGAAATTGATCCAAAGTTGATGATAGCACCTTTGTTTTTCTTAAGCTCGTCGTGGGCTGCCTGCATCAACATCACAGAACCGACAAGGTTCACATCCAGCGCCTCCAACCATTCAGCGCGCGTGCTTTCAGCGCCGTTATCTAGGTACGTCGCTGCCACGTTGACCAAAAAATCGATCCGGCCATACGCTTGTTTGGTCTCAGCAACCACGCGCGCAAGATCTTCATCCGAGCGCAGGTCAGCGCGCACAAATTTCACACCATCACATTCCAGCTTTGCACCGCTTTCGGCGTCAATATCTGCAACAACAACTTTCACGCCATGTGCTTTGAAAGCATCGACGACAGCTACGCCAATTTTTGTTGCACCGCCGGGTACTATTGCCACTTTGTTTGTCAATCCACGCATGCCAGTGTTCCATCCTGTTTCAATTTTGTGAGAAAAGTTTGGCCAAAGTGTCGAAACCTGCGCTATCCTTTGTGCGCAACCACTATCCGAATTACGCAATTAATTGCTTTAAGGCTCAATCAATCTCTTGGAAGGAGGCGTATGGATCTGTTTCACTCAACCGCAAACATCAGCACGCTTCCGATGAGCAATCATGCGCTTTTCGCGAGTTATGATATTGATGAAGCACGTGCCGAGGTGGCCGAGGTTTATTGTGATCATCGGCTCGAAATCATGGGCCAGCAGCGTTTTGCTGCGCAGCATAACCGCATCAGTGGCACGGATTTGTCGGTCAACGTCATGACGTATGGCGCCAAGACTTTGATCTCACCCGGCGCTTTAGAGGACTTCTATCTGTTCCAGTTTCCGGTTCGGGGGCATGCGTCGATTAACAACGGGGCCAACCAGCATGACATTGGGGGGGGGACCAGTGGCGTGATCAACCCCGAAGCTCAGACGACTATGATTTGGAGCGAATGTTGTGTGCAGGTGATGATCCAAATTGAAAAGCGCGCTTTGATCGAGGTGGCGCGTGCCGAGATTGGTTTGCCGGCAGGGGCCACGCTTCAATTCGCGGGTGCCAACGATGTGCGCAGCGGGGAAGGCAAAGCGTTTCTGGGGATTGTGAATTATGTGATGAAAGAAGCAGAGCGAGGCGATGTGCTTTTGGGAGGAGGGACACTTTTGAGTAAGCAGTTAGAGCGCACCTTGTTGGTCGGACTGCTGCAAACCCAATCGCACAATTTACCTGATGTCTCATTGGGGCAAACGGGCCCGATGCCGCGCATTATCCGTACCGCCGAAAGCTATATGCGCGAGCATCTGCGTGCACCGATCATGATTGAAGATATCGCGGGTGCCGCAGGGACCAGCGTGCGCAATCTGCAAGGGGCGTTTCGAACTAGATACGGACGCTCGCCGATGACTGTTCTGCGTGATTTGCGACTTGAACAGGCATGGGAGGAATTGTCCAACCCCTCTCAAGAGACGCGCGTGACGGGTGTTGCTGCCGAGCTTGGCTTTTTCCATTTTGGACGGTTTGCTGAGATTTATCGCAAAAAGTATGGTTGCACGCCAGTTGAGACCCTTCGGGCGGCCCATCGAATGGATGGGGCTGGGTCGTTCTGATCGCCCAATTTGCACACGTATGATGCCTGCACTTGCAAGATTTTGATTCTGACGCATACTTGTTGCACGCAGACAGTCCCACGGCTGTGTCTGCACTTACCTAAGCATTGCAGGCCCATGAACTCTACGCTCACCTTTTCCAGTGGTCGCTTCGAAGATGCAGAAGCGCATCTTTCACAATCGTTTTGCCGCCATCGTTTGGTGCCATTTGGTATGCGTTCTGTTGAGTTTTCTCATGTCTCGGCTTCTTTGGGCAAACAAGCTTTCAATACTTTGAGCTATGGCTCTGAGATCGAAGTACAAGCGAATGGGTTTGAAGATTTTTACATGTTCGAGATGCCCCTTCGGGGTGGCGTTGATATCGCCATTGGTCAGCAGCAAGCGCTGTCTCTTCCGGGACGGGCGCTCTTTTTGTCGCCGGGGCAGAAATTTCGTTCGCGGTGGCGTCCTGATACTTACCAATGGATGCTGCAAATAAGCCAAAGGTCTATCCAAACTGCGTTTGAAGCGCGGGCGCACCGTCGGATGAGTGCGGACATTGTGTTTGATCCTGTGGTCGAACTTGCGACAGCACACGGGAAATCTCTGACGCAGGCGATGCGTGGTTTGGCACATGTTGTGGATCGCTTCGATTCTGCCGACACAGAGGCGTTTCAGCGCAAGATTGATACTGTCGTTGATTTGCTGATTTCAAACTTACCGTATTTTCGCGATGGGTCACCCGTGCCCGAACGCCTTTATGCCACACCGCGTCATGTCCACCTTGCTGTTGAAATTTTACGTGGGCGTTTTCACATGCCTGTGGCGATTGCAGATGTGGCGCAAGATGTCGGCGTTTCTGAGCGGGCTCTCTATGACGGGTTTCAGCGGTATTATCAAAAGCCACCCTATGAGGTGTTGATGCGTATCCGCATGGACGCTGCGCGTCACTTGATCCGAACTGGAAACTTGCCCTTGTCGGATGTGGCCAAACAAGTTGGTATGCCGCATCAAAGCCGGTTCTCGGGGCAGTACCGAAAAACCTTTGGGGTGCTCCCTTTGGCCGACCGACGGAGAGGTTTTGGTTTAAAAGAATAGCGCGTGCCTGTAGTTTTATCCGCATCCTGCACAATACGGTTGCGTGTCGCATTCTGTCTCTTGACCAAACCCAACATCTCATTTCTCTTTCCTTTAACTTTAAAGCACTGCCGAATGCGGTAAATCGCGTTGGGTTTGACAAGGATAGACATGCAGATGCCGCGACGATCTTTACGGAAAGCCTCGCCTCACTTCGAAAGCGACAAGCCGCTGTTGAGCTGCTATTTCCCTCTGGGAGATCCTAAAATACCGTTGGATATGATCGACGTTTATGCCGACCAAGGGGTCGATGTGTTGGAAATTGGGCTGTCAGCCGTCGATCCGTTTATGGATGGGCCAGATGTACGCGCCTCTATGAAACGCGCCAATTCTGACCGCGCTCGGGCAAATTTGGATGCGATTATGGAACGCTTGGCCAAGCGCACTATCGCTCCGAAAGCCTTGCTGATGGGCTATGGTGAAGCTGAACATGCTGGGTATGCTGATGCTGAGTTTTGGGCGGGGTTAGACAGTTGTCTGATCGTCTCTCGCAACAATGACGCTATTACACAACAAATCCAGAACACTGCAATTGGCGCGGGTGTTGCTCCTTCGGCGTTTATTGAAGTGCCGCTTACAGAGCAGGGGGTGACGGCTGCCCAAAAGGCAGCGTTTTACGTTATGCTGCAGGCGAGTGCAGGCCAGACAGGACCGCGAAAAGTTCTGGACCCTGAAAGCCGCAATAGGATCACGCATCTGCGTGCCGCTGGTGTGAGTGTTCCAATCTTGTTGGGATTTGGAATTTCGAATGGGATGCAAGCACGCGAGGCTCTTGCGTTTGGCGCAGATGGGGTGATTGTCGGATCGCAAGTTTTGCGGGCCGCACTTGAGGGGCCGCAGGCGTTGGCGTCTTTATTGATAGATTTGCGGAGTGGCCTTGATGCGTGACGATACATTAATCATCGGTTTTGACATCGGCTCAACAGCCGTGAAGGCGGGTCTGTTTGGCATTGATGGTACGGTTGTGGATCATTGGAGCAGGTCCTATCCCACCTCGCGCCCTGGCCCAGGATTGGTGGAGCAAAATCCACAAGATTGGCTGGATGGCATTCGCGATGCGATCGATGCCTTGCTTCAGAACCGCGATCCCAATTGCGTGGCGGCCATCGGCATGTGCAGTCAGGTCAATACTGAAGTGTTTGTTGATGCGTCAGGCACACCGCTGTGTCCCGCAATCACATGGCAAGATGTGCGTTCGGCTGATCAAGCTAAGGGTCTGAATGATCGTATTTCGCCAGCGCTCAAACAGGCTTGGTGGGGCACGGATATGCCGATTGGCGCAAGTCATGTTATGGCCAAAATGCAATGGATGGCACAAACACATCCTGATATTTGGGATCGCACGCGCTATGTTTTGTCGCCCAAGGATTATTGCCTCTTCAAACTGACGGGGGCTGCCGTTTCTGATCCCATCACGTCTTTCGGCCAGGTGGGCGCGGATCTGGAATACATCGCACCACTTCTTGATTTGATGCCGGGGGCTGCAGAGCGGTTGCCCCCATTGCGCTTTTTCACCGATGTCGTAGGAGAGATGGCGCTTGGCAGTCATGTACGCAAAGTGCCTGTGGTTGCCGGCACGATGGATGCATGGGGCAACCTGTTTGGCTGCGGTGTTTTTGCGCCGGGGCAGGGCATGTATGTCAGCGGTACAAGTGAAATTTTGTCAGTGGTGGGCAGCGAACGTATTGGCGCGCCTGGGGTTGTCACATTTGCCACGGTAGACAAGCTGGTGGTGAACGCAGGCCCAACCCAAAGTGGCGCGGACAGTCTGCGTTGGTGGGGCGACGTTGTGGAAAAGACACCTGCGCAATTGATCGCGCTGGCTGAGCAAGCGGACCGTGCGCAAAGCAACGTGCTTTTCTTGCCGCAACTCGAAGGCGAGCGTGCGCCAATTTGGAATTCTAACATACGTGGATCGTTTATCGGGCTGGACAGCCGATCGGCAGGTCCGGAGTTTGCCATGGCGGTCTTGGAAGGCGTTGCCCTGTCCGCGCGTCATTTGTTTGATGCTTTGATCCAAGCTGCAGGAACGCGGCCTGACTATTTGCTATACGGCGGTGGCGGTGCGCGCTCAGATTTATGGAGCCAGATTCGTGCAGACGTTCTGGGTATTGCGCTGCATAGGTTCGAATATGGCGATGTCGGGTGTCTTGGCGCTGCGATTATGGCTGCCGTTGGTTTGGGCGCGTTTCCTGATATCAAAAGTGCCGTGCCAAACATGACGCGGGTCGAGGCGATTTTCGAACCAGACCTTCGCCAAAAAGACCGATATGACGCCATGTTTGAGGCCTATTTGCGCGCGATTGACGCGCTGGAACCGATTACTGTTTTCAACACCAAAGAGCATCATAAAAAGATGCCAACTTAACCCCAACTTATAAGGAGATATATGATGACGACTTTGAAAGTTTCTCTTACTGCGCTGACGCTTGCGACCTGTAGCAGCCTTCCTGCGCTCGCGACGGATGTCAATATTTTGACGCCTTACATGAGTTCCATTCCCACAAACGATATGGTTCAGGCGTTCAAAACCGAGGGCGAGGCGCGTGGTTGGAACGTGACGGTTATCGACACCCGCAATGATTTCGCGCAGTTGGCCTCGCGTATGGAAGACACGGTTAACGCAAAAGCGGATGCGATTGTGTTGGTTTCAACTACGGCTGAATTGATCGCGGATCAAGTGGCATTGGCGGCTGACGCGGGCATTCCAGTGATCTCGCTTGATGGGGCAAAGGCTGAAAATGTCGCTGTGAATGTGACATCGAACAACTTTGATCTTGGTGTGCAATTGTCCGAAGCCTTGTTCACGGCGCTCGACGGCAAAGGCAATATCGTCAAGTTCTTCCATTCGGCCCATCCGGGTGTCTACCAACGTGAATTGGGTCTGGACGCAACATTGGCCAGATATCCCGATATCAATGTGATTGCCGAACATTTTGTTCAGGTACCGGGCCCCGTGGACAATGGGCGTGTGGCGATGGAAAACATCCTGCGCCAATATGGCGATCAAATTGATGGCGTTTGGGCCGCGTTTGACGATCCAGGCATCGGCGCTGAACTGGCTTTTGAAGCAGAAGCACCAGAGTCAAAAGCCATTATCATGGGGATCGACGGCAACGAGCAAGCCGTGGATATGATCGAGTCTTGCACCCATTACAAAATGTCTTTGCGGCAAGATTTTGCAGGCATGGCGCAAATCGGCGCGCAGCAACTTGAGACAATTCTCGCAGGTGGCACCGCTGAAAGCGACGAAATCTACGTGGCGGCGGTTCCGATCACCGTGGAAAGTCTCGGAGTCGACTGTAAATGACAAAGCCGGAGCCGGATCTAACCTTGCGCGCAGATCATGCCTTTTTGACGCTGCGTGGATTGAAAAAGCACTTTGGCGGCGCCAAGGCGCTTGATGGTGCTGACCTCGTGGTTGAGGCTGGCTCCGTTCACAGCTTGGTCGGAGAAAACGGTGCAGGCAAATCGACCTTGATCAAAACCCTGTCAGGGCTGATCGTGCCTGATGCGGGTGAAATATTGGTCGATGGTTTGCCCGTGACCATCGCTGGGGTGCAACATGCCGAGTCTTTGGGCTTTCGGTTTATCCACCAAGAACTTAGCCTTGTGCCGTATTTCACGGCCGTAGAAAACGCGTTCATCGGGCGACCATATCCACGCAAGGGGCCGTTCATTGACCGCGCAGCCATGCGGCGCACGATTGAAGAGACCGCGCGCAGTATTGCGCCTGATTTGCCGCTGGATATTCCTGTGGGGCAAATGACGACAGGGCAAAAGCAATTGGTTGAAATCATCCGCGCGCTCATTGGCGCACCTGCGCGTTTGATCGTCATGGATGAGCCTACCGCATCTTTGTCTGATGGCGAAGCCGCACGTCTGCATGAAGCCGTCAAAAAGATGTCGGACAAAGGCGTGGCTGTTATTTTCATCTCGCACCGCCTTGATGAGGTTATGCAGATTTGCGACAGCTTTACGGTACTGCGCAGTGGCTGCACTGTCGGGGCAGGGCGTATTGCCGAGACGGATCGCGCTGGGCTGGTACATCTGATGTCTGGACGCGAAGAGGTGCGCGGCGCTGCACAGATGCCCGCGCCCGATAGCCCTGTGGTGTTGCGTGTGCGCGATGTGCCTTACGGATCTCGCGGCACTCAAGTGTCTTTCGATATTCGGGCTGGCGAAATTCTCGGTCTCTACGGTTTGGTGGGCGCTGGGCGATCTTCATTGATGAAACTGATTTGGGGCGCACAGCCACATGCTGGCGGACAGATCGAGCTGGATGGCAAAGTGCTGCGCGCTGGTCGTATCAGTGATCGTATTGCCAAAGGCGCGGCCTATGTCCCCGAGGATCGGCGCAATGAAGGGCTGATCACCAGTCGCTCAATCGCTGATAATCTTGCTGTGTCGCAACTGCCCAAAGTCCGCCATCAGGCGGGGATGCCATGGACAAGCCGCCGTAAGATGGTTGAACGCAGCGAAGCTGTACAATCAACATTATCGGTTAAAATGGGCTCGCCTTGGGATGGCCCACTGACACTGTCGGGGGGCAATCAACAAAAGCTTTTGTTCGGGCGTTGGTTCGGACAGGCAACACGATTGCTTATCCTTGATGAACCAAGTCGCGGCGTTGATGTCGGTGCCAAAGCAGAAATTCACGCGCTTGCACGTCGCTTTGCGGCACAGGGGGCGGCCGTGCTGATGACGACCAGTGACATGGACGAACTTATGGCGCTGAGCGCACGTGTGCTTGTGCTTGCAAGCGGTGAAATCACCGCCGAACTGACCGGCGACAGCCTTACTCCAACGCGCGTCATTGACGCAGCCTTTCAACACCAGACAGAGAAAGAGACCCAAGTATGACAACCTTTGTCCGCCGCTACGGGACCTTGGTGGCGCTTGTGGCGATCATCGCCGCCTTTTCAATCGCATCCCCGCAGGCTTTTGGCACTGCGTCCAATCTTATCAATATCACGCAGCAAATGACCCTTTTGGCGATTGTTGCAATCGGTGCCACTGTGGTGATGGCCGTCGGAGAATTCGACCTGTCGACCGCTTCTGTCGTGTCCTTTGGCGGCATCTTTTCGGTGTTCTTATTCAAGCTGGGGGTCCCCGCGCCTCTGGCTTGCCTTGCGGTTCTTGCTGCTGCGGGTGTGTTTGGCGCTGTCTCGGGGTTCATCGTTGCGCGGTTTGAAGTCCTGTCATTCATCACGACGCTCGCGGTTGGGACAATCATCGGCGGCATTACATTTTGGCTTTCAAATGGCGCGACGTTGTTTGGCGATATTCCCGCAGGCTTTCGCGATCTTGCACGTGGCAAAAGCTTTGGCATCCCGATCTTGACGTTTTGGTTGATCGGCGTGGCGATCATGGCTTGGCTGGTGCTTGATAAAATCGAAATCGGTCGCCGCCTTTATGCGATTGGGGGCAACCGAGAAGCTGCACGTTTGGCGGGGGTGAGGATTGTATCCAACACCATGGTTGCCTTTATCGCATCTGCGGTTTTGGCGGCACTTGTTGGGATGTTGCTCACGGCACGCATCGGCAGCGCCAGCCCAACGGGCGGTGGAGGTTTCTTATTGTCTGCCTATGCCGCTGTTTTTCTGGGGATGACGGCCTTTCGTGAAGGGGAGGCAAATGTTCCCGGCACGCTGGTTGGCGCGGCGATCATCGCGGTGGTGGGCAATGGGCTGACAATCCTTGGCGTCTCTACGTTTATGCAAGATATTATCACTGGCTTGATCATTCTGGCTGCCGTGTTGGTGCGCCGAACCGGTGCGCAGGGGCGATGACCATGGGCCATGAGACACACATCATCGCCAAAGCGGGTCGTTTCGGCAGCTTCGGCGGACAATTCGTGGCACCGGTTTTGTTGCCGGTTCTGGATCGGTTAGAAACCGCGTTTCAAGACGCATGGCGCGATGCGGAGTTCCGCGAAACGCTGACTTTGCTTCTCAATCGTTACGTGGGCCGACCAACGCCACTTTTCGACATTCCACGCTTTTCGACCCGCGAAGGCGGTGCTCAAATTGTCTTGAAACGCGATGATCTAACTTTCAACGGCGGCAATTATGCCAATTCCGCTGTGGGGCAATGCCTGTTGGCCAAGCGCATGGGGCTCAATGCTGTCGTGTGTGACACTGGATCTGGGCAAAACGGAATCGCAACGGCGGCGGTCGCGGCACGTTTCGGGATGGAATGCACAATCTACATCGGCGCAAGTGACGCCGCACGCCAACCCAGTGCAGTTAACAAAATGCGTTTGTTTGGGGCGCAGGTTCAGATCGTGAAAGATGCGGACCGTGCGCTGAGTGCTGCGACCAGTGCTGCGACACGCCATTGGATGGGGCATAGCGACACAACCACCTATGTGGCTGGCGCCCCGATTGGCCCGCACCCTTACCCTGAAATGGTCGCAGCCTTCCAAGCTGTGATCGGGCGAGAAACTCGTCTGCAATTGATCGACCACGGGCTGGCGCCCGCAATCTATGTTTCAGCTGTGGGCGGCGGGTCTTCTACCATCGGGTTGTTTTCCGCCTTTTTGGGGGACACACAAGCACGCTTGGTGGCCGTCGAAGGCGCAGGCACAGGCGGCGAAGCTTGCGCACATTCGGCGCGTTTAGGACGTGGGCGTCGCGGCATCTTTCATGGGGCTGAAACGATGGTCTTGTCTGATGTGCACGGTCAAATTATTCCGACGGGATCTATTGCTCCGGGACTGTCCTATCCCGGTTCGTCGCCGCAATTGGCTGATCTTGTCGAAACTGGCCGTGTAGAAACAATGGCCATTTCAGACGCCGCAGCAAAGGACGCGGTTTTGCGTCTTGCGCAGCGCGAGGGCATTTTGCTGTGTCTTGAAGCAGGGCACGCATTGGCCGCAGCAGAGCAGCTTGCCGCGCAATTGTCCCCAGATCAATCTATCGTCGTGATGGCGCAATCTTCTGGCGATAAAGATATCGAAACTTTACTGGAAGAGACCACGCCATGATGCAAGCCGCAACGACACCTGACACGCGCCGGATTGATGTGATGTTTCAGCGGCTCAAACGCGAGGGCAGACCTGCGTTTGTGACCTACACGGTTGCGAGTGATCCGTCATTTGAGGCGTCTCTGGTTTTGATGCATAGGTTCGTTGCGTCTGGCATTGACCTGATCGAAATTGGTCACCCGTTTTCGGACCCTATCCTTGATGGCGCGACCATCCAAAAAGCCAACATTCGCGGACTTGCTGCAGGCGGAAATTTGACCCGTACGCTGGAGCTTTGCGCGGCGTTTCGCCAAACCGATACGACGACACCACTGGTGTTGATGGGCTATGCCAACCCATTGGCTGTGATGGGGTATGAGCGTTTTGCCGAACGTGCCGCCGCTGCTGGTGTGGATGGGTTAATCGCTGGTGATTTCCCTTTACGAGAAGCAAACGCTTTGCTTGATGCTTTGGCGGAACAGGGGATTTTCATGATTCCTATGGCGGCCCCGACACTTGAGGCCAAGGATTTCACGTCAGATCATCCGGCTGTGGGCGGCTTTTTGTATTGCATCCCCGTGGTGGGCCCAACTGGCGGCCCTTCGGCATCTATTGACGCGATTGCACAAGGTGTGGCGCGCTGCCGAGAGGTAAGCACATTGCCTGTCATGGTCGGGTTTGGTGTGAAAACACCCAAGATGGCGGCGGACGTCGGGCAGGTGGCGGATGGTGTCATCGTTGCCACAGCGTTGATTGATACGTTTCAGGCCGTTTTGGATTGTGGTGATAAGGACCTTGGTGACAAGGATGGTGATGCATTTTTGGACTATGTCGCAGAGCAGATTTCACTTTATCGAACTGCCATAGATGCATCTTCTAAATGACGAATTTGGCCTTAGCGTCCGCAGGTTAGGATTACAGCAGATAGATCGCATCAAGCGAGCTTAGGATTGCGACAGAACCGTTGACGCCTATTTCATTGGTTTCAGGCGCAATTGGAACTGGGTGTGTCTGGCTGATACCCAATAACCACGGTCCCTAGAACCATATCGACAACGCGTTGGCGCAATCTTTTCTGGCCTTGTTCTGTATAAAGGCTGTCCCCAAAAGATGTTGAAAACGTTGCCATATTCGAGACATTGTAGAAGCTTGCCGAACTGGTCATCCAGTGGAGTTCGAGTGGATCAGCATCCACGCGCAAAACACCACTTGCTTTGCCGCGTTCACAAACGTCAGTCAGTTTGTCTATGATGGCTTTGTTCAGCTTTGGGATACTTTTTGATTTTTTAACGTACTCTGCATTGTGAATGTTTTCGATCATCACAAGGCGGATGAACTGAGGGTTGTTTACGTGTGAATCGAACGTTGCCTCTGTCAGGCGGCGCAGGGCAGGGATGGGGGCAAGGTCTGCAACATTCAGCATCTGTTCTTCGTTGCGAAGTGACGAATACACCCGCTCAAGCACGTGTTGATACAGCCCTTCTTTGTCGCCAAAATAATAGTAAATCATCCGTTTTGACGTCGCTGTCTTTCGAGCAATTTCGTTGATATTTGCACCTGACAAACCATGCGCTGCAAATTCTTCAGTAGCGATTGTTAGGATATTTTCTTTGACAGCTGCTGGGTCTTTTTTCCAAGTGGTCTTTCGCTTTTGTCCTGCTGTATCAGTATCTTTATCCATTTCAATGCCTCTCAGTTTCTTGTGATTCTTAAGCAGTAGCACAAAATTAACCCTTGGGTACATTCTGTTGACAAATTAACCCAGAGGTACATAAGGAGGTATGTGGAGGCGATGCGAGGAGCGAATCGTCGACTAAAAAAACACCTAGGGAGGACGAAAATGTCTCGTAAACTGATCAGCGCAGTAATTGCGCTTGGACTAAGCACCACCATTGCAGTGGCTCAGGATTACCCAACCAAAGAAATTCAAGGCATCATTCAATGGAGTGCTGGTGGATCAACCGATACCGTGATGCGGTCGGTCACACCGCACGCCGAAGCGGCGCTTGGTGGGACGGTTGTTATGCAGAACATGACCGGAGCAGTTGGTGCTATCGCGCTCAACCATGTCGCTGGGGCAAAAGCTGACGGCTACACGTTGCTTATGGGGGCTGAAAACCCACTACTTTACAAAGTGATGGGGCTTGGCGACAAAGACTATTCTGAATTCACACCTATCAACATTTTGGCACGCGGCACGCCAATTCTCGTGGCCAATAAAGATGCACCGTTTGATGATTACTCTGGTATGCTGGATTACATCGCAAGCAATCCTGGCGCGTTGCGCTTGGGCTCAACAGGGCCGGGTGGTCTTCCGTCGGTCATCACCGCTATGATGAACACCGTCGAAGGTGAACTGGATGTAATTGCTGTCCCTTATGATGGTGATGGTCCAGCACTGACAGCCTTGCAAGGTGGTGCGATTGACGTAATGCCTGCTGTTTTGGGCGCTGCAATTGAAACCATCCGTGCGGGTGCGATAAAGCCAATTGCGATTTTTGATGTCGAACAGAACGAAAATCTGCCGGACGTGCCGCTCGTGACGTCGTTCAATGACGGCTACAACACATACCTGCCTTGGGGGCCGTTCTTTGGTGTTTTCGCGCCAAAAGATACGCCAGATGATGTCGTGGCCAAACTGAGCGCCGCTTACACAGAGGGGGCTGCAAATCCTGACTTCATGAAGCTCATGGAAGATCGTGGTTTTACCATGATGGGTATCAGTGGTGCTGAAGCGACAGCCTTTCTGTCGAAGTGGCAGCAGGGTACGGCTTGGCTTCTTCAGGACTCGGGCTTGGCTAAGACGTCTCCAGAAGAGTTCGGTATCGCCCGTCCATAAGGCATAACCGACTTTGTCGGATGGTCTAAAGGCCGTTTAAACTGGGTACCGCCCACACCATACAATTGTGGGCGGCGCTTTACAGTCCGGCGGAGGAGTCGGATCAATCCCTAATAAGGAGTGGATCATGCATCCTGAGTTTAGAGGCGACATGGATCATCACGATGGCACATCTGATGCAATACCTGGTGGATATGTCGAAAAACAACGCCCCGGCGAATTGGCTTTCGCAATATTTCTGACACTCGCCAGCCTGTTTTTGCTTTACAGTGCCTATGGCATCTCTGGATTTGATGCCTTATCCGCCCCCGGTGCCATTCCAATGGCCACAACGCTGGTGATGGCCATTTCGGCCTTTGCGGTGGTCTTGCGTACGGCCCGCTTGAAAAAGGTCACAACCGAAACGCTTTCCAAAGATATTCTGCCCGGAACAGTGGTTCTTTTTATTGGCTTTTTGATTGTGTTCGGTTTGCTTTTGCAACCACTGGGTTTTGTCCTGACGGCTGCAGTGTTTCTCATTGTTGCGATCAAAGTGCTTGCCAAGCGGGGCTGGGGTTACACGCTGGCCGTTGCATTAGGATCTTTGGTTGTGATCTGGATCGTTTTTCGTGTGGTGTTTACCGTGCTTTTGCCCGCAGGCGTTCTGCCCGAAGCTGAGTTCATTCAGTATTTTCGCAACCTTATGTCCGCAGGAGCATCCTGATGGATACGTTTCTCGCTATATTTACAGTTTTCACCCAACTTGATCTGCTTGTGCTTGTCGGTGTGGGCACCTTTGTTGGTATTTATATCGGCGCCATTCCCGGTCTTTCGGTCACCATGGCCGTGTCCATCCTGATTTCCTTTACTTTTTCGTGGGATGTATATCCCGCGATTTCGTTGATGGTCGGCATCTATATGGGGGGCGTTTATGGCGGGTCGCGTACAGCAATTCTGCTGAACATTCCGGGCGCGCCTTCGGCGATTGCCACCGCCATGGATGGTTATCCTATGGCGCAACGCGGCGAGGCTGGTCAGGCAATCGGCGTCACGACAGTCATGTCTTTCTTTGGCGGTTTGATTGGTATTTTGGTCTTGGCTCTTGCAGCCCCGTTTGTGTCCGAATTCGCGCTGAGCTTTCAGCCACGTGATTACATGCTGTTGGCGGTTTTAGGCATCCTTTTGGTTGGGTCTTTGTCCAGCGGATCGATGATAAAAGGTATTTTTGCGGGTTCTTTGGGCATTGCCATCGGTGCCGTAGGGCGTGACCCGCTGACGTTTACGGAACGGTTCACGTTTGATTTTCAGATCATGGAAGGTGGGATTTCTTTTATCGCCGTGATGATCGGTATGTTCGGCGTGTCTGAGGCGTTGATGCAATTGCAAAACGTCAACATGAAAGCGGTTCGCCAAAAGATTGACAGAATTGTCCCCTCGTTTGGGACTGTCAAAAAATACCTGCCGCTTTCCCTGCAGACGTCAACCATTGGGGTCATTATAGGGGCCTTGCCAGGAACAGGCGGCGATATCGCGGCTTTGATGGCCTATGATCACGCAAAACGGGTGACTAAGAAACCTAAGGTGCCATTCGGCCAAGGCGCAATGGAAGGGCTGGTTGCGCCGGAAACAGCCAATAACGCGGCTGTTGGTGGCGCGTTTATTCCGATGATGACTTTGGGTATCCCCGGTGATGCGGTCACCGCAATCATGATTGGCGCGCTTTTCATTCACGGTTTGAACCCCGGACCTATGCTGATGATCGATCAGCCAGATATGTTTTGGTTCATTGTTGGTGCTTTATTCACCGCAAATATTTTCATGCTAATTTTTGGCCTAACCGGCATTAAGATATTCACCAAGATCGTTGAGATACCGCGGTCAATCATTATTCCTCTCATCCTGCTTTTATCGATTGTCGGGGCCTACGCGGTGAACAATTCAATCACCGATGTGTATTGGATGCTCGGCTTTGGTGTTTTTGGTTATTTCATGCGTCATTACGGCTATCCTTTGGGGCCTGTGATCTTGGGCGTCATCCTGTCACGTCTGCTTGATGACAATTGGCGCCGTGCCATCATTTCTGAGCGTGAAGAACTGGGCCGGTTTTTCCATGGCATCTTCACAAGCCCTCTTTCTTTGGTGCTGTTCGTGGCCGTGATTTTGATTTTTGTGAGCCAAACACCGCTTTGGGCGATACTGAAAAAACGCTTGTTTAGAAAGACATCGTGATGACATCCACTCATACAAATACCATCAAGCTTGGTTTGATCGGCGACAATATTGTTCGGTCTAAATCGCCGCGGCTACATCGCACCGCTGGACGATTGGCTGGATTAGATGTCACATATGACAGGCTCATCCCCAAGGACATGGGCCTTTCGTTTGATGACGTCTTTCAGCAAGCGCGCATTGATGGATTTCGCGGGATCAATGTCACTTACCCTTACAAAGAATTGGTAACGTCCAAAGTGACCGTTTGCGACCCGTTGGTCCGTGCCATCGGTGCGGTCAATACGGTCGTTTTCGACGCTGATGGTCCCAAAGGGTTCAACACGGATTACACTGGGTTTATGAATGCCTACCGAAGTGTTCGGGGGGGGCAACCCCCCGGTACAGTTTGCCTTATTGGCACAGGTGGCGTGGGCAAGGCTGTGGCTTTTGGTCTGGTTGCCCTTAATGCGAAAACCATTCGATGTGTCGACCTTGATGCGGCCAAAGTAGAGGCTCTTGCTCAGGCTTTGAGCGCCCTTGGGGCCGACACATTGATCGAAACATCAAGCGATGCGGTCCTTGCCGCCAAAGATGCGGATGGACTTATCAATTGCACCCCGTTGGGCATGGTTGGGATTGGTGGATCCTCTTTGCCTGCTGACGCTATGCAGGGGGCAAGTTGGGCCTTTGATGCTGTCTATACCCCTGTAGAAACACAGTTTTTGCAAGATGCCAAGCTGGCCAGTCTTACGGTAATTTCGGGGTATGAGCTTTTCTTTGAACAGGGCTTGGATGCGTGGAAAATCTTTACAAATGCTTATCTTAATCCGTCGGAACTTCGCGACGCTATTCAGGGAGATGCGCTTTGAAAACATCTATTGCAACGGTTTCGATCTCTGGCAACCTGCCCGCAAAACTTGAAGCAATTGCCGCTGCGGGTTTTGATGGCATCGAAATTTTCGAACAAGATTTCATCGCCCACGATGGCAATCCCCGAGAGGTGGGCGATCTGATCCGATCAATGGGTCTAGAGATCACTTTGTTCCAACCTTTCCGAGACTTTGAAGGATTGCCCGAACCGCTGCGTGCAAAGGCATTTGACCGCGCAGAACGTAAGTTTGACCTGATGCAGGAATTGGGCACGGATCTGGTATTGGTTTGCTCGTCATGTCACCCAGAGGCCCTTGGTGGTATCGATCGCGCAGCGGCCGACTTTCACGCGTTGGGCGAACGCGCAGCCAAGCGTGATCTGCGGGTCGGGTTTGAAGCGCTCGCGTGGGGGCGTCATGTCAACGATCACCGCGATGCTTGGGAAATTGTACGCCGCGCAGACCATGAAAATGTTGGCTTGGTGCTTGATAGCTTCCACACTTTGGCACGTAAAATTGATCCAGAAACGATCCGGCGCATTCCGGGCGACAAGATATTTTTTGTTCAACTTGCCGATGCACCTTTGATCGACATGGATCTGCTCTATTGGTCCCGCCATTTTCGCAACATGCCCTTTGAGGGTGATTTGCCCATCGTTGACTTTATGAAAGCCGTGATGGCGACAGGATATAACGGCCCGATTTCTTTAGAGATTTTCAACGATCAATTTCGTGGCGGACACCCTAAGACTGTTGCTAAAGACGGCTATCGTTCTCTTGTCGCATTGATGGATGACGTACAAAGGGACGCGCAGCCTGCACCCCAAAATTTGGTTAAAATGCCTGAGCGTTCCAGCGTTGAAGGGATCGAATTCGTTGAATTCGCGACACGAGGTGAAGACGCGCAAGCACTAGAATCCATCTTGAAGACCCTTGGTTTTCAACACTCAGGCAATCACATTGCAAAGAAGCTTTCACTTTGGACCCAAGGTGACATTCGAATTGTCATTAACCGAGAAACGTCAGGCTATGCCAGCAGTGCTTACGCCATGCACGGTACGACTGTATGCGACATCGGAATATCGGTGGATTCCGCAGCACAGACGGTTTCCAGAGCAAAGTCTTTGGGCGCTGATCTTTTCGAACAGGCCATTGGCCCCGGCGAGCTGAGCATTCCTGCTATCCGTGGTCAAAGCGGCAGCGTTTTGCATTTCATTGATAAATCAAGCGGCTTGAGTGACGTATGGTCTGTTGAATTCGCTCATGCGTCAGACGATAAAACCGATGCTGGTCTGGAATGCATTGATCACCTTGCGCAGACCATGAGCTATGATGAAATGCTCAGTTGGTCGTTGTTTTACACTACACTCTTTCAGATGCAAAAATCACCAATGGTCGATGTCGTGGATCCAGACGGATTGGTGCGCAGTCAGGCGTTGGAAACAGGCACTGGGTCACTGCGCATCACACTCAATGGGGCGGAAACCCATCGCACAATGGCCGGAAACTTTCTGGCCGACAGCTTTGGTGCTTCGGTTCAACACATTGCCCTATCGACACGTGATATCTTTGCGACGGCTGCCGCGATGGCAAAGTTGGGCTTTGATCCCTTGCCGATGTCGGAAAACTATTATGCCGATTTGGTGGCACGTTTCGATCTGCCCACAGACATGCTCGCCGCGCTAAAAGCCGGGAACATTCTATATGATGAAGATGCACAAGGGGCATTCTTTCAGTTTTATTCCAAGCCCTATGCGGGGGGGATGTTCTTTGAAATTGTTGAGCGGCGGGGAAATTATAATGGTTATGGCGCCCCAAATGCACCCTTCCGAATTGCGGCTCAAAAGCGGTTGATGCGCCCCAAAGGAATGCCCAAGTTGTGATTGGGACACTCAATCGGGACTGTTTATCAGTCGCTATTTTGTGAAAAAATCGCCAAATACAACTGCTGCGTAAAATGTACCTTTGTTGGTTTCGGGGGGCAAAGAGCTGGCGAATTCAAACAGAAAACGTCGCTTTTTCTTTGCGCGTCTCGACCCTATTCAATAGGTAAGAGCGCAACCCAGCATGAAATTGACTTTGGCATCTCATATGAAAATTCCCAGTGCAGCTCTTCTTTTTACGACATCACTCATGCCAGCATTGGCGCAAGATTTGCCGTCTCCTGTGACTGATCAATCATATGTTGCTGTGGACTTGCTTGAGGCCCAGTTGGGTCAGCTTCTCTTTTATGATCCGATCCTGTCGGGCAACCGCGACGTTGCCTGTGTGACCTGTCATCACCCCAAACTCGGCACGTCAGATGGCGTTTCGTTGTCTTTGGGCGATGGCGGTATTGGCATGGGGCCGTCGCGCCACGTCGATCCGAATAACGTTCCAGAAGAGCGAATTCCCCGCAATGCCACCGGGCTTTTCAACCTAGGTGCCAAGGAATTTACGACTCTATTTCACGATGGTCGCCTTGAAGCAGATTCAAACCAGCCAAACGGCATTCGCACGCCAATGGGATCGGACATGCTGGACGGGTTCGTATCGGTTTTATCGGCGCAAACCATGTTTCCGGTGCTTAGCCGTGATGAAATGGCGGGATCGCATCGTGAAAACGACATCGCCCGCAATGTGCGTCAGGGCATCATAACGGGCAAGGGCGGCGCTTGGGATTTACTGGCGCGACGCGTGGCAGATATTCCAGAATATGCGGATGGGTTCGTGGCGCTGTTCCCCCACATAAATACACCTGACGATATCGCGTTTACAGATATTTCAAACGCGATTGCGGCCTTTGTATCTTACGAATGGCGCTCTGACACCGCGCCGTTTGACGCTGTTTTGCGGGGCACTGATACTCTTGATGCTCAGGCTCAAACAGGGCTAGACCTGTTTTACGGCAAAGGCGCTTGCGCGACGTGCCATTCGGGGCCGTTTTTGACCGATCATGCATTTCATGCGATGGCAGCGCCGCAAATCGGGCCTGGAAAATCAGCCACATTCGAAGACCACACCAGAGATGATGGCCGCTTTCGTGTGACAGGGCGCGAACAAGATCGCTATGCGTTTCGCACGCCTTCTTTGAGAAATGTGGCGTTGACCGGACCTTATGGCCATGCGGGCGCGCACCGCGATCTGGCGCAATTTGTGGCGGATCACAGTGATCCAGCGCAAAGCCTTGCGCACTATGACCGCACGCAGGCCATAGTGCCGGATTTTGAAAGCGACGATTTTAAGGTATTGGATGACCCAGAACAGGTGGCGGCAATTGCGGCCGCGGTCACATCGCCACCGGCCAGCTTAAGCGCAGACGACGTGGCGGCCATCGTCGCATTTCTACATTCACTCACAGACCCGATCAGCATCACAGGGCGCTTGGGGTCACCTGTCTCCGTGCCCAGCGGGCTGGCAGTTCCCACGGTTGACACCGTTGACTAGGGCTTTTTGATCACAACATTGCTGCGGGCCGACACCATTTCAGATGTCTTGGTGCCATCTGGCCAAATCACGCTGACTTGGGCTTGCGTTGCATCGGCCAAACCAAAGTGGCGCGGCAACATTTGCCCGCCGGCATGACCGCCGCCAATCGTTTGCTGTAAAACTTGCGAACGCGCGTTTGTCGTGACAGTCATCACCGCGCCGATTGCATTGCGGTTTGCGTCGGTTTGTTGAAGCTCGACCGTGATCCAATGACCCGTGTTTAGGGTCACATTGCGATAAACCTCTAACGGCGCGCGGCGGTTTGAAACGATCAAATCCAAGCGGCCATCGCGATCAAAATCGACCAAAGCGGCACCGCGTGAGCGGTCTGTTGAGGCGATGCCAGCCTGCACAGCCGTCTCATAAAACGTTCCATCGGGGCGCTGCATCAACAGGTTGTTGGGGTCTTGCATCGCCATTCCAGGCATCTGGTCAACGTTGCCTTTGGCGATAAACAAATCTGCACGGCCATCATTGTTGATATCGCCAAATTCTGCGTGCCATCCGGTCGAGGGGCGCCCATCATCACCGATATGGGGGCGTTGCGCATAGGTGCCCAGTGCGTAATCTGCCGCGACATAGCCTCCGCCTGGAATGGCAAATTGCAGCAATTGATCCCCCATCGAGGTGAGCATAACATCATCAACCGCGTCGCCATTCAAATCGCGACTGGCGATGCCCATGCCCCAAAGCGCTATGTTATTCCAACCGTCTGCTGCGCCCAGAAACCGTTGGTCTGCGATGTCCCACATCTGTTCGTGCCCACCGCTTACATAATAATGTCTGTCGTTGGACAGGCGTAGTGTTGGCTTGCCGCGTGCATCATTTGCGGCGAGCATGGACAGCGGGCAAAATCCCGGCTGCAAGGTTTCGTTTGTGTAACCATGTTCAAAGGGGCGCAAAATACTGTTGGTGTCGCAGGCCTCGAATGGGCCATCGGGATCATCTCGATCAACGTAATTTCCGACCACCAGCGTCGGGCGTTCTGCGTCGTTTTCCCACCATGCTGTGAACGCGGTGCTCCAATCATTGTCGGGCGGAATCCCTAGAGTGGTTGTTGCGTCAGTGAAAACACAATCGCCCATCCCTTTGAGAATTCGGTTCTGCCCCACCCGCAAAACGAACAGATCCATCTGACCGTCTGCATTCATATCAATCGGATAGGCTCCAGTTACCCCCTTTAACGCGGGTACATCCATCGCGGTAAAGGTAAAGTTCCCGTCGTTGCGGATCAGCGTGGCAGGGTTTTCACCGCCAGCAGCAAAAACATCGGGCAATGCATCACCATTGCAATCAAAAACCGCAATTCCACCGCCAACAAAGTGTTCCCAGCCGCCATCGTAAATATGTTTGGGCAGGGCGTTTGATCGGTTCTCAAACAGGGGGTCTGCCCCAACAGGCAGGGCGAGACCGCAGATGACAAAAGCCGCTATTTTCATGGAGTTTGAACCTCTAGCCCGCCAACCATTGTATCGGTCAGTGCAGAAAGCCCTGCCGCTGTGGCGCCACGCGCCCAGACCAAATCGTCCCATGGATGGATTTGGATTTCGCAAGGTTGTCGATCATTCGACAAGGTTAACTTTTGCATGTCTGCCAAGACCTCATCCGCATATAGATAATGGCATTGCACGCGCTCACCCGACAAAATGATAAGTGGTGGGTCAAACAATTGAATCACATTTGAAAGCCCAACCGACAAATAGCGCCCTGCGCGCCGAAAAATAGTTTGCGCTGCCGTATTGCCAGCTTGGGCTTGTTCAAACAGTAAATCCAATAACTCTTTGGGGCGGCGTGCATCTAAGTGATTGACATTTAATGCTGTTTGAGCTTCGCGTGTGAGGGCGTAATCGCCTAAATACGCCTCGAGACAGCCACGCTGACCGCACCGACACAAGGCCCCATCGAGATGAACCTTGGTGTGCCCAAGCTCAAGTCCCATGCCATGCGTGCCCCGATACAGTCGATTGTTCACGACCAACCCCATGCCAACGCCCGTCTCAACGGTGACCACAGCAAAGTCGGTTTTATCGCGTCCAGAGCCAAACCATAGCTCATACAATGTGAGCATGTTTGTGTCGTTGTCCAAAAACAACAGCGCGTTAAACCGCTTGGCAAACTCTGGGTGAAGATCGACATGCGCGCCCTCAAGCAATGAGCTCCATCTGATCGTCCCGCTGTTTTGATCAATAAGCCCAGGCAACCCAACCCCGACGGCTTTGATGTCATCGGCCTGCATGCCAGCTTTTTGGGTCACGTTCTCAATCAAGTCTGCAATCTCATCCAACATTTGCGTGGGGCTACGGCGCATAACGGACGTGGGGCACGCCGTGGTGGCAATCAAATTTCCTGCAAAATCACACAATACGGCCGAGTGTTGCGTGTATGATAATTTGATGCCGATAACATAAGCCGCCTCTGGCACGATTTCCAATGCCACCCGTGGACGCCCGCGACCCAGTTCGCCCTGCCCATGTTCACGCGCAGGTTCATCGGTCTCACGTAACAAGCCCGCAGCAATTAGGTCGGCTGTCTGGGTCGTTGCGCTGCCCGCACTGATTTGCAGGGACCGCGTGATATCTGCGCGCGCTGTACATCCAACGGCACGGACATGTTGAAAGATTTTCTGCCGTAACGGCGTGGAATTGGGCGAGTCTCTGTGCAGAAGGGGGCCGCAACCATTTGATATCAAGTTATCTTTATTATATTTCAGCACCTAAACATATTCCTATTTTATTGGCCGTAATTGGTGATAGAAACGTTGAGTTTCGCCACAATGAAGTGTTTTTGGAAATATTTCTACAAAAACTTACATCTTTTATTTTGCAAATTAAATTTAATGAGTGCATCTTAGATTCGAGTCAGGTGACTCGCTCCCTTGTAAAAAGGGGGCAATCTAAGGGAGGATTACAATGAATAAGTTTATTATCGCAGCGGCTGTCGCCGTCGCTGGGTTCGGTTCTGCATCATTTGCAGACGGTCTTAAAGTCGGCGTGAGCTGGTCAAATTTCCAAGAAGAACGCTGGAAAACAGACGAAGCCGCGATCCGCACCGCACTTGACGCAGCAGGGGCGACCTATGTGTCTGCCGATGCACAGTCATCTTCAGCCAAACAGCTTTCTGACGTTGAAAGTTTGATCGCACAAGGCGTTGATTCCATCATCATCTTGGCGCAAGACAGCGCAGCCATCGGCCCAGCTATTGATGCTGCAGACGCCGAAGGTATTCCTGTCGTTGCTTACGACCGCTTGATCGAAGACAGCCGCGCATTCTACCTGACATTCGACAACGTCGAAGTTGGCCGCATGCAAGCTCGCGCTGTTTTTGCAGCTCAGCCAACTGGCAACTACGTTATGATCAAAGGCTCGCCTACTGATCCAAACGCAGACTTTTTGCGTGGTGGCCAACAAGAAATCATCCAAGCTGCAATCGACAGCGGTGACATCACAATCGTTGACGAAGCCTACACAGATGGTTGGTTGCCTGCGAACGCACAGCGCAACATGGAACAAATCCTGACAGCGAACGACAACATGGTTGATGCTGTTGTGGCCTCCAACGACGGTACCGCTGGCGGTGTTGTTGCTGCGCTGACAGCACAAGGCATGGAAGGCATTCCTGTGTCTGGTCAAGACGGCGACCATGCAGCTTTGAACCGCGTTGCCCTTGGCACACAGACTGTGTCTGTTTGGAAAGATGCGCGTGCTCTTGGACGCGTTGCTGGTGAAGTTGCTGTAGCTTTGGCTGCTGATGAAAACGCAATGGTTGCCGGATCGTCCATGTGGACATCACCTGCTGGCACTGAACTGCACTCTATGTTCCTTGCGCCAGTTCCTGTGACTGCAGCAAACCTAAGCGTTGTCACAGACGCGGGTTGGATCACTGTTGAGGCATTGTGCCAAGGCGTGACTGACGGTCCTGCACCTTGTAACTAAGTCGCTCGATTGGGCGGATCGTTTGATGATGCCCAATCGACAACGGGTCTCGCCATTGGCGGGACCCACACGTTTCCCCCATACATCCACACGCACTTGTCCAGCTCTGCTGGCGCTATTTGCTTGTCCAATCGTCGCGCTTTTTTGATGGAGACAGACCATGTCTGACCACAACCCCGCCATACCGCAGCCCAAACGCAACATCCTGCAATCCTTGCAAGTCGATATGCGTCTTCTTGGGATGATCGGTTCCTTTTTAGCGGTTTGCATCGTTTTTAATATACTCACAGACGGGCGTTTTTTAACGCCGCGCAACATCTTCAACCTAACGATCCAGACTGTATCTGTGGCGATCATGGCAACGGGCATGGTGTTCGTGATTGTGACCCGTCACATTGATTTGTCGGTTGGCGCGTTGCTTGCGACCTGTACAGCTGTGATGGCTATGACCCAAACACAGTGGTTGCCGCAAATCATCGGGCTAGAGTTGGGGCATCCGTTGATCCCTTGGATCGCCATTGCTGCAGGTCTGATCACTGGCGCTGTGATTGGTGCAGCCCAAGGGTGGCTGGTTGGATATCAAGCGATCCCTGCCTTTATCGTGACACTTGGTGGTCTTTTGATTTGGCGCAACGTCGGTTGGTGGATGACAGATGGCGCCACAATCGGCCCGCTTGATCAAACATTCGTACTGTTTGGCGGCATCGGTGGCACGCTTGGCGTGTTTTGGAGCTGGGTTGTTGGTCTGGTTGCGACGGCTGCGGCGCTTTTGGCGCTTGGCTCGGCAAGACGTACCAAAAATGCTCATGGTTTCCCTGTGAAGCCTTTGTGGGCCGAAGTCTTGGTCATGGCCGTGATTGCTGCTGCAATCCTTGGATTTGTCGCCATTCTAAATGCCTACACTGTGCCCGAACGGGTCATTGCACGCGATCCTGCTTTGTTTGGTTGTGATGTCGCAGAAGGCTGTGTTGCCGCATATGGCTTGCCTTATTCTGTGCTGTTGCTGATCGTTGTGGCCATTGTCATGACTGTTATCGCGCTGCGCACACGGCTTGGACGCTACATATTCGCAACTGGTGGCAACCCAGAGGCTGCACAGCTTTCGGGCATCAATACACGCCTTTTGACGGTCAAAATCTTTTCCATGGTTGGCGTTTTGTCCGCTTTGGCTGGCATCGTGGCCTCGGCGCGTTTGGGGTATCACACGAATGACATCGGCACCTTGGACGAGCTGCGCGTGATCGCGGCAGCCGTTATTGGCGGAACTGCTTTGTCTGGTGGTATCGGGACGATTTATGGTGCCATCATCGGCGCTTTGATCATGCAATCTTTGCAATCTGGCATGGCCATGGTTGGCGTTGATGCGCCCTATCAAAACATTGTCGTTGGCGCGGTTCTTGTCCTCGCTGTTTGGATCGACATTCAATATCGCAAGCGCGTGGGAGCAAAAGTATGAGCACTCCATTAGTCGAAATGAAAAACGTCTCAATCGCATTTGGCGGTGTCCATGCGGTTGATGATGTCAGCATCGAGCTGCATGCAGGCGAAGTTGTTGGTCTTTTGGGCCACAACGGCGCGGGCAAATCTACGCTGATCAAAATGCTGTCAGGGGCCTATAAAATGGACTCTGGCGAAATCTGGATCGAAGGCGAACGTGCAACGATCAATTCCCCTGCTGACAGCCGTGATTACAACATCGAGACCATATACCAGACGCTTGCGCTGGCCGATAATCTTGATGCCGCGTCTAACCTGTTTTTGGGGCGCGAGTTGACCACGAAACTTGGCTTTGTCGACGATGGTCGTATGGAAGCTGAGACCCGCAAAATCATGGCGCGGCTCAACCCTAATTTCAAAAAACTCAAAGAACCCGTGTCCGCCTTGTCTGGTGGTCAGCGTCAATCTGTTGCCATTGCCCGTGCGGTGTATTTCAACGCCAAAATCTTGATCATGGACGAACCGACAGCGGCTTTGGGTGTGCATGAAACGGCTATGGTCGCCGAATTGATTGGCGAGTTGAAAAAACAAGGTCTGGGTATCTTCTTGATCAGTCACGATACGCGCGAAATGATGGATTTGTGTGACCGCGTGTCCGTGATGAAAAACGGCAAGATGGTCGGCACAGAGCGAGTTGAGGATGTCACCGAAGATGATATCCTGTCTATGATCATTTTGGGCAAAAACCCAAAGGCCGCAGCCTGATCTTCACGGGCATTGATCTTGGAACCTCATCCCTAAAAGCGATTTTGGCGGATGAGGGCCATGCCAAGGCTCTTGGGGCTGACCGCTGGGCGTGATGGCCGTGATCTGCATGTTACCATGCCGCCAATCCTAAAAATCATTGCCTGATCCTGCGCTGAAACCCACATTTACCGAATCTCATAGCCGCTACCGCGCAGCTATTCTGTTCTAAAGGACATCTGATATGACCGACTTTTTCAAAGGCATCCCCGCAATCAAATATGAGGGGCCAGACAGCGATAACGAGTTTGCTTTCCGCCACTACAACCCTGATGAAATCGTCATGGGCAAGACCATGAAAGAGCAACTGCGTTTTGGGGCAGCCTATTGGCATTCCTTTGCTTGGCCCGGTGACGATCCCTTTGGTGGTCAAACATTTGATCGCCCTTGGTTTGGAAACACATTGGAATTGGCCAAACTCAAGGCTGATGTCGCATTTGAGATGTTCCAGATTTTGGACGTACCCTATTTTTGTTTCCACGATGCAGATGTTCGCCCAGAAGGCGCTACCTTTGCCGAAACCACTGCCAACCTTGAAGCCATCGTTGATTACTTCGCTGAAAAGATGGATGAAACTGGCGTAAAATTGCTTTGGGGCACCGCGAACCTGTTTTCACACCGACGCTTTATGTCAGGTGCTGCAACCAACCCAGACCCAGATATCTTTGCTTTCTCAGCCGCGACAATCAAAACCTGCATGGACGCCACGATGAAATTGGGCGGCGAAAACTATGTTCTTTGGGGCGGTCGCGAAGGCTATGAGACGCTGCTCAACACCGACATGGGACGCGAGCGCAGGCAAGCGGGCCGGATGCTTCAGATGGTCGTCGATTACAAACATAAGATGGGCTACAAAGGCGCGATCTTGATCGAACCCAAGCCACAAGAACCGACCAAGCACCAGTACGATTATGATGTCGCAACTGTGTATGGATTTTTGAAAGATTTCGGCCTTGAGGGCGAGGTTCAAGTGAACGTCGAACAGGGGCATGCGATTTTGGCAGGCCATTCGTTCGAGCATGAATTGGCTTTGGCGCGCGAGTTGGGCATTTTCGGATCCATCGATATGAACCGCAACGATTATCAATCGGGCTGGGATACGGATCAGTTCCCAAACAATGTGCCTGAAATGGCATTGGCCTATTACGAAGTGCTGCGCGCGGGTGGTTTCAAAACTGGTGGTACGAACTTTGACTCAAAGCTGCGCCGTCAATCGCTTGATGCCGAAGATCTAATCCTTGCGCATGTTGGCGGTATGGATGCTTGTGCTGCGGGCCTAAAAGCTGCAGCCGCTATATTGGAAGATGGCAAACTCGAAGCCGCACGTAATGCGCGGTATGCGGGTTGGGACAGCGCGAATGGCGCGGCTCTTATGTCCGATGATTTGACCACAATCCATGACCGTGTCTTGGCACAAAACCTCAATCCTGATCCAAAATCAGGTCGCCAAGAACGCCTCGAAAACCTTGTGAATAAGTACTTCTAAGGCAAACAAGAACATCTGTGATTGCCATTTGGCGGTCACGGGCTCGAACACTTGAAGACGTTTTGCGTGGGCTGCGGTGGTTCATCTACCGCCGCAGCCCACGTGTATTGTTAATGCAGCCACAACATTTTTGATATTGCTGTCGATAGGGAAATTTTTTCAAAATAGCATGGCATTAGTGAAGGTAGTCTCATCGCTTGGAGTGGCGCTTATTTCTGGGTTGGGAACACGATCTCGCGCAGGGTCGCAAGAGTTCTAAGCACGCCATCTTTGGTTGTAATTACCCCAGGGGACATCCGCAAAATCTGACTGCGATTGTCCATATAGATCGCCTTTTCTCGCAGGGCCGCCACAACATCTGCAGCGGGCAGGCGGTCTGGCAAAGTCACCATAAGGCTGCCCCCGCGTTGCTCTGGATCTGATGGGCTTGCAAGAACAAGGCCCATTTCCTCTAAGCCAGCCTGAAGAATAGCTGTAAGCATACGGTTGTGCGCGGCGATAGTGTCGCTGTCTTGGGCCATGCGCCATTTCATCGCCGGAAGGCTGGCGAGGGCGGAAACGCTTGCAGGTGTGCCACTGTCAAGCCGACGCGCATCATCGGCAAATTTGAAAGCATCCAGCGCCCAAGAAAACGGATTGTCTTGCGAAAACCAACCGCGCAGTTCGGGTTCACAGCGCAGCAAAAGGTCGTGGTCCATGTAAATGATCCCAGCCCCCGGCGTGCCGCACATCCATTTGAGACTCGTCGAAAGCGCGAAATCTACTTTTGGTGCCATCACATCGTAAGGCAAAAGGCCCGCCGCTTGCGTTAAATCTACACCGATCAGTGACCCCATCGCGCGGCCGTGGGCCGCGAGCTGCGGGATGTCGAGACGATGAGAACTGGTTGAGCTGACCCACGTTAGCAAGGCCAGCGCGACGTCTTCGTCCCATTCGGATATGATGTCTTCGGCTTCGACCCAGTTACCGCCCTGTCTGATTGGTACGGTTGTGAGGGTGAATTCAAAACGCTTGGCCAGTCCTGTCAGCAAAAAGTGTAACGATGGAAAACCGTCTTCTGCCACCAAAACCTTTTTGCCGCGCAATGTGCCTTCGGGCAGTGCTCCGATGACGGACATCAGGCCCGTCGTGACGCTTTCGGTCGTGGTCACTGTGCCTTTGGGCGCTTGGATCAGTTCGGCCCAAAGGTCGATGAACTGCTGGCGTTTGCCCAAAACATCGCCCCATTGATCGCCATTAAAGGCGCCCCAAACCTGAGAAAAATCTGTAAGGCCCGCCGCCATATCTTCTTTCTTTCCATCGTATTGACCGATGGAGTGGTACAGCAGATAGGCATCGCCTGTTTCTGGTAATATGGACATTGATGTCTCCGTTAGAATAGGGGCTCAGGTTTAGCGGTAACCGCGTTTGTAGTGTTGCTCTAGCCAGCCCGTCAGACGCACAAGCGGCCAAAGGATCGCGATGTAAATGAGCGCGGCCAGCAAAAGGGGCGTGGGGTTGGCAAAAAGAGCTTGGGCATCGGTGGCTTGTTTCAAAAGGTCATCCATCGCAACAACCGAGGCAAGCGACGTGTCTTTGATGATCGCCACACCGTAAGAGGCCAAAGGCGGGATCATCATGCGGAAAGCTTGGGGTAAAATCACTTTGCGCATTGTGGTGGCAAAGGACAGGCCAAGGGCATCGCAAGCCTCGAACTGGCCCTTTGGTACGGCCTCAATCCCAGCACGTACGACCTCGGCAGTGTAGGCCGCTAGCACCACGGCCAAGGCCACGGTCGCCGCCACAAAAGAGGACAAAACGATCCCCGTAAAGGGCAGGGCGTAATAGACTAGAATGAGCACAACCAGCACCGGAATGGCACGGAAAATATCGGTGTAAAAAATGGCCAAAAGCTGGAATGGGCGCGGGGCGTAGAGACGTACGAGGCACACCAGAATGCCCAAGATACCACCCGTGACAATGGCCGCCCCACCAAGAAGCAGCGTGTTCAACAGGCCGCGCATGATGATCGGAAAGGCGCGGCGCATCACGTCGATGTTGAAGAAAATGTCGATAATTTCCATAGGGGCTCCGGTCGTAGAGGCGCAATTGGGCACGTCATCTTAAAGGGTCGAGCGGCCCAGCAGGTGTCGCTGGGCCGCGTGAAGGGATTACTCGGCTGTTGTGGGAACAGGCATAGGTGTGACCGTAAGGCTGCCCGCCGCGGGCGCAACGCCCATCCATTTTTCAAAGATTTCGGCCATTGTGCCGTCTTCTTTCATGGCTGAAATGGCATCATTCACTGCCTCAAGGTTTTCGGACTCTTTAGGCATCATGATGGCGAACTTGTCACCTGTCGGGATCTCAACAGACACCTGAAGACCGCTGTCTTGCATCTGAGCAAAGGCATATCGCAACCCGACAATGTCGTTGACGGCGGCTTCGATGCGACCGCTGCGCAGATCTGTTAGCAGGTTGGCTGTGGAATCGTAGCTGGAATAGGATGCATATCCCAACTCATCTTCGCGTTCTTTAAGCCATGTTTCGGGAAAGGATGTTGCGATCGACCCAATGCGCTTGCCCTTAAGGTCTGCAAGGCCGGCGATCTCAGCTGTGTCTTTCGTGCCAACACCAAGTGCGCCAGAGAAATAAGGCTGGGTGAAAGATTGCGCTTCTAAACGTTCTTCGGTGATCGTCAAAGACGAGATAACCGCATCAACGCGACCGGATGCCGAGGCCACAAAAAGCGCACGAAAATCAAGACCCGTGATCTCGACATTCATATCGAGGCGTTTGGCGACTTCGGTGATGATGTCGACTTCAAAGCCTTCGAAATCGCCCGCTTCGTTTTTGAATTCCCATGGTGGGTTTGCGGGGTAAGACCCGACGCGCAAAACGTCTTGTGCCATAGCGCTGACGCCTGAAAGGGCAGTGATCGTGGCAAATGCGAGGCCTGTGAGAATCGTCCGTCTAGTGGTCATTGGTGAAATCCCTGTTGTTGTGTAGTGTGCTTTTTAAGCTGTTAATCCCATATCGTTTACACATTCAGTATACGGATACAAACATTTTGTTTAAGCTTAAAGCTTATTGTATACGTTTTTCCCTATATCTTGTAATGCTGATTAAAAATTGGAATACTGTTTCTAGGAGTAAAAATGTCTAATACGCCGAAGCGCCATATAAAAGATCAAATCTACGAAACCTATCTTGGGCGCATTCAGCGGGGCGAAGTTTCGTATACGGATCGGCTTGTTGATACGGCCATCGCTGCCGAGCTTAAGGTTTCGCGGATGCCCGTGCGCGATGCGCTTATGCGGCTCACGCACGAAGGCTATTTGACCAGCACAACGCGTGGCTTTGCATTGCCCAATCTGCAGCTCAAACAGATTTTAGAGATTTTTGAATTGCGTCGCCTGCTAGAGCCTCGTGCGGCGGCTTTGGCAACGGCCAAGCTCACGCAAAGTGATCTTGATGTGCTCAAGGCGGCCGTCGCGCAATCTGAGCGCACGTTAGAAACGGGCGACATCGAAAGTCTGTACGCCGCTTCTGAAACCATTCGTCGTACGTGGATTATGGCCGTGCCAAACGTCGAGCTGCGCGACACGATTTTGCGGTATATGGCGCAAATCCAGTCGGTGCGATTTGCGACACTGGGGGAAGCGCAATCCTTGCAGGTGCTTGTTGAGTTGCAGCGCCAAATGTTGCGCGCCTTTTCCAGCCGTGACGCCGCGCATGTCGAGCTTTTACTTTTGCGTTACGTGCTGGCCGGCGAAGAAAGTTTTCGCCGTGTCAAAGGTTTAAACGATTGGCCGAGCGATACCGAATCCAGCAGTGACCCCTAAGGGCGATGCCCGTCGCGTTTAACCGCATTCCATCGTTGCGACGGCACGATACAGCATTGAGGATTTGGGTGGTGTGCCACGGAACATATGGGCTGTTTCAAATGTGGCGATATAGCCAAGCGCATCCAGTGTCTTGTGCAAGCTGACTTGGCAGTCGGGGATGTCGACAATAATCTGTTGTGCATTCAATGCGGTTGCTGCGGCTTGCAAAAGCGCTAGAGCAGTTTCATCATCTGGCGCAACGATGGGGCCGATTTTTACCCCGTCATGGCAAAGTCGCGCAGTTGCAAACCCGGTGAGTTGGCCTGCTTGTTCTGCGACAACCGTTTTGCGACTTTTCGTGTGATCGCTGATCCAGTGTAATAAGAATTTGGGCCGCGCATATCCATTTGCTTGTGTGTCGAGCTTGGCGATTTCCGTGTGGTCGCGGTTTATGTCTATCGGACGGGTGCCTGTGACAGACAGGTTTGGCGATAATCCCTGCATGCGTGTGATTGCCCCTTGGCGGACAAAGCCTGACTTTGCGTAATTCGCCTCTTGTGCTGCAACGCCGTCCAATCCCACACAGCGCGTGCCTGCATGTTTTAGGGCATGTGTCCAAAGTCCTAGGCCAATGCCTTTGCCGCGAAAATCTGGGTGGCACAGATAGAGACCTAAAAAGGCCATCGTTTCATCGTGATTGACGACCGAAATTGCCGCGACCGTTTGTCCAGCATGGCGTGCAATGAAAAATCCGTCTTGATCGGCGGCCCGAAACGCGGGTGCATCATCAAGACCGGGATTCCATCCTTCATCCGCTGCCCAAGCTATCATTTGCTCTACTTCGTCCAAAGTTGCGGTGTGAAAGCTTACATTGTGAGGTAGGGGCGAGGTGCGAGAGGGGGTGAGGGTCATCTTGAAAGGGCATCCTTTAAAGATAAGGGCGCGGACACTTTGTTGCGCAGATCGAGTGAGGTGACCAGATCAACAAGATGGTTTTTCATCAACTCTTCTGCGCGTGGACCATCGTGATCGGCAAAGGCTGAAATCAACGCATCATGAGCATGGCTTTCGCACATGGCGGCACGGCGCTGCCAATAGAGTGCCACAATAAGCGATGACCGTGACATAAGTTGCGTGATAAAGGTTTCGATCGTTTGCTGATCTGCAATCTTTGCGATTTCGATGTGAAACTGCCCCGACAAGTACAAGGCCCGCCCGTGGTTTCCATCTGCCAAGGCTTCATGTTCGGCATCTATATGAGCTTGCAGTTTTAGGATGTCTTCGGGGCTTGCGCGCTCAGCGGCAGAATAGGCTGTGCGGGGCTCTATAAGAGCGCGGGCTTCAAACACTTCGCGGGCTTCGCGCACAGAGGGCTGCGCGACGAAAGCGCCCCTGTTACGTTTGTGTTCGACAAGACGTTGATGCGAGAGCGTTTGCAGCGCCGCGCGCACTGTCGTTCGGCTCACACCGTATATGTCCCCGATGTCGTCTTCGCCGAGTTTGGTGCCTGGTGCCAATTGATGCTCGTGAATCGCTAACTCGAGTTTTTCGAATAATTGATGTGCTGTGGGGGCTGGAATGGGTATTTCGGTCATTGGAATTTCCTTCATATCCATACTGGAATCACGGCGCATTTAATTCAAGCGAGATGATGTAACCAAAGTTGTATACAATTTTGAGCACAATATTGCGACCATTTGCGGTTTAAGTGCACAAAAAAGCGCCAATGCGCGTATTTGCCAAGCCTATGCGTTGAAAAATCTAGTCCACAAACAGTGAATTCGCGTGAACTTGAGGGGCGATACGTCAAACGCAGCCCGCACAAGATAGTGGGCGTATGGAGTGGATATGAGCAACGGTTACGATCTTGAACTGATTAATGTGACGAAAAAATATGGCGACGCGCTCGCTGTTGATCGGATCAATGCCAAATTTAAAGCTGGAAGTTATGTGTGCCTCTTGGGGCCTTCTGGCTGCGGAAAATCATCCACTTTGCGCATGATTGCAGGTCATGAAACAGTCACGGACGGATCTGTGGTTTTGGATGGGTTCGATGTCTCACATCTGCCGCCAGCCAAACGTGGCACCGCGATGATGTTTCAAAACTACGCGCTTTTTCCGCACCTGAATGTGCGTGACAACGTTGCCTTTTCATTGCGTATGAAGGGCGAGGATAAACCTTCGCGATATGCGCGTGCCAATGAGTTGCTAGAAATGGTCGACCTCACGGCATTGGCCGAGCGTCTTCCTGCACAACTGTCGGGGGGGCAACAGCAACGCGTTGCCTTGGCGCGGGCGTTGGTGACGAAACCCAAAGTGCTGCTTTTGGATGAACCGCTATCAGCCCTTGATCCCTTTTTACGCATTCGCATGCGTGCCGAATTGAAAAAACTACAACGCGAGCTTGGCATCACATTCATTCACGTCACCCACGGTCAAGACGAAGCTTTGGCGCTTGGCGATGAATTGGTCGTCATGAACAACGCGGTGATTGAACAATCCGGACCTGCCCGTGAGGTGTGGTCAGCCCCCAAAACAGAATTCGTGGCACGCTTTATGGGCGGTCATAACGTCATAGCCTTTGAGGGCGGCAAGGTCGCTTTACGCGCCGATGATATTCGTTTTGAGACTACGGGCTTGGCCGCGACGATCACATCCGTTGAATATCAAGGGGCTCATGTGGTCCTCAATGCGCGCACCGCAGCAGGCGAAGATGTGCTTGCGTTGATGCCAGATCATAAGTTTTTCGACACACCAAAAAATCCAGGCGATGCGGTCATGCTCGCGTGGGATGAGGGGCGGCTCCACCGCCTCCAAGCGTAAACGAAACACTCAATCCAACTCAAGCAATCAACAAGGGACCACCACATGTCTAAAATGCGTTATAGCCGCCGAACTCTTTTGAAAACGGGCGCAGCAGCCGCCGCGTCAACACTTGCTGCACCCATGGTGTGGGCTCAAGAAATCAAAGATATTACTCTGCGCCAGTTCGGCACAGGGGTGTCAAACCTCAACGATGTGGCCACCAAGGTTAAAGAAGATCTAGGGTTCAATTTGGAAATGACGGCGCTGGATTCCGACAGCGTGACACAGCGTGCCGCCACTCAGCCTGACAGCTTTGACATTGCAGACATCGAATACTGGATTTGTAAGAAAGTTTGGCCAACAGGCAATCTGCAAGCAATGGATGCGTCTAAAATTGCCAACTATGACAATATCGCGGGCACGTTCCGTTCTGGTAAATTGACACCTGAAAGCGTGATTGCACAAGGCACCGCACCGCACACTGTTGGTTTCGTTGAAGGCCCGGGCAGCACCAAATTTGCCACGGATGAATCCGGTTGGATGACGCTTATTCCGACGATTTACAACGCGGATACTCTTGGCATTCGTCCTGATTTGATCAATCGCCCGATTGACAGCTGGGCGGAACTTTTGAACCCTGAGTTCAAGGGCAAAGCTTCTATCTTGGACATCTCATCTATCGGCATCATGGACATGGCGATGGTCTGCGAAGCTATGGGTGAAATCCAGTACGGCGACAAAGGCAATATGACCAAAGACGAGATCGACAAGACATTCGCGATCTTCACGGCTGCGAAACAAAACGGTCAATTCCGTGCGTTCTGGAAGTCTTTTGATGAATCCGTGAACTTGATGGCTTCTGGCGAAGTTGTCATTCAATCCATGTGGTCACCTGCGATTACAGCGGTCAAATCACGTGGCGTGCCATGTGTGTATCAGCCGCTTAAAGAAGGTTACCGTTCTTGGGGCGGTGGCCTTGGTCTTTCAGCCAGCCTGTCTGGCATGGAACTTGAAGCGGCATATGAATACATCAACTGGTATCTGTCTGGTTGGGTTGGCGGCTATTTGATGCGCCAAGGGTATTACTCTGCTGTGCCTGAAACTTCCAAAGAATTCATGACTGAAAACGAATGGGGCTACTGGTACGAAGGCAAAGCGGCCACAGGCGTTATCACATCCCCAACAGGTGATCAGCTTGCTGTCGCGGGTGACGTGCGCGATGGCGGATCTTTCACAGATCGCATGGGCGCAGTTGCGTGTTGGAACTCTGTCATGGACGAAAACCAATACATGGTCCGAAAATGGAATGAATTCATCGCGGCCTAAAACGCATCAACAATGATGGGCGCGGGCTTTTTGTCTGCGCCTTTCACCTGACGATATTTTCAACGACCACACCTGACCACATGGGAAACCTGATGCGCAAACCTCGCGATTTTATTGCTTACCTCCAAGCGGCCCCGTTGATGGCTGTGCTGCTCGCGTTTCTCATTGCTCCCATTTTCATGATCGTTGTGGTGAGTTTTTGGGGGGCAACTGAATTTTCAATTTACCCCGCATTTCAATTCGACAATTACGCCTTTCTGTTTGGCTCGCCGGTCACCTACAAAGTCTTTTTCGCAACGTTCAAATACGCAATCATCACATGGGCCTTTACCTTGGCAATTGGCTTTACTGTTGCGTATTTCTTGGCGTTCCACGTGCGCACGCAAGCAATGCAAACGGCACTCTTTTTGCTTTGTACAATTCCGTTTTTGACGTCGAATATTATCCGCATGATTTCATGGATTCCGTTCCTTGGGCGCAATGGCATTGCCAATCAAGCGTTGATATCTTGGGGTGTTATTGATGAGCCTTTAGAATGGCTGCTCTACTCGGATTTTTCCGTCATCCTCGCCTTTGTGCATCTTTATACGCTGTTTATGGTCGTGCCGATTTTCAACACGATGATGCGGATCGATAAGTCTTTTATTGAGGCGGCCTATGACAATGGGGCCACGGGGTTGCAAACGCTGTGGCATGTGATTGTGCCTTTGACCAAACCGGGCATCATGATCGGCACGATCTTTGTCGTGACGTTGGTCATGGGGGATTTCATCACTGTGCGCTTTATGTCTGGTAGTCAAAAAGCCAACGTCGGCAGACTGATTTCAAACGATATTTCGCTGCTGCAATATCCGTCTGCGGCCGCCACTGCTGTGGTGCTTTTGTGTACAGTGCTTATCGTGATCGGTTTATTATTGCGCTTCGTCAACATCCGAAAGGAGCTGTAAAATGGAACAGCGTTCTCGTTCATTCTACGTTCTTTCTGGTTTTTTCTGTGTGTTTCTTTTGTTTCTCTACGGTCCGACGCTAACCATTGGCGTTTTGTCATTTCAGGGCGAAAAAGGCGGGCTGACGTTTCCAATGCGGGGCACGTCGTTCAACTGGTTTCGTGAACTGTTTGAACAGCAAGCCGTGGGCGATATTTGGGGATCGTTCCGCCGGTCTCTAGCGCTTGGGTTTATGGTGATGATCACCACAGTTGTTGTGTCCGTGTCGGCAGGTTTGGCATTTCGCAAGCGGTTCGCGGGATCAGCGGTGTTGTTCTATTTCGCCATCACATCGCTCGTGATCCCGTCTATTCTTGTGTCCCTTGGTGTTGGTCTGATTTTCAATCAACTCGGGTTCAAAGTGCATTGGGCCACCTCAGGGTTTGGCAGTCAATTGACGTGGACACTGCCCTTTGGACTTTTGATCATGTTCGCCGTTTTCAACCGTTTCGATAAATCCTACGAGGAAGCCGCGCGTGACCAAGGGGCGACATCGTGGCAAATCGTCCGCCACGTAATCTTGCCCATCATCGCGCCCTCGCTCATCGGGGTCGCACTGTTTGGCTTTACGTTGTCCTACGACGAATTCGCGCGGACGTTGTTGACATCGGGCAGTTACAACACCCTGCCGCTTGAAATTTTCGGAATGACGACCAATGTGACCACACCTGTTATCTATGCCTTGGGCACCTTCACGACCCTGTTTTCTCTTGGCATCATCGGCATCTTTTTGGTGATCGTCTGGCTTATGGGCAAACGTCGCGCTCGGTCTGGATCAGATGCAGGAAAGGCCGTCTGATGCATGTGGTTTACATAAACCCCAATGCGACAGAGGCCATGACACAAAGCGTGGTGGATGTGGCGCAAAGGGCGGTGCCTTTTGCCACAATATCCGGTTTGACCAATCTAACAGGCCCTCCTGCGATTGAAGGCGCTGCTGATGGCGAAGCGGCCATTCCCGGTGTGTTGGAACTGGTGGATAAAGCGCAGTCCATGGGTGCTGATGCGATTGTCATTGCATGCTTTGACGATACAGGGCTGGACCGTGCAAGAGCAGCGGCACGTTGCCCTGTTTTGGGCATCGGTCAATCGGCCTTTACCATGGGGGCAATGTTGGGGCAGGGCTTTTCTGTCGTGACCTCTGTCACGCTGTCCGTGCCTGTGATCCAACACAACATCAAAGCACAAGGGTTCAGCCAAAACTGTCTTGGAGTGCATGCCAGCGGGATCGCGGTGCTCGATATCGACGCGGGGTCTCAACCCGTACGCGAAAAGTTAGCGGCTGCTATTGTTGCGGCGCAACGTCACGATAACAGCGATGCGGTTGTCTTGGGGTGTGCCGGTATGGCCCCACTGCTCGGCGACCTTGAAGCACGCACTGGGATCAAGCTTATAGACGGTGTTGCGGGATCTGCGCTTCTTGCTGTGTCTGCTGCCACATCTCAGTAAAGGGTTTTCAACCAAGCTATTATAGCGTGATACCCGAAACGGTCTGGGTCAGCCGAGATGGCGCTGCACCAGTTGTCGGACACGGTTGAATGCGGTCTCTGCTGCTGCGACGGCGCGTGCTTCGTCGGCTTGTGTTAATGCCACAGAATTCAAAGTCTGTTTGACGGATCGCCAGTAAGGCGCACGCCCCTCTGGTGGCTCAGCCATATGGCGCGCCCCATAGGTTTCGGACAATCCCATTTTCTTGGCATATTTAAGTAAAAAGGCGGCTCCGATGTTCGATCCCTCAATGACATAAAGCCAGCCAAGAGCCTGTGCCATATCGCGCTGCGCGAGCATAGTCGTGGCGGGGGCATTCGTCTCATCGGGTGGATGTATTCCGAGATCGGCTAGGTCTTGTTCGACTGCGCCAAGACGCGCGCGTCCTTGCAGGTTGTCAAAAATCTTGGCCAAGTCCGCAGAGCGATAAAGTGGTTCTACGTCGCGGTGAATGCCGTGCTGGACCCGTAAAAATTGCCCGTATGTTGTGAGGTTTTCAAATGGCTTTGCAGCCATGATGGATTGGTCCAGAGTCTCGTGGGTTGACTGGGTTGCTGCGCGCAAGCGGTCAGAAAAGAGGATTTGGGTCTGGAGTGTCGTGTTCATGTCGCACCTGTCGTGTAAATGAAAACCTGTCGGGCAGACATAGGTCCCCGACAGGTGAAAAAAGAAAACTGGGTTTAAAAGTTTGCAGTCAGGCCAAGGCGGATCGTTCGCCCAGGTGACGGCACAAGGCCAACGGTCAAACTGTCCATGTAATATTTGTCTGTGACGTTATCGACAGCGACATCAATGGCCATATGATCATTGATTTTATAGCTGCCAAAAAGATCCACCGTCTTGTAGGGGGTCCAGTTGATTGCGCTGTTTGTGCCACCTGTTGAGGATATGAAATCAGTTGAGGCGCGGTTGCCGATATAGGTCAAGCGGGCCCCCAGCTCTAGCGTTTCGTCAAAAAAGCGACGACCAAGCGTTAAGGTTGCACTTGTTTCTGGAGGCACGTGCATATGGGCATAACCGCCCTTAGTGCCACCCGAACTGCATTCACCGTCCATGCCACAATATTGGGTGTCGATATATTTCGATCCGGTCAGGGTGCCAAAGAACTTGCCCGTGTCAAAGTTCACGGAAGCTTCCCAGCCGTTCATGCTTGCATGGTCGATATTGACAAACCTGTAACCTGCGGATGTGTCTCGGGTGATGTAGTTGTCCACGTCATTGTCAAAATAGGCCAGCTTGGCCTGAAATAGACCGCCGCCTGAAAATAGGGCGTTGCTTTGGAAATTAACCCCAATTTCCTTGTTCTTGGCATGCTCGGGTTTCAAGTCTTCAAAGGCGGACGGGACCGCTGACCAGCCTTTTGTGCTCTCAAACAGGCTAGGTGTCCGATAGGCTTCGGCATATTTGCCATAAACTTGCAGGCCAGGACTGATTTCGTAAAGCGCCGAAACGATCGGGGCAAAACCATCTGCTTTTTGATGTTTGTAGAGTTCTTTCTTAATCACCCCGCCTTCTCCATCATCCACGGAGTAAGAGATTGCAGTGTTGTCTTGTGTTTCGGACCAGATGTATCGCAAGGATCCGTCCAGTGTCAGCTTGTCTGTCGCTTGATAATTCGCTGCGACAAAGGCCCCAACTTCGTTGCGCCAACCGTCGCGCGCTTCTTCGTCGAGCGTCGCATAGGGGCTGTCGGGCAAAAAGCTATCCGTATCATTGGGGGGGCGGAGGAATTCCCTTTTGCCTGAAACACCGTAGTTCAATATCAACGGGCGGTCCGCCAGCATCAGCTCTGAACTGTTGGACACATTGAGACCCCATTGTTCGGCTTCACTGGCGAAAACAAAAGGCAAGGAAATGGGCATACCACTGAACCCATAGGCGGTGGTGATATGGGTCAGGTTTTTGGTGTGGTAGAGATCAGCCTTTAGATCGATCCAGCTGTTGTTTTCTGGATTCCAGCTGTACTGCGCCGTGACCGTTTTCACTTCCACGTGGCTCAATGGAGATTGCCAACCTAGATCGGAGCGAATGATTTGCGAAGGCATCAGTTCTCCAAAGTCGCTGTCGTAGCTTGAGTAGCTCAGATCGATGGATTGGCCGCTACCCCATTTATAAATACCACGCAAAAGACCGGACGTGTTGTTTTGCGACGTGTTTAGAACCTCTTCGCCCAGTTGGTAGCGGTTCGATTGATCCGCATCTGGTCCCGCGCCGCTCTCACCCGCGTAATAGTTGCCAGTTTGGCGGCGTGCATAGGCTGCCAGAATCTCAAGGTTTCCAAATTTCTTAGCCATGGCAATGCTGCCATTCCACGATTCACCGAATTCCATCGCACCAGGACGATCAAATCGTGCCTCTGTGCCATTCCCGGCACCTACCGTTAATTCTGCGGGAATGTCAGTTGTGTTGCCCGTTACCCCAAGTCTTAACTGCACGCCCTCGGTTTCGCCGTCCGCGATAATATCGTTAGGTTTAAGTGTGGAAACGCGCACAACCCCCCCCGTAGCACCGCCTCCATCCGCGCCGCTGCTAGGCCCTTTTTCAATAGAAACACTGCCAACAAAATCAGGGTCCAGATAGGTCCGCCCTGCGATGCCTGAATATCCGCGATAGACAGTCGACTCTTGAAAACTGCCGTCAATCACCACTGGAACGCGGCTCTGTCCCTGCATGCCACGTACGTTCACGTCCAAGGCGCCGCTGTTGCGATTATCGCCATTCAGGACACCGGATTCTCCGTTTAGGAAGTCGCCAGTGGACACGCCACGAAATCGCTGAATATCGCCGCTGTCCATATAGACGATTGAGGCGGCTTCCTCATAGGTGCTGTCTTGGTTGTAGCGCCCGTAGCTGTCATTCACCGCGATCGGATCAAGAAGCAATCCACCATTGGCGAGGTCTTGGGTGTCGGGATCGGCTTTGGGTGCTTGCAAAACAACGCTGTTTGGTCCGGAAAAATGATAGCTATAGCCGGTGCCCGCCAGCAATTGGTCTAACCCTTGTCGCACTGTCATGCTGCCCACAACAGGGCCTGCGGTTACCGAGGTTGGTATCGATCCATCTGCGGCCACCCCGATACCTGTTGTGCGTGAAAAGGCCGCGACGGCACGGCGCAACGGCTGTTGTGATAGCGCGAAATCCAAAACGGTTTCGCTGGCGGACTGAGCCGATACTGGCCTGCCCAAGGCAGGTCCCATGGCAAAAGCAATTGTGGTGCCAAGCATCAAAGCGCCGATTATCCCTTTGGGTCTTTTTTGGATTGGTTGATCAGTGGTGCGCACGATTTTACTCCGTCTATCGGTGTTCTATGCCGCATTTTTTTGCGGCCTCACATTAATGACGGTCTAGGAAAGGATTTTTCTGACAAAAATAGTATGTTTATTTCGCTTGATTGTGGATTGTTAGGTTAACATATTGAAATTAAGATATAAAAATATATCCGCCAGGGGCCTCAAATGTCTGGATCGGAAGCGCGTGACGCAGGTCGTCAAGTGCGTTATCGATTTGATTGATGTCGATAATCAGCGTGGCCTGCCGTTGGGCAATTGCATCATCCAGTATGACGATCTGTTTTCCACTCCAGCGGTTTAGCCCAGCAACGATGCGCCACATCGGCTGCGATACATAGGCGAGACGACCTTCGCGCCAAGCCAATTCTGAAGTGAGATCAACCTCAAATATGTCAGCGCGGATTTTACCGAACACGACTTGTTGCCCTGCATTTACACTGAGTTTCCTGTCGCCTTGCAAAAGTTCGGTCTGATGGCTGCCAACCGTCAGGACATGGTTCCCATTGCTGGCTTCCAGTGCGAACTGAGCACCATCGCCTTGGATGCGCGCGTCTCCGATGGCAATGTCAAAGGGCCGCGATTGCGCCTGTTTCATATCGAACCAAATTTCGCCACGATGCAGTGACATTTGGCGACGTGTCTCAGAGAAATCTACCGACGCGGCCGTGCGCCCCGCGATCTCTAACTGCGACCCATCGGCGAGTGTTTGATAGCGCAGCTCACCCTTGGCGGTTTTAAAGTCGGCAAAGGGGTGGTTCGACAGCCATAGCCCGCTCGCTGCCGCGCACAAGGTTACGCCACCACCAGCCACAAAAGCACGTCGCGACATTTTTGCAAGCCTCTTTTTCTTTAGCAGCGCCGCGAATTGGGGCAGCTCTCTAGCGCCCTGCCAGATTGCATCAATTTCAGCAAAACTACGGGCATTTTCGGGCGAGGCGACAAGCCAAGCTTCAAACCTTTGTTTTGTCTCTTCTGAAAAAGTATCGCCATTTTTTAACTCGTGCCAAAGCACAGCTTCGCGCAGGGCCGGATCTGCATCGGGCTCCAAATCGTCACTGTTCCAGTCTGGCTGGTAATTTCTCATGTGTCTCTGCTTTCAGACGCGCGGCGCGTTGGAATATTTATAGCCCCTCATATATTGGAATATTTATAGCCCCTCATATAAATGACGATCAGACTTGCTGTTTTTCTGAAAGGGGCAAAGGAATTTCTCGTGCATCATCCAGACGGGATTTTAAAAACAGTGTCACCTTCATCACCTGTGAGTAAGCCGTTTTCAAAGGCACGCCTTGCCTGCGTTCGATTTCAGCAAAGGTCAATCCTTCGAGACGGGCCAGAAATACGCTCTGTGGTCCATGTGGCACCTCGTCAAAAGCCTTGGATAGAATGGCAAGTTCTTGACGCGAGATGAGCATGCGTTCCACCGATGGGCTTTCATCGGCAATCTCAAAGCGGCCTTCGTCAAGGCTTTCAACACGCCCTTCGCGCGCCTGCTTTCGCTGGATATCGACACCCAGATTTGCCGCGATACGAAACAGGTAAGCTTTCTTGTTTCGAATACCATCCGTTTGCGGGCTGGTCAGCAGTCGCAAAAAAGCTTCTTGCGAGACATCGGCCGCCGCATCATCTGCAAAGCCGCGACTTTTTAAAAAACGGTGTAAATCCACGCGGTGTTTGCCGAACAAGAGCGCAACATCAAAAGGTCTAGCGATTTCGTTTGTCACGAGACATGCCGCCTGTGCGGGTTCGAAACCTTGGATCTATGCCAAAGCACAAAAACAGGAATGGATTGCGGCGAATTCATCCTTTTAACACAACGCGTTGCCACGCGACCAAGCCGAGAATGGCGATTTTGTCTACAGGTTTCACCTGCAAGTCTGTTGTCTCTTGGATGGTCATAGCGCTGCATCTCAAATCCATAAATTCCAGTCAAAACGTCAGTCTGACGATTTTCCTGATGAATAAAATGTTGTGATGGCTACCAAGCTTTGATTGAGCGCGGGGGGCTGGACTGGGCCTTGGTTAGACGAAAGTGCCAGTTGTTGTCAAATTTTGGGGCGCTCTTTCAGTCTAGGTCCGTTAGGCCCCCATTTCTTATGGCCGCCTCATTCAGCCATAAATGCGGTTACTTCGACTTCGACTTTGAACTCTTCACGTGTGAAGCCGCTAACGATAAGAAGTGTCGAGGCTGGCTTGGTCGTGACGTCTGCCAGCCATGCATCGCGCACGGCCATGTAGGTTGCGAAATCTTCACGTGCTGTGACGAAGGCGGAAATACGGATCACAGCGTCGCGTCCACAGCCTGCTTGTTCCAAAATCGCGTCGATATTGGCGAAGCATTGTTGCGCTTGTCCTGTCACATCCTGTGCGCAGGTGCCGTCAGGGGCCAATCCCAATTGTCCCGATGTGACGACTATGTGGCCCTGCTGAGCGCTTTTGATGCCGTGGTTGTACGCGCCAAAAGGGGCCGCGATGGTCGTTGGGTTCAGGGCTTCGTTCATAATTTCACCGATGCTTTAGAATCAAATTTCAATTGACCTTTGATGTCACGCCATTGCAGTGCGCAGCTAGGATGCTCATGATTTGGTCAGAAAAATGCATAACTATCGCTTATTTTTTGACCTAACGGTCGATAGATCGTCTGCAATTTAATCATTTAGGCGTTCATAGGCGAAGGAATAGGACGGATCGCGGGCCTTTCCCCCTGCAGGCTTACTAACGTGGATTTTGGAATTCACCCCCTCGCACTCTTGGAAAGACATTCAATGACCCTCAAAAAAACACTTGCCTGCGCTTTGCTTGCAACGACGACAGCTGGCTCTGCTATCGCGGCTGATTTCACCCCTGTAACCTTTGGCACCAACTGGCTTGCCCAAGCCGAGCACGGTGGTTTTTACCAATCCGTTGCTGACGGCACTTACGCGGACTGTGGTCTGGATGTCAGCATCGTCACGGGTGGCCCACAGGTGAACAACCGTGCGCTGCTTTTGGCGGGCAAGATTGATTATCACATGGGGGGTGATCTGCTTCAGACATTCAACGCAGCCAAAGAAGGCATTCCAATCGTTGCTGTCATGGCCGCATTCCAAAAACACCCACAAGGTATTTTGGCGCATCCCGGGATGGCCGAAAGCTTTGAAGATCTTAAAGATTTGACACTGTTGATCGGTGACAATGGATTTGCCTCTTATTACCAATGGATGATTGCAGCCTACGGATTTACCGTTGAGCAACGTGAACCTTACACGTTTAACCCAGCGCCTTTCGTGGCTGATAAGAACAAAGGTATGCAAGGTTACCTGTCTTCAGAACCTTACGTGATTGAAACCGAAGCAGGCTTCACACCGAACTTCTTTTTGATCGCAGATGCAGGGTATTCATCCTACGCTACGACAGTTGAAGTCATGGAAAAAACCGTTGCAGAGAAGCCGGAAGAAGTTGCCTGTTTCGTCGAGGGGTCCATCAAAGGTTGGTACAATTTCCTTTACGGCGACAACGCTGCTGCGACTGCGATGATCATTGGGGACAACCCCGATATGTCTGATGACAAGATCGCTTATGCCATCGATAAAATGAAATCTGAGGGCATTGTTGACAGTGGTGATGCGCTTGAACTTGGCATTGGCGCTATGACCGATGAAAAGATCAAAGACTTCTACGACAAGATGGTCGACGCTGGTGTTATCGAGGCGGGTCTGGATTATTCAAAATCTTACACGCTTGATTTTGTGAATAAAAAAGTCGGTATGGACCTTAAATAGGTTCCTAAAAACGATTGAATACAAGAACCTGACAGGGGCGGTCGCGCCCCTGTTCACACTCTAGAGAACCGATTTTTAAGGCTCTCCCCAAAAAGGCTCTTAATTGTGACCACACCCTCGATCCCGCCCATGGGGCAGCGCGACAAGCTATTGCAAATGTCCAATGTGGACAAAGTTTTCAACGGCAATGTCGTGGCTCTCAGCGATCTAAATCTTACGGTTAACCAAGGGGACTTTATTTCCTTGCTTGGTCCGTCAGGATGCGGAAAATCCACTGCCTTGCGTTTGATTTCTGGTTTGATGCGTCAAACTTCGGGCCAAATCACTTGGGAAGGTGGAACAAATTCTGGCGATATCGGCGTGGTGTTTCAAGAGCCGACCTTGATGCCTTGGGCAACGGTCGAACAAAACGTGTGGTTGCCACACCGGTTGCGTGGAAAAAGTCTTTTTGAAGTGCGCGACCAAATCCTTTGGGCACTCAAAATGGTGGGTTTGGAAAAGTTCCAAAAATCCTATCCCCGGGAGTTGTCTGGCGGCATGAAAATGCGTGTATCTATTGCTCGTGCGTTGGTGACTGAGCCGCGTCTTATTTTGATGGACGAACCTTTTGCGGCTCTGGATGAGATCACCAGACATAAGCTTAACAATGATTTGTTGATGCTGCGTGACAAGCTGAAATGCACCGTGATTTTTGTCACGCATTCCGTTTTTGAATCTGTCTTTTTGTCCGACCGCATCGTTGTCATGGCCGCGCGCCCTGGCCGAGTGTCGTCGGAAGTGACCGTGGATGCGCCGTATCCACGCACCGAAGAATTTCGAACCTCAGCAGGGTATGCGGACCTATGCCGCAAAGCCTCAGATGCGCTGCATGGCGCGATGAATGAGCATGGCGAAAGGGCTTCAGCATGAGCGATGTAGTGAACGTATCAAGCGCACCGATTGTAGACGAAGAAGAGTTGCGCCACGCGCGCGCTCAAAAGATTGAAAAAATCGCGAAATGGGTTTTACCTGCTCTGATGCTTGCCTTGGCCATCTTTGCGTGGGACCGTATTGTGGTGGTGAATGAAATTCCGCATTACATTCTGCCGCGTCCGGGACTGGTGATTGAAACGTTGATCCAAGACTGGAGCATTCTTTCAAGTGCCCTGTGGGTGACGGTCAAAATCACGCTTATGGCTCTTGGGGTTGCTGTGGTGGGGGGCGTTGGACTGGCTATTTTGTTTACGCAGTCGCGTTACTTTGAAATGTCGTTTTACCCTTTTGCCGTTATCTTGCAGGTGACGCCTGTTGTGGCGATTGCGCCGCTTATCTTTATCTATGTCGACAACCGTCTTGCAGGGCTTTTGCTTTGCGCATGGATCGTGGCGTTTTTTCCGATCCTGTCGAACACCACGCTTGGGTTGAATTCAACCGATCACAACCTGCGTGATCTTTACAAAATTTATGGTGCCACACGCTGGCAACGTCTGCGGTATTTGCAGCTGCCATCTGCGTTGCCCTATTTCTTAGGTGGTCTGCGTATTGCTGGTGGTCTTGCTTTGATTGGTGCCGTCGTGTCGGAATACGTCGCGGGCACTGGGGGCATTGGTTCTGGCCTTGCCTTTCGCATTCTTGAGGCTGGATATCGTCTGAATATACCTCGGATGTTTGCCGCCCTTCTTTTGATTGCTGCCACTGGGGTGGTGATCTTTACTGCAGCCTCGCTTCTCAGCCACGCTTTATTGCACAAATGGCATGAGAGCGCGATCAAACGGGAGACTTAATGGAATTTTGCGTACTGCCCAGCGGCGCGAAGACCCTTCGAAACATCACTGTTCCTGCCTGCCTTATGGGCCAAGACGGTGATCTCATCACAACCGATCTCACGATCAAAGACGGCAAGATTACATCAACGGACGCTGGGCAACCGGCCGAAACTGTAATCGATATGAAAGGCGCTATGGTGCTGCCCTGCTTTGTTGATATGCACACGCATCTCGACAAGGGGCACATCTGGCCGCGTGCCAGCAATCCTGATGGATCGTTCATGGGCGCGCTGACAACAGTACGCGCAGATCACGCCAATTGGACGGCAAGCGACGTAGAGGCGCGTATGGATTTTGCACTGCGCTGCGCTTATGCCCATGGCACGAAAGCCATCCGCACGCATATCGATAGCGCTGATGATTTGGCTGCTTCGTCTTTTGGTGTGGTGGCTAAGTTGCAAGAAAAATGGGCTGGTAAGATTGCGCTGCAAGCGTCCTGCCTTGTGGCCATTGATAACGTTTTCAAAGACGAAGGGTTCTTTCCCGATGTCGCTAAAATCGTTGCAAACGGCGGTCACACTCTTGGGGCCGTCACCTATCCTGTGCCCGATCTTCAAGAGCGGTTGTTGGACTTTTTCCACCTAGCACAGCTCTATGATTTAGATGTCGATTTCCATGTCGATGAAACCAATGATCCTACATCGGACACGTTGCGCACCATCGCGCAGACTGTCTTGGATCTTGGTTTTAAAAACACAGTCACCGTGGGGCATTGTTGTTCCATTTCGGTCATGCCCGATGACACGGCCAATGACATCATCGCCTTGGTTGCCAAAGCTGGGTTGCACGTGGTGTCTTTGCCGATGTGCAATATGTATCTGCAAGATCGCACGGCGGGGCGCACGCCGCGGTGGCGCGGTGTGACCATGGTACATGAATTGAAAGCGGCTGGGGTCAACGTGTCTTTTGCCTCAGACAACACCCGTGATCCGTTTTACGCCTATGGCGATCTGGATATGATCGAAGTGATGCGCGAAGCCACGCGGATTTGTCATCTCGATCACGGGCGCACAGATTGGAGCACCACGTTTATCACCAACCCAGCACTGGCTTGTGGCTTTGAAGCACCAAGTTTCAATGTCGGCGCCTCGGCTGATTTTGTGGTGTGCAACGCCCGCTCTTGGACCGAATTTTTCTCCCGCCCTCAATCGGACCGCATTGTGCTGCGTGATGGAAATCCCATCGACCGCACGTTGCCATCCTACAGCGATTTAGACCAAATTGTGAGCCCGCTATGACCCCTAATATTTCAGCCGCTAAAGCTGCCTTGTCTCATCTCGACATGGAAGAAAACCCAGCCACTGTGCGCAATAAGTCGCGTGACTTCTTTTGGTATTCGCCCGTTCTCAAAGCCGAGCTTGATCACCTTGAAGCGGATTTTGTGATCAACCCAAAAACCGAAGAAGAAATCATCGAGATTTTGAAAGTGTGCTATGCGCATGATGTCCCCGTCACAATGCGTGGTGGCGGCACTGGCAATTACGGCCAAGCCATCCCGCTTGCTGGCGGCTGCGTGATTCACACCACCCAAATGAACAAAGTCAAAGAAATTGGCGCAGGTTATGTGGTGGTTGAACCGGGTGCGATCATCAAAGAAATGGACGCCGAGATCAAAGAAAAGAGCGGCCAAGAGTTGCGCATGTTCCCCTCGACCTACGCACAAGCCTCCATCGGCGGTTTTGTTGCTGGCGGGTCTGGCGGGGTAGGGTCCGCGAACTGGGGCGCCTTGCGCGATTTGGGCAATATCAATCGTTTGCGCGTCGTGACGATGGAAGAAGAGCCGCGCATCTTGGAATTTACCGGCGAAGAGCTTCACCGCGTGTCGCACGCTTATGGCACAAACGGAATCATCACCGAAATTGAACTGCCTCTTGCCCCCGCGTATGAATGGGTCGAAATGTTTGTGCGGTTTGACACTTTTCGTGCGGCCACTGAGTTTTCCGGCGCACTGACATCAGAGCCGGGTATTTTGATCAAACTTGCGTCCGTTTATGCCGCGCCGATTGCCCATAGCTTTTTCCAGCGTGTTAAACCGTATGTCACGGAAAATGATCACCTTGTTGGCGTGATGGTGGCCCCGCATAACATGGACGGTTTCATGACTTTGCTCGGCCGACATGATGACGGTGACGTGATTTATCGTTCGGATGATCTGCAATGGGCGCGCTCACCCGGGCCTATGTATGAATTTGGCTGGAACCACACCACGTTGCGGGCGCTTAAATTCAACAAAGGCCTTACCTATTTGCAAGTGCGCTATGGCGGCGATGTGGACAAGGTCGTGGAAGCTTATGAGACCTTCAAAGGCAAACTGCACATGCATCTTGAAGTCATGCGCGAAGGCAATGGGCTGTCGTTCGCCGGATTGCCGATTGTTGAGCCGATGAACAAAGACGAACTGGATCAACTGGTCGCAGATCACGAGGCCATGGAGTGTATGATTTTCAATCCGCATCGCTACACTTTGGAAGAAGGCGGGCGTCAATCCACGGACAAACGCCAGATCGATTTCAAACGTGAAGCTGATCCCAAAGGTCTGTTGAATCCGGGCAAGATGATTGCATGGGACGAGCCCGATTTCGATTACGCTGATATGTATTCGTACAAAGGCATGCGCCCCAAGCCAGAGGCGACAGAATGAACACGCCGAACAGTCCGAAAGGGCGCGTTCTGGTGCTTTACGCGCACCCTTGCCCTGAAAGTTTCAATGCTGCGGTTCATAAAACCGTTGTGGATACGCTCACAAAAAATGGTTGGGACGTTGATGATTGCGATCTGAATGTCGAAGGGTTTCAACCTGTTTTGACTGAATCTGAACGGCGTGGATATCATGACGTGCCAGAGAACATTGATCCCGTGCGCCCCTATGTGGACCGCCTTCAGGCGGCAGATGCGTTGATCATGGTCTTTCCTGTTTGGAACTTTGGTTACCCAGCTATTCTAAAAGGGTTTTTGGACCGTGTGTTCTTGCCAGACGTCTCATTCAAACTTGCCAATGGCGGCATTCGTCCGGGTCTGACCAATATCAAAAAGCTCTACGCCTGTACGACTTATGGCGGCACGCGGTTTCGCGCGACATTGAACAGCGATCCGCCCCGTAAATGCGTGATGCGCGCCGTTTGGTATGCCTGCGGTATGCCTAAGAAAAAATATCTCGCGCTCTACGATATGAACAACAACACCGAAGCCAAATTAACAGCGCATTTGGACCGTGTGCGTCGCGAAATGGAAGCGTTTTAACCATGAAAGCTCTTGTTGTTTACTGCCATCCTCGCACAGGGTCTTTCAATGCAGCCATTCGTGATTTGGTTGTGGCACGCCTAGAGGCGCAAGGCGTCGAATACCGCCTACGCGATTTATACGCAGAAGGATTTGACCCTACGCTTTCACCGCAAGACCACGAATTTTACGAGACCGTGCCAGAAAACCGCATCCGTGTGGAACGTGATTGCAATGACTTGGAATGGTGCGATGCGCTTATCTTTGTCTATCCGACATGGTGGTATGGTTTGCCCGCGATGCTCAAAGGCTGGCTTGACCGCGCCATGGTGCCGGGGGTGGCGTTCATCATGCCCGAAAATGAGGGCGGTGACATAAAATCCGGTCTGACGCATATCACCAAGTTGGGCGTTTTTACGACCTGCGGGGCGTCGCGTTGGCTGACATTCTTTGTTGGAGCACCAGGCAAGCGTACGTTGATGCGCGGTGTGCGGTTGCTTTTAGCCAAGCGATGTAAAACCGCATTTGCAGCACAATTTTTGATGGACAGCGCCACACCTGAAAGCCGTGCGCAGCATTTGAAAACCGTTGCGGCCCGTCTTGATAAACTTATTCGGGCTTAACCGCAAAAGGGGCTTTCTATGACACTTCCTATCTTGGATTGGCATCGGTTTGTCTCTGATAATAATCCTGCGAGCTTTGTTGCTAATCTTGGCGAGGCTTGTTGTGAAACTGGTTTTTCTTGATCTCAAATACCCTTCGATCATCATTGGCGCAAACTCTCTACGCATGCGCCTTGATGCGACCTATACACTGGAGCCTACCGCATGAGACGTTTTGATTGGTCTGAATTTCGCACCACTGAGTTTGCCTCAATGGACCCCGAGAAAACCATCGTGATTTTGCCAACCGCAGCCATTGAGCAGCATGGTCCACATTTGCCCGTTGGTGTCGACACTTACATCAACAATGGCATGTTGGCGCAACTGCGTGCGACCCTGCCTGATGATATCAATGTTCTTATTTTACCCGTGCAAGCTGTGGGAAAATCGAATGAGCACATTCACGCCAAAGGCACCTTGACCTATACGGCCAAAACAGCGCTTGAGGCATGGACCGAAATCGGGCTTTCCGTCGCGCGTGCCGGTTTGAAAAAAATGGTTATCGTGAACTCGCATGGTGGCAACCTTGATCTGATTTCCATTTTGGGCCGCGAACTGCGCGTGCAAGCAGGCATGATGGTGGTCAAATGCCAATGGGGCAATTTTGGTGCGCCCGAGGGCATGTATTCAGAGCAAGAAAACAAGTTTGGCATTCATGGTGGTGATGTGGAAACCTCGCTCATGTTGCAGTTCAAGCCGCATCTTGTGGACATGTCTCAGGCCAAAGATTTTCGGTCTACAGCAGAAACAGCAACCATTTCGCCCATTGGTGCGATCAATCTGGCGTGGGTGTCAAAAGATCTTAATCCCGAGGGCACCGTCGGCGAAGCCCATTTGGCAACTGCTGAAAAAGGCGCTGCGACCTGTGCGCATCAAGTGGCGGGCTTTATTGATCTTTTGGGTCAGCTTCGCGATTTGCCGTCAGATAACTACGCGCGCACCATTCCGGATTGATCTCTCGTGCATCAGTTACACAACCACCCCAAACCAATTGATGTTGGGGTGGCTGTTTGGTGAAAAATTTTGCCGCAAAAGCGCTACTTTTGACCTCTATTCAGTTTGGCAAAGGTCATTGAATGCGGGTAAAAGTTAAGGAAGTTTAAGGAGATTTCCATTGTGCCAAGCCTGTTGTTCCTATTTTCTGCCTAAGGAATCACAGGTTTAAGCTGTGAGTGGCGAAAATTTATGCATATGTGTTTTGCACTAAGGAATGACATAGCGCCTTTCCAAGGGTGGCTTGCTCGCCATATACGCCTTGGATAAGGGTGAGACCTCGCGGCTAACCCCCAAATCAACATTAAAGGATTTACGATGAAGTTTGCACTTATGACCGCCAGTTGTGTCGCTGCTCTTGTGACGACCTCGGCCCAAGCTGAAACATTGACCATCTCATGGTGGGGATACAATGGCGAAAAACTCCATGCAAACATCGTAGAACCATTTCAAGAAATCTGCGGGTGTGAGCTTGTTTTTGAGACCGGCAACAACGCGGATCGTCTTGGGAAGTTACAAGCGCGCGGAGGCAAAGGCGTTGATGTTATTTACCTGACTGACAGCTATTCCCAATTGGGTGTCGAAGCTGGCACGTTCATGGAATTGGATCGCTCACGTCTGCCAAATATCGAAAACCTTTACGAAATGGCGCAAGACCCACAAGGTGGATTTGGTCCTGCGTACAGCGTTGGCCGTGTTGGTATCGTCTATGATACAGCCGCTGTTGAACCGATCACATCTTGGGGTGATTTGTGGCGTGAAGACCTAAAAGGTGCTGTGACGTTGCCTGGTATCACAACAACAGCCGGTCCTATGGTTGTTGTGCAAGCTGGCAAACGCGCTGGTGTGGATGCCTATAAAGATGCAGATGCAACGTTTGAACAAATCGAGGCGCTTAAGCCAAGTTCTGCCAAGAACTACAACACCGGTTCTGAAATGGTGAACTTGATTTCCACTGGCGAAGCCTCTGTCGCGATTGCACAAGATTTCACACTGTCGTCACTGCAAAAAGCTGTTCCAACCATGGTATGGGCTGATCTTGACGATGGCGATATCGCCACGCTTAACACTGTGAACATTCCGGTTGCTGCCAAAAACGTTGATCTTGCGTATGAGTTTATCAACTTTGTGCTGTCCAAAGAAGTACAGCAAGTGAACGCAGAGCAAGGTGTTGATGCGCCCGTTCACACAGGCGTTGTGCTGACACCTGAGCAAGCATCAGTTTGGACATATGGCCCTGAGGCTATCGCAAAGCTGAACCAAATGGATTACGCTATGATGAACGCAGTCAAACTGGACTGGATTGATCGCTGGAACGAAACTTTCGGTCTCTAAGTTTGTCGAGTTTCTCGTCTAAAGCGGAGCACCTTTTGGGTGCTCCGTATTGTCTTTGTAAGGAAGTCTAATGTCTAACCGCTTGCGCGCGTGGTTGATCGCGACCCCAGCACTTTTGCTGGTTTTTATTTTTTTAGGGTTGCCGGTCTTGTCGACTTTCGTGACCACCTTTGGCGATCCCAAAGGGCCACTTTCAACCTATAGCGCGTTTTTCAATTCACGCTTTCGCATGACCGTTTTGTGGCGCACCATGGAGGTCGCGTTGATCACGACAATCATTTCGGTTGCCATCGGGTTTGTGACAGCTTGGGTGGTGGCACGAGTGCCATCGCGGTTGAAAAGCTTGCTGATCATTGCCGCGGTGTTCCCATTGCTCACAGGTGTTGTCGTGCGCTCGTTTGCTTGGCTCGTGATCTTGGGTAAAAACGGTATTCTCAACAATTTCTTGCTGTCCATTGGCGTGATCTCAGAACCGTTTTCAATGCTCTACACCCAAGGGTCTGTTATTGTCGCAATGGTGTATCTGTTTGTGCCCTTGATGATTTTGACCTTGGTCGGGGTGCTTGAAGGTATCCCCAAAGATTTGATTGATGCTGCAGCGTCTCTCGGCGCAACACCGACCGCAGCCTTTCGCCAAGTGGTCTTTCCAATGGCAGTTCCGGGGCTGATCGTTGGCGCCGTTTTGGTTTTCACCGGGTCCTTTACATCATACGCCACACCGCAACTTTTGGGTGGGGAGCGACAAATGATGATGGGGACTTTTCTCTATCAACGCGCCATGGTGACCTTTGACTGGGTCGGAGCATCGACAATTGCCACCGTCATGGTGGTGGTGACGCTCGCCACAGTCTTGGTCATGTCCAAGGTCGCACGCAAACTCAATCCGATGGCAGGGTAAGTCATATGAAAACGCGCATTCACCCTGTTTTGATCTTTATCACGGTCGTGACCTTTCTCTTTTTGTTGGGCCCATTGGTCGTGATCATTGGGGCCTCTTTGTCGGATACATCCTATCTGACCTTTCCACCGCAAGGATTAACCCTGCATTGGTACAGCAATATTTTTGAAATATCTGCATTCACGCGCACAATGGGCACCTCGTTCATGCTGGCGATAGGCGGGACAACTTTGTCGATGTTGATCGGTATTCCCGCAGCTTACGCGCTGGCGCGTTACCGTGTGGAACTGCCATCCTTTTTGGGCAATATCTTTGTTTTGCCAATCTTGATCCCTGAAATCGTACTGGGCTTTTCACTTATGAAATCGCTGGCCAGCGGTTTTGGCGTGCCGATTATTGCCGCCTTGTTGGTTGGTCATGCGTTGATCGTTTTGCCCTACACAGTGCGTGTCGTAGGGGCCTCGCTGAACAGCTTTGATTTCTCAATCGAAGAGGCCGCCGTTTCCTTAGGCTGCCCGCGCTACAAGGCTTTTTTTACTGTCGTTTTGCCAAATATTCGCGCTGGTATCATCGCGGGTTTTATTCTGGCTTTCATCACCTCTCTCAATGACGTTTCGATTTCGATCTTTCTGACCGGACCCGGCGTCTCCACTCTCCCGATCCAGTTGCTCGCTCATATGGAACAGTTTTTTGACCCCACGATTGCGTCGGTGTCAGTTCTGTTGATGGGCGTCACTGTCGCAGTTATGGCTGTGGTCGAACGGACCCTTGGACTAACGTTTCTTACAAAATGACCCAATCACTCACACTCTCAAATATCTCCGCGCACTATGGCTCAACCCAAGTGTTGGAAGACCTGTCTTTGGATATAGCAGAGGGCGAGCTGGTCTCGCTGCTTGGCTCGTCTGGTTGCGGCAAAACAACAACGCTTCGCCTTGTGGCGGGGTTTCTTGAACCAACAGCTGGTACGATCCGCTTGGGCGACCGGGACCTAACGCGTCTACCCGCACATGCCCGCGATATCGGTCTCGTGTTTCAAACCTATGCACTTTTTCCGCACCTCACCGTGCGTGACAATGTGGGGTTTGGTCTAAAACAACGCGGCGTATCAAGTGCTGAGCGTACCAAGCGCGTGAACGACATGATTGAACGTGTTGGACTTGGTGAGCTGACAGATCGTCATCCGGCCAACTTGTCAGGCGGGCAACGTCAACGTGTGGCTTTGGCCCGCGCTTTGGTTATTGAACCGCCGTTGCTAATGTTTGATGAACCGTTGTCGAACCTTGATGCGAAACTGCGCGTTGAAATGCGTGTTGAAATTCGCCGCTTGCAACAGGCCAACGGAACCACCGCGCTGTACGTGACACATGACCAAGAAGAAGCTTTCTCAATTTCCGACCGTGTTGCGATCATGAAAGAAGGGCGCATCATGCAATTGGATACGCCTGAGGTTCTGTATTCGCAGCCAGCCAACGCATTTGTTGCGAACTTTGTAGGGTTCGACAACATGATTGAGATGGAAGTCGTGCAGGAAGCTGGCGATGCGGTCAGGGTGCAAATGGCGGGGGGGCATATGATTGACCTGCCCAAAGATCAGTTCACTGTGCCAAGCAAGAAATTCACCCTTGCTGCGCGCCCCGAAGGATTGCTTGTCGCATCCCCCGAGAGCAAAATCGGCATCCCTGCAACTTTGGGTATGCGCACCTATTTGGGCCGCGCCTATCAATATCATTGCGAAACAGCTAGCGGCACGATGCTTGCCAATGGTCCGTTGATGACGCCGTTTGAAAGTGGCAATGGCGCTCTGCTTGTGCCGCAACCAGAGCAATGCTGCCTTTTGCCGAACAAAGCCTAATGTCTGTTATCGCGAACGCCCGTATCCTGACCATCGACGGGACGATGACTGAAATCGAACGGGGGTGGATCGCTTTAAGCGGGACACGTATCACGGCAATCGGCGCGGGCGAAGCGCCGACCCATCTTGGGCCGGTTGAAGACATGAACGGGGATTTGATCATGCCGGGCATGGTCAATCCGCATTGCCATATGTCCATGACCCTGTTTCGCGGTTTGGGCGAAGATGTAGACGACAGATTGTTTCGCTATATTTTACCACTTGAACGCGCACTTATGACGGCTGACGTGGCCGAAATCGGCGCGCGGCTTGCTGCGTTGGAATTGATCCGCGGCGGCGTCACCACAGTTGCCGACATGTATTATTTCGAAGATCGCATAGGTGCTGTCTTGGATCAAGCGGGCCTGCGCGGTGTTGTTGGCCAGACGCTTGCCAATTTCGCAGCACCAGATCACAGCAGTTTCGATGAAGGCTTTGCGCGTCTTGATGCGTTGGCCGATCTGTATCATGATCACCTATTGATCACCGCGTCTGCAGCGCCTCATGCGCCGTATTCCACAGGGTTGGATGTGTTGGCACGTGTGGCTGCATGGTCTGCAGATCACCCTAATTTGCCCATTCAAATGCATCTGGCAGAAACCCAAGCAGAACTCGCATGGGCGCAAGAAGCACATGGGTGTAGCACTGTTGAAGTGACGGATCGCGCGGGGTTGTTAAGCCCCTCATTGGTCGCAGCTCATGTCATGTATCCGTCAGAAGCCGATATGGATTTGCTCGCAGAGCGCGGTGTTCATGTCGCGTATAACGCGCGCTCGAATGGCAAAGCCGGGCGGGGCATTGCGCCCATTACTGCCTTGCGCGCCCGTGGTGTTCAGGTTGGTATTGCCACCGACGGCCCGATGTCGGGCAACACGCTTGACCTATTCTCACAGCTGGCCCCTGCGACTATGTTTCAAAATATAGCGGGGCAATCGCGTGGAAGTTTGCCGTGCACCGAAATTATTCGTATGGCCACAATCGAAGGGGCCGCAACGCTTGGCATGGCCGACCGTATCGGATCGCTTGAGGTTGGAAAACAGGCAGATTTGATCCGCATCTCGCTGAAAGACCCGCGTTTACACCCGATCTATGACATCTATTCCATGCTGACATTTGCGACGATGCCGACGGATGTCACGGCCACGATGGTTGCGGGGGAATGGCTAATGCAGAACCGCGAAACGCATACCGTTGATGCCGACAAAGCCCTGCGTGATGTTTTGCAAGTTGCAGATCAATTCAAGGCGCGGATCGTTGAAATTGATCAAAATGCGAGCAAAGCACCTATATGATTTGCGGGTTTTGAACGTCAAAGTTCAGCGCCGACACAAACTTAAACCACACTAGAAAACGTGGACCGTAACCACGCCCACTAAAATTATTGAGGGGTTTCACAAATGACCATTATTATCGACACCGATCCGGGCATAGATGATGCAATTGCGATCCTATATGCGCTGCACAATCGCGCGCAAAATATCGTCGCATTGACGACAGTTGCAGGAAATATTGGTCTGTCAGTCACCACGCACAATGCGGGCCGTATCTGTGCTTTGGCGAATGTGGATACACCTGTTCATGCCGGTGCTGCGGCCCCAATTGGCAAAAAAGCACGCCCCGAAACTGGAATACATGGCAATGATGGATTGGGCGGCGTGGTCTTTCCCGATCCGTTGCGCGCACCGGACAGCCAAGATGCTGTTGGAGCTATGATCGCAATTTTAGACGCAAATCCACCGCAAACTGTTGATCTGTTTTGCCTTGGTCCGCTGACCAATTTGGCGCTGCTGTTAGAGCGATCCCCCAAAAGCGCAAAACGCATCCGCAGCATTATAGCGATGGGCGGCGCCATCGACGAGCCGGGCAACGTTGGACCAAAAGCCGAATTCAATATTGCGCATGACCCACATGCCGCTGCCGCTGTTTTGGCCGCTGAACTGCCGTTCACGTTGATCCCATTGGATGCAACACGACAACTGCGTGCCGATGCAGCCTATATCAAGGCGCTACAAGACACAGGACGGGCCTCAGCCATCGCATCTGCTGCGTTGATCGATGCCTATTTTGCCGCCACAAACGGGGCGGAAAGTCGCCCGTTACATGACCCTTGCGTGCCATTGTTGGCACAACATCCTGAGCTGTTTCAGATTGAGCCGCGGATGCTTGATGTCGACCTTGAAACAGGGGCGCTCATCGCGGGGCCATACCATGTGCAAGTGGCCATGGGCCTAGATGCCGATGGCTTGCGGGCAGCTTTGCTTGCGGGGCTGTCGTGCTAACCCAATTCCTTTTCGACGACTGCGCACCAATAGGCTGTGCCAAAGGGGATGCAGTCGTCGTTAAAGTCAAAGTTGGTGTTGTGATGCTGTCCGTTTTCGCGCGGCTCCCCCATGCCAAGCCAGACATAAGCTCCGGGCACGCGTGTGCCGAATTCGGAAAAATCATCACCAGCAGTCGAGGGCGGGAACACCGTGCGCAGGTGATCATCACCCAACGCCGTTGCCGCGGCTTGTTGCGCGATCTTCGTCGGGGCGGGGGCGTTGATGACAGGCGGAATGCGGCGAATGAACGTATAGTCCGCGGTAATTCCGAAACTGGCGGCAACGCCATTGGCATGACGCCCGATCGCGGTATCAAGTTGGTCACGCACATCCGCAGAATACGCGCGGGCGGTGCCACCGATTTGAACCTTGTGCGGAATGACATTGAGGGCCGCAAAGTCGCCAGCCGACACAGCGCAGGCCGAAACAACAGCAGGTTCGAGCGGGTTCACTTCGCGGGCGACAATGCTGTGCAGTTGAGTCAAAAACACAGCCGACGCCGTCACCGCATCGCGGCCCTGATGGGGTTTTGCGCCATGACTGCCAACCCCGTGAAAATCCACCAGCCAGCTGTCAGAACTTGCCAATTGTGGCCCCTCGACAGCTGCGATCACGCCAAGCTCAAGACCCGGCATGTTGTGCAACCCATAGGCGGCATCAACAGGGAAACGGTCAAAGAACCCGTCTTCGACCATCGCCTTTGCGCCACCGCGCCCTTCTTCGGCGGGCTGAAATACGAAATGAACAGTGCCCGAAAACGGTTGGTTGACCATGGCTTGTGCAGCAGCGATCAGCATGGTCGTATGACCATCATGGCCGCAGGCGTGCATCGCGCCTTGAGTGACGGACGCATAGGGCAGGCCCGTGTCTTCGGGCATGGCCAAAGCATCCATATCGGCGCGCAAAGCAATCGCACGATTTCCGTTGCCCTTGCGCAGCGTTCCCACAACACCTGTGCCCCCGATACCTGTTTCTACCTCAAGTCCAGCAGCGCGCAGACGGTCCGCGACGATTGCAGCCGTGCGGTGTTCTTCGAATCCCAGCTCGGGATGCGCATGAAGATCACGGCGCAGTTCGGTCAGGTCGGCCAAAATTTCAGGTGTCATCAATGGCGGGTTTTGCATGGGATTGGGTCCTCTAATTTCAGGGGTGAACCTAAGCAAGATCACGTCAGAGACAAGGAGAAAAGACTATGAGAACAGATGTATGGCAAAGTGTGCACACGAATTTAAATGCTGGCGTACAAGGCGACCAAGAAACCTATGCGGTTCCATTTGGCGCAGGGACACTGTTGTTGCCAATCCGCCAATTGAGTGACGGCGTGCGGGGCGTTGCATCCTTGATTTTGAACCAAGCAAGTTTTGCTGTGCTGGATGCTTTGGCAGATGAATTGGCCGAGCAACTTAAGCCACATGCACCAGATGTGATTGTCGCGGTTCCGACATTGGGATTGCCACTTGCAGAAGCTGTTGCGCGGCGTTTGGGACATGCGCGTTTGGTGCCTCTAAGCAATTCTCGCAAGTTTTGGTACGACGATGCGCTGTCCGTTGATATGTCATCGATCACATCACCGGGGCAGGGCAAGCGATTGTACCTTGATCCGCGCATGGTGCCTTTATTGTCGGGGCGTGTTGCGGTCATTGATGATGTTTTGTCGTCGGGCAGTTCTATTGCTTCGGTTTTGCGATTGTTGTGCCAACAACAGATTGCGCCCACGGTGATTGGGGCCGCGATGTTACAAGGTGACGCGTGGACAAATCATGTGGGCGATGTGTCTGTTGTGGGGGCATTTGGGACGCCAATTCTGAAAAAGACTGATGCAGGATGGGCCGCGCCTTGAACGACGTTTCAATGTGATACCAAACACCTATAAATTACGAAAATACATCTAAGAACAGGACGCTATTGTGACCGGAAATATCGATTTCAAACACGAGATTGAACTGCGCAAATCACTGGTTCAAGTGGCCTTGGGCCGTGTCGAAGCTGACGTTTTACTGCAAGTCGGGCGTTTGCTTGATACGGCGACAGCCACGTGGATTGAGGGCGCAGACATCGCAATGTTGCAGGGGCGTATCGCATTTGTCGGCCCGCGCGGCAGCTTTCCGGGGCACGCCAAAACCACGGTGGATCGTAGCACGCTTAGTGCAGTGCCCGGTCTTGGCGAAGTTCACAAACATATTGAAAGTTCGCATATCACGCCTGAATTTGAGGCGGCGTTGGTTGTGCCGCGTGGCAATACGTGGACCTGCGAGGCCAGTCACGAGTTGTCCAATGTGCTGCCCAAACAGACGTTGGACTTTTGGCTCAAAGCGCGCGCGGCAGGATCGCCGCTTAAGATTTTCCCATTGCCCGGATCAGCTGTGCCGCCGACGGGGTGGGAACATGGAGCTCATTTGGATGGTCGTGATCAAGCTGGGTTTATGGGCAACCCGATGACCGCTGGGCTGGATGAGGTTATGGATTGGCCTGCTATTACCCAAGCTGAAAACCCCGGACATGACCGTTTGTGGTCAATGATTGGCGCGACGATGGCCGCACGTGGTGTTGTCGAGGGACATGGCGCTGGTCTGCGCGATTTGCCAAACATCAATGCCTTTGCTGCGGCGGGGCTTGCTTCGGATCACGAAGCATGGACGGCGCAAGAGGCATGGGACAAATTGCGACACGGGCTTTTTGTTGAAATTCGCGTGCACACGATGGACGAAATCATCAAGGGCTTGATCGAGTTTGGCCTGAAAGATTGGAGCCAAGTCGCGGTGACAACAGATGATCGCAGCGCGACAGATACGCTGCGTTTGGGGGGCACGGATTACAATGTGCGCTGTGCTATCAAAGCGGGCCTGTCGCCAGAAATCGCGGTTCAATTGGCCACGATAAACCCTGCGCGGCATATGCGATTGACCCCTTGGGTTGGCAGTGTGTCTCCGGGGCGTTTTGCCGATATTGTTTTGCTCGATGACTTTGACAAGTTTTCAATCCACGAAGTGTGGGCCGATGGGCAACAGGTTTCACAAGGCACAACATATTTACCCGATCCCGTTCACGTTGACTGGCCTGATTGGGCGTATAACACCGTCAATATCGGGCGTGCTTTGACGGCGGAAGATTTTGTCATCAAAGCCGCAGAGGGACGCAGTGATATGCAAGCGCCTGTTTTGCGCCCGTTTCATTGGAGTGACGATGTCCCAATTCGGACTCTGCCTGTCGCAGATGGTTTGGTGCAACGTGACGAGACCCAAAATATCACCAAGTTTTCGATCATCGATAGGTACTCTGGGAAAGCGGCAGTCACCAAGATGTTCTGGCTTGGATGCGGACCAAAAGACCCCGATACGGCTTTGTGCTGTTCGATGGCGCATGACAAACACAACGTCTGGTGTGTCGGCTCTGATGACGCTGCGATGGCACTCGCGGTCAATGAACTTGCCAAAATGGGCGGCGGTTGGGTGTTGGTGCATCGGGGCAAAGTTACGGCGCGGGTTCGATATGAAATTGCAGGCTTGATGACCGCGCGCCCCGCCGAGGAAAACGACGCAGAGATGAAGGCGCTCTATGCGGCCGCTGACAAAGTGGAATGGATGTACGAGCCGTCATTTCACCCGCGTTGGCAGCCTGGGTTTCCTGAACGTCTTGCGATTGCGACGCTTACCTGCGCACCGTGGCGTTGGAATTTGGTCGCGCGCAGTGATCACGCCCCCGAAGGGCTCATTCACGTTGTCACTGGCGAGACGCGCCCTGTCGTGTTTTGACCCTATAGATTACTGTCGTGTCATTGGATCAATAATGAAACCTGCGCTGTATCTGGTCGCGGTGCAGTCCTGTCTGGTCACGCCTTTGTTAAGGTGCGCGCCTTGCATCCCAGAACACGCGTTGCATACTACATAATGAGCCAGATGAGCCAAACTCTTTCTTAATTTACCGCCCTCATAGGTCTCAGTAAAACCAAACGCGGGACGATGGAGCTGCTATGAACCAGAAACAACTTACCGCTTTTCGCATGGTCATGCGGCACGGGTCGATCACTGAGGCGGCACATGCTTTATCGGTCTCGCAGCCTGCCGTCAGTCGCCTGATTGCTGATCTAGAAGCAAGTATCGGATTCGCGCTTTTGTTGCGCACAGGCGGGCGCGCTGTGCCCACGCCCGAAGCCTATGAGTTGTTTCAGGAAGTGGAGCGCATGTTCTATAGTCTTGATCGGCTCTCAACGGTTGCGGATGAAATTCGAACACTCAAACGCTCTGCTTTTCGCGTGGCGTCTATGCCCATGGTCAGTTTCGAAATTCTGCCATTGGCATTGCGCAAAATGGTTGAACGCTTTGGCGGGATCGATATTTCACATGATGTGCATACATCTGCGCGCATTCTCAATCTATTGGCCTCGCGCCAAATCGATCTTGGAATCGCGCAGACGGATCCTGGACGCGAAGATGTAGAAGTGCTCGCGTCTTTTCGGACCCATTGCGTTTGCGTCTTGGCGCCGGATCATCCATTCGCCAACCGCGATATTATACGTCCACAAGATTTAGCTGATCAAGATTTGATTGCGCTTAACTTTCGCACATTAACCCATAGTTATTTGACGCGCTGCTTTGCCGAATCTGGAGTCGTTCCGCGCATTGTGGCAGAAACGCAGCCTAGCTATTCGGCTTGCAGTCTGGCAGCCCTTGGGGTGGGCGTTGCGATTGTTGATCCGATCACGCCAGATGTCTTTGGGGAAAAACTGGTCGTTGTGCCGTTTGAACCGGTCATTCCATTTGACTATCAAATCCTAAAGCCTGCGGGCATTCCGATGTCGCGTGCGGGGGAGCGTTTCTTGGAAACTCTTCTGGAAACGATAAAATCTCGCTCTCATTACGGCTTTGAGAGGACATAAGTTTTTTGCATGAGGGTAGCCCATAATTGTATTTGATTTTATCTGATCAGAGGCAGAAGCTATTCCCATAAATATAAAAAACCACTCACACCAACAGATATGAACAGGGAAAACATATGCATATTACACGCCGCACAGCGCTGGTCCTCGGAGCCAGTGTCGCATCAATGGTCATCGCAAGTTCAGCTTTCGCCGCAGACTATTCATTGCGCATTCACACGCTGGTAAAATCACCGCACCCCTACAACGATATGGCTCTGGCCATTAAAGACGAGGTCGAAGCCAAATCTGAAGGTCGAATCGCAGTTAAAATTTTCGACAGCGGTCAGCTTGGCCAAGATCCGGCGGTTATCGGCGAGATGGCTTTCGGTACAATCGACATGATGATTTCAACCACATCCAATGCCGTACAGCAAATCCCGGAATTTGGGATTTTCACCATGCCATACCTTTTTGAAAGCATGGATTCTGAACTTGAAATCGTTGGCCCCGGGTCTGCTGTTCACGCTCATTTCGAAGACATCTATGCAGAGCGCGGCATAGGTATGAAACTTTTGGCATTGGGTGCTTCTGGTGCGCGCAATATGTCCACGGCTGATGTCGTTGTGACTGGCCCTGAAGACCTGAATGGTTTGAAAATGCGCACCCCTCCATCGCCGATGGATTCACAAACATGGTCCGCTTTTGGCATGTTGCCTGTGACCGTGGCATGGGGCGAACTTTACGCCGCGATGCAAACGGGTGTTGCTGAAGCAATGGAAAGCTCTTTGCCGGGCTACACCGGATCAAAGCTGTATGAAGTTGCGCCAAACCTCACGCTGACACAGCATACGTTGCAAGTGAATCACACGTCTATGTCCGAGGTGTCTTGGAACAAGTTGCCAGAGGATTTGCAGACCATCGTGCAAGATGCCGCGGTTTCTGCCAACGCTTATGGTGTTGAGAAAGCGAAAGAATATGACGCGGCACTGGTGGAAACTTTGGCGTCAGAATACGGCGTAACCGTCAGCTACCCTGACAAAGCAGCATTCATGGAAGTTGTTGCGCCCCTTCAGGAAAAATTGGCTGCAGACCTCGATCTTGAAGCTGAATACGAGCTTTTGAAAAAATAAGATTGTACCGCTAAATCTAAATGGGAGCAGCGCTGTTGTTCCCATTTGATCTGGCTCTCATCCGAAAGGTCTGTTCATGTTAAACCGTTTTTGTAACGGAGTGTCTGCGCTGGTCGAAGGGCTTTCTTGGATCGCATTCGCGCTGTTGATCGCCACCGTTGCCCTACAAATCCTCGCTCGGAACGTGCTGAACGTACCGATGATATGGACTAGCGATCTGGCGCTTTTATTCTTCACATGGCTCGTTTTTATTGGTGCCGCGTCGGGCTTGCGCACGGGGGCACATTATATGGTCGATATGCTGCCAACGCATCGCCCTCGTGTGGCGCTGTTGGTTGAACTGCTGTCCATCGCGGCAGGGTTTTGTGTTGTGTGGATTCTAGGTGTGCATGGTTGGACGTTGGCGCAGATGCGCGCGAGCGGTGAAATCCAATCCTTGGGCTTGTCACGTTTTTGGATGTATTTCGCCTTGCCAGTTTCTGGTTGGCTTATGGCGCTCTATCTCGTGGAAATGACTCTGTCGCTTATTCGCGATCCTTTCCAACATACGAACGGCGGCAATAGTTCTGTGCAAGCAGGGAGTGCTGAAATATGAGCCCTCTTGTTGTTCTCATCCTTTTCTTTTTCATCTTGATAGCCTTGCGCGTGAATATCGGCTTTGCGTTGATATTGTCCTCAGCAGCCGTTTTGTTGATGGAAGACCTGCCACTGATCTCAGTTGCGAACCAAATGTTCGCGGGCATCGATAGCTTTACGCTTTTGGCGGTGCCGTTCTTTATGTTGCTGGGTCGTATTCTGAATGCAGGCTCGATCACCAATCGCTTATTAGAGGTCGCCGATACCACGGTCGGCCACGTGCGTGGTGGGCTTGGGCATGTCAATGTTTTCGTCTCTATGATCTTTGCCTCGCTCTCTGGCTCGGCTGCCGCAGACACGGCATCGGTGGGGTCCATTCTTATTCCTGCGATGAAAAAAGCGGGCTACCCTGCGCCATTTGCAGCCGCTTTGACCGCAGCGTCATCTACACTTGGCGTCATCATTCCGCCGTCGATTATTCTCATCATCTACGGGGCCTTTGGCAACGTCTCAATCGGTGCTTTGTTTGTCGGGGGCATTGTCCCGGGCATCTTAGTGGCGCTGTCTATGATGCTCTACACGTATCTTTTGGCGATCTATTACGGCTATCCTTCCAACCCGTTCCCCGGGGTGCGTGTCGCAGCGCGTGTGGTCAAACGTGGTGCGGCGCCGCTTTTGATCCCTGTGATCGTTTTGGGTGGTATTGTTGGTGGTGTGTTCACCCCAACCGAAGGCGCTATTGCGGCCGTTCTTTGGGCGCTGTTCCTATCGACTGTTATTTACCGTGACATCACTTTGCGCCAAATGCCGGGCATCTTAAAAGCGGCCGTTGTGGATTTTGCCATTCCGATGTTCACCGTTGCTGGTGCGGGTATTTTTGGCTGGCTGATTGCTTATCTTGGCGCATCGCAAATCGTTGTCGATTTTATCCTCGGTGTGACCCAAGAACCGTTCTTGATTATGCTGATGTTGATTGGATTTTTGCTGTTGGTCGGGATGGTTTTGAACCCTATCTCAGCGACACTTATCTTTTTGCCAATCATTCAAGCGCTTGGAAATACGGCAGGCATCGACCCCATTCACATGGGCGTTCTGTCCACAATTATCCTGTCTGTCGGATTGGTGACGCCGCCCTATGGCATCTGTCTTTTGATTGCCTCGCAAATTGCGGGTGCAAGCCTTGGTCGTTGCATGTTGGCCGTCGCGCCGATCTGTCTTTTGACCATTTCCATCGCGATCTTGTCCTTGTGGTTTCCTGGCATTGTGCTGGGTTTGCCCAAGCTGCTCGTCCCCGAATTTTTCCCTGGAGGTTAACCCTATGTCCCATATTAAACCCAAAGGCTCGTTTGTTGCCCTTATCACCCCGATGAACGCCGATGGCTCTATCGACTTCGAAGGGTTCCGCACTTTGCTGAACTGGCACGCTGCCAATGGTACTCAGGCGGTCCTGATCATGGGCTCAACAGGCGAAGTGTCTATGTTGAGCGCTGAAGAGCGCAAACAGATCATCACGCAGACGGCGAAAATGAAGCCCGGCAACATGTTGATGTACTACGGTGTGACAGGCAACAACACTGAGACCACAATCGACTACGTGCGGTTCGCAAAAGACGCGGGCGCTGATGGAGCCATCATGGCGGCTCCTGCGTATATTTGCGCCGATAACGATGCCATCACAGACTATGCGATGGAAGTGTTGGACAGCTGCGATTTTGCGATGGGGTTCTACAACAACCCACCTCGCGTCAAAACCGACCTGCATTGGGATAACCTGCTCAAGCTGGCGCAACATGACAACATGGTCGTGCTGAAAGAAAGCACAACACGTGTGGGTCAAGTTGCACAAATGTGTGCCGCAAAACCTGACATGTCGATCATGTGCTGTTGTTCGCCAAACCTTGGTCTTGTGGTGCCAACGATGGCCCTTGGTGGTCACGGCACTGCAAACATGACCGGCAATATTATTCCGAAAGAAATGGCTGTGATTTCTAAGCCATGGGAAACAGGGGAAGATGCTTTTGCGCATCGTCAAGCGTGGCTCGACAACCTGCCTATGCTGCATTTCGCTTATGCTGCAGTTAATCCTGTGTCGATCAAGACGTTGATGCAGGTTGTTGGTTTGCCCGCGGGTCCGCTGCGCAAGCCGCTGCAACCTGCAAAACCTGAAGTTCTGAAAAAGGGTCTAGAAGCCTTTAAACAACTTGGTTTGGCAGAAAAATACGGTCTGTCCGTTTCTAAAATAGCTGCGGAGTAAACAATGTCTGACAAACCGCTCACGATGACTGACGACATGCAATTTCCGGTGAATCTCAGTCACTGGGGGGCTTTTCGTGGTCGGGTCGAAGGCGGGCGGTTTGTCGAAGCTCTACCAATCGGGGGGGCGGATGCGCAGATGATCGGGGCTTGGCCCGAGCTTGTTCATTCGCCGCAACGTATTGACCAACCTTATGTGCGCCGTGGATGGCTTGAAGGCGGCGCAGGCCCGTCAGACATGCGCGGGCAGGATGAAATGATCCCGATTTCGTGGGACAAAGCACTTAAACTGGTCGCGGATGAAATCAGCCGAATGCATCGTGACTTTGGTCCAACGTCTATTCTGGGTGGTTCATATGGCTGGTCAAGTGCTGGTCGGTTGCATCACGCGCGCAGTCAAACGCGCAGGTTTCTCGCTGCTTCGGGTGGGTTCACCGATCAAATAGCGAATTATTCTTGGGGCGCTGCAGCTGCCATTCTACCACATGTCCTTGGCTCTACTGCATCCGTTGCCTATGCCGCAACCAGTTGGGCAAGCATTGCCGAACACACAGATACATTCGTGGCATTTGGCGGGCTCAACACAAAGAACTGGCGCGTCACATCTGGTGGCGCTGTTGAACACCCTTTGCCGCAAATGGTCGCTCAGGCAAAAGAACGCGGGTGTCGCTTTATCGTTTTGTCGCCACTGGCATCCGATATGCCTGACGGGCTTGACGCTGATCTCATCCAGCCTCGGCCGGGGTCAGATACGGCGATTATGCTGGCGCTGGCACATGAAGCTTGGATCACTGGACGCGCTGATAAGGCGTTTCTCGATACATATACCACGGGGGCAGATCGCCTTGTCGCGTATCTAACGGGCCAAACCGACGGTATACCCAAGACGCTGCCATGGGCCGCCGCGCAATCAGGGGTCAGCCTCAACGAATTGCAAACGCTTTGGACGGCAATCAGTACGGGGCGTGTCATGCTCACGGCTGCATGGTCGCTTCAACGCGCCGAGAATGGTGAGCAAAGCTATTGGGCGCTCATCGCGCTTGCGGCGATGCTGGGGCAAATCGGCCTGCCCGGTGGAGGGTTTAGCTTTGGCTATGGCTCCATGGGGTCTGTCGGCGCAAATGCGCGACGCGGTTATGTGCCAACGCTTGCATCTTTGCCCAACGCAGGGACTGCAATCCCTGTTGCCGCTGTCGCAGATGCGCTTTTGTTCCCTGGTGAGCCGCTTGATTTCAATGGCAAACGGATCACCTTGCCTGACATTCGCATGATCTATTGGGCTGGCGGAAATCCGTTTCATCATGCGCAAGATCTGGGCAAACTTGAACGCGGCTGGGCACGCGCTGAAACGGTTGTTGTGCATGAACCATGGTGGACGCCAACGGCATTGCGCGCTGATATCGTTTTGCCTGCGACCACGTCGGCAGAGCGTAATGACATTGGTGGCACATCACGCGACCCCAATGTAGTTTTCATGCAAAAAATCATTGAACCACAAAGCCAAGCTCGCAACGACCGCGATATTTTCGCAGCACTCGCAGATCGTCTGGGTTGTCGTGAAGCATTTGACGGTGGACCTCAGAATACGGGGTTTGATGAACAAGATTGGCTTAAACAAATGTGGGCAGGCACGGTCAAAAAGGGATTAAGCGACGGCGTCGAAGTGCCCGATTATGACAGTTTTCGTGCGATGGGCGTCTGGCCCGTGCCCGCGCCAGATCACCCAGAAGTGATGCTCGCAGAGTTCCGTGATGCCCCTGACCAGTCACCTTTGCCAACACCGTCAGGCAAGATCGAACTGTTCTCACAAACGATTGCCGACTTTGGGTATAAAGACGAACCCGGTCACCCGGTGTTTCGTGCGCCTCATGAGTGGCTGGGCACCGCTGCGCAGGGCGAGTTTCACTTGGTCACGAACCAACCTGAGAAACAGCTGCACAGCCAACTTTGGCACACCTCTGCCGGCATGTCAGGCGCGCCAGCTCCCGTGCGTATTCATCCCGATGATGCGGCCGCACACAACATCAACGATGGTCAACCCGTGCGGGTTTATAACGCGCGTGGTGCTTGTAAAGCGACGGCGCGTATAGATGTTGGTGTGCGCCGCTCTGTGCTGGTGATGCCAACAGGCGCTTGGTTTGAACCCGATGCGCTGACGGGACTTGAACAAAATGGCAATCCAAATGTTTTAACGGCAGACCGACGAAGCTCTCAGCTTGGTCAGGCCTGTGCCGCACTGTCCGCCCTTGCGCGGATCGAACCCCTCTCTACATAAGGAAAAAATGAATGGATCTGGGAATTCAAGGTCGCCACGCCCTTTTGACTGGAGCGAGTAAAGGCATGGGGCGCGCTTGCGCTATGGCCATCGCATCTGAAGGCGCAGACATCACCATTTGTGCGCGCGGCGCAGAGCGTTTGACGCAAACTGCCGAAGAAATTCGCCGTGCCACAGGGGCCACGGTTCACACCATCGTCGCGGATGTGACGACTGAGGCGGGGCGGACAAAGATTTTAGAGACCTGCCCAAACCCTGATATTTTGCTCAACAATGCAGGTGGCTCAGCCCCCGGTGATTTTCGCGATTGGGGTCGCGACGAGTGGCTCGCAGGGATTGAACTTATGATGTTGCCGCCCATCTTGATGACGCGCGACCTTGTGGATGGCATGATGGATCGTGGTTGGGGACGTATTGTAAACATCGTCTCACGCAGTGTGAAAATCCCACAGCTTGAATTGGGTCTGTCGAATGGGGCGCGCTCAGGTTTGGTCGGTTTTACAGCGGGTCTTGCGCGTCAAACCATTTCCAAAGGCGTGACGATCAACAACTTGCTGCCCGGGATTACAGACAGTGACGGACAGCGTGAACATATTGAAGGCATGCTGATCGAAGGCGGCCCAAGCTACGAAGAAATTCGTGCCGCACGCGCTGCGGGAAATCCCGCTGGCCGTTATGGGCGCCCCGAAGAAATCGGTGCTTACTTTGCGTTTTTGTGCTCTGAACACGCTGGCTTTGTCACCGCGCAAAACCTTTTGGTGGATGGCGGAAGCTATCCCGGAACCTACTGAGGTCCCGATGCAAATTGTTGTCATAGGGGCGGGCGTCATCGGGATCACAACTGCGTGGTATTTGGCGCGCGATGGACACGAGGTAACTGTGATTGAAGCGCGCAAAGGCGTGGCGCTTGAGACCTCCTTTGGCAATGCTGGCGGTGTTTGCCCGGGGTTTGCGGGGCCTTGGGCAGCTCCAGGGATGCCGTTTAAAGCGCTTAAATGGATGTTTCGCCCTGCGGCGCCGTTAAAAATTCGCCCCAGCTTTTCTGTGGCTCAATGGGCGTGGCTTTTGCGGTTCACCGCGAATTGCACGCCTGCACGATACGCCGAAAACAAAACGCGGATGCAAAAGGTTGCCCACTATTCCAAAGCGCAACTTAAGGCGCTGCGGGACGAAACGGGTGTTGAATATGATCACGGAACGGGCGGCGTACTACAGATTTTTCAAACCAAGGACGAGGCAGACGGCGGGCGTCGCAATGCGCAAGTGTTGTCATCACTTGGCATAGCGCATCGTTTGTTGTCGCCGCAACAGGCCTGCGAAGTTGAGGCGGGCTTGGCACAATCTTCGGTCGAACTTTCGGGCGCGTTGCAACTTACGGATGATGAAACGGGGGACTGCCATTTGTTTTGCCGCGCGTTGGAAAAGCTGTGCCGCACCTTGGGTGTAAAATTCCGTTTTGATACGCGCGTGACCGGACTGCAGACCACAGGCAACCGCGTTTCGTCGATTGAAATCTTGCAGAATGGAACTGAGCAGAGCACGCTTGAGGCGGATGCCATCGTACTTGCCACGGGTCCACAAATGGATTTGTTGCGCGCTCTCAAATTGAACGTGCCAGTCTATCCCGTCAAAGGCTATTCTATGACGGCTGAGATCACGAATGAAGATGCCGCGCCGCGATCTTCGGTGATGGATGAACATTCTAAAGTGATGATCACGCGCCTTGGCTCACGCATTCGCGCGGCAGGCGTGGCGGAGCTGGCGGGATTTAACACCTCAATGCACGAACCTGTGCTGAGCGGTATTCGCGAGCGGGTTGAAGCCCTGTTCCCCGGTGCTGCAGATTATGCCTCGGCGCAGTGGTGGCACGGGTTTCGACCAATGACTGCGGACGGCCCGAGCCAAGTGAAACGCAGTCGCTACGACAATCTATTCTTGAACATAGGTCACGGGTCCAATGGTTGGACGCAAGCCTGTGGGACAGGCAAAATGATGGCTGATCTTGTTGCAGGTCGCCCTTTTGATGCGGCACTTGATTAAGCCATTTCCCTAAATTGCGAGAGGGCGATTTTCTGCAATGGATTCCATAGCAAAATAGGATGTCACGGCTTCCAATTCGATCTGTTCGATCAAACGCTGATAGACGGCATCATAGCTTGCCATGTCTTTTGTGACGACTTTCAGCATGTAGTCGTAGTCCCCCGCGATGCGGAAAACATCAGCAATTTCAGGCGTGTTCAAGACAGCGTTGCGAAAAAGTTTAAGCCACTCTGTTGAATGCTTGCGGGTACGCACCATCACAAAAACAACCAAGTCCAAGCCTAGTTTTTTGCGATCTATTTTGGCCACGGACCCGTTCACGACTCCTTGCTTGTTCAGATTTTGCAAGCGACGCCAGCACGCATTTTGCGAGACACCCACAAGGTCGGCAAGGTCCCTTTGCGAGATAGACGAATCTTGCTGCAAGGCTTGAAGAATGAGGCGATCAATATGATCTAATTTTTGACTGTTCATACGATCATAATATGCAGTATTGGTGTGAATTACTATAATTATGATAACAAAATTTGCCTTTAGAGTCGTCATAGTGGTGAAAATATGAGGGATCACCATGAGCTTAGATAAATTTCGCGCCTCCATCGAAACACCGGACACAATCCAAGACCTGCAGGCGGGTCTGATCGGTGACGGAACGTTGATTCCAGGGCTGTTTGGCGATGTGCCGCTTGTCTATGCCGATTACGTGGCCTCTGGCCGTGCGCTTGAGCAGGTCGAAGACTATATCAGGCATGACGTCTTACCATTCTATGCCAATAGCCATACAGAAGCGTCCTATTGCGGTTCCTTTATGACGCGTTTGCGCAACGATGCGCGTGCTGAAATTGCCAAGCTCACCGGAGCAGGGGATGAGCACGTCGTTGTGTTCACGGGGTCTGGTGCGACGACAGGTCTGAACAAGTTGGTGAAATTGCTTGGCGTTGATACAGCGGCCAATCCTGTTGTGTTCATCGGTCCCTACGAGCACCATTCCAATATTTTGCCTTGGCGTGAAAGCAAAGCAACTGTGATTGAAATTCCAGAGGCTGCACATGGTGGTCCGGATCTTGATGTGTTGCGCGCCAAACTGGCCGAACACTCAGCGGCAGATGTAAAAATCGGCAGCTTTTCGGCGGCCTCTAATGTGACCGGCATCGTGACCGACCCTGTTCCCGTGACCAAGATTTTGAAAGACCACGGCGCGCTGTCTGTTTGGGATTATGCGGGGGGCGGACCATATCTTGAGATTGATATGTCTCCCTGTGCCGATGCGCAAATTGATGCAGCCGTTGTATCTCCGCACAAATTTGTCGGCGGTCCAGGTGCGAGCGGTGTTTTGATTTTGCGCAAGGATGCTGTGACACGACACGCGCCAACTTCACCGGGTGGTGGGACGGTCACTTTTGTCTCATCATGGACCCATGAGTACACGCAAAACATTTCATCTCGCGAAGAAGCGGGCACGCCTAATGTGATTGGCGATATCCGCGCTGCTCTTGCGTTCATCGTGAAAGATGTTGTGTCGCAAAGCTTTATCACGGCACGAGAACATGCTGTGAATGTGCAAGCTTTGTCTGCGTGGGGCGGGCATCCGCAACTGACGCTTTTGAGTGGGGCTCATGTCAATCGGTTGCCGATCTTTTCTTTTCTGGTGTCTCGTAAAAATGGTGCGCGGTTCCATCACCAGCTGTTTACCCGCATGTTGAGTGACATTTACGGAATACAGGTGCGGGGTGGCTGTGCCTGTGCTGGTCCCTATGCGCATGCGCTTTTAAAGATTGATGAGATGGCCTCTGCAGGTCTGTTAGAAGAGCTGCGTCTGGGCAATGAAATCAACAAACCGGGATGGGTTCGGTTGAACTTTAGCTACCTTATGAGCGATGTTCAGGTGCAGTTTATTCTTGAAAGCGTGCTGGATCTGCTGAATCGCTTGGAAGAGTTCGAAGCATATTATGACGTTGATACATTGACTGCACGCTTTTCGATCAAGCAAAATCGGACAGATCAATTGGCATCTTAAAGACACATCCCCCCTAACGATTGGTCGTTTGGGGGGAATTGATCTTACTGCTCTAAACGACTGACACAAAACAAGATCAATTGAAGGGCAGTTTCCTGAATTTCGCGACAATTACCTGTTGGCCATGCACAGATCGCCAAAGCATTTGATTAACGGCGCACAAGGCTCAGCTATTATTGCGTGGTGTAGCCTGCTTCACGGAACCACGTGATGGCATCAGCCCCCGCGGGTAACATCATGGGCGTTTGCGCACCAGTGACGGCACGCCACACTGCCTTGGCGACATCATCGGATTGAGTTTTTTCCGTCGCGGATTGCAATGATTGGAAATAGTTTTGCACAAAGGCGCTGTAGGGCGCAGGCACATCCATTCCCATGCGCGCCACTGCATTTTTGCCAAAGGATGTTGTGGGGGCGCTGCCGGGAAAAACCAACCCTACACGAATGCCAAATTCCGCAGCCTCAAGCGCAAGGCTTTGGGTAAAGGCGTTCACAGCAGCTTTGCTGGCGCTGTAGACTGACAAGGCTGGAAGTGGGCGCAGAGTGACCGAGGAGCTGATATTGATAATCACGCCTGAGCGCTGTTCGCGCATAATTGGCATGACCGCTTGCGTCACAGCGATAGTGCCCAAGACATTCGTCTCAAACACTTCGCGTGCCTTGATCATGTTGACGCCTTCCAAAACGTTGAGCATCCCAACGCCTGCATTGTTGACCAACGCGTCGATTGGCCCTGCTTGTGCGATGGCGGCTGCGATGCTGTTTGGGTCTGTTACATCAAGCGCCAAAAACGTGAGGTGGTCATGAGCTGGCAAATCTGCTGCGGCGGGGTGGCGTGCTGTGGCGATGACATCCCAACCTTGGTCCAAGAAGTGATGAGTGATGGCTAGGCCAAAGCCGGAAGAGCAGCCAGTGATAAGGATGCGGGGCATAACGTGATCTCCTGTCGTTGAGTGAGAGAAAGATAGTCATGCCGATCTGGATGATATATAGTTAGATATCCGTATTAATGTATCAAAAGTCCAGTTGCAATGTTTGACTCTTTTTCCGACCCGCGTTCAGACCCTATGGCCGAGGTCGTCGCCCTGTTAAAACCTGCTCCGTCGATTTCAAAACTTGTCGAGGCGGGCGGGCAGTGGTTGGTTGAGCGTCGTGATATGCACAGCCCGTTTTACTGTGCGTTGGTTGAAGGAAGCTGTTTTTTGACGATAGAGGGGCACGATCCTTTGCGTTTGACCGCGGGTGATTTTGTTCTGGTGCCGAATGTCTATGCTTTCACTCTGTCCAGTATCAACGCCCCGCCGCCCAATTCGCTCAATTTGCCTAGTTCGCCGATTGAAATCAGCCCCGGTACGTTTCGTCTTGGCGCTGCGGACGCGCCTGTCGATGTGCGTGCGTTGGTCGGCCATTGCAGCTTTGGCGTGGCAGAGAGTGATCTGTTGTTGTCGTTGCTGCCTGACGTGCTTCACATTCGCGACGAGGGGCGTTTGACGGCTTTGGTGCGGATGATTCATGAGGACATTCGCGATCATCGATTCGCGGGCGATATGGTGTTGACGCGCTTGCTTGAGGTGCTGATGATCGAGGCCTTGCGGACGACTTCGCGCGTCACTTTACCACCTGGGCTGCTGCGCGGACTGTCTGATCCGCGACTCTCTGCGGCTTTACGGGAAGTCCACGCAAAGGTGTCTGGTTCTCTGTCTGTCGCGGAATTGGCGAAAGCTGCAGCTATGTCGCGCTCGGCTTTTTTTGATCGATTCCGTCAAGACGTTGGAATGGCCCCAATGGAATATGTTGCAGCATGGCGGATGGCGCTTGCTAAAAATATGCTCTGCAAAGGTGGCCTGACGAATGCTGAGATTGCTCAGCAGATCGGGTATGGTTCGGCCAGCGCCTTTGGATTGGCGTTCACCAGACACGTAGGTCTTTCACCGGGGGCATTTGCGCGCAACAAAGCCGCAGAGTTTGACGCCTGAGTGGCGTTGTGAGGGGCATAACGCATGGGCGGGCAGGGCCGAACACGGCGCTGAAGTGAGCGTACACATTTCAGTCTTATCAACCAAGTTGGGATATGTGTCTCACATCTGTATCCAACTGGAAAGACTTAGACTTATCCCATGTGCAGTGCTTTTGCTCAGTTGCAGCTTTTCCAGATTTCTTGCAGCTGGTTGGGCAATTCCATCGGCTCGAAAGGCTTTAGAATTACCTCTGTCGCACCCATGGACCGCAGTTGGCTAAAGTCCGCAAGCGACGCTTTTGCCGTTACAAATATGATTGGCACATTGGCGTAGTTTTCACGTTTTCGCAGGTGATGAAACGTTTCTATCCCGTCCATGATCGGCATCATGACGTCAAGAAGGATCATGTCGGGCGCCTCTTCGGGCGCATTATCGACAGCATCTTTTCCGCATACGAACTGGGTCACTTCGAAGCCGCCCACGAGTTCCAAAGACATGCGAGAAATTTCTCGGATATCCGGGTCGTCTTCGACGTGCATAATTTTTTTTAATTCTCTCATGACGCAAATTTACTCTTCTTTCGGCGGGACGCAACTGAATTTATGGCCATCTGTAACATAGTTGTCCTGAGCAAGTAGTTTAGTTGCGCTGAAGAAGCTGTCGTAAATATTGCATTGGTGCTCGCTGCTGATCAATACCCTTGTTTCGCCTTAATTTGACCCAATTTAGAAAGGATTCTCTCCTTATAGTTGAAGATGTGAACGCTCGTGTTTCGAACTAAGCATCAAAGCAGGCCTTATTGCCTAATTGAGTTAAATCAGGAGACTCAAATGACACTTCTTGTTGTCGATGACGATGAACATATTTTGGACCTCATGGACGGCATTTTGAGTTCTTTAGGGCATGAAGACGTAATTTTTGCCTCTAACGGTCGCGAAGCCCTCGGAATTATCCAGAAGGGACAGTACGATTTCTCAACCATGTTTCTGGACATTCAGATGCCGGGCATGTCCGGGATTGATCTGTGCGCCAGTATTCGCAAATTGCCGGAGCACCGCCGCACGCCAATCATAATGCTGACGTCGATGAAAGACAAAGCGCATATTGATGCATCTTTTATGAAAGGTGCCACGGATTATCTGACAAAGCCGGTTGATGTCACGGAATTGGGCGCACGCCTTCGCGTCGCTCAATTGCTGCACGAGGAACAGCAGCGTTCAGAAGAAGCGGTCCGGCGCGAAGAAAGTTTGCGCCTAGGTATGAACGAAGCGAGCCATGAGAGCGCTCACTTTCGCTTGTCAGATCCTGTCAACATTTACGATGTGCCGCGTGTTATCGGCAGCCTTGAAATGGAAAACTACCTTCACCGTTTAAGTCGCGTGAAGCGGTTCATGTTTGGGGCACTTGGCTTTAAAATCCGCAAAGTGGAAACTTTGTATGCCCTAAGTAGCCCGATTGAATTTCACTGCATGCTTACAGATGTCGCAGAGGCTCTTTTTGAGAACATTCGTGTACATGATGCGATGATTTCGTATTTGGGGAATGGTGAATTTATTGCGATCTTGCCACGTGCGCTTCAAATCGACAGAAATGAGCTTGAGACCAATTTGGCTTTGACGTTGCATGAGTTTGGTCTTGTTGAGACTGAAACTGTGCCGATGGGCGTGTCGTTGAGTGTCGGAGAAGTTGTGAAAATGTCGATGTTCGACACAACACCGCAAAAGCTATTCGAAAAAGCTCTTGAAAAGACCGATGCACGAAAACGCTCGCGAAATAAGTTAACAAGTTTTTCTATGATTGCGTAAGTATTTTTAGTAATGTCGAGTGACTGAAGTTTGTTAAATGTGTGGTTTTGAGTATGAATAAGAGTGGATTTGTAAACGATGCAATGCCACCTGAGTTGGCACGCATGATTGAAGGTATGCGAGAAAAATTCATCGCTGATATCTGTGTAAAGCTTCATGAGATCGAGACTCTTCAATCAGAACTGACAAAAGTCGCAGGGCGGGGAGACGCCTTGCGCGCTCTTTCTTTTATTGCGCATCGGTTAAGCGGTGTCGCGGCAACGGTCGGTTTTCGCGACCTTGGAGACTGCGCCTCGGCAGTGGAAGCTGAGATTATGGCACAGGATAAATCGCCTAGCGATCTGTCGCTGTTGTCTGCTAGGATCGATGATCTTCTTGATCACATCGAAGATGCCATCATAGATGGCTAGCCACGCCCAATTAAACTAAGTCCCTTTAAACTAAGCCCCAAATAAAAAAAGGCTCCACCTTGTTTTCATAGGAGGAGTCACTTTTGCTTACAATGGGGGCGAGGCGTTACGCCAAGGGCAGGGCCACTCGGAAAATCGTCCCTTTGTCGTTTTCTGTATCGAAAGAGATCGTGCCTTGCAGCTGCTCTACCAATAATTTTACGATATTGAGACCAAGTCCAGAGCTGCCAATATTGGCGGCATTTTTCCAGTTGGATTTTGTGAAGTTGTCGAACAATGTATCGCGGATACTGTCTGCGATGCCTGCACCGTAATCTTTTACAAAGATCGCCGCCTCGTTACCTTCCTTGCGGGCCCATAGTTCGACTTGGCTCCCTTTATCAGAGGCTTTGACTGCATTTGAGAGCAGGTTGGAAAGTATCTGCGTCACACGCTTAGAAGGGGCGTAGACGTTCAGATCGGGCTCAGTCGGCAGGCTTTTGATCACTACCCCATGATAGGAACCATATCCTTGGTGAGACGACACAACGCGTTCAAATAGCGGTGCAAGCGTGATGAGTTCATTTTGCAATGCGGCATCGGTTTGTGCAATTTCATTCAAGTCTAAAATGTCACGAATGAGATCAAGCATACGTTCACTGTTGTTGCTCGCGATATTCAAAAGGGATTGCCCCTGTTCGGACATTTTCCCCACCGCCCCAGATTGCAACAGTTCGAGTGCGCCTTTGATACTGGTCAAAGGGGTGCGCAGTTCGTGGGTGATAACCGAGTTCACATGTTTGCGCATGTGCTCAATTTTTTCTTTGCCCGTTTCAACATGCAAAGAGAGAATAATAAGCTCACTGTGCTGCTGGTTTTGATTTGGGCCCACTGTATGCGACATACGGCCTATAAGCCGGTGCCCGTCAAAAAGAGCGTTTGATTGAAAGTCAGCGCTTCCTGTTTTTTGAACATGCTTCAACAGCATCTCTGCTGCTTCTTCTGTCTCACACAGACGCGTGTTGGTCAGAGTGGGCGACTTTATACTTTTGCCAGTCGCACCCAGCATTTGGGCGGCTGCGGTGTTCATGTAAATGATATTGCCCGTCTGTGGCTCGATAATGAGCGTGCCATCAGACATAGAATCCCACAATGTAAACATAATAGAAGTACTCGATAAGGACGAAGCTATTCCGTTATCGTTAGCATAGGATTCAGAATAGTAAAAAGTGTTTTTCTTGAAATTTATTTTCAACATTACATACCTCATTACCTTGAAATAAAGTGTCTCGTCGTTTGATTTTACACGTAATATTCAAAATCATTATCAGACAAGACTTTAACTTACCTTAGGTCACTCCCTTTTTAATGTGCTATTTAGCTAAAAGGGTTTTGTGGTCAAAGTATGACATTTTTTTGCCTATAAATTTAAGCAAGCTTAATGTGGATTTTTGATATCTCGTTGTTAGCTTTCTTCGGACCAGCAGGGCAGGGCAAAGATCATCTTGGTCCCTTTGTTCAATTCACTTTCCACTTTGATCCAGCCATTTTGAAGCGCAGCCAAGTCTTTACAAATCGCCAGCCCTAGCCCGACACCTGGGTTTTTTCTGTTGATCCCAGTTCCCATTGCCGCTTGAGCAAATCGATCGAACACGATTCCAACACGCTCTTCAGAAATCCCAATTCCAGAATCTTGGACTTCGAAAACGACCATTCGGTTCGCGATATAACTGCTGATGGCCACGGTCCCCGCATCGGTGAATTTAAAGGCGTTGCCTAAAATATTTGTTAAAATCTGACGGAAACGGGTTTCATCTGCCATCACCGGTACATCGACGAGGTCTTGCGTGATCGTAAGACTTTTTTCATCCGCCAGCGTATGCATTTGCTCCACCACGGATTGGACGACAGATTTACTGTCCACGCGATCTAGAGTGACGCGGGTTGTATTGGCCTCGATTCTGGCGAGATCAAGCATATCGTCAATCAGCGATTTAAGCTGGATACCTGCAGCCTGAATACGGCCGGAAAACTGGCGAATGTCTTTGCCGAAGGCTTCGAACGCAACTTTCGTCTCTTCCGCGTCCCCAGCATCAAGCGCCGTTTTCAAGCGGGTATAGCTTGGCAGTTTTTGAAAGTTTTCGACAAAACTATTGAACCCAAGCACCGCTGAAAGCGGTGTGCGAAGTTCATGACTGATCACATTAAGAAACTGTGTCTTTGCGTCATCCGCCTGTTCCGCCTCTCGCAAAGCAGCATAAAATCGGGTCACATCTTCTGCGGTGCCAATATAGCCCGTAAAGTTACAGCTTTCATCGAAAAGAGGTTTGCCACTGATCCGAATCCAGCTTTCTTTATCGGGTGTGAACCGGAAACTGTAGATAAAGTCCCTAAACGGCTCGTGGCGCAGCATCTTTTTGAACAATTTGCTTTGATTGTCGGATGGGGCGTCATCGTCATACGTAATGAGTTCTTTACGAAACCGTCCTATATATTTTGATGGATCAAGCCCCATCGTGCGTTGGAAGCCTTCGGATATGTAAGTAATCCGCATCTCAGCGTCTTGTTCCCAAAACCATTCTGAGCTGAGATCTGCCACATTCTGCAAACGACTCTCGGCGGCATCGCGTTTTCGCATCGCGGCACGCAGCTCTTCGTTTGACGCCTCTAAACGCAGCTGGTTGTGTCGTAGATCGGTGATTTCCACGCGGAACATGACCAACCCATCTTCAGACGTGCGACGGGTGTAGTATTTGAACCAGCGGTTTTTCTCATAACAAACTTCAAGATCGGACGTTCCTGCGTGTAGTGCGTCTGCAAGACGATCAAAGTCCGTCTCGACTTTACCACTCAGGCGCACTTCGTCGGCGATTTTCAAACGGCGGCCTACGAGGCTTTTTAACGAACGGCCAATGGTTAGCTTACGCTGCATGCCGTTGAGCATTTCACCTGCGGCGGTATTGAACATGACCAGAGCATCGTTTTTGTCAAAGAGCCAGAATGCGACAGGCAGGGCATCAATCGCGTCGTTTAATCGCTGTTCGGCGACCTCTGCGCGTTTGCGGCTGAGAAGAGGGGCGGTGATATCATTCATGATCGCAATTCGGCCGCCATCATAGTTTTTTTGCTCTAGCAGTTGCACCCAGCTTCCGTCGCTCAGTGCCATCGTTGTGCCATTGGAGTTGATTGTCGTATCTCGTTTGAGATGATGTTCAAGCCAAGCCTCTTCATTACCGATTGCATCCAGATATAGCCCCTGTGCAAGCCCCGCTCGCAGAATGCTTTCCAAGGTAGCGCCTTTGACAATCGCGTCACCTGCGTCACCATGAAGGGTGATGTAGCGTCGGTTGCACAATTCAAGGCGATCTTCTGCGTCGAAAAGAACAAAGGCTGAAGGCGCGGTATTCATCGCAGACCGTAGTTGCATCGCTGTTCGCCAGCTTCGGTTCCGAAGCATGTGCAGGTAACGTGCAATCAACAGTGCGCCGAGCGCGGCAAAAAACGTGGAAAATCTGATGAGTGCCATTTTATCAGAGGCAACACGAGATGGGGTGTTAGGTGCCACAGCAAGTGTCCATGTGGCAGACGGCAGCATCATAGAATAGGTGTCTTCGGTGCGGTCGAATACGGATGCTTCACCATAGGCTATTTCCGTTTGATCAAGAACGTTGTGCGATTTGACTGCGATGTCAAACTGATCTGTAAATTCATTCAAGTGGATTTCTTCGAAAAAGGCGGCAGCCGAGAAAACAATCGAAGCCACTCCTAAAAGATCGCCTTGTCCTTGATCTAGGCCAACTTCGCGGATCGGTTCCCGAATGATAAAGCCTGTGTAGCCCTGTAGTAGCATCGACGGGCCTTCGATCACTGTTTTTCGGCTTTTCTCAATTTCTTGAAAAATTGCTAATTTATCAGGGTCTTGGCCAAGGTCACTTCCGAGGATGTTGGCATTTGAAGTAAAGGGGTAGACATGGGTGATGACGTTTTCTTGGATCAACGCCATGTTCACGACCGACGTGTCTTCAACCTTGATCAGGGCGCAGAGGGTTTCAAATTCATCACTTGTGATGTCTGGTGATAGGGAAATCGCGCCAGAAAGACCGCGCGCTAGCAAAAGTTTGTTGTTCATGGATTGCTGTATCCGTGTCGCAATCGTGGATTGCGTTCGGTACAAAGCATTTGTCTGCTCTTCAGCGGCCTGAATTTGGGCTGAGTGCTCCAACGTCAGATCCATTACCAAGCAGACAATAATAATGGCGGCATATGTTGCGCCTTCGATCAATATGTTTATTGATTTGACGCTATTTGTATCGGGCATGCCCAACCTTCCTGCTCGCGGCTATTCCAAGAATTCTGTCTTGTGTGGTCGCAAAATTGGACACTAAATTTATTCCCAGTGAGCGGACTAATAATAAGACCGGAACTCGCCTAAAGCGTGTGTTTTAATTATTGACCGTTTAGCAGGCATTCTTCATTTAATTTGTACTAACGTCATAAATATACGACGAGTTCCAGTTAAAAAGAGCATGAAGTCGTTTTTTATACGACGTGTTATTTAAAAGTTACCTCGCCTTGTGGGTGTAAAATTCCGATTTCAGATGAAGTCAAAATTACCTTCATCCATCAGGTCAGACCAGTCTGTGTTATCTTCGACATCAATCAATAATCGTTCGTTCGTCGAAGGGATTTGCATCATGAACATGACATTTGCATCTAGCTCGACTTTCCAAGCTTTCAAGTCTGAAATGTCATCGACATTGGACTGATTTTCAAACGACAATGTGTCTTCTCCTAGGGTGAAATCCTGAATGACATCCAAATTGCCCACACGATTTTGCCAAGACCCTGACATGTCGGACCAATTCATCAAGTCGCCGTCCTGAATGTCAAAAACATCATTGTCTTCACCGCCATGAAGCATGTCTTGTCCCGCGCCGCCGCGTAGTACATCACTGCCTGTGCTGCCGCGCAAAATATCATCGCCTGCGCCGGCATCAAGGTGATCATTGCCGCTGTTGCCATACAATTTGTCTTGGCCTGCACCACCCCAAAGGTGATCGTCACCACGGTGGCCTGAAAGCGTATCATCGCCAGTGTCGCCAAACAGCATATCGGTTTCTGACCCGCCACGCAGAATGTCATTGCCACTGCCGCCATGCAGGATGTCTTGGCCTTGTCCACCAGACAGAATGTCGTTTTCACTCCCGCCCCAGATCTGATCATCGCCAGCGTCGCCATACAGGCGGTCATTGTCTTGCCCTCCAGCAATCAAATCATCACCGTTGCCACCGCCCACGCGATCATCGCCTTTTCCGGCTTCGATGACATCATTTCCATCGCCGCCCTTTAAAATGGAGCTGGCTGAAACGGTGAGGGTGTCATTTTCATCAAATCGGTTGAGATTTTTGTCGTAAATCCAATCATCGCCAGAGGTGCCCTGAGTGAGGCCCGACTTTGCATAAAGTGCATTTAGGTCTGCGACTTCGTCTTTGAATAACTCAAAAGGCACATGGTTTACGTGATCGACAAAGGTGACGACTTTGAGCGCGTCAATATCTTCTGGCCACAACGAAAAATGCCGTTCTGATCCACCATCACGCGCGCCTTCAAGCGCATACAAAATAGTGTCCCCAATCTTAAGCCAAAACTGTTCTTGATATTCGACGACATCGACACCTTGCGGAAGATCAAGCAGGTCGATTTCATTTCCATCGATCCATAGGCTGTCTTGCGATGCATCAAAATCATCAATCCGCCCAAGAATAGGCACGGCAGCGGCATCTATATTGGTGAATTCAAATTTATCCGCGCCTTTGCCGCCGTAAGCGTGGTGACCTTGCAACCCCATTTCATTGGTCACATCCATCACGATATGGTCGTCGCCCTCGGCCCCAGACATATGAATTTGCCCATGTCCTGGCACTGCGCCGATTAACGTATCATTACCACCATTGCCCCAAAGACCTGCTTGGCCAGATGCGTGATAGGCCGTGAGCAGATCATCACCGCCCCAGCCCAAAATCCAATCACTGCCGCCATCGCCGTGAATGACATCATTGTTGGGTGTGCCTGTGTAGGTTTCGCGGTCTGTGCTTGAAGGTGAGTGATCCATGGGCGCATCTCCGTTTGCAAAATTTAGGTGCAAAAAACGGTCGATCGCGCGACACGGGACCGTTGATTTAGGGTGGGAAAAGGGGAATTAGGGGCGTACGTGCCACGATTTTGGCCCAGAGCGTGCCGAGCCAAATCACGGCGTTACTATGAGATGGGGACGCCGATGTGTTCGCTAGAGAATGCTCTGACGCATGCTAAACCATCGCGTTCCCATACAACTGTGCCTTGGCAGTAGCTGAACTTGCCAACTTTCACTGTTTTGACTTTTCCGTGGTTTTTTGCGGTTTGAAGATCGGTGTTTTGAATGGTCATGATAGGCCTCCCTATGGCGTGAAAATACTGTTAAATCACAGTGCACGATGGGCGAGATTTAGTCCTGACATCTGAGGCATATCTGACCTATGCTTTGGCATAAAAAGAGAGCAAATGTATGCGTTTAGTTTGATTATTTTTTATTTAAAACAAAAGGATAATGATCGCCGTGATATATCAGGGCGATCATTGTTTCATACGTGATGAACTGAGAACTGTCTGTGTCAAACGCGGTCAAAAATCGCAAAGAAAAGCGTGAGCTAAGACGCACGATTTCGAGGCATAACATTGCCCAGAAAAAGTGACTTTATTTGCAAACCTGATATGAGTGCGCGTTAAAAGGGCAGAGGGGTTGCGGCAGGAGTGCGAGAGCCAGAGGCAACAAAAATCATTTGCATGGCATCGTCGTAATGTGCCCAAGAAATTGTGGCGCGATTGCCCGCATGACCATGGTAATATGAGCGCCCGTTTGAAGTTGGTAGACCTGCCCAAATCCGTGCCAACCGGTTCATGAAACGGTGACGAGGCATCTGGCCTGACAGGAACTTGGTATATCCCGCTTCTTCCAACAAAAGATCAGCCAACATATCTTGCGTATCGGCATTAAAGGGCACGTCATGATGCAGCCCGGCTTTGGCGACCAACCGCTTGAGCGTGGTGGGAATAAATTGATATCGCCCAATGGCGTGGTTTTGATTTGGTGTGGCACCAATCCAATCATAGATTTCGCTAATACGCATCTGGCTGGGGGCGTCGTTTGGTTTGCGCCATGCGCTTTTCACCACAGCATCGTACCCTAGGTGCGGGGCTTCTGCGCGCGCAATCAAGCTTTTGAGTTTCTGGGTGGCGGTGTCACCAAACAGGGGCGCGATTGTACGCGTGGTGGCAGTGTATTCGCCGGTCACGAACGATGCTATTTGATACCGCCCGTCATTGCCTGACACGCTAAAAGCGGTGTTGGACACATAGATCAGCGCATCATAGTCCAGTTGAAAAGCGGGTTGATCAGCTTGTGCTTGCAGTGTGTTAAAGGCCAGAATTGTGGATACGGCAAGAGCCGCGGTTTTCGTAAACATTTGATATCTCCTAATGCGACAAAAGAGGTGCCTTGTTGTGACAAATCGCTGGAGACCGTGCTTGGGTGCGAACAGGCAATTGAAAGCGCGAAAGTATAGTGGCGCTAAACCGTAGAGACGCGTGGCGGACCAAAAGGGGGTCGGACACGTCTTTTGGCACACCTATTGGCAATAGTTTGTAAAAAGGTGGCTGCACCGCAGATGCGCTTGCGGTGCAGCCTATTCTTGGCAAATGTGTCGCTCAATTGCCAAGAAATCTGTCGAGTTCGTCCCATAGGCTGTTGTCCAACAACAGATTCAGCCGCAGGTAAAACCCATCTTGATACAGCGCGGATTGGCCTTTGACCTGGCCCGTGCTGTGATTATATCCAAGGGCGATTTGGGTGCCTTTGGTGGGAACAAAACCGATTTCGGCACCAACCCCACGGGTGCTGTTGCCAGCATCATCCCAAAGGTAAGCGGCATTTGCGCCGATTTGGAACCGATCATCCCCAAATTCATAATGTGCGCCACCTTGGATTAACTGGGTGAGGCCACTTCCGCCTGTGTTCAATGCTGAGCGGTAAGACTGGTGCTGGCCTGCATATTTGCCATTGAAACGCAGGTCTTCATCAGCCTCATAGGCCGCATCAACGGACCAAAGATGCGTCACAGAGCGGCCACTCTTTTGCTCAAGCCGATGTTCATACCAGGCCAGAACTTCCACACGCGGTTCATTGATAGGGCGGTATGACATGCCGATCCGTGTGCGCAAACGTTGAATGTCTGCGTCGTTGCGGTTGTCATAGGCGGCACGGATGCGGCCCAAAACTGCCAGATCTTCGGTCACTTGTTCCGCGAGACCCGCATTGGCATAGACAGTTTTACCTGTTGGCTCAAACGTCACTTCAAAATCGACATCTGCAACACGGCTTTCGTCGGGTGTTTGCCATTTTGCGCCTACAGCAACACTGGTCAAACGATGCTCGCCAGCCTCCAAAGCACGCGCATGTTCAAGGTCAAAGGTGTAGACCGTGTTCTCGTCCTTTTGCCACGTGGCTGTGATGCCCTGGTTCAACAAAGTGCTTGCGTCATTGGCGCCACGGCTAAGTTCCAAGTGCCCTTCTAACCAATCGTTCATTTGGTAATCGAACCCAAGATTAAAGCGGGTCATGGTGGCACCATTGCCAAAGCTCAGCGCAGTTTCGTGGTAAACGTTCCACCCCTTTTCAGGTTCGGACTGCAGGCCAAGCGTCAGCTCGGATTTGCTTTGTCCACTGACAGGCACACGTAGATCCACCTTCACTGATGTGTTTACGCGGTCCTTTGGTCGCCACTGTGCACCAAAGCGCAAAGCTGTGCCCGTTTCGCTTGTGTCTTGCGTTTTGCGATGGGTCACTTCAATACCCATTTCACCGCGCAAGGTTGGTGAAAACTGACGGCTGTAAAGCGCTTCAAGTGTGGCGCGTTCCGTGCCAGCATTGCGGTCTGCACTGTATTCAGCACTCAACGCCAACGCCGCTTTGCGATCAAGTTTACGACCATATGTCAGGCGTATTTGCGTTGTACCCGCTTGCGCCAAACCACCGCCCGAAACAAAGTCATCGCCTGTGTAGATAGCTTCAGCTTCAAACCGATGTGTGTCGTCTTGGTAGGTGTAAGACAGGCGTGCAGCGGTATCTTTTGCGCCATATGAATCTTCGGACTGTGCCACTTCCGCTGCCCAGTCGCCGCCATTTGGCGCGCTGTGTGTGACATAAGCTGAAACAAGACGCTCGCGCGCTTCAGTGCCTTTGGCTGCATCCGCATTGACCAGACGTGCGCCAATCATGGTGCGATCTGTCAGCTGATGATTGATCTCAGTGCCGTAAAGCCAGTAGCGATCTGCGCCCGCTTCCTCGACTTCATACGTCACGCGAATAGACACAGGATTGCCGTCCGCATCGAACTGACGCACGGGGGCATCAAAGGTGATTGTATCGCGGAAGAAATCGAGGATGTAATCTGTGCCACGACGCATCGGTTTGGTAGACAAAATGTCCCCTCCGTCTTCGTCGCGTATCAAAATATCAACCCGTTCAGACCCATCAATGTAGTCAGATAAATCGATGTCATAGGGACCAGAAACACCCCGCCCCGCAATTTCAACAACAGCTTGTTCTGCTGTTGTGTGCGCTGCGAAAACGGTCACGGACGTGCGATCATCTTCCCAATGGGCTTTGGCCCCTGTCGCCACACGGCGCAAGCCGCCCAGTTCAAAAGCACTGGCTTCTGGTTCCACAGCGATATCACCGTACAAGACGTATGAACGGCCTTTTTCAACTTTGACGTATAGGTTTGAGGACGATTGCGCATCATAGCCACGCTCAGAGTTATCGCCATACACTGGGTAGTATTCGTCGCCGCGAATATCGCGGAACAGGCGGTCTTCGGTGTCGCGATCACCACTGTAACGCAAGGTCAACAAAGCGTCACCATGGATTGCACCCTTGAGGTAAATCTCGCCGTTCAGACCTGTTGTTGTGTCTTCAAAATTTGAAAACTGACCCTTGGGCAAAACTGGACCAGTGTCACCGCCGCCAAGAGAAATCGCGCCTTCGATCACACCAATCAAGATACGTTCATTCAAGTTGGGCGTAAACGTGACACGCGCTTCGGCCCGATCAAACCCAGAGGTAACAGTGATCACATCTGGACCAGAAACCTGTGGCGGGATGAGATCAAACGTGGCTTCGCCATTGTCGATATAGGCCTGAATGCCAGGGGTGGCGGGGCGGATGTCTTTGACGTCCCACAGGCCACGTTTCGCGTTCAAAGTGATGACAGCACTGGCGGGAACGGGACGTCCGCGCACATCAAGCATACGCACAACCACGGGAACAATAGCCGTCGGATCAGCGCTGGCAGTTTGGGGCACAATCACATCAAGTCGCGCAGGGTCACCCGCCGCTGTCACTGTGATTTCGACCCGCTCACGTTCGATGCCAAAGGGGTCTTTGCCGATCAACGTCAGCGTGTTTGGGCCTGCGCGCAGTTTAACCGCGACATATTCCAATGCCTGAAGGTTCTTTTTCTCTAATGTGCTGCGTTCGCCAAGTTGCGATGCGGACACTTCGTTGCCGTTCAACAGCAATGTGAGCGCCAAATCCATCTTGGCTTTCAGGCGCACTTTTGTGGTGCTGCGGGCCATGTCTTGACCATCATCCAGACCGATAAAACCGGCGGTGTTGTCCAACCCAGCCATGAGTGAGGGCAGAGGCCGCATCGTTTGCACCTGTGCCGCCTTTGCGCGCAAGGATTTGGTTTGGGACGCTTCAGCCGCTTTGTCCAACATATCTGCCGTCAGCTGCGTGGTTGTGGCCACACCAGCCTCAGTACGGGAAGAACGGGTTGCCGCACGCGCGCCTTGGATCGGCAGATCAGACGCGGTTAATGCTTCGGGTTGGCGGTTTTCATCAAACCACGTTTGGCGTGATTGCACTTCATCGAGTGCGCTGGGGGAACAGGCTTGCACTGCGAAATGCTCTGCACGCATTTCTCCACGTTTCAGCGGGACCAAGCGTGATCCTCCACGCATCAAATCATTTGTGCGTGTGACGGAAACCGATGTGCCGCGTGGCAAGGTTTCAGGTTGCACCAAAAACGCATGTGTCACAGGGCGCAATCCATTGAGGGAATATTTTCCGTCGCGGTCAGTGACCACAGACAAGCCTTGTTGTGTGACGATACGCACGCCCGGAATGCCCGGTTCATTTGCGGCATTGCGAATGCCATCGGCGTTACAGTCCATAAACACAGACCCGATCACGGTGCCTTCACGGGCGAAAACGCCACCAGAATTGTTGATATCCACAACCGCGCGCGCCACAGCAGATTCACGGTAAGTGCCGGTGCCAACTTGGCTGCCAGACAAGATCGCTGAATTTTCATTGCGCCCCTCTTGTGTGGCGGCGGTGAATTGCACCACGTAGCTGAGTTCATACGAGGTGAGTGGCAAAAGCGTGCCGAGTTCAAACACCAGATCGCCTTGTGCGTCACGGGTCGGATCAGCCAAGGGCTGCCCATCCAAAGTGACAGAGCCGTCGATCAAGTTTGCCCCACGCGATGGGCGATCCAGCACCTGTGCGTACATCAAAGCTTGGTACATGTTGTTGGTGATATCGAGTGTGTAGCTGACGAATTCGCCAAACCCGACTGTGTCGCGATCTACGGATTTCTGCAAAGACAAAGGCACGCCATAGTAGGGATCAACCGGAATGTCAGAAATTGCTGGAATGCCGCCGTCATGGGCAAAAGTATTCGCATAGCCCGCATCGGTTACGATCCGGCCATAGCCTGGGAAATCCAGACGCACCGAGGGAAAGACCCAAGCGGGGGCATTTTCAATGGCATAGCTGTATGTGCCTGATGCGATTGTATCAAAGGCAAAGAACCCTTGGGCATCGGTTTCGACCGTGTCCATTTCGGCCCCTGTGGTCGCATCGATCAACACGATGGTCGCGTCTGAAATAGGGGCGTTGGTGACAGAGTTGAACAGGAAGTTTCCTGGATTGATCCAAAGCATATCTTCCAACAAACCTGTGCCACAATCAGATGTCGCCAAAATTTTATCGCCATTCGATGTCGCCATAACGCCGTCACCAGATACAGCGATATCCATCACAGCCAACGGTACGCCAGCGGTGGTGAAAGCCCCTGTGTTCGCGCCTGTCTCATAGGCGGTCACAGTTTCGATGTCATCTGTGCGCACAGAGCGCAAAGTGATATCGATTTGATCGATATCTGAGCTGACATTACAAGCACCAGCGATCAGGCTGAGGGCCATGTCGCTGTCAGGTTCACCATATGCCGTGTCAGCGCCAGTTACAGGATCAACGAACTGCAAGGCGGCCAAAAGATCGCCAGTGCGAGCATAGGTGACCGTATTGGATGGAACGGAATTGGTATTTGAAAGGGTCACAAGACCTGTGTTGTCGATATCCACCGGGCCCAATACCAATGGGGACATAACTGCAAAGGTCGGATCAGAGGACCGACCTGCAGGATAGTCACCCGCATGAAAAAACGCGACAGCGTCAATGTCATAAGGATCGGCGGGTGCCGTGCTTAGATAATCGCGCGCAGGTGTATCGCGCAGGTGGTATACGGCCTGCATACCACCTGTGTCGACGATGTCTGCAAACACGGTGTTGAGGGGAATGTCATCGCTGACCAAAATGCCTGACACCTGTGTGCCATCAAGATGCAGGTCTGTGTTATCAATCATGTCATAGGCGGCGACATCTGCGTCAGAATTGTTGCGCAGGCGTAGGGTGTAAGTGATCACATCCGCATCGTCTTGCGTGGCAATGGATTGTGTTTTTTCAAGCTCAAGTGTACCCGCAGCAAGGGTCGAAATCCCCATCGCAGGGCCAGTGGCCTCAATCGGCGCACCTTGCGTGGTGGCGGCTGACAGACGTAGCGCTGATGTCATGACCATAGCTGGTTCTGCCATCTCAGAGACACGGAATTCATAGATAAGTTGAAGGCTTTCGTCGGGAGACAAAGACAGGTTCTCTGAACCGGTCAGAATTTGGTCACCGTTGTCGATTAAGCCATTGCGATTCACATCAAAGGCAAGCTGACCGCCGCGAACGTAACTTGCATTTTCAAGGTCTTCGATGCCGGTTGAAATCTCTAGCGGCATGTTCCCAGTATTCGAAACTGCAAAGTAATATTGCCCCATCGCACCACGCGACAAAACCAAATCGGAATACCCTGTCATTTCCACGGCAGGCACTTCTGCGACGATGGCCTCCACCGGATTGGAATAGACGGTTTCTGTGATACCAAGATTTGGATTGAAATAGCTGGTCTGGGCAATGTTACGGATCACTGTGCCTGGAAGTGCGGCGGCATGGGCCGCTGTCGTTAAGACCGACGTAAGGGCTGTTGAGCCGAAGGATATGGAAAGAACGCATGCGACAACATGAGTGGGGCGAACGGCGCACACATTCAACATCTGAGGTAAACCGCGCATCTGGTCACTCCGCTGAATGGAAAAGGTTGAAAAAATGCGCCCCCACGCCAAGGATGAGGAGAGGGGCGGGGGCGCATTCGGGGTGCCTTACTGGTCCACTTGGACAGTGAACTCGATAGAGGCAAACCCACCGGGTAGGATCGAACCATGATCGCTTGTCACGTTGGACGACGTGATCGTGGCCGTGCTTCCAGCTGGCAAAACTGTCTCAGAACAGGTTCCGCCACAGTTGGTGACAGATGTGTAGCCCGGTGCAGCATCAGAGATGATCACACTGTCGGCCGTGGCCGCACCTGTGTTTTCAGCTTCGATTTTGTAGCGGATACACTGACCTGGGTTCACGTCTTGGCGCAGTTTGCTGAACGTTCCTACGGTGCCATTACAATCGGCATCGATGTACTGGTATTTGGTCAGCGTCATGTCGCCAGAGACGATTACAATCGTGTCTGAGATCGCGTTATCCGCCGTGTCCCGATCCGTTTGAGTGCCGTTGAGCGTGCCATCAAGAGTGATAGTTCCGATTTCTGACACGCCTGTTGTGGCTGTGGATGGGGTCTGTACGCGGTAGATCAGGCTCAGTGACGCACCCGGTGCAAGACCACCTGCGATGTCGTTAAAGTTGTCGACCACTGGGTCGCTTGCATCCAAAACACCATCGTTGTTGGCGTCATAGAAAACCGCACCAGCGAAATCGGTCAGACCTGTATCTTGGATAGCACCTTGCGTGATTGTGACGTTCCCGTTGTTGGTAACCGTGTGGAGCATGTCCACAATGCCACCCGGAGAGGCCTGCACGCTTTGGTCGTCGATGATTGCAACGTCGTAGACTTCGTTGACAGTCACTTGGTTGACGATGCGATCCCCTTGACCAGAGACAGAGGATTCAACCTTAATGTCCACCGGAGTGTCACCTGGAGGTGCAAGATCAGACGGTGTTACGATCACGTTGATCGTCTGGGACTGACCGGCTGGAATGGTGCCTGTGTTCGACACAATCGTGCCATCCGCCAGTTGGAATTCCACGGACCAGCCATCTGGCAACGCTTGATCAAGGGATAGGTTGTAGCTGTCAGACACTGGGCCGTTGTTTTCAACAAGCATTTCGAAAGTGACTGGAACACCGGGATCGGTCGCGTTGGTGATCCATGGAACAGTGCCGCCATTATAGGGCGCTGCACCATCACCTTCGACACCTGCCACGTTGTTTTCAAGATCAACAGCTGCAGCAAGGATCGCACCATCAAATTCGGCTGTGGACGTGTCTGTGACACCTGAACCTTCGGATGTTGTGGTCAAAGCCGCTGTGTAGTTTGTCGTGGCTGTTGGAGCCAAATCGCTTGGCAATTGTGCAATCAAAGTTACTTTGGTGCTTTCACCAATGGCAAGCGGACCAAGGGGGCCAACAACAGGTGTCACACCGTCAGAACCAACAAAGCGGAAGGTGGTGCCATCTGGGAAGTCGACGTTTGAAACGTCTACTGTCAAGCTGTCGGGGGAATTTGACAGGTTGGTCAACACGAACTCTTGCTTGATCACGCCGCCTTGATAAACATCAGTGCTTTCTGTCACCACGTCATCGCGGGCCGCATCGTCGTCAGTGGCTGATGCAATGGCAGGGTTGATAGATCCGTCAATGTTATAGGCCGTGTCAGCGATGGCGACTTGATACTGATTGTCGACCGTCACAGACGCAGTGTTTGAAGGAGGGAACGCAGTGCCATCAACGTTTTGTGTCGCTTTGTTTGTGATGATCCCTGCATTTGCTGCATCAGAGATTGTGGTTTGGAATGTCACGCTGCCTGAACGGCCTGAACCCACAGAAGAGATCGAGAAGTTGACAGTTTGGCCGTCGTCATAATCCCATGACATGCTCTCGCCGCTGCCGTTGGTTGCATCGACCACGGTGGACCCGTTGTCGTCGTCCAGCGCACCACTACTATCGGACCACTGTGCAGAACCGGGAACGTAAACGAGGTTGGCATCAAGAATATCTTGCACCGTATAGTTGTTGGCTGCGGCCAGACCTGTAGAGGAATAGGTCAAGGTGATGGTCACTGTGTCGCCTGCATCTACGATGCCGTTGACGCCGGGATCAGCAACCATGGATTTCACCAACTCGACAATCGCGTCATTGGAAATCGTCAGTGTATCTGTGTTGGTTGATGCCACTGCAGCCGTCAAAACTGATGCGGCTGTGATCAAGATTGTGTCTGTATCAGTTGCAGTCGAGGCAACCGTTGCTTCAATCACAACGCCAAACTGTTCGCCAGCGCCAAGAGTTGGTGTTTGTGTGATCGGTGTGGCGCTATCGGCAACACCATCCATGTCGGCATCTGGGTAGAAGACGAGTGCACTTGTATCAAGCGCGCCTGTGCCCTGTTCAACAGCTGTGAGGCTAAAGGCATCTGGGCCGTTACCGTCGTTGGTGATGATGTGTGGCAAGAATGCTTTGCCGCCGGGCGCAATGGTTTCTGTGTTGTCTGCAGTCAATGTGACACCAGCCACCTGTTGCACAACCGTTTCAACTGTATTCGATGTTACGGTGATGGTGTCACCGGCTGCGTTTTGATACGTCGCGACAGCTTGGTTGCCGATGACGGCGCCTGCTTCAGGTGCTGCGGCATATGCGGCGACACCGACGACCGAAGTTACGGCCAACGCGCTTGCTGTGCGCATGAAAATAGAATGATAGGACACGATGAGTTACCTCTAAGTTTAAAAGGGATTGAAAAGACCCGAAAAGCCGGATCAGTTGACGCGAACGCGATAGGTGTTTTGGGCGGTTTCGCCCGCTACAAGCGCTTCAGACAAAGTCCAGCGCACAGCTGAAATTTCGTCTTCGGGCAGCGCCTCTTCGCGTAGGGTGCCATCTGAACTGACGACTTTGCGCATCGCTGGCAGAGTGGACCATTCCAACCCTTCCAGTTCGGGATCGAGTTCAGCCTGAACTTCGAAAACCGATGGGACAGAAGAACTCTGACCACCGGAGGTGAGGGTCACACCCTCAGGTACAGGAGCGGCAATGATCAGCCCCTGCATATCGTCTTGAGTCGTATTTTCATGTGAGAGGACATAGTGAATGACCTCGCCCGGTTTGACAGAAGCACGTTCGACCAGCGCCTCTTTACCTTCCGCGTCTGTATCGACGACGAGAAATGAAAATGTACTGCCCAAACCATCTGCAAACGCCGGAGCGCCTGTGCAAACCACCACGCCGAGGACAAGCGGCGACAGCTTTTTTAAAAATGAATAAGTCATAAGCGACTTCCCTGATGAGCCGGATGAAACCGGCAGTTGCGCATCTGGTCGTCAAGGAAAGACAACCGCGATAACGCCATCATTTCTGAAACTTAACGACCGCGCATTGGTGCGAAGGAGGGAATGCAATCGCCTGAGAGCTAGGGCGCTATCCGTTCGGATAGGTGTGGATATGCGGGTCGGATAGGAGGTTTGCTGCTTTTGGAGTACGGCGCTATCCCAGCATCAAAAAACGCACCTGCGGGGGCAGATGCGTTTTGCTATTTTTCGGCAGTGTTTGGGGCGTTTAGCGAATCTGAGGGATCAAACGAATCCGGCGTCGCGGGCAATCATGGCCGCATCGGTGCGGTTTTTTGCATCAAGTTTGCGGCACAGTGTTTTGACATGCAATTTGATCGTCACCTCTTGCAGATCCAAATCCCGCGCGATCTCTTTGTTCGATTTGGCTGATATCAATCCGCGCAATACTTGTTTTTCACGATTTGACAAATCGCGTTCAAAGTCGGTTTCCTCAGGATCATCTTTGCCAGACATAAAGCTTACGGGCGCATAGACTTCGCCGGCTGCCATGAACCGCACTGCGTTGACCAAAGATTTGGCGGGCAGGGTTTTGGGTAAAAATCCTGCAGCACCCATTTCCATCGCTTGTTCCGCAATCAACCGAGTGGCCGTGCCGGAAATCAATGCCACTGGGCGACCGTCATTGGCAACGAGTGCTTTTTGCAAACCTTCAAGCCCTTTCATCCCGGGCATGGTGAAATCTAGTAGAACAAGATCAAAAGCCCGTTCGCTTTCAATCATCTCAAGCGCTTCATGTAGGTTTTTGGCAGCAAAGGTTTGTGACCCCCCATCCGCATCCAGAAACATTGCAATGGTTTCGCGGACCATATCGTGGTCATCTGCAATTAAAATACGCAGGGTCATCGGCTACTCCTTAAAAATACAAGTTCAAATATGTCTAGCACGGACCACAGACGTCTCATCAAGGGGACAGTTCGTATAGATAAGCTCTGCAAATTCGGCATCATTGGTGCTATTTGGGCATTTTCCTATACGAAAGGATAGTCCAACTCGACCTATGCAGCATAAAAAATGCGCACGAATAGGGGTAGTCTTTCTTAAGAGCCACAGGAGAGACCAATGAACACGATATTTCGCACCCGTCCCATAACGTCTGCAACTGCCCATGTACCGATGTTTGCAGTTGCTGCTTTTGCGTCTTTGATGACTATCGCGCAAGCCGCAGCAGATCATGGTGACACGGTATTGACCGTTGCGACGCCCAGTATCAAAGCCGAATTGACGCTTGAAGCGTTGATGCAGATGCCCCAGACCACATTCACTACCTCGACAATCTGGACCGAAGGTGAAGTGACCTTTGTCGGTGTTTCGCTTTATGACCTGTTTGCCGCGTATGAAATCACTGAGGGCGACGTCTCTGCCATTGCGATCAATGATTATAAAGTGACTGTTCCTGTTACTGATGCCACAGAAGATGGTCCCATCGTTGCCTACACGATGAATGGCGAAGAAATGCAGCGTCGCGATAAAGGCCCGCTTTGGGTGGTTTACCCATATGATAGCAAGTCTTCCTATCAAACCGAGACTATCTATAGTCGTTCTATCTGGCAGTTGAATCGGCTGGATTCGCAGTAAACCAGTCGAATGATGAGGGGCCATGCACGAAAAAGCCGGAGCAGATATGAAGCAAACTTGGTTTAATGCGGCTTGGTTGATCGCTCTGGTCTTGGGGCTGACGTTGTCAGGTGTGCTCGCCTTTTCAGTGTGGAGCCGTCTTGGCGCGCTCGACACCGCGCAGCAAGATCAACGAGAGTGGCTGTTTTCCCAGCTTGAGGTCGAGTATCTTAAGCTGGTTGAAGCAGTTCACCATGTTGAGTTTGATGAAAATGACGATCTGGATGATCTGCGCAAACGATTTGACGTGTTCTACAGTCGCGTTAAAATTGCTGAGACTGTGAGTAAAACCATATCTGGGCCGATAAATGGCATTGGCGTTCTCAGAGCAGATCTTGATGCATTTATTCCACTTATTGATGGCCCCGACGATGCTTTGCGCGCGCAAATTGGCACATTCGGCGACGCATTGGAAACCCGACGCCATGTCGCCCGTGAAATTGCATTGGCGTCTATTGCGATGGACGCTGAAGCATCGCAAAGCGAACGTGAACAAATCATCTTTCTGATTGAAACGCTTGTGTCGGCGATCATTTTTGTGACGGCCTTTTTGATTGGGGCTATTTTCATTCTGTTTCGGCGGTCCAAATCTTTGCGCCTTGCCACGCAAGACGCAGAGTTCACGGGGGAACGGCTAAATTCAATGCTGCGCGCCTCATTGGATGCGGTGATCGTGGTTGATGAATTTGGAACAATTCTGGAAACCAATGGGTCCGCGAAAGCTGTCTTCAAATACGATCACGATGAAATGCTGGGTGGTTCTTTGATCGATTTACTTGTGCCCGAGCGGTATCGTGGTCGTCTGAATTCTTACTTTGAAAACTACCGCAGTACGGGCGAAACCCTGATTGCCGACCAAGGTCGCGTTGAGTGGAAGATGATTGATAAAGCGGGTCGAGAATTCTCAGCAGAAGTTGTCGCCACGCGCGTGCGGTCTGATGAAAAAAACATGTTTGTCACTTATGTGCGTGACATCACGGATGCCAAGGAAAAAGAAGCCGAAATTCTGCAAAGACGGGACGAGGCGCTTGCGGCGTATAAAGAAAAATCACGCTTTTTTGCGATGATGAGCCATGAGATGCGCACGCCGCTCAATGGGGTGATTTCAGCTTTGCAATTGCTTGATGATGGCAACTTGGACGACACACAACGCAAATATTTGGCAGCGGCGGAAACCTCTGGCGATATTCTGTTGGGTCATATTAATGATGTTTTGGCCATCGAGCGGATTGAGACAGATGAAGGTGCCGAGCCCTCGCCCGTCGATATCGCGACATTGACGGCCACGATTTTTGGCGCAATGACACCTTTTGCCGATGTGTCGGGGGTCCGGTTTCATCTTGATCAGGCGGGGTTGGATGATCGGTTGGTGATGACTGATCCACGTGCGCTGCAACAGATTTTGGTCAATTTACTGAGCAATGCGATCAAATTCTCACCGGATGGTGACGTGACATTGGCCTCTCGTTTCGTCGATGCGCAAGGGGTCATGGTCTTTGAAGTGAAAGACACTGGGATCGGAATTTCACAGGAGGATGTTCAACTTATCTTTGATGATTTTGTCTCGCTCGACAGCAGTTATCAACGCAGAACAGGTGGCACAGGCTTGGGCTTGGGCATTGTAAAACGGCAAGTGCGGCGTTTGGATGGGACAATCACATGTACGTCTGAGCTCGGCCATGGCACTGTCTTTCGTGTCGAATTGCCTGCGCAAGATGTGACTGGTCTGCATGTGAATTCCACGACAGAATCCGTTTCCGACAAGGCACTTGGGCGCGCGCATAGCTTGCCTGCGCAATCTTGCCTTGTTGTCGATGACAACACTGTAAACCGTGAATTATTGCAAGCGATGCTCGAACAGTTGGGGCATCATGCGGTTGTTGCTAAAAGTGGGCCTGAAGCCATCGAATTGGCGCAAAAGTCAGCTTTTGATGTGATCCTTATGGATATTTCCATGCCTGGTATGAGTGGGATTGAGGCCACACAGGCGATTATATCGGGAACCGGCCCAAGTCGCACAGCGCCTTTTATCGCCGTGACGGCTCATGCTTTGCCACAACAACGCGCAGAATTCCGCGCAGCAGGGTTGAGTGGATTCATCGAAAAACCACTGCGACGCAACACCTTGATCCAAGTGCTCTATGAAAGTTGCGCTGGGCTTAAAAATGACATCAAAGATGCCGATAATGACGCTGTGGATCAAGACACTGATTTGCTCGATATGGATCAGATATCTGAAGTTATCGAAGTGATTGGCGTAGAAAAATTCAACACTCAACTTCAGAAATTTCTCATTCAAAGCGAACAAGATCTCGCCTTTATCAACACACGTGAGCGGTTGTGTGATATTCGCGAACACGTCCACGCTTTTGCTGGCGCTTGCGCTGTGATGGGGGCGCGTCAGATGCATCACATTGGGCGAGACATCCAAGATGCGTGTGATGCTGGCGCAAGTGATCGGGTCTGTGATTTGCTTGGTCTTATGTCACAAACATGGTCGCAAACGCGCCTTGAATTGCAACATCTTGTCATGGATCAAGATGTTAAAGTCCTAAATTAACTGAGTGGTGGTGTGCGGTTCTATGCAAAAGCATAGCATCATTATCCTAAGGAATGCGCGCTTTTAGGCAATGGCTTGGCTAAGATGAATACATCAAGACGATTGATAAGATTACTGAACCCTCCAATTTGAAAGACCCTCCACAGGCAATACCATAGCGATATAAACTGAATGTGTGTTTCCTCATATGCACTCAGTTTGTATCGCACAGCTCATAATCGGCATTGCCTGAATTATGCCGCTCTTCCCTCCCCCTGGAAGAGCGGCTTTTTTTGTTGTGCGTTGCTGTCTGCATTGGATCTGTCTTGCCGAGGGGGCATCATTGTCGCAATAAACAACAAACGCCCCCAAGGTGAACTGGGGGCGTTTGATCATTGGTAAAACCTGAAAACAGATGCAGTTTTATGGCGAGATTTTTACCTCAAAGCTTACCGCACCTTGCGACCCAGGCAGATAGGTTCCTGTGCAATCCCAGCGTAGGTTTCCAGCATATCCAGCCACGTTTGCCACAGGCAACCCCACCGTGCACGTTAGGCTGCCGCCCACTGTGATCGGGCTTGGGATCGGACCATCGAGCACGGTATAAGGTGGGGTTTTATCATAGATCGTGACATCCGTCGCAGGCAAAGACGTTGGGTTTTCAAGGTAGATTTTATATTCCAAAACATCTCCCAAAGTTCCGCCGTTGGCGACGGCTTCCACCGAATTTTGCGTGACATTGCGGACCGTTTTACTCAGCTTGAGTGACCCCTGTTGTGCATCCGCTGTCAGGCGATCGGTGTTGCGATCCTGCTCAGTGATGCCAGTCGTGCCATAGGTAGTATCTGCCGTAAGATCAAAAATATAGCTTGAATTTGGCCCCACAGCAGAAGAGGCAGACACCCGTGCAATGACACAAATAAGCGTGTCTGGCGCGATGGTCAAAGGACCTGAAATCACCACATCTGCGGTTCCGTCACAACCGTTGTCTTCAAACAAGGCCACGGTGAATGCGCCCGCAGGGGCTTGAGAAACCACAGTGGTGTCAAAGATCACAGTGCCATCTGCATCGGCGTAGTATTCGTGGCGCAACAGCGCAACTTGACCCGCAGCAATCGCTGCATCTTGCGATTCATTCAGTTTGGCACTTTGGAGCAACCCAACATCAAGTCCTGCGTAATCGGTGTTGGCTGCAGCCGTAAAGCTTAACCGACCATCACGGGTGTCTGTATTGGTTTGCGATGGAAATGCTGTTGGTGTTTCAGAAATCACCAAATGCGCCGCATCTGGCGTCACCACCACAGTCACAACATCGCTGTAGCCTGCTGGCAAGACCAAAGACCATGCGCCGTCAGCTGCCACTTCAGGGGTATCGATCAGCGTGTTCGTGCTGTCAAATACCGATACTGTCGCGGCAGGACTGCCAATTTCAGTGCCGTTTTGTGCCCCGTCAAATGACGTGCCGCCGCCGTTGCCATTGTCGATAAAGACCGTACCAGAAATCACGGCACCTGCGCCTGTGAGCGTCACAGTGGCTTGCGCTTCATCATCATCGGCGATCTCGTCTGACAGATCATCGGTCAGCGGACCAACTGCAGGATCACTGTCTGGATCAGGTAAGCTTGACCCAGTGATTTCCGCCACATTCGTATGCTCGCCCGTGGCGTTCATTGTCACGCGGATCGTCAAAGATGCAGTTGCCCCATTTGCGATGTTGCCAAGAGTCCAAAGACCGGTGCCCTCATCATAGCTGCCTCCAGTGGCGGCCGCATCATCAGAGACATAAGAATACCCATCGGGCAGGCGGTCGATCACGGTCACATCGCTGGCCGCACCTGGGCCATCATTGGTGACGGTGAGAACAAAATCAAACGCTGTGCCTGCATCGGCTTGGGTCAAAGGTACACCACTTGTGTCCTGCGCCAATTTGCTGAGCGACAGATCGGCAGCGGCGGCAACTGTGGCAAAGCCGAAGTCTTGCCCAGATGTGTCTGCACCTGTCGTGACAGTCACACCCGTGAGCGGATTTGTCGTGCTCAAGCTGAGCGCCGCGGGAATATCGGGGTCGGTCTCATCCACTTCAATCCTATAGGTAAGCGTCGCATCGACGGCGGCAAAGCTATAAGTGCCGTCATTGAGCGTCTCGCCAGTTTGGACCAGCACATCATCCGCGATGTCGGTTGGCGTGCCGTTGTCATTATAAAGCGCGACTGTAATGAGTGCGGACAATCCCGTTTCACCCCCATTCAGGGTGCCAGAATTGTCGGTGTCCTCAAAAAGTGTACCGGAAATCGTACCCTCGGCAAAGACGGAAGTCGCATACAGGCTGCCTTTGCGGCACGACGCGCCATCATTGCCAATCGGTGCACTGCCTGTGCCATCAATGGCAAAGAACTGATAACTGGCTGGGCGGGCACCTGCAGCGCCAACCTCAAGACCAAACACTTGACGCGAATTGTTGTCATAGGCGTACAAAAAACCGTTTTCATCCATCCAAACAGAATCGAGTTGCGATGACCCAAAGCCCGCAGGCAAAGGGACATTAGCGGCGACAAGCGTGGTGGTCGTCGCGCCAGATGTGCCGCCTTTTGGGTCCATGGCATAGATGCTGTTGCCATTAGAGATCATATAAATCAGCCCGTCACGGATGTTATAGCTCATGTCTAAGCCATTGGGCGCACCACCCCCTGCATCCAAAACACCCAGATTAACAGGGCTCAATGGATCAGAAATATCAAGCAGTTGATAGCGCCCAGATTGTCCAAGGATGTTGTAGATCATGATTCCGTTTGGAAGAATTTCAAGCGTACTGCCCACTGTGCCGAGACCAAGGCCGGCCATGTCGATCACCGGTTGAACTGCACCAGAATAGGTCACCCTGTGGAGTTGGAACGTGTTGCGCAGAATGCCATAGATATAATTATCCACTTCACTCCACCCCCAGCCTGTTATCCCGTAGTTTCCTGCAAAATCAGGCGGGTACGTGGTGCGCTGGCTGGTGTAGCTGCCGGGGCTACCGGTGATCTGAAGCTTTTCAAGAATGGGTTTGCCATTGCTGGCATAAACCATGAAGAACCCAGTGTCGCAGACCAAAGGCCCGTTTGGATTGGACAGCGTGACGAGGTAGTCTTCGACCTCGCCATCTGCATTGAACCCGTCGAATGGATCAGCGGCCACAGCACTGGACGTGGACCAGCGCAGTCGGGCAAAGGACGTGCCATTGCCAATATCGCTGGGCACCGCAATGTTGAGGCTGATCTGGTTGTTAAACGTGCCATCTGTGTCGCCAAAACCACCATCGCGGTAATCGACAGCGATCTGTTCTGTTGGCTCAAACGTGCCGCTTTGGTCAAAGTCGATCCATAGTTGCAGATTGGTGATCCCTTCGGACACAGGGATGCCAAGTGCTAGCTGAATGCTCAAAGTTTCATTCGTCTGCACCGTTAAAGGCACTGTGCTGCCAGCCACGAGCAATGGGAAACCCGCAATAGAATCTTCGTCGTCATCGCCCGCAAGGTCATCGGCATCGGCCAAGGGACTGTTTTGCGGCGTGACTTCTGTGTCAGGCAGGCCTGCCCCAAGATAAATTGACGGCACGACCGCATGGCGTGGGTCGCCGTAACTTGCAGGCGCATCACCACGGTCGACCAAATCAGCCGCAGCAATCAGCAAAGAATAATCTTCGACCTCTCCATCCACCGCGAATGACACCATGGACAGACCATTTTCGCTGCCATAGCGAAAGCGTGCAAAGGTGGTGGATGTGGTGGCATCCGTCGGTACGGTCACGTTCACTTGGATCACGCCGTCCCCCGCCACAACATCTGCGCCAGTGCCATTGTCACGCAGGTCAGTGGCTATCCGTTCGCTCAAAGCGTCCTCGAACACGCCGTCGCCGTTGAAATCGATCCAAGCCTGAAGATAGCCAAGTCCAGTGACATCAATATCAAGCGTGACATTCACGCCTTGGGTTAAAATGGGAAAGATCACCGCGTCTTCGTCATCGGTTTCCAATAGATCATCTGCGGTGGCCGTCGCATCGGATTGGGGTACAATTTCACTGTCTGGTGGCGTATCGCCCAAATAGATCGTCGGGGTTAGGGATATGCCGTGAGACGCGGTCAAATAGCTGACGGGGGCATCGCCGAAATCTAACCCGTTGCCGTCAAACACCGCGACAGTCACTTTGGCGCGATCACAATCTGTCGGGTCAACAGCGTCGCAGAGTTGATATTCGATGGTGTAGACGCCAGCAGGCACACCCGCTGGTACCAAAACGCTGCCCGCTGCCGCACCAGAAACTTCCAGTGTTGGAACGGGATCGCCTGTGTTTTGCGGCGTTGCTTCGACCAACACCTCAAGCGTTGCCGTGGGAAAGGCAGCAGGCAGGCCATTAATCGTGTCATTGGCCATGACTTCGCCAGCTGTGCCGCCTGCAAGTGCGTTGATTGGTGACGCGGTATAGTCGTCGTCTTCGGCAATCACATCTGGGGACGTGTTGGAAATCGCGCACAAAAGAATGGTCGTGCCGCGGGTCGCATCATTGGTTGAGGTGCCCGTGTATCCGTGGATAAAGCGCGCTTCGACAAACGTGTCGAATTCCATCGTCACATAGTTGTCGAAATTGGTTTCGTTGGGTTCATCAAGCCAGTTTGTCGGATCACCCGTTTTGGCAGGGTCCATTGCTATGGCTGGATTACCCACTGGGAACGAGGCCAAAGGCGCTGTGTTGAAATGATAAATGTTGGTGACAGGATCAAGTGTTCCAACCACGTCAGAGGAATCATCAGAAGTGCCGCGACTGTCCACATCCGTTTGCTGCACCAAAATACCGTTGATCCGGCTTTGATCAATCGCAGTGCCTTGGGGGTTGGCTGTGGTTGCGGTTCCGTCCTGAACAAGGCGCAGGTGGAATGAGACAAACGCATCGTCCGCTGGTGTCATGCGTGCCTCTAGTCCTGTGGAAACGTTTACCGCAGTTGCATCACTGATCTGATCAATCTGGAACACCACATCAATCGGGTTTCCATTCACATCTGTGGTCACATCGTCAAAAAGGAAGACATCTGAAAGAGTCAGGGCACCGGCGCTACCGCTTCCGGCCAATTGTGTGCGCGGTGAGTCAAATATGGACACAGGCGAACAGCTTTGTGGGCCAGATATGGGGCCATTTACGGCACTTGCCACTGAGAGTGACTGAGGATTGGATTGCAGGCGCACAGGAAAGGCTTGGCCGATGGCCCCGATGCCCGCCGTGGCGGTGCTGTCAACCGATCCGGTAATCAAATCTGCGGGTGTCAGCGTGTAAGATGCGCTACACACGACAGTGCCCCCCGGTGCAATCGGGGCAGCGATCGCGGGACACGTCACTGTTCCCAAAAGGCTGTCTTCGATGATTACATCTTGATTGGGATTAAACGGCAGGGCGCCATTGTTGGTCACCGTGTAAGTGTAGGTGACGTTATCCCCAGCAAGGGCGCTTGTTGGCGTAGCGCTTCTGTCCAAAGAGATGCTTTGATCAACGGTGAAATTGGCATTCCCGAACATGCCGATGCCCCGTGCACCGGGGTCATAGTTTGTGAAAACGTTGTAATTTCTTACATTTTGGATACTTTCATCATACCAAAATGTCACTGACGATGTGGCATCTGGGAAACTTGCGCGAACTGTCCCCGTATCGTCATTTGGTGACGTTGGTGAACCAGCTGGCCCATCATTGTAAATACACTGTGCTTGGTTGGCGGTCAGAGCGCCAGTGAGGCCAGATCCCGTTCCGGGCCCTGTGACCAACGTTGGCGTGGCGCTCACTGGAGAAAGTGTTGGGTTTCCGTTGTCGCCAAACGCAGTGATGAAATCACATCTATCTGCAGTGGAATTGTTGTCGTTTGCATCAATGTCAAGCACATCGATTGTTAGATTGTCGACGCGAATAGCAACGCCACCTGAACTTGCCGACACGCTTGAGATGATGCGTGCGTCGCCAATTGCACCTTGGTTTGGGGGTGCATCAGACACAAGGATAAGCGATTCAATATTGCCACCAAAGATAGTAGTGTCATCAGGTGTTGGTGTGATGACACCCGAGCTGTTTCTGTAGGAAATGAAGTCGCCAGAGTGTTCAACCGTGGCGTCCACTTCAAAGCCGTATTGATCTCGCAGAGTCCGCACCAAAGGACCCGTCTCGCCGTCAGGCCAATCAAATGCACTCCAATCGATTGAATAATCACCTGCATCAGACGCAGATGTTCCCATGGTTGCAATAAGCGCGCCAGCACACATCACAGCTAACGAAAATTTGGACACTCTTTTTACGACTGCCGGAAGAACTCTTTGCGCACCCAAGACCTTAACCTCTCATTCATGGTCCCTTTCAAATTGGAAAAGGGACAGGACAGGTACACAGGCAAGCCTTGTTTCCGAGCGACAGGACTGACAGCTTTGAATGCGCACCACATTGCGATGAATGTCGCACGATGCGTCTTGAGGATGCCAAGGTTCACAGGCTCAGTTGGGATAGCTATTGGGGGATAGGGCTATACGTTCGTATTGTTGGTGTGTCGTCGTTTTGAATATTTACGCCAGCCGATGGTTTGATTGCACCGGCTGGCGTGGTGTCAGACAGAGGGGGCTTTAGTTTGCTTTAACCACCATATCACGTGGCATTTCAGAGAAAATCTCTGCGCCTGTTTCGCGCAAGATGACGATTTCTTCCAAGCGGACACCAAAGTCTCCACTGAGATAAACCCCCGGTTCGATTGAGAACACGTTGCCTTGCGCCAGCACCACATCGGAATTCGCAGCAATATAGGGCGGCTCGTGAATATCGATGCCAAGCCCATGCCCCGTGCGGTGCAAAAACTTGTCGCCGTACCCTGCATCGGTGATCACATCACGTGCCGCTTTGTCGATATCACAGGCGCGTACACCGGGTTTTGCGGCGGCAAGCGCGGCTTGTACCGCGCGTTCCACAACGTCAAATACCTCTTGGTAGGCGGGTGTTGGCGTGCCGAAAAATCCGCAACGTGTCATGTCGGACGGGTAGCCATTCAGGCGACAGCCTGTGTCGATCAAGATCGCTGTGTCGGCTGTGAGTTTTGTATCGCCAGAGTAATGATGCGGGAATGCACCAGAGGCCCCAAAGCACACTGAGCAAAATTCTAACGTGGCCCCGTTGGCTTTGTATTGCGCGTGGATCACGGCCTCGATTTCACGCTCGGTTACACCCTGTGCAAGCGCATCAAACGCGGCTTTAACCGCGGTGTCATTGAGCAAATGTGCGGCTTTGATGGCATCGAATTCATCAGCGTCTTTTGACGCACGCAACAAGCCAACGGTGTCGTCGGTAAAGCGACGTCGTGGGGCATCCATTGCATCCAAAAGCCGTAGCGCAAAATCTGTGCGCATGGTTTCATCCAGCACCACCATCAAATCGGGGCCCGTCGCGCCACAATCGTGCAAAAGCGCGTTCAATGCACTTTCGGGGCCTTCGTCATCACGCCACATATGGAATGGCAAATCCGTGGATTGCCGTGCGGCAGCACTGTTGAGCGAGGGCATGAGAAACCCTGCATAGCTTTGGCTGACCAGCAGCATCACAGGGCGTTCATCACCGTGTGGGTGCACATCTGAAAGCCAAGCCATATGGCTTGAGGGGCCAAGCGCCACGAGATCAGTGCCCGTCTGCGCCATACGCGTCCGCAGGTGGGACAGGCGGGATTGGGTGCGAGTGAGTGTCATGCGGACCTCCGAAATGGTCAGGATCAAGGATATGGGAATTGGGTCAGGCCGCCGCATGTCACGGCGACCTGAAGTGTTGATTTAGTCTTTTTCAACAAGGCGGTAGTAGACGTAGTCAGACGTCGCACCATTCACATAACCTGTGACATCTTCGTCCATGGCCACTTGGTATGCGGCTTGGAACATGATGACGATTGGCGATGTTTCTTGCACTTTCTTTTGCAAGTCACGGTACATGTCGAGACGTGTTTCTGCGTCTGTTTCCGACAAAGCGGCCATCGTTTCTTTGTTCATGTCATCCGGCACAGCCCATGCGTTGCGCCATGTTGTGGTCGCTGCATAGGTGTCGTCTGAATTGTCTGAATTATACGCAAAGGCTTTGGCGTTTGAATGTGGGTCCATGAAATCAGGGCCCCAGTACAACAACATAGCTTGGTGCGTGCGTTCACGGTATTTGGTGATCACTTGCGCGCCGGTTCCGGGCAGAATTTCAAAGTTGATCCCAGCATCGGCAAAGCTTGCCTGCAATGACTGCGCCATATCGGTAAAGGGCGGCGCGTTGATCACATCCAAAGAGACGGTGATTGGGGTTTCAATACCAGCCTCTTCCAAGATCGCTTTGGCTTTTTCAGGATCATATGTAAACGGAGTTTCGTCGTATGAACCAGGAAAGCCTTTTGGCCAGAACGCTTGGTGCGTTTCCATCTGACCTTTGATGATCGTGTCTGTCATACCTTTGTAGTTCACAAGGTAACGCGCCGCTTCCCAAACGGCTGGATCAGTCAGGCTTTCGGTCTTTTGGTTGAAAGACAAGAAATGCACAGCAGCCTGCGGAAAGGTTTCAACTTTGATGTCATCATTGTCGAGCGACGCAATTTGATCAGGCGTCAAGTTGCGTGCCAGATCGATGTCACCTTTTTCCAACAACAGTTGTTGTGTCGCGGCTTCTGCCACGTGACGAATGATCACGCTGTCAATTTCTGGTGCGCCGTTGAAATAGGTTTCATTGGCCGTCATGCGGATCATTTGAGCTGGGGCGTAACGATCCAGAACAAAAGGCCCAGAACCAGCAGCATTTTCATTGAGCCAAGCGTTGCCCATATCGCCATCAACCGCATGTTCGTTCACAAGAACGCTGTCAACGATTGAGGCAGGACGAGACGCGAGAACATTGAGCACGAAAGCAGGGGAAAAATCGCCTTCGTATTTCACGGTAACAGTGTTGCCTGTCCCTGTGACCATGTCGTCAAAGTTATCAGCGGTCCAACCAAGCTGAGTCAAAATAAACGCTGGCGTCAGGTTCAGTTTGATCACACGACCGAAAGAAAACACGACATCTTCGGCTGTTAGCGGGTTGCCAGAAGAAAACGTTGCACCATCGCGCAGAGTAAAGGTGATGGTTTTCGCGTCTGCATCGGCATCCCAAGATGTGGCAAGACCCGCCGCCAAAGTGGTGGTGTCTACGGCGTCATATTGCACAAGGCGGTCATAGAGGTTTGTGACCAGCTCGCCAGAGGTGAACTCATAAGCTTGCGCTGGATCGATGGCGACAATGTCATCGATGTTTTGCGCGACAACCAATACCCCATCTGGGGTTTCGGCAAATGCGGCGGGGGCCGCAAGGGGCAGCATTAAAACGCTGGCCAAAAGTGTAGACTTTAAGTGTTTCATAAAAGGCTCCTTCGTTGGGTCATTTAAAAAATACAGGGACAGGTATGGGCGCTTAGATCGCCTCTTGTTTGTGGGACAACTCTGGCAACTCAATGGCGCCAGTGCGGGTCAAAACGGTCAACGTGCCAGTCCAAAGCAGGCGGGCAGGGGCATCCGTTGGATTGCGCCACGCGTGCGGAGTTTGGCCGCTATAATGAAGACAGTCGCCAGCTGTCATGGAAAATGTTTGCCCATCAAGCGTTTGTTCTATTTTGCCCTCAAGGACATAAATAATCTCTTCGCCTTCATGGCTGACTGTCTCGGACACGTAGCCTGCGGGGATATTGAGCAGATAACTTGACAGTTCAGAGCCGGGAAAATTGGCCGCAAGCGCCTCATAAGTGAGTGAGGAATGCGCCAACGAGAAACGCGGGCGCTGGTCAGCGCGGGTCAATCCGTCAGACGGCTTTGGGGTGGCAATAAAGTATTCCAATCCGACATCCAGCGCATCGGCGATTTGCGCCAAAGTCCCCAAAGACGGGGTCGCATTGTCACGTTCGACTTGGCTGAGATACCCGACAGACACACCAGACGCGTTGCACAGCGCCTGAAGCGTCAGGTTCATTTGCTTGCGCCGTTTGCGGATCGCAGATCCGAGTTGAGGTTCGGGTTTTTCTACAGCCATGTGTCTCCAACCTTTCTCTATGAGCATTGCGCCCAATTTTTTTTGTGCCGCGCTTTGGTCTGTGACTGCGCTCAATGTGGATCGTGGCCGCGGTTATATTTTCAGCGGCTTCCTGTAGACGTTACAAAAAAAATTATTGTATGGCAAAAAAAATTTTGTAATTTAAATAAATTGTTTTATGCTTCGAATAGAAACGATGCGCGTTTAGGCAGACTTCTGCACGCAAAGTCTGGATTTTTGACCGTTTGAAAGGTCATGTAAACGTAGATGTGCGGATATAGGAAAGGGGCCCTTGCCCATGAGTACAAACACATCAAAAACGCACCGCGTTAAGGCGATATTGAGCGCGATTGGCGGTTTTGTCATCGTGACGTTGCTGACGTTTGTAGGGCTGATGGCCATTACATTTTTCATTGGTCGTGTGATTCCCATTGATCCGGTTTTGTCCGTCGTTGGCGACCGTGCCACGCAAGAACAATATGACGCTGCAAAGATAGCAATGGGGCTAGATCGCTCGCTGATGGTGCAATTCATCGCATATGTTGGCGACGTGTTCCAAGGCGATCTGGGGCGGTCTGTGTCCACCAATCGTTCTGTGGCCAGCGACCTTGCGCGGGTCTTTCCCGCCACGCTTGAAATGGCGACCCTTGGCATTGCCATCGGGGTTGGTCTTGGCGTGCCTTTGGGCGTTTGGGCTGCCGCGCGTAAAGGCACATGGATCGATCAAATCATCCGCGTCTTTGCATTGTTAGGCTATTCTGTGCCAGCCTTTTGGCTTGGTCTGGTCGGGCTGGTTGTGTTTTACGCCACGCTTGATTGGGTCGCGGGACCCGGTCGCGTGGATATCTTTTACGAGGGGCTTGTGGAACCTCGCACAGGTTTGATGCTGGTCGACGCCGCCTTGGCTGGCGACTGGCAAGTGTTCTGGAATGCGCTCGATCATTTGATTTTGCCCGCAGCGATCCTTGGTTTCTTTTCATTGGCTTACATCGCGCGGATGACCCGCAGTTTTATGCTGGACCAATTGGGCCAAGAATATATCACCACGGCCCGTGTCAAAGGCGTCTCTGAATGGCGGGTGATTTGGGTGCATGGGTTTCGCCCGATCCGCGTGCCGTTGATCACCGTCATAGGCTTGTCCTATGCGGCTTTGTTAGAGGGCTCTGTGATGATCGAAACCGTGTTCAGTTGGCCTGGTATTGGCAACTATCTGACCGTGGCGCTGCTCAACGCGGATATGAACGCTGTGCTTGGATCGACCCTTGTGATTGGGGCGGTTTTCATTCTCATCAACAAACTCTCGGATGTGTTGTACCGCATTCTTGATCCGCGTAGCCGATAGGAGAGCGACATGACCACGGTTCAAAACTGGCTTCTCGACGATTCTCCCAATTCCAAAATCCAAGCCAACCTTGGCAACAGTTACCGCATGTTCCGCGCATTGATGCGCAATCCATTGGCGGTGGTTGGCGGCGTGATTATTTTGACGTTGGTGTTGGCTGCGATTTTCGCGCCATGGATCGCACCGCAAACGCCACTCGGCCAAGATTTGGGCGCACGCCTTTTGCCGCCATCTGCGGCCCATTGGATGGGAACTGACGAACTTGGCCGCGATATTTTCAGTCGCGTTGTTTACGGTGCGCGGATCACTTTGATGATCGTGGCGCTGGTTGCCATCATTTCTGCCCCTTTGGGGCTTTTGATCGGTGCTGTCGCGGGATATTTTGGCGGGTGGATCGACAAAATTCTGATGGGTATCACGGATGTCTTTTTGTCTATGCCTAAGCTGATCCTTGCTTTGGCTTTTGTGGCCGCATTAGGACCCGGAATTGAGAACGCGATTATTGCTATCGCGATCACATCTTGGCCTGCTTATGCGCGTATCGCGCGGGCCGAAACGATGACCTTTCGCAACTCTGAATTCATTTCAGCCACGCGCCTTTTGGGCGGGTCGCACACGCGTATCATTGTGCGTCATGTGTTGCCGTTGTGTACGTCGTCGATGATTGTGCGTGTGACGCTTGATATGGCTGGGATCATTTTGACCGCCGCGGGTCTGGGCTTTTTGGGGCTTGGTGCACAGCCACCGTTGCCTGAATGGGGTGCTATGATTTCACGCGGGCGGACCTTTATTTTGGATCAATGGTGGGTTGCGACCATGCCCGGATTTGCGATCATTCTTGTGTCGCTCGGGTTTTGTTTTCTGGGCGATGGCCTGCGTGATGTTTTGGACCCCAAACAAGGAGGCAAATCATGAGCGCGCCGTTACTTGAAGTTGAAAATCTGCGTGTCAGTTTCCCAACGCCTGCGGGACGTGTGGATGTGGTCAAAGGCCTGTCTTTCACGTTGGGCCGTGAGCGGCTTGGTATTGTCGGCGAAAGCGGGTCTGGAAAATCGATGACAGGGCGTGCTATTTTGCGCCTGATCCGCAGTCCGGGGCGTCAAAGCGCCGATCGTTTGGTGTTTGATGGGATCGACCTTCAGGCGCAATCAGAACGCGGTATGCGCAAGCTGCGTGGGGCGCGGATTTCGATGATCATGCAGGATCCGAAATTCTCACTTAATCCTGTGATGACGGTCGGGGATCAGATCGCTGAAGCTTTAAAAACCCACGAAAGTCTTGCCCGCAAAGATGTGGGCGCGCGGGTTCTTGAGATGTTGCATTCTGTGCGCATCAATGACCCCGAGCGGGTGATTGGCCTTTACCCCCACGAAGTTTCTGGCGGTATGGGACAGCGGATCATGATTGCGATGATGCTGATCCCGCAACCTGATTTATTGATCGCGGATGAACCGACTTCTGCGTTGGATGTGTCCGTACAGGCGCAGGTTTTGGATTTGATCGACGAATTGGTGCGCGAAAAAGGCATGGGGCTTATCTTGATCTCTCATGATCTCAATCTTGTGGCGCGTTATTGTGACCGTATTTTGGTGATGCACGCGGGGCAGGTGGTCGAAAGCTGTGCCGCCGCTGATCTGTATCAAGCGACGCATCCCTACACCCGTGGTCTTTTGGCCGCGGTTCCGAAAATGGAAGAGACACGTGATGAACTTCCGGTGCTCGACCGCAGCGAATGGAGTGGTACATGACCGCGATTTCACTGAAAAACCTCGACATTTCCTATGGTCCCACCAAAGTTGTGCAGGGGGTGAATTTCGATGTGGCCGAGGGCGAAAGCTTTGCTTTGGTTGGCGAAAGCGGATCGGGAAAGTCCACTGTTCTTAAAGCTATAGCAGGTTTGGCGCCTGAGTGGACGGGTGAGATTTCTGTGCTGGGTGAGGCACGCAGTCATACTGTGGATCGTGGGTTTGCGACGCGGTGTCAGATGGTGTTTCAAGACCCCTATGGATCGCTGCATCCGCGCAAATCTGTGGACACTGTGCTGTCTGAGCCCCTGATGATCCACGGGCTTGGCAATCGCAATCAACGTGTGATTGACATGCTTGCCGCTGTCGGGCTGGATCAACGGTTTCGGTTTCGGTTTCCGCATCAGCTTTCCGGTGGGCAACGCCAAAGGGTCGCGATTGCGCGCGCTTTGATGTTGGAACCAAAAGTGATGTTGCTGGATGAACCGACGTCGGCGTTGGATGTATCCGTGCAAGCCGAAATTCTAAATTTACTTAAAAGACTGCGCCGCGAACAAGGGCTGACCTATTTGATGGTGACCCATAATTTGCCCGTCGTGAGTTTTATGTGTGATCGCATGGCTGTGATGAACAAAGGGCGCATTGTTGAAATCGCCCCTGCGTCTGCGCTTTATGACGGCAACTTTTCCGACCCGTATTCCCAATCTCTCTACGCTGCCTCAGGTGGCAATCCAGACCGCAAGGACATCGCATGACCAACATGACCAAAGCCCTTAAAGCCTTTGAAAAATCGCTCTCTGAGGCCACGACTGATACTGCTGCTTATGACGCGTTATGTGCGTTGACCAAGGCGACTGTGGGCGCAAAATTGTTCACGGTGATGACCGCTGATATGGACGCGATGTTGGCGCGCCGTGCCTATACCGATGATGCAAAAAACTACCCGACGTCTGGGACCAAGCCGATTGAAATAGATCGCTGGTTTGAGACGGTGCATGGGCAACATGAGTGTTTCGTCGCAAATACGCTTGCGGATATCGACACCGTATTTCCAGATTCAGAATTGATTGGAAAGCTCGGCTGTGGCTCCGTGATTAACCTACCGGTCATCCTAAAAGGGGACATGGTTGCAACGGTGAATATCTTGCACGAGGAAGAATACTACACACCTGAACGTGTCGCGTTGGCGCAAGACATTCTCACTTTGCCTGCAATGGCTGTGATGGCGTTCATTCGCGCGGTATAACGGATCATCTATAGGTTTTGGCATCCATGAGGCGCTCTTGATAGAGGTGCTGCATGGATGCCTGAGAGCAAATTTTGGCGCGTGTTAGTTTGTGGCGGTCTGCGTTTCGCGGCGCAGCAAATAGAACGATGCTGCAACGATTAATGCCGATCCAATCCACATTGATCCCGGCGGAATAAACCCGAACACGACGATACCGAAGCCGACATTCAGTGGCAGCTTCAAGTGATCAAATGGCTGCAAATAGGCCGCATCGGCAGAGCTATACGCCTTTGTGAGTGCATATTGGGCCAAAGCTGTCATCAATCCTGCAGCGATCAAAAGCACCCATGCGCTGCCCAAGCTTGGCGATACGCCATCGCTTAGGGCAAGGCCTGCGTTGATGGGGGTCAAAAGTAGCAGCAGATAGGTCGTTAGAGATTCAGGTGTTTCCGTTCTGGTCAGGTATTTCGTCATCAATGACGCAAGTGCCCACATCACAGCTGCGGCGATGGCCACCAAAGCATAAACACTGAAGTCTTCCGACCATGGGGCTAGGATGATCATGCCACCTATAAAGCCGACAATGACGGCACACCAGCGTGCAAAGCTGATCGTTTCACGCAGAAATACGCCAGCCCCAAAGGTGACAAAAAAAGGCGAGAGCATAATCAAAGCAATGGCTTGCCAGATTGGCACATGCGCAAGGCTCATCACCCAAAGCTGAACACCCGCGGCGGCCATAATGACGCGCGCGACGTGAATGAAGGGATTGGATGTTTTCATCGCTCTGATGCCTTTTGTCAAAAGCCAAGGCACAGAAAACCCAAGCGCGATGAGATATTGCCAGAAAGCGACTGTCGCTGGCGGTAGGCCCAAAATCATCGTGCTGTATTGAACGAGTGTGTTGATGACGGCGAATAAAATTCCGGCGATCAGCATAAATGATGCCCCCACGTATGCGGGCGAAACAGTAGAATAGAAACGAGTCATGGCGCGGTCCTTTCGTTTACGCTCATAACTCAAGGCAAACAGGACCAAGGCGCAGAGGGTTCCCCCCCGTGTGCCTTATTTCCCGCTCTCTTTCATCCGGACTATGACCGTCGGCTTTGGAATCACACCAAATCTGCTGACCTTCGTCAAAAAACGAAGCGCTCGCGGGCTTACAGGAATCCTGCTCACCGCCGGTGGGGAATTGCACCCCGCCCTGAGAACGATGCAGCCACCAGTGGCTACAAGATGACACTTAGTACACTTATTATTCAGGAACAATATTGTTTGGTAGGGGGGCTAAGGGGCGCACCCACGCAAGAACAACGCTATCGCCAGTTCACGGCGACGCGCCACTTCGGCGTCTTCAAGGCTTGCCTCGCCCGGATGTAGCAGGCGCGTGAGGGTGTTCTTAAATGCCATATCTAAAAGCATCTCAGCCGCCATATCTGCATTGATATCGGTCAGAACAATGTCACCACTTTCAACAGCGCGTAAAATTTCAGCACGAATAAAGCCGATCAGGGCGCCATGTCCATTTGCATATAACTTTTGTGCCAAAACCGGATAGGTTTGTGCTTTAGCGATGATGGATCTTAGAAACTCCAGCTTGTTGGCTTCGCACCCTGGTGGGGCGTTGATCTGTAGTAAGATCGATAATCTTTCATGCAGGGGGCGCTGTGCATCTTCGGCGCTGAGCGGTAAGAAAATGGTACGTGAGACGTAAATAATGGCCTTAACCAGCAAATCTTCGCGGTTTTTGAAGTGTTCATAGACAGTGCGTTTTGACATCCCTGCGGCACGTGCGATTGCGGCCATCGTTACATCGTCAAACGGTATGTCTAAGAGCATTTGAGCTGCGACACGCAAAATCACAGCCTCTCGGGCAGAGTTCGGCATTTGTGGCGGGCGGCCACGCCTCATTTTGGCGCAACACGTTGGGTCGGCAGAAAATTCGTCTTGTGTCGTCATAGCGCTGTTCCTACCGCCACTTTTGGACGTGGCCTCACATTATCCATACCAATTACACTTTACAAAACTATCGGGTTTCCTTATTCCTTATGCAAGAGTATTTTTAGCTCATCGTTCACGCGGCTCATAGAATATCGCGGGCCTTCCCTGTTTCAAGACCGATCCCATGATCGCCCAATCCATTGGAGCCATCCTCAATGCCTCGTTCACATATTGCTCGGTTGGGTAAATTGCCAGCCGCGCTCATCTTTGCCGTTACTTTGCCCCTGAGCGCGTTTGCTCAAGAAGGCCGTCCCCCGACCGCAGTGACTGTCGTGACGCTGGAAGCCCATGATGTGACTTTAACGGCCTCTCTTCCTGGTCGTGTTGCTGCGTCATCAGAAGCCGAAGTTCGCCCGCAGGTGAATGGTATCATCCGCGAGCGTTTGTATGTCGAAGGCCGGCCTGTGGCCAAAGGCGATTTGCTGTACCGCATTGATGCTGCGTCCTATGAGGCGCAAAAAGCATCCGCAGAAGCGCTGTTGGCACAGGCCAACGCGTCGTTGAAGTCGGCGCAGCGGGAATTTGACCGTCAGCAAGAATTGAAATCGCGGAATGTTGTATCTCAACAGAATTTCGACAACGCGATTTCTGCGCTTGAGCTTGCTAAGGCCAGCGTCAAAGTTGCCGAAGCTCAAGTTCTGACAACCGAAATTGATCTGGAGCGCACAGATATTCGCGCCCCCATTGCTGGGCTTGCAGGGTTGAGCGATGTCAGCCAGGGCGCGCTTGTGACTTCTGGTCAGGCCACACCTTTGACCATCATTCGTACGATCGATCCTGTTCATGTGGATGTGACCCAAGCGGCCGCAGACATCTTGCGCTGGCGTCGTGCGGGGGGCGGTGCAAATTTCGCTGAAGAGCTTGGCAAAACTGTCACGCTTGAGCTGGCTGATGGGTCTATTTATGAACACCAAGGTGAACTTTCTGCTGCTGAACCTCATGTGAGCGAAGGCACGGGCACCATTGTGCTCAGATTGTCCTTTGCCAATCCCGAAGGTTTTCTATTGCCCGGTATGTACGTGCAGGTTGAGATGCCTCAAGGTGTGGTGAAAGACGCAATTTTGGTTCCACAAGAAGCAGTTACACGTGATCGGCGTGGTGAACCTATGGCGCTGGTCGTCAATGCCGACAATGTTGTCGAACAACGCGCTTTGACCGTTTTGCGTGATCACGGTACGGATTGGGTCGTGACAGATGGCCTTGTCTCTGGTGATCGTGTCATTGTCGCAGGACTGCAAAAAACGGCAGCCGGCGCGACAGTGTCTCCACAAGAACAAGAGGCCGCTGCGCCTCTCGTTGAAAACAATTAAGCTCAGATTTGAGAGTATCCCATGGCCCGTTTTTTCATTGACCGCCCAATTTTCGCATGGGTGATTTCGATCCTCATTATGGGGCTCGGACTCTTGTCTATCTACACGCTTCCAGTGGCGCAGTATCCCCAGATTGCGCCGCCTTCGGTGACGATTAATGCGACCTACCCTGGTGCGTCAGCGGACACTGTCGCGAACACAGTCACGCAAATCATCGAACAACAGATGACCGGTCTTGATGGGATGCGCTACGTTTCATCCTCGTCAACATCATCGGGGTCTGCATCGATTTCACTGACGTTTGAGACGGGCACTGACCCTGATATTGCGCAGGTTCAGGTGCAAAACAAACTGTCGCAAGCCACGGCATTGTTGCCCGAGGCTGTGCAGCGTCAAGGTGTGACGGTGCAAAAATCTTCGGCTGGTTTCCTTATGGTTATCGGGTTGATTTCCGAAGACGGCAGCATGGATCAAGCGGATTTGTCAGACTATCTCAATTCCAATCTTGTGGATGCTTTCAGTCGGATCGAAGGTGTTGGTGGCACTCAGGTGTTTGGTGCAAGATATGCGATGCGGATTTGGCTTGATCCTTCCAAACTTGCCGCTTTCGATATGACACCTTCTGATGTGGTGTCATCTGTTTCTGCTCAGAATGCTCAAATTTCAGCTGGGTCTTTTGGCTCACTTCCCTCGGTTGACGGCCAAGCCTTTACAGCGACCATCACAGCGCAATCGCTTTTGGAAACACCAGAAGATTTCCGCAACATCATCTTGCGATCAGAAGGTGACGGTGGACTTGTGTTGCTCGAAGATGTGGCCCGTGTCGAAATCGGCGCGGAAAACTACATGACCATCGCCAAATACAACGGCAGCCCCGCATCTGGGATGGCGGTTCAGTTGGCGCCAGGGGCCAACGCGCTAGATACATCAAGACTCGTCCGTGCGATGATTGAGGATTACGCAGAATTTTTCCCTGAAGGCGTTACCTATGTCATTCCGTATGACACCACGCCTTTCGTCGAAATTTCGATCCATGAAGTGCAAAAAACGCTGATCGAGGCGATCGTGCTCGTATTTTTCGTGATGCTGCTGTTTTTGCAAAACCTACGTGCCACGCTTATCCCGACCCTTGCGGTGCCTGTTGTTATTCTTGGGACATTCGCGATCCTTGCAGTCTTTGGATATACGATCAACGTTTTGACCATGCTCGCTTTGGTTCTGGCCATTGGCCTGCTTGTTGATGACGCCATTGTTGTGGTGGAAAACGTCGAACGGATCATGGAAGAAGAGGGGCTGTCGCCCCGTGAAGCGACCCGTAAATCAATGGATCAAATCACCGGCGCGCTGGTGGGGATTGCTCTTGTGATTTCTGCCGTGTTCATTCCGATGGCCTTTTTCGGTGGCTCTACTGGTGTGATTTACCGACAATTTTCGGTGACCATTGTGTCTGCGATGATGTTGTCTGTTTTGGTGGCGCTGACTTTGACACCGGCCTTGTGTGCCACTTTGTTGAAAAGCAAGAGTGCCCATCACACGGCGCGCGGCCCATTTGGCCTGTTCAACCGCGGCTTTGAAAAACTTGCTGGCGGATATGGTTGGACCGTGAACTTTGTCATCCGCCGTCCTTTGCGGATGTTCTTGGTTTATCTCGCCATGAGTGCGGGCATTGTTTGGCTCTTTTTGCAAACTCCGACAGGCTTTTTGCCGGATGAAGATCAGGGCATCATGCTTGCGTTGGTTCAAGGACCTGCAGGCACCACGGCTGAAAATACGCTGAAAGCAACGCAGCAGATTCAAGATCACTTCCTCAATGCCGAAAGTGACAATGTAGATTCCATGTTCAGTGTTGCAGGGTTCTCATTTGCGGGTGCAGGGCAAAACAACGGTCTTGCGTTTGTTCGGTTGAAAGATTGGGAAGAGCGTACGAACCCCGGACAATCGGTTCAAGCCATCGCTGGGCGTGCTTTTCCGGTGATGATGGGTATTCAAGAGGCCATGGCCTTTCCCATCGTTCCACCTGCTGTGACGGAACTTGGCAACGTGTCTGGTTTTGATTTTTACCTGCAAGCACAGGGTGGTCAGTCGCATGAACAACTTCTTGAAGCGCGCAATATGGTTTTGGGGATGGCTGCACAAAGCCCGCTCATCGCCTCTGCACGTCCATCAGGACTTGAGGATGCGACGCAGTTCAAGCTCGATATTGATTGGCGTGCTGCTGGCGCAATGGGCGTATCGCCGACAACCGTGGGCAACACTTTGGCGATTGCTATGGCTGGGACCTATGTCAACGACTTCAACGACAATGGCCGCACAAAACGGGTCTTTGTGCAAGGCGAAGCCAGTTCACGGGCAACTCCATCTGATTTGCAAAAGTGGCGGGTACGCAACTCTGCGGGCCAATTGGTGCCATTTTCCAACTTTTCCAGTGAACGTTGGGTTTACGGTGCCCAAGGCCTAAACCGCTACAACGGTTCACCAGCGATGCAAATCCAAGGGTCGCCCGCACCGGACGTCACCACAGGCGAAGCCATGCTGGAAATCGAAAGTTTTGTCGAACAAATGCCAGGGTTCTCTGTCGCATGGACGGGGCTGTCACTGGAAGAACGTGAATCTGGGTCACAGGCGCCAATGCTTTACGCATTGTCACTTGCCGCGATTTTCTTTTGTCTTGCAGCGCTTTACGAAAGCTGGGCGATCCCGTTTTCTGTCATGCTGGCCATGCCTGTTGGGATTTTGGGTACGCTGTTTACCGCGTGGCACTTTGGGTTCCAGAACGGGGTCTTTTTCCAAGTGGGCCTTTTGACCGTTATCGGGCTGACCGGCAAAAACGCAATTCTTATTGTCGAATTTGCCCGTGAACAGGTCGAGAGCGGCAAGGATATGTATGATGCTGTTTTGACGGCGGCGCGGTTGCGGTTCCGTCCGATCATCATGACCTCTTTGGCCTTTTCTTTGGGGGTTGTGCCACTGGTACTGTCCTCAGGTGCGGGGTCCGGTGGACGTCGCTCAATCGGGGCCGCTGTACTTGGTGGGACGATCACAGGGACCGTTCTGGGCATCATCTTTGTGCCGCTCTTCTTTATCTTGGTGAATAAAACGCTTGGTCGTAAAAAGCCAAAGAGCGCCTGATCAAGAGCGGTATATATCGCATCTGTAGATAATTTTTTTAAGGGCGCAGCATTATGTCTGCGCCCTTAATGCATTCTACTCAACAAGATAATCAGTATACGGCCTCTAGGCCTTGCGGCTTGAGTGAGGGCAATACGATGACCGAAGCGCCGTGAATAGCGCGGTCATACAGGTCAATCACGTCTTGGTTGAGCATTCGGATACACCCCGATGATACGGCCATGCCTAGTTCCCAAGGTGAAGCATCCCCGTGCACGCGGTACAGCGTATCCACGCCGTTTTGAAAGAGATACAGCGCCCGTGCACCCAAAGGATTGCCTGGCCCTGGGTCCATCCCGCCATTGGCGACAGAATAGGGTTCCAAGTCAGGCTGGCGTTCAATCATCGTGGCGGGCACCTTCCATCGGGGCCATTCACGGCGAAACTGCAGCCGTGCTGTGCCCTGCCAAGAAAACCCCGCAGCCCCCACGCTCACCCCATAACGGATCGCCACGTCAGGCGACTTTATAAAGTGAAGAAAACCTGCATCGGGATCGATGACGATCGTACCTTTGGCATATTTAGGCCAAGGGTTCACTACATCTTGTCGCCAAAACTCTGGCGCAAGAGAGCCTTCTTGAATGGCAGGAACAGGAAAGGGTTCGGTGGTGATTGCGTCGTAAAAATCGGGAAGCGGCGGGTATATAGGCGCGGCCACCTGAACATCTGGCGTATCGATCTGAGGGGCAGCGCAGGCGACAAGCCCAGCCATCGCCCCCAAGGCGACAAAGCTGCGTCGAGTTAACATGTGATTATCCTTTTCAGTCTGAATGGGGGGTGCTGCGCACCGTGCCTGAGTTCAGAATAAACGGGGTGGTTGTTTAGGTGGGGCAGTGCTGCGTTCCTGCATGGACCAATTCACGATTGATCTGTGGGCCGTGGGCGCAGGAACCTTCACGACAACAGTTAAGGTATCGGTCACAAGCGCACGATCAGGGGCGCAGGGTGATCCCGGTAATGTCGCTGTGCGGCACTTTTTCTTGATGGTGACTTCAATGGGGGTCTTATTTTGCACAACCGCGCTGACAATATCGCCCTCAATTTGCATCGTTGCGTAGAGATCGAGCGGGATCGTGCGGGCCTGTATGTGGCCAGCATAGGCCCCCCAAGGCATCATCAACACGCTCATCAAAAGCGATATAAGGTAACGGTTTATACGCATAGGCAACATTTAGGGATTGATGCGCGGGATGTCTATGTCATTCGTTTTGACAGATCATGACATCGAAGTGATCGACACAATTTGGAACATGGCTGGCAGTACTTTAGCGGCCAAAATGATGTATGATGACATCGCGCGTTTGTACGACGTGTCAGAGTAAAAAATACCATGATCACCGTGTTTGTTGTGGCGGACTTTTCAGATGTTTCAAAGCCTTTAGCGCTGACAAAATAGTGGTTTGAACATGATTACTTTGAATGAATTGACGGTTTTGTTTGACGCAAAATGAGAAGATATGGGGTTTGTTCTCTATTATCCACTTATGCAGTCATACTAATTATCCCGTATTTTGAGGTATTTAGGTTTTAAAATCCATATTGTGGAAAATTAGTATTATAAACGCGCAACAGTCGATCTATTTTAAATCAGCTAAATCCAGATACTCCTCCGAACGTATTAGGCTAAAATAATAACTCTGGGAGGAGAACCAATGCTTAAAACTAGCATTTCAACCGTTGGCGGTCTGCTTATAGCAACGTCACTTTCCACTGCGGCTGTTGCTGCTGTGTGTACCGATGATCTCAAAATTCTGGCCCAGCCGCGCGGCAGTTTAACGCTGCTCGAAGAGCGTGCGGCCGAATTTGAAGCGCTCTCGGGTGTCTCTTTTACAATCGATTTCTTGAATGAAAATGATCGCCGTGCAAAGTCACGCGCCGAAGCTTCGACAACAGGGCGCTACAACGTTTACTACATCGACGAAGCGAATGTCGCGTTGTTCGCGGAAAACGAATGGATCGTGCCGCTTGAAAAGCATTTTCCAAGTGAATTCCATCTGGACGATTTCGACCCTAGCCGCCTGACAGTTGGGTCATATGAGGGTGATCTATACTTTGCGCCAATCCAGGGCGGTGGTGACTTTTTGTACTACCGCAAAGACTTGCTGGACGCTGCGGGTATCACGCCTCCGACCACATTGGACGAGCTGAAAGTCGCGATCAAAGCGCTGCATGACCCTGAAAACAATGTCTACGGCTTTGCCCTGCGCGGTGGTCGTGGATCGGGTGCCAACGTGTGGCGCTGGATGACATATTTCCGTGGTTTTGGCGGCGAATGGTTTGATGGCGACACGCCCACATTCAACTCAGAAGCGGCCATAAAAGCGACTGAAACCTATCTTGAGTTGTTCCAATACTCCCCCCCCGGCACCTCAACAGGGTCATGGACAGAAGTGACCGAAGCCTTCAACTCTGGCCAAGTTGCACTCATCGTTGAATCAAGCCCGTTGGCTGGGTTGACAGAAGATGCATCGTCGTCTGCAGTTGCTGGCAAAGTTGGCTACACAGTTCCGCCGCGTCCTCTCACCGGTGGTGGATATGGTCACGGACTTGCCATCGGGGCCAAAGCCAATCGTGACGAAGCTGCGCTTGATTGTGCAGGTTTGTTCATTGGCTGGGCCACATCACAAGACCAAGAAATGCAGCGCTTGGAACAAGGCATCTTTGGTGATTTGAACCGTCAAAGCGTGTTCGCGTCCGATGAATTCGCTGCAAAATATAGCGGTAACATCGCCACAGCACTGGAAGAAACCGCAGAATTCACGACTGTCAACTTTTGGCCAAATGCGGATTGGCCTGATCTTGGCGACCGTTGGGGCATCATCTTGGAAGAGCTGATTGTCGGGTCGCGGTCAGACATACCAGAAGCTTTGAATGAGCTGGAAGACTACGCAAACGATCTTATCGCGCGCCGCTAAGCGTTAAGTGAGGTCCTTGGATCGACCGCTTTGCTCCCTTGAGGCGGTCGGTCCAATTTTGACAGTGCTTTACGGCCATGCGCGCCCATAGCATCACTCTGTTGCCCCTTTGGAGAATTTCATGAAAGCCAAAAGCCATATCAATAAGGTATTTTTGGGCCCACCACTTTTTGTCTTGGCCGTACTTGCCCTTGTGCCGACAATTGCAGCCATCATCATTTCGTTTCAAAACAAAGAACTTGGTCGTCGCGGCACCAGCTTTGTTGGATTTGAAAACTATATCAATCTGTTCTCGGATCGACGTTTTTCAAACGCGATGAAAGTATCCCTGCAATGGGAAGCCATCACCGTGATAGGTACCATGATTGTCGCCATTTTGGTTGCGATCTTGCTGTTTGAAACGACGCGCGGGCGCACGCGGGCGATTATTTCGACCTTGTTGATCGTTCCTGTCTTACTGCCACGAGTGACAGCGGCTTTCGTGTGGAAGTTCATGTTCAACCCATTGTTGGGGGTGATCAATTATCCCATCAAAGAACTCACAGGGGCGCCGATAGAGTTTCTATCCAACATTCAAACGGCGTTGATTTCTGTTGCTGTTGTCGACATTTGGCAATGGGGGCTTTTCTTTGCTGTCATTCTTTTGAAGCTGCTTGAAACACTTCCCAAAGAGCCATTCGAAGCCGCTCGAATTGACAAAGCGCGCACGTGGGAAATCTATGCCTATGTGGCGATCCCAATGCTGGCCGCGCCGCTGATCAGTCTGACCTTTGTTAAGATGGTCGAGTCCCTGCGGTCGTTTGATCTGATTTACGTCATGACACGTGGTGGCCCCGGCATCGTGACAGAAACGCTTGATATGTATGCCTTTAATCAAGGATTTGTTGAATCTGGGCGCATTTCTTATGCATCCGCTATGGCCGTTCTCATGCTTTTGACAACGATCATCACCTTTACTGTTCTTTTTAAATGGGTGCGCAAATGGCAAACCGCATAACTTTCGGATCAATTTCTGCACGTGTTGTGCTGGCCTGCGTTGTGATCTTCGCAGTCTTCCCCGTCGTCTGGACTTTGTTGAATTCGTTCAAAGAAGTGGTCGATATTGTCACGCCAACCCCAAAGCTTTTCTTTACGCCGACCTTGGAAAATTTCCGCTACGTTTTTGAACGCCCCTCTGTGCGTTTGGGGTTGTCAAATTCAGGCATCATCGTTTTCTCGGCAGTCGCGCTTGGCGCATTGTTCGGCATTCCGGCCGCCTATGCGTTGGCTCATATGAAATCCCGTGTGGGTGATGAGATCAAATTTTTCGTTCTGTCTTTGCGGTTTTTGCCACCTGTAGCTGTCGCGATCCCGTTGATGAGTATTTATCTGGACCTCGGCCTTTACGATACCCGTTTGTCGCTGACCATGACGTATGTTTTGCTGACGCTTTCGACGATCATTTGGCTGTCTATTCCTGCATTTGAACGCGTGCCGCAAAACATCGAAGAAGCCGCGCGGCTGGATGGGTATGGTCCCTATGCTATCTTCTTTTTGGTCGCTTTGCCCGTGGCTGGGCCATCGTTGTTCGGGGCCATCATCTTTAGCTTTATCCTTGTTTGGAACGAGTTCTTGATCGCTTTGATGCTGACAACATCCGAGGCAAAAACACTGCCGATCGTGGCCTCTGAATTCACACTTTTGGGACGCAATGTCCCTTGGGGCATTTTGAATGCATCCGTGATCGTTCTGTCCATTCCACCGCTGATTTTTCTTGGCGTTTTGAGTGGCTTCCTTAACCGCATGTTTAAAAAGTAGAGACACAATGAAACTCGATAAAATACACCAGTCTCAACCTTCGATCGCTTTGGTCTTAGAAAAACAAAATGTTTTGGCAATACGCGATATCGACATGCCAACACAGCCCGCAGCGGGCGAAGTCAAGATTGCCGTTGATACGGTCGGTGTTTGTGGATCTGACGTTCACTATTACACCCACGGGCGCATTGGGCCTTTTGTGGTGAATGAGCCTATGGTGCTTGGGCATGAAGCGGCAGGCACTGTGACTGCAGTGGGCGAAGGCGTCACACACCTGAAACTTGGCGACCGTGTGTGCATGGAGCCAGGCATTCCAGATATGTCATCACGCGCCTCGAAACTTGGGCTCTACAATGTAGATCCCGCAGTCGTCTTTTGGGCCACGCCGCCAGTGCATGGCTGTTTGACGCCAAATGTTATTCACCCTGCAGCTTTTACTTACAAATTGCCTGACAACGTCACATTTGCCGAAGGCGCGATGGTGGAACCCTTTGCGATTGGGATGCAATCCGCGACCAAGGCAAAAATCCAGCCGGGTGATATTGCACTGGTTATGGGCGCTGGTCCTATTGGCGTCATGACCGCTTTGGCCGCTTTGGCTGGGGGCTGTGCAGAGGTATTTGTCTGCGATATTGTGGCCGACAAGCTGGGCGTTGCAGAGCAATACGATGGGATCACGACGATTGATTCATCCAAGGTGTCTGTCACAGATGTCATCAATGCGAAAACAGAAAACTGGGGCGCTGATATCGTGTTTGAATGCACGGGCGCACCCGCTGTTTTTAAAACCATCACCCAATCCGTGCGCCCCGGCGGGTGTATCGTCTTTGTGGGGATGCCCGTCGATCCCGTGCCTGTCGATTTGGTGTCTATGCAAGCCAAAGAAGTTCGGATGGAAACGGTGTTTCGATACGCAAACATTTATGATCGCGCGATCAATCTTATTGCATCAGGCAAAGTCGACCTTAAGCCGCTTGTTTCAGAAACCTTTGCCTTTGAAGATAGCATCGATGCGTTTGACAGAGCAGTAGAAGCACGCCCGACAGACGTTAAAATCCAAATTAAATTCTCTGGATCAGACCAATGAGCAACATCACATGTAAAAAACTAACCAAAAAATATGCCGATTTACAGGTCGTTCATGGCTTTGATTTAGAAGTGAAAGACGAAGAGTTTATCGTTTTTTTGGGGCCATCAGGCTGCGGTAAATCTACCATTCTTAGAATGTTGGCGGGCTTGGAAGACATCACAACGGGCACGCTGGAAATTGGCGGTCGCGATGTTACAACTGCGGAGCCTGGTGAGCGCGGTGTGGCCATGGTGTTCCAAAACTATGCTTTGTATCCGCATATGACTGTACGCAAAAACATCGCCTTTGGATTGCGTCGGTCTGGTTTGTCGGCCGAAGAAATTGATACGAAAGTCAATGATGTCGTGCAAATGTTGGCACTTGCCCCGTATCTGGATCGCAAGCCTGCGCAAATGTCCGGTGGACAACAGCAACGCGTCGCCATTGCGCGTGCGATTGTTAAAACGCCAGAGGTGTTTTTGTTTGACGAACCCCTGTCCAATCTTGATGCCAAGTTGCGCCAACAGTTGCGGGTTGAAATTGCCAAGCTGCACAAAAAACTCAAAACGACCACCGTGTTTGTGACGCATGATCAATTGGAAGCCATGACTTTGGCGGATCGCATCGTGTTGATGAATGCAGGCAACGCAGAACAAATCGGCACGCCGCAAGAGATTTACACAAAGCCGCGAACATTGTTTGTAGCGGATTTCATCGGCTCGCCATCAATGAATTTTCTGCCTAGCACAATGGAAGGACCTGCAGCCAAAACGTCGGTCGGCATTCTTACTTTAGACGCCATGGATTTCACACCGTCGACATCTGGCAGCGCCACTTTAGGCATTCGTCCGCAAAACATCAGCCTTGTACGCCAAAATGACAGTGACTTGGTTTTGAATGGCACGGTTGTGTTCACAGAGTATCTGGGCAACGAAGTAATGATGGTCGTTGACTGTGCTGGCACGGAAATTAGCATAGTTGTTGACGCCCCAAACGCCGTGGCCGAAGGTATCGAGACCACACTTTATCTTGCACAAGAATTCTTGCATGTCTTTGATAGTGAAAGTGGACTACGTTTGAACAACGATTAGGATAAAGGCTGGATGCGTTAAAATGGCCCCCATCGAAAGTTTTCCAAAATCACCCGATTTAGAGGTCATTTTTCCGCGTCCGGGGCATTCGTTTCGGTGGCATCGTCACGATTATCCCGATGCCTTGGCCCGATGGAATTATCATCCTGAATATGAACTTCACTACATCGTTGCATCGCATGGTACGATGTTCGTTGGGGATTATATTTCAGAATTTAAACCAGGGAATTTGGTTCTTTTGGGGCCCAATATTCCGCATCAGTGGGTCAGCGATATTGCCTCTGATAAAGATGAAAAAATCGTTGGGCGTGATGTTGTTTTGCAGTTTGACCCCGAAACGCTTGGGGTAGGTTTGACAGGGGCGCCGCGTGAAATTGGCGAGCTGTCCCCTTTGCTTGAGCAGGCTCGAATGGGGTTGATTTTTTCGGGGGACGGCGTTCGATCTGCTGCAAAGATGTTGACCGAAATTGGCGAGCGCAAGGGATTGTCCGCACTGACACTTATCTATGAATTGCTGCTGCATCTGTCGCACAACACTGAAAAAATCCCCCTTGTGTCCCCAACTTATGCGCCAATACTTGATCAGCAATCGACGTTGTGGGTGCAAAATGTCATTGAGAAAACCATTGGAGAGCTTGATACAGATCTTAAAATGTCGGATGTGGCGCATCATGTGAATATGAGTGAATCCGCGTTTTCGAAGCTTTTCAAGCGCGTCATTGGGCTGACATTTACAGAATATCTCAGAAAATTGCGGATTGGCCGTGCCTGCAATCTTTTGTCTGAAACCGATCAAAAGATATCAACGATCGCATCGGATTGCGGCTTTAGAAATCTGTCTAATTTCAATCGGTATTTTCTTCATGAGATGAAAATGACACCCAAAACCTATAGGCAGGCGGCGACCAAACGTATCCATATGTCTTGAAATCGCGGTGTGCAAAATGGTCCCTCGCGTAAAGATAAAGGTGGCAACCATCTCTGGCTGCCACCCATTATCATTTTAGCTTAAAAAAGCTGAGACCCTTAGTTTTCGTAAGCTGGTTTTGCTTCCAGAGCTTCTTGTGAGCTGTCGATGTAGATGCGCACATCGTCCCCTTCATCTGTACGGATGATGGTCAACTCTTCAAAGCTTACGGCGACAGAGCGTTCGCCTAGGCCAAGGAAGCCACCAACGTCAAGCACAGCACGATCAAGTTCGCCTGAATCTGTCAGCAGAATTTCATCGATCTCGCCGATGTCTTCATCGCTTGGTCCATAGACCCGTGCGCCGGTCAAATCTTCGGCTGTCAGATCTTCGACCATGGTCGCTTGATAGCCGTCACGTTCAATCAGAGGGGGTGTCATAAGACTTAGGTCACGACCTGCCTCTTTCATCTCGTCATGCGCTACGTCGGCCATATCTTCGGCACGCTCTTCCATTGCGGTGCGGTCGTATGCTGGTGCATCGGTGACGCCTGCAACGTTAGAATTGATGACAATAAAGTAGTCATCGGGGCTTTCACCGTCAGAGATAAAGCGCAAGTCGCTCATGTTGATCGAGACGTCTTTTTCACCCATGCCAAGAAAGCCGCCAACGCCAACGATAACGGATTGCGCCGCGCCGTCGCGTGTCAAGATGATGTCGTTAATTTCGCCGATGTCATCCCATTCTGTGGTTTGATCTACTGACACAGATGTCATAGCGCTTGTGTCGTTTTCGGTTGCATAAACACGTGCGCCGATCATTTCTGAGGCATTCAGATCAACTGCGACATTAAAAGGGGTATCAGAGAATGGCGCGGTATGATCATCAGCCATAGCAGATGTACCGATCAAAAGGGCAATAGCTGTCGTTGTCATAAAGCGTTTCATAATGTCTCTCCTCAGAGGTTGTTGTTGATGTTAAACGAACTGTTGTTTCGGCATTCGGTTCCAAGAAAATATCAAAAATTATTGTTTTATTTCTGATGCTTATTTTGACATGCCAAAAGCTTCCGGCCATTTTTCAAACGGCCAGAAGTGTTGTTTTTTAAAGATGATCTAGTGGAGGCGTCAGTCCAAGTGAGCGGTCTCATTCACAAGCGTTTGCAATTCAAACCGCATTCCAGCTAGGTCATGACGATAGTTTGTCATGTCGCCCTCAAGCGCTTTATCAAATGCTTTGAACACATTCTTTTCGCCACGGCGCACGCTGTCCATAACATCGGCGTCGATCTCATCGAACAGGGCGCGGATCGAAATAGCGGCTTCATTGACTGATCCCATCAAAGTGCCCGAACCTGATGGATCACGACCATTTATGCTGAGGGTTTGGGACAAGCGCTGTGCATGGATACTGTGAAGCGCTTCAAACTTGCGCGCGACGGGGCGAAATTCTGGCTCGGCTTTGTTCGCCATCACTTCGAAGCCCTCTTTCGCATCAACTGTCGTATCAAGGAGCGATTTGACCGCATCAAGATCGGTCTCATTCAGGATTGTCGCTGTCATTTTCAGTCTCCTATTGATCTGCGCACCAGCGGCGATTGTGCCAAGTGGTGCAGGTTTCACGTGTCGCCTTAAGCGGCGGAGTGGGCCAGTTTTGCAGGTGCAAAAGTATGAACAACATGGCTGCCAAGATCTGGCTTTGCGTCGTCATTCATATTTGCTTTGGCAATCTCATAACCGAACCGTAGTGGGTTTCCGGTTGAGGCCCACATCGCGGCTTCGGTGGGGGTGAATTCCAAAAGCACCACATCGGGGTCTTCTGGTCCGCCGTCAAACCATGCGCCCAAAACGGGTGACCAAAGGTCTTTCAACGTTTGAGGGTCCACAACTTGTTCAAGCGTGCCATCAATGCAGGCGTGGAAATCTTGCCCCTTTGAAACAACAGTAAATCGTGCTGCCTGTTTCACCGTCAAATTCACAGTCAAAGCCTGTGCAAGATCAGTGTCACGCGCGGTGACAAAGCGGATTTTACCCGCGTCTTGATCGGCGAAATGCGTCATCGGCTGCATGTGCTGCTCGGATCCTTTGAGACCCAGCATACCAGTGCGAGTGTCGTTCAGCGCGTCGTACAGTGCGCTTTCGGGATTTGAGTTGAGTTGATCAACGTCTGCCATGTTAAGATACCTCCTTAAGCCACGCATCTACGTCTTTTTTCGCGGCTTCTTTGGTCTTGCCGTAACGCTTTTGAATCAAGCCCTCGAGTTGTTCACGGTCGCCTGCGACTTGGTCCAACTCGTCATCTGTCAGCTCACCCCATTTGCTGCGGGCTTTGCCTTTTACGGTCTTCCATTCACCTTTTATTTGATCCCAATTCATGTTGGTCTCCTTTCGGTTTTGCCTTTCAGCGTCTGGGTAGAGAACCATAGCGACAGCAAACCGTTCCAAAATTTATTCTTGGAACCAATGCCACATTTACCAGTTGGGCCACCGATAAGTCGTTCACACCAAAGGAGATGTCTCATGACACAAGCATTGAAACCTACACCCGAAGTTGTCGACATTAAGACAGGCGTGACTGACGCCAAAGCTGTCGCAAAAGAACTGTCTAAGGTCTTGGCCGATACATATAATTTGACGATCAAAACTCACGCGGTTCATTGGAATGTCGAAGGTCCGATGTTCTACGCTGTGCACAATTTGACAGAAGGCCAGTACGGCGAATTGTTTGCTGCTGCCGATGTGATTGCCGAGCGTATTCGCGCTTTGGGGCACCTGACGGCGATGTCCCCCAAAGAGCTGCTCAAAGGTTCTGTCGTGACCGATATTGGTGACGTTGCAGATGCCATCACCCTGTGCAACAGTCTGGCCGAAGACCACAGTAAAGTTGCCAAACGCCTGCATGACGTGATCGAAAAAGCAGGTAAAGCTGGCGACCCTGTGACCGAAGATCTGGCCACAGCCCGCGCTGCGGTTCACGAAAAAGCAGCGTGGATGTTGCGCGCTTTGGCGACCACCTAAGCGTCACCTATATGAAAGTGATTGAGCCCTATGTCATTCAGTGCGCGGATTAAAAAGCATCTTGATGACGTCAGGGCCAGTTACTGGTTCATTCCGACGGTACTGGTGCTGTTCACGATCATTTTGACCTTTGTGTCGTTGTTCGTGGATAGCCATCCCAAAATGTCCGCCTTTCGACCTGATTGGATGAATGATCTGATCAGTGTCGAGGGCGCACGTGCCGTTGTCTCTGTGATCGCGCAATCGATGATTGGCGTCGCGGGGGTCATGTTTTCGATCACGATGCTGGCAGTGTCCTTTGCCTCGGGGCAATATGGGCCGCGTTTGATTGGCAATTTCATGCGCGATCGCGGCAACCAGTGGACACTGGGCATTTTGATTTCGACCTTTACGTTTGCACTGTTGGTTCTGCCCGCCATCCAAAATGCGCAAGGCCCAGATACAGCTTTTGTACCACATATCTCAATCTATATTTCACTGATTTTGGCGCTTGTTTCCGTCTTTGTGATGATCTTCCATGTCCACCATGTCCCTGAAACGATCAGCGTATCGAACATCATCGCAGGGTTGGGACAGCGCTTTGGGCGAGACATTGAAACCCTTTTGGATCAGGATCTTAATCCTGACGCGACTGATACTGCATCACAGTCTGGCACATCTTTGGACGTTTTTCTGCGCACCTCTGGCTATATTCACAACATCGCTCAAAATCAGCTCAGCGAGATCGCCTGTGAGAATGAGTGGACCATTGAAATTTTGGAAATGCCTGGGGAATTCATGTACCCGCATCGCGCCATTTTGCGGATTTGGGGTACGTCAGATTCTTTGGATGAGGATATGGACACGCGTCTGCGCGAAGCCGTAGCGTTAGGGCGGTCTAAGACCGAAAATCAAAACTTGATATTTGTTGCTGAGCAGCTGGTTGAAATTGTCGCACGGGCCATGTCGCCGGGCGTGAATGACCCCTTTACGGCAACCAGTTGTTTGCACTGGTTCGAAGCGGGGCTGTCTTTGGTTGCGCAGCATGACAATGGTCTGACGATATTTTCAGCACAAAATATAGTGGCGCAACCGATTAGCTTTGAACACTTGCTGGCGCGCTCGCTGGGCGACTGTCGGCCTTACGTTGCGGATGACCCTTTGACCCGTCAGACTATGCTCGACGTGTTGGACCGCTTGGCAGATCACGCGACGCCCGCAAACCGCACTACTCTCAAGTCGCTGAGGGACAAGGTCACATCAGCGGCCTGACAAGTTTAGAATTTGGCTCGTGTGGCAGGGTTGGGTGCCGGACTGCGAGCTCACACACAACTCCGTTGCCACAATTGTTATGAGGGCTGATCGTTTTGACGCCCTTTTTCAAACCCTTGCAAAAATGATAACACCACAAGTTGTAACGGCGTTAAATCAGAATCCGCAGACACGTGACCTGTTGGTTGCGCATGTGGGTGTTGGGGCTTTTTTAGACCAATGGCCAAAGTGATCGCGGCGGCACCAACATAAATAAAACCAATAACAGTTGCCGCGAACAGCGCAGAGTGAAGCTCTGACAAAATGATCCAGCCCGCAGTGGTTAAAAACGCCATGCCAACCAGTGCCAGCACAGTCGCCGCAGAAAAGGCTGCGCCTTTACGCGCAGCCTTTTCTACTTTTTGCTCAATACCGAACATTACCGACGCGCCGTGAGCATGCCGACCAAGAAACCAACGCCCGCTGCGATACCAACGGCTGTGGCAGGGTTGGCGCGTACTGCGTCTTCTGCCCCAGAGTAGGTTTTCCCAGCTTGCGCTTTAAGCGCCTCAGCTGTGGCAGCACCTGTTTCAGCCAAATCTACCGCTTTATGAGCCGCAGTTGATTTCAAAGCGGCGCCTTGCGCCTTGCCATATTCAGCCACTGTTGCAGTCAAATTCGCGATGTCTTCACGCAAGATCGCCATTTGCTGTGTCACGTCGGTGTTCAATTCGGATACGTTGTTTTTTGAGGCTTGTGCCATTTTAAAACTCCTTTTGTATGTTCAATAGATCAACTCGTGACACGGCCAATGGTTCCGATGTTTCGCTTAATGCGCTTCGATTATTTCAGACGACGCAAAGAACATCGCCTGACTGACTGCGGAACGCACTTGATCTTCGGTGTATGGTTTTGTGATCAAAAATGCAGGCTCAGGGCGGTCACCGGTCAGCAAGCGTTCTGGGAATGCGGTGATGAAAATAACCGGAATGTCGCCAGCTTCGGCCAGAATTTCGTTCACAGCCTCAACACCTGACGAACCGTCAGCCAATTGAATATCGGACAGGATCAAATCAGGGCGTTGCTTGGCCGCCAGTTTGACCGCGTCTTTGTGTTTGCGTGCGACACCTGTAACGTTGTGGCCAAGTTCGGTGACAATTTTTTTGATGTGCAAGGCGATGATGGCTTCGTCTTCGATCACCATAATATTGCCAGACACGGATTTTTCGAGCTCTTGTTCGGCGATGCGCAACAAATCTGTGGCTTCGCTTTCATCGATTTGCATAATTTCTGCAACTTCTGCGAGCGTGAATTCTTCGATTGTGTTCAGTAAAAGTGCTTCGCGTGTGTTTTCGGTCAGACGCGCCAAATGAACTTGGGCCTGCGCGCCAAGTCCGGTTTCGCCGTCTTGAATGGGTGCGCCTAAGCTGGACCAAATCTTGTGAAATGCACCGAAAAGTGCGACTTTATGGCTTGAGGACGTCTCAAAAATGGATTTATCCGTCAAAAGCGCTTCGAGTGTTGTCGCCGCATACCGGTCGCCCGTTTGCTGCGATCCAGTCAAGGCCCGCGCGTAACGACGCAAAAATGGCAAAAGATCTGCGACAACGCGTGAGAGTGGCTGGTCCGAAACAGTTTGTGTCATAGGAAGTCCCTTTGTTTTCTTTGGAACCAAACTGGCAGTTCGCAGTTTGGTTCCATGAGAGTTAGATTTATTTCCTCGTCTGGCGAGGATATCGAGCGATATGGAGACGACACGGGCATGAATATTGACAACCAACCCGAGAAACGGCGCACTGATTTGATAAAGGATCACTTGCGTCGTTCCTTTCAAGACAAAGCCGCTGAGGAGCTGCCCTCTGACCTGATGTCACTGATTGGCAAATTGAGGGAGCAAGATGACCAAAATGGAAAATGAAATCGTCGCGGATATTGATCCACGAGACGAATTGGTCACACATCTTGGCGTATTGCGTGCGTTTGCATTGAGCTTGTGCCGTAATCCAACCTTGGCCGATGATTTGGTGCAAGAAACCGTCATGAAGGCATGGAAATCGATTGATAAGTTCCAAGTGGGCACAAACATGCGCGCTTGGCTGTTCACGATTCTGCGCAACACTTATTACACGACTTATACCAAAGGACGCCGTGAAGTGGCGGATGTAGACGGTATTCTCAGTGGTAAGTTGGCGGTGAAACCCGAACATGACGGGCGTCTCGCCTATTCGGATTTTCAAAAAGCATTTGTGCAACTGCCAGCCGATCAACGCGAAGCGCTGACCTTGGTGGGAGCCTCAGGTTTTGCCTATCACGAAGCGGCAGAAATGTGTGGCGTTGCGACAGGCACGATGAAAAGCCGAGTGAACCGCGCACGTCAGCGTTTGGTTGAACTTTTAGATTTATCGCCAGATGATTCACTGGAATTGACGGACAGTGGCACCATGGCAGTTGTGAATGCAGGTCAAAGTGTCCGACGCGACTAACTCATTAGAAAGCGATAATCGCATCCTTAAGGGCGGGGCCGACATCGAGGTCTTGGTCACTGCCCAAGAAGCATTTCCTAGATTGGAATCATTGTTTCTGTCGGCTCAGACCAGCATTGTGATGGGGTTTCGCCTGTTCGATCCGCGCACAAAATTGCTTTCAGAGGCTGCGCGTGGTGTGGGGGATACATGGGCGGATCTTTTCTTGCACACGCTCAACAGGGGCGTTCCTATCGATCTAACTCTGTCTGATTTTGATCCTGTCATGGCGCCAGATATGCATGAACAGGCATGGACTTTCATGGCAATTTTGACGGATCTGAATGAAATATCAGCCCCAAATGCAGCACAGATGACTGTACGCTGCGTGCTTCACCCTGCCAAAGCGGGCATTGTATCGCGCCTTATGTTTGCTGCCAAAACACGCCGAGAGCTGCGCAGCATTGCCCGTGATTTCAATGAGGGATCCGAGGCGGAAGAGCGCCTTAAATACTTGCCCGGTTTAGGCGATCTTTTGTCCTTTAAAGACGGGCAGGTCTGTGTGCGCAGCGGAGCGTTGCCACAGCAATACCCTGTGACGTTGCACCATAAAATGGCAATTTTTGACGGCAAAACAACGTATATTGGCGGGCTTGATTTAAACGAGCGTCGCATTGACGATGCAGAGCACAATCAACCCGCACAAGACACTTGGCATGACCTGCAATTGGTTGTTCACAGCCCAGATGTTGCGACCGACGCCACGGTTCATCTGCAAAACTTGCCAGATGTGATTGCGGGAAAAAAGCCCATAAAACGGGTCTCATCGCCTTTCTTGACAACTTTGTCGCGCAAGCGGTCCCGCAACGCGTGGCATCTGGCCCCCAAGACCATCAGCGATACGATTTTCAAAGAACATATTGCACAGATTAAGCGTGCCAAACGATTTATCTATCTGGAATCGCAGTATTTTCGAGATCGTCGCATTGTGTCTGCTTTGGTCGAAGCAGGCAAACACAACCCCGATTTACGTCTGCTATTGTTGCTGCCTGCCGCGCCTGAAGTTGCAGCGTTTAGTGATGCGCCAGGGTTGGCGGGGCGGTTCGGCGAACATTTGCAAGCGCGCGCGTTTCGTCGGTTACACCGAACATTTGGGACACGGTTCTTGGCGGTCAGCCCTGTGCAGCCGCGTGAACCTGACGCGCGCGATACATCTTCAAAACGCGCAACGTTGGAAAATGCGCCGATTGTCTATGTGCATTCTAAGGTGTCCATTTTTGATGATAGGGCAGCGATTGTGTCGTCCGCCAACTTGAATGGCCGCAGCATGAAATGGGACGCAGAAGCGGGGCTTTTGTTGTCTGCACCTGAACAGGTTCAAATGCTGACCAAAAAGATTTTCGATCATTGGTTGGGGGGCGAAACCGATCATGCGCCTGATGCTGCATTTGATGTTTGGTTGGATCGCGCGTTGCGCAATGCCGATTTGCCTGCCGAGCAGCGCAGGGGGTTTATCGTGCCCTATGATAGGAAGCCTGCTGCCCAAGCCAGTATACCCGTGCCAGGAATGCCTGAAGAGATGGTGTAATACGCAATCGGTAAAAAACGATGGAACCAAATGGGCCCTGAGCAGTTGATTTAGCAGAACAACACATACCGACACCAAAATAAGGAGACGAACAATGCTAGGTTGGGCTTTAACATTTCTGGTTGTTGCACTGATTGCAGGTGCGCTGGGCTTTGGCGGCATCGCTGGGGCATCGGCAGGGATCGCACAAATTCTGTTTGTGATTTTCTTGATCTTGTTTGTGGTTGCCATGTTGGCACGCGCTGTGCGCGGTAAACCACCGTTATAAGTATAAATGTTACGATTATGATCAAGTGAAAGGCCTCGCAATCTGCGGGGCCTTTTAATTTTGTTTACGCTTTAGGGGGATGCCCTAAAAGCTTATGATTTGGCTGTTAAGGCTTCGACGGGAAAGGTCAGATGAACTGTGAATTGATTGTTATCCAAGTTCACCTCAAATTCGCCTTCTAGTTGCTCGGAAAAGGCTTCCATCAATTCCGACCCCAAGCCCGATGATTTTTCTGCATCGGGTGCCGCAGCATTCGGGGTTACCGAATTGGTCACGGTCACTTGTGCATAGTCATCTGGCAAGCTGACAAGGCTGACGGACAAACTGGGCGAACTGCCTTTCACACTACCAATATATTTCAAAGCATTGGTCATGGCTTCGGTCACGAACAAAGACAAAGGCACGGCCTGATCTGGATTCAAACGTATCGAGGCAAAGTCCGTTTTCAAATCTATGGACTTGTCGCGTGAAGCGGCCATTCTGACCACTTGATGTACGATGGCATCAAGATGTTCATCCATGCTGATGTCGGCTTGCCCAGAGGTTTGATACAGATTGCGGTGGATCGTGGCTAGACTGTTGACGCGATCATGCAGGCTTTGCATCAATTGACGTACTTCTTTGGATCGCGATTGGCGCATCTGCATACTCATGATGGATGCGATCAGCTGTAGATTGTTCTTCACACGGTGATGCACCTCACGCAGTAAAACGTCTTTTTGGCGTAGGGTATCTTCAATCTGGGCTTCATCATGCATGATTGTGTCAGTCATACCGATGAACGCATCGGCCACTTCGCGCAACTCTTTTGGAGCGGCCGCAAATTGGTTGTGTGTCGTTACCGTGCGTGTTTCTGCAAACCCTTGCATCGAGCGTTTCAATTTAATCACATGCCGTGTGACAAACAACGAGGCCGCAAACCAAGCAACGACAAGGCTGGCCAACCACATCAAAGCAGGGAAAAGGGCGGGGTTTTTAAGATAGAAATCGCCTTGCACCTCGCGGTCCATTGGCCACGACGACAGCGCGTAAAGCTCGCCTTTCACCACGGGAACCAATGCATAAAGCCGCTCAATCCCATCGCGACCCACGGTGCTAAAGCTCACAGGTTGCTTGGTGATGTCTTGGCCAGGCTCCAGCTGTGGTAAAATCAGTTCGGCGTCTTCCAGTGATCCCGGTGAGGTCAATACCTTGCCTTGGGAGTTCAGAGTCAAAAAGACGGCGTCAGGTTCGTCCCACACCCACGTGCGCAGCCTTTTGTGTGGCACAGAAATGGCGGTAAAGCCCATCAAACTGCCATCCGTGTCGAACACAGGATGAGACGCATAGATGACTGATTCCCCTGATATTGGGGCTTGTTCATTGATCAAAACAATAGGTTTGGGATCTGCAAGTTGCTCTGCCAGATCAACGGTCATACCAAAGCTAAATGGTTCATCCGCAGTGGAACAGGGAACGTAACTTGTGGTGTCGTAAAATCCAGCAAATGAAAATGCGGTGTCATTGAGTTTGTCGTGCATCAAGCGTGTACACAGCTCGGGATCGTCCAACATAATCGGCACAGAGCGACTGAGTGCTTGTGCCAGCGCTTTGGCGCGTTCGATGATGATCACCTCTTCTTGCACGGCGCGTAGGGTTTCACCAACCAAGGCCCCCTGCGAGCGGGCGACGGCTTCGCTCACCACGCTTTGTGAACGCACGATGGAAATAATCATCAACGGTAGCAAAGCCACCGCTAGCACAATAGCAAGACGCACGCCCAAACGGTCGACGCCTGACCACACACGAGACAGGATGTTTTTCATTCTCTTAGGTCTTTCGATTTTGACATCTGATTTATATAGCCTTTGATTGCCACAAGGACACAAAAACGATCAGATTTTTACCCCAAAAGGCGTAATATGTCATCAGCAATGAAGGGGCGGACCAAAACAGGATAAGGGCTGGTCTCTGCTGCATCTTCGGCGGTGTTCCCCAGCAAAATCACTTTGGCTCCAAGGTCACTCAAAATTTTCGACAGCGCGCTTTCCTTAAAGGCATTTGGCCCAAGGTTCAAAAAAGCATATGTCCAGCTTTGTGCCTCTGCCAGTTGGGCTATGGCATCGGCTTCTGTTTTGGCGGTAGAAACGTGCAAGTTTGCAATGCTTTCTTCCATCACCCCAATAAGGTCGTGCAGGACAATTCCTGTGAGCCCCATCACCATCAATCGGCAGTCAGCAGCAGTCATTTGCGTATCCTTGAATGAAGCTAAGTTCTTAGATGACACAGTCTAAGCCGTCTGTCTTTAATAATTTACAGACGGGTGATTGCGCCCGATTTTCCAAGGTGCATGGCGTGAACGATGTGCTGTGAACAAGCAAGACGTTAGGGCACCCATTAAAATAAATTTAGGGTTAGCGAAATTGATGTTGGAACCAATTGTATCCGCGTGAGTTACCTTATTGAAACAAAGGGAAAAGGTGCTGACATGGAGATCAAGAACATCAGGTACGACGCCACCGCTGGTGTATTTCAAGCACGTGTTGACGTTGAACGCGATGGCAAAACATTTCGGTATCCCGTCACGGTGCCTGGGCCGATTACTTTGGATGAAGACATTGTTCGTACGATTGTCGTCCACCAAGCGCGTCGGCTGTCTGCGCCGACACCCCTTTACTCTCACACATGAATCCCTCGCGGATGTTGATATAACAGTGTCCTCCCGTCCTGTTTGTCCCTGTTGACATCCGAACTTGAACCCGGTGCTAAGGCATCGGGTTTTTTTTGTGCGATCGATGAAACTTTAGGGACGTGGGCCATTTTTAAGGACGTGGGCCATAAAACCGGCAGGGTGCTTGGGCTATTTGACGTTTGAAATCCAACGCGCTTGATACGGGGCAAAATGCACCTCGCCGCTGGATAGGTCCAATTTTTCATTGCTCAAAAGGTCATACCAATCTTCGCCATCAATCAGATTGATCGACAACAACGGCACGTCTTGCGGGGTATCTGACACGTTGTGCAGTGCAAAAATTGATTGGTCGCGGTTGAGCGATTGACGCCAAAGACCAAAAATTTTGTCCCCCAATTGCAAGGTGAACTGCGTTGCGTTCGGGTGAAATGCTTTTTGGGCCGTGCGCACAGAAATACGTTGTTTTAAGGCTGTCAAAACCTGTGCGTGCACAGAGCTTGGGTCATCCAATTTGGCCCGCAGTTCTGCATAATCCCAACGGTGGCGATTGATCGCGCGATTCATGCCGCTTTTGTCCGCAGCCTCCACATCGTTGGGGGTCGCCAGTAGCGAGTGAATGTAGAAGGCAGGGACGCCTTCAAGCGCCATGACAATCGTTTGCGAACATAGAAAACGAGCGATTTGATGTGCATCTTCGCCACCTTCAATCGTCCCTTTGAGGGCGTCAAAAAACGTGATGTTCAACTCATATGGTTTTTGCGATCCATCGGGCAGGGCGCGCATTGACACCTTGCCGCCAAAGTCGCGCACCGCGCCAATCACGCCGCCAAGTTCCTCACCTGTCAGCAATCCTTCGGCCCCACGCACGCCAATGCCATCATGTGACGCTGCAAAATTCAAATAGGCACAGCCCAATTGCGCGGGCGGCATCCGCATCAACCACTGGTTCAAATGCACGCTGGTCCCGCTGAGCAACGCATGCAGCAAAAGCGGCGGCAGCGAAAAGTTGTAAATCATATGGGCTTCATTGCGGTTGCCAAAATAGCTGAGGTTTTCCGCGTTGGGTACATTGGTTTCAGTCAGCAAAACCACGGGCTCTTCGGTATAGTCACACAAGACCCGCATAAGCCGAACAATGGCGTGTGTTTCAGGCAAATGAATGCAAGACGTGCCAATTTTTTTCCACAAAAACGCAACAGCATCGAGCCGTACAATCCGAATGCCGTGATCTATATGCAGCCGCGTGACGCGCAAAAATTCCAACAATACTTCGGGGTTTTCAAAATCGAGATCGATTTGATCGTGGCTGAACGTGCACCACACATGTTTGGTGCCGTTTGCTGTTTCGACCTCGCGCAAAAGGGGCGAGGTGCGTGGACGTACAACACTGCTTAGATCATCGCTGGGCAGTGCTTCTTTGAAAAATTTATCATAGGGTTCATGCCCTTGAAGATAATCTGAAAACCAAGTTGAATTTGAGGAAACATGATTTAGCACCAAATCCGACATCAACCTAAACTCATCTGCGATGCGTTCAATATCAGCCCAGTCACCAAGTTGGCTGTTCACGGTGCGGTAATCGGTGACGGCGAACCCATCGTCTGATGTGAATGGAAAAAACGGCAAAATATGCACGCCGGAAATCACGCCTTTGACATAGCGATCTAAAAAATCACGCAACAAATCCAGGGGTTTGTGCTGCCCATCTACAAGCGTATTGCCATAGGTGATCACCAAAGTGTCGGTTTCATTCCACAAAGTATTGCCAAGCGCCCGCCCGCGACCGCGCACTTGCCGCTCGTCCGGCCAAAACGCATCGATCACCTGATCCACAAGAGCGCTTGAGGTTTGATCTGGATAAATTTGAGCCAACAAGGTCGCTAGAGTGTTGCGCAGTTTTGACGATGGTTTTGCCATGGGCCCACTTTCGTTGCTCTTTGGTCTTGTAGAGCAAAGAGCCGCAGTGCGAGCAATATAAACCGCGCAAATCTGTGTGCAGTTTTAGGGCGATCACGGGATTTTATGTGTATATTTTAGACGTTTGCACATGAATTAATCAACTTAAAGCGATTTGTGCCTTGTCGCTCGCCTGTGCCTTAGAACCCAAAGGGTTTCGTTTTGTATCCAACGCCTGTCATATACAGACCATCTGGTGGGCTGACAGGGCCGCAGGCTGTTCGATCTTGGGCCTCAAGAATCTCAGTGATCCGCTCGGCTGGCCAATGCCCGCCGCCGACACGCTCAAGTGATCCAACGATGGAACGCACTTGGTTGTGCAAAAAGGATCGCGCCCGCAAATGGAACTGAAATTCCTTGCCATATGAATAGTCTAGCTCTTCGATTGTGATCTCATCCATGGTCTTCACAGGGCTGTCAGCCTGACACATGGTTGAACGAAAGGTGGTGAAGTCATGGGTGCCTAACAGGCGTTTCGCCCCGTCTTGCATGGCGGCCAAATCAAGCGGTCCGCGCACTTGCCACACCAAACCAGCCCCATGGGCCACAGGCGCACGCCGCGCGATCACGCGAAACGTATAGCGCCGTTCATAGGCCGCATAGCGTGCGTGCCAATCATCGGCAACGCGCACAGCATCCAAAATGGCAACAGGCTGGGGTTTGAGGTGAAAATTCACCGCCTCCATCAATCGAAATGGTTCCCAGTCGCGCACTAGGTCGCAGTGGGCCACTTGACCTTTAGCATGCACGCCAGCGTCCGTACGTCCCGCCGCGCCAATTGCTGGGCAGTCAGGGTCAATTTTACGCAACGCTTCTTCCACAGCTTGCTGAACAGAGGGCTGATCCTTCTGTCGTTGCCAGCCTGAAAATGGCGCGCCGTTGTATTCTATTAAAAGTGCAAATCTGGGCATGCCCGCCATGTATCGCGCCGCAGCGCCCGCGTCCAGTCTTTCGCTGCCTCATGTGCGCTACACCTTTCAAATGATCTGATGCCTGCTTATGTTGAGCTAAGAAAAACTGTGAAGGGGCAGGGGTTTGATCATAGGTGATATTGCTGATCGCATCGTGCGCGGTGTGGAAACAGTACAAAACGGTGTGACCGAGGCTTTGTTCGAACCTGTCATTCGCGTGGGAATCACAGGCCTGTCGCGGTCTGGTAAAACGGTGTTCATCACATCTTTGGTAGCTAATTTGTTGGATCGCGGTCGCATGCCGCAGCTTGGCGCATCCTCTGCCATCACAGCCGCTTATTTGCAGCCCCAGCCAGACGACACTGTGCCGCGGTTCGATTATGAAACTCATTTGTCCGCGCTGACTGCACCTGACCCCCATTGGCCCGACAGCACCCGCGCTGTGTCTGAATTGCGTTTATCGTTTAAGGTTCAGCCTACGGGTATTTTGGGGGCTATATCCGGCCCGCGCACCGTGCATTTGGACATTTTAGACTACCCCGGCGAATGGCTTTTGGACCTTGGCTTGATGGAAAAATCCTATGCGGAATGGTCCGAAGCCTCTATTGCCGCTGCCAAATCACGTGCTCAAAGCGTTGATTTTCTGACCGCGCTGGATGCTGTTGCGTCTGATCAAAAACACGATGAACCAAGTGCCAAAGCGCTGGCCAACAGCTTTACAACCTATTTGAAATCGGCACGCGAGGCGGGCTATTCGGATTGCTCGCCGGGGCGTTTTTTATTGCCGGGGGAACTGGATGGGTCGCCCGTTTTGACCTTTGCGCCTTTGCCGCCAAGTGCGGCCAAGCGGGGCAGTCTGGCCCGTGAGTTTGAGCGCCGGTTTGAAGCTTATAAACGCGAAGTCGTAAAGCCGTTCTTTCGCGACCATTTCGCCAAAATTGACCGCCAAGTGGTGCTGGTCGATGCGCTTGGTGCGATTCATGCCGGCCCCAAAGCGGTCGAAGACTTGCGCCGCACATTGTCTGATATTCTCAGCGCCTTTCGCCCGGGTCGTGTCGGGCGTTTGCTTGCTTTGTTGGGGCAGCGCCGCGTGGACCGCGTGCTGTTTGCAGCCTCAAAAGCGGATCATATCCATCACTCGCAACACCCGCGCCTGACGGCCATTATGGAAGCACTGGTGCGCGACGCCAAAGATCGTGCGGATTTCTCAGGGGCGCGTACAAATGCCATGTCCATCGCGGCTTTGCGCGCCACGGTTGAAGAGACGATTGATCATGATGGTCAGATGTTGGACTGTGTGCGCGGTCGAACTGCAAGTGGCAAACAAGCCGCATTTTATCCCGGTGAATTGCCCGAGGATCCATCTCATATTTTGACGCCCGCTCGCAAAGGCGCTGAAAAATGGCTGGATGGAGATTATGAAATCATGCGGTTTGAACCCGCGCGCTTGACGCTCAAACCAGGTGAAGGTCCACCCCATATTCGACTTGATCGCGCGGCTGATTTTTTGATCGGAGACAAGCTATGACTGATGCTGGTACGCCCAAATCCAATCGTGGCCCTGTTTTGATCGAACTGGATGATGCCCCAACCGTGACGCCATCGACAGCGGACCCCGTGCCGGAATTGGCCCCTTTGCGTGCGCCGTCTGCAATGGAACGCGCTGCGGTGTTCGCCGCGCGCAAACCATCTGTTTTGGCACGCTGGTTTTGGCGTTTACTGCTGGCGCTGTTTGTTTTTGTCGTCACTTTGACCAGTTATGATTTCGTCGCAGGCCTGATCGCACGCAACCCTGCTTTGGGCTATGGGGCTTTGGCTTTGACAGGGGCGTTTGTTTTTATTCTCATCGCGATCGCAGTCAAAGAACTGGCAGCTTTCGCCCGTCTCAAGCGCATCGATACGCTGCACAAAGCTGCGGTGATGGCTGCGGCCGATGGTGATTTGACCGCGGCTCGCGCTGTCACTGATAAATTGCAGGTGGTCTACAAAGCCCGCGATGATGTGTCTTGGGGCAATGAGCGTTTCAATGAACGCAAAGGCGAAGTCTTTGATGCCGATGGGCTTTTACAGCTTGCCGAAACGGAATTTTTGGTACCGCTTGATGCGGCTGCCCGCCGCGAAGTCGAAGCCGCCGCACGTCAGGTTGCGATGGTCACGGCGCTTGTTCCCATCGCTTTGGCTGATGTGTTTACGGCTTTGACCGCCAACTTACGGATGATCCGCCGCATTGCTGAAATTTATGGTGGGCGCTCTGGTACACTAGGGTCTTGGCGCGTGACGCGCTCGGTTTTGACGCATTTGGTCGCCACTGGCGCAGTTGCTGTCGGTGACGATTTGATCGGCTCTCTTGCCGGTGGCGGAGTGTTGGCGAAAGTGTCGCGACGCTTTGGTGAGGGTGTGGTCAACGGCGCATTGACAGCGCGTGTCGGGGTGGCCGCGATCGAAGTGTGCCGCCCGTTGCCTTTTGCTGCGACAAGCAAGCCGTCCGTTTCAGGCACGGTAAAGCGTGCGTTGACGGGCCTGTTTGGACAGAGCTAAATTTCGTTTAAAAGAGCAGGTTGATCTTGGGGTGTCAGGTATCCCAAGGGCGGCAAAATGTTACCTCTGACGAGCGCTGTCAAAATCTGTTTGGCAGGCGGTAAAACCGATAGGGGAAATAAAATACGATCCCGCACAAAGGGCAAGATACGGCTGTCAGATTGATACTGCGGCGTGAAGGTCGCTGACATGCTTTGATAGGCCATGACATGCCCACGCCGTGCGCGCGCATAGGCGGGCAGAGCGTTTTCAAGTGGAAAATACCGCAAGGCTTCGCTGAGGGCCCAAGCATCCAAGAGTGCCATATTTGCCCCTTGACCAAGTTGCGGCGAGGCGCGGTGCGCAGCGTCCCCGATGTGGGCAATCCCATTCCCAAACGGTCTGCGCAGCGTACCATGAGAATAGCGCGCCATAACCATCTGATCTTGGGATGTGATTTGGTCCAAAAACGGGGCCAGCGCGGGCCACAGATCATGGGCCTCAGCTTTCCATGCAGCCAATCCACCAGCGCGCCAATCGTCATAACTCTCGCGTGGCAGCGACCAAAACAGCGCGGCTTTTTGTGTGGTTTGACCGGGCATGACCCCGATGGGCATCACGCCGATCATGCGATTAGCGCGGCGATAGCGTTGCGATAATTCGGTGAGGGATAGGTCAGTTTTGGGCCAATCTACCGTGGTCCAAATCGCACCGTAGGGAAGGGCGCGTGCGGTGAGCGGGCTCAACTGTGATTGTGCTCCGCTGGCATCAATGATCAAATCAAACGGGCCTGCGCGGTCTTGTTGTTCAAATTCAAGATAAGCTGCATCGCGTCTAGTCACGCTGTGATTTGTTGCCAACCGGACGGGACGCGCGATAACGGCATCCATCAGGCATTGAAACAGGGCGGCGCGGTGAATAGCCAGCCCATAGCTCGACCCATAACTGACATCCAAAACCCGTCGTCCGCTGCGCATCTCGCGCCCTAGCATCCGATGAATGTTTCGCCCCATCGCCCGTGCCGAATGCCCCGCGCCAATGGCATCCAAAACCCTGCGCCCGACAGGTTGGATCACTAGACCTGATCCCACGGGCTTTGGCGTGTCGAATTGATCGAACACGGTCACATCATGGGATTGATCTGCAAGCAGTGCCGCAGCTGCCAATCCGCCAATGCCCGCACCAGCGATACCGATTTTAAGACGTTTTTTCATGGTAGGCCTTCTGACGTCCGCATGACGCTGTATCACATATCTCAGTGTTTAAAACAGTCGTGGCGGTGCATCTTTTGGGGCGTCACGTTGATCTATGCTCATTTTTAGCGCCCGCCCAATCCTATGGGCTAAAGCCGACCATGCCGCCGCTGTTTCAGGCGCAAGACTGTCCTGTAGCGTTTCGTCAAACAGACCTAACCACAGTGCAAAATGGTGCCCTTGAATGTCTGGTGCTGCCATATGGGCCCTTTGCGGGTTGCCATCATAGTTGCGTTCGATCCCGATTGCGTTGCGCCAAAAGCGGGTGATCTTGGCCTCGTGCGGGGGCCAGTCGTGGACGTGATTGGCGAAAATAGGACCAAGTTCGCTGTGATTGCGCACCTTTGCGTAAAAACGGGTCACCACCAATTCGATGTGCTCAGGTGAAATGGGGAACTTTGGCAGCATTACGGACATTGTCGGTGGCTCCTGAAGGGTCATCGCACGGTAGATCAAAGGGAGGCGCCGCGACCACTGTGCACTGTGTCGCAGAGTATTTAACCGTATCCTATCATTTTTATAAGGAATGCTGCGATAAATCCGACTGTTTTTGTGGCTTAGTAAAATAGTCAACTATTTGTTTTTATTGAATAAATTATTGACATCTGTTTTTAACTGTTCTAAACAAGACTCATATCCAGCAAGCCAGCATGTTGCCAGCCAGCTAGACTTATGACCGCATAAAATTAGTATGGAGTTCAATTATGTCCGCTACAGCCTGTAAATCATGCTCTTTCTTCGAAACCAAAGCCGCAGCTGCAAGCGAGGCTGGTCTCTGCCGTTTGAACCCACCTGTCTTTTTGACCGAAGATGAAATGCGCGGCGTATGGCCCGTGGTGAAAACCGATGATTGGTGTGGTAGCCACTCTAGCTCATCCGCATCCCACTAGGCGCGACTTGACCGCGATACAGTATTAAAGATTGAAAAGGGGCGCATTTGCAGCCCCTTTTTATATGTCGCACGCACAGACGGCTTTACCCCAGCGAGAGCGCGCCATATAAGCGGGCTATGAATTTCATGGTATCGATCATTATTCGAATTACCAGCCCGGCGCTCTGAACTTGAGCCGCCGGGACAAGGCGTATGGACACCCGCGCCGATCACCCCCTTTGACAGACTTTTCTGACAGGATATGCCGCGATGTGCGCTGATACCCCTCTTGAGACTTCAACCGAGACTTCCGCTGAAAAACTCGATTACAAACCCACTTTGAACTTGCCGAAAACGGATTTTCCGATGCGCGCAGGCCTGCCCAAGCGCGAACCAGGTTGGTTGGAACGTTGGGCGCAGATTGGCGTTTACGATCAATTGCGCGCCAAAGGCAAAGCTGACGGGCGCACGCCTTTTGTTTTGCATGATGGCCCTCCCTATGCGAACGGGCATCTGCACATCGGTCACGCGCTGAACAAAACCATCAAAGATATCATCGTGCGCTCGCACCAAATGATGGGCCATGATGCACGTTATGTGCCGGGTTGGGATTGTCACGGGCTGCCGATTGAGTGGAAGATCGAAGAACAATACCGCGCCAAAGGTAAAAATAAAGATGACGTGCCTGTCATCGATTTCCGTCAAGAATGTCGCAAATTTGCCGACAGCTGGGTGGATATTCAGCGCGAAGAATTCAAGCGTTTGGGCATCGAAGGCAATTGGGATAACCCCTATTTGACGATGGATTACCACGCCGAGGCTGTGATCGCCGACGAATTCATGAAGTTCTTGATGAACGGCACGTTGTACCAAGGCTCAAAACCCGTGATGTGGTCGCCTGTTGAAAAAACAGCGCTGGCCGAGGCGGAAATTGAATACCATGATCACAAATCGCACACGATCTGGGTGCCGTTTAAGATTAAGCATGTTCGCGGCAATGAAATTGAAGATGGAACTTATCTGCTAGATTGTGACGCTCGTGTTGTGATCTGGACAACGACTCCTTGGACGATCCCGTCCAACAGGGCCGTCGCTTATAATCCAAAAATCAACTACGGCCTCTACAAAGTGACCGAGACTGAAGAGGAAAGCTGGACAGCCGTCGGAGATCACTATGTTTTTGCGGATGATCTAGCAACAGAGTGTTTGACTAAGGCACGGGCAACATGTTTTGAGCGCGTTAGAGACGTGGACCCTCACAATATTAGCAACATGGCTCACCCATTTGCTGGTCTGGATGGCTCTGAGATCGACAAAGCTATCTTTGCCGAGCTTAACCCCAATATGGCTGACGGGGCATTGGCCGACGAAGTCGGTTTCTGGGATTACGATGTTCCAATGATCGACGGCGACCATGTCACGGCTGATGCCGGTACAGGGTTTGTTCACACCGCGCCAAGCCACGGTGCGGACGACTATGAATGTTTCGTCGCGCGCAACTGGATCGACCGGATGACACACAATGTCGGCGAAGAATCCGAATTCTTGCCACACGTGCCGTTTTTTGCAGGTCTTCAAGTCTTTGACCGTAAAGGTAAAGAGGGCAAGGCCAACACTACAGTGATCGCGAAACTTGTTGAGGCTGGCGGCATCATCGCGCGCGGCCAAGTCAAGCACAGCTACCCACATTCATGGCGTTCCAAAGCGCCAATCATTTTCCGCAACACACCACAGTGGTTTGCCTCTGTCGATAAAAAACTCGACGATGGCATGGGTCAATATGGCGATAGCATCCGCGAACGCGCGCTGCGCTCAATTGATGAATTGGTCACTTGGACACCAAAGACTGGCCGCAACCGCCTGCATTCCATGATCGAAAGCCGCCCTGATTGGGTGCTGTCGCGTCAACGGGCGTGGGGTGTTCCGCTCACGTGTTTCACCAAAAAAGGCTTGTTGCCCACCGACCCTGAATTCTTGCTGCGCAACGATGACTTAAACGCACGTATCAAGGCCGAATTCGAAGAGAACGGCGCAGATGTTTGGTACACAGATGGCTTTAAAGAGCGCACCTTGGACGGCATCGCCAATCCTGCTGACTACGACCAAGTGTTTGACGTGTTGGATGTGTGGTTCGACTCGGGGTGTACGCACGCATTCGTTTTGCGCGACCGCGAGGATGGGACCGAGGACGGCATCGCAGATGTCTACATGGAAGGCACCGATCAACACCGTGGTTGGTTCCATTCATCGTTGTTGCAGGCGTCTGCCACCAAAGGCCGTGCGCCGTATAAAAACGTTGTAACGCATGGGTTTACGCTGGATCAAAAGGGCATGAAAATGTCCAAATCCATCGGCAATACCATTGTGCCTGAAACCATCATCAAACAATATGGCGCAGATATTTTGCGTCTGTGGGTGGCGCAAGCTGACTACACAAACGATCAGCGCATCGGGCCTGAAATTCTAAAAGGCACCGCAGACAGCTATCGTCGTTTGCGTAATACCATGCGCTATATGCTTGGTTCTTTGGCCGATTTTTCAGACTCGGATCGCGTTGAACCAGCGGACATGCCAGAGCTTGAGCGTTGGGTTTTGCATCGTTTGGCTGAAGTCGATGAAGCCGTGCAAAAGGGTTATCGTTCGTTTGATTTCTCGGGCGTGTGGCAAGCTGTGTTCACCTTTGCGACGGTTGATTTGTCAGCGTTCTATTTCGATGTGCGCAAAGATGCGTTGTACTGTGACGGCGACACGTTGAACCGCCGCGCGGCACGCACTGTGTTGGATATTTTGTACCACCGCATCACCAAATGGCTTGCGCCGATCTTGGTGTTTACGATGGAAGAAGTCTGGCTTGAGCGTTTCCCTGGGGACGCAAGTTCAATCCACTTGACCGATTTTACCGAGACACCAACAGCGTGGAAAGACGACGCTTTGGCGGCGAAATGGGCGGGCATCCGTCAAGTGCGCCGTGTTGTTACCGCAGCGTTGGAAATTCAGCGCACGGATAAAGTCATCGGGGCGTCACTTGAAGCCGCGCCTGTGGTGCATATCGAAGATGCCGCCATTGTCGAGGCTTTGAAAACAGTGCCTTTCGACGATCTTTGCATCACCTCAGGCATCGCGGTCACGACTGATCCCGCCCCCGCAGAAGCGTTCCGTTTGACGGATGTGGTCGGCGTTGGTGTGGTGTTTGAAAAAGCTACGGGTGAAAAATGTCAGCGTTGCTGGAAGATTTTGCCAGACGTTGGCAAGCACAGTCACGCAGGCGTGTGTGGTCGTTGTGATGAGGCGCTCAGCTAATTGACTGTCTTGTTTGAACGCTGATTGCTAAAATAGGAAAAGAGGGCTTCGGCCCTCTTTTTGCTTTTGGTTTTATAGATATTCTTGACTGATAATGATGGTCAAGGCGTGCTTTGCGACGCCTGATCAACGCTACGTTTTGGTGCGGCGTGGCGGGACGATTTGCTGCACAGCACCCACGCCCAGCAAGTACAAACTGGCGATGATAAGCCCCGTTGCGACCGTGTGCGTATAGGTGCCAGCCATCAAAAGCGTCGAAAACACGATCCATGCAAGGGTCACGGGCAGGGTTATATATCGCCATCTGACCGTCCTTACTGGGTGGACAAAACGGATCGGCAGGAACATCGCAGGCGTTAAGATGACCATAACCGTGACCATGGCCCAAACAGGCGGCTCAAGGGCGAAAAACACCAATGCAACCATGTTCCAACAGCCGGGAAAACCCTCAAAACTGGCGTCTTCGGTCTTCATGCGGGTATCGGCAAAATAAAGTGCAGAAACAGTTGTGATGCTGAGCGCACAGACCCAGCCTGTCCATCCGGGCACCATACCTGATTGCACCAATGCAAAAATGGGCACAAACACATAGGTGAGAAAATCGACGACCAAATCCAGCAACACACCGTCTATGCGAGGTGCGTTGGTTTTGGTGTCAACTTTTCGAGCTAAAGGTCCATCAATGCCATCGACCACAAGGGCGGCGAGCAGCCATAAAAACATATGGTTCCATGCGCCTTGGGCAGCAGAAAACAGCGCGAGCAAAGCAAGGGCTGCACCGATTGCCGTGAGGACATGGATGGAGTTGGCTAAAATGTGGCGTGCGTTCATAAGGCTTTGATGCCTGTCGCGACGCTATCTTGCAAGAGGATGTTGACTGGAGTTTTGGTTTTGAGTGCTATTGAAGGTGATTTTTGCGGTGCATTTTTGTATGATGTGGTTCCATTTCGGGTTTTGCCTTGTTTCATTCGAGCTATGCAGACATCAAACCGACCCCCACGCAAACGCGCGAGGTCAGTGTCGCACACTTAGATCATGTCGCAAAGGCGGTCGCATTTCTGCTAGGCTGATAAAAGGTTCAAGGCCGTTGAATATCCAGCCTCTGCCGCGTTCTCAGCAGATTGTGAGGAAGTGTCATCGTCGCTGTCCTCGTCAGTTTCGTTTGAGACCAAAATTTCGAACACGGACGCCAGGTCGGCATTGGAAGTCTCTTTTTTACCGCCTGGGGGAGGGCCACTTGGCGGTGAGCCACTGGGAGGAGCACCGTTGGGTAGCGGGCCACCGGGGGGAGGGCCTGCAGGTTTACTTTGCTCTGTTTCGCTTGTTTGTTTGGAAGCCGTTGTTGATGCCTGATTTTGAAGGCTGGTCATCATACCCATTGAGGCGGAATTGATGGACAGGGTCATATTTAAGTCCTTTGGTCATTGACGCGCGGCACGTGGTGCGGTTGGCGCATGAAACCCAAAGTGAACAGTTTAATTGAATATCTGCTTGAGATTAAAAATCAAACTTTAACGATCGATAGGAAAAGCTTTTCAATTTGAAACACTTTTTAATCAATAGTGAGCGTTAGCCTGTTCTGACTGCTGCGCAGGGGCGATGACCGCTGCTTGGTTTGATTGGACCGTGAGATTGCGTCATGAGGCCTCCGTCGCGCTACGTTTATGGTAGCGGAGAAGGCATGAACAAAAGGTGGAACGTCTAAGCGATTATGCGTTTTTTGCGCGCGGATGTGCTGCCTCATAGACCTCGAGCAACCGAGCGGTGTCAACGGCTGTGTAAGCTTGGGTTGTGGACAGTGAAGCGTGGCCTAATAGTTCTTGGATCGCGCGCAAATCTCCGCCTGCATTTAGCAAATGCGTCGCAAAAGAGTGGCGCATCGCATGGGGTGTTACGGTGGATGGCAAGCCAAGCTGCATGCGGGCCCGTTCGGTCACTTTGGAAATCAAACGCGGGTTCAATGCACCACCGCGTTTGCCGCGAAACAAGGCTTGGTTGGCTTCCAAGTTATACGGGCACTCGCGCACATAATCGGCCACAGCACGGCGAGCGACGGGCAGTACGGGCACAATCCGTTCTTTGTTGCCTTTGCCGACGATGTGGATGATCTCGCCCAGTGGCACATCTTTGCCGGTGAGCGACAGAGCCTCGGATATCCGCAATCCGCACCCGTACAACAGTGTTAAAACAGCGGCATCGCGGGTGTTGATCCATGGTTCGGTTGATTGCAGTTCGACGGTGGAAATCATGTCTTGGGCAGCATCCGCAGTTAACGGGCGAGGCAGTTTTTTGCCAAACTTGGGCGAGCGTGCAGACAAGACGCCTGTGGCATCAAAGCCGTCACGTTCGGCGATCCAGCGGGTGAATGTTTTGACCGCAGACAAAGATCGTGCCAAGGACCGCGCGCCTAGACCACGTGCGCGCTCTGATGCCATCCACGACCGCATATCTGTGATGGTGAGGTCTGCGATTTTGCCCGTGCCAAAGCCATCACCGTGATGGTGCATCAAGAACGACAACCAGCCTGTGACATCGCTGCGATAGGCGGTGATTGTGTTCTCAGAGACTGCTTTAAGTGCGCGTTCTAGATCAAGCCAATCCGCAATCGCCATACGCAGGCCATCCGTCAGCCCACCTGATGCGGGGCTTGCGGTCATGCCAACCAGCGGCGCATGGTTTTCTCAAACACGCCTGCAAAGAATGACAAAAGATCAGTGCCTTGCGCTGGTTTGAACATATGTGGGTCTTCTGCCCCGAGGATCAAAAGTCCGGGCAAACGCCCTGGGCCGAAATCAAGTTTTAGGCAGGCTTCTGAGTGGATAAACCCCGTTTCATCGCCATATATAATGTCAGTGTCAGGCGCGACTTGGCGCAGTGTGATCGCTCGCGCAGGGATGTTGCGCCCGAGCGTCAGATAGGTGTCGACAAAGCCGGGCTCTGCCGTGACCAAAACATCACCAAGTTTGCGCACGACAGGATCGTCATCCTCGACCTTGGTTTCGAGCAAAAGTTTGACACTGTCCACACGCAAGATATCAGACACTTCGCCACCCAAATCTCGCAAGAAGGTTTCGAAATCAAGCGGGTCCATCATGCGCAAAATCGCGCGGTGAATTTGATTGGTGCCCGCAAGGTTTTCATAGGCGGCAGCAATCACGCCGCGGTGAGTGTCTTCTAAACGGTCCAGTCGATTTTCCAGCCGATCCATCGCAATGCCGCGCAGATCAACAATGTTGCTACCGCTCGATTTTTCATTGGCGGCGATCAGGGCTTTCATCACATCGATGTCATCCAGAATCATGTCTGGTTCTGAGATGATCTTTTCGCGTAATTCTTCGGCCAACGGTGCCATTGTTTTGGAATGGGGGGCCGTGGGAATTTGGGTGCTCATGTGATTTTGCCTCAATCGTAAGCTGGATTTTTCCAGTCTCTTGGTTTGTAATGTGACGCTTTGGGGCGTTTTGTGCAAGAAAAATGGCAGTTTTCATCAGGTCACGCACATTTGAGACCCGTGTGCCACATGCCCTGAAACAGCAAACGCCCCACAGATACAAAGGCTGCAGGGCGTTTTTTTAGCACATAATCCTCATTGCGAGGGTTATTTTTTAGAGAATTTTGATGCCAGCTGCTTTGATGTCTTTTACAAAGCCAGCAAGGCCTTTGTCTGTCAAAACGTGGTTCGCCATGGCTTTGATGACGTTGGCAGGGGCCGTAATAACGTCAGCGCCGATTTTCGCACAATCTGAAATGTGGTTTACGGTGCGAATGGATGCCGCCAAGATTTCAGTCTCGTACCCGTAGTTGTCGTAAATGGTGCGGATGTCTTCGATCAGGTCCAAGCCATCGATGTTGATGTCATCCAAACGACCGATGAAGGGCGAAATGTATGTCGCGCCAGCTTTTGCGGCCAAAAGCGCTTGGTTGGCAGAGAAACACAATGTGACGTTGATCTTGTGACCTTCGCCAGACAGAACTTTACAGGCTTTCAAGCCGTCCAAAGTCAAAGGCAATTTGATCACAACGTTGTCTGCGATCTTGGCCAATTTGCGGCCTTCTGCGATCATCGTGTCGGAATCAAGTGCCACGACTTCTGCGGACACAGGACCATCAACCAAGTCACAAATCTCTTTGGTGACTTCCAAAATGTCACGACCGGATTTCGCAATCAAAGATGGGTTTGTTGTGACGCCATCGCAAAATCCAAGATCGTTAAGCTCGCGGATTGCATCTACATCGGCTGTATCGACGAAAAATTTCATATCGGAGAGTCCTTTTGTACACCTAAGAGTTCGCCGCCTTGATAGCGCAAACGCAAAGGGTGAGAAAGGGGCTTTCGTGCAAAAGCGGCTCTGGTATGGGGCGCGCAAACCCCGTATTAAAATTGGCTATGACGCAAGACCACCATTTCACTAAAGGCACGCTGGTTGCAGTGCTCACCACAGAACCACTGGATCGTCCGCTGGATTACAAAGCGCCCGAGGGGGGCTGTCAAATTGGCGATTTCGTGCAGGTGCCGCTTGGTCCGCGCAAGGTTTTGGGCTGTGTTTGGGGCAAAGGGCGTGGCGGTTTTGATTTAAGCAAAGCCCGCGCAATCTCAAACATCTTAGATGTCGCCCCGATGACGCCCGACATGATGTCATTTTTAGCCCGCGTGGGCGCTTACACTTTAACGCCGATGCCTGCGATGCTGCGCCTTGCCACCCGTGCGCCGGGCTTGGTCGATCCGCCATCGATGCGCAAAGTCTACACGCTGGGCACAGGCGAAATGCCACGCGAAACAGATGCCAGACGACGCGTGATTGCAGCGCTTAAAGACACGCCGAACCTAGCGTTCACGCTGAAAGAATTGGCAGAACATGTGGGCGTGGGCACGGCTGTGATTAAAGGCATGGTGCCCTCAGGTGCTGTGTTGGAACAAGACAGCCCGCGCGATTTGGAATTTCCGCACCTTGATCCCCATGCCAGTGGCAAGACCTTGAGCGATGATCAGGCTGCGGCTTCCACTGCTTTGCGTGCTGCCGTGGCATCTGAAACCTATTCCACGACCTTGCTCAAAGGCGTTACAGGATCGGGCAAAACCGAAGTGTATCTTGAGGCCGTGGCAGAATGTTTGGCCAAAGGGCGTCAGGCTTTGGTGCTGTTACCTGAGATCGCTTTGACCTCTGAATTCTTGGACCGCGTCGAAGAACGCTTTGGCGCGAAACCCGCAGAATGGCATTCTGGGGTGACCATGACCGAACGCCGGCGTGTGTGGAAAATGGTCGGATCAGGCGGCGCGCAGATGGTGATCGGTGCGCGCTCTGCGTTGTTTTTGCCCTACCGCAATCTGGGCTTGATCGTCGTCGATGAAGAACACGACACGTCGTACAAACAAGAAGAAGGTGTGCTGTACAACGCCCGCGACATGTCGGTGCTGCGCGCGTCGTTATGTTCGGCCACGGTTGTCTTGGCTTCGGCCACGCCCAGCTTGGAAACGTGGGCCAATGTCGAAGCGGGCAAATACAAACGTCTTGATTTGCAAAGCCGCTATGGCCCCGCCGTGATGCCCGAAATGAAAGCGCTGGACATGCGCACCGAAAAGCTGCCCGCAACGCGGTTTATTTCGGATCAATTGGTGGCTGCGGTAAATGAACGGGTTGAGCGCGGCGAGCAGTCTTTGCTGTTTATCAATCGTCGCGGCTATGCGCCGGTCACCATCTGTCGGGCTTGTGGGTTTCAAATTGCGTGCGATCACTGCGATGCGCGTATGGTTGAACACCGCTTTTTGAAACGCTTGATGTGTCACCAATGCGGTGAAACCAAAGAGATGCCCACAACCTGTCCGTCGTGCAAAGCCGAAGGGCGCTTGGCCCCCGTTGGCCCTGGGGTTGAGCGGCTGGCCGAAGAGGTGATCGAGAAATTTCCCGATGCGAAAGTCGCAGTGCTGTCATCCGATCTGTTTGGCTCTGCGCGGGCTTTAAAAGAGCAAATCAAACTGATCGCAAATGGCGACACGGATATTGTGATCGGCACGCAGTTGGTTGCGAAAGGGCACAACTTTCCTAACCTCACTTTGGTCGGGGTCATTGATGCTGATCTTGGCCTGCAAGGGTCAGATTTGCGCGCGGCGGAACGCACGTTTCAATTGATGCGCCAAGTGGCCGGACGGGCAGGGCGCGCAGAAAAGCGCGGCACCGCTTTGATGCAAACCTATCAGCCGGAACACCCTGTCATTCGTGCTATTTTAGCGGGTGATGAAGAAGGCTTTTGGAAAACCGAAGCCGAAGAGCGTAAAATGGCGGGCGTGCCACCTTATGGGCGCATGGCGGGCATCATTTTGTCTGGGCCGGATTTGGGTGATGTCACGCGTGCGGCAGGGGATCTTGCGCGCAATACAATGCCTTTGCAGAAAATTGGGGCGATGGTGTTTGGACCCGCGCCAGCCCCGATTGCACGCGTGCGCGGCAAGCACCGTGTGCGGTTGTTGGTCAAAGCCGAAAAGAATGCTCCGTTACAAAATGCGCTTAGTCGTTGGGCTGCGGGTGTCAGATTGCCCAAAAACGTGCGGTTACAGATTGATATTGATCCGCAAAGCTTTTGGTAAGGCTGCGCTAGCTGAGCCGTAAATTGAACAGGTGCGTGGTCGCAATCGCGCCGATCCACATACAAAACAATGCCAGCCAAGCGGTCGCGGCAAATACCGATCCGCCCGTGACGCCGGCCCCGATCGCACAGCCCCCTGCCAGCATCGCGCCAAAGCCCATCAACACCGCGCCGATCATCGCACTGCGCATCACGGGCACGCTGTCAAAGGCTTGCCAGCGAAATTCACCTACAATAAGCGACGATAAAAATGCCCCCAAGACCACGCCCGGCACCAAGCCGATGTCAAATTCCAACACAGCATTGCGGTCTAGAAAAAACATCAACGTGTTGGCGGATGGTCCCGAAAACGTGGCCGAAGTGATGGGCGCGGGATCAAAGGCAACCTGCGCCAATGACCACGTCAGCATCCAGCCGACAGCCACGGAAAACCCAACACCAGAGGCGAAAATCCATGTTTTCGGTCCGATTTTGTGACGCGCGGCCAGATAAAGCGCAAGCGCCGCGATACCAACCCCTAACGCCACGCCTGTCTGTTGCGGCAGATGTAGCGCCGTTAAAAGGTTGATATTTTCGCCATTTGGGGTGATCCAAAGCATCGCTAACTTGTCACGCCAAGGGGCCAATATACCGTGCAAGCTCATTTGCGCGACAACGGCAAAAATGAGCCCAGACACCACAGAGCGAAGGTTCCCCGTTGAGGCCAAAACCAACAATCGACCAGAGCAGCCTCGCGCCAGAACCATGCCTGTGCCAAACATCAACCCGCCGATGATTGCGCCTGACCAAGACCCTGTGACGGCCATAATCCGTGCGTCTGATCCACGAAACAGCCCCAACATTTGTGCGCCTTGGACCCAGACCAAAGCGGTTGAAAAGGTCAAAAGCCACACGGCCACCCGCGGCCCCATTTTACCGCGCGCAAATTCGACAGTCGCCGCACGCAAGCAAAAGCGTGAGCGTTGCGCCGATATGCCGAAGATGATCCCCGTGATCAGCCCAAAAAGGGCAGCTGTGGGGCTTTCTCCGATGCGTTCAACAAGAGCGAGCGTATCCATAAAGGGATCCTTGTGGCAGGTTTTGAACAACATGACGGTTCAGGGCGTGCTTGGCCTTGATCTGGATCAGATACATTCTGTGGGGTGAATATATCAGGGCGCATCAGCCAAAGATGACGCATGGTCAATAAAACCGTTCAGTGGCTTAGGGGAAATGGGCGGTTTGGTCTTTTCACTTGATGATCGACCCCCTAAAGCTTTGTGCATGAAACAGCCTATTCCAATTGCCCAAGCCGCTGAGTTTGCTCTGTGGCGTCGCCCCGTATTTTTGCTTTTTCTCATGGCGTTTGCCATGCCAATTGCATTCAACACATGGAGCGCTTTGCTCAATAATTTCGTGATTGAAGTTGCGGGGTTCACTGGCGTCGAAATTGGCTGGCTGCACACAGTACGTGAAATCCCAGGGTTTCTGGCAGTGGGTGTGATCGCTTTGATGATGCTGATGCGTGAACAGATTTTGGGTTTGGTGGCGTTGCTGCTGCTTGGCGTGGCGACGGCGCTGACCGCGTATTTCCCATCTTTTGGCGGAATTTTGACTTTGACGATGTTGTCGTCGATCGGCTTTCATTATTATGAGACAGTCAACCAATCGCTACAGCTGCAATGGATCGACAAAGCCCGTGCGCCGCAGGTGATCGGCTGGCTGATGGCTGCCGGATCGGCGGCGTCTTTGTTGGCATATGGCGTGCTGGTGTTGACGTGGAAAGCTTTCGATCTGTCCTATACACTTGTCTATATGGTTGGGGGCGGGGTGACGGCGGTGATTGCAATTTACGCGCTCATTGCCTTTCCCCAATTCGAATCCCCAAATCCGCAACTGAAGAAATTCATCTTACGGCGTCGCTATTGGTTGTATTACGCGCTGCAATTTATGGCGGGCGCGCGGCGGCAGATTTTCGTCGTGTTTGCAGCCTTTATGATGGTCGAAAAGTTTGGCTTTGATGTGCACCAAGTGACGTCTTTGTTCATGATCAACTTTGTCATCAACATGATTGTCGCGCCGCTGATGGGCCGTCTTGTAAGCGCACGTGGCGAGCGGTTCGTGTTGCTGTTGGAATATGCAGGTTTGATCATCGTATTTTTAGCTTATGGCGGTCTGTACTGGCTTGGCTGGGGCGTTGTTGTTGCTTCTGTTTTGTATGTCGTAGATCACATGTTGTTCGGCTTGGCGTTTGCGTTGAAAACCTATTTTCAAAAAATAGCCGACCCACAAGATATCGCCCCAACGGCGGCCGTGGCCTTTACCATCAATCACATTGCTGCGGTGTTTTTACCTGCCGCTTTGGGGTATTTGTGGATCGTATCGCCCTCAGGTGTTTTCATTTTGGCCGCTGCGATGGCTTGTGTGTCATTCGGGCTGGGGTTGCTCATTCCGCGTCATCCTGAAAAAGGCTATGAAACCATTTTAACGGGGCGCGTGCGTAGGACAATCAAGTCAAGGCTGTGATCCCAGAGCACAACTGCGTGAACATGCGGGCGGCGGTCTTGGACCCAAATGATTGCGCCCTTATATCACATGCAAGCACAGCAAAAGGATCTGCAAATGTTATCGATCTTCAGCAAAACCACACCGCCCACATCCGAGACGGCCTTGGAGGGGCGCGCTACCGCAATCCCAACAGCGCAAGATCACTTTGTTTACGGCGGTGCGTTGAAAGCCCCTGTGACTGAGGGGCACGAGGTTGCCTTGTTTGGCATGGGGTGTTTTTGGGGTGTTGAACGGATTTTTTGGTCCCTCGACGACGTTGTGAATACAAGCGTCGGATATGCTGCAGGGATCACACCAAACCCAACCTACGAAGAAGTGTGCTCTGGTCAAACCGGTCACAATGAAGTGGTTCGGGTGGTTTATGATCCGGCAAAAATAAGTTTTGAGGCGCTGCTCAAAACCTTTTGGGAAGGGCACGATCCCACCCAAGGTATGCGCCAAGGCAATGATCGTGGCACCCAGTATCGCTCAGGTATTTACACCACCACCAGCGCCCAAATGCAGGCCGCTCAAGACAGTCAGACCGCCTATGAAAAAAGTTTAAAGTCGGCTGGTCATGGCACGATCACCACTGAAATCTTGCCTGCACCAGAATTTTTCTACGCAGAAGATTACCACCAACAATACCTCGCCAAGAACCCCCAAGGGTACTGCGGGATCGGTGGGACAGGCGTGAGTTGCCCCATCGGGCTTGGTTCAAAGACAGGCGCATAACGACGCGCATCGTGCTAATCCTTGCTCCATCACAAGGATCGGGATATGGCGTGGCAACAGTTTTAGGAGCCACGCCATGCCCACATTTACAGCTTTCACCAAAACCACTGGGCGCTTGCCCGCAGAAGCCATCAGCGACGTTTTGGAAAACTTGATCCCAGAACCGATTGGCGTGGGTGTTTTTGAAATTGAAGACGGGTCTGGCCTGTGGGAAGTGGGCGCATATTTTACTGAGGCGCCTGATGTTGTCGGGCTTGCGTTGATTGCTGCGGCCAATGGCGCCAAGGATTTCATCATCTCTGAGCTGCCAGACACCGATTGGGTTGCCAAAGTGCGTCGCGATCTTGCGCCCGTCGAAGCGGGGCGGTTCTTTGTCTATGGTTCGCATGATGCCGATAAATTGCCTGACGACAAAATCGGATTGTTGATTGAGGCCGCGATGGCCTTTGGCACGGGGCACCACGGCACCACGCTTGGATGTCTGCGCGCCTTTGATCGCTTGCTCACCTCTGGCGCGAGCTATGCCGATGTTGCTGATATTGGCTGCGGTACGGCTGTTTTGGCCATGGCTGCTGCAAAGGTAAATGACACGCCTGCTTACGCGTCCGACATTGATGAGGTTGCGGTGGCTGTGGCGCAAAGCAATGTTGATGCCAACGATTTGACAAGCCGTGTGATCTGTCTTGAGGCGGCAGGTTTTAACCACGAACAGCTAGAGGCCAATGCGCCCTATGATCTGGTGTTCGCGAACATCTTAAAAGGTCCGCTTGTGGCGCTGGCCCCCGATATTGCCGCGCGCACACGTGAAGGCGGTGCTGTGATTCTGTCTGGTATTCTCAACCCGCAAGCCGCTGAGGTGATTGAGGTTTATACACGAAATGGGTTCAATCTTATGCATCACGAGCAGATTGTTGACTGGTCGACGCTAACGCTCGAGAAGATTGCAGCAAACTAAGGGCAAACCTCTTGGTTTTGCCTCTTTTGCCCCATTTCTGCCATATTTGGCCGTAATAAAGTCACTGTCGGTCTGCTGATGTTTTACATCGGTTTTGTTTCATCTTTGATGGTGACAAAAGACCCCGCACATTTTGAATGGCGGCACATATAGAATTTGTCTTGTCCTAAGACACAGACATTCAGATCTGGCTCCGGCGCGTTTCCCAACTGCCGACCTGATCTTTCCACGCAGAAACCCGCATCCTCCAGTGCGGGTTTTTTCACGTCTTGGGGTCTGATGTAGCATTGGCGTTTGCAATGTTCTTGTTTCGTGCTAGTCCTAAACAAAAGCAATAATAAGAGCAGAGGTGACCATGCGAGTACTCGGGATCGACCCAGGTTTGCGCAATATGGGCTGGGGCGTCATTGATGTCAGCGGGTCGCGTATCACGCATGTGGCCAATGGCGTTTGCCATTCTTTGGCTTCGGATGATTTGGCAATACGGTTGTTGTCTCTTTTCGATCAACTGGCTGATGTTGTGCATACGCATCAACCAGATTGCGCCGCTGTCGAGCAAACCTTTGTCAACAAAGATGCTGTTGCCACGCTTAAACTTGGTCAAGCGCGTGCCGTGGCCTTGTTGGTGCCTGCCCAATTTGGCTTGCCCATTGGCGAATACGCCCCGAACGCGGTGAAAAAAGCCGTCGTCGGCGTCGGTCACGCGGCCAAGCAACAGGTTGAACATATGATCAAACTGCAATTGCCTGGTGCTAAATTGTCGGGGGCCGATGCTGTTGATGCGCTCGCTATTGCGATCTGCCATTCTCATCACGCGCAATCTGGCGCACGGTTGAGCGACGCCATACAAAAGGCAGCCAGCAAACGGATCCCAACCAAGGCGCCCACCTATAGAAAAACCACTATCAAGAAAGCAAGCGCATGATTGGCAAACTCACCGGCATCGTGGATTACATCGGCACAGATCACGCGATGATCGACGTGCGTGGCGTGGGCTATATCGTGTTCGTATCTGAACGCACCCGCATGTCTATGCCGCGTCAGGGCGAACCTGTGGCGCTGTACACGGATATGCTTGTGCGCGAAGACATCCTGCAATTGTTTGGCTTTACGTCCTTGTTTGAAAAAGAATGGTATCGTTTACTTGTGTCCGTTCAAGGCATCGGTGCCAAAGCCGCTATGGCGATTTTGGGCACACTCGGACCAGAAGCCACAGGGCGCGCCATTGCGCTTGGCGATTGGAACGCGATCAAAGCGGCACCGGGTGTTGGCCCGAAAACTGCGCAACGTGTGATTATGGAACTGAAAGACAAGGCCCCCAAAGTCATGGCCATGGGTGGCAGTCTGCCCGAAACATTGGATGCAAGCGACGCGGCTGAGATTATTGAAGCCTCAGCACCGCAAGCTGCGCGCAAACCAACGGCGAAAAAGCCAGCAGCCCAAGCCAATGTCGCAGCGGAATCTGAAGCCCTGTCAGCTTTGCAAAACCTTGGGTATAGTCCGTCAGATGCAGCAGGTGCCGTGGCGCATGCTGCGATGGATGACACCGATGCGACGACATCAACGCTCATCCGTTCTGCCCTTAAATTGCTCGCGCCAAAGGACTAATCCATGGATGAGTTTGACCCGATTGAACCCGACGAGACCCTGCGTCCAGAGCGTCAGCCACAAGATGCAGACCGCGCATTGCGGCCGCAAACGCTGGACGAATTTATCGGGCAACAAGAAGCGCGCGCAAACCTGCGTATTTTCATCGAATCCGCGCGAAAACGCGAAGAAACCATGGATCACGTGCTGTTCTACGGCCCGCCCGGTTTGGGTAAAACAACTCTGGCCCAAATCATGGCACGCGAGCTTGGGGTGAATTTCAAAATGACATCTGGGCCTGTTTTGGCCCGTGCGGGTGATTTGGCTGCGATCCTCACCAATCTTGAGGCACGCGACGTGCTGTTCATCGATGAAATCCACCGCATGAATCCTGTGGTTGAAGAAATCTTGTATCCCGCGATGGAAGATTTTGAACTGGATTTGGTGATCGGCGAGGGGCCTGCCGCGCGGACTGTGCGCATCGAATTGCAGCCCTTTACGCTTGTGGGCGCGACCACGCGGATGGGATTGCTCAGTACGCCGTTGCGCGATCGTTTCGGCATTCCAACGCGTTTGCAATTCTATACCACAGACGAATTGCATGAAATCGTCACCCGTGGGGCGCGCATGCTTGGTGTGCCTGCTGACGATGCTGGCGCGCATGAAATTGCCAAACGCGCCCGTGGCACACCGCGGATCGCGGGGCGTCTTTTGCGCCGTGTTTTGGATTTTGCGGTGGTGGAAGGGGACGGGCATATCACCCATGCCATTGCCGACAATGCTCTGACGCGGCTTGGTGTCGATCATCTTGGTCTTGATGGGGCTGATAGGCGCTATCTTTTGTTGATCGCGCAAAATTACCAAGGGGGGCCTGTCGGGGTTGAAACTCTTGCGGCAGCACTGTCGGAAAGTCGCGATGCGATCGAAGACGTGATTGAGCCGTATTTGTTGCAACAAGGCCTGATCCAGCGCACGCCGCGTGGGCGCATGTTGACGCAAAAATCTTGGCACCATCTGGGCATGCAGCCGCCGCAAAAACCGGATCAAACGGATATGTTTGGCAAATAGATCACGCTTGCGTATCGCATCCGAATTGCGCATCTAAAGGCGCAAAGGAGACCCCCATGATTGACGCATCGACTGAGACCCCACAGTTTACGCCCGAAGCTGTTGAAGCCTACTTTACCCGCACCAGTGGTGACTATGTGTTTGCACGTTGGGGGCGCCCTGTCGCGCCGGTTGTCTTTGGTGTCAAAGAGGACTCGCTCGCGGTCATTAAGGGGGCGATTGAGGCAGCGGTTGTCATAGCCGGGGCCGAGATTGCCGAAACCGATCCTGAGCTTGGGTCTAATTTGATGATGTTCTTTTTCTCGGACTGGAACGAATTGTTGGACGTGCCCAATATGGGCGACATGATCCCTGATCTTGAGGCGCGTGTGGCCACGTTGATCGACCGCAATGCGCATCAATACCGCGCATTCCGTTTCGATGACGACGGCGCGATCAAAGCCTGTTTCACTTTCGTGCGCATGGGCGGCGCGATGGATGATGTGCCTGCCGATGTGATTGCATTGTCTCAAGCGGCGCAGGCGTTGTTGCTGTGGTCAGACAAGGTGTTCACCCAAGAAAGCCCGCTGGCCCTGACCGAGGCTGGTGCGGTCATTCGCCCCGATGTGGCGAATGTTTTACGTGCTTCATATGACCCGATTTTGCCCGCTGCTGCGCGCGATGCGTCACATGCTTTGCGTCTTTATGCGCGTCTTATTGCGGGCTAGGCGTCTTGCACTTGTCACATACGGCGCATAGCCTTGGTGAAAATAGCGCTTAAGGAAACACCATGCCTCACACGTTCCCCGTTCACGTCTACTACGAGGACACGGACCTCGCGGGCATTGTCTATTACGCCAACTATTTTAAGTTCATCGAGCGTGCCCGTACGGAATGGGTGCGCGCGACAGGTGTTGATCAGGTCGCGTTGAAAGCGAACGAGGGTATCGTTTTCGCCGTGCGCCGTGTCGAAGCCGATTATCTTATGCCTGCCAAATTCGACGAAGATTTGATCGTTGAAACAGTCGTCGATTCCATGACTGGCGTGCGTATCGTGCTCAATCAGGTGGTCAGGCGCGGCCAAGAACTGCTGTTTACATCACAGGTGACATTGGTTGCTTTGAACGAAACGGGGCAGCCCGCGCGGCTTCCGGCAACTATTCGCCGAAATCTGCATTAAATGGCCGAAACCTGCAGGGTTTTGGGGCGTTTTCCCCGTAGATTACACATCGTTCACATCTAAGTGTTGGCGCAACCCCTGCTCATCGGGTAAATCATAGGATAACAACAAGTCGCGCAAACAGCGGCACAGGCGGAAAAGAGCAGATCATGGAACCACAAACCCTCGCAATGGCGCAGGAGATTGATTTCTCCTTGTTGGCGTTGTTTATGCGCGCAACTTTTACAGTGAAATTGGTGATGTTGATGTTGATCACCGCGTCCTTTTGGTCGTGGTCTATCATCATCCAAAAACACATCGCTTTTCGCAAAGCCAAATCCGCGGCTGCAGCCTTTGATCAAGCTTTTTGGTCGGGTGAGCCACTTGATGATTTGTTTGACAAAATCGCGGGAGCGCCAGCGACTGCGCCCGAACGGGTTTTCGTTGCGGGCATGACCGAATGGCGTCGTTCGCACCGCGCTGATGGCGGATTGATTGCAGGCGCTGGGTCGCGCATTGATCGGTCAATGGATGTGGCTATTTCCAAAGAAGCGGAAAAGATGAACGGGCAATTGTCTTTTTTGGCCACCGTGGGTTCAACTGGTCCGTTCATTGGTTTGTTCGGGACTGTCTGGGGTATCAAAACCGCTTTTGAAGACATCGCCTTGGCACAATCCACAAACCTAGCTGTTGTGGCACCTGGTATTGCCGAAGCGCTTTTGGCCACGGCTTTGGGCCTTTTGGCTGCGATCCCTGCCGTTGTGTTTTACAATAAATTGTCTGCGGACAGCGACAGAGTGTTGGGCGGGTATGAGGCCTTTGCTGATGAGTTTTCAACCATCTTGTCTCGCGAATTGGATTCCTGAACCATGGGCGCGGGAGTTGTAAAACGCCAAGGTGGGGGCGGACGCAGAGGCCGACGTCGTGGGCAATCTGCCGCTATGAGCGAAATCAACGTCACGCCGTTTGTTGACGTGATGTTGGTGTTGTTGATCATCTTTATGGTGGCCGCGCCGATGATGACCGTCGGTGTGCCTGTCGAATTACCAGAAACAGCCGCTACAGCTTTGCCGCAAGAAAGCGAAGACCCTTTGTCGATCACGCTTACGGCTGATGGGCGCGTGTTGTTGATGAACAACGAAGAACCCCAAGACGAGTTGGTCACAAAGCTGCGCGCAATCGCAGCTGAGCGCACGGACGATAAAGTGTTTTTGCGCGCTGACGGATCTATCCCTTATGAAAAGGTTGTCCAAGTCATGGGCGCGCTCAACGCGGGCGGATTTCGCAATATCGGTTTGGTGACAGAGCAGGGCGGTCCGCGTTTGGATGGCTCTTCTGTGAGCACAGAAAACTGAGGCGGTCCACGTGAATACGGGTCAATATATCTCGGCTGGGGCACATTTCGGGCTTGTGGCATACGTGTTGTTTGGGGGCTTTTTTCTAAGCCCGCGCGATACCGAGACTGTGCAATCACAAGAAGTGTCGCTGATTTCAGAATCTGATTTCGCAGCGCTCAGCCGTGTCGAAACTGCGCCTGATGTTGCGAATGAAGCCCCGAAAATTTCTGCACCCACAATTGACAGCTCGACTGAGAGTGCAGCGCTTGCGGCCCCTGAGCGGATGCCGCCACCAAAGGCCAGACCCGAAACGCCGCCTGATCCAAGTCCTGCAGATCAAGCCCCGCCTTTGCCTGTTGCACCAACAGCACCGGTTCCGCCAGCTCCTGAATTTTCTGTCGAGGATTCTGGCGCAAGCTTGCCTGACGTCGCTAACCAAGAACCGACGCCGCGCCCTGTGCCGCGCATCGCGCCCGAAGCTGTGGTGAACCCAGATCAAACGCCAGATATCGCGGATCAAGCCACGCCAGAGGTGTCGCCAGACGCCGAAGCCACTGCCGAGGTCGTGCCTGATGTGCCGGCGGCCGCGCCGCAAGAGGCCGTGACTGAGACCGTGACCGAAGCGGACACACCATCTGGCATGACATCTTCACCGCGCCCCAAAGCACGCCCACAATCTGTTGTGCGCCAAGCTGCACAGCAGGCAGAAGACAAAGCAAAGTCAGAGACCACAGCAAATACCACTGCGGATGCGAAAGCCGATGCCGCCGCGAATGCAGCTGCAGACGCCGTGGCAGATGCTGCCGCTGATGCAGTCGCTGCGTTGGCAGCTGAAGCCGCGGCAGATACACCCGCCGCTCCAAGTCGCCCCGCTGGACCACCGATGAGTGCAGGCGAAAAAGACGCTTTGCGTGTGGCTGTATCGCAGTGTTGGAACACGGGCTCTATGTCGACAGAAGCGCAGCGCACGAAAGTGACTGTTGGACTATCGATGAACCAAGATGGCACGCCTATCACTGGGTCCATAAGATTGCTTGGATCGACGGGGGGCGACGCTGCCTCTGCCGAGCAAGCCTTTCAAACAGCGCGCCGCGCGATCATTCGTTGTGGCCGTGACGGCTATTCGCTTCCAGCTGAAAAATTTGACAGTTGGAAAGATATCGAGATTCTATTTAACCCCGAAAACATGAGGTTTAAATGACACGCCTAACCACTTTTGCCCGTCGCTTTGCAGGCTGCGCTGCCTTGGCTGCACTTAGCTTTATCGCTGCGCCTGCTGCGTTTGCGCAAGATCCGGGCCCGCTTAAGTTGGAACTCACACAAGGTGTGATTGAACCGCTTCCCGTGGCCGTCCCTGATTTCATCGCTGAAACCGCGCAAGCTGCGGAATTTGCCAAACAGATTTCTGATGTGATTGCAGCGGATCTTGTCGGCACAGGGCTGTTTCGCGAAGTGCCGGACAGTGCATATATTTCAAACGTGACATCTTTTGAGAGCCCTGTTCAATACGCTGATTGGAAAGCAATCAACGTGCAAGGTCTGGTGACGGGGGCTGTCAGTGTTGATGGCTCAGGCAACCTGTCTGTTAAATTTCGCGTGTTTGATGTATTTTCCAATGGGCAGCTTGGCTCTGGATTGCAGCTTGCTGGCACGTCCCAAAGTTGGCGCCGTATTGCCCATAAAGTGGCGGATGAGGTTTACAGCCGCATCACGGGCGAAGGCGCATATTTCGACAGTCGTGTGGTGTTCGTATCAGAAACCGGATCAAAGCAAGCGCGCCAAAAGCGACTTGCTGTTATGGATTATGATGGCGCGAACTTGCAGTATTTGACCGATGACGCCTCAATCGTTTTGGCCCCACGGTTTTCACCGACTGGCGACCGCGTGCTGTATACATCATATGAAAGTGGCTTTCCGCAAATCATGATGCTGGACGTGGGCACTGTGTCGCGCAGCAAGTTGCCTGTGCCGACGGAAAGCATGTCGTTTGCACCTCGCTTTTCACCAGATGGACGCTCTGTTGTCTATTCCGTATCCACAGGCGCGAACACTGATTTGTACCGTATGGACATCGCATCGGGGCAGGCAGCCCGTTTGACCAACACGCCGGCGATTGAAACCGCACCGTCTTTTTCACCTGACGGATCAAAGATTGTGTTTGAAAGCGATCGTTCGGGCACTCCGCAATTGTATGTGATGGACGCGGCAGGGGGCGATGCCAAACGTATTTCCTTTGGTCAAGGGCGCTATGGCACGCCGATTTGGTCCCCGCGTGGTGATTTGGTTGCTTTTACAAAACAAGCCAACGGGCGGTTCCACATTGGGGTGATGCGCACAGATGGATCAGAAGAACGCTTGCTGACAGCATCGTTCTTGGACGAAGGCCCCACATGGTCACCCAATGGCCGTGTGATTATGTTCACCCGAGAAACGCAAGGTGCAGAAGGCCAAGCTGCGCTGTATTCTGTCGATATTTCAGGCAGAAACCTGCGCCGTATACCGACCACATCAGGCGCATCAGACCCCGCTTGGTCGCCCCTTTTGAAATAGTGAGACTGCGCACTCCCCAAGGGACATTGGGGGTGCTATACTTCGGTAAAACGAGCAATAAGACATTCCGCAAAGGATAGACGGATGACACAGACACTTACACTCAAACCGCGTGGATCGCGCAAGCTGACGGCACTTGTTTTGGTGTCTGCGCTGGCCTTGACCGCATGTACAAACCCTGATCGTTTTGGCAGTTCAACAAACGCCAACGGCGCTTTGGGCGCAAACGGAGGCATGATTGCTGGCTCGGCCAATGATCCGTCCTCGGTTGCGTATTTCAACCAAGCAATCGGGGATCGCGTCTTGTTCTTGGTGGATCAGTCCACTTTGACTGACGAGTCGCGCGGACTTTTGGCGCAGCAGGCAGGTTGGCTTATGGCAAACCCAGCCTACACTGCGATTATCGAAGGCCACGCGGACGAACAGGGCACCCGTGATTACAACCTTGCGCTTGGCAGCCGACGTGCCGCAGCTGTGCAAGATTATCTGATCTCGCAGGGCGTGAATCCAGCGCGATTGAAACCAATCACATACGGCAAAGAGCGCCCCATCGAAGTGTGTTCAAGCGAAGTCTGCTATGCAAAAAACCGCCGCGCAGTCACCGTTTTGGCTGCGGGTGCAGGCATTAGCTGAGGCAAAACGACATGAAAAAGGGTGGCGGTATGAAACGCATTTTGATGACAACTGCGATGGTTTTCGGCTTGGGCTTTGCATCGCCGCTCTTTGCGCAAGACGCACAAACCTTGGCAGATTTACGCCAAGAAGCGGCGGTTTTATCGGTTGAGATCGTTAAACTTAAACGAGAACTGTCGACCACTGGCGCGCCGAACACGGCGTTTGGTGGGACATCGACATTGGAGCGGGTCGATTTGTTTGAGGCGAGCCTCACCAAACTGACATCCAAAATCGAACAACTTGAGTTTCGTCTGGACCAAATCGTGTCTGATGGCACCAGACAGCTTGATGATATGAACTTCCGCATTTGTGATCTGGAAGCTGCCTGCGATGTTGGCAATTTGCCGGCACTTGAACCTTTGGGGGGGGCTGAGGCGGCAAGCGGTGCAAGCGATATTGTCGTTGTTGGCCCCGGCAGCCAACCCGATATGGAAGGCGGCCAATTGGCTGAAGCCGAACAAGCCGATTTTGATGCTGCAATGACGGCCTATTCTGAGGGATCCTATGACATTGCGGCCTCTGGCTTTGGAGCTTTTGCACAAAATTACACAGGCGGCTTTTTGACCGCAGAGGCGCATTTTATGCGCGGCGAAGCCCTAAACAAACTGGGGCAAACCTCTGAAGCTGCGCGTTCTTATTTGGACAGCTTCAACACCTCATCCGAGGGCGAGCGTGCGCCAACTGCACTTTTGCGTCTCGGTTCATCTATGGTTGCCCTTGGTCACATGGACAAGGGGTGTGTGATGCTTGGCGAAGTGGGCAGTCGTTTCCCAGGGTCCCAAGAATCCACTCAAGCAGACGCAGAACGTCAAACGCTTGGCTGCCAATAATGGGCATCGTTCAAATCAAACACGGGGCAGGGTGCGGTTGGCCGCGTTAGCGGTTTTGCCCCGAGCAAATCAATGAGCCAAACAGCATCTCACAGCGCCATGCTTAAGCATTTCTTTGCCGCAGCGTTCACATTTGACAAGCCAAAGCACGTTGGTGTTGCGGTGTCTGGTGGCGGAGATTCCATGGCACTTTTGCGGTTGATGGCGGATTGGGGCGTGGACCAAGGCGTGCGTGTGTCCGCGGTCACCGTCAATCATGGCTTGCGTCCAGAGGCCGCTAGCGAAGCACAATTCGTGGCGGAAACCTGTGAAAAACTGAAAATAAAACACACAACATTGACGTGGACGGGCTGGTCTGGTGACGGAAATCTGCAAGATGCGGCCCGCCGTGCGCGCTATCATCTTATGGGGCAGTGGGCCGCCACCCAAGATATCACCACAATTGCGTTGGGCCACACCGCTGATGATCAAGCTGAGACATTTTTTATGCGTCTGGCGCGGGCTTCTGGCATCGATGGTTTGACGGGAATGCAGCGCAGGCGGCAATCGGATGGAATCACATGGGTGCGCCCTTTGTTGATGCAAGAACGGTTCGAGCTGCGCCAATATTTGCGTGATTTGCGCCAACCGTGGATCGATGATCCAAGCAATGATGATGAAGCCTATGATCGGGTGAAATCGCGCAAAGCCATGGCGGCGCTCACAGATTTGGGCATTGATGCTCACGTGGTTGGACGGGTGATGGATCACTTGTCACAAGTGCAATCCGCACTGGATATCGCCACGCATGATCATGCCATTGACTGTGTCGAAGAAGACAGGGGCGACCTAATTGTGCATCGCAAACGCTTTGCTGAGGGGGCCCCTGAAGTGAACCGTCGTTTGGTGGCCCATGCGCTGAAATGGATCGCATCGGCAGATTACGGTCCGCGTGGGATGAAATTACAGGAATTTATGTCGGCAATGGTGCGCAAAAAAGACGCGACATTGCATGGTGTGCGGATGATTGGACAAGGCGAAACTTTTCGCTTGTGTCGTGAATTTTCGGCTGTTTCGGATAAAGTGAGCGTTCCAAACGCGATTTGGGACGGGCGTTGGCAGGTTAACTGCGACAAAACGCAAGATCTTATTGTGCGCGCTTTGGGCGAAGATGGGCTGCTGAAATTGGGCCCCCGCGCGGATGGCGGTTTGCCACGTGAGAGCTTAAAGTCTACGCCTGCGGTGTTTTTAGGCGATATGTTGCTTGCAGCACCGTTGGCCAATCCGGCCACGCCAGCGGGCCAAGAGCCTATTTTTGCCGATGCAAAACTGATTCATCCACGCGGTCAGGTGTATACTTCCCTTTTATCGCATTGAACTTACCCCACCGATCCCTATTTTAAGGTGAACCGCTTAGCGCCCCTGCGCTGAGTCTGAATTTTCGAGGAGACCTCTCTTGGGTAATGCACGAAACCTCGCCTTTTGGCTGGTACTTTTGATGCTCGTTGTGGCGTTGTTTAACGTTGTCGGTGGCAATCAATCCTCTATGGCCTCGGACGAAAGAGACTATTCCGAATTCATGAGAAATGTTGAGGCCGGTGCGGTCTCATCCGTTTACATCAACGGAGAAAAAGTCAGCTACACGATGGCGGATGGCACAGAATTATACGCCATCAACCCCGGTGATGCGGACTTGCCAACCAAGCTTGTTGATCAAGGTGTGAGCTTTAAAGGCAAAGCGCAAAAACAAAGCGGCTTTCAATCGCTGCTGATCACCTTCTTGCCGTTTGTTTTAATCATCGGTGTGTGGATATTCTTTATGAACCGCATGCAAGGTGGCGGCAAAGGCGGCGCGATGGGATTTGGCAAATCCAAAGCCAAGTTGCTGACCGAAAAAGCTGGACGCGTGACCTTTGACGATGTCGCTGGTATTGATGAGGCAAAAGAAGAGCTCGAAGAAATCGTAGAGTTCTTGCGCAACCCACAAAAGTATTCACGCCTTGGCGGTAAAATTCCAAAAGGTGCTTTGCTTGTTGGCCCTCCCGGGACTGGTAAAACATTGCTGGCGCGCGCAATTGCGGGCGAGGCTGGTGTGCCATTCTTTACCATTTCTGGTTCTGATTTCGTTGAAATGTTTGTCGGTGTCGGTGCTTCCCGTGTGCGCGACATGTTTGAACAGGCCAAAAAGAACGCACCTTGTATTGTGTTCATCGATGAGATTGACGCCGTGGGCCGTGCCCGTGGCGCTGGTTACGGTGGCGGCAATGACGAACGCGAACAAACGCTCAACCAATTGCTGGTTGAAATGGATGGTTTTGAAGCCAATGAGGGCGTGATCATCGTCGCGGCCACCAACCGTCGTGACGTGTTGGATCCTGCTTTGCTGCGTCCCGGTCGTTTTGATCGCCAAGTCACAGTGCCAAATCCTGACATCAAAGGCCGTGAGAAAATTTTGGGCGTGCATGCGCGTAAAATCCCGCTCGGACCTGCAGTTGATCTGCGCATCATCGCGCGCGGCACCCCCGGTTTTTCCGGTGCGGATCTGGCCAACCTTGTGAATGAAGCCGCTTTGATGGCCGCACGTATTGGCCGCAATGTGGTGACAATGATCGATTTCGAAGCTGCGAAAGACAAAGTCATGATGGGCGCCGAACGCCGCTCCATGGTGATGACGCCTGAGCAAAAAGAAATGACAGCCTATCACGAAGCAGGCCACGCGATTGTTGGTATCACCCTGCCCAAATGTGATCCGGTTTACAAAGCCACAATCATTCCGCGCGGTTCTGCTTTGGGGATGGTGATGAGCCTGCCTGAAATGGATCGTCTGAACATGTTCAAAGACGAGTGCCATCAGCGCATCGCGATGACGATGGCGGGTAAGGCGGCTGAGATCATTAAATACGGTGCTGATCAAGTGTCCAACGGTCCTGCTGGCGATATCCAACAAGCGTCCGGTTTGGCGCGTGCGATGATCTTGCGCTGGGGCATGTCAGACAAGGTCGGCAACATCGATTACGCGGAAGCTCACGAAGGCTACCAAGGCAACACCAGCGGCTTGTCCATGTCTGCATCGACCAAAGAAATGGTCGAGCAAGAGGTCAAAGATTTCATTCAAGCTGGCTACGAGCGGGCTTACAAAATCCTCGAAGACAACAACGTGGAATTTGAACGTCTGGCCCAGGGTCTTTTGGAATATGAAACCCTCACAGGCGATGAAATCAAGCGCGTGATGAAGGGCGAATTGCCCCAAGTGGACGAAGCTGAAGAGGTCGCCGATGCAGCGCCTTCCGTGATGGCCGTGCCCAAAACGCGCAAGCGTAAATTGGATGCGCCCAAAGCGGATACACCCAAGTCAGATGATCCAGACACGTCAGAGTAATTCACTTTGATCACACTGTTTAAACCGCGCCTTTGGGCGCGGTTTTTTATTGGCATATCGCCCTGTCCAAGCCCATGCGCTGACCCGCGCCCTTGGTCCCCCTTTCCTCGCAAGCTGGCGCGTGCTAAAGCGCCCATAAGAGGATATATGATGACGCTGAAACATCCTAAAGACATCGGTTCAATGGCCGAACTGCGTGGCCAAATTGACCAACTTGATCATGACTTGATCCGGCTGCTGGCCGTGCGTCAACGCCATGTGGACCGCGCTGCCCAATTAAAGCCTGCTGAGGGCTTGCCCGCCCGCATCGAGACCCGTGTAAATGCCGTCGTAGATAACGTACGCAGCATTGCTGAGCGCGAAGGATTTGATGCTCAAACCGCCGCAGATATGTGGCATTTGATGATTGAAAGCATGATCGCCCGCGAAGAACAGGCCATGTCCCAAGGAGAACAAGCATGACAGCTCAAGTGATTGATGGAAAAGCCTTTGCTGCCACAATGCGTGGAAAAATCGCATCCCATGTGGCCCGTTTGAAAGAAGTGCATCACGTGACACCCGGCCTTGCGGTGATCCTTGTGGGGCAAGATCCCGCGTCCGAAGTTTATGTGCGCAACAAGAATAAATCCACGGTCGAAGTGGGCATGAATTCTTACGAGCACAAACTGCCAGCCGACACGTCTGAGGCAGACCTATACGCGCTGATCGATCAGCTCAATGCAGACCCCGCAGTGCATGGCATTTTGTGTCAGTTCCCTGTGCCCGATCACCTATCAGAACGCGACATCGTGGCGCGTATCGATCCGGCGAAAGATGTCGATGGGTTGCATGTGCTCAACGCGGGTCTTTTGGCCAGCGGCCAACGCGCCATGGTCAGCTGCACACCGCTGGGATGCTTGATGCTGCTGCGGGATCAGCTTGGAAATTTGTCAGGTAAAAATGCAGTCGTTATCGGTCGGTCAAACTTGGTCGGAAAACCCGTGGCACAGCTTTTGTTGCGTGACAGTTGCACCGTCACCATCGCGCATTCTCGCACTGCAAATATCGAAGAAGTAGTGCGCGGTGCCGACATTGTTGTGGCCGCTGTAGGGCGTGCCGAAATGGTTAAAGGCGACTGGATTAAAAAGGGCGCTGTTGTGATTGATGTGGGCATCAACCGCATCCCTGCACCCGAACGCGGCGAAGGAAAAACACGCCTTGTGGGGGATGTTGACTATGCCTCAGCCGCCGAAGTCGCGGGGGCGATTACGCCCGTTCCCGGCGGTGTTGGACCTATGACCATCGCTTGCCTTTTGGCCAACACAGTGACTGCATGTTGTCGCGCAAATGGCTTTCCAGAACCCGAAGGTTTGACAGCGTAAGCACCCCATCTAGGCGGCCAAAATCATTGCATAAAAACGGGGCGCAAACGGGGGAAAATCCCTGTCTGCGCCCCGTCTGTTTTTGGTCTGCTTTGCGTCTGCCTTTTGTCTGCTATCAGTATGGCAACTCAGGGTCTGACGCTTGGGTTAGCGCATCGGTTCTAGGTCGTGCAGCATCTGTTTCAACAGCTCGGGCAATGCCGTGTACGCGCCATTAGGGGCTGCGTCCAATGCGGCCGCCACGTCTTTTTCCAAGATCGCGATGGTGTTGCTGGGCTCATACCCTTGGCGGGCAAATTCGATCTGTTCAAACCGTGAGGCAAACCAGTTTTGACCCGTGGCTTTCCCCACCAAGGCCAGAAGTTTTGTGTGATCCAAATCGGCCTCAGTCGCCCAATCCAAAATCAGCCGTGTCATCACAGTGTGTGACGCGCACAGCAGATTGTTGAGCACCTTGGCTTGAATACCATCGCCGAATTCCCCCATGCGGTGCAGGCTGGTTCCCATAGCTTCAAACAACGGCCAAGCCGCCGTGATGGGCGCATCATCGCCGCCGATCATAAAAGCCAACGTGCCCTCAATCGCACCAACTTGGGCCCCTGACATGGGGGCATCAATCAGGTTGATGTGCGTGGGAATACGGTCACGCAACGCGCGCACATATTTCGGCGATAGGGTGGATGACACGATGATAGTGTCAAGCTGTGTCGCGCGGGTTACAAACCCTTGCGCGCCGAATAGAACCTCATCTGTTTGCGCTGTGTCGCGCACCACTGTGATCAGCGTGGTGAGCCCTTGTGCAAAATTATCCGCGTCATTGCTGACTGGAAGATTTGGAAAAGTACTTGCGGGGCGGATGTCAAATCCGACGGCGTCAATCCCGCCCTTGCGCATATTTGTCAGCATCCCGCTGCCCATTCGACCCACGCCAGCCAAGCCTATTTTTGTCATGTTATGTCCTCCCTTTCGGGCAAGAATGGCCTGTGGGCACAGATGTGAACAGCCCTAAAATGCGATGCCGCTTGTGGGCGTTACGCTAGTGATCGAATTCGGTGAGTGTCACAAACATATTGCCCCAAGCGCGATCAATAAGATCGGGAGACATGTGATAGGGTTGGCCTTCAAAATTGCAGATGGCGATCATTTGGTCGATCAAGAATATAGGCTGATAGTTGGCGTAAGCATTATTAATCGTTGGATATTTTTGCTTGAGCAGATGCATCAATGACGCTTCATCCAGCGGCATATTTTTCTTGCGGGCCATCATGGCGAAGATTTTGAGAAAGCCTTCTTGGTCGGGGCCATCGATTTTAATTTTGTAGAAAATGCGGCGCAAGGCGGCCGTGTCGAAAATTTCATTTGGGTGAAAGTTGGTTGAAAAAACCACCAAAGTGTCGAAGGGCACTTCGAATTTTTCACCTGATTGCAGCGCCAAGATGTCTTTGTGCTCTTCAAGCGGTACAATCCAGCGGTTGATCAGTTTTTGCGGTGGGTCTTCTTGTCGGCCAAGGTCATCGACAATGAAAATTCCGCCATTGGATTTCAATTGCAAAGGCGCTTGATAGGTGCGGGCTGTGGGGTTGTAGACGAGATCCAACATGTCCAAGGTCAGCTCGCCACCGGTGATCACAGAGGGGCGGTCACAGCGCACATAACGGCGATCAAACGGGTTGGCGGTGCGGCGCAAAGATGTGGCGCTGTCTTCGGCGTCTTCACGGATCACATGCATGATGGGGTCGTAAACGGTGATCACCTGACCGTTGTATTCAATGGCGCGTGGCACATAAATGAGATCACCCAAGGCATCGCGAATGCCGTGTGCGATCGACGATTTCCCGTTTCCGGGAGGGCCATACATTAAAATGGAACGCCCTGCGCCCACGGCAGGTCCAAGCTGGTCCAATAAGTTGGGTGGCAAAATGAGGTGTCCCATGGCATCGACCAGAGCCTGACGCGTGATACGCATGTTGCGCACGGATTGGCGTTTGACCTGCTCTGCGTAGACGGCAAGCGGGACGGGCATCGGGCCGTAATATTCGGACTGCGACAGGGCATCTAGCGCGCGCGCTTTCCCCGCCTCAGACAGGCGATACCCCATTTCGGTTCCTGAATTTGCATGCATCGTGCCTGTGGCTTCGACCAAAGATTGTTCGCGGATCATATCCACGATCTCTTGGGTGACAGAGACCGACAGGCACAGGGTTTGCGCCAACTGAGACACCCGTTCTTGGTTGGTGCGAAACATGGTTTTGAGCAAAATATCACGCATCATCACACTGTCCAGACCAGTGTCTTCAAGGGTGCGAGGCACAGAGGGCGCGATCACGTTTTGGGTTGCATCTATGGTCATTTTTTCGTCCCTATTGGTGTGCGCAGGCCTTGGCAGATGTCAGGCATATCATGCAGATATCCTATCTATTTGCGCGCCTTAGACCAAGAATGTACACGCATTTCTTTGCAAAGCATCTAATTTGGCCGTATTCTTTGGAAAAAATAAACGGGGCATCCATGAGCAAAATATCCAGCAAACAGTACGCGCTTTTTTTGATTGGCGTGATTGTCGTTTTGGGCGGTATCGTGTTGGCCAAAGGTGCGCTGTACGTTGATCGGTATGAGGTTGATGTGGCCCATTTGATCGACATTGTTTTGCGCATCAATATGGGGCAGGTGCCTCATATTGATATATCCACCCCGTTGGGTATCGCCGCATTTTATCCGATCGTTATGTTCACCAAATTGGGATTTGGCGTAGGCATGGCTTTTGCGAGTGCGCAGATTTTGGTTGCCGTATTTTTGCTACCAATTGTGATACGTGTTGGCCTGTCACGGTTGAGCGGTGTGTCTGCTTGGCTGTTTGGGTTGGTGAGTATGTCCATGGTTCTGGCACTGGTTTACGGTGCTGATGTCGCATCGCAATCAGCATCGATGTATTATAATCGATGGGCTTGGGCATTTGCCTTTTCCGCGACGTTTCTGGCCGCGATGCCCGCGCATAAAGGGATGGAACGCCCGCGTCTTGATGGGGTTTTCATCGGCGTGATGGTGGCCGTTTTGGCGTTGCTCAAATCGACGTTTTTCATCGCCTTTGCGCCTGTAATTTGTGTTGTGCTGATGATGCGTGGCGCGTGGCGGACCTTGGCCTATACATTGCTGTCTGGGGGCATCGTGGCGCTGGCGGTTTTAGCGATATTTGGTGTGGATCTTTATGTGGGTTACGTGCGTGATCTGTTGTCCGTCGTGCATTCGCCGACCCGCGCGGCCCCTGGTGTAGATTTGATTGAAATGCTCAATGGGCCACGCTTTTTCACTGCCACTGCGACGTTGCTTTTGAGCATTGTCGTCTTGCGCCAAAGCGGGCAGGGACGGGCCGGTTTGGTGCTTATGCTGTTGGTGCCTAGCTTTGTGTATGTGACATATCAAAACTATGGCAATGATCCAAAATGGCTTTTATTTTTGTGTCTTTATCTGATGGCGCACCGGCCACAAAGTGGTGTGCGAGTGATGTTCAATGCGCAAGCCCGCAATGCCACTACGGCTTTGGCGCTTGTGTGTTTTGCGCTAGGGGCCCCATCGTTTCAGAATATGATCACAAGCCCTTTGCGCCATTTCAGCGAAGATGTGACGGGGTATCAATTGCAATTGGACAACACACCTTTGGTCCGCGATGTCTGGGTGTACTCTGATCGCGTGTTGGTCTTGCGCGAACTCACGCCTGTTGTGGATCGACTGCCTGCGCTGGCGGATTACGGCAAAGCTTTGTACGATCCCGTGATATTTTTTGGTCAAAAACTGCCACGCTGCCAGATTGATGCGGGCGATGCGGTGATGCAAGCTTATATGGCGGACCGACTTAAGGAAGCGCCGTTTGGCTTTGGACCAGAGGCCCAGTTTTTCGTGACTGATATGTTTTCGATGACTTGGATGGCAGGCGGCTTTACACCGCTTCAAGGCGGCGCACCTTGGTATTATTCTGGCACGCCGGGTCTGGAAAATGCCGATGCAATTGTGATCCCGTTATGTCCGCTTAACCCGAAAACGCAAGCGGCAGCATTGGCTGCTATTGAGGCGACGGGTGTGCCACTGGAACCGGTCATCCGAGATGAGGTGATGTGGGTCTATAAGATCAAGAAATGATCTGATTTAAACGCTTTTCAAAGTTGAAAGGCTGCAAAGCCAAAATAGGTTACAAAGGTGCCTGCCAAGGCCAAGCCCATGGGGAATTTTTTATGATCCCAAGACACCCAGCCTTGTGTGGCACGGCGCACAAAGGGCAGGGCGCGAAAGGCACGGTGGGTGACAAAAGCCCCCAGCAAATAGGCACAAAACAAGGGCACAACAAAACGCGCATCTGCTGTAGGAATAAACATCGCCATCGCGGCGGCAAATTTACCATCGCCTGCGCCTACGCCCATAAACGCATAGGCAAAGATGCCGAACAGGTACATGCACACGCCGTGAGTAAAGCCCCAAAGGTAGGTTGGTAGCTCAAACACAAATGGGCCTATTACGACGTAAAGCGCGACCACCCCAAGCACGATGGCGTTGGGCAATTTCATACGTGATAAGTCATTGAAAGCGGCCAAAAGGCACAGAGGTGAGGTGAGCAGAAAAATCCACATCGCCGCAGTTTGATCGAGCGCCAACATCAGTTGGTGACGTTGTCTTCAAGCGCGCGCAAAGACCGAACGGCTGTTTCGAAATGCTGCGGGTGCGTGTCGATGGCTTCTTTGATCAGACCTTTACCGATGGTCACATCGCCGGATTTCACAGCAGACAGTCCCATCGTGTACAACAATTGTGCGCGCTCAGTTTGCGTCATGGTCACCACTGGCAAATCGTATTTGCCCTGTGCACCGCGTGACAAAACCAGATTATTTTTGGCGGTGAACAGTTTGGGGTCATAGGTGATCGCTTCTGCGAACAGGCGTTCCGCAGCTGTAAATTCACCGCGGGTCATTTTGGAATAACCCCAGTTGTTGAGCACTGACGACGGTTTTGTCGTTAGCCCCACGGCTGTCTCGTAAAAGCTATCGGCTTTTTGCCAGTTTTGATTGCTGTCTGCGATCATCGCTTCTAAGCGGTAGCGTTTGTAGGTTTCATGGGTGGGGGGCACTTGGTTGAGCTGCGCTTCTGCGCCCTTCCAGTCACCTGAGCGGATCAAAGCATCCGCCAAATCAACGTGGTCTGTGCTGGTCGCATCAGGGTGGCTGACAACATCTTTCCACGCCGATACTGCGGTAGAAATGTTGCCTGCCCGCACCAAAGATTTGGCAAGGCCGCGTTTGAATTCGATGCGATCTGGATTCGTTGAAAGCGCGCGCGTGAAGTAGGATACGGATTCATTGGGGTCCGCGGCTGACAACATCACGTCGTTGAGATTGCTCTCATCAATGACGTTGACAGAGGTTTGGGACCGTTTGACGTCACCAAAGGCGGATTTATCACATCCAGCCAAAAACACCGCACCCGTAAGGGTCAGCGAAATCATAATCACTTTGCGCATGGTGCCTGCCACCCTTTTATGCTCGTTTTACCTGATATCGGCCTTTTTGTATCCGATTGTCATCCCTTTGCGCAAACCGCATTGGGGGGGCAATCGCCACCGGGTTGATCCCGAGGTTCGATCAGCGCGCTAAGATCAGGTAGTCGCCTGTTCCTCGACGCACCAAGGTAAAATCACTCTCATTTTGAAGAATTGTATCAGGATTTTTCAGTTTTGCGAGCGCCAAGCGTAAATTGTCACGAATTTCGGCAGATTGGCCACTATCCAGCGCAAAGGCCATACGGAACACGCGCTCTGCTTCGCCGTAATTGCGTTGTTCCATCAAGACGACGCCCAAATTGTTCCACGCAGGAACAAAGGTTTCGTCAAGTTTGACTGCACGGCGCAAGATTTTTTCGGCCTGCCCCAAGCGCCCGAGTTTGAGATTGGCAGAGCCAATAGCTGACATCACATCGACATCCAGCCCACGGGTGCCGGCCGCGCGCAAATAGGCCCGCAGTGCCAATTCATATTCGCCCGACGCCATAAGCCTGTGCCCGACTGTCAAACCATCTACGGACTGGCCGTTAAATTTCACACCTGTGGGGGCATAGACCCCGCCCTTTTTCAAAGGTGATAATCGGTTCTGGTCGCCGCACCCCGCCAAAATAGCCAAAGCCAGCCCCGCTATTAGGATCGCACGGGCGGGCAAGAGGGCGGACAAAGGGGCGGGTTTTGGAGAATGAAATGAGAGATCGCGTGCCATGGGGGATGTTGTCGGGTGTGTCGTCAGGTGCATCGTCGCTTGCCTTTTCGTGTGGGCACGCGGTGCGCGCTACACAATCTGTAAAGGCTCAGAAGGTCGACGTCGAGAGCAAGACGGAAATGTCGTATATAGACGGGCCGATCAAAATGATCAAAAGCGGTGGAACGGTCAACATCATCGTGGCCAAAGTCATTTTTGTTGGCAAAGTGTTGGCCTTTTCTTCCGCACGCATCACCCGTTTGTCACGCATCTCAGAGGCGTAAATCCGCAAAGCATCGGCGATGGATGTCCCAAAGGCCTGCGACTGAATAAGCACGGTCACAAAAGACGTGACATCCGGCACGCCCGCGCGCTCTGCCATATCGCGCAACACGTTGATTTTGTCTTTACCGGCTTTGACTTCGAAGCTGACGATATCAAATTCATCGGCCAAAGCGGGAAATCCCGACCGAATTTCACGGGCCACGCGAATGATCGATTGATCCAAAGATTGCCCTGCTTCGACACAGACCAGCATCAGATCAAGCGCATCGGGGAAGCCGTTGGTGATCTCTTCTCTGCGTGTCTCAACGCGGCGGGTGATCCAGTATTTTGGCGCCATATACCCGATGCCAGCGGGCAGCAAAACGGTGAGTATCATCGACTGAGTGGTGACGTCAGCATTGCCGCTTTTGAGCACGGCCAGCAAAACACCAAATGCCAAAAGCCCAAGGCCCAAGGCGAATTGCGCAAAGTGATACATGCGCACAGCATTTTTGGATCGATAGCCCGCTTGGATCAATTTCAAATGAACGGCAGAGTATTCTTCTTCGTCTTGTGGCTCAAGAAATCCTGCGTATTTTTCAAGTTTGTCGGTCTTGTTGCCTTGGCGCAAATTGGCAGTTTTGGTCTCTTTACTGACGTTTGCTTTGGCTTCGCCACGCACCTGAGCGCGCAGGCGATCCAGTGGATCATCCCTTTTTTTGAGCAAGGCTGGCGCGGCGAATAAAATCAACACCACCCCCAGCACGCCCATCAAGATAAGCGGACCAAAAGGACCAAGCTGTTCGCCAAAGATAGCTGTGAAAAAATCGAGCATGATGTGTCCTTTCCTCTGTTAGACTTTGATGTCCACGAGGGAGCGCATGATGAAAATATTGGCGACCAAAAAACCAGCAACCACAAGGCAGGCAGGAATAAACACTGAGCTTTCTTTAACGCTGTCGTAGTAATCTGGTTTGGTCACCGCGATCATGAGAAGACACCCCAAGGGAAATAGGGATAGGAACATGCCGGACCATTTTGCCTCGGCTGTGATCGCTTTGACGCGGCGAAACAGTTTGAACCGTGAACGGATCACCTTGGACAAGCCGTCCAGCACCTCGGCCAAGTTACCGCCGGATTGCTGTTGGATCGACACAGCCACGGCCAAAAAGCGCATGTCTTGCATATCAAGCCGTTCTGCCATGTCTTTGAGTGCCTCGCCGACGTCACGCCCGTAAGCAGCTTCGTCGGCGATCACACCCATTTCGGTGCCCAGAGGATCAGGGACTTCTCTGGCCACGATGGTCAAAGCACTGGAAAACGGGTGTCCCACACGCAAAGATCTGACCATTAATTCAACGGCTTCTGGCAATTGTTCTTCGATCAAAGCAAGCCGTTTTTTGGCTTTGTTCGAAATCCAGATAAACACAGCAGCGATACCCATGCCCAAAGACACGCCAATACGGACAGGCACGGATGTGGATGTGCCAATTGTCAGACCTATAAAGGAAAGCATCGCTAAAAGCCCCATGATCATGATCAATTGCACGGGCGTGAAGGCGATATTCGCTTTCTGAGCTTTTTCAGCGAGAATTGAATAGAGCGGAATTTGGCGAGATTTAAGATGCTGGCCCATTTCCTTGCGCAGTTGGTTGAGCACCTCTTCGCGATTGCCGCCCTTTTCGAGCATCTCAAAGCGGCGGTTCACCTTGCTGTTCAGCGAGATGGATTTGCCGAATACCGTAAGATAAATACCTTCGACAAGCAAAAGCACGGCGATGAAAACGATGCCATAGATGATGGGTTCTGCTGAAATAACCATTGCTGTTCTCGTACTCTACTGTGGTTTCGTGGGTTCAAACAAAGAGGGCGGCAAGTCATAGCCCCACATTTTGAACCGTTCTGAAAAGTGGCTGCGCACACCTGTAGCAGTGTAGTGACCCAAGATTTTATTATCTGGAGTCAGGCCTGTGCGCTGAAAGCGGAACACTTCTTGCATCGAAATGACATCGCCTTCCATGCCGGTGATTTCCGTGATCGACACCATGCGGCGTGACCCGTCTTGCAAGCGCGACGCCTGTACGATCAAATTCACAGCGGATGAGATTTGTGATCGAACTGCCTTGAGCGGCATTTCAATGCCAGCCATGGCGATCATGTTTTCAAGCCGCGACACACCATCGCGCGCCGAGTTGGCGTGGATTGTGGTCATCGACCCATCGTGACCCGTGTTCATGGCTTGCAGCATGTCGATCACTTCTTCGCCGCGGGTTTCCCCAACGATGATCCGGTCAGGGCGCATCCGCAAAGCGTTGCGCAAACAATCGCGTTGGGTGACTGCACCTTTGCCCTCGACGTTGGCAGGACGGCTTTCCATCCGGCCCACGTGGGTTTGTTGCAATTGCAATTCGGCGGTGTCTTCGATCGTGAGAATGCGTTCGTCGTCGGCAATGAACCCGGACAGCGCATTGAGCGTTGTGGTTTTACCCGAGCCCGTCCCGCCGGACACGATCACGTTGAGACGTGTGGACACGGCAGCTTGTAAATAGGCGGCCATTTCTTCGGAAAAGGCACCAAATTTAATCAAATCATCAATCGCAAGCTTTTCTTTTTTGAACTTACGAATGGAAACGAGCGATCCATCCACCGCGATGGGGGACACCATGGCGTTAAACCGCGATCCATCAGCGAGGCGCGCATCCACGTAAGGGTTTGATTCATCAACACGACGGCCCACAGCGGACACGATTTTATCAATGATCCTGAGCAGGTGTTTTTCGTTTTTGAACACGACGTCGGACAGTTGCAATTTACCGTCACGCTCAACAAAGATTTGGTTCGGCCCGTTCACGAGAATATCGTTCACAGTGTCATCTTTGAGCAGGGTTTCGAGGGGGCCCAGACCTTTGACTTCGTCGAACAAATCTTGGTTCAAAATCATGCGTTCATCGCGATTCAACACCATGCCTTGTTCGGCCAAAAATTCGGTGGTGATGTCTGAAATCTCTTGTTTCAGCTCTTTTTCTGGCGCGCTGTCGAGAGCGGCAAGATTGAGATCTTCAAGCAGGCGTTGGTGCATCGATACTTTGATGTCCGAGATGCGTTCTTTGCGCTTGCGGTCTTTTTCTTCGGGCATCGCTTGAGCCGCGCGCGGAATGTCGCGGCGGTGCACTTTGGCTTGCGGCGCTGTGGGCGTTTGGGTCGGCGCAGGTGTGGCTTGTGGGGCAGGCGCACTGGTTTGTTGCGGCTTTGCGATAGGCCGCTCTTGTGTTCCATCAGTTTTTTTGTATCTCGAAAACATTGTGTTACCCTAACCTCACCCGTTTATCGGGCCTATTGTGCCGCTGCGCGCAGATCTTCGCTTTGACGTGCATGTAAGGATGCCGCGAGCTTTTGAATTTCTTTACGCAATAGATTTTTCGGGGCCTCTATCGCCAAAGGCAGGCCTTGATCATTTGATTGTAGGACGGCTTTGCCACCATCAGGCAGCTGAACTTCGACCGCGATATCTAAGCTTTCCGACATGCGCTTGATCCGGGATTTTGCAGACAGGTCCATGCCTTTTGGGGCACGATTGAGCAAAAATCGGAACTTTTCAAAGGGCAGCTCTTCGGCTTTCAAAGCTGATTTAAGACGTAAAATGTTCTGTGCGGACCGCATATCAAGCTCAAATGGTGAGAACATGATATCGGCTTGGCTCAAGATGATTTCGGACCAGTTGACCAGCGTGGAGGGCATATCAATGACAATATAATCAAAGTGATGGCGAGCCATTTCCATGAGACGTTCTAAATCTTGGTTCTCGATGAAATCGAGTGGCAACAGATCGGCCGGGGCGGTGAGGACCGACATTTTGTCGTTGAAATTGGTCAAAGCCTGTTTGAACGCTTCATCATCCATATGCTCTGTCGCGGACAAAAGTTCGTAAACAGCTTCGCGGCGCGGCAAATCCAAATAGGTGGACACTGACCCAAATTGTAGGTTCAAATCCATCAGCAAAACACGTGGTTGCTGCCCTGACTTTTCGACATTTGCCAATTCCCAAGCCAAGTTGACCGCCAGCGTGGTCGCGCCTGCACCGCCTGACATGCCAAAAACAGGTAAGACAATCCCATTTGCTGCGCGTGTCGACGGGGTTCCGGTGTCGACGAAATCTGAGGCCACGACCTTTTGTGGCGCATCCAAACGTGCGATGGCATCTTGCAATGCATTTTCAGGCAAAGGGTAGGGAATGAAATCTTCGGCCCCAAGTTGCAGTAATTGATGTAGCGCCATTGGGCTGACTTCATCTGCAATGAGAATGACCTTAACATCTTGCGCTTTGGCGGATTTGATCAAGTCTGCGATGACGGCAAGCATGCTTTCATCTTGATGATCAATCGCCACAGCGACAAATTTCAGCATCCCAGATTCGGGTTGGCGGAAAAATTGTCGTGCATCTTCAAAGCTAAGATCGCCCCAGGATTCACCCAGTTCGGTCTCCATATCTTCGATCAAAAGATCGAAATTCTGAACATCTCGCGAGATTGTACACGCGATTAATTGATCTTGTTCAGTATGCAATGCAGTTTCACTCGTCATTGCTGCGTCCTTTTTACCTTGGAGCGCCAAAGATTTAGAGGGAATACTGTTAACACAATGCCCGCCCTGTGACCTATGGCGCATGTCACCCGACTCACTGTCGGACGAATTGCTCCTATTAGGTATAAGGTGACGGGCAATATGGGCAACAATAGGGCCAAAATAGCATAACAATTCGCTATTTAAGAACGGTGACTACTCTGAAATCTCTGAAGCGCCAAAGTTAATAAGCTCTGAAGGCGCGGTCGCGCTGGCTACATATTCGCGGTGAATGATGTCGGCATAATTGCCATCCATGATCAACGGGTTGCTTTGGACAAAGCCAGAAACTTCGGTCACGGTGCGACGATTGCGGCGTTCTGGGGCTTGTGTGGCGACCAAAGGCTGTGTTTCGCCTTCTGAAATCACCGCTTCGACGCGGGATTTTGAAATACCGTTGCGGACAATTTCGTTTACGACAACACGAGCGCGGCGCAGGCCGAGTGATTTGTTATAGCCTTCTGATCCCACAAGGTCGGTGTGGCCAAAGACGCGAAAGCGCACTTCGGGGAATTGCGCCATATAGGCGGCTTGTTTTTTGATCGTGGCGCGGGCTGGTCCGTCAAGAATGGCGGAGTTGAATTCAAAGTTCACTGTGGTGTCGACTTCGGCTGCGAATCGTTCGTTGAGGTTGATGGCGTAAGACATTTCACCATTTTGAACCAAAGTGTTGTGCAGTGTCGCGTTGCCAAACGTGCCATTATCCATGTATCCGCCAGCTTCTTGGGTCCAAGACGAAAAGACTTTTGAATCTGAACAGGCGGTGATCGCGATAAGACTGGTTACAGCTAATGTGAGTTTGATATGTGCGCGCATGATTTTACTCCATCACGTAGCCGTAAGAACCGGAAAAGTCTTGTTTGGCAACTTCTGCAGCGGCACCGCTTTTGGGGCGATCGTTGCCACCATAAGTTTTGCCAAAGAGGAACAATTCAGATTCTGTTGGGATTTTCACGCGATCCGTTGGCAAAGCCAAGGCCTGACCACTCGTTGGTGTGACCAGATGCGGGGTGACAATGATGACCAGTTCTGACTGCTTGCGAGAGTAATCGGCAGAGCGGAACAAGGCACCCAAAACAGGAATGTCGCCAAGCCAAGGCACTTGGCCTGCGAGGTCTTCGAAATCATCTTGCAAAAGGCCGGCGATCGCAAAGCTTTCGCCATCCCGCATTTCGACGGTTGTCGATGTTTCACGACGCTTAAAGGAGTTTACGGAAAATCCGTCAAGATTGTAACTGATGGTTGAATCGACGCCTGATACAGCGGCTTTCAGTTCCAGATTGATTTGGTCGCCATTCACAACGCGTGGAATAAATTCCAATTCAACGCCAAATGGTTTGTATTCAATCGTGATGCCTGTGTCGCTGGCCACAGGAATGGGATATTCACCGCCCGCAAGGAATTTCGCTTGTTGACCTGACAAAGCTGTCAGGTTTGGCTCGGCGAGGGTGCGCACGATGCCTTTGCTTTCCAAGGCTTCAAGCAGGACTGAGATTTCTGTGCCGCCCAAAGAGCCGCCAAATCGGAATGCCCCGTTTGTGCCTGACTTAGTGGTGACTCCGCCATTGGTTGCCATTGCCGCTGCGCTGTTGTCTGAACTCAAATACGTGCCAGTTGACGATCCAAAATTCGTACTTGAGATATTCAGTGACGACGACAGGTTTTTCGACACAGCGCGCGACATTTCTGCAAAGCGCACTTTTAGCATCACCTGCTGGGTACCGCCGATGTTCATTAGATTGGACACGCGGTCAGGCGCATAGCGATTGGCCAGTTCAACAGCGCGTTCCATGTTGGTGATCGAAGAAATAACCCCAGATAGAACGATGCCGTCGTTTGCTGTACGCACCTCAATGGGTTCGTTGGGCATGATTTGACGCAAGCGTTCTTTGAATTCGGAAATATCTGGCGTGACTTGGATTTGAACGTTGGTGATCAAAGATCCGTTCGGGGCCAAAAGCGTCATGGTCGTGAGACCAGGGGAGCGCCCGAGCACGTAGATAGACCGATCTGACAGCGTAGAGATATCTGCGATTTCGGCGTTAGCCACCGAAATTTCCGCAAAGGGCTCATCACTTTCAACAACGACCGCGCGGTTCATTGGGACATTCAACGCGCCTGATGGCGATCCGGTCATAACGCGCAGTTTGTCCGCAAATGCCGCGTTCGGCACCATATTTACAACAGCGCAGCCAAGCAGAGCTGCTTTAATAATATTCAACATTTTCATGTGACCTGCCTTTGATGATCACGCCTCGACATGTGGGTTCTAGCGACCCTCTTGGCGCTACCATGCGTCAGAACCAGTTTTTTTGCAAGAATCAATCGGTTGGCAGCTCTGGATGATGTGGACAAGTCACAAATTCATACCTTTTCACGTCTAGGTTGTGTGTCTTGACTATAAGATTGGCATAACAAAAGGCGCCACTTTGATTGTGAGGCGCCTTTAAAACTTTGTGTGATCGTGGCTTTACGCCGGGGGAGTGTCGTTTTTGGCCCTCAGTCGCTGCAGGGGATTGGTGTTTCGACAAGTTCAGCCCCTTTGCGGGTGCGCACTGTACATATGCGTCTCGCGGCGGGCGCGATCACTTGTTCGACGTCAGCAATCCCAAGCAAGGTCTGTTGATCGATTTCGACGCCGCCAATCACCGCGTCATCATTGCGCCCAACAAGAGACAATGACAAACGACCAGAAGATTGCGCTTGCGCCAAAGAGGCCACCTGCGTTGGTGAAATTTCTACGGTGACAGTGCGCGCAATCGTTGGAGAGGCGCGTTCGCCATCGGATATTTGATCGACAGCGACCAAAGGCACAGACTTTTCGATCAATTTGGTCACTTCGCCCGAAGACCGACCCGGCAAGCTGCCCGTCCAGTACACATCGACTTTGTCCCCTGGGCGCAAGAACCCAGAGACGCCCGTTGAAACATCAACGCGAATTGCAAAGGCCCGCATGCCCTTGCCAAGGCGTGATGACACGCCAGCGTCTTCGCCCGGCTCGGTGACTTTGACCGCGAGCAATGGTTCCATCGCTTCTATCGTGCGTAACGCGATGCGCGGTTGGTCTAGACCGTCAGGGAACAGCTCTTCTTCGGTGCGATATACACCTTTTGGCATGCTGTTTACGGGCCACTGTGTGAGTTTGACAAAGTCAGGTTCAATCGCATCGCCATACGAAACTCTTTGGGTCATGACGTAAATGTCTTCTGTTTTGATGACATCTTGGCGCAATGATTTTTCATGATTTAATTCTGATTGGTATGTCGAAAGGTATCCGCGTGTCATTTGTACAGCAAAGCCCGCGAGTGCCATTCCGACCAAAAGTACCAGTCCAAAAATTATACGCATTTTTACGTCCTTTTAACTCGAGTCTTACCGCGGGCATCCTATCAGTTGTTACAAAATGATAGAAAAATGTGGCGTTTTGGTGGTGTTGTGGCGGCACAATCAGGGATTGTATAGACACCTGCGGCAAAACGCACCGTGATACAATGACATATTTTCACGCCAATTGAGTGTTTCATCCATTAGCTAGAGATACACAAATAAAGAACCGCGCCAAGATGACGCGGTTTTTTATATTTCTTAAAAGCTTTGTGACCACACAAGGCTAATGATTAGTCGTCAAGTTGGCCGTCCAAAGCTGTTGAGATTTGATTTCCCAAGTTTTTTGTACCAGTTGATACTGTTGCGAGAACTGCAACTGCGAGGCCAACGATTGCTGCGGTCAAAACAACCCAGTCAACAGTCACTGCGCCAGCTTCGTCTTCGTTGAAGTTTTTGTAAAGTTTAAAGAATTTCATAGTGTGACCCTCCAGGGTATATTTATTGTCCACGTTTTAGCGTGTTCAGCTAGCGGTGTTTCCCGTACCGCGTTGTGTGCCTTGACGCTTTCGATGTGGCTATATGGCCTTAGAAGTGGGGCAAGAATTGGGCAAGAATAGTACAATTTTGGCACTCATAAAATTTGAACGATTAAAATCTTTAATACATTGATATCAAAGGATATTTAAAATTAACCTTTTTTCATTAATTTGCTTGGTACCGTAAACCATGTGACACGAGGCACAGATTCGATGCTAATTCCAAGCGAAACACTGGTCGAACGCCCGTATTTTTGCGAAACAGGAACGAATATTAAAGATGATTCCAGTTATAGGTCGAACATCTGAATGAATGGTTATGGGAAAACTTTCGTGCGATGCGTGCGCCAATTTGTGAACACGTCTCTTTGTGTGACTGTTTTGTGCATTGCCAACAGCACCGCGCCGGAGCGCGCCATGGCGCAAGGATTGTCTGTGAGTAACTCAACGGACCTTTCTACGGGTCTTTCAACAGGCAGCCCAACAGGATCGACGGTTGGCAAATCCAGCACAAACACCCCCAAGCCTTGGCCCAAAGTGCGCTCGCGTCGTTTGACGCCCCCAAAAACAGGGGCGCCGCCCAAGATAGATGTGCAAATTCGCCCGAGCGCTCCACGTGCCCCAAGTAGCCCGCAAAGCCCCGCAGCGCCGGGGGCACCTCAGGCGCTTGGCACCACTGCGTCAGCGGATTTACAAGATTGGTATTGGAACGCGGTGCCGCATGATTTGTTTGGCGCTGGCCCTGAACGCTTTTCTGCTGCTTTGGCGGGGCTGAGCCATGCAAGCGCTGCCACATTGTCCAAACCCACGTTTCAAATGGTGACGGATTTGGCCAATGCCTATGGGCGCGATCTTTTGATGTATTCCATCGGCACGGATGTCAGCCCCGCATTGGCGTTGGCGGTCATTTCCGTGGAATCTGCTGGCAAGACTGACGCGCTGAGCGGGGCAGGGGCACAAGGTTTGATGCAGTTGATCCCCGCGACAGCCGCACGGTTTGGGGTGAGCGATGCCTCTGACCCCGCACAAAACATTCGCGGCGGGATCACGTATCTGGATTGGTTGCTCAAAGAATTCAAAGGCGACGTGATTTTGGCGTTAGCTGGTTACAACGCTGGCGAAAACGCGGTGAAAGACAACAAAGGCGTGCCGCCTTATTCCGAAACCCGCACATATGTGCCGAAAGTTCTGGCGGCTTGGCAAGTGGCGCGGGGCCTATGTGTCACGCCGCCTGATTTGTATTCAGATGGCTGCGTGTTTGCGACACAGGCCCTGCGTTCGGCCAAATAGTTGACACTCAATTAAACGTACTACAGCGGACATAACGTGTGTGCTTTGTGGTCGTGCATGTCAGATGCGAGGTTAAATCGACATCTTTTTAAAGATAAATTCAGGAATATTGCGGATGATCAGCATAATGTAGCGCCAAAAGAAGGGGGTGTAGATCACGTTCTTTTGCTTTTTCACGGCGTTCAATATGTCTGATGCGACCTTTTCAGGGGCTGCGACTAAAAACATGCCTTCGACATCCCATGTCATAGCGGTGTCCACAAAGCCGGGTTTCACCGTGACCACATGCCCTCCCGCACGGGTCAAACGATTGCGCAGACCTGACAGATATGTCGCAAAACCCGCCTTGGCGGAGCCATATACATAATTGCCGATGCGCCCACGGTCACCCGCTACCGATCCCACACCAACAATGGTGCCGCCGCCGCGCGCCTCAAGTTCGGGCGCGAGCATTTGTAAAAATGTGGCAGGTCCAGTGTAATTGTCTTGGATGGTGCCGTGGATCAAATTCGGGTCCGCATCTATGGCATCTTGCGACGGCATAGAGCCAACAAAAACGGCGCAGTTGATCATGCCTTCTTGTGTCAAAGCTCGGTCAATAATCGCGGCAAAGCTATTGGTATCACGCGCATCAAAGGCGCAGGCCTGTGCATCATGCGCACCGCGGGCCATGCAATCGGCCGCCGTGCTGCGCAGGTCATCAAAATCACGTCCGCACAACAACAAGCTTGCGCCACGCATCGACAATTGTCGGGCTAAAGCGCGCGCCATTGACGATGTTGCGCCCAAAATGATCCATGTTTCAAGTTGTGAACTCTGGTTTTGAAGCTGGTTCATACATTGCCTCCTGTCGCGGGCGTCACTGTGTGTGGCGGGCTGCGCAATTCCAAGCGCCGGACCAAATCTGTTTCCAGCGCTCCGTCTGGGTCGGCTTTTGCCACTGCTTTTTGCCATGCTGTTTGGTCTGGGTACATGCCTTCAACTTGTTTGGCCTGTGCCACACCGTCTTTGGCGAAATAAATTCGTCCGCCCGCGTCTTTGGCCAAATCGGTCAAGTCGCGGATCAAGTATGCCGCGCCGCTGCGATTGGGGAAATCTACCGCCAATGTGTAACCTTCCATTGGAAATGACATATAGCCGCCGCGCCCCGGGCCCATTTTTTTCAACACAGCCAAAGGCGATGCAAGTCCAGATGCCGAAATACGTTCTAACATGATGCGCAGACATTTTGTGGCGTCCAGCGGCACAACGCATTGAAACTGGTTAAACCCTGCTTTGCCGTACAAGCGGTTCCAATTGTGGATCGTATCCAGCGGGAAAAACGGATCGGTGATCGGTTTCACGCTGGTGCGTCCTGATGCAGGCACGCGGCGAAAATACAGCTCGTTGAATATGCGCACCACAGGGGCGGACAGCGCCCAAGCTGGCGCATTGAATGGCACCGATTTCGGTTTGCCGCTGCCCGGATTGATGCCCGAGGTGATTTCACTTTCTTCCAACACGCCGCGCCCAAGGTTGGCACCTTTGGCTGTCGCATCGATCCAGCCCACGGTGTAGTCGGACCTACTGTCATCAAAGGCGTCGAAAAAATCGTCTAGCCCATCGATACGACGCTCGGTTAGCACCATGAGATCGCCTTTGCAGGGCGCAAGTTGCAGCTTGGCTGACGCAATAACGCCTGTTTGCCCAAGTCCACCCACTGTGGCTTTGAACAAATTAGGAGCAGATTTCAGGGTGATTTTACGGCTTTTATCGCCTTGGATCAGCGTGATTTCGATAACATGCTGCCCGAAAGAGCCAACCACATGGTGGTTTTTTCCGTGCACATCATTGGCAATGCAACCGCCGATGGTGGCAAATCCGGTGCCTGGCATGACAGGGGGAATCCAACCTTTGGCGGCGAACATCCGGCCCAGATCGCCAATCGGCAATCCCGCTTCTACATGGACAACGCCGGTGGTGCTGTCGAAAGACAAAACACGGTCCAGACGGGTCATATCCAAAGACGGGCCAGCAGAGTTCAAAGGGGCGTCACCATAAGAGCGGCGCATCCCGAACGCAGGCATCATTGCCGCAGCCAACAAGCGTTTCAACTGGGTGGCGCGCTCGGGACGGGCCACGTCGCCAGTTGCCGTATGCGCACGGCCCCAGCCCGTGGTTTCAAGGGTTTTCCAGCTCATTTTGGACTCTCTTTGATACGCGTTCAGCGATTGGGAAAATAATCAGACCGATCACAATGGCAAACCATAATGTGGTCAAACGGATGATGGCAGTGGCGGGCAGGGACAGCGCAAGCGGCACGTTTTGCAACGCAAGCAAGGCAATCATGGCAGCCTCAGCGCCACCAACGCCCCCCGGTGCACCAGTGAGTCCGCCCGCCAAAGTCGAAAAAATAAAAATGGCAATGGCCGTCGTGGCAGACACATCTGCGCCCATCCAATGCAACAAAAGGTAAAAGGCGGTGCCTTCGGCGAGCCAGCCAAACAAAGCCAAAACGGAGCCTTGGAACAAAGTGCCACCCGCAGCAAAGGGTTCAAGCGATCTGGCTGCACGGCGCACGCGGGCGAATATGCGTGGCAATCTGCCTGTGATGGCGTGGCCCTTTTGTGCCACCCACGCCAATAACCGAGGGCGCGTGACGATAAATGCGGCAATCAGCGCCAAGATGATAACGGGCACACCACCTGAAATATGCGTGCCAGATAAAAGCATCGCGGCCCCCATCACTATCGCCATAGCCGCCAAATCAGAAGCGCGGTCTACCAGAACCAAAGGCGCAGTGCGGTCCACCGGCCACCCTGTTTCGCGGCGGATCCAGCGCATGCGTACCAATTCACCCACACGACCGGGGGTTACGGTCATCGCAAAACCCCCTAAGAAGTGGCGCATATTTGTGAGCAAGGACAATTGCAATCCAAGATGTGAGGCAAATAGATGCCAGCGCAAGCCGCGCAAACCGTAGTTGAGCAAAGATAGCCCCAAAAGCACAAGGATTTGCCACGCGGATAGTTTGGCAATTTGATGCAGCGTTTCTTGCCATCCAGTGGCGGCGGCTGCGGCCATAAGTCCCACGACAAGCAACGTTAAAAGCCCAAAAAAAACAGCACGTTCACGCAAGCGTTTGGGCGCAGGCACAGGCACGGGGATTTTGGGATGAGAAAGTGTGGGCTGCTCGGGGCGCATCTGGTCCATTTCGTCTGATTGCATGTGTTTCTAGCGACAGATTGGGGCGATATTGTGGTTCTGTTGCGGATTTAGCGACAATAGAGCGAGACAAAACACTGGTGAAAATAAACAGAAACGAAGCAGAGATATGGTGCGTGGCATTTTGTTTTATACGAAAGGCCCCCAACGGATGAGGGCCTTTGTTTGGTTTTGGTTGAAACGGTTCAGTTGACGATTGTTGCCAATGTCGCCGCGCGCAGTTCTGCTTGGGTCACGCCATCGGCGGTCTCAACGATTTTCAAACCGCCTTCGACCACGTCCAACACACCCAAATTGGTGATCACACGGTCCACAACCGCTTTGCCTGTCAACGGCAAGGTACAGGATTTCAACAGCTTGCTTTCGCCATGTTTGTTGGTGTGATCCATGACCACAACCACGCGGCCGACGCCTGCGACCAAATCCATCGCGCCGCCCATGCCTTTGACCAATTTTCCGGGGATCATCCAGTTGGCCAGATCGCCTTTTTCATCGACTTCCATCGCGCCCAAAATCGCCATCGCAATTTTGCCACCGCGGATCATGCCGAAAGACTGCGCGGAATCGAAATAGGCGGTGTTTGGCAGTTCGGTAATTGTTTGTTTGCCCGCATTGATCAGGTCCGCATCTTCATCGCCTTCATAGGGAAAGGGCCCCATGCCGAGCATGCCGTTTTCCGATTGCAGCACCACTTCGACACCTTCGGGAATGAAGTTTGGCACCAAGGTCGGAATGCCGATGCCAAGGTTCACATAGGTGCCGTCTTGCAGTTCTTGTGCCGCGCGTGCGGCCATTTGATTGCGATCCCAAGGCATTATGAGGTCTCCCGTGTGCGAACTGTACGCTGCTCGATGCGTTTTTCATGGGCGCCTTGTACAAGGCGATGCACATAGATACCGGGCAAATGGATCGTATCGGGATCAAGGCTGCCGACGGGCACAATTTCTTCGACTTCCATGATGCATATCTTGCCACACATGGCTGCTGGCGGATTGAAATTGCGAGCCGTTTTGCGGAAGATCGCGTTGCCAGTCTCGTCAGCTTTCCATGCTTTCACGATGGAAATATCGGCGAAAATACCCTCTTCCAGAATGTAGTCTTGGCCGTTCCATGATTTCACATCTTTGCCTTCAGCAATCACTGTGCCCACACCTGTTTTGGTGTAAAAACCGGGAATGCCCGCGCCGCCTGCACGCATGCGTTCGGCCAATGTACCTTGGGGGTTGAACTCTAGTTCCAACTCGCCGCTCAAATATTGACGCATGAATTCAGCGTTTTCGCCCACATAAGACGACATCATTTTTTTGATCTGGCGGGTGGCCAAAAGTTTGCCAAGGCCGAAATCATCAACGCCAGCATTGTTTGACGCCACTGTGAGATCTTTCACGCCGCTTTGCACGATGGCATCGATCAGCAGTTCAGGGATGCCACACAGGCCAAATCCACCCGCAGCGATCAACATGCCGTCTGTTAAAATGCCGTCCAGCGCATCCTGCGCGGACCCATATACTTTTTTCAATGCTCTCTCCCTCAGTGTCCATTTCGTGCAATTGGACGCAATTGCACGGGGCGTGTCAATGAAAATGCTGCACTGCAAAAATGCAAATCGCCCGCCAACACTGGCGAGCGATCAGATGTTTTTATCTTGGCTGCAACGAGCGGAGCCGTAAGGACAGCCTAAGTTTTTTTCTTAGCAGCAGGGGCTTTTTTCGTCGCTGGTTTTTTGGCTGCGGCCTTTTTCGGTGCCGCTTTCTTTTTCGCCGCAGGCTTTTTCTTGGCGGGCTTTTTGGTCGCGATCAATTCAAGCGCTTGTTCGACGGTGATGTCTTCGGGCTTGATCTCTTTGGGCAGGGTCACGTTGACCTTTTCCCATTTCACATAAGGCCCGAATTTACCGTCCATCACCTTGATCGCACCACCATCTGGGTGGTCGCCAAGTTCTTTAAGCGCCTTGGCTGCCGCACGACCACGGCCAGGATTTTCGCGTTTATGCGTGATCATTTCCATCGCCAAATTCATGCCAATTTCAAAGACCTCTTCGGTCTCTTTCAGATTGGCGTAAACCGGTTTTTCCGCATCGGGCAATTGGTGCATCACATAGGGGCCAAAGCGCCCAAGGTTGGCCACAATCGCGCCGCCATCGGGATGGATGCCAATTTCGCGCGGCAAATTGAGCAACGTCAAAGCCTTGGCCAAATCGATGCTTTCCGGCGCCCAACCTTTGGGCAAGGACGTGCGTGGTGGTTTTTTGTTCTCTGCCGTGGCTTCGCCGCGCTGCACATAGGGGCCAAAGCGACCAGAGCGCAGTGAAATTTCATCGCCGTTGTCTTCGCCCAAAACCTTTTCGTAGCTTTCCGCACCTTCGCCCGAAATCGGACGGGTGTAGCGGCATTCAGGGTAGTTGGAACAGCCGACAAACCCACCAGAGCGCGATGTTTTCAGGTGCAGATTGCCCGCACCACACTTGGGGCAAATGCGGGGGTCTGTGCCATCTTCACGTGGAGGGTAGAGCGTGGGTGCTAGGGCCGCGTCAAGTTTGTCGAGCACTTCGGAAATGCGCAAATCAGAGGTCTCAGAGATCGCGGCAGAAAAGTCGCGCCAAAAGCGGTTCAGCACGTCTTTGTAATTCATTTCGCCTGCAGAGACTTCATCAAGTTCGCGTTCCAGATCAGCCGTGAATTCATAGCCGACATATTTGCGGAAGAAGTTGGTCAAAAAGATCGTGACGATCTTGCCTTTGTCCTCTGGGAACAGGCGGTTTTGTTCTTTGCGCACATATTCGCGCTCAACAATCGTTGTCAAAACCGACGCATAGGTTGACGGGCGTCCGATGCCCAATTCTTCCATGCGTTTGACCAACGTGGCCTCGGTGTAGCGGGGGGGCGGATTGGTGAAATGCTGCATGCCAAGTACGGCATCTGCTGCGCCAAGTGCGGCTTCTTTGCCTTCTGCGTCGGCTTTGAGCGCGCCTGCAACTTTTTTGGCAGGTTCGTCTTGCATGATCTGTGGCAGGCGCGCGCTGTCTTCTTCGCCCTCAGCGTCGTCTTTGCCCTCAGTGTAGACGGCCATAAAGCCATCAAAGGCTACAACTTGACCTGTCGCGCGCAGTACAACCTCTTGATCTGCAGAGGCAATATCAACTGTGGTGCGTTCCAATCGCGCCGCTTCCATTTGCGATGCAATGGTGCGTTTCCAGATCAGATCGTAAAGCTTGGCTTGGTCGCTGTCTGACAGGGCCGCTTCTTTTGGGCCTTTGTTCAACTCTGTCGGGCGGATACATTCGTGCGCTTCTTGCGCGTTTTTGGCTTTGTTTTTGTACACACGTGGCGACGCGGGCACGTATTTATCGCCGTAACGCGCTTTGATTGCATCGCGGGCTTCGGTGATGGCTTCTGGTGCCATGTCAATGCCATCGGTCCGCATATAGGTGATGAGACCCGCTTCATATAGGCGTTGTGCGGCGTTCATCGTTTGACGCGCGCCCATACCGAATTTACGGCTGGCCTCTTGTTGCAGGGTCGATGTCATGAATGGCGCAGATGGGTTACGCGTGCCGGGTTTTGCCTCAACCGATACCACTTTCAGATCGCGCGACGACACGGCTTGCACAGCCATTTCCGCCGTCAAACGATCGCCCAGATCGAATTTATCTAGTTTTTTGCCCGAAAGCTGCGTCAAACGTGCTTCAAACTGTTGCCCGCGTGGGGTTTCCAGCACGGCTTTCACGGACCAGTATTCTTGTGGGTTGAAGGCTTCGATTTCGTCTTCGCGTTCCACGATCAAGCGTAAACAGACCGATTGCACACGACCAGCAGAGCGCGCGCCGGGCAATTTGCGCCACAGCACAGGCGATAGGTTAAAGCCCACGAGATAGTCCAAAGCGCGGCGTGCCAAATAAGCATCGACCAGAGGCACATCGACTTGGCGCGGGTTTTTCATCGCTTCAGTGACGGCGGTTTTGGTGATCGCATTGAACACAACACGCGACACAGCCGTGGATTTTTTAATCGCGCGGCGTTTGGTCAGGGCTTCTTGCAGGTGCCATGAAATTGCTTCGCCTTCGCGGTCGGGGTCAGTCGCGAGGATCAGTACGTCGTCGTCTTTAAGGGCATCTGCGATGGCTTTGACGTGTTTGCGACTGTCTGCGCCGATGTCCCAAATCATCTCGAAATCATTGTCTGTATCGACCGATCCGTTCTTGGCTGGCAGGTCACGGACGTGGCCGTAGGACGCCAAAACGGTGTAGTCGCTTCCAAGGTATTTGTTGATCGTTTTGGCCTTGGCTGGGGATTCGACAACAACAACTGGCATAATACATCCTTTATACGACTTTGATGGCCTTATGGCGGGGCAAGATGGGTTGCGCAACTACGGATTGTCAATGAAAGATCGTGAGAACACGTTAATATCTTTCGTACACACTAGATTTTTGCCCATTTTTGGGGCCTCGGATACGGCAGAAAATTGATCATGAAGTTTTTGAAACAAGCCAGCGTGTACAGTTTTCTATGCTCGGTTTTTGCTATCGATGAATTTAGACGCGCGACAATAGGCCGCCAGCTTTGCGCATGATACGGCCATCCAATTCCAGTGACATAATTTCCGAACTGACCTGTTCTGCACGCACACCGATGTCGCGGATAAGCTGATCTTCGGGAACGGCGGCGCCACCAAGACGCGATAGAATTTCACCGTGTAACGCGGTGTGATCATTGAATGTGCGGGTCTGTGGTTCAACTGGTACAAGCGCCTCAACAGGGGTCTCCATCGCGGTGATTGCCAAAGGCGACGCATTGGCCAGGACATCAATGACATCGCGCGACCCGCGGATCAGGCTGGCCCCATCGCGCAGCAAGTTGTTGCAGCCCGACGAGCGCCCATCAAAGGGGTGCCCCGGAACGGCCATGACCTCGCGGCCTTGTTCCATCGCATTGCCCGCGGTGAGCAGCGAGCCGGATTTGGCCGCAGCTTCCACAACGATTGTCGCCAACGCCATGCCGGATACGATTCTATTGCGCATAGGGAAATGACGCGCAAAGGGTTTCATGCCCATAGGTTGCTCTGAGACGATCACGCCCGTCTCAGCGATTTTATGATAGAGATTTTTGTTTTCAGCTGGATAGATCACATCTAACCCGCCACCAAGCACGGCAATGGTGCCCGTCTCGATTGCTGCGTCATGCACGGCGGCATCGATGCCCCGTGCCATTCCAGAGACAATTCCAAACCCTTCGGCCCCCAAATCACGTGACAATGCACGCGCCATACGCAGCCCCAATGAGGACGCATTGCGCGCCCCGACCAAAGCCACCATCGGGCGTTCAAACAGGGACATGTCACCTTTAACCCACAAAAGTGGAGGGGCATCTGGAATAAGGGCAAGGGCGTTGGGATATTGTGGATCACCCACAGCCAAAAGCCGCGCACCGGCTTCGTGACCTGCACGCAGTTCTTCATCTATGACGGATTGTGGGCAGGTTTTATAGTCACGCACGCCAGCTTCATGCGCAATTTCGGGCAAAGCTGTGAGGGCGGCTGTGGCCGATCCGTGATCATTCATGAGTCTGAAAAAGGTGGAAACGCCAACGCGGCGTGATCGCAAGAGACGGAGCCAGACGGCGCGATCTTCCGCAGAGTGGGGTGGGGTGAGGGGGTGGTGGGAAGGGATGAAATCCATTTGACCGCTCTCTCCGTCTCTTGCAATTACACCATCGCGCAAATTGGTTAACGACCCGTTACCGTTACTGATAAACCCTCAAATTTATTGAATTTGGCTGCATTTGCGTTGTTTTCAGTGTTTTAGGTGCAAATTACGCCGTCTGAATTGCAAGACGACAGCCAAAAGGCGGCCCAAAGACCGCCTTTTGCTTACATTTACTTATATCGTTCCAACATCGGCAGGGATCACGTTAACCTTTATTGGGGTTAAGTGGCCGAGCCACCTACGGTCAATTCGCTGATCATCGTTGTGGGCTGTCCAACGCCAACGGGCACCCATTGACCAGCTTTGCCACAGTTGCCCATGCCAGGATCAAGCGCCATATCGTTGCCCAAGGCACGGATGTGTTTCAACGCCGTGGCTCCATCGCCAATCAGTGTCGCGCCTTTCACCGGTGCGCCAATCATGCCGTTTTTAACTTGGTAGGCTTCAGTACACGAAAACACGAATTTTCCGTTGGTGATATCAACTTGTCCGCCACCAAACCCAACCGCATAGATACCGTCTTTGAGGTTTGCGACGATATCTTCGGGGGGCGTGTCACCACCGAGCATATAGGTGTTGGTCATGCGTGGCATGGGGGTGTGCGCATAGCTTTCGCGCCGCCCGTTTCCGGTGGCATCGACGCCCATCAGGCGTGCGTTTTGACGATCTTGCATGTAGCCGACAAGAATACCGTCTTCGATCAATGTGTTTTTCGCGCTGGGCGTGCCTTCGTCGTCGACGGAAATAGAGCCACGCCGATCAGGGATCGTGCCATCATCCAAAACAGTGACGCCTTTGGCCGCGATTTGTTGCCCCATGAGGCCCGCGAAGGCTGAGGTTTTTTTGCGGTTAAAATCCCCCTCAAGCCCGTGGCCGATGGCTTCGTGCAACAAAATGCCGGGCCAGCCGTTGCCAAGCACCACATCCATGACGCCAGCTGGGGCAGGGACGGCTTCTAGGTTGACGCAGGCTATACGCAGGGCTTCGCGCGCGATTGATTTCCAGTGATCAGGGCTGAGCATGCCGAGCAGCCCCGTGCGCCCGCCGCCGCCCGCAGAACCACTTTCGCGACGGCCATCTTTGTCGACGATGACGGAAATATTGAGCCGCGCCATCGGGCGTTGATCTGAGACAAGCGTGCCTTCGGGGCGTAAAATTAACACCTCTTGGTGTGAGGCAGCGATTGAGGCGGTGACTTGCACCACACGTGGATCTAGGCTGCGCAGGAAATCGTCGATTTCTTTGAGCGTGTCGATTTTGACTTCAAAGGCGGCGCCGTCCATCGGGTTTTCATCGGTGTAGAGTTTGACATTTGTGGCGCGCGGGGCATCGGCCAGCGTGCCGCCGCCATCGCCCACGGCCAAACGCGCGGTTTCAGCTGCGCGCATGAGCGACGATTCGGAAATTTCGGTCGAATGGGCGTATCCTGCGGTTTCACCGCGCACAGCACGTAGACCGAATCCCTCGGATGCGTCATAAGTGGCGTTACGGATTCGCCCGTCATCTAAAACGAGGCCCTCGGATGTGCGCCGTTCAAAGAAAAGTTCGCCATCATCGGCACCTGCTGTCGCATTTTGCAGAATGGAAAGGGCTTGAGCCTGATCCAACAGGGTCTCGAATGGGTCAAAACGTCTCGTTGGCATCTATTTTCTCCTTGGGGACTTGATCTAAATCAAAAAACACGGTCAATGGCGACGCAGAATTCTTGTTCCATCGGGCCTAATATGGTTTTTGGTGGGTAAGACTCAAACGAAATTCGTCCGATCTTCGGGCACTGCGGCGCACATATCACTGTTGCGCTTGCGAAATGGGAAAAAAACATGCGCACAGAACGCTTTTTGTCCGGCCTTGCCGCCACAGTTTTAGCCACCACCGTTTCCGGTGCCGCCATGGCACAGCAAGCGGGTGAATTGCTGGGCGCGCCCGTTGATGGAAAAATGGGTTTTCAACCTGCGGCCACTGAACTGGCCCGTGATTTGCAGGGGCTCGACCACCTGCTGCTTTGGATCACTGGTCTTATTGTATTATTTGTTTGCGCTTTGATGGCTTGGGTGATGATCCGCTACAACCGCAAAACAAACGCCGAGCCACAGACCTTTACGCACAACACGCCTATCGAGATTGCATGGACGATCGTGCCTATTCTTGTTCTGGCTGTGATTGGCGCGTTTTCTTTGCCAGTGTTGTTCAAGCAACAAGAAATTCCAGAAGGCGACATGTACATCAAGGTCACAGGGTACCAATGGTACTGGGGCTACGAATATGTTGACGAAGGTTTTGGCTTTGACAGCTACAAGCTTGAGCGTGATGAGTTGGCTGAATACGGTTACGACCAAAGCTTTTACTTGCTCGCGACAGACACGGCCGTTGTTGTGCCTGTTGGCAAAACAGTCGTCATGGGCGTAACCGGCGCGGATGTAATCCACTCTTGGACGATCCCAGCGTTTGGCGTGAAACAAGATGCGGTGCCTGGCCGTGTGGCAGAACTTTGGTTCAAAGCAGAAAAAACGGGCACCTTCTTTGGTCAGTGTTCTGAGCTTTGCGGCAAAGACCACGCGTTTATGCCGATCACTGTGAAAGTTGTATCGCAAGAAGATTACGATGCTTGGTTGGCTGGCGCGAAAGAAGAATTTGCGTCACTCGAAGGCACAACACCTGAGCTGATCCAATTGGCATCTGTTCAATAAGCACACTGTGCGACATCAGGGCGCGGGCGATTCATATCGCCCCGCCTGTCAAATGAGCTAATTCTACCCAACAGGCGCGCAGCCCAGATTTGTCTTTGGCGCAGCGGCACTCCAGTAAGGCACCCGAATGACCGACGCAACGATCATACTTGAAGACGACCGTGAAGCAGGATTTGGCGATTTCTTTGCCTTGTTGAAGCCACGTGTCATGTCGCTTGTCGTGTTCACCGCAATGGTCGGATTGATCGTGGCACCGGGAACTGTGCATCCGTTTGTGGCGTTCTTTTCGATCTTGTGCATTGCCATCGGAGGCGGGGCCTCTGGCGCTTTGAACATGTGGTATGACGCCGACATCGACCGCGTGATGAAGCGCACCAAAGGCCGGCCTATTCCCGCAGGCAAAGTGTCTGAGGGCGAAGCGTTTGCCATTGGTGTGACCCTGTCTGCTTTTTCTGTGGTCATGTTGGGGTTGGCCTCAAACTGGGTCGCGGCAGGGCTTTTGGCCTTTACGATCTTTTTCTATGCTGTGGTTTACACCATGTGGCTGAAACGCTCGACACCGCAAAACATCGTGATTGGTGGGGCCGCTGGCGCGTTTCCCCCGATGATCGGTTGGGCTGTCGTGACGGGTGACATCACCTTGACCAGTTGTTTGATGTTCGCCCTGACGTTCATGTGGACGCCACCCCATTTCTGGGCTTTGGCCCTGTTCATGAATTCCGATTACGACAAAGCTAAGGTGCCGATGCTGCCTGTAACCCATGGCACGCGTTCGACTCGCAATCATATTCTTGTGTACACGCTGATCCTGGCCATAACAGCAGGCGCGTTGTTGTTCACGTCTATCGCGGGCTGGTGCTATCTTGTCGCATTTGTTGTGATGAACGCTTTGTTTATCGTCGGTGCTGTAAAGATTTGGCGGCGCGATGATGCGGCGTCAAAGGCGGATAATTTCAAAACAGAGCGATCTTTCTTTAAGCTCTCGTTGGTTTATCTTTTCGCGCATTTCACCGCGCTTATGTTTGACGCTATGCTCAGCGGCCTTTTGGGTGGCATGGGCATTGGGGGACCTTTCTAAATGGCGATCACCAAACTTCACGAACTGCACACGCGGCGTAAATCGCGCAATGTCGGGCTTGCTCTTGTGCTTGGCCTTTTTGTTGTGCTGATCCTTGGCCTCACCGTGGTGAAAGTCACCACAGTTGATGTAAGCAATGTCGGTAGCGCAGGAGCGCATGAATAATGGCACTGCAAGGTCCACAAAAAACGGCGGCAACACTGGTTGGTGTTGTTGTTTTGATGGGTGGTTTCGCTTGGGCCTCTGTCCCGTTCTATAGCTGGTTTTGCGCTGTAACAGGATTTGGTGGGACCACGCTGGAAGCTGACGCAGGCTCGGATGTGATTTTGGATGAAACCATCAAAATCCGTTTTGATGCCAACACAGACCCGTCCATGCCATGGGAATTCAAACCTGACGTGCGCGAGATGGAATTGCGGATCGGCGAGACCGGCCTGGCTTTTTATGAGGCGCACAACCCCACTGACCGCGTGATCGCGGGGACTGCGTCTTACAATGTTGCTCCCTATGAGGCTGGCGGATTTTTCACCAAAATCGATTGTTTTTGTTTCACAGAACAGGTGCTTCAACCCGGAGAGACCGTGATGATGCCTGTCACCTTTTATGTGGACCCCGAAATCACCACCGACCGTGACGCGAAATATGTACATCGCATCACTTTGTCGTATACATTCTACGAAACCGATCTGCCCACGGAACTTGCTGCTTTGCAAAGCGATTTTTCAACGGCTACTGATCTCAACTGAACCCATTAGGGAAAATACCCCAAGGGAGAGGGACGCAATACTATGGCTCACGTAAAGAACCACGATTATCACATCTTGCCACCATCCTCGAAACCGCTTTTGGGCGGCATCGCAGCCTTTGTCATGTTCTTTGGCGCGGTCATATGGATGGCCAAAGATTCGCCTTGGATGTTCCTTATCGGTTTCGTTGCTGTGCTCTACGTGATGTGGGCTTGGTGGCGCGAAACGATTTTGGAAAACAAAGCGGGCGATCACACACCCGTTGTGCGCATCGGTCTGCGTTATGGCTTCATCATGTTCATCATGTCCGAAGTTATGTTCTTTGTGGTTTGGTTCTGGGCATTTTTCAAAAATGCAATCTTCCCGATGTATGAATATGCGGGCACAGAATACCTTAAACCTGAAATTATCCCTGTTGATGCGTTTCACCTGCCATTGATCAACACCTTGTTGTTGCTCTTGTCTGGCTGTGCGGTCACTTGGGCACACCATGCTTTGGTCCACGGCAACATCCGCAAAGACTTGGTGGCTGGTCTGGCCATCGGTGTTGGCTTTGGCGCTGTGTTCACAATGTTCCAAGCGTATGAATACTACGAATTGCTGGTCCACGAAGGTTGGACATTTGGCGGCGAGTTCTTTTACGGCGCCTTCTTTATGGCAACAGGCTTTCACGGGTTCCACGTGTTGGTTGGGACGATTTTCCTAACCATCTGTTTGATCCGCGCAATCAAGGGCGACTTCACACCTGATGATCACATCGGCTTTGAAGCGGCAGCTTGGTACTGGCACTTTGTGGATGTTGTTTGGCTCTTCTTGTTCGTCGCCGTCTACATCTGGGGTCAATAAATCCCCCTGTGCTGCGGCTTTGACTTTGGCACAAAACACGAGATAAAAAACAAGGGCGTGGCATTGCTGCGCCCTTATGCATTTCAGAAAGTCGTCCCATGATAAAACGCATGATTGTTCCGATTCTCATCGGAGTTGTTGGTATCGCTATTTTGCTGTGGCTTGGCACATGGCAGGTCCAACGTTTGGCGTGGAAAGAGGGCGTCTTGGCCGAAATCACCGCCGAAATATCAGCGGACCCCGTGCCTTTGCCCGCTATGATTTCGACGGATATGAAATACATGCCTGTCACGGCGTCTGGCACCATCGGGCAAGAGGAACTGCATGTGCTGGTGTCGCGTTTGCAAATCGGCGCAGGCTACCGTGTGATCGCCCCGTTTGAATTGGACGACGGACGGCGGGTTTTGTTGGATCGTGGGTTTATCAAACCAGATGCCAAAGACACCTTTCGCCCCAGTGGCCCCGCGACGATCATCGGCAATCTGCATTGGCCCGATGATATGAACAGCTCCACCCCCGAACCGGACATGGTCAAGAACATTTGGTTTGGTCGTGATATTGCAGAGATGGCGACAGTTTTGGACACGTCCGAAGTGCTGATTGTCGCGCGCGCGGACACGGGTCAAGGGGTTGAGGCCATGCCTGTCGGCATCACGGGGATCAAAAATGATCACCTTGGCTATGCAATCACGTGGTTTTCATTGGCATTTGTCTGGTTTGGGATGACACTCTTCCTTCTGTGGCGTATCAAAACCCGAACAGTTTAACGCGATCCCAACTCTGATAGGGCCCCATGCGATATATTTCTACACGCGGCACCGCGCCCGCTTTGTCTTTCGAAGATGCAATGCTCACTGGTTTAGCCTCTGACGGCGGACTGTATGTGCCTGAAACCATCCCAACGATGTCGACAGATGACATCGCGGCTTTGGCAGGGCAATCCTACGAAGAGATCGCTTTTCGGGTGATGAAGCCCTTTATCGGCGAGACGTTTACCGACGCCGAATTCAAAGAAATCATTGCGAAATCATACACAGGTTTCGGTCACGATGCCCGCGCGCCGCTGGTGCAGCTTGGCCCCAACCATTTCTTGTTGGAACTGTTCCACGGACCGACGTTGGCGTTCAAAGATTTTGCCATGCAACTGATCGGCCAGATGTTCCAAGCGGCTTTGTCGCGCTCTGGCAATCGCGTGACTATTGTTGGCGCAACGTCAGGCGACACAGGATCCGCCGCGATTGAAGCGTTCAAAGGATTGGACAACGTCGATGTGTTCATCATGTACCCGCATGGCGGCGTGTCTGATGTGCAGCGTCGCCAGATGACCACGCCAAGCGAGAGCAACGTGCATGCGCTGGCGGTTGAAGGCGATTTTGACGATTGCCAAGCGGCCCTCAAAGATATGTTCGCCGATATTGATTTTCGCGACACAGTCAAATTGGCAGCTGTCAATTCCATCAACTGGGGCCGCGTTTTGGCGCAGGTTGTGTACTATTTTTCATCTGCAGTGTCGCTCGGCGCACCGCATCGTGACGTGTCATTCACCGTGCCGACAGGCAACTTTGGCGACATCTTCGCGGGCTATATTGCCAAGAAAATGGGCCTGCCGATCAAAGACTTGGTGATCGCGACCAACCAAAACGACATCTTACACCGCACGATGCTAACGGGTGCCTACACGAAAGAGGGCGTGACACCATCCATGTCGCCCTCAATGGACATCCAAGTGTCATCCAACTTTGAACGCGCTTTGTTTGACGCTTACGGGCGTGATGGCGGCGCAGTGTCGCAACTGATGGACGAGCTGAAATCAGGTGAATTTAAAATCTCCCAAGGGGCGATGCAAATCTTGAACGAGACCTTTTTGTCAGGTCGTGCCTCTGAGGATGAAACCTCTGCCACGATCAAAGATATGCAGATCCGCACCACCGAAGTGCTCTGCCCGCATTCCGCAGTTGGCGTCAAAGTGGCGGAGGATCACCTGTCAGAGGTGCCGATGATTACATTGGCCACGGCTCACCCCGCGAAATTCCCTGCAGCGGTCAAAGCGGCCTGCGGAATCCACCCTGACTTGCCCCCACATATGGCGGGGCTATTTGATCGCGACGAGCGGTTTACAGTGGTGCCGAACGATCTTGAAGTATTGAAAACATTGGTTAAGGAGCGCCTTTCTTGAGCCTCAAAACACACCGGCTCAGCAATGGACTGCGCATCGTTACCGAACATATGCCCTCTATGGAAAGCGCCTCAATTGGTGTTTGGGTCCAAGCGGGCGGGCGGCATGAACGCCTAGAGCAAAACGGCATCGCGCACTTTCTAGAGCACATGGCATTCAAAGGCACGGCACGCCGTACGCCTTTGGAAATTGCCGAAGTTTTGGAAAATGTGGGTGGGTATCTCAATGCCTATACATCGCGCGAGACGACGGCCTATTACGCACGCGTTTTGAAAGAAGACGTGCCTTTGGCGCTAGATGTCATTGCCGACATTGTGCTGAACCCGATTTTTGATGCGCGTGAATTGGAAGTCGAGCGTGGTGTGATTTTGCAAGAAATCGGCCAAGCATTGGACACGCCAGATGATATTATTTTCGATTGGCTGCAAGAGGTGTCCTATCCCGATCAAGCGGTCGGACGTACGATTTTGGGTCCTGAAGAGCGTGTTCGGGCGTTCACGCGGGAAGATCTTGCAGGATTTGTGCAAGAACACTATTCGCCTGAGCGCATGGTTTTGTCGGCTGCTGGCAATGTTGATCACGATAAAATTGTGGCAGAGGCTGAAAAGCTCTTTGGTCATTTGACAGCCCACGGCAGCGATCACGCCGATCCCGCAACCTTTGTGGGCGGCGAATTTCGCAAGAATAAAACGCTGGAACAAGTGCATGTGGCCATAGCCTTTGAGGGGCCAAGCTACCGTGACCAAGATATCTATATCGCCCAAGCCGCCAGCACGGCACTTGGCGGTGGTATGTCTTCGCGGTTGTTCCAATCCATTCGCGAACAAAAGGGCCTGTGCTATACGATTTATGCGCAAAGCGGGGCCTATTCCGACACGGGCACAACGACGATCTATGCGGGCACATCTGCGGAAGATGTGGCGCAGTTGACCGAGTTGACCATGGATGAATTGAAACGCTCTGCCGATGACATGTCTCAGGCCGAAGTGATGCGTGCTTGTGCGCAAATCAAAGCGGGTCTTTTGATGGGGCTTGAAAGCCCTAGCGCGCGGGTCGAACGCAATGCGCGGATGATCGGCATTTGGGACCGGGTGCCGACACTGGCCGAAACCGTTGAAAAGATTGACGCGGTGACCGTCGACGGTGTGCGCAATTTCATCAGTCAGATGGGCACAGGCCGCACGGCGATGGCACTGTATGGGCCCGCAGAAAGCGCACCAACGCTTGATGTGCTCAAGGCAAGGCTTGTCTAACCATGTTTGCCCGCCGCCCCAAGGTTAAAATCGAAACCGAGCGTATGACGCTAAGGTTGCCGGTGCATGGGGATTATAATGTGTGGCGCGGTTTGCGGGCGCAGGGCGTGGAATACTTGCAGCCATGGGAACCCACATGGTCGCCAGATCATTTGTCGCGCAAAGGGTTCACCAATCGCGTCTATTGGGCGCAGCGCTCTGTCGTGTCGCAAACTGCTTTGCCGTTGTTTTTAACCCGCCGCAGTGACAACCAAGTCATGGGGGCTTTGACGTTGGACAATATCAGACGCGGTCCCGCCCAAGCAGGGTCTGTGGGCTATTGGATCGGATTCGAGTATGCCCGCCAAGGCTATATGCGCGAGGCATTGGAAGCGGTCGTTCATTATGCGTTTACCAAGCTTGACCTAAGCCGGATCGAAGCAGGCTGTCTGCCAGAAAATGTCGCATCGCGCGGTGTGCTCGAAAAAGCTGGTTTCAAATACGAGGGCGTCGCGCAGTCCTATCTGCAAATCAACGGGCGCTGGCGCAATCATGTTTTATACGCGTCTTTGCGCAATGACCGTCGCGGACCAACACAAGTGGGCTTGGCCTAACTCAGCCTAACGGAGATCAACATGCTCAACCCTGTCACTCCTGAATTTCTTGACGCCCTGCGCGCCGCTTTGCCTGAGGGCACGTTGCGGGCGCAAAAAGACGGTGAACTTGATGATCCGCGGGGGCGTCATGTGGGATTGGCCGCGATCGTGGCGCAGCCGCGCAGCACTGACGAGGTCGCGACAATCGCGCGCCTGTGTCATGAGGCTGGTGTTGGCATTGTCCCTTTGGGCGGGGGCACGGGATTGGTGTTGGGGCAGGTGGCGCACTCTGGTCCCGCGCCCGTTGTGATTTCGTTTGAGCGCATGACAGCTGTACGTGCTGTGTACCCAACCGAAAACGCGATGGTGGTCGAAGCCGGTGCCATTTTACACGATGTGCAAGCCGCCGCCGAAGCTGTGGATCGCTTGTTCCCATTGTCGCTGGCATCCGAGGGATCATGCCGCATTGGTGGAAATCTGGCGACCAACGCAGGTGGGTTGAATGTTTTACGCTATGGCAACACCCGCGATCTGTGTTTGGGGCTTGAGGTGGTGATGGCTGATGGCACGATTTGGCACGGGCTGAAACGCCTGCGCAAAGACAACACCGGTTACGATTTGAAAAATCTGATGATCGGCTCTGAAGGCACGCTTGGCATCATCACCGCCGCCACTTTACGCCTGTTCCCGCGCCCGACACATGAGGCCGCCGCGATCTTTGTCGTGGACAATCCGCAAGGTGCAATTGATCTGCTGGCCTTGGCGCAAGCCACGGTGGGTGAAGGGATTTCTGCCTTTGAAATGATGTCTGGCGTTGGGCTTGATTTTCTCACGGAAACGCTGCCCGATGTGCGTCAACCGTTTGGAACCAACCCCGATTGGTCGGTTTTAATCGACCTTGGCCTATCTGGCGAGAGTGACCCGCAAGAGATGCTGCTGGCTCTGTTTGAAAAAGCACATGCGGCAGAATTGGTTTCGGATGGGGTCATTTCGCAAAACGAAACACAACGCCAACAATTCTGGTCTGTGCGGGAACATATCCCCGTTGGCAATCGCAATATCGGGTCGATTTCATCCCATGACATTTCCATCCCTTTGTCGCGCATCCCTGATTTTATTCCCGAAGGCATCGCCAAATTGCAGGCTTTGGGCGATGTGCGGATCAACTGTTTTGGCCACCTTGGCGATGGAAACCTGCACTATAATGTGTTTCCCGCCAAAGGCCGTGATCGCAAGGACTTCGATGATATTCGCGGCGCGGTGAAAAAATGCGTGCATGATTTGACCCACGCGTATGACGGCTCTGTCAGCGCGGAGCATGGCGTGGGGCGGCTGAAAGTTGAAGATCTGGAACGCTACCAAGACCCTGTGAAACTGGCCGCAATGCGCAGCATCAAACAAGCGCTCGATCCCAAAGGCGTCTTAAACCCAGGCGCTGTGCTGCGAGCTTTGTGATCTTATAAAATGCCACTAAAAAACGCCCTGCTGGTAAAAGCAGGGCGTTGATTTATTTAAAGATGGTCAGTGACTTGGCGATGGATCGCGATTACGCCCCGTCGAAATCGCACAGGGTTTTTACATCGTACCCCATGGCTTCCAAACGTTTGCGTCCGCCCAGTTCTGGCAAATCCACAATGAACGCGCAGCTCACGATATCACCACCCAGACGCTCGATCAGTTTGATCCCAGCTTCGGCGGTGCCGCCTGTGGCCAGCAAATCATCAACCACAAGAATTTTCTCGCCTGCCTTGATGGCGTCTTGATGCAATTCAACGGTCGCGGTGCCGTATTCCAATTCATAGTCTTGCGAAATCACTGAGCCGGGCAATTTGCCAGCCTTGCGCACTGGCACAAACCCGACGGACAGTTGGTGCGCCACGGCCCCCCCCAAGATGAACCCGCGTGCTTCAAGTCCCACGACTTTGTCGATTTGCATGCCAACATACGGGGCGAGCATTTGGTCAATCGTCAATCGCATCCCACGTGGATCTGCAAACAAGGTGGTGACATCGCGAAACATAATCCCCTCATGCGGAAAGTCGGGGATGGTGCGGATGTAATCTTTGACGGTTTTGTGTTGCATGTACTTACCCTTTTAGAACACGGCCAGCGACCGCATCAAGCTTGGCCAAAACAGTCGTATCGCGTTTGTCTGGCGCTGTCATAATCGCGTAGTCCAAAGCACGATCACAACCGTGACTGCAAGAGGTATATGCAGATGTCAAAAGTTGGGGCATGGCAGCGACAAGTGATTTCGCGTTGTCGGAATTGGCCCCAAGCGTTGCGATGATGGCGTTGATATCAACCGCGCCGTGCTCTGGATGCCAACTGTCGAAATCCGTGATCATCGCCACGCTGGCATAGCAAATCTCAGCCTCACGGGCGAGTTTTGCCTCGGGCATATTGGTCATGCCGATCACGTCACAGCCCCATGCGCGGTACATTTTACTTTCGGCAATGCTGGAAAATTGCGGGCCTTCCATTGCCAGATAAGTGCCACCTTTGTGAACAGTCACGCCTGTCGCGCGCGCGGCTTCATAAGCCAACCCAGACAGACGTTCACAGACAGGGTGCGCGACAGATACATGGGCAACGCAGCCAGTTCCGAAAAATGACTTTTCCCGCGCAAACGTACGGTCAATGAACTGATCTACAATGACAAAATCACCGGGGGCCATTTCTTCGCGGAACGATCCGCAGGCTGAAACAGACAACAGGTCAGTGACACCAAGGCGTTTCAGGGCATCGATATTGGCACGGTAAGGCACGGTTGTGGGGGAATGGATGTGCCCACGTCCATGGCGCGGCAAGAATGCCATTTTGACACCATCCAAAGTACCAGTGAGAATTTCATCCGACGGATCGCCCCAAGGCGTTTCAATCTTTTGCCATGTCGCATTTTCCAGCCCGTCAATTTCATAGACGCCTGAGCCGCCCATCACACCAATCATTCGTTCCATCGTGCCCTCGCAAAAGTATACGTTTCCCAAAGCCTAGGCGCATATAACAATGGCGAAAAGGGACAATTCGGTTTGTACCCCGATATCTACGCAAGGTGTCCGTTGCAGGCTGGCCCATTGCGGCAAAAGTCAGTAAAAGCGCGACAAACAAGCGAGACGTCATGCGCATACAATTCGATACAGGCCCTCTCGCGGGGGCATCCAAAATAGCGTTGGATATGACCAACGCGCAGGGCACAGTGTTTGACGCACCACTGTCCGAAATCCGTGCGCACTGTGCTGATGACCTGCCCCAAGCCTTTGCCGCGATTGAAGATGCCAAACATAAAGGTCACTGGATTGCGGGCTATATGTCCTATGATCTTGGAGTGTTTTTAGATCCAGCGCTCGCACCTTTACAGCGGGATGACTATGACCTTCCTTTGTTGGAATTTGGTGTGTTTAAGGCGCCTAAAAGTGCATCTGACGTAAATAATGTTGGAAATGTGCAAACATGTTTGACGCCATTGTGGGACTTAGATCACTATAAGTCTGCGTTCTCAAAGGCGAAATCTTATATCAAAGCCGGCGATTGTTATCAGGTCAATTTGACCTTTCCCATTGGCATTGAAAGCGATGCAACGCCGCGCCAATTGTACCAAGCTCTCAAAGTTCGTCAGCCTGTGCGATACGGGGCGTTGGTTGAAACCGATCATCACACATTCTTGTCGCGCTCGCCCGAGCTGTTTTTTAAAACCGATGCCCATGGCCAAATCACCGTGCGCCCAATGAAGGGCACTGCGCCACGGGGACAAGACCCTGTGCAAAATGCTGCGGCCAAAGAGTGGCTTGCGGGGTCTGAAAAAAACCAAGCTGAAAATTTGATGATTGTGGATTTATTGCGCAATGATGTGTCGCGCGTGAGTGAAATTGGCAGCGTCAAAGTGCCATCGCTTTTTGAAATCGAAACCTATGAGACCCTGTTTCAAATGACCTCGACCGTGACAGCGCAACTCTTGCCTGATGTGAATTTTGAAAGCTTGTGCAAGGCGTTGTTTCCTTGCGGCTCGATCACTGGCGCGCCGAAAATCCGCGCAATGCAGATTATCGATGAGTTGGAACAAGCCCCGCGCGGTGCCTATTGCGGTGCAATTGGTTGGATTGCGCCCGATGGTGCGTCTGAGTTTAATGTGGCGATCCGCACGCTTGCCTTTAAAGCGGGGTCAACGACAGGCCAATTGAATGTCGGTGGCGGATTGGTCTATGACAGCGACGCCGAAGACGAGTACAACGAGGCCTTGCTCAAAGCGGAGTTCGCTCGGTTATGACTGATTTTCCCCCACAGTTTCGCGTGATTGAAACGCTCAGATGGTCTGCCAATACAGGTGCTCTGCGGCAAGAACGTCATCTGGCGCGTATGGCGCGCACATGCTGCGATCTTGATCTGCCATTTCCAGAGGCACAACTGTGTGCTTTGCTCGAAAATTTGTATGCTGAACACGATTTGCGTGTGCGTTTGACCGTGGATGCGCAGGGGCAGGGCAGGCTGGAACATTGGCCGCTGGTGCCGACGACTGGCGATTGGACTATCGCAGTTTCAGATCAACGGCTGGACAGTGCCGACCCATGGCTGGCCCGCAAAACCACCAATCGCGCGTTCTATGACACGGCCCGCGCGGCGCTGCCCAAGGGCGTGGATGAGCTGATCTTTCTCAATGAACGCGGTGAGGTTTGCGAGGGCACGATCACCAATGTGTTCGTGCAAAATGGCGATGCGATTTTGACGCCGCCCGTGTCTTGTGGGCTTTTGCCTGGTGTGCTGCGTGCAGAGCTTTTGCAGACAGATCGCGCTTGTGAAGCCGTGTTAACACTGCAAGACATGCGCAGCTCACAGGTGTTATTTTGCGGCAATTCATTGCGCGGGTTGATTCCCGTGCGTCTGATCACTTCTGGTGAATAATCTCAGCACGTGGTCGTGAAAATTCCACCTCTATATATGGTTGTTCTGCTCTGCGGCTTAATCATCGTCTAGCAACACAGCAACAGGTGTGGCGCTTTCCTGTGCCCGCACACGGAGTGTGTGACACCCGAGAAAACCCGTGGTATACGCCGCGCAAACGTACAATCTAAAATTGGGATGAACCCGTGACACAATCGACTCTTGCCGCTTTTGCGGAGAAACTATCGTTGCCAAATTCTGGCAATACGCGCCTGACGCCGATGCAGGCCAAGACGGACATTTTGTCTGGTCTGACGGTGGCTTTGGCTTTGGTGCCCGAAGCTGTGGCCTTTGCTTTTGTTGCGGGGGTTCACCCGCTTGTCGGGCTTTACGCGGCTTTTCTAGTGGGTCTTGTGACGTCACTGATTGGCGGGCGTCCGGGGATGATTTCGGGTGCAACGGGCGCTTTGGCTGTTGTCATGGTGGCTTTGGTCGCGGACCACGGGGTTGAATACCTGTTTGCCACGGTCGTGTTGATGGGCATTTTACAGATATTGGCCGCAGTTTTCCGACTTGGGAAATTCATTCGCCTTGTGCCGCATCCTGTGATGCTTGGCTTTGTAAACGGCTTGGCGATTGTGATTTTCTTGGCACAGATGACCCAGTTTAAGGTTGCGGATGCTGCCGGTAACATGGCGTGGATGCCCACAGGGACGCTGGTCTTGATGTTGGGTCTTGTGGCTTTGACTATGGCTGTTGTTTGGGGCTTGCCTAAGTTCACCAACATTATTCCAGCGCCTTTGGCCGGAATTTTGATCACGGCGGTTGTGGTGATTGTCTTTGATATTCCAGTGCCACGCGTTGGTGATTTGGCATCTATCGAGGGTGGTTTGCCGAAATTCCACGTGCCGATGGTGCCGATGTTTGACAGCATGCCACAATTCTTTGAGGTGATGCATGTGATCTTTCCCTATGCTTTGATTTTGGCCGCGATTGGTCTGATCGAAAGCCTTTTGACGCTCAATCTTGTGGGTGAAATGAAGGGCGAACGCGGCGGCGTGACCCAAGAATGTTTTGCCCAAGGTGTGGCCAATGTGATCACGGGTTTCTTTGGCGGCATGGGCGGTTGTGCGATGATCGGACAATCTATGATCAACGTGAAATCTGGTGGACGCACGCGTCTAGCGGGCTTTGCAGCTGCGATCTTTTTGCTGTTGTTCATCGTTGTTGCGTCGCCTCTGATCGAGACCATTCCATTGGCCGCTTTGGTTGGTGTGATGTTCATGGTTGTGATTGGCACATTCGCTTGGAATTCATTCAAGGTAATGCGCAAAGTGCCTCGCATTGATGCTTTCGTCATCGTGCTTGTGACTGTTGTGACCGTGCTGGAAGACCTCGCGATTGCTGTGGTTGTGGGGGTGATTGTGTCGGCTTTGGCCTATGCATGGCAAAACGCATCGCGCATTCATGCCAAGGTATCTGAGACCCCTGAGGGTGCGAAAGTCTACGGCATTCAAGGGCCGCTGTTCTTTGGGTCAGCCGAAGGATTTGGTGAATTGTTTGATGTTGCGAACGATCCAAGCACTGTGATTGTGGATTTTGCTGACAGTCGCGTGGCCGACCAATCGGCGCTGAACGCAATCGAAGGTATCGCAGCCAAATACGAGGCTGCTGGCAAAGAAATCCAATTGCGTCATCTAAGCCATGATTGCCACCGTTTGCTGACCAAAGCGGGTCACTTGATGGTCGATAGTGATGATGATCCTGACTATGAAATCGCTACGGATTACGCGGTCCGCACTGGAATTTTGGCTGGCGGTCACTAAAACGCAGGCATAGAAAATGCGAAAGGCCTCCCAAATTGGGGGGCCTTTTTACGTATTGATCATACTGTTTCACAAAAGATCGAGCGGCGTTTTTAAATCAAACAGGCCTCAGTCGCGTTTGGCATTTACGACGTTCTCAATCGCGCGGTCAAGTTCCCCCGCTTGGACAGCTTTGATGACCGTTCGGTAAATCTCGGGCAGGTGCTCCAACGCGCTCACTTCGATAGAGGTCCCGCGCATGTCGATGACAAGCGCTTCACGGTTGAACCTAATCATAGTGAACACACTGCCATCGGATGTTGTTTTCCACCAGATGCGCGGTTTCACTGCGACGATGCTGTGCCCACGCTTACGCTTGAGTTCCATCGGTTTCTGCGCGAGAGCCAGTGTTGCCAGTTCGATTTGTTCTTCGATGTTGGCGATCAGTTTTTTACGCCGGTATTCAACCGTATCGGGTTTACGACGTTGGCGGGCTGAAATAATCCGGTTTGAAACGTCCAGTTGCGCTAAAATACTCATTCTATGTCTCCTAGCCCATACGAGCATTTTTTATTATATTGGTGTCAGCATTGCTGTGGCATTGCGCTGCGCAAAGCCAATGTCAGCCAAGCGGCGTGGGTTTAATCATCGGGCCGTTTCAGTTCGAACAGCTTGGTCACTTGCGCGTAATCTCGATACCCAAGGCGCGACAAAAGCTGTGCTGTGACCACATCAAAGCGCCCGTCGACAATGCAATCTTCGCGCATGTGCACGCCCGTGACTTCGCCAAAAACGGCATGGTTGTCTATGCCTGCCAGGCGGATGATCTGCGTGACTTTGCATTCCAGTGTCGCCGGCGCATCTGCCACACGCGCGCAGGCTATGGTTTCGCACTCAAGCTTAGAGATGCCCGCATGGGCGAATTCATCAACGTCATGCGCAACAGCTTGTGACGATTTGTTCATCACATCGGCCATCGGCGCGCCGACCAGATTGACGGCAAACACCCCCGTGGATTCAATGTTGTTCAAACTGTCTTTACGTCCCGCCGATGAAAACATCACCTGAGGAGGCACATAGGCGACCGCGTTGAAAAACGAATAGGGCGCAAGGTTGTCGGTGCCATCTGCGCTGCGCGAGGAAATCCAACCAATCGGGCGTGGCGACACGATGGCGTTGAAAGGATTGTGGGGCAGGGTATGGCCGTCTTGGGGGCGATAAAACATTATGGGTCTCATTTTGTGCGATTTGAAACACGCGTCTTGGTGTGCGTGATGCGTTGCCCCTTACCTAGTGCCGTGATAGCAAAAATTCGAGCAAAATATGACATTGCGCATGAGGCCTTTGAAAAGGACGGCGCAAACGGGGGGTTTGGGTGTATAAACTCGACATCGAACATGCCGATGACCTGCAGGAGGTCGAAGGCCTATACGACACTTGCTTTGCGCCTGGGCGCGAAGCTTTGTCGTCGTACCGCTTGCGTGATGGCGTCCCTAAGGTTGTCGATCTGTGCCTTGTAGCACGCGACCAACTGGGCATTGTGTCGGCCGCTATTCGGTACTGGCCAGTTCATATTGGGCCACAAAAGATAACATCTTTGCTGCTTGGGCCAATCGCTGTGCACCCAACTCGTCAGGGCGAGGGCTTGGGCGGGCTGTTGATGCAAGAGAGTATGGAGCGGGCGCGTGGGCTGCGATGGGACCGTGTGATGTTGGTGGGTGATGCGCCTTATTATCAACGGTTTGGGTTCCAAAAACTGCGCGGAGTGGAAATGCCACCGCCAACTAACCCTGATCGTGTATTGGGCGTGGAATTGACGGACGGCGCATGGAATGGCGTGTCTGGCACTGTGCAACGCAGTATTTGATCGCACAGCGCCCTTGGCAAATGCCGCTGTCTTCCCCACATTGGATTTATGAAACATAAATCGCCGATTTTGTATGACGCAGGAGCCGCTGTTTTGCAGGCCCCTACACCCCAAGCCATTCGGGCCCTTGCCGCACGTTTAAAGCGCGCCAACAATCCGGGCATGCAACTGCTTAATATGGTGGGCAACACCGCCGATGGTTTGTTTGGAAAACTGCCCGCGCCGATCAAAACTCAACTGGAAACGGTGACGCTGTCTGCGCTTGAACTTGCATTTTCAGGTGCTGCTCGGTCGCGTAAAAACGGGTTTGAAGGTGGCGGTTGGCTGTCAAAAGCGATCTCATCAGGGCTTGGTGCCGTGGGCGGGATCGGTGGATTACCGACCGCTTTGGCTGAATTGCCTGTGACCACAACAATCTTGTTGCACGCGATCCAAGCGGTGGCTGTAGAGCACGGGTTTGACCCCGAGAGGTCTGATATTCGCAAGGCTTGCATCAATGTTTTTGCCGCCGCAGGGCCGCTGGATGATGATGACGGGGCCGATTTGGGATTTTTAGCGGCCCGTACATCACTGACAGGCGCAACGCTCAATGGCATTATCGCGCGTGTTGCGCCGCGTCTGTCTATTGTGTTGGGGCAAAAGCTGGCGGCGCAGACCGTGCCTGTGCTTGGTGCTGTGGCTGGGGCCGCGACCAACTATGCCTACACCGCATATTACCAAGATATGGCGCATGTGACCTTTGGGATGCTGCGTTTGTCTGAGGACAGCGGCGAAAGCTATGAGACGCTTAAAGACATGCTGCGCGCCGAAATCGCGTCATCATAACCACATAGGCCCACGTTTGGATTAGGGCGTGACGCCGTTATCAACCATATAGGCCGCAATTTCTGTGCGCACGGATTGATCACCACGTTTAGCTGCCGCATTGATGATTTCTGCGATATCGTCCAAATTGACTTGGCGGAGCACATTTTTGATTGGTCCGATAGATGCGGGTCGCATGGACAGCGACATCAGTCCCATCGCAGCGAAACACACCGCTTCCAGTGGACGCCCCGCATCTTCGCCACAAAACGACACAGGCGTGCCATGCGCATCGCAGCGTTCGACGATTTGGCGAATAAAGCTAAGGAATGAGATATTCAGCGTGTCATAGCGCTTGCGTACACGTTCATTTTCGCGGTCTGCGGCAAAAAAGAACTGCTTTAGATCGTTGCCGCCAATTGAAATAAAGTCTGCTTCCATGAAAAACTGGTCGGGCGCAAAAGCCAGCGATGGCGTCTCTAGCATTGCGCCGACTTCGACCGATGTTGGCAAAACGTGGCCCAGCCGCTTTTCATTCTCAATCTCTGCATCCACCATCGCGCGCGCTGCTCGGAACTCTTCGAACTGCGCAATGAATGGGAACATGACAGTCAAAGGTCGGCCAGCGCAGGCACGGATCAACGCTTGCAGCTGCATACGCATCACGCCGCGTTTATCCAAACCCACACGGATTGCACGCCAGCCCATTGCGGGGTTGGGTTCGTCTTGGGGCTTCATATAGGGCAGGACTTTGTCTGACCCGATATCGAGCGTGCGAAAGGCCACGCGTTTGCCACGCGCCGCGTCCATGACGCTGCTGTATAGCGTTGCAAGCTCGCCGCGTTTTGGCACTGAATTGCGGATCAAAAACTGTAGCTCTGTGCGAAAAAGCCCGACACCGTCAGCGCCAGAGGACGCAAGCGATGGCAGATCTGCCATAAGGCCAGCGTTCATGTGCAGTGCAATGGTTTTACCACAAGGCGTGGTGGCTTTTTTACCGACCAAGTCAATATAGGCTTTGCTGGCTTCTGTTTGCATCGCGATTTTATCACGAAAGGCCGCTGCAACACTGTCTTCGGGGCGTAGATGTACAAGACCTTGGTCGCCATCGAGCAAAATTGCATCGCCGTTGAGTGCTTCAGTTGTGATTTTACTTGCGTGAATGATCAGCGGAATGGCCAGCGCACGCGCCACGATTGCGGCGTGTGATCCGACCGAGCCCTGCTCTAAAACAATCCCGCGCAGGGATTTGCCATATTCCAGCAGCTCACCGGGACCAATGTTGCGGGCGACCAAAATGGGGTCGTCTGGCATCTCTGCGCCGGTGTCCGCGCCTTGGCCTGTTAAAAGACGCAGCATTCTGTTGGACAAATCGTCCAAGTCATGCAGCCGTTCGCGCAGATAGGCATCGGGAACTTTGGACATGCGGGTGCGGGCGGCTGATTGTTCTTTTTCCACCGCCGCTTCTGCCGACAGTCCGCCACTGATGTCTTCTTCCATGCGGCGCATCCAGCTGCGCGAATTGGCAAACATGCGGTAGGCTTCTAAAACCTCGCGTTGATCTTTTTCTTTGGTTTCGACGTCTGACAACATGTCATCGACTGAAATACGCAGCGTGTTGACGGCCTCTTGCAGGCGCGCCAATTCCACATCAGGATCATCAGCCACAGGATTTGTCACAACAACGCGGGGCTCGTGCAGATAAACATGGCCCTCTGCGACGCCTTCTTGGCCTGTTGCACCGCGGAACATCACAGGGTTTTGGTGCAACGCGCCAAGCGCGGATTCTTCGCCAATGAAAGCCCCAAGTTCGGTCATTTCGGCCAAAACCATCGCGACAACTTCAAGCGCGTAAATTTCGTCATTGGAAAATTCGCGGGCTTCTTTGGATTGGACCACAAGAACACCAAGCGTATCACCAAGGCGTTGGATCGGCAGCCCAAGGAACGAAGAATAAATCTCTTCGCCAGTCTCAGGCATGTACCGAAATCCCTTGGCAGAAGGGGCGTCGGCTGTGTTGACGGTGCGCCGCGTGCGCGCGACAGAGCCAACAAGCCCTTCACCAATGCGCAACCGCGTTTGGTGGACCGCTTCGGCGTTCAAGCCCTCGGTGGCGCAAAGCTCTAGCGTTTCACTGTCACGAAACAAGTAAATTGAGCACACTTCCGTGCGCATAGAATCGGCGATGAGATTTGTGATGCGATCCAGTCGTGCTTGCCCCGCGCCGTCTTCGGCGAGTGTGTCTCTGAGGCGACCAAGCAGTTTTCGACTTTCGCTTTCGCGGCTTTCCGACATGTCTACCTGCCCGTTCAAAGTTTGCCTGTTTCAGGCGTTTCATTCATTAGAGCATAGATAGGGGGCTTGCCTATAGAAAAACAAGCAAAAGGGCTGTGTCTTTTCGTGTTTGAGCGAAAAAACCGCATAAAAACCGTATCTTGGTGCTGCATATGCAAGTTGATGCCTTTGCAGTTGCAGCATTTGTGGCTTTGGTTTTCAAGGCACGCAACAGAGATGCCGTTTGGATTATGTGGCTTTTAGGGCCATGTCGCGGATTTTCACTGCCTTTTCAAAATGATCCAACTGGTGGGTTTCAATCCACCATGTGGCCGCTTCCATCAACAGTGCAGGGTCATCGTTTTTATTGGCAAAAAACGCGTAAAATGACAGGCCTGCGGTGTCGCCTTTGGCCGCGATCTTAGCATCGCACACTGTAATCATTTTCTGTCTCAAGCTGTCGCGCATGTTTTGCCCTTTTCAAATTAAAAAGCCCCCGCACCGGATCGGGCAGAGGCTTAATTTTTAGTGCACGTCGCGTGACTTAAGCTTTTTCAAGCTCGAAAGCGTCGTGCAGCGCTTGCACGGCCAGCTCTGTGTATTTGCGATCAACCAAAACTGAAACTTTGATTTCTGAGGTGGCGATAACTTTGATATTGATGCCTTCGTCAGACAGCGTTTTAAACATCTTGGCCGCTACGCCAGATTGGGACCGCATGCCGATGCCAACAAGTGAAATTTTCGCGACGTTTTTGTCAGACACGAGCGCTTCAAAGTTCACGTCACCGCGTTCTTTGGCTGCTGCCAACGCGGCTTCTGCACGGGCGACTTGGTCAACAGGGCAAGAAAAGGTCATATCGGTGCGACCCTCTTCTGAGATGTTTTGAATGATCATGTCGACGTTGACGCCGCCCTCGGCCAGTGGGCCAAAGATGGCTGCAGCGATGCCGGGGCGATCTGCGACAGACACGAGCGTCATTTTGGCTTCATCGCGTGAGGCTGCGACGCCGGAGACTGCATTGTTTTCCACGATATCCTCCTCGGCACAAATCAATGTACCAGCATTGGGGTCATATTCTTCAAAAGACGAGAGCACGCGCAGTTTCACTTTAAACCGCATGGCCAATTCAACAGAGCGGGTTTGCAAAACCTTAGCGCCCAAAGATGCAAGTTCCAGCATTTCCTCAAAGGACACCTTTTCCAGCTTGCGCGCTTTGTCGGTGATGCGCGGGTCGGTGGTGTAGACGCCGTCCACATCTGTGTAGATGTCACAACGGATCGCGTCAAAGGCGGCAGCAAAGGCCACAGCCGTCGTGTCAGACCCGCCGCGCCCAAGCGTGGTGATGCGGCCTTCGTTTGAGAGGCCTTGGAAGCCCGCGACAACCGCGACTTTCATGCCTTCGCCAAACTTGTCATTGATGTTGGTTGTTGGGATATCATCAATGCGCGCCGCGCCGTGCGCTGACGACGTTTTGAGCGGCACTTGCCAGCCTTGCCAACTGCGTGCAGGGATATCCATCTCTTGCAGCGTCAGCGCCATTAGGCCTGCCGTGACATTTTCACCGGATGACACGATGGCATCGTATTCACGCGCATCGAACATCGGAGAGGTTTCATTGACATAGCCAACAAGTTTGTTTGTCTCGCCAGACATGGCTGAGACAACAACAATCACGTCGTTGCCGTTGGCAACTTCGCGGCTGACCCGTTTTGCCGCACGTTTGATGCGATCGAGCGTGGCGACAGAAGTGCCGCCAAATTTCATTACGAGAACTGGCATCTGTGGCCTTCTCCCCCGTCTGGAATAATCACGGTGTGGTAGGATGCATTTGGGCAAAGTGCAAGAGAGGCCATAGCTAGATTGCACTGTGAGTTGCGAAAATATATGCCTGCGCCGCAAATTATATGGCGTTTGATGTGTTGAGCCGCTTTGTGTCGTCAGTTGAGCTTGCGTCTGGGCATGAATGGCAGCGGCAAAATAGCGACGCCTTCGTCAATCAGGGCTTTTGCATCTTCGAGTTTGGCTTCGCCGTAAATGGACCGCGCAGGGGCTTCGCCATCATTCATCGCGCGGGCTTGTTTGGTGAAGTCTGTTCCGACGTAGTCAGAGTTTTTCTCGATATGGTCCCGTATCTTCGACAGGGATACATCTGTATGTGCTGCCTTATGTGCATCAACGGCTTGTGGTTCTGTCTGCTGTGACGCGCGCGTTGCAGGCACGGCTGGTTCTGTGCGTTCATCGGGAATTTCAGACGTATTTGTCTTGCGTGCCGTGCTCACTTGGGGGGCCATAAGCGATTTGGTGATTTGCGTCTCACCGCATTCCGGGCACGACAATTGCCCCGCGCTGTGCAGTGTTTCAAATGCGCTCGCAGATTTAAACCAGCTTTCGAAGCTGTGGTCTTTGCGACATTTCAAGGTGTATCGGATCATGTGGGGCACTGCTTTTAAAGGTCTGAGAGCGGCTTTAGTTGGTGATATACAAATGTAGTCTATTTCATAAAAAACAACATAGGCTTGTGTTATAGGCGCATCAGACGCGGATCGAAGTGGCGTAGAATTTGTGCAAGCTCGGGTTCATCCGCCAATTGTGCCGCTTTGCGTGGAGACGCCCATTTGCGTTTTCGTTGACCTTTTTCAGGATACTCTTGCAATACCTTTTCAGCCTTGAGCGGAAACAAAGCGACCATGCAGGGCAAAGGGTCTTCGCTTGTGCGTGGGTATTTGGTGTAGCTGTACAGGCCGATGCAAATGGAACTGGCTTTGCCAACCACGCCCGCTTCTTCAAACGCTTCGGTTGAGGCGGCTTTGGCGGGCGTTTGGCCTTCCATGGGCCAACCTTTGGGAACGATCCATCTTTTGCTGCGACGTGTTTGCACCAGCAAGACTTCCACTTTGTCTTTACGGATACGCCAGCACAACGCGCCGAATTGGGTTCTGACACCCATTTTTGTTGCGCCTAAAAGACGCAATGGGCGTTGTTTGGTCGGTATGGCGTTCACGTCATCTGCTCCGGCACCCTTTTTCACATCTTTTCAAAAACCTAACAAATCGCATCTGTTTAGCAAACGACTTTTGCGTAAATAATAGATTACGAGGTACATTTTTTAAATGTGTCGTTCTTTTTAATGGCTCAACGTTTTGCGATTTTGCACAGCATGATCAACCGAGTTCCAAAAGGCGGTTGTTGCAGTTTCAGAGGTGCGGATCTGGGCCAAGGCATGGCTTGCGGCCAAAGTCAGTGCCGCTGCCTCATTCGGGGCAAGCAAAAGCGCGTCCAGCGTTGTTGCTAGGTCGGCAGCGTTGCGCACTTTGATCGCGCCTCCGGCCTGCGCCAAAGCGTCAAAGGCGGTCGCGTGATTGGATACATAGGGGCCGTGCAAAATGACCGAGCCAAATTGCGCGGGCTCAAATGGAGTGTGTCCACCATGATCCACCAATGATCCTCCGACAAAGGTGAAACCCGCGACAGCATACCAAAGCGCCATTTCACCCAAGGTGTCAGCCAAATAAACAGAGGCGCCCATCGGTGTGTCCCCCGCACTGCGCCGCGCGACGCTCAGGCCGCGCGCTGTGGTCAATTCTGCGATTGCAGCTGCGCGTACAGGGTGTCTTGGCGCGATTACCAGTTTTAAATCAGGATGGTTTTTTTGCAGTTGGGCAAAGCAGTCCAGCACGCTTTCGTCTTCGCCGTCATGGGTGGACGCCGCCAAAATAGTACGGTCTTTGTGAAATGTGGCGCGCAGCACAGCAGCGTCAGCGGGGGGCGCAGTGGTCGCATCCACGCCGCTTTTGAGATTCATCAGCGGCAAAAGGCATTTAGGATCAAGCCCCAAATCCACCAAACGCTCTTGTGATGCTGTGTCTTGCGGCGCGAGGGCTGTGATCGCGTTCCATGTCAGTTTTGTCACGCCGCGCAGGGCAGGGGCGTATTTGTGCCAAACCTGTGCAGTTTTTGCAGACATGCGTGCCCCGACGATGATCACGGGAATACCGTTTTTGGCGCATTGGGTGAACCTGTTGGGCCAAATTTCATTTTCAATCGTAAGCAACAGATCAGGTTGCGTGCAGGCGATGAAATGATGAACCGTGCGTTTCAAATCGATCGGGGCCAGTCTAACGGTGACGCGGTCCATATCCCACTCCCGCACCAGTTTACGGGCACTTACACTGTTTACGGTGACGATGATGTGCAGACTTGGATCACGGTTCAGCGCCTGTTCGATCAGCGCACGGCCCGCGGTTAATTCCCCGTTTGAAGCGCCGTGAACCCAAAAAGTGGGGCCTGGAAAGATGACTGTTGATCCCAGTCCCGCACCAAAGCGTTCTTTTAAATTCGCGAGCGTTTCTTTACCGCGCAGGATTTGGCGCAGCGCGAGCAAGGCAGCCAAAGGGGCGGCTAAGGTTAAAAGAAGGCGATATAGGTACACGAGGTTGGTCCGCACAGTTTCGGTGAGCATTGCTCTACGCGGGCCAGCCTGAGTTTGGCAAGGGGAAGTGCGTTTTGCGCCTCAGCTAAAGGGGCTTGATCTGTGGGGAAGACTAGTTTGGAATCGTGCGTGCCGCGTATTGATTTGTGCGTTTTGGTTCTGTGGTGGAACTTTAAAATATTATGACGCTGTATGAAGTTATAGATTTAGATGATTTAAGTATCTGTTTATATTGTTTTATTTATGTATGCATTCTGCAAAAGACTTGCTGAGTTAATTGTTCATTGACAGAACAGTATTGCTAACTGCATTCTGCATCCCAAATGGGAGGGGAATCCATGCAGGTCAATAAAGCCGTCGCACTTGTCACAGGTGCCGGAAGTGGTTTGGGCGCAGCGACTGCACGTCGTTTGGCGTCGCAAGGCGCGCGTGTTGCCGTTTTGGATGTATCCCTTGAGGCTGCGCAGAGCGTAGCGAATGACATCGGTGGTCTGGCGCTTGCGGCTGATGTGTCGAATGCGGATCAGGTCGAAGCAGCATTTGCTGCGGCGCATGATGCGCTTGGCTCAGCCCCGTCGATTGTGGTGTCTTGCGCTGGGATCGGCACGGCCACACGCATTTTGCCCCGCGATGGCACGCTGACTATCGATGCGTTTGATCGCACTGTGCGCGTCAATTTGATCGGCACTTATACCGTTTTGAATATCGCAGCACGCGCAATGGCCAAGCTTGACCCGCAAGGCGATGATGGTGCGCGCGGGGTGATCATCAACACCGCCTCTGTCGCGATTGAAGATGGCCAAATTGGTCAATCCGCCTATGCCGCGTCCAAAGGTGGCGTGGCGTCAATGACCTTGCCCGCCGCGCGCGAGTTGGCACGCTTTGGCATTCGCGTGATGACCATCGCACCGGGGTTGTTTGAAACCGCCATGAGTGCGGGGTTGCCCGATGAAGCGAAAGCGCAAATCTTAACCAATGTCCCTTTCCCAAATCGTATGGGCGCGCCCGATGAATATGCGCAACTTGTTCAAAGCATTGTTGAGAACCCGATGCTCAACGGTACTGTGATCCGCATTGATGCGGCCACGCGGATGCCGATCAAATAAACGCCGATACCAAAAGCAAGAAAGACCCAAGTCTTATGTCAGATACTGCCGCGCCGACCGCCCAAGCCAACATGCTTTTGATCGATATCGATGGCCCTATTGCCACGCTCACGATGAACCGTCCCGATAAACGCAATGCGATGTGCGATGAACTTTTGAATGAAATCGAAGCGTTTTTTGCCAAGCCCCCTGAAGACGTACGTGTGGTGGTCTTGACGGGCACTGCGGGGCATTATTGCTCTGGGCTTGATCTGTCAGAACACAAAGCGCGCAACGCCGAAGGCACGCTGCGCCATTCTCGCAATTGGCATCGCGTGATGGATATGATCCAGTTTTCCGGCTTGCCTGTGGTCTCTGCAATGTTTGGCGCTGTGATCGGTGGCGGGCTTGAACTTGCCGCGTCCACCCATGTGCGCATCGCGGAAGAGGGCACAATTTTCCAACTGCCCGAAGGCATGCGCGGTATTTTTGTCGGCGGTGGCGCAACCGTGCGCATTGGACGTATTATGGGCGCGGACCGCATGGGCGAGATGATGTTAACAGGCCGCAAATATAACGCGGAACAAGGGCTTGATTTGGGGCTCACACACTATAGCGTAAGCACGGGAGAGGCGCTGCCTTTGGCACGCAAACTGGCTGAAGGCATCGCGAAAAATGCTAGTCTGTCGAACTATATGATGATCCAAGCAATCAGCCGGATTTCAGATATGTCTCGCGCAGATGGTCTGTTTACAGAAAGTCTGTGTGCGGCTGTGTCGCAAACCAGCGAAGATGCTGCTGAGGGCCTGAATGCCTTTTTGGAAAAACGCAGACCGGTTTTCCGGTAGGCATATGAAAGACTTGTCGTGCTGGGAGGCACCACGAGAAAAGACTGATGTGTGCGTAACTTCGCCAACAATATTGCGTTTTGCACACCACATCAGATTGAAATTTTAGGGAGGACGACCAATGACAACTTTAACACGCCGCGCCGCTATGGCCACAATGGGGGCCGCTTTGGCGACACCTGCATTCTTGAAACAAGCAAACGCTGCTGAGCAAACTTTGCGGGTTCACCATTTTTTGCCACCCCAAGCGCCTATGGGCAAATTCTTTGACACATGGGCTGCGGAACTTGTAGAGGCGTCCAGCGGGGCACTCGATGTGCAAGTGTTCCCAGCGATGCAACTTGGCGGCAAGCCAGGTCAACTTGCAGACCAAGCCCGCCAAGGTATCTGCGACATTTCATGGACCTTGCCCGCCTACACAACTGGTCGGTATTTGGTGGCTGAAACTTTAGGCCTGCCTTTCATGGTGACCAACGCTGAAAAAACATCTGTTGTGATGCACAAGATCATGGATGAATTCGGTGAGGGTGAATACAAGGGTTTGAAAACGCTTGCGTTCCACACGCACGATGGCGGCAAGATGCACACAACCAAAGCGCCAGTTTTGTCTGCGGCTGATCTTGTCGGCACAAAAATGCGCGCGCCAAACCAAGGCACTGGCGATCTTTTGGCTGCCCTTGGCGCAGAGCCTGTGTTTTTCCCTGTGTCTGACATGGTCGTTGGTCTGACCAATGGCGTGATTGATGGCTGCTGTTTGCCCTTTGAAGTTGTGCCTGCGTACAAACTTCAAGAACTGACCAGTTTCTCATCCGAAGCGGCGCCCGGCGCGCGCGGCATCTACACCAACCCGTTTGCAATCGTCATGAACGAAAAAACATACGAGGGCATGAGCGACGATCTGCGCGGTGTGATTGATGCGCATTCCGGTATCGAACTGTCACAGCGTGTTGGTAAAACATTCGACGGCGCAGAAGCTTTTGGTCGTTCAGTTGTTGAAAAGAACGGTAACGAAATTCACCAGATCCCAGCCGATGAAATCGCGCGCTGGTCTGAGGTGGCGAAACCGATCCATGAAGCTTGGGCAACAACACTCAATGATGCAGGGCACGATGGGCAAGCCATTTTGAACCGTATCAACGAACTGCTTGACGCGGGCTAAATATGACAGAGCAGGCGCAACACACAGTGGTGCAGGGAGGGGCAACCTTCGTGCACCGCGGGCTACGTACACTTTGCCTTGTCAGTGCTGGCATCGGGGGGGCTACGATTTTCGTAGCCTCACTGGTGGTGGCCTATTCCGTGGTGATGAGGAACCTCGGATTTGGCGGCGTACGTGGGGATTTCGAACTCGTTGAATTGGTCTGTGTGACCTGCGCCTCGCTTTTCTTACCTTTGTGTCAATTGAACAAAGGCCACGTCATGGTTGATTTGTTCACGCTGCGTTTGTCGCAGTCGACGCAAAAACGCATCGATGGATTCTGGACGCTGTGCTTTGCTGCTGTTTGGGCTGTGTTGTGCTGGCGCCTGATCATCGGCCTTGGACATATTTACGAATACGGGGACCGAACCATGTTGCTGAAAGCCTCAGTTTGGTGGGCGTTTGTGCCTGCTGTCTTTGGCACTGGGTTGTCCTCAATTGTCGCATTGATCACGGGGCTACCGATGATCAGCCCGATTTTTCGCGCTTTGGAGGCGACATAATGGATGCTTTTACAATCGCGACTTTGATGGTCGTCGTGCTTTTGTTGCTCATCTTTTTGCGCATGCCTATCGCTTTGGGCATGGGGGTTATTGGCGCTGTCGGCTACATTCTTTTGTCGAGCACACAAGGCTTGCTGGCCTATCTCAATGGCGCGTGGGTCGATAAATTCATGTCGTATGAATTTGCCATCGTTCCACTGTTTATTCTGATGGGCCACATCGCCACGCGCTCTGGCATTTCAGCGTCTTTGTTTTCCGCCTCGAACGCTTGGATCGGCCATTTGCGCGGCGGATTGGCGATGGCATCGGTTGCGGGGTGTGCGATGTTTGGGGCAATCTCAGGATCGTCTTTGGCTACGGCATCGACAATGGCGCGCGTGGCACTGCCCGAGATGCGCAAAGCTGGATATTCTGGCGCTTTGTCAGCAGGGTCTTTGGCGGCTGGCGGGACGCTTGGGATTTTGATACCGCCCTCTATTGTGTTGATTATATATGCTCTTTTGACTGAGCAAAACATCGTAAAGCTGTTTTTGGCAGCGACGATCCCAGGGCTTTTGGCCGTGGCTGGCTTCTTTATCGCCATCGCGATTTATGTGCGTGTGTTCCCCAATGAGGCCCCCAGACAAGCCAAAGCTCCGCTGTCTGTGCGCCTTAAATCTTTGGGACAAATCTGGCACATTGTTTTGATTTTTGTGGTCGTTTTGGGCGGCATCTATGGCGGGTTTTTCACCCCGGCCGAAGGGGCTTCTGTCGGTGTTGTCATGACTCTACTTGTGGGGTTTGGCACGCGCAAACTAGGCCTGCGGGGCCTTGTGGATTGCTTGATCGACACAGCTGCGTCTTCTGCGATGATCTTTGCCATCGTCTTTGGCGCGGACATTTTCAATGTGGCTTTGGCGCTCAGCCGGATGCCCATAGAAGTGGCGGATTTTTTCAGCAGTGTAGATATCGCACCGATGTGGATCATGTTGGCAATGGTGGCATTCTACTTGGTTATGGGCTGCGTCATGGACAGTCTGTCGATGATTTTGCTGACCGTCCCTGTGTTTTTTCCAACCATCATGGCGCTTGATTTTGGACTTATGCCAGAACAACAAGCGATGTGGTTTGGCATTATTACGCTTGTGGTGGTGGAAATGGGGTTGATCACACCGCCTGTGGGCATGAATTTATTCGTGATCTCGTCCATGGCCAAAGACATTCCGACCAGCCAAATCTTTCGCGGGGCCACCCCTTTTATCATCGCGGAATTCTGCCGCATTGCGCTTTTGGTGAGCTTCCCAGTTCTGAGCTTTTGGCTCGTCGATTTGGTCGCCAACTAGCACATTCTCAACAAGGACGTTCCCATGGCCCATGAAATGACAGATCTCAATCTGCGCCAATTTGCAGGTTACAATTTGAAACGGGTCTATCTTTTGGTCCATGCGGATTTGATGAAATCGCTTGAGCCTTTGGGCCTGCGCACAATGACATTCTCGGCGCTTAACGTGGTCGCCGAGAACCCCAATTTGACCCAATCACAACTGGCACAGACGTTAAAAATTGAACGCTCTGGTGTGGTGGTTTTGGTCGATGAATTGGAAAACACAGACCTGATTTCGCGCAATCGGGTTGAAGGCGATAGGCGGTCATACGCGCTGCACACAACGCCCGAAGGTGCGGCACTTTTGGCCAAAGCCAACCAAGTGGTGCACGCCCACGAAGACAAAATATTTTCGGATTTAAGCCAGAATGAACGCGATACATTGCGTGGCCTTTTGGGGCGGATCGATACACCTAAAACGCAAACCTAAGGGTGACATATGATTGACCAAACAACAGGCCTGAATTTGGTCCCGCATGCTGTTGAGGCGACGAAATCCGCAGACCACATCATTTTGAAAAGCCGCCATCCCTTGGATGCTGTCGTGGAAAACACAGGCGTTTGGTTGCACAAATGGGCACACGAGGCCCCTGATCGCGTGTTCTTGGCTGAACGCAGCGGTGATGGGTGGCGCGAATTGACCTATGCGCAGGTGTTGGCAGCCGTTCGTGGTATCGCATCCAGTTTGGCCGCACGTGGCATGGGGCCAGATACGCCGATTGTGATAATGTCTGGCAACTCTGTCGATCACGCGCTTTTGTCGCTGGGCGCACAATATGCCGGCGTGCCGACATCGCCCTTGGCCGAACAATATTCACTGATCACCGAGGCCCATGGCCGTTTGATTTACGTGCTCGATAAAATCAAACCCGCGATGGCCTTTGTGGATGATGCCGCACGTTATGCCACAGCGATTGGTTTGCCCAATCTGGACGGTGTGGAAATTGTCGCCAGCCAAACTGACGGTGCCCTCCGTGATGTGACAGCTTTTTCTGATTTGTTGAAAGGTGACGCATCCGTCGATGTGGACGCAGTTCATGCCAAGGTCACGCCTGACACGCTGGCAAAAATCTTGTTCACCTCGGGGTCATCATCCGATCCCAAAGGCGTTTTGACCACGCAAAAGATGATGTGCGTCAACCAAGCGCAAATGGCGTCAGTACTGCCCTTTCTCAAAGAGCGCCCACCAGTGATCAACGACTGGCTGCCATGGAACCACGTGTTCGGTGGCTCGCATAACGTCAACATGATGCTCGCCCATGGTGGCACCTTCTACATTGATGACGGAAAACCTACCAAAAAGGGCTTTGCGCGCACGGTGGAAAATATCATGTCGCGTCCCGGCACTTTGGCATTCAATGTGCCTGTGGGATTTGCAATGCTTGCTGCGGAAATGGACACCAATACAGAGCTGCGCAAAGCTTATATGAGCGATCTCGATATGTTGTTCTACGCTGGCGCGTCCCTGCCGCAAGATGTTTGGACATCTCTGGAACGGGCCGCGATGCAAGAACGCGGGCGTTTGCCTTTGATGATTTCCTCGTGGGGGATGACCGAAACCGCGCCTGCGACTGTGATGCTGCACGAACCCATCGGACGCTCTGGTGTGATTGGCGTGCCTCTTCCGGGGACTGAAATTAAGCTTTTGCCAGATGATGAAATGCGCTGCGAGTTGCGGGTCAAAGGGCACAACATCATGAAAAGCTATTATGGAGATCCGGTGAAAACTGCAGAAGCTTTTGATGATGATGGCTTTTTGATCACGGGCGATGCGGTCAAGTTTGTTGACGTGAATGATGTCGACCGTGGTCTGGTGTTTGATGGTCGCGTGTCAGAGGACTTCAAATTGTTAACGGGCACTTGGGTACAGGCGGGCAAGCTGCGTCTTGATGCTTTGGATGTTTTGCAGGGTTTGGTGCAAGACGTGGTGATTTGCGGTCATGACCGTGATCAAATTGGTCTGCTTATTTTTCCTCGCCCCACGCAGGTTCACGGTGACAACTCCTCGAACGGTGCAGTGATTGACGCGCAATTGCACGCCCAAATTGATGAACGTTTGCGAGCACTTGCCAGTACATCCTCAGGCTCTGCCAAGCGTATTTCACGTGCCATAATCTTATCTGAAGCACCTTCGCTGAAAGACCACGAGATCACCGACAAAGGGTCGTTGAATGTGCGCAAAATTATCACGCGTCGCGCTGATTTGATCGAACGTTTGTACGACAACGAAGATCCCGCGTTGATCCGGATTTAAGGAATAAAACTATGGTAGATTTTTCAAAAGTACGTGCCATCGACTTTCATACCCACGCCGAAGAGGCCTGTGGATGTCACGCGGATGATGGTTATGACGCGTTGCAAAGCACGATGGCAAAGTACTTTGGCGCGCCTTGGGCGCACCCGCCGACCATCGATGAAACCGCTGCGCATTACCGTGAGATGAATATCGCTGCGGTGATCTTTCCTGTCGATTCCGAGCGCGAAACGGGCTATCGCCGCTATGACAATTATGAGGTCGCTGACGCTTGCGCCAAGAACGATGACATCTTGATCCCCTTCGCCTCTATCGATCCGCACAAAGGCAAAATGGGCGCCCGTGAAGCACGTGATTTGGTCGAAAATCACGGCGTCCAAGGCTTTAAGTTCCACCCAACCATGCAAGGGTTCTACCCTAATGATCGCATGGCCTACGATCTGTACGAAGCCATAGCTGAAACGGGCAAACCCGCGCTATTTCACACCGGTCAAACAGGCGTTGGGGCGGGCATGCGCGGCGGTAATGGGATGCGCCTTAAGTATTCTAACCCTATGTATATAGACGATATTTGCGTCGATTTCCCCGACATGCCTATCGTGCTCGCACATCCAAGTTTCCCGTGGCAAGAAGAAGCACTTTCAATCGCCACTCATAAGCCAAACGTCTATATCGACCTGTCAGGTTGGTCGCCAAAATACTTCCCGCCGATCTTGATCCGCTACGCCAATACGATGCTGAAAAAGAAAATGTTGTTCGGATCTGATTGGCCGATGATTGCACCCGAAAAATGGCTCAATGCGTTTGATCAAGCAGAGTTTCGCGACGACGTACGCCCGCTCATTTTGAAAGAAAACGCCATGCGGTTGCTGGGTGTGTCTGCCTGACATTAACCCCAAAACTAGCGTCTGATATCTATCGGTTTTCTGTCGGGCCAGCGTCGGCAGTCTGTCAGCTTTGTGTATGGCTCCTGTCACGTTTCCACCCGTTTTCTGCGCAGAATTTTCGCCCCTTTCGTCTAAAAGGATATGCAATGACTCCGTTCAAATCCCCGAGTGCTGACATTATTTGGTCTTTGGTTCATGTGGCTGAGGCAGCGCGGATCGATCAGTTTGATGGCGATATGACGGGTGAAATTCTTGCGCACTTTGCAAGCTTTGCCGAGGGCGTTTTGGCCCCCATTGACGCACAAGGCGATGCACAAGGGTGTCGTTTGCAAGATGGCAAAGTCTTGATGCCCGATGGTTATAAAGACGCATTTGCACAACTGGTCGAAGGCGGGTGGCAAGGCCTGACCGCGCCTGAAAAATTCGGAGGCCTGCAGATGGATACGCTGACGGCAGCAGCTGTGTCTGAAGTGTTTTCTGGCGGTAATCACGCGCTGCAAATGGTCTGCAATCTTGTGCCTGGTGCTATTTCAACCCTGTTAAAATTTGGCAGTGAGACGCAGCAAAACGACTGGATTCCGCGCCTTGCATCGGGGGATGTGCTGTCGACCATGTGCTTGACAGAATCTGGCGCAGGGTCGGATTTGTCACGCATCCGCACCAAAGCGGTGGCCGATGGTGCGACTTGGAAAATTCACGGTGAAAAGATATTTATCTCTGGTGGAGATCAAGACCTATCGAGCGGTATTTTGCATCTGGTTTTGGCCCGCACGGGTGACGTGTCTGACGGGGTCAAGGGACTGTCATTGTTCTTGTGTCCCAGCGATGTCGGGGGCACTAAAAATGCCATCACGGTCACGCGGATCGAAGAAAAATTGGGCCTGCACGCATCGCCCACATGTCAGATGTCATTTGACGGGGCGCAGGCAGAATTGATCGGCGCGCAGGGGGCGGGCCTAAAGGCCATGTTTACCATGATGAACCACGCGCGTTTGGACGTGGCATTGCAAGGTGTGGCCCACGCCGCGCGTGCCCATGATATTGCCGCAACCTATGCGAAAGAACGCAAGCAAGGGCGCACATCTGAGGGGCATGACGCCGTATTGAGCGACCATGCTGATGTTATTCGGATGCTGGAAACCCAAGACAGTCTTGCACTTGGGGCGCGGGCGATGGCGCATGTTGCGATAGTCGAATTGGCGCTGGGGGCACGCCCAGAGTTGGTCGATTTTTTAACGCCGATTTGCAAAGTCTTTTGCACTGAAGCAGGGATCACATCTGCGGATTTAGGACTGCAAGTGCTTGGGGGATATGGATATCTCACCGAATACCGTGTGTCGCAAACATGGCGCGATGCCCGCATCGCATCCATTTATGAAGGCGCCAATGGCATTCATGCTGCGGGTTTGGTGACGCGAGGATTGCGCGCGCAAGGCGGTGCTGGTGCCGATGCATTTGAATGTTTGATCGGCGAACTTGGTCAGACAGTCGAGCTGCACAAACTGACCCAGACATGGAAAAATGCACGAGCCACAGTTGAGGCCGCTGATGACCCAACCTTGTTTGGGTATGAGTTTATGGCACTGACAGCCGAGTTGTTTTTTCGCGCTGTTTGGGTGCGTATGTCCGAAGTTGCACAGCAATCAGGTGATGCTGATCGGATTGACCGTTTGGCGTCGCGGGTTGCGCGGCGTCCTTTGCCTGTTGCTTTGCCGTTTTAATCGGCGGCGCTGGTTTGGGTCAAAAATCGAGCGCGATAGGCGCTTGGTGTCATGCCGCAGACCTTGCGAAAGCGGCGTGAAAAATAGGGCGGATCATTGTAGCCCAATCGGTAGCCCACCTCTGCCACCGACAGGCGCGTGAATGCCAGCAGGCGGCTGGCTTCGGTCATCACGGTTGTTTCAATATATGCCGACACTGATTTCCCTGTGGTTTGTCGGCAAATGCGGCTTAGATGGCCCGTTGTGATCGACAATGCGCTGGCGAAATCACTGGGCCGCCAGCCATCGTTGAGGTGGCGTTGCAGGAGCATGTTGAACTGTTCCAATGTTTGATGCCCTGCTGAGAGCGTTGTGGATTTTGCGCTTATTTCGGCAACTTCGGTTAAAATGGCATGGCTGAGCGCCACAAGCCTTTGGGTGCGAAATGTACCAGAGGTGTCAAAACAGGTTGCAAGCTGAACAAGCAACTGTGCCATGGGTTTCGGAACCTGTCCCATGCTGGGGGTTGATAAAAGCTGTGTCAGCGCGGGGGTGCGCGGCGCAAGTGAGGTCAAGACCGGTAGGGGAAATGAGAGAACAAGTCCCTCAGTCCCGCGTGTGAAGTCGAAACCGTGTACGATTTTATCAGGTATATATAGGAATTCATGGGCTGAAAGGGTTAGCGTTGTACCATCGATTTGCACCGAGGCAGCGCCGCTTTCGATTTGAAATATTTGCGCCATTTGGTCGTGTCGATGAGGGGATATGACCCAATCTGTCAGTCCTGCACGGGCGTGAATGCGCTCGCAATGTACCACATCGGGAAAGCTGCCTTGTTCCCCAAATAGGGTGAAAACGGGGATAGGTTTTGGAATGTTCATGCATGATTAGTACCATTTATTGCTTTGCGCGTCCATTCCTTAGGCGCTGAGATGCGCATAAAGTGGGATTTACGCACCGAGGGAAGAGAGAGTTATGAAAACGCAAGTCGCAGTCATCGGCGGTGGTCCATCTGGGCTGCTGTTGTCGCAATTGTTGAACAAAAATGGCATCGAGACTGTCGTTTTGGAACGCGCAAGCCGTAAACATGTGTTGTCGCGTATTCGTGCCGGAATGTTGGAATGGGGCACCGTTGAATTGCTGCGTGAAGCGGGTGTTGGCGCGCGGATGGATGCGCAAGGTTACCCGCATGATGGGTGCTATTTGTCGGATGATGACGAGATTGTGCACATTGATTTTCATGCGCTGACTGGCAAACAGGTGATGGTGTACGGCCAAACCGAGGTCACCACCGATCTTTACGCGGCCCAAGACGCCATGGGCACGACGATCATTCATGGCGTTGAGGACGTGGAAATCTACGATTTGCACGAGGCGGAATCTTATGTGGACTACACGCTCGACGGGGTGCGTCACCGTGTGACGTGCGCTTATGTTGCTGGCTGTGATGGGTTTCACGGGGTGTCGCGCAAAACCATTCCTGCCGATGTGCGCCAAGAGTTTGAGCGGGTCTATCCCTTTGGTTGGCTTGGGATTTTATCTGAAACGCCGCCAATTGCCGATGAGTTGATTTACGCCAATTCCAAGCACGGATTTGCACTTGCGTCGATGCGCAACGAAAATCTTGTGCGCCATTATGTACAAGTGCCGCTGACCGATAAGGTCGAAGATTGGAGCGACGCACGCTTTTGGACAGAGTTCAAAAAACGCCTGCCTACGCATGTTGCGGACAAAGTTGTCATGGCACCGTCCATTGAAAAATCCATCGCTCCGTTGCGCTCTTTCGTGTCTGAGCCTTTGAAATGGGGCAATCTATTTTTGGTCGGGGACGCTGCCCATATTGTGCCGCCAACCGGTGCTAAGGGACTGAATTTGGCGGTGTCGGATGTGCATTATTTGAAAGACGCGCTGATCAAAGTGTTTAAAGAAAATGATCTCAGCGGCATCGATGGTTATTCGGAAAAGGCGCTTGAGCGGATTTGGAAAGCCATGCGATTTAGCTGGCAGATGACCACAATGATGCATCAGTTTGATGGCGAAGACAGCTTTGCCGCGCAGATGCGCAAAGCGACTTTTAGCCACCTGAAAACATCGGAAACCGCGCGACGAGATTTGGCGCAAAACTATATTGGTTTGCCGTTCTGATGGGGCAGTTTTGAAGGCGCTTAAGGGTGAGGCACGCTGGCTGCATCCACCAGGCATTCCAAAAGATGGCGTTGTTCTGGTGTAATCAAACTGCTGTCCCGCATCGATACACCAACGGGCCCGCCCAGCATAACATCTTGAAGTGGTAGTGATTTTAACGTGCCTGCGGCAATGTCATTGCGCACAACCCCTTGTGAAATGAACCAAACCACATCTGAGTTTTGCACCACATGCCGGCCAAAGGCCAAAGATACGTTTTCAAATTCTGGATCAGGATTGCTAATCCCGTTGTTGTACAAATAGGCCCGCACCATGGGCGATATAACCGCGCCAGAGGGGGGTAACATCAGCGGGAAATCCCGCAAGTCTTGGGGGGACCAATCGGCGCGATCAAGCGGGTGATCAGGGCGCACCACGGGCACAACACGTTCGGAATAAAGCTGGCGAAACGACAGCCCGTCCATCGTGCCACTTTGGGGCATACGGCCCACGACCATATCCAAAATGCCTTCGCGCAGTTGCGATAAAAGCATCCAGTTCGGACCTGTGCTGACGCGGATCAAACAATCGGGTCTGTCGGACTGAAACTGCAAAGAGGCACGCGGCAAAAGGTCTGTAGCGGCGGTGGGCAAAGCGCCAATGGCCAGTTTGGTTTTTTGGCGCGGGATGTCGCGGATCATGTCTTGGGCACGGCCCAAATCGATCATGGCAGCGCCCGCGTGTTGTTGAAATGTGCGGCCTGCATGGGTCAAAACCAGCCTGCGACCAGAGCGGTCAAACAGGCTGACGCTTAAAATGTCTTCCAACTCTTTGATGCTTTTGGATGCGGCAGGTTGCGAGACATGCAATGCTTGGGCCGCCATCGACAAAGAGCCAAGGCGCGCGGTTTCCAAAAAGCAATTTAAGTGGCGAAAGCGAATGCGTGGATCAATCATTGATAACCTGTGGGTTATGTTATTTGATGATTATTATATTTTTATTTGCATGAAAGCTATGGCAAAACAGTTCAGAAGAGGACGTCATGCAGATGCGTTTCAAAAGCGCCGTAATGCGGCGTGTGGTGCAATTGAATTGACGACAGATTTTAAAAAGGACCGCTTGATGACATCACGTTTTGATCAAGGCATGAAGACCCGCCGCGAGGTTTTGGGGGACGCTCATGTGGATCGCGCAGAGGCCAATAAATCCGAGCTGGATCTTGGGTTTCAAACGCTTATTACTGAAAGCGCGTGGGGCACTGTATGGTCGTCTGATGCGATTTCACGCCGCGAAAGATCGATGTTAACGCTGGCCTTGTTGGCTGCGACTGGTAATTTCGAAGAGATTCCGATGCACATTCGCGCCACAGCAAACACGGGCGCAAGTCAAAGCGATGTGATGGAAGCGTTCCAACATGTTGCCATTTACGCAGGCGTCCCACGTGCGAACCATGCGATCAAATTGGCGAAAGCTACCTACGCTGAAATGGAGGATTCATCTGATGCGTGATCAAGACGCTTTGATGCCCCGCAACCGTGATATTCACCCCGTGCCCTATGATCCGGCCTATAAAACATCTGTGCCGCGCTCACCGAAATGGGCGTTGGTGTCGATGGAAAGTTCTGCGTCAGAAGAGTTTGGGCCCGCATTCGGTCACAACAAATTTGGCCCGCACGACAACAATCTGATTTTGAATTACACACGCGGCGAAGCACCTGCTGTTGGTGAGCGCATCTTGATGCATGGGCGCGTTTTGGACGAAAACAATCGTCCTGTGCGCAACACTTTGGTCGAGATTTGGCAGGCCAATGCAGGCGGGCGGTATCGTCACAAAAAAGACGGTTATCTTGCGCCGCTTGATCCGAATTTTGGTGGGTGCGGTCGCACGATGACCGACGAAAACGGGTACTATGAATTTTTGACCATTCGCCCTGGCGCGTACCCGTGGCCGAACCGTGGCAACGATTGGCGCCCCATGCATATCCACGTTTCTGTGTTCGGGTCTGGCTTTGGCCAGCGCTTGATCACGCAGATGTACTTTGAAGGTGATCCGTTGATCAATCACTGTCCTATCGCGGCGACGATCAAAGATCGCAGTCAGTTGGATCGCCTTGTCGCGCCGCTTGATTTTTCCAAATCACGACCGTTGGATTTCTTGGCGTATAAATTTGATATCGTGTTGCGCGGGCGTCGCCAAACGATGTTTGAAAACAAGTTGGAGGGGCTTTGAGAATGGTACAATCTCTCGATGTTTTACAAGAAACGCCATCGCAAACGGCTGGTCCATATGTGCATATCGGTTTGATTCAAGCGCATGCTGGCATGGAAAATTACTATGACGAAGAACTTGGTCAAAGCCCGATTGAAGAGGGTGCATTAGGCGAAGTTATTGAAATTACTGGGTCTGTTTACGATGGCACGGGCTGGGCGCTGCGCGATGCGTTGATCGAAAGTTGGCAGCCAGATGCGCAGGGCAAGTTTTCCAAGCAGGATGGTGCTGATCCTAAGGTGCACGGATACTGTCGGTTTGCGGCCGATGCTGAAACCGGCGAATTCACGTTGCGGACTGTAAAGCCGGGTCGTGTTGGATCGCGGTATGGCGTGATGCAAGCACCGCATATTTCGCTTTGGATCGTCGCGCGTGGCATCAATGTTGGTCTGCAAACACGCATCTATTTCGATGATGAAAACAACGCGGGTGATCCGCTTTTGTCGCGGATTGAACAGACCCCACGCGTGCAAACGCTGATTGCGAAAAAGACGGGTGAGGGCAAATATCGCTTTGATATCCGTCTGCAAGGTGACGGCGAAACGGTGTTTCTCGACATCTAAGCGCATCTGATGTGTAGTGATTGAAAAGGGGCGGCTTTGGTCGCCCTTTCGCCCCATTTAAGGATATGATCCATGACCACAAGCGCCTTTGACCACCCTTGGCTCGGCGGGCTTTTTGCTGATGATGCGATGGCTGATATTTGGTCGAGCGACACACAACTGGCCCATATGACTGCCTTTGAGGCTGCGTGGAGCCGCGCTTTGGGCGAGCATGTTTTGGGCGACAAAAATGTGGGCGAAGCGGCCGCCAAAGCGATTGAAGCCATGTCGTTTGATGTGGATGACATTCGCGCTGGGTTGGGCAAAGACGGGGTTCCGATCCCGCGTATGGTCGCGCAGATGAAAGCTGCTGCGGGCACGACTGTGTCGGATGCCGGCGCGGTTCACAAAGGCGCGACATCGCAAGACGTGGTGGACACAGCGCTGGTTCTAACCCTGCGCGAAACATCATTTTTGATCGCGGGCCGTTTGATGGAACTTGAGACTTCTTTGAAAACGCTTGAGGCCAAATTCGGTGACCGCCCGATGATGGGTCGCACGCGGATGCAGGCCGCGACGCCGATTACTGTGCGTGATCGTATTGAGGCATGGCGTCGTCCCGTGGCGACCCACTTGGAACGTCTGGATCAACTGCGCCCGCGTGTTGAGGTGGTGCAAATTGGAGGGGCGTCTGGGGATCGCAAAGCTTTGGGCGCACATGCTGATGCCGTTGTTGCAGATGTGGCTAAGGCCTTGGGCCTCGCGCCAAATGACAAAGCGTGGCATGCCATGCGTGATAGCGTGGCGGAATACGCGTCATTTTTGTCTTTGGTATCAGGCACATTGGGCAAAATTGGCCAAGATATGTGCCTGATGGCGCAGCAAGGCATTGACGAATTGCGCATGTCTGGCGGCGGTGGGTCATCTGCGATGCCGCACAAACAAAACCCTGTTTTGGCAGAACTTTTGGTCACGTTGGCGCGGTTCAATGCGACCCAAATCAGCGGGATGCATCAATCGCTTGTCCATGAACAAGAGCGCTCAGGTGCTGCGTGGTCTTTGGAATGGATGCTCTTGCCTCAAATGGCGCAAGCCACAGGGCGCGGATTGGCCGCTGCGATTGATTTATGCACGCGGATTGAGCGGATTGGCGCAGCGGATTAAATCTGTCGCGTTACAGTACGCGTTGCAGGCCAGCTTGCACTTTTAACAATGCCGGCAGGTAGGTGTCGATCAAATTTTGTGCTGAATTTTGTGTCGCGGCCATCCCAGTGTTGAGGGCGGCCACGACCAATCCGCGGGCATTGAAAACGGGCACCGCAATAGACCGCAAGCCCATTTCAATCTCTTGATCTATCACCGCATAGCCATCGCGTTTGGCATCTGCCACACGCGCCATGATTTCGGTCGGGTCGGTCAAGCTATGCGCGGTGCGCGGGCTTAAATCTGCCTGATCAATCACCGCGCAGGCATCTCGCAAAGGCAATGCCGCCAGTAAAACCCGCCCCATTGATGTGCAATGTGCGGGCAAGCGTGATCCGGGCATCAACCCGATGGACATCACGCGGGTTTGTGCCGCACGTGCCAAATATACGATTTCGCCTGCATCCAAAATGGAAACAGAACAGCTTTGCCCAATTTGTTCTGCCAGTTGATCGAGCCAAGGTTGCACGATTTGCGGCAAGGGCAGGGACGCCAGCGCCCCCATGCCCAACCGCAGGGTTTTCGGCGTCAGGGTAAAGAATTTTCCGTCATAATCCGCATAGCCTTCGTGATGCAATGTCAACAAGCAACGGCGTGCAGTGGCGCGGTCAAGGGTACTTATCTGGGCGACTTCAGCGATGGACAAGCGTGGGCTGTCCGCACCGAAACATTCGATAACGCGCAGGCCTTTGGCGAAAGAGGCGATATGATCTGTGGGTTTGTTCAACATGCGCACAGAATTTAACTCTATTTGAACAAAGGTCAATATGCGAACAAATTGCTGTCGCGTGTTTCACCATAGGGGTAGGGTTTGTCCAAGGCCCAGAATCTGTCTGGGCGCTTGTTTTACAGGAGACCGGCATGGACAAATCCATTTCCACTTTGACCGAATCTGTCGCAGATATTCACGATGGCGCGGTGTTGATGATCGGCGGCTTTGGTGGCTCTGGCAGCCCGATTGAGTTGATCCACACCTTGATTGATCGGTTTCGCGAAACCGGAAGCCCCAAAGACGTGACTGTGATCAACAACAATGCGGGCAATGGTTTTGTTGGCATCGCAGCGATGATCAAAGCTGGCATGGTCAAAAAGATGATTTGTTCTTTTCCACGTTCATCCAATGCAGAAGCGTTTAACGAAAAATTCCTTGCGGACGAAATCGAATTGGAATTGGTGCCCCAAGGCACATTGGCCGAACGCATTCGCGCGGCGGGGGCAGGCATTCCAGCTTTTTACACGCCCACATCTTTTGGCACCGAATTGGCGATCGGCAAGCCGACTGAAGAATTCGACGGCAAGCATTACGTGCAAGAACGCTGGTTGAAAGCTGATTTTGCCATCGTCAAAGGCCAGCTTGGGGACAAACACGGCAACCTCACCTACCGTTTGGCAGGGCGCAATTTCAATCCGCTGATGTGCATGGCCGCAGATGTGACCATCGCACAGGTATCTGATCTGGTCGAGGCTGGCGGCATTGACCCCGAACAGGTGATCACCCCCGGTATTTTCGTTGATCACGTGGTCGAGGTGAAATCACCCCAACAAGAAGAAATTCTCGTGCGCACAGGAGCCGTTCACTGATGACCTATACAAAACTCACCAATGCCCAAATCGCGTGGCGCGCGGCGCAAGATATCGAAGATGGGGCTTATGTAAACCTTGGGATCGGCTTTCCTGAAATGGTCGCGAAATTCCAACCCGAGGGGCGCGAAGCTGTGTTTCACACGGAAAACGGCGTGCTTGGATTTGGTCAAGCACCAGCCGAGGGTTCCGAGGATTGGGATCTGATTAATGCGGGTAAAAAGGCGATCACGCTCAAACCCGGCGCTAGTTTTTTTCACCACGCCGATAGTTTTGCAATGGTGCGTGGCGGGCATTTGGACGTGGCAATTTTGGGCGCGTATCAGATTGCGCAAAACGGCGATTTGGCCAATTGGCGTGTCGGATCAAAAGGTGTGCCAGCCGTGGGGGGCGCGATGGATTTGGTCCACGGCGCCAAACGCGTGGCGGTGATCACAGATCACGTCACCAAAGATGGCAAACCCAAGTTGGTCGAGACCTGCACATTCCCGCTGACGGGTGTGGGTTGCGTGACACGCGTTTATACCTCGCTTGCGGTGGTGGATATCGAGGGTGGAAAATTCGTGTTACGTGAAAAACTGAGCGATATTTCCATGGATGAATTGCAAGCGCTCACAGGCGCTACATTGCACACAGATGGTCCTGTAGCCGATTTAAGTGTACCGGAGCTTTGAACATGACTGAGGTTTATATTTGCGACTATATCCGCACGCCAATTGGGCGTTTTGGTGGAGCTTTGGCTTCGGTGCGCGCCGATGATTTGGGCGCTGTGCCGTTGAAAGCTTTGGCTGCGCGCAACCCCGATTTGGACCTGTCAGCAATTGACGAAGTGATCTTTGGTTGCGCCAACCAAGCGGGTGAAGACAACCGCAACGTGGCGCGTATGTCATTGTTATTGGCGGGATATCCTGACACTGTGCCAGGCACAACGATGAACCGTTTGTGCGGTTCGGGCATGGATGCGCTGATCACGGGCGCGCGGGCGATTAAGGCGGGCGAAATGGAACTGGTCGTGGTCGGCGGCGTGGAATCCATGTCGCGCGCGCCGTTTGTGATGCCCAAGGCCGAGACTGCCTATTCGCGCAGCGCGGAAGTACATGACACCACCATCGGTTGGCGGTTTGTCAACAAGCTGATGAAGGCCGCGCATGGTGTGGATTCCATGCCTGAGACGGCGGAAAACGTAGCCGAGGATTTCAACATCAATCGCGCGGATCAAGATGTGTTTGCTCTGGCATCGCAGGTCAAAGCTGGCATGGCGATGCAAAGCGGTCGCTTGGCGCAAGAAATCACCCCCGTGACGATTGCGCAGCGCCGTGGCGACGCGATTGTTGTCGATACAGACGAACACCCGCGCCCCAGCACCACGTTGGAGCAATTGCAAAAGCTCAAGACCTTTGTAAAAGCTGACGGGACTGTGACGGCAGGCAATGCGTCTGGTGTGAATGACGGGGCTGCTGCGTTGATTTTGGCGACACGCGAGGCCGCGCAAAAGCACGGACTGACACCGATTGCGAAAGTTTTGGGCGGGGCCACAGCAGGCGTCGCGCCACGTATCATGGGTTTTGGTCCTGCGCCCGCGTCCAAAAAATTGATGGCGCGCTTGAATCTGACCGTTGATGATTTCGATGTGATCGAGTTGAATGAAGCCTTTGCGTCACAAGGCTTGGCCACTCTGCGCGATCTGGGCATTGCGGACGATGATCCTCGGGTCAATCCAAATGGCGGCGCGATTGCTTTGGGGCATCCTTTGGGCATGTCCGGCGCGCGTATCGCGGGCACTGCAGCGCTTGAATTAAAGCTTAAAGGCGGTAAACGCGCTTTGGCGACGATGTGTATTGGCGTCGGCCAAGGCATCGCTGTGGCGATCGAGGCGGTATAAAGCGGATCGTTCGCGGTTTTGACCGCACAGATCGTGCAGTGCAAGTCTGAGTTTGAAAGCCGTCCTTTGGGGCGGCTTTTGCATTTTAAGTTTTAAAGATCATGACAACAGGCTGCTTGGCCTGATCAAACCATCTTCGGTGGCGATTTGGTCGAAATCGGACAAGGCGGCGATGGCGGCTGGTTTCACTTGGCCGAATTTTGAACTGTCGACCACTAGAAGATTTTCTTGCGCCCGCGCCATGGCCGCGCGTTTCAATGCGGCTTCACGAAAGGTGGTGCAGGTCGCCCCAAGACGCGGATCGACGCCGGCGGCAGATATAAAGGCGCGGTTGATGGCAAAGGCGTCTAGCGTGCCGTCTTCTTCTACCGGATAAAATGAGGCTGTGGGTTCATTGTAGACGCCGCCCAACATCACCAATTTGACGTTTGGTTTGCGCACCGCCATATCCGCAGTGTTAAGAGCGTAACATATTATTGTCAGCTTCATATCATTTGGAATCAAACTGATAAGGTGGGGCAGGGTGGTGCCGCAATCCATGAAAAGCGTTTCTTCAGCACGTAAAAGTGGGATGCAGGCCGCACAGGCGGCGCGTTTTGCCGCCTCGTTTAAATCTGCTGCCTCAGTTAGATCATAAGGTGCACGTCGCAGTCCTGCATCGGCCAAAACGATGTGACCGCCCAAGAAATGAAAGGTTTTCTCATTCTCGCGCAGATCTCTGCGCACCGTCATTTCTGAGACATCCAACAGCTCTGCAGCATCGCGAACGTGCAAACTTTTGTTATGTTGCACCGCTTCTTGCAACTGTTGAAGCCGCGCTTCTTTCTTTGCGGGTGCGCGGCCCGTTGAGCGTTCGTTTGTCATTAGATCAGGCTCCGACGTTAATGTTACAAAGATAACAAAAAATAGTTGCAATCGCAACGCTATTCGATAATAACCTTTTTGTAAGAGGAAGCGAACCGCAGTTGTGGGACGCGAGGTGAGATGAGGATCATATGTCCGAAACAAGACTGACCCGAGTATCCACAGATGTGGTTCCGGTTGCCCCCCATGAGCGTCGCAATGACGGCATGCCGCTGGATCTTGGTGCAATCAATGCTGTGCGCGTCAATCGCTCGGCGTCTGAGCGTCGCACTGCTGCGCTGCCAGGGCGTCGTGCTGTAAAAGGTGATGCGCAAAGCGCGTGGTTGCTGAAAGCTGTGACCTGTATCGATCTGACGACGTTGAGCGGCGATGACACTGAGGGGCGCGTGCGTCGCTTGTGTGCCAAGGCCGCGCAGCCCATACGCCCCGATATTTTGAATATGCTTGGCATGAGCGATCGTGGCATTACCACGGGCGCGGTGTGTGTGTATCACCGTTTTGTCGCTGCAGCTGTTGATGCGCTGCAGGGCACAGGTATTCCTGTCGCGGCGGTGTCTACCGGATTTCCAGCAGGGTTAAGTCCGCACGCCACGAAGTTGGCCGAAATCGAAGCATCGGTGGCGGATGGTGCCGAAGAAATCGATATCGTTATCACTCGCGAACATGTGCTGACCGGAAACTGGCAGGCGCTGTACACTGAGATGCAAGAGTACCGCGCTGCATGCGGTGATGCGCATGTCAAAGCGATCCTTGCCACAGGCGATCTTAAAACGCTGCGCAATGTCGCGAAAGCCAGTCTTGTGTGCATGATGGGGGGGGCTGATTTTATCAAGACCTCGACAGGCAAAGAGGCGGTGAATGCCACCTTGCCCGTGTCTCTGACAATGGTGCGCGCGATCCGTCAATATCAGGCCATGACCGGCGTCAAAGTGGGGTACAAACCTGCTGGAGGCGTGTCCAAGGCGAAAGATGTTTTGACCTATTTTGCCTTGATGAAAGAAGAGCTTGGCCGTGAGTGGCTAGAGCCAAACCTGTTTCGCATCGGCGCGTCGTCGCTGTTGGCTGATATTGAGCGTCAGCTCGAACACCGGACAACTGGCGCCTACAGTGCCCTCAACCGCCACCCGATTGGATGATGACAATGAGTGTAGCGAGCTATTTTGATACTATGGATTATGCCCCAAGCAACGAAGACGACAGTGCTGCCCGCGATTGGTTGGCCGCACATGATCACCGTTTTGGCCACTTTATTGGGGGGCAATTCACGGACCCTGCTGATGGGTTTGACACGTTTGAGCCTGCCACAGGCAAGGTTCTGGCACAGGTATCACGCGGCACGTCGGCCGATGTAGGCATTGCGATTGCAGCCGCACGCAAAGCTCAAAAAGGTTGGGCGGCTTTGTCAGGGCATGAACGTGCTTTGAAACTCTACGCTTTGGCGCGGATCATTCAGCGCAACGCGCGTTTGATTGCCGTGGTCGAGGCGCTTGATAATGGCAAGCCGATCCGCGAGACCCGCGATATCGACATTCCTTTGGCCGCGCGTCATTTCTATCACCACGCGGGTTGGGCGCAGTTGCAAGACAGCCAATTCCCCAACCACGATCCTTTGGGTGTGATTGGTCAGGTTATTCCTTGGAACTTCCCGTTCTTGATGTTGTCGTGGAAAATCGCGCCTGCATTAGCGCTTGGCAACACTGTTGTTTTGAAGCCCGCAGAATCCACACCGCTGACAGCGCTCTTGTTTGCCGAATTGGCGCAGGCCGCTGGGCTGCCTGACGGTGTGCTCAACATCGTGACGGGCGAGGGCGAAACTGGCGCGTTTTTGGCGGGTCATGAGGGGATTGATAAGGTTGCCTTTACAGGTTCAACTGACGTGGGGCGCAAAATCCGCGCTGCAACTGCGGGCAGTGGCAAGTCTTTGACGCTTGAGTTGGGCGGCAAGTCGCCCTTTATCGTGTTCGAAGATGCAGATTTGGATGCCGCAGTTGAAGGCGTCGTTGATGCGATCTGGTTCAACCAAGGTCAGGTGTGCTGTGCAGGCTCACGTATTTTGGTGCAAGAAGGCATCGCAGCCGATTTCTACGCCCGTTTGAACACACGGATGCAGGGGTTGCGCGTTGGGACGTCTCTCGACAAAACCATCGATATGGGGGCAGTGATCGACGCCGATCAACGGGCGCGCATTTCAGGCATGGTGGACCGTGCCGTCGCACAGGGCGCGCAGCTTTTGCAAGCTGATGTCGCGCTGCCAGAGGGCGGTACGTATTATCCGCCGACTGTTTTGTGCAATGTGCCATCCACTGCAGAGGCAGCAAGCGAAGAGATTTTCGGCCCTGTCGCTGTGTCGATGACATTCCGCACACCAGACGAAGCTGTGCTGTTGGCGAACCATTCACGCTATGGGTTGTCCGCGAGTATCTGGAGCGAAAACATCAACCAAGCCTTGGATTTAGCCGCGTCCGTTGAGGCGGGTATCGTCTGGGTCAATTGCACAAATGTCATGGATGCAGGCGTTGGTTTCGGTGGCGTCAAAGAAAGCGGCTTTGGTCGCGAGGGCGGCCGTGAAGGGTGCTATGATTACTTGCGCCCACGTGCGTTTGCCAAAGCTGCACTACGCAAAACAGTCGCACCCGCCAAACCTAAAGGCTTTGCTCTGGATGCGGTTGATCGCACCGCCAAGCTGTTTATCGGCGGCAAACAGGCACGCCCTGATGGCAATCATTCCACATCAGTTGTGGGGGCCAATGGGCAGGTTTTGGGTGCTGTTGGTCTGGGCAACCGCAAAGACATTCGCAACGCGGTTGAGGCGGCACGTGCGGCTGCAAGCTGGGGTGGGAAGTCACAACACAACCGTGCGCAAATCTTGTTTTACTTAGGTGAAAACCTATCGGCGCGTGCCGATGAATTTGCCGACCGTCTGCGCGATATGACCGGTGTGAAAGCCGATAAAGCCAAGGCCGAAGTTGCTGCATCCATCGCGCGCCTGTTCAGCTATGGCGCGTGGGCCGACAAATATGAGGGCACGGTGCATATGCCGCCGATGCGGGGTTTGGCTTTGGCTGTGCCTGAGGCGATTGGCGTCGCCGGGGTTATTTGCCCACCAGAGGCGCCTTTGTTGGGATTCGTATCCGCCGTGGCGCCTTTGATTGCCACTGGCAACCGCGTTGTCGCGATCCCGTCAGAGCCGCATCCGTTTTCTGTGACCGATTTTTATCAAGTCGCGGAAACATCCGATTTGCCTGCAGGCGTTTTGAACATTGTCACGGGTGATCCAAACGCATTGGGGGCCGAGTTGGCCAAGCACAATGACGTCAACGCGCTTTGGGCGTTTGGGTCGGCGGAACTGGCGCGGACTGTTGAACAGTTGTCTGTCAGCAATCTGAAACGGACGTTTACGGACAATGGCCGCGCATGGGACTGGAACAGTCCAGATGCTGAGGGCGAGCATTTCTTGCGGCATGCCACTCAGGTCAAAAATATTTGGGTGCCTTACGGAGCATAATTTAAGGCACCTCATTTAAACGCACCTAGGGGAGGAGGGACGTTATGGACAAGCAAACACAAACACAAGCACGAGGCACGGGGATTGCGATCCTTGGAATTTATGTCGCAGACACGGCGTATCTCGCAAGCCGGATGCCGAAAATTGGCGAAACGATTTCTGGCAGTGGCTTTTCGCTAGGCCCCGGCGGCAAAGGATCAAACCAAGCTGTTGCAGCGGGCCGTGCGGGCGCTGACGTGCACTTTATCTCGAAGATCGGCAATGATCCTTTCGGCAAGATGGCACTTGAGATTTATGAACAAACCGGCGTGACCGCCGAGATCGAAGTGATGGACGATATGCCATCTGGGGCGGCGTTTATTTTTGTAAATGACGAAACAGGCGACAATGCCATCATCGTTTATCCGGGGGCAGCGGGCACAATTTCCATAGCGGATGTCGAAAAGCACCGCGATGTGATTGAAGCGGCGAACGTGTTTGTCACGCAGCTAGAACAACCTGCCGAGGCGGCATTGAAAGCGTTGCAAATCGCACGGACTGCAGGGGTGACAACTGTTTTCAACCCTGCGCCAGCCAATCCATTTGATGCGGCGTGCTATGGTTTGACCGACTATTTCGTGCCCAATGAAAGCGAAGCCGCCGCGATTGTCGGATTCGAGATTGAAACCGAACAAGACGCGCGTCGCGCAGGCGAAGAGTTCCTAAAACTGGGTGTAAAAACCGCGTTGATCACGTTGGGCGAAAAGGGCGTCTACATCCATTCGCCCACTTTAAGCCGCTTGATCCCTGCGATTTCAAATGCGCCAGCGATTGATACTTCTGGGGCAGGGGACGCGTTTATCGGCGGATTTGCCACGGCCCTTTCAGAAGGGCTAGAAGTCGAAGCCGCGGTGCAGTTCGGCTGTGCCACAGCGGGGATCGCGGTCACGCGCCGTGGCACGGCACCTGCCATGCCCACCCGTGATGAAATCGACGCCCTTTTGCGCATATCGGAGGGCCGCGCATGAACCGCGATGACCCGATTAAGTATTTCTTTTTGTGGCCAGCTTTCTTGGTGGTTTTGGCTATGGCCATTTTTCCGCTGATCTATTCTTTGGCCAACAGTTTCATGTCGTTGCGGTTGGTCCCGCCGATGCCTGCGCGGTTTGTCGGGTTGGATAATTACGCTGATTTGTTAAGCAATCCACGATTTTGGCAAACGGTGAAAACCACGTCTATCATCGCGTTTATATCGGTTGCCTTTCAATTCGTGATTGGGTTTGGCGTGGCGCTGGCTTTGGTGAAAAGAGTGCGTGGCGCTGATTTTTTCCGCACAGCATTTTTGTTGCCAATGTTGGTCGCACCTGTCGCAGTGGCACTGGTGGCGCGGCAAATTTTGAACCCTTCGATGGGGCCGCTCAATCAGGTTGCGACATTTTTTGGTTTTCCAAATTTACCCTATTTGACAGAAGCAAACTGGGCGATGGGATCGTTGATTGCCGTTGAGATTTGGCAGTGGACACCCTTTGTCATCCTATTGATTTTGGCGGGTCTGCAAGGCCTACCTGATGATGTGTATGAGGCCGCCGAACTTGAAGGCGCGTCGTCTTGGCAGCAGTTTTGGTCGATCACATTTCCGATGATGTTGCCGATTTCTGCCGCGGTCATTTTCATTCGCATCGTTGAGAGCTTTAAAATCATCGACACGGTGTTTGTGATGACAGGCGGGGGGCCGGGGATCGCCACGGAAACCCTGACTTTGTTTGCCTATCAAGAGGGCTTTAAGAAATTCAACCTTGGCTACACTTCGGCACTGAGTTTCTTGTTCCTTGCTGTCGTTTTGATCCTGAGCCTTGTGTATCTCGCTCTGTTAAAACCTTACTTGGAGAAGTACAAATGAGCGTTCGTGATCTGTCTGGAAACCGCCGCTGGCTTGCTTTTGGGGCTTTGTGCCTTTGGTTTTTATTCACCATTTTTCCGCTGTATTGGGTCGCCATTACATCGTTCAAAGCGCCGCCTGATGTTGTGGGCGGGCCGACGTATCTGCCCTTTGTTGATTTTCAGCCAACGATAAAGGCGTGGACCGATCTTTTGTCTGGCCTGCGTGGCGAGTTTTATTCAAACTTTTGGTCTTCGGCCATTGTCGCGGTGTCCTCTGCGATGTTTGCCACTTTGCTGGGCGCGATGGCGGCTTATGCGCTGGTGCGTTTTCCGTTCAAAGTGCGGTTGTTGTCTGGCGTATTGTTCTTTGTCGTTGCGATGGGCGGCTTTTTACTGGGGCGTGATGTCTTGGGCATTGCCCCTGCAAGCGCGTCGATTATCGCCTTTACAGGTGCGCTGGCGCTGTCGGTGTTTGCCAATAGATTCCCATTGCCGGGCAAGGTTTTGGGCAATGATGACATCGTGTTTTGGTTCGTCAGTCAGCGGTTGTTTCCGCCTATCGTCGTCGCTTTTGCGCTGTTCCTGCTCTACACGGAAATGGGCAAACTTGGCTTTAAAATGACCGACACCTATTTGGGGCTGACGCTGGCGTATGTCGCCTTTTCCCTGCCCATCGTGGTCTGGTTGATGCGCGATTTTATATCGGCACTGCCACTTGAGGTGGAAGAGGCTGCCATGGTCGACAACGTACCACATTGGCGGATCTTTTTTGGCATTGTCTTGCCAATGTCACGCCCCGGTTTGATCGCCACCTTTGTGATCACCTTGGCTTTTACATGGAACGAATTTTTGTTCGCGCTCTTTTTGACCAACTCGGAATGGCAAACCTTGCCCGTGCTGATTGCGGGTCAAAACAGCCAGCGCGGTGATGAGTGGTGGGCCATTTCAGCCGCTGCACTTGTTGCGATTGTTCCGATGATCATCGTCGCGGGGCTGTTGGGACGGCTCATGCGATCAGGGCTGCTGAGCGGCGCTGTGAAATAGTTTATTGCAACGGCCCTAGGGAGGGGCTTTCTCGAGGAGGAGAAATAAGATGACCAACAAACTTAAAACAACGGTGGGCGCAGCTGCGCTGATCATGGCTGCGGGAACGGCGATGGCCTGTTCCCCAGATTACACAGGCGTCGAAATTACGGCGACCACACAAACCGGCCCCTACATCGCGTCGGCGCTGGCATTGGCTGCTGAAGGTTGGGCGGAAAAAACATGTGGCTCTGTAAAGGTCGTGGAATTCCCATGGTCCGAGCTTTACCCAAAAATCGTGACCACTTTGGTTGCCGGCGACAGCGCGTTTGACGTCATCGCGTTTGCACCGGCATGGGCGCCTGATTTCACGCCGTATTTGACCCCGATGCCTGCGAAGTATCAAGAAGGCGAAGACTGGATGGACATCGCGCCTGTATACCGCGAAGCCTTGATGGTTTGGAACGGCGAAGTGTTGTCACAAACGATGGACGGCGACGTTCACACATACACGTACCGGATCGATCTGTTCGAAGACGAAGCCAACAAAGCAGCGTTCAAAGAAAAATACGGTCACGATCTGGCTGTTCCTGCGACATGGGATGAGTACTTGGATATCGCCGAGTTCTTCCAAAATGACGTGGATGGTGTGTACGGCACAGCCGAAGCGTACCGTCGTGGGGGGCAACAATTCTGGTTCTTGTTCAGCCACGTTGCCGCGTATGCATCACACCCCGATCTGCCAGGGGCGATGTTCTTTGACCCTGAAACGATGGACGCCCAAGTCAACAACCCAGCATGGGTGCGCGGCCTTGAGGAATACATCCGCACGTCAAAATTGGCACCGCCATCCGCGCTTAACTTTTCGTTTGGCGAAGTCAACGCGGCCTTTGCTGGCGGTCAAGTGGCGCAATCTATCGGCTGGGGTGACACGGGCGTGATCGCGGCAGATCCAAAGCAATCGACTGTATCAGGCAATGTGGGATCGGCGGTGTTGCCATCCTCGACCGAGGTCTACAACTACAAGACAGGCGCATGGGACAGCTTTGATGCCCCCGTTGATACGTCTTTCATGGCCTTTGGTGGCTGGCAGGCGGCTGTGCCTAAAAGTTCGAAAAACCAAGAGGCCGCATGGGATTTCATCTCATACCTGTCGAGCCCAGACGTGTCAGGTGTTGCTGCGGTCACAGGCGGCACAGGCGTAAACCCTTATCGTATTTCGCACACCACCAATTTGGATCGTTGGTCTGAGTTGTTCTCAGACCGCGAAGCCAAAGAATACTTGGGTGCTCAACGCGATGCTGTCACAGCTGACAACGTTGCATTGGACATGCGTTTGCCGGGGTATTTCTCGTACACAGAAATTCTTGAAATCGAATTGTCACGCGCCCTTGCTGGCGATGTGAGTGCTCAAGAAGCTCTGGATATCGTTGCCGAAGGTTGGAATGAATTGACCGAAACATTCGGTCGTGACACCCAGCTTGCTGCATACCGCGCCTCTATGGGCTTGCCTGTACAGTAACGCAGAGGCAAGACAACTGGTGCCGTCCGCCTTTCGCGGGGCGGGCGGTACTTTCCCGACATGCTTACCGAATAAAAGAGACATCCCAATGGCAAATATAACACTGAGCAGCGTGACAAAATCCTACGGGGCCGTTGAAGTGATCCCGCCCATGGACCTTGAGATTGAAGAGGGGGAGTTCGTTGTGCTTGTCGGCCCATCGGGTTGTGGCAAGTCAACAACGCTGCGTATGATTGCCGGATTGGAAACCCAATCGGGCGGCACAATGAAAATCGGTGATCGTGATGTCACCACCTTGCGCCCCGGTTTGCGCAACTGTGCCATGGTCTTCCAAAGCTACGCGCTTTACCCGCATATGAGTGTGCGCGATAATATCGGCTATGGCATGAAAGTGCGCGGTGTCGCCAAACCCGAAGCCGAGGCTGCCATCGCCAATGCTGCCCGTATTTTGAACCTGACCGATTACCTAGACCGCAAGCCTGGAGCACTGTCTGGTGGCCAACGTCAACGTGTCGCCATTGGCCGCGCGATTGTGCGTGACCCCGATGTGTTTTTGTTCGACGAACCGCTGTCCAATCTGGATGCCAAGCTGCGGGTCGAGATGCGGGTTGAGATCAAGCAACTTCACCGCCGTCTTAAAACCACGATGGTTTATGTCACCCACGATCAGGTCGAAGCGATGACTATGGCGGACCGCGTGGTTGTGCTGCGCGATGGTGTGATTGAACAAGCCGCAGATCCGATCACGCTGTATGAACGCCCCGCAAACCAGTTTGTAGCTGGCTTTATCGGAGCGCCCAGCATGAATATGTTGGATGGGCAGATCGAAGACATCGACGGCACTTTGCATTTTTGCGGACCTGCTGGCGTACAGTTTGCTTTGCCAAAAGACCGTGTGCCTGCCTTGATCTCATACGTGGGGCAGCCTTGCGTTATGGGTATTCGTCCTGAGCATACGTTTGACACGGGCGGCACAGGGCCATCTGTCGAGATTGAAGTGGTCGATATCGAACCTTTGGGCCCGCACACCATGTTGATTGGTCTTGCGGCAGGGGCGAAATTTACAGGCCAAGTGGCTGCGGGCACACGCGCCGAGCCGGGCGAGCGCCGTCAGATCCATTTCGATTTGGACAAGCTACATTTCTTTCGCGCCGGCGATGGGCGCGCCATTCGCTAACTCAAGGAGCCAACATGACAGATACCCCCAATGCCGCTGCTTTTGTGGTGCTTGAAGCTTTCGAACACGTCCACCCTGATCGGTGTGCTGAATACGAAGCTGCGGGCATCGAGATTGACAACAAGGTGAAAGAAACCGAACCGGGAATGGTGGTGCACGCTTTGACCCGCGTGTCCGAAGGCCCTGATGCTGTCGTTTATCGGTGGCTTGAGATTTTTGACGGCGCAGACGCTTTGGTATCGCATTTCGACAATCCCGCGGTGAAAGCACATATCGCTAAAGTCAGCGAAAGCATTCTTGTGAAGCCAACGGATTTGGTTTTGTACACGAGCTGGTCCGACGATGAAAAGGCGATCTGGAACGCGCGCCTTGGTGGGTCTTTGACCTTTGCCCCTGTACGGGCGGGCTATTACTTGACGCGGTAAGCCACTTTGCGGCACGTGAACACTTAGAGACAGATGATAGTTTTGCGGCGCTTGTTTCAGGGGCCGCAAAGCGCAATCAACAGATCGTTTTTCCGTGTCCAACGTTCGCACGGTTGAGCAGAAATCTTAGAGTTCGTTTGCGTGCCTCTTGATGTTCACGTTGCCCAACCAAATGTTCGAGCGTTATGCCTGACATTTCATATGGCGCAGGACAGGCGGCTTAGGTGGCCGCGCAGGTTGGCGCTATTTTTTCCCTGCCGATACCATGCGTGATGCATAGCTTAGGGCTGACATCATATTTGTATGGTCCGCAATATTTTTCCCTGCGATATCAAAAGCTGTTCCGTGATCGACAGAGCAACGATCAATCGGTAATCCCAATGACACGTTGACGGCTGTGTCAAAGGCGACCAGTTTGATCGGAATGTGACCCTGATCGTGGTACTGGGCAATCACCAAATCAAAGGCCCCCTGATAGGCGCGATAGTAAACCGTATCTGCAGATATAGGCCCGACAACATCAATGCCCTCTGCCTGTGCGGCGGCAACCGCGGGGCGCAGTGCTGTGTCGTCATCAGTACCGAATAGGCCGTTTTCACCACAATGTGGGTTGATGCCAGCAACGGCAATGCGCGGGGCTGCAACCCCCATACGCTTTAGGTGTGTGTTGCCAGTGCGAATGGTTTCTAAAACCCGCTCAATCGTCGCGCGTTCAATGGCATCGCGCAAGGACACATGGGTCGAGACATGCACGACCGATAGCTTTTCCGAAGCCAACAACATCCACGATGATTTTGACTTTGTGAGATGGGCTAACATGCCTGTATGGCCGTCATAATGGTGACCTGCGGCATTCAGTGCCTCTTTGTTGATCGGGGCGGTGACAATGCAACTGCCCGGTAGGGCGCTGGTGATTTCGACCGCGCGTTCAATGTAGCGAAACGATGCTTCGCCGCAGGCCGGATCAAGCAGACCGAACTGGCGGGGCAGGCCGGCGACTTCGATATGTTCGACGCAAATCCCGTCTTCCGTATCGTCAGGCCCTATAATGGGCAGATCAACACCGCAAATAGAGGCGGCAAGTTCCATTGTCGGGCGGTCCCCGATGACAACAGTGCGCGCGCGATCTTTAATGCTGGCTTGGGCTAGGGCCTTGGCTGTGACTTCGGCACCTACGCCTGACGGATCACCCATGGTGATGACGATTGATCTGGGCATGCGAGTCTCCAAAATACTGCAATATTGTAAAATATAACTTATTGGTAAATAAGTTCATTATGATGGGCTTGTAAAGCTTGATGTTTGAAAAATATGCTATTAAATATAGGTTTAATCGATAAAAGTGAGTAATTTATTACTTTACCAATAAGGCGGGTGATCTCTTGGTTGATATCCTTATCATCGCAGACGACCTGACAGGGGCTTTGGATAGCGCCGTTGCTTTTGCGCATCCTGGTGCAGTGGTGCGTGTGTTGCGCGATGTTGATCATTTGACCGCTGATGTGACTGCGGGCGTTGATGTTTTGTGCATCAATACCAACAGTCGCGAAGGCAGTGCTGCGCAGGCCGTCGATAAAATCAGGACCATCGCTCAGCGCCTTGATCTGGCCAGCATTCCTACCCTTATCAAAAAGGTCGATTCCCGCCTAAAGGGGCATATTAAAGCTGAAACAGCTGCGCTTGCAGATCTGTCTGGCCGGACTGATATCATCGCAGTTCCCGCTATACCTGACATGGGGCGCATTCAAAAAAATGGGTTTTTGGTTGGTGTCGGATCTGGTTCTGGCCTCGCAAACCCTTGCACTATGACGGACAAATTTCCCGATGACAGTGTGATCCCTGATGTCGATGATCTTGATGACCTTGACCGCTTGATCGCTTTAGCGCCCAAGGCTTCTTTGTGGGTTGGGGCGCGTGGGTTGGCGTTTGCGCTGGCACGGGTAATGGCGCGGTTATCGGCTCAGTCATTGGAACGGCCATCGGCGCATAAAAAAACTGACCCTCAAAAGTCCGAGTTCACGTCTTTGCATGGTCCGCTTTGGGTTGCGGTTGGGTCGCGCGATCCGATCACGGTGGCGCAGGCCGAACAGCTCGCGAGAACGCATCCTATCCAAATGGCCCCCAATGGCGTCAATTCCGAGGTCCATCAAACAGGGGCGGTCACGACACTTCAGCTCACGAAGGGGGCGTTCGACATCTCTGGCTATGAGGCGGGACGGCAACTTTCAACGAGTCTTTGCGCCGCGCTAGGTCAGTATCGGCCGCGAACGCTTTTGGTCTGCGGTGGTGAAACCGCAAATGCCATTCTCGATCGTCTTGAGATTAATACCTTTGATGTTATCACCGAAGTCTGCGAGGGCTTGCCGCTGTGTCGTGGGATTGCCCCATGGGGACCAATTGATATCGTCACAAAATCCGGAGGCTTTGGGGATGTAAATCTGCTTACTCGGCTTGCGCATTTGGTCGAATGTGAGCAAGATGATTTACCTAAGTCAGCAAATTCAGAAAGCCTGTAATGTCCCAGTCCGTCGAAACTTCGCAGCCGGAAAACCGGTCTCGCCCTCTGTTGGCTGACAAGGTCTATGACTTGATGCATGCGCGGATCAACAATGGCGATTATAACGTCAATGAAAAACTGCCCGCCGAAAATGAACTTTCTGCGCAATTTGGTGTGTCGCGTCCCGTGTTGCGCGTGGCCTTGGAACGGCTGCGTGAACAAGGGCTGATTTATTCTCGCCAAGGGGCGGGAAACTTTGTGCGCATCAAAAAAGGTAATGCTTTGGGATTTGCCAAGGTGGAAACGATTGCCGATATTCAACGGTGCTATGAATTTCGTCTGACGATTGAAGTCGAGGCCGCGGGCCTTGCCGCGCTGCGCCGTAACGATGCTGTGTTGAAAGATCTGAAGGCCGCTCTTTCGATGTTGTCAGAGGCAACAGGATCGCAATTGCACCGAGAAGACGCCGATTTCGCGTTTCATGTTGCTGTGGCTGGCGGAGCGAACAATTCATATTACGTCGAAACGCTGAAGGCTCTACGCGAGCACATCCATGTGGGGATGAAAATGCATGGGGAATCGTTGATGTCTGATGGCGCGGCTGCATTGGAAGATGTGTTGGCCGAACATCACGCAATCTATGATGCTATTTACACACAAGATGCACCACGCGCCCGCGAGGTCATGTTTAACCATATCAGTCACTCGCGCGAGCGGCTGTTTGGCGGCAGTATGCTGGACCTAAAGCTGTAAGCCCAGCACGTTGAATTTACGCAATATCGTATTTTGCCAAGACGTGGCGAATGGCTTTATCTTGATCTGCATTTGGCACCAAGGCTGGCTGGCGGCTGGCCCCGACGGATGGGTCCATGCACCAAAGCGCGCGCTTGACCAAGGCGGGCGGATAGCCAAGCTTATAAAGGTCGGTGCGAAACGCAGTGTAGCGGGCCTGCGCGGCTTCGGCGCGGGCTAAGTCATTTGCATCAAAGGCTGCGATAAGCTCTGCCAAAGTGTCTGGCAGCACATTCCCAAGGCCGGAAATACACCCCGCAGCGCCGTTTTGAAGTGCCCAAAGAACCAGATGGTCAGGCCCGGAATACACCTCAAAATCCGCAGCATTGCGCCCCACTTCCAGATAAGCCGCAAGGGTGTCTTGCGCACCACCTGAATCCTTGATGCCTTTGATATTGCCGTGCTTCGCAAGTCGCGCGGCGGTTTGGGGCTCGATGTGGTTTTGTGTCCGTGCGGGGATGTCATACAGGTAAACGGGCGCCTGCACGGCATCGGCCACACGTGCAAAATGCCGTTCCATTCCGTCTTGAGTGCAGTCAATGAAATAGGGCGTGATGACCGCAATGCCATCCAGTCCAATGCGGTCGAATTCCTTGGCAAGGCGTTCGGTCTCATAGGTCGCGGGCATGCCTGCATTGGCAAAAACGGGCACTTTATCACCTGCTTCGTCTTTCACGGCATCCAGCAATCGCACCTTTTCGTCAAAGGTGAGCGCTGAGAAATCACCATTGGTGCCTGCGGCCATAATCGCGTTTCCTGCGGCGACCTGACGGCGCACTTGTGCCCGTGTTGCTTTGAGATCAAGGTTTTCGTCGTTATCAAAACAGGTGACGAGCGCTACAAAAGCTGTTGAGGTCATAGGGTTTCCTTCTGTGCCAAATAGGGCAGTAACTTAATAGGCCGCGTTGTAAATTGCGGTGACGTCATCGACGCTCATCTCGCGTGGGTTGTTGTCCATCAGGCGGCGAATGGCGTGGGCTTCGGCGGCCCAATCTGCCAGATCTGCTTGCTTGGCGCCATGGTGCGAGAGGCGCATTTCCACGCCAAGGTCTGCACAAAACTTATGAGCACTTTGGGTGAGGTCTGTGCCGGAATTCAGGCCAAGCGCGGCGCTGACTTCGGCTGTTTTATGCGTGCAGGCAGATTCATTAAAGGCCAAGACATGCGGGAAAATGATAGCGTTTGCCAGCCCGTGGGGCAAAGACAATCTTGTTCCAAGCGGATAGGCCAAAGCATGCCCAGCGGCGGTGTTCACTGGTCCCAAACAGATGCCGCCATAGTATGATGCCAACATCATGCCCGCGCGCGCTTCGGTGTCTTTGCCGTTTTCAACCGCCCGTGCAAGGTATTTGCCCACCAAGTTAAATCCCATACGCGCATAGCCATCGATCAGGTCATGGGCGTTGATATTGGTAAAGGCTTCAACGCAATGTGCCATCGCATCAATTCCTGTCGCTGCCGTAATGGCTGCTGGTACAGAATAGGTCAATTCGGGATCAAGGATAGCGATGTCCGCCAGCATATGCGGGCTTTCTACAGCGATCTTAGCTTTAGTTGCAGGGTCCGTCACAAGGGCGCGAATGCCTGCTTCTGATCCTGTTCCCGCTGTGGTCGATATCTGCGCCAAGGCAGTTTTGCGCCCTTTAACCTTGTTGGGGCCCGCGACATCGTAAAGCGTATCCGTGCCATCCCACAAAACGGCCACCAATTTGGCGAGATCCATGACAGACCCGCCGCCAAGTCCCACAACAAGATCGGGCTTAACCTCTCGCGCAACGGCCAAGACGGCTTCAAGATCCCCAACTGCGGGTTCTGGCGGCACGTCACTGTAGGTTTTCACGTCGCCTGTTAGTCCAAGTCGATCCGCATAGTGTGCTGTTGGGGCGCTGGCGATGATCAATGGGCGCTTTGCCCCTGAGGCCCAAGTGCCCAGCAATGCTGCAGTACCCTGACCAATCTCAAGGCGTTTGGGTTGGTGCAGTGTGATTTTGCGATCCATGGTGCTCATATTAGGTCCCCTCTTGGGTGCGCGTTGCGCGGATGTCGGCCAGCGCCTGTGGCGAAATTCGAATGTGTTTGATTGCGCGGCGGTGGAGCGTGAATGCGATGTCGAGACCGCCATCTTTGCGGGGCAGGATCATCGGATAGGATAATTCTTGGTTTTTTCCATCAATCGAGTCGTTCGTCAGGCAAGCACCTGTGCTGGTTTCGATAACATGGCGCCGGGTGAATGTTTTTCCGCCGTCAGATGAGAGGCACAGGGATAAGGGTGCGCGTTCAACGCCCCAAATCGGTGTGCATCCCTCTGGTGCGATCTGGCCCTCTGCGTCATTTGGCTGGGTATCAGGGCGGTCATCCACATCTTCCAGTTCGTCATACAAGGAGGTGCGTCGAGATTGGGATTGGGCCGCCGAAATAGGGTTGCAGACCATTGCCAAAGTCCCGTCTGCAAGGGTGCAAACACCAATTGAGCTGTTGTTATTTGGAACATCCGTGGGCTGCGGGGTAGACCATGTGCGCCCGTCGTCCGTGCTTTCAGACCTGTGAACCCAATCCGACTGACGGCGACGATAGAAAGCTGCCATATTGCCATCGTTCAGCGGTACAGGGGTCATGTGGACCGATCCGGTTGAGGCAGGGACGTGGGTCACGGTCCATGTCGCGCCGCTGTCAGTGGATATGGCTAAGGCGGCAGTGTCAAAAGCACCTGTCCAGCGCAGGCCATCGCGCGGGTTGCAGATGAAAAGAGGCAACATCCACGCCCCATCATCTCGCACTGTGATGGGCGCGCGAATAAAGGTTCCTAGGGGCAGTCCGATGTCGCGTGCTGCCCCTGATTGCAACGCGGTCCCCGCGCGGGTGATTTTTCGCATGTAAACGCGAGATTCGTCTTGGTTTCCATGGGGTTGCGCTGTGTTGAAAAGCCAAATTTGACCATCAGGTGCGGTGAAAATGACGGGGTTTTGTTCAGAGCGATCTGATTGGTCGGACAGTTGTGATGGGGGCGACCATGTGTCTGCGCCTTCAGGTAAGATTGATGCGTAAATCGAAATGTCTGATTTGCCTTCAAGCGAGCCGCCAAACCACGCACAGGCCAAGTCTCCGCCAGCAAGGGGCGCAAGAAATGCGGCGTGGTTTTGAATGGCAGGGGATCGCAGAATTGCGGACTGAGTATCACCCTGTGGTGTTACAAGACCAGTCATCTGGCTGGCAATCTCATCTGGCTTCACGCTGCTCTCCTATGGGTTTGTTCGTTTTGCTTATCGAGTCGCCTTAATTGATTTCAAACATGTAAAGTTGTCAAGAAGTTATAACGCTACGCTGTGGGTTGTAGGGCGGTGGTTGCGTAATAATTACTTTAAAAACAATAATTTAAAAATAATATTACGATATATGGAAACGGTATTTGACATCCTGATACAACTTTACCAATATCGGGTTGGCAATTGTTGGCGGCGTTTCAAAAGATTGTATTCTTTTGTTGATCGCAAATGATCGTCGCCGCAGGGTTCTGTTTATTGGGGGGAGTGTCCATAAGCCTCTGTCTGCGGGTTTCATACATTTGGGAGGATATCATGAAAACGACTAACCTAACTGCTGGCTTGGTGCTGGCTGCCGCAATGGTGCCCGCGCTCAGCGGCGCGGCATTTGCACAAGACAAGGGCGTGACCATCGTTCTCAGCGAAGAACTTGATCTTGTTGATCCATGTATGGCGACACGGTCAAACATTGGCCGCGTTGTGCTGCAAAATATTTCAGAAACCCTGACCGAACTTGACGTGCGCGGCGATAAGGGCGTTATGCCCCGCTTGGCCGAAAGCTGGGACATGGTGGATGACAATACATGGCGTTTCAATCTGCGCCAAGGTGTGAAATTCTCAGACGGCACCGCTTTTGATGCTGCTGACGTGATCCATTCGTTTGAACGCACACAAAGCGATGCGAACACCTGTGAAATCTCGCGGTATTACGAAGGGATCGATCTGACGTTTACGGCCGTTGATGACAACACACTCGACATCAAATCCGTGCCAGCGCAGCCTATCATGCCATTGTTGATTTCGCTTTTGACCATCGTGCCATCTGAAACAGCGATGGAATTTACCCGCGACCCTATCGGCACTGGTCCTTACACGTTGGCCGAATGGAATGTGGGTCAAAACATCACTTTGGAACGCCGCGACGATTACTGGGGCGAAGCGCCAGCTGTTGAAACAGCAACATATGTGTTCCGGTCTGAACCTGCAGTGCGGGCAGCTATGGTTGCAGCGGGCGAAGCTGATATCGCGCCCTCAATTTCTGCAATCGAGGCAAGCAATGCGGCAACAGATGCGTCTTATCCCAACTCAGAAACCACTTACTTGCGCATAGATCATGGCACTGCGCCGTTTGATGATCTGCGTGTGCGTCAAGCGCTGAACCTTGCGATTGATCGCGAGGCCTTTATCGGCACGATCTTGTCCGAGGGTGTGATCCCCGCCGTTGCGATTGTTCCACCATCCACATTGGGCTGGAACCCAGATATCGCAGCACCAACATACGATCTTGAACGCGCCAAAGAATTGCTGGCTGAAGCGGCTGCAGATGGTGTGCCTGTGGATACTGAATTCCTTGTTGTTGGCCGTACTGGCAACTTCCCAGGGGCGACTGAGGTCTATGAAGCGATCACATCTATGCTTGGCGATGCTGGCTTTAACGCCCGTTTGCAAATGGTGGAAGTGGCTGAGCATGAACAGTTTTATTCACGTCCATTCGTAGATGGCACGCCTTACTTGGTTGGCGCGCAACATGACAATTCACGTGGCGATCCTGTGTTTTCCATGTTCTTCAAATACCATTCAGAAGGCCGCCAGTCTGGCATCATGGATCCTAAACTGGACGCTTTGATCGACAGCGCGACAGCCGCAACAGGCGACGAACGTGTGGCATTGTGGCAAGATACATTTGCCTACTTGCACGATGAAATCGCGTCAGATGGTTTGTTGTTCCACATGGTTGGCTTTGCCCGTGTCGGCGAGAATGTGAATTTCACACCAACAATCGCCACAAATGGCGCTTTGCAATTGGCTGACATTACATTCAACTAAACCCAGTTGATAGAAAACGACTTTGCGCGGGCCGTGATCCGCGCAAAGTCATCCTTGAATTCCTACCAAAACATACAGGGCATTTTCATGAAAAACCGGATCGGCCAACGTGCGATTTCCAGTCTTATTTCACTGTTCGGGCTTGTGATCCTCGTGTTCTTTTTGTCCCGTTTGACGGGGGATCCTTCGGCTTTGTTCTTGCCTGTGGATGCGTCGGAAAGCATGCGCGAAAACTTTCGCGAACTTCATGGGTTGAATGATCCGCTTCTTGTGCAATTTGGTCACTATGTTGGAGATCTGCTGCGCGGTGATTTTGGCGACAGCTTGCGACGCGCACGCCCCGCACTTGATGTTGTGTTGGAAGCCTTTGTTTGGACGTTACAGCTTGCCGCGATCACGATGACTTTAGTGACAATCGCAGCAATCGTTGTCGGTTCCATCGCAGCCTTTAAAGTTGGGTCGCTCTTTGATCGCGCGGCCTCGTTGCTGTCGCTGATCGGTGCATCTGCCCCTGATTTTTGGATTGCCATTGTGGCGATCGTTGTCTTTTCGCTACAGCTGGGCTGGTTGCCGACCTCTGGTACGGGCACCGTTTGGCACTGGGTTTTGCCCATCACGATCCTATTCTTGCGGCCTTTTGGCTTGATCCTTCAAGTGGTGCGCGGATCGATGTTGACCGCGCTTGGATCAGCCTATGTTAAAACCGCGCGCGCTAAGGGTGTGAAAAACAATCGTCTGATCTTTGTCCATACGTTGCGCAACGCCATGTTGCCCGTCATCACAGTGATCGGCGATCAAGCCGCAGCTTTGTTGAATGGTGCGGTGATCGTTGAAACGATCTTTGGGTTTCCGGGGGTCGGCAAGTTGATGATCGATGCCATTTTACAGCGCGATTTCAATGTCATTCTTGCCGCAATCATGGTCACAGCTTTGGCTATCTTCATCATGAATCTGTTGATCGACTTGGCCTATGCCATCCTTGATCCACGTATTCGCACCTAGGAGCTTTGGTCATGTCAGAACACGTTGCCGCCACCGTTCGCCCACATCGTAAAACCGTTTTTGGGCGTTTCATTTCCATGCTTTGGGCTGATAAGTTTGCCTTTTTTGCCACCACATTTTTGCTGCTTGTTGTCCTGTGCGCGCTGATTGGGCCAAGCTTGCTTGAAGATGTTGCGGGCAAACAAAACCTGCGGGCGCGCAATGCGCCGCCGTTTGTATTGGACCGTGGCTGGGTTTATTTTCTTGGCGGAGACGCCTTGGGTCGCCCACTTTTTGCACGCATCGTTGTGGCAGCGCAAAACACGATGATGGTTGCTGCGGGTGCTGTTGCGCTGTCGATCACGATTGGAGCCACGCTTGGGCTTATTGCTGGGTACCTTGGCCGTTGGCCGAGTGAAATCATCATGCGCTTTGCGGATGTTATCATGTCCTTTCCATCGCTTTTGTTGGCTGTGATCGTTCTGTATATTTTAGAACCGTCCGTGGGGAATTTGATCATCGTCCTCGCCATCACGCGTATCCCGATTTACCTGCGCACCACGCGCGCCGAAGTCTTAGAAGTTCGCGAACGCATGTTCGTGCAAGCGGCCCAAGTGATGGGAGCCTCCTCTGGGCGGATCATTTTTCGTCATATCCTGCCGATGATTTTTCCAACACTTGTCACCATCGCGACGCTCGATTTTGCATTTGTCATGCTGGCCGAAAGTGCGCTTTCATTTCTTGGAATTGGCATCCAACCCCCTGAAATCACTTGGGGTTTGATGGTCAGCCAAGGTCGACAGTATTTGACGTCTGCTTGGTGGTTGGCGTTCTGGCCGGGTCTGATCATCATTTTGACGACGATGTCTTTGAATTTATTGTCCTCTTGGATGCGCACCGCCCTTGATCCGACGCAACGCTGGCGTCTTGAAATTGGAGGAAAATCCAATGACTGATCATCTTTTAGAAGTCCGTAATCTATCGGTTCGCTTTCACACTGCACAGGGTTTTGTGAATGCTGTGAATGATGTGTCATGGCACCTTGATCGCGGTGAAACACTGGCGATCTTGGGGGAATCTGGCTCTGGTAAATCGGTGTCGTCATCGGCCATCATGAACTTGATTGATTGCCCTCCGGGGGAAATCACATCTGGCGAGATTCTGTTTGATGGGCAGGATTTATTGCAGCTGGACAATGAGGCGCGCCGTGCGTTGAACGGCAAACGGATTGCGATGATTTTCCAAGACCCGATGAGCCATTTCAACCCAGTCTACACCGTTGGCTGGCAGATTGAAGAAACCGTAACGGCGCATGGACGCCCCGCGGCGCAAGCCCGCGCGCGTGCTTTGGAATTGGTCAAACGGGTTGGCATTCCTGATCCCGAAGGGGCCTTGAACAAATACCCACATGAATTTTCTGGTGGTCAGCGGCAACGCTTGATGATCGCGATGGCGCTTGCGTTAAAGCCTGACATCTTGATCGCTGATGAACCCACGACGGCGCTAGATGTGACGGTGCAGGCCGAGGTGCTGACCCTTTTGCATGAGCTTCAAGATGAGACAGGCATGGGGCTTGTGCTGATCACCCATGACCTTGGTGTTGTGGCTGATGTCGCTGACAGGCTTGTGGTGATGGAAAAAGGCTGCATCGTTGAAACGGGTCGCCCCCATGACATTTACCATAATGCGCAACATCCCTATACGCGAAAGCTGATCGCGGCCGCGCCGGGCAAAGGGGTGATGCGCCAGCCTGACCCTTCCGCCGCGCCTATTCTTTGCGTACAGGGATTGCAGAAAAGTTACGGCACTTTTCATGCCTTGTCAGGTGTGACGTTCGACGTGCGTCGAGGAGAAACTTTGGCGGTTGTTGGGGAAAGCGGATCAGGGAAATCTACCATTGCGCGGCTTGTTTTACGTCTTGAAAGCTCAAGCGGCGGCAAAGCCCTTTGGAAGGGGGAAGACCTGCTGACAAAGACGCCAAAAGAAATGTCGAAAGTCCGTCGTGAAATTCAAATGGTGTTTCAGGACCCGACACAATCCTTGAACCCAAAAATGACGGTTTTCCAAATTATTTCAGAAGCATGGGCGATACATCGCGATGTTTTGCCAAAAGACAAATGGCGCGCGCGTGTCGAGGAACTTTTGGACCAAGTCGGGCTAGAGGCTGGTCATGCAGAACGCTATCCGCATCAATTTTCTGGCGGTCAACGTCAACGTATCGCCATTGCCCGCGCTCTTGCGCTTGAACCAGAATTAATCATCTGTGACGAAGCGGTTTCCGCACTGGATGTGTCGATCCAAGCCCAAGTGATTGAGCTGTTGGGAAAGCTTCGGGATGATCTGGGGATTGCCTTTATTTTCATTGCGCATGATCTGCCCGTCGTACGTGATTTTGCCGATCGTGTTTTGGTGATGAAGTCAGGTGAAATTGTTGAGGACGGTTCTGTCGAACAGATTTTCGAAGCGCCGCGCAAACCCTATACCAAGCGTCTTTTGGCGGCAGGGCTTGATCCTGATCCCGCCGTGCAAAAACAACGCCGCGACGCCCGATTGGCCCTTTAGGCCATTGGGCCGATGCACCACGCCAACCGCTTAAACCACACAGATGAAAGAACACCATGAAGACGACAATGCATTATTTCAGATGGTCTTTTTTGATCACGGTCCTTGGCTTGATTGCTGCTTATTGGTTGGGCTGGAAAACCGAAGGAACGGCGTCAGGCGCGGTGACGTTTTTGTTGATCGGGGCCGTTCTTGTCGTCTTGGAAATTTCGCTGAGCTTTGACAATGCAATCGTGAACGCGAACAAATTGAAAACCATGTCGCCTCTGTGGCAGCGCCGTTTTTTAACTTGGGGCATTCTGATTGCGGTGTTTGGAATGCGGATCATTTTTCCGCTTGTGATTGTCGCCATTGCCGCTTGGGTCGGCCCTTTTGAGGCCCTGCACCTTGCGATTTCAGAGCCGCAAGAATACGCGCGCTTGATGCAAGAAAGCCACCTGTCGATCTCAGCCTTTGGTGGAACGTTTTTGATGTTGGTGGCGTTGGATTTTTTTATCGACCATGAAAAAGACATCGACTGGCTGTGTTCAATCGAAAAGAACCTTAAAAAAGGCGCGGCGATCAAAGGGCTTGGCTATGGCATGGTGTTGTTTGCGATTTTAATTTTCGGCAGCTTCCTACCCGAGGCCAAACAAAGTGAATTCTTTGTACCTGCTTTGGTGGGCGCGGTCGTGTTTTTGTGCGTTGACGGGTTAAGTCATATTTTGGATTCAAGTGATGTTGTGGACAGTGGTGCCGCGATGGGGGGGGCGCGGCAGGGGACTTTTGGTGCCTTCTTGTATCTTGAAGTCCTTGATGCAAGCTTTTCGTTCGATGGGGTCATCGGCGCATTTGCCCTGACGCAGAACCTTTTTCTGATCGCTATCGGTCTGGGGGTTGGCGCGATGTACGTGCGGTCGATGACAATCATGCTCGTCGAGAAAAAAACGCTCAACGCATTTCGTTATCTCGAACACGGCGCGTTCTATTCTATTCTTGCGCTGTCGCTGATCATGTTTGCTCAAAGCGCGGTTCATGTGCCTGAGGTTATAACTGGACTGATCGGTGCCGCCATTATCGGGACGTCATTGCTGTCGTCATTGCGCTTTAATCGTCAAGGTAAAGCGTGAAGCGACATGTGAAATATGCGTATTTCTTGAATCGAAGATCAAGTCGCCTTCCTAATGTTCTGGCATTGCGCGATCCTCAACCACAGCAGGGCGCTTCAAGATCGAAACGGCATCGGTAATTTGACCATGTGGTTGCGTGTTGTCACGTTCGACGTTTCCAGTCCCCGATCCAAGCAAGACCCCATAGGGCTAGGACGCCGATAGGCACCAGAAGCCATGGCACGATAGTCACCCCTTTGAAATACACGAGGGCAGCCTGACCTGCTAGGGACATCAAGGCCCCTGCGGAAAAGACCAGCAGCCCTTGGCGGCCCATCACGCGCAGAGGCTCGGCGTAGGGGTGGGCGCTGATGCGGGTAACGAACGGTAGATACGACATCACATAGGCCAGCGCTAAAACATGAAGTAAGCGCAGCAGTGGCAGAAACGCCTTGTCATGTGACGTAAAATGAAATGGCAGGCCTAATGACGAAAGCTTTGCCATTCCATGATTTAAGGTCGCCCCCCAGCCCGGAACGTAGCGCCATGCCAAAACGAACACGAGCCATCCAACGGCCACCACAAACAGTACCCGGCTTTTGGGAATAAACCGTTTTCCGTCGCGCAGGGCCATTCCCGTTAGCAAGCCGATGACAAAGATAAGCTGCCAAGCGAGCGGATTAAAGAACCAGCCGCCAGAGTTTGGGTAGGCCGGAATATTCAGGCGAAACAGTCCTATGAAAAACCAAAGCAGCACAGATACAGTGAGTAGAATATAGGGCCTACGTCGCCCCACAAGGATCGCAAATGGCGCTGCAAGTAAAAGAACTGAGTAGGCAGGAAGGATATTAACGTAGCCAATCTGATGTCCCAGCGTCACGATACCAATGATGGCAGGGCCGGTGTTTTCAAAGACTTGCCGCAGGTTGTTTTTCGCCAAAAGTCCGGTCAGGCCAAAAAATTCTGCGCTGAAGGCAAAGATCGCAATTCCTGCCACGGTTAGAAAAATATGGGACAGATAAAGAACCCAAGCGCGTTTCCAGATCGGTGCAATACCAGCCCAAAGCCCAACGTCGCGTGCGCGCGTTAAGCCCGCCGTATAGGCCAATCCGGCTGCTATGCCTGACATAAGAAAAAAGCTTTCGGCGGCATCAGAGAAACCCAAGTTGCGCAATGTGAGGTTTTCGTACCAATTTCCCGGCACGTGATCGATAAAGATCATCACCAAAAGCAATCCCCGAAATGCATCGATCTTAGTGTCGCGGGGGCGTCGCATAGGGGGGGCGATATCAGGCTGGGACATTGGATGCCTTTTCTGCCGACATTGAGCCGTGCGTGTCGGTGCGCCACTTGGCGTGGATGGCATGAAACGCGCTGACGACTGGCGGCATGTTCATGTCCTCGGGAACGGTAAAGTGATGCGCCGCGACGGGTTGGGACGACCACGAAATTAAAAATGGCGCGGCGATCATCGGCAATGTCACGGGAAGCAGCCAGATCATCAGGTTTGGCGCAAGGTACCAGATTGCCAACAACGAGAGCGCGCCAATGGTGACGATCCAAAGAGAGGATCGCGCGGCCTCTGCCACGGTCAGGGGGCCTTCGCCACGCGCATTTGCTGGCCAACCACCATCTTGGCGCAACAGCACCTGCAACACGGCGCGCGTTTGATACGCAAGCATAACTGGTGCCAGCAGCGAGGTGAGCAGTATTTCAAACAGGACTGACGACAATGCCCGCGCTGTTCCGCCAAAGTTGCGTGTGCGTGTCGTCATCGCGGCGTTCACCAGAATGGCAATTTTTGGCAAGATCAGCAGCCCGATAATCCCAAGCGCCAAGGCAAAGATTTCCCGACTGCGATCGGATGGGAATACTGGGAAAAGTTGGTTGGGTTCTGGAAAGTAATCGGGTTCGGGCGCAAAAATGGTGCCGCTGACTGTGCTAACAAGGAAAACTGCCCAAAACAGTGACACGAGATATGCAGAGATGCCTTGGACAAAAACAAGCCGGCTCCAATTCGCAAGGCCCGGAGCAAAAAGCAGCCTCATGTGTTGCAGGTTGCCCTGACACCAACGGCGGTCACGTTTCGCATATGCCAAAACGTTTTCTGGACCTTCTTCATAGGATCCATCGATGCTGTGGTCGGCAATCACACGCCAGCCGTTGCGCGCCAAAAGAGCCGCCTCGACATAGTCATGTGACAGGATATGACCACCAAAAGGTGCTTTGCCAGCAAGTTCGGGCAAACGGCACGATTGCGCGAAGGCGTCGATGCGGATGATGGCGTTGTGGCCCCAGTATGGCCCGACAGCCCCCTGCATCCGTTCAAGTCCTTTGGTAAAAATCGGCCCGTGAAACGCCGCGGCAAACTGCATCGCGCGGGCAAAGAAACTGCTTGCACCCGTGATCTGCGGTAAGGTTTGAAGCAATCCCAGCTTGGGGTCCGCATCCATGCGCAAGATCATGGTGTGCAAGGCGGCCCCCGACATCAGGCTGTCTGCATCAAGCGTCACGGCATACTTATATGCGCCACCAGATTTGACGATAAAGTCCTCGACGTTGCCCGCCTTGCGCCCGCGATTGTCTTTGCGGTTGCGGTAATAGATGTGGTCTGATCCATGGGTTTCTGCAATCAGCATCCGAAACGCGGCATGCTCAGTTGCTTGTTTGTCTTCGGCACGCGTGTCCGACAGGATCACGATGTCCAGACCTAGGCCCGCTGCACGAATGGAGTGATCCATCGCCGCGATCCTTGCAAAGGTTGCAATGGGGTCTTCGTTACAGATCGGAACAAGCACAACTGTGGCGGACAGCGATTTTGCCGTCAAATCTGTCGGTTGTTGAGCCCGTGTTTGGTGTCTTGGTGACAGCCCGATCAACCCCAGCGCGGCGCCCCATGCCAGCCAGCATGTGGTCAAAAAGATCAAGCCTGCGCGAAAGACATCCCATATTTGAAAGCCATCCTGACGGTCAGCATCGACCACGAGCAAGCATGCGGCGACGGCAGCGACGACGGCGAATGAGATGGCAGAGGTCCGTGCCACAACCGTCGCTGGGTCTGGCGAAAGATCCGTGTGCGTTTTCAAATTATATCTCGTGTCGAAGTCCGATACGCAGACCTGCCAACAGATGGCGTATCTGGTTCGCTATTTTAAGATCAATAGGGGCAGGGGTCAGGTTTTGGAGTGGCATATCAAGTGGGGCCTCGGGCGGACCCCATGCCTCTGGATTATCAGAGATACAAGCTGTTCCAGCATCATTTTGAAGTGTCGTTTTGGTCATAACGCTTTCCATTGGTACAGCCATGTTTCGGTCAGGATGTGACCATAACCATTGATGGCGGCCTGAAGTTCCATCGAAGTTTCAGAATTATCGGGCACGGCTTCTATGACAAGGCGCCACAAATCAGTCCCGTCAACACGCGAAAAGATTGCTTGGGCAAGTTTGCCGCGCAAAACAGTGACCTGCGGCACGACATCCGCGTCGTCCGGCAGCTTTGAAAGAGCACCGCCCTTAAAGTCCACGACAAATTTTATTCTGTCAGTTTCTTTTTGTACGCCTGCAACGCCGCCATCGCCGATACGGGTTCGCACGATTTGGGCGCGATCAGATGATCTGTCACCGCTTGGCGACATGCCCCAATGCAAACGATACGAAACCTCTAGGCTTTCCCCCTTGGCTGGGGGCGTTTCAGGCACCCAGTAGGCCACTATGTTGTCATTGCCTTCTAGATCGGATGGAATTTCCATCAGACGCACAGAGCCTTGACCCCATTCACCAATCGGTTCGACCATTAGTGACGGGCGTCGTTCGTAGTGCGCTTGTGCGTCGAGGTATTGGTCAAAGTCGCGCTGCCGCTGTATCAAACCGAAAGACATCGGGTTTTGCGCCGTCAGATAAGAATGCCCAAGCTGGCCCGGGTTGGTTAAAGGCCGCACGAACGTGTCACCGTTTTGCGTATTCAGGACCAAATGGTCGCTGTCGTGTACGGCGGGGCGAAAGTCGTTGAAATCCCCAGGATCTGCGCCGCCGAACAAGAACATTGACGTCAGCGGGGCGATCCCCAATTGCTGCACATTTTTGCGCATAAACAGTCGTGCGGTGACTTCCATAACTGTGGTTTGGCTGGGCTTTATGACAAACTTATATGCCCCTGTGACGGATGTTGATTTAAGCGCGGCATACAGTACAACCCTGTCAGAATTTTGTGTCGGGCGCTCAAGCCAGAAGTCTGTGAAACGAGGGAATTCTTCCCCATTGGGCATGCCGGTATTGACCGCCAAGCCCCGTGCCGACAGGCCGTAACGATTGTCACGCCCAAGAGCGCGAAAATAGCTCGCGCCCAAAAACGCAACAAGCTCGTCATAATGATCAGCGCGATTAAGGGGGGCCATCAACCGAAAGCCAGCGACGCCGGGCATTTCAAAGTTGGCCGGAATTTCGGCCTTTACATCGGAGTAATCGAAATCCGCAGTCGAGAAGCCCATCGGTGTTGCGATGCCATCGACGACTTCATTGAGAAGGACAGGTTCGTTGAACAGCCAGCCAGGGTGAAAGGCATTCAGGTGGAAAGGCATGTTTTCTGCATCGGCCCAGCGGGTCCGTTTGCGATCAAAACGCACGCGTTGATAGTCGTCATAGGAAAGTTTTGTCAAAAAGCCTTCGATGGCGTCTGCTGGTTTTGGTGGTTGGAGTGCCGCCGCGCGCATTTGCTCGGTGAGTAAATCAAAGTTGAATGGTGTCTTTTCAGGCACCTCTGCTAATTCTTGGGCCAGCGCAGACATAGGCGCCGCGAGCGCTGTTGCAGCGACCGTGGACAGCAAACCAGTGATGGCATGGCGGCGCGTGATGGACCCGCGTATTTCACATTTGAGCATAAGAAATAAATTCCCTTAACTTCCTGACAAGACACTGTAATTACTGACATGCTGCAGCAAGTACAATACTGAGATGTAGGAATTTCAAGTCGCGAAACCTGAGATTGGCGTGAATTGGGGTTTGGCTAAACAAAATCGGCGGCGCTTCGCTCAAAATGGGGCTGGGCGGTGGCAAGGTGCGACATTTAGCTTAAGAAACGGGCGGTCAGTGGGGTGGAGGCGCGCTAGAATTGTGGCGGTTGAGCTGTAGTCTGCGACTGATCTTATCGCAGTTTGTTACGTTCTTTTGCGCGCAACCTTCGCAAGGAAAGATGCAAATTAGATGTGATTGGTTTCGCCTTGCGGAACTTTGATGCCGTACACGATGGCTTCCGGCGTGATCAATGATTTCTAGAGCCGCTGATGAGAATGGCATGCGAAATGCGCTTAGGTCAGATGCGTAGGAGGTCAAAGCTTTCTGCCTTATTCAGTCGCGTCGGTTTGATGTATCATTTTCTATTGAGGATATAGTGTTCAGCTGCTTGTCCTTACGGCTTGCTGTGCACTTTGGGTTTTGTCCGAGCTTGCAAAACGGCTTCGAGGAAAATCTGCAAAGTGTCCGAGACGACTTTTGGGTCGCGGTGCGGCATCATCAGGTTAAAACCGCGCGCCATAGCAATCATGCCTTTACCAATTTTTTCGACAGGGACGCAGAGCTCTAGCTGTCGTTCATGTGCGATTTTCTCTAAAATTTGCGTCATTTTAAGTGAGTGATCGTCCAGAAGGGCATAAAAGCTGAGGGCGAATTTTTCGTCGCGCATGGCGTGCAGGCTGATTTCGGTTTCAAGCTGCGCTTTTTCATTCGAGCTGCAAAGATCATTCAGCCAAGTCGTGATGTCTTGTGCGAGGTCCGCAGGCGACGTGGAATTTGATTTTTCGGCGGATGTGATTGTTTCATAGGCTTGCTGAAACATGTCGCGCATGATGGCAAAAACCAAGTCATCCTTGCTTTGAAAATTGGAGTAAAAAGCTCCTTGAGTATAGCCCGCCAGACTCGCGATATCGCGTACAGATGCGCCGGAAAATCCATTTCGCGCAATAAGAGTCGCACCCGCTTTAAGCAGAGCTTTGCGGGTTTTTTGTTGTGATTTTGCACGGGACGTTGCTGGTTTTAGTATTGTATTCATATAATTCAGATATCAGTTGTAATCTGAATGTGCCAGCTTTATATCCGGTGCAGATAGCGGTCGCTATTTAGAATTGATATTTCGTATTGACCTTCTGGTCCACGCGATAGACCGCATAGTAGAAGGTTCGCGTGAGTTGATGTACTTTAGATATGTTAAGAAAATAACAGTGCCGCTGCGCCTGTTGATTTTGGCCAGTGCGACAGCGAGTTCCGCCATGGCCGAAACACCTTTGGTGGTGGAAATGGTGACAGCGCAATCCACGGTTATCGAACGCAGCATTTCATTGACGGGCGAAATTGTTGCCCGAGATTCGCTAAGCGTTTCATTCCCCAGCGGGGGGCGGGTCGATAGCGTTGATGTACAAGAGGGCGATTTTGTTGCCGCAGGGACCGTTTTGGCGCGCATAAATGCTATTCAGCAAGAGCAAGCTTTACGGGCCGCACGTGCCGCTGTGTCGACTGCGTCCGCTGATCTTGATCAAGCGTTAGAAGATTTGCGTCGCCAAGATTCTTTGCTGGAACGCGGGGCAACGACGCGTGTGGCGCGCGATGCCGCAGCCGATCAGGCCCGCGTGAAAGAAGGCGGGTTGGCCCAAGCCCGTGCTGATCTTGATTTGGCGCAAAAGGCGCTTGAGGATACGGTCGTGACGGCCCCCGACGCGGCAACTGTTATTGCGCGTCATGTGGAGCCCGGGCAGGTGATCGGCGCGGTGCAACCCGTTGTCGAATTGGCCTTGGGAAACGCGGTTGACGCACTGTTTGACGCACCTGAAAGTTTGCTGACCACTGCGGGTGGATTTAAGACAATGGAAATGACGCCTTTGCGGCACCCTGATCAGGCTTTTACGGGCACGGTTCGCGAAATATCACCGTTAATTGATCCGACCAAAGGCACTGTGGCGGTCAAGGTGAGTGTCGAACAACGGCCTGCTGGTGTTGAGTATGGTGATGCGGTGCGTGGCAGTACGATTGTGTCGGCAGGCGCGGGCATCGTCGTGCCTTACAGTGCAATGAGCGCCACATCTCAAGGGCCTGCTGTGTGGGTCGTCGACCCTGAAACGATGACGGTTTCCGCACAAGTGATCACCGTGGAGCGATTTGAAACGGGGCGCATTGTTGTGAAAGATGGGATTGCAGAAGGGACTTTGGTCATCGTTGCGGGTACGCAGTTGTTGTTCCCTGGGCGTCTTGTGCAAGCCGCAGAAGAGGTTGATCAATGAACCGTTTTATCTTTTTATCTGCCTTGATGTTGGCGACACCTGCACTGGCTGAATCCGATCTATCTTTTGAAATTGTATCAACTGTTCCGCGCCCCGTTGTGACACAAATTGTGGGCGCAGGCGTGTTGGATGAAATCACTTATATTGGAACTGTTGCGGCTGGAAATGAAGTATCACTGGGGTTTCCACTCAGCGGAACTTTGGTTGAGCGCCGTGTTGACCTTGGTGCGCTTGTGTTCAAAGGGGATGAGCTGGCCCGCCTTGATCCGAAAGATTTTCAAGCCGAGCTGCGCAGTGCGCAAGCGGGTGTTTTGGTGGCAGAAACCAATCTTGGTGCCGCGCAACAAGCGGCCAATCGTGCGACGGAATTGGCCACGCGTGGGGTGGATTCAATCACACGTCAAGAAGACGCACAGCGTGCTTTGGTCGCGGCCCAAGCGGGTTTAGAACAAGCACAAGCCAATTTGGCGCGCGCGCAAGATAAACTCGACCTTGGCATATTACGTGCTCCGCAAGACGGGGTGATCACAGGGGCGTTTTTGGATACTGGCGCATCTGTCTCTCAGGGGCTTGAAGTGCTCAGACTTGCCAGCACGGATGAACGTGAGGCTGTTGTGGACGTCAGCGAACAGGGGCTGGCGGATCTGGACATTGGCATGCGCTTTGATGTCGCTTTGGTGGCCAACCCGAACAGCACAACAACGGCCACATTGTTTCGGATTGATCCCGTCGCCGAAAGCACGACACGTACGCGGCGCGCACATTTTCTATTGTCGTCGCCCCCCCAAGAGTTTCGCTTTGGGGCGCTTGTGCAAATGAATGCCATTGCCGATGACGCATTGGTTGTAAGCGTGCCGTATGATGCCGTGTTGACCCAAAACGGCACGTCTGCCGTGTGGCTGGTTTCGCGGGCGCAAAACACTGTTTCACTGCAACCTGTGACTTTAGGTGCGCGCTTTGGTGATCGCGTGCGCGTGACCAAAGGTATCGCTGTTGGGGATGAGGTCGTTTTGCGCGGCATCCATTCTTTGCATGAAGGACAAAATATTGGACGGAGTATGTCCCAATGAACCGTTTTAATCTGTCCGATTGGGCGCTTTCACATAGATCGTTTGTTTGGTTCTTAATGATCGTTTCCATCGTTGCTGGCACGATTTCATACATGAACATCGGCCGTGAAGAAGATCCCAATTTTGCGATCAAAACCATGATCGTCTCAGGCGCGTTGCCGGGGGCGGATGTTGAACAAACACTGTCTCAAGTCACCGATAGAATTGAGAAAAAGCTCGAAGAACTGCCCGAACTTGATTTCACGCGCTCTGTGACCGCCGCTGGGCAATCCGTTGTTTATATTGAACTTTTGGCCTCAACCGATGCGGGGGAACTACCACGTATTTGGCAGCGTGTGCGCAGTATGATGAGCGACATTCGTGGAGAGTTCCCCGAAGAATTTTCCGGCTTTCAGTTCAATGATAATTTTGGGGATGTGTTCGGCAACCTTTACGCTTTTACCTATGACGGGTTTTCGCCACGCGAAGTGCGCGATTTTGTCGAAGAGGTGCGCCGAGAAGTCCAAGCTCTTGATGATTCAGGTAAAGTTGACATTTACGGTGTTCAGGATGAGGTGATCTATCTTGATTTCTCAACCGAACGTATGGCTGCTCTTGGCTTAAATCACGATGCCGTGATGGGAACGCTTGCCGCGCAAAATGCGATCTTGCCCTCGGGGGTGATCAAAGCGGGACCAGAACAAATTTTGGTGCGCGTGGCTGGGCAGTTTTCGGATGCGGACAGCCTTGCAGATATTAACTTGCGGGTCGGGGATCAATTTTTCCCCCTGACCGACGTGGCAGATATTCAACGTGGGTATCAAGATCCGCCCTCTGAACTGTTCCGCTTTAATGGCCAAGCCGCCATTGGGCTGTCTGTGGGCATGCGCCAAGGGGCCAACATTGTGGACTTTGGCGTCGCGCTGGATCAAGTGATTGATCATGCGATTACAGAGTTGCCGATTGGGATCGAAATTCACCAAGTTGCCAACCAACCGCATGTGGTGGACGAAGCTGTCGGCCATTTCATTCAGGCGCTTATCGAAGCCGTTTTGATCGTGCTTGCCGTGAGTTTTGTTAGTCTTGGGATGCGCGCTGGTTTGGCCGTGGCGCTGACCATTCCGCTTGTTTTGGCGATTACATTTGTGATCATTGATTACATGGGGCTGACCTTGCAGCGCATTTCTCTAGGGGCGTTGATCATCGCTTTGGGGCTGCTCGTGGACGACGCCATGATTGCGATTGAAACGATGATTTCGCGGATGGAAAAGGGTGAAAGTCGTATCGCGTCTGCCTCATACGCGTGGACGTCGATTGCCTTTCCGATGTTGACGGGCACGCTGATCACTGTGGCCGGGTTTATCCCGATTGGGTTGAACACTTCAGCGGCGGGTGAATTTACCTTTTCGCTGTTCGTTGTAATTGCGGTTTCCTTGACTGTGTCTTGGGTCGTGGCTGTGCTGTTCGCGCCGTTGATCGGGGTGACATTGCTGCCCAAAAAGATGAAGCATCATGATGCGAAACCCGGGCGATTCCGTCGCGGGTTTCATGCTGTATTGTTGCGCGCGATGCGGTTTCGCTGGGTCACAATCGGTGCCACGCTGATTGTTTTTGCAGTCTCCATTTACGGGCTGCGGTTTGTGGAACAGCAGTTCTTTCCAAACTCTGATCGCCCTGAGTTGATCGTTGATATAGCTCTGGCGCAAAATACGTCGATTTCAGAAACCCAAGCGCAAATGGATCGTTTTGAAACCTACTTAGCGGATGATGAAAACACTCTGTTTTGGACATCTTATGTTGGCCGTGGTGCACCGCGTTTCTTGTTGTCATATGACGTGCCTACCCCTGGTCCACACACGGGGCAAATTGTGATCCAAACACCTTCGATTGAAGCCCGTGATGCTTTGCGTGTGAAATTGAATGACATTGCGCTCACCAAATTTCCGAGTGCTGATATCTTTATCAAGCTTTTGGAAATTGGCCCACCTGTCGGGCGGCCTGTGCAATATAGGCTGAGTGGATCTGATCTGGATGTTGTGCGTGATCGTGGGCGTGAATTGGCGGCCTTGATCTCAACGGATGACCGTTTGGGCGGCATTGTTATGGATTGGAATGAACCTGCACGCGTGGTCCGCATTGATATTTTGCAAGACAAAGCCCGCCAGCTTGGACTGTCGTCCAGCGATATTGCTGCAACGCTGAACACTATTTACAATGGTAAATCCGTGACGTCCTTGCGCGATGAAAACTATTTGGTCGATATTCGTGCCCGTGGTGACAAAGAGGATCGCCAGTCTGTTGAAGCATTGTCCAACTTGCAGCTCGCAACATCTGAGGGGCGGTCGATCCCGCTGCGCTCTATCGCGACCTTTGGATATGACACGGAGCAGCCCGTGATTCACCAAAGGGATCGTGCGCCCACCATCACCGTCAAAGCAGCGATTATAACCTCAGATCAACCTGCTACAATTGTCGCGGCGTTGTCTGAAAAAATCGCAGCCTTCAACCAAGATTTGCCGTTTGGTTATGAAGTTGTGGTTGGCGGATCTGTTGAATCGAGTGAAGAAAGCCAAGCACCAATCGTTGCGGTCGTTCCGGTTATGTTGCTGATCATGCTGACGCTGATCATGGTGCAGATGCAAGGGTTCCGATTGGGGTTCATTGTATTCTGTGTAGCACCTTTGGGTTTGATCGGTGTCGTCGCGGCCTTGTTGCCATCTGGCGCGCCGCTTGGTTTCGTGGCCATCCTTGGTGTTCTAGCTCTGGTGGGTATTTTGATCCGCAACTCGATCATTCTGGTCACCGAAATCGAAGTCTTGCGCGGTAAGGGGCGCGATGCTTGGACCGCTGTATTTGATGCCAGTGATGCGCGAGCACGACCCATTTTGCTGACCGCAGCTGCGGCCAGTTTGGCGCTGATCCCGATCTCACGTCAGGTGTTCTGGGGGCCAATGGCCTTTGCAATGATGGGCGGGATTATCGCAGGAACGGTCATCACGCTGGTGTTTGTGCCTGCCTTGTACTTAGCCGTGTTTAGGGTCAAACGCCCAGACTAAATGAAAACGGCGGCCCAATGATATGTTGGGGCCGCCGTTTTTTTGCGAACTAAGGGGGCATAATCACATCTTAAAGCCTGCGTTGCGCCAATCGTTTGAGCAACCCATTGGCGCTGATTTGCCCGACAGGAGCGCCGCTTTTCATAATGATGAGCGGTGTTTTTTGATCAACAATCTGATCGAGCGCTGCTGAGACGGGCGTTTCAATATCTATTTCGCCCTGTGCATTTGGTGTGATGTCTTCCATCACATCGCCCACCGCAAGATACGACAACGGGTTTGAATGAGCGACGAAATCCGCGACATAATCATTCTTCGGCTGGGTGGCGATGTCATGCGGAGCGCCGCATTGTATGATCCGCCCGCCATCCATAATCGCGATGCGATTGCCAAGTTTAAAGGCTTCATCCAGATCGTGACTGACAAAAACGATGGTGCGGTTCAGCTTGGATTGCAGATCCAAAAGTTCGTCTTGCAGCTTGGTGCGGATCAAAGGATCAAGCGCCGAAAATGGCTCGTCCATTAGCAAAATTGGCGCTTCCGTAACAAAAGCGCGCGCCAAACCAACGCGTTGCTGCATGCCGCCAGACAGCTCACTGACTTTATTGTCGGCCCAATCTTGCAGGCCCACAAGTCCCAAAACGTCCATTACTTTCGCGCGCCGTTCGGTTTTTGACATTCCGCCAAGTTCAAGTCCCAGACCAACATTGTCTGCCACATTGCGCCATGGCAAAAGTCCAAAATGCTGAAACACCATTGCAATGCGTTCGCGGCGCAAGCGGCGCAACTCTTGTACCGGGGCGCCGGTGACTTCGGTCATGCCCGTGCCATCTTTGATCGACACGCTGCCGCGTACGACAGGATTTAACCCATTCAGTGCCCGCAAAAGCGTTGATTTTCCAGAGCCAGACAGGCCCATCAAAACCAAAATCTCGCCGTCTTGCACTTCGAGTGAGCAGTCATGCACCCCCAATACTTGATCCGTGGCCTCTTGGATTTCTGTACGGTCGTGCCCTGCGTCCATCATCGGCAAAGCGCTTGCTGGATCATTCCCAAATGCGATGGAAACTGCATCAATTTTGACAGCAATTTTGGACGCGTCTATGTTTATAGCGTTCATGATTTTGCTCCTTTGTTGAGCATGCGGTCCAGAATGATCGATACCACAACGATGACAAATCCACTTTCAAATCCAAGGCTTGTGTTCACTTGATTCAGCGCGCGCACGACAGGGACACCCAACCCATCCGCACCCACAAGGGCCGCGATCACCACCATTGAAAGCGCAAGCATAATGGTTTGGTTTAGGCCGGCCATGATTTGGGGCATTGCGTGTGGCAGTTCGGATTTGATCAAAACATCGCGTTCACTGCCGCCAAAGGCACGCACGGCTTCGGTCAAAGGCTTGGGCGTTGATGCGATCCCAAGCTGTGTCAGGCGAATGGGGGCGGGCAAAACAAACACAACGGTTGCGATCAAGCCCGGGACCATGCCAATGCCGAAAAATATAATAGCTGGAATGAGATAGACAAACGTAGGCAGAGTTTGCATCAAATCCAAAACAGGGCGCATTGCCGCGTACAATCGGGGCCGATGCGCGGCTGCAATACCAATGGGCACACCAATCGACATGCACACAACACAGGCCGATAGAACCAAGGTCAGGCTTTCTGTTGTTTCTTCCCAGTAGTCTTGATTGAGAATGAACAAAAATCCGACAGCCACAAGAACGCTGGTTTTCCAATTGCGCTGAATGATCCATGTCAGCGCGGCAAAGGCCAGTATGATCACAAGCGGATGCGGGGTTTGAAGTAGCCACAAAATACCGTCAATCAGTGCTTCCAATCCGACGCTGATCGCATCAAGGGGCCCCTCTGCACGTGATTGAATCCAATCAAAAATGGCACTCGCTGTTTTACCAACGGGGATCTTTTGCGATGTGAGCCAGTCCAAAAATCCACTCCTTTGTTATGGTGTTTGCCCGCATTTGCGAGGGCATAGAAAAAGCCCCGTACACTGCACGGGGCCTCTGTCATTTCGAATGCAGATTAAAGACCAAGCGCGCCTTTAACGGCTGTCATTGAATCTCCGCCGTCTACAGTTGTGACACCGTCCAACCAAGCGCCGAGAACCTGTGGGTTGCTTGTGAGCCATGCTTTTGCGGCCTCATTTGCTTCAACGCCATCGTTCAAGATCGCGCCCATGATTTCGTTTTCCATGGCAAGTGAAAACTCTAGGTTTTGCAATAGTTTACCAACGTTTGGACACTCATCGACGTATCCTGCACGGGTGTTGGTGTGCACTGTCGCGCCGCCAAAGTTCGGGCCAAACCAATCATCGCCACCATCCAAGTATGTCAGGTCAAAGTTGGCGTTCATTGGGTGGGGTTCCCACGCAAGAAATACGATAGGTTCGTCTTTTTTCGACAGGCGAGACACCTGGCTGAGCATGCCTTGTTCAGAGCTTTCTTTGACGTCAAATTCTTTGAGATCAAATGCGTTGTCTGCAATCATATCCATGATCAAGCGGTTGCCATCATTGCCTGGCTCGATGCCATAGATCGTGTCGTCAAGCGCATCTGATTGTGCCACGATATCTGCAAATGTTGTCAGGCCCAAAGCGGCGCCAGCTGCGTTGGTCGCAAGTGTGTATTTCGCGCCTTCCAAGTTGGTGCGTACGGTGTCGACTGTGCCACGTTCGCGGTAGGGCGCGATGTCGGCTTCCATAGTGGGCATCCAGTTGCCCAAGAAAACGTCGATGTCACCTTTTTCGAGCGACACATAGGTCACGGGCACAGCCAAGACGCTGACGTTTGTTTCATAGCCCAATGCGTCTAGGACTGTGGTTGTGGCTGCTGTGGTCGCTGTGATGTCTGTCCAGCCAACGTCTGAAAACGAAACTGACGTACAGTCAGCAAAAGCGGTTGTGGCTGTGAGAGCGATGATGGATGTTGTAAGAGCGAATTTCATGCTAGACCCCGATTTGGACTTTGACAGCGGAAAATGCTTTCCGCCTATTGATTGATCAGTCAATTCATAACATGGTTCGAAAAAAAGACAACAGCCGACACGAGGCATACAATGCAACGCAGACCAGAACGCGAACGCCGCGCCGATCTTATCAACGCAACGATTCTTGAAATCGGTGCGGCCAGATCACTTGACGTGACGACTGTGCAAATCGCCAAGCGGGCAGGGGTGTCTTCGGGGTTGGCGTTTCACTATTTCAAAGACAAAGACAGTTTGTTCTTGGCTGCGATGCGGGCGATTTTGTCGAGCTATAGCGATGATGTTTCGCGGATGATGAAATCGGCACAAAGCCCACAAGATCGATTGACCGCGATCGCAAAGGCCTGTTTCGGTGCCAGCAGTCTGGACCGCAATACCATGTCTGCTTGGGTGGTGTTTTATGCGCTTGCGCTAAAATCCAGTCGCGCCAAGCGGCTTTTGAATGTTTATCAGCGACGCTTGCACAGCAACCTTGTGCACAATTTACGTCCCTTGATTGGGGCGCAAGCTGATCCGGCAGCACGGCGAATTGCTGGGTTGATTGATGGGCTTTACTTGCGCTGTGCGCTGGAAAGCCATGCCGTGGTTGCCTTTGATGGTGCTGCAGAAGTGTTGCAAGCGATCGAGGCCGAGTGCCAAGATACTTGCCTCTTTGCAGCCCCAAAGACCCACGCGATATGACAATTTTTACACGTTAGGACGGCCCCAAATGACTTTTATTACCACTCCAAACCAGCAACCCATCGCAAGCCATTTCATCAATGGGGGCTATGTTGAAGACGCTGCGGGGCAAGTGATTACGTCAGTATACCCTGCAACGGGGATGCAAATCGCTGAGCTTCACAGCGCGACGCCTGCGATTATTGAACAAGCTTTGTGTGCCGCCGCCAGTGCGCAAAAGGCTTGGGCGGCTTTGTCTGGCACTGAGCGGGGCAGGGTCTTGACGCGTGCGGCGCATATTATGCGTGACAAAAATCGCGAACTTTCAGTGCTAGAAAGCTACGACACAGGTAAACCTTTGTCGGAAACTCTGGTGGCGGATGCCGCATCTGCTGCTGACGCGCTTGAATACTTTGGCGGTCTGGCTGGCACGCTTACAGGCGAACAAATTCCTGTGGCGGGCGGTGATTTTGTTTACACCCGCCGCGAAGCTTTGGGTGTTTGTGTCGGCATTGGTGCATGGAATTATCCGATCCAAATTGCGGCATGGAAAGCGGCACCCGCCTTGGCTTGCGGCAATGCGATGATTTTCAAACCATCCGAAATGACCACTCTAAGCGCGCTTAAGTTTGCCGAAATTTTGATCGAGGCAGGCGTGCCCGCTGGAATTTTCAATGTGATCCAAGGCTACGGTGATGTTGGCGCTGCTTTGATCGATGATCCGCGCGTTGCAAAAGTGTCTTTGACGGGGTCAGTTCCGACAGGGCGCAAAGTCTACGCTGCCGCTGCTGCGGGGATGAAGCACGCGACACTTGAACTTGGTGGTAAGTCTCCGATTGTTGTGTTCGAGGATGCCGATTTGGAAAACGCGGTGTCTTGCGCGATCAATGGCAACTTTTATTCCACAGGCCAGATTTGCTCAAACGGTACGCGCGTTTTTGTGCATGAAACTATTGCCGAGGCTTTCGTGGCCCGCGTGGCCGAGCGTATGGACAATGCCGTGATTGGCGATCCGATGGACGAGACCACCACCATTGGCCCCATGGTGTCCGCTGCGCAGTGCGATATTGTCGAAGGCTATGTTGCCAAAGGCATTGCGCAGGGCGCGCGTTTGGTCAAAGGCGGTAAACGTATTGATCGCGCTGGGTTTTATGTTGAACCGGCACTGTTTGATGGCGTCACCGATGACATGGCCATCGCCCGCGAAGAAATTTTTGGGCCTGTGATGTCTGTGCTTACATTCACTTGCGAAGACGAAGTTGTGCAGCGCGCCAATGACACGGAATTTGGCTTGGCTGCGGGCGTGTTTACGCGTGATTTGACCCGTGCACACCGTGTCGCGCAAGCCTTTGAGGCGGGAACATGCTATATCAACACCTATAATTTAACCCCCGTCGAGGCCCCTTTTGGGGGGATGAAATCATCCGGTCTTGGGCGTGAAAATTCAAAAGCCGCGATCGAACATTACAGTCAAATTAAGTCCATCTATGTGGCCCTAAGCAGCACGGAAGCGCCGTTTTGATGCAAGCAGATTATGTTATTGTAGGGGCTGGGTCTGCAGGATGTGCGATTGCATATCGTTTGGCTGAAGCTGGTAAATCCGTCATTGTCATTGAGCATGGCGGCACGGATGCAGGGCCGTTTATTCAAATGCCCGCTGCATTGTCCTACCCGATGAACATGCGCCGCTATGATTGGGGGTTCCAGTCAGAACCAGAGCCGCATTTGGGCGGCCGCTGCATGGCGACGCCTCGCGGGAAAGTGCTGGGGGGCTCGTCCTCAATCAATGGGATGATCTATGTGCGCGGTCACGCTCGTGATTTTGACACATGGGATGAGATGGGTGCCAAAGGCTGGAGTTTCGCCGATGTGTTGCCTTATTTCAAACGTATGGAACATTGGCATTCGGGCGGTCACGGGGGCGATCCTGCATGGCGCGGCAAAAATGGCCCGCTGCATGTGACACGCGGTAAACGTAAAAATCCATTGACCAAAGCCTTTGTCGAAGCGGGGCGTCAAGCTGGCTATTGCGTAACCGACGATTACAACGGTCAGCAGCAAGAGGGCTTTGGCCCCTTTGATGCGACTATTTATAAAGGCACGCGTTGGTCCGCTTATAAGGCCTATCTTAAGCCTGCATTAAAGCATGCCCACTGTCGGGTTGTTCGTGCACTTGCGCATAAAATTGTGATCGAAAACGGGCGCGCTATAGGTGTTGAAATTGAACGGGGCGGCAAACGTGAATGCATTCACGCGAACGCTGAAGTGATCATATCCGCAAGCTCTATCAATTCACCAAAATTGTTGATGCTTTCAGGGATTGGTCCAGCCAAGCACTTGGCTGAGCATGGCATTGATGTGGTCGCTGACCGTGCCGGCGTCGGTCAAAACCTGCAAGACCACCTTGAATTGTATATTCAACAAGCTGCGATAAAACCGGTGTCTTTGTATAAGTATTGGAACCTATTTGGAAAAGCTTTGATCGGTGCGCAATGGTTGTTCACCCGCACGGGGCTTGGCGCTTCAAACCAATTTGAAAGCGCTGGGTTTATTCGGTCCAAAGCGGGTATTGATTACCCCGATATTCAGTTCCATTTTCTGCCGATAGCGGTGCGATACGACGGTAAAGTCGCCGCCGAAGGGCACGGATATCAGGCACATGTTGGTCCGATGCGCTCAACCTCACGCGGGCAAATTTCATTGTGCTCAAGTGATCCTGCGGATGCGCCCAAAATTGAATTTAATTACATGTCTACAGATCAAGATTGGCAAGAATTCCGCACCTGTATTCGGCTGACGCGCGAAGTTCTGGGACAAGATGCTTTTGCGCCGTATCGAGGTGATGAAATACAGCCCGGTTCATCTGTGACTACAGATGCCGATCTTGATGCGTTTGTGCGTGAGCATGTTGAAAGCGCGTACCATCCTTGCGGCACTTGTAAAATGGGCGCAGTGGATGACCCGATGGCCGTTGTCGACCCTCAGTGTCGTGTCATAGGGGTGCAGAATTTGCGTGTCGCCGACAGTTCAATTTTTCCACAAATAACCAATGGTAACCTGAATGCGCCATCAATCATGACCGGTGAAAAGGCTGCAGACCATATTTTGGGAAAACCAATGTTGGAACAAGATCATTCCATACCGTGGGAACACCCTGACTGGAAAACGGCACAACGGTAATTGTATCAAGCGGCTTGTTCATGTCGCGTCAACTCGGCATTTAGAACCCAATTTAGGGCGTTTAAACGCTGTTTGTCTGTGCGTGCACAGGCCGTTTCGATTGCAATTAACAGATCGCCAAGTCCAACATGGCCAAGGGCATATAGCCCGCCTGCAGCGTAATGTGCCGCAGCGCCCAGTTCTGCCCAGTTTACTGTGTCTATGGTGTTAAATGCCAAGTTGAGTAGTGTTTTTATGTTTGTTGCATCTCCGAAGGATCTTTCAATAAGGTTTGATATTTCAGACGGCTGCATGCCTAACTCTGCAAGCTCCAAAGCCGTTTGTGCAGCTTTATCCTCTCGTCGTTTGGGTATGTCTGGCGCGGCTTCATGTTTTTCTTTTTGGATTTCCGCGATACGAAGGCGCAGTTGATCTTGGGTAAATGGTTTTGAGATAATGCCATCGATACCGTGTTCGAATATTTCGATACTTTCTTTGACTTCCATCTCTGGGTGCGCGGTGACGGCAATAATGCATGCCGATTTACTAAGCGAGAACAGACGGATACAAAGGGCTGTGTCTAGCCCGTTCAGTTGCGGCATGTTGACATCACTGAGAATAAGATCATAGGCGGAGTGATACGCTTTTTGTAAACCAGCAAGGCCATTTTGCGCAGTGGTCACGCGATGGCCCATGCGTTCAAGCATCTGTTGAAGCAAGAGTATGTTGGTTGGATGATCCTCTATAATCAGAACGTTTAAGGCGGTTTTGGTCATTACTTGTGGTTGAGTGAGCTTGTCCAATTTCTGACCCTCGTGTGTCTCATTTCGTGTGTCTTGGTTTATATTTTTAGGGACGGTTTGTTCTATTTGTGCAGGCATTGAAAACCAAAACTGGCTGCCCTCGTTGTGTTTTGAACTAAACCCGATGGTGCCCCCCATGGCTTCGACTGAACGGCGCACAATTCCTAAGCCCAGCCCGGTTCCTGGCAGAGTGCCATCCGTTTTTGAAGTGTTTGAGTAAAAGTCTTCAAAGATGCGCTCTTGATCATCGGAAGTGATACCCGTTCCCGTATCGGTCACAGTGATGCGAGTGGTTAACCTATGGTCAATCAGTACGTTGCATCCTGACACTGTGATTTGACCATTTTGGGTGAATTTGATTGCATTTGAGATAAGATTAGACGCCGATTTTGAAAATGCATCTTTTAATCCAAAGTTGCTGCTTGGGCCACTCCATTCAATTTTAAAGGTATTTCCGCGTCCTTGTGACAGGGCACTGACTTGATCGCAGATGTTTTGAATGATGGCCTTGGGGCTAAAGCTTTCCGGATGGGCATATTTCGATTGCGCCGCATTTTTCGTAATATCTAATATATTGTTGGTTTGAGTGAGTGCAAATTCACTTGCCGTTTTTGCAAGATTTATAAGGTTTGCTGCGTTTGCTTCAACAGCGTCTAATTCGATCATATCAAGTGCGGCTATGACACTGTGCAACGGTGTCCGCATTTCGTGACTCATGGTCGCCAAAAAGCGGCTCTTGGCTGAGGCATCGCTTTTCGCACGGATCAATGCGCGCCGCACGCGTCGACGCGCTTTCATTTCATGTGATGTATTGCGCAAAAAGCCAATCAATATTGGTTCTCCGTGCAGTCCGCGATCTCGAACAAGGGTTAATTCAACTGGAAAGACGATCCCTTTGCGTGTTTGTGCCCAAACAGACCTATGCAAATCGGTACTGTCATGTATCGAAACATTGTTCAGGGTGTCCTGCAATAGCTTGCGAAATGGAGTGCGCAACTTGCGTGGTGTATACATGTTTATGATTGAGGCGCCGATGATTTCACTGCGCGGGCATTCAAACATGTTCTGTGCTGCGGGGTTTGCTTCAGAGATATTAAAATCTTTGTCGAGTACGAATATAGCGTCTTGGGATGCTTTTAATACTTTGAAAAGGTAAGATGAAATTCTCTTTTGACGTTTAGCACTTCTACTGACTTGCCGTCTTAAGTACACCATGATGAGCGCTGTTGCGCTTGTGGAAACCAATAGGGCCAATGATACCAAAAAATAACGTTCCAGCGCGATATGTAGATTTGCGCGTGCAGTCTCTTGGAATGACACCGTTTCACTTAAAGCGTTCAGGGTAAATATTCGGATGGTATTACTTATGCCGTATGCCTGCTGCTGCATTCTTCTTAGATCAACAAGCGCTAGGGGGCTAGATCTGTCTAAAATAGCTGCAGTTTTTGTTCTAAATGACAGAATATCCTCAAGCTGGGCAGACATTTCAGCGGATGATGGATAGCTTTTTGAACGGCCTAAAATTGTTTCTGTACGCGCATAAAAAAGATCAAATTTTAAAGCCGTCGCTTTCAAGGCTTCTATTGGAGTGTTGCCGTAAGCAGGAGTGAGATCTATCGCTGTCGCCAACTCTACTTGATATCTACGAAAAGCAACTTCCGTTTGTGATAAATTCCAAGCCAGACTATCTGAGCGGGCAAAAGAAAATTCGCGCACTTTGTTTGATAAGAAAACTGACATGGTAAGCAGTGCAAGAATGAACGCGCAACCGATAAGGACAAAGACGATCCCCCGGACGGGGCTATCGTCTATGTTTTTTTCATCAAGTGGTGCGTGAGAAAAGGGATTCATTTAGGTAAGATTTCAATCTCAACCACTTGCCAAACAGAAGCAGAAAAATGTGATTCTGTCTTGAATTTTGCATGCCTATCAAATGGGTACATGACCCAAAGAGGGCCTTTTTCACGCAAAGAAAACGGTTCACCATTGATTTTATTCGCAAGGATTGGATAGGTCTTTGAAATCAAATCTGGTGTTGCGATATGTGAATAGTCATTGGCGGCAGTGATTTTTATACGGGCAGATTTATCGTAAGGGCCAGCCAAGGCAAGTACGGATGCCAAAGACGGCCCTGTATAGGTCATAATGCCGTCATTCCAGTGCGTGGAGGTTTCGAATGACACTTGTTCAAGCGCTTCAATATCTTGATATGTCAGATAAGTTTCTATGGCAGTAGCACTGTTTCGCAGTGTCAAAATATAGTTCTCCGTCGCCGCAGAAAAAGATGATGCAGGCAGAAAAAGCCCCATGAAGAACGAAAAGATAAGGGTCGTGAAAATCCGCACGTGGGACGCCCGTTTTTTGTTTCGTATAGGGCACAGGCGCAGGGGGCGCGTAAAAGGGATAAGCAGTTTCATCATTCGATAAATATGCACCAATGAGGTTAAGGATGGTTAAAGGCGACAGGTTTTCGGCCAATTTTTAGGACTTGCCTCAAAATTTAGCACTTCAAGGGCTATGCGGATCGTACAAATTGTGTATTTGTTCACGACCAGTCAATGCGTCTTCTTGGCGTTTGGCTTCGCTTGCTGAATGCGTAAATAACCAATCTTATCCAAAGGGATGCTGTGCCTCTATCGCTTGAAAATATTGAAATAAACAAAAAAATATCAATCTTGATCGCTGACGATCACAGTCTTCTGGCTGATGCTTTGAGTGTTGTTTTAAGTTCAGAACCTGATCTTGTCGCTGAAGTTTGCGGCACTCTGGGCACGACGCTTGAGTTGCTTCAGCATGGGTCGAGCACATTTGACATTGTTATGCTTGATATCTCGATGCCGGGTATGGAGGGGCTTGTATCCGTAAAACGGGTCATTGATGCGGCTCAAGGCGCGGCTGTGGTCGTGTTTTCAGGTACCGCAGATGATGACTTTGTGTGGCAGGCGATAGAACTGGGGGCGAAAGGATTTATATCCAAACAACACCCCTTTAAAAGCTTTACCACAATCCTGCGTTTGATTGCTGATGGTCATGAATTTATTCCGTTATCACTGTCACGGCGCGGCGCATTGAATTCAAAAATACAATCTCAAATTGACGATCGCGAACGACACATTTTACAATTTGTGGCCGAGGGAAAAACCAACAAAGTGATTGCTTTGGAAATGAACAGCACCGAGGGGGCCATTAAAATGAAGATGCGCACGGTTTGTAACAAGCTTAATGCTAAAAATCGCACTCATGCAGTGATGGTCGCACGTCAAAAATGCTTGATTTAGGCGGCTGACTTATGGCGCTCGCCAGACCCCACGCCAACCATCACGGCGCTCGAAACGTGCGCGTGTATGTGTGGGAGACTTGAGTGAGACAACATCCAAGTCTGCAATCGTCAGTCGTAAAATCGCAAAGCGCGCGGCATCAGGACTGCGTTGGTAAGATGTGGCTGACGCAATCTGCGCACCGGGGGCAGGGGTTACACCATAGTTGGGCAAAGCATGCTCCGGTAGCTTAGACCATGCCACGTGGGCAGCAGCCCCTTCGATGATGTCCATCAAGCCAGTTATGCGCAACTGAAGTTCCATATCTGCCCGCCAAAGCGTCAGAGCAACACGCGGATCATTCGCGATTTCAGTACATTTGGGTGTAGCGGCATCCGTAAATATATCGATTGATCCACGGGGTCTATCACTGTCGCGCAAAATCACACTGCGCGCAGCAGGGGCACCGCTGGCATCAATGGTGGACAGCGTGACGACCTGCGATTTACGCCTATCTTGCACGATTTGCGGCGCCAAGGCAGCCCAAGCAAAGTTCAAAACCTGTGCAAGGTCTGTCGGATGTGGTGCGTTGATGTCATCAGTCATAAATTTAAAGTGCCGTGTGACAATTCGTTTTGCAAGTAAGCTGGACGTCTTGTCGTCGACATGCGACGATTACATATGCATATTGATATGACCGAACCGACCGAGACATCGAATTCCCCCGACATGAAACAGCGCGCTCTTGATATATTTATGGCAGGCGTCCGTGCCGCAGATCCTGCGCGCGGCGTTGAAGAGGCGCTGAAAAACAAGACGTTTTCGCGTCCAACGATCATAGCTGTTGGCAAAGCGGCGTGCAGCATGGCGCAAGCTGCGATGCGACATATCAATGCTGAAAAAGTCGTCGTTGTCACCAATTATGAAAATGCGTGCCCTATTGACGGAGCTGAGGTGCTGGCCGCGGCCCACCCTGTGCCCGACGCCGAAGGCGCGCGCGCGGCACTTCGTGTGGAAGGGGCGCTGAGTATGGCTAAGGGCGATGTGATTGCTCTCATTTCTGGCGGTGGATCGGCCTTGCTGCCCGCGCCCGTCATGGGCGTCAGTCTTGAAGACAAAGCCGCTGTGAATGCGCTGCTTTTGGCGTCTGGGGCAGATATCGTGATGATGAACCTTATTCGCCAGCAATTGTCGCGCCTCAAAGGCGGTGGTTTTTTGCGTGCAGCCGCCCCATCGCATGTGACCACTTTGGTGTTGTCTGATGTGGTGGATGATGATTTGCGTGCGATCGCATCTGGTCCTTCTGTGTCGCCCATTGGCAGCAGAGAAGACGCGGCTGACGCTTTGAAAGCCTTGAATATTTGGGACAGTGTGCCTCATTCTGTCCGCGCTCATTTACAAATGCCCGAACCTGAACTTGGCCCTTTGCCGCCAAGTGATACGTTCCTTGTTGGGTCCAACCGTCGGTCCGTATCTGCTATGGCGCGCGCTGCTGGTGGCGGTGTGGCGCAGGGCGTTCACGTGTTTCCCGCGCCTTTGGTGGGCGATGTGGATCGTGCCGCGCATGCCATTTTGGAATGTGTGCGTGAAAAGGGCGTCTATCTTTTCGGTGGTGAAACCACAGTTAAGGTGACAGGGCAGGGGCTTGGCGGGCGCAATCAAGAGCTTGCTTTACGCGTGGCTAAGTTGGCGAAAGAGCGTGGTCTAAGCGACTATGTCTTTTTGTCTGGCGGCACTGATGGGCGTGATGGTCCCACCGACGCAGCGGGCGGGCTTGTTGATGCAACCACATTGGACCGTCTCGAAAATGCGGGCGTCGATCTGGATGCAATCTTGGACCAAAACGACAGCTATCATGGCTTGGAAGCTGCGGGTGATCTGTTGAAAATAGGCGCGACAGGCACAAACGTAGCGGACCTTCAGGTGTTTATCTTAAATTGATTAGGCTTTGATCGAAAAGCCATAAATCAACTGGTGCAATCCCACGGCAGCCCCAACGATGATTGAGGCTGCGGTGATTGGTGCCGAAAACGCAAGGACAGAAAAGGCGGAAATACCTTGGCCGATGGTGCATCCAAAGGCCAAAACCGCCCCGATTCCCATCAGTACAGCGCCACCGATTTGACGTTTCAATTCACGCGGGTCATCGCAAGATTCCCATCTGAAATGACCTTTGATCAGTGCGCCGATGGCCGCACCAATAAGCACGCCAATCACGGACCCAACCCCGAATGTGAGCGATGTTGCAGAGGAGGTCATGATGTAAAACAGTGTGTCACCGATTGGGGCGGCAAAACTGTGCGACTCGACGGGCAAGGCGTCAAATGTGGCATAAGACACCCAAGATGTGCTGGCCCAGCCAGCCACAATCACAGCCCCGACGACTGCGCCCCAAGCGATAGACTTGTGCTCTTGACGATAGTGTTTCGAGGCAAGCGCAATGGCCAAAATCACCAGTCCTATGATCATGCCTGAAGCGCCCAATGGCATCCCATGGGCGTGAAGCCAATGCGCTGCGCCAGCGGGACTTTCGGCTGGTTGCGGTGGAAATATCGCCACGCGCAAGGCCGCCAGCGGGCCATTCAACGTCATGTAACTTGCCAAGCCCATAACAATGACGATGACAAAATTACGCAGATCGCCGCCGCCAAGCCGCGCCAAAGCGCCAAAGCCGCAATTGCCAGCCAACGCCATGCCATAGCCGAACATCAGCCCGCCCAGAATGGACGCGGTGGGGGACCACTGTTTGGCAAGGTATAAGGTTTGGCGCGGATCAAATAATCCCAAACTGACAAGGGCAAAAACGCCAATGACAGCGACACCAATCGCGACGCCCCATTGGCGTGCGCGGGTGTTTGAGCCTTGATAAAGGACATCTTCAATCGCCCCCAATGAACAAAAACGCCCAAGGCGTGCGGCAAGGCCCAAACCAATGCCGCCAGCACAGCCCAGTGCAGCCGCAATCGCGCCCGGACTTAAATTGTCAAAGCTTAGAGTATCAAGCATGTAGAACCTCCCTCATGGTGGGAGAACAGGGGCTAGTCGCCGCGCTTTTCCGCACCATCAGCCACGTTGCAAAACAGCTCGTAGATAACTTCAAGGATGCGTTTGGGACGATCATCGGTCAAGGAATAATAAATCGCCTTGCCATCGCGCCGAGGCGTCACAAGCCCCTCAAGTCGCAACCGAGCCAGTTGTTGGCTGACGGCGGCTTGGCGCGCAGACAAAAGATCCTCAAGCTCCGTGACAGATTTTTCCCCAGTGACAAGATGACACAAAATCATCAAGCGGCCCTCGTGTGACAGCGCCTTAAGCAAGTTTGACGCCTCACAAGCGTTCGACATCATTTTGTCGAGTTCCGCCTCAGACAGATCGTCCGAAAATACTGGCAAAGGAGAATTCATCGCCCCAGTCCCTCATCATTAAAATGCGATATCATCGATAATCGCATCAATCCCGTCCTGAGCACAGCGCTCATCAATATCGGGGCCCGGTGCCCCTGATACACCGATTCCAGCGACAATAGAACCCGCAGCTTCAATCATAAGTCCGCCCCCAAGTGCGAGCGGTTCTGTCAGCTCTCGGATACCTGCCATCATCTCGCCGGGGGCCGTGATAGCACCAAGATCAAGCGTCGATGTGCGAAAGGAAACGGCGGTCCATGCTTTGCGCCGCGCTGTTTCAAATACATGCAGTCCAGCAAAGCGATCGCGCACGTAAACTTGGGGGATGCCAAAGCGATCCACCACCATCACGCCGACTTGGTAGCCTTGCGCGCGGCAGCTTTCCATGGCCGCCACAGCCGCAACGCGGGCGATTTCTGGTTTGAGCACTTTGAAGGACACGAACGCGTCGTCTTCATCGGCAAAGCTGGGTGCTGCGGTTGCAATCAAAAGGGCAAGCCCTGTCAAAATCCGGTTCATATCAGTTTCCTCCCGTTTCGGTTTATTGTTTTTCGTCAATCATATATGCGGCAAAATCACTGTGATTTCGCAAAGTGACAGTCAGCATGGCCCAAAACAATTCATCACCGCCGTAGCCCTCAATGCGTGCGGTTTCCTGTCCGTCGATGGTCAGAACAAAGGTCGGCGTGATGACCAGAGGGCCGTCGAATGTTAGGTCGTCTGGGCGTGGATCGTGTAAATCAATCCGGCGCAGCGGCGCGAAATGTCCTTCGGGCGTTTTAGGGTAAATTGGCGCAATTTCAGCATTCCAACGGGCACAATAGATGCACCCTTGTTGTTCAACCATAATCAAAGCGGCACCGTGTTGTGCGCCGCTTTGCAATGAGGCGTTTTCAGCTTGTGTCGCAACCGCGATCACGCTCAGAGCGCCCGCAAGCAGGACAGATGCCATATTGACTAGGATTTGGCGGCGTGTGTGCATATGTATTTCTGGCCATTGCGCAATGATATGTTGACGGGTCGTTAACAATCAACATAATTTGAATGTGTTCGAAATACAAGCTTGCCGAACCAAAGGTTAAAGCCACATATTCGTGCAAGCAGGGAAGGGTTAAGATGCTAGATGTAACCGTGATTTCCGCTTTTATAGGCGGGTTGATCGTGTTTTTTTCCCCGTGTATTTTGCCGATTGTGCCGTTTTACCTGTCGTATATGGCAGGCACGTCCATGGGCGAAATCAATGAAGATGGCGAACTTGCTGCCGGTGTGCGGCGTCGTGCTGTGGTGTCGTCCATCATGTTTTCACTGGGGATTATCACCGTGTTTGTGGGGCTTGGCGCTGCCGCTTTTTCATTCAGTCAGGTGTTTCGCGGCCAACAAGACGTGTTTCGCATCCTTGCCAGTGCGATTGTTTTCATCATGGGGCTGCATTTCTTAGGCGTTATTCGGATCGGCTTTTTAAACCGACAGTTTCAGATGGACGCTGGCGATACGTCTAACATGAGCGTGCTTGGCTCTTATGTGGTCGGGCTTGCGTTCGCTGCGGGATGGACGCCTTGTGTGGGCGGCGTTTTGACGGCTGTTGTGTTTACGGCCTCTATCGAAGAAACGGCGGTTAAAGGATTGATTCTGATGCTTGTCTTTGGTGTCGGGATGACTTTGCCATTCGTGATCTCGGCCATTTTCATCAAGCCTTTCTTGCGCTTTGCGGCCAAGTTCCGCCGTCATTTGCCTAAAGTTGAAAAGCTAATGGGCGTGTTCTTGATTGTCTTTGCCATTCTTATTCTCACAAATTCCGTCAACATGATCGCGGCTTGGATGCTGGAAACCTTTCCTGCATTTACCAAAATCGGATCAACAGGGAGTCTTTGATCGATGTTTAAATTCACACGACGGGCCTTGGGCCTTGCTGCTTTTATCATGACTTGTGGGCTTGTGTCTGCGGGGGCGGTCGAGTTGGGCGATGACGGTCTGCACAAAACCTCGTGGCAGCGTGATACGTTCAAAGATTTGCGCGAAGATCTGGCCGAAGCCACGGCCGAGGGCAAACGCTTGATGGTGATGATTGAACAGCGTGGATGCATCTATTGTACCAAAATGCACGAACAGGTGTTTCCTGATCCTGAAATCACGCAATTGATCGAAGACAACTTTTTCGTTGTGCAGATCAACATGTTTGGTGACATCGAAGTGACCGATTTTGATGGCGAGGTTTTGCCTGAAAAAGAGATGGTGCAAAAGTGGCGTGTCTTGTTCACGCCCACCACGTTTTTCTTTCCCGAAACCGTTGAACAGGGGCTCAGCGCACCACAAGCCGCAGTGTCCACCGTGCCCGGTGCCTTTGGTCGACTGACCACCTATAATATGATGACGTGGGTTTTAGAGCATGGCTACGATGATGCGCTACCATTTCAAAAATATCATGCACAGCAAGTGGTTCAGCAGCAAGAAACTGGTACACTCAAGGTTAATGTCGAATGATTCTAAGGTAACGCGAGTGGGTAAAGCTTTGCTAAACTGCCCGAACACATAAAAAATTCCATTTTTTGAATTTGTTCTTGCGCGAAACCGAAACGGTGGGCTACGGTACACCATAATAAACAAGTCTTTCTTGGGAGGAGACATGAAACGCATCGCAACGACACTCGTCGTACTTGGCCTAACCGCCGGTGCTGCACTCGCAGAGGTGGCGCCAAATGACGTCGCTTTTGAAGATGGCGCAATCGAACAATCTTTGTCTGGCACAGCTGGCAATGCTGAAAACGGTCGCAAAATCGCAACCACTAAAAGTCTCGGAAACTGCGTTTCTTGTCACGCCGCCGAAGCTTATGCGGATGTTCCGTTCCACGGCGAAATCGGCCCTATGCTAGATGGTGCAGGTTCTCGCTGGGAAGAGGCGCAATTGCGCGGCATCGTGGCTAACGCCAAGATGATCTTCGAGGGCACAATGATGCCCGCTTTTTACAAAACCAACGGCTACATCCGTCCGGGCAATGCCTACACTGGCAAAGCTGCCGAGGGTGATTTGCCCCCTCTTTTGTCTGCGCAGCAGGTCGAAGATGTGGTGGCCTACTTGATGACACTGAAAGACGAGTGATCGTTTTGTCAGTCCAAGAGAATTTTTGAGGAGAACACTATGAATCTCACACGACGTGACGCTTTGGCGCTCGGACTTGGTGCAACTGCTGCATCTTTGCTGCCGCTGCGCGCTGTGGCTGCTGCCGATGATGCGATTGCTGTCTTCACTGGCGGTGCTAAAGTTGGCACAGGCGGGATCACTTTGACGGCGCCTGAAATTGCTGAAAATGGTAACACTGTACCTGTTGCTGTCGATGCCCCCGGTGCGACATCTATTATGGTTCTTGCGACGGGCAATCCAACGCCTGGCGTGGCGACCTTTAACTTTGGTCCGTTGGCAGGGTCGCAATCTGCGTCCACACGGATGCGGTTGGCTGGCACGCAAGACGTGGTTGCGATTGCGAAACTTGCAGATGGGTCGTTCGTGAAAGCGTCGAGCCTTGTGAAAGTGACCATCGGCGGCTGCGGCGGCTAATTCAACCGACTAATTTAGGAGACCATATCAATGGCATCAGGTGTAAAACCCCGCGTGAAAGTCCCCAAGTCGGCAGCAGCTGGCGGGACAATCACCATCAAAACACTCATCTCTCACAAGATGGAATCCGGTCAACGCAAAGACAGTGACGGCAACGTCATTCCGCGTTCGATCATCAATCGCTTTACCTGCGACTTTAACGGCCAGTCCGTCATCGATATTAAAATGGAAGCGGCGATTTCGACCAATCCATATTTTGAATTCGACGCGATGGTTCCCGAAGCAGGCGAATTTAAATTCACTTGGTATGATGATGACGGCGATATTTACGAAGAAACAAAAGACATCGCAGTCGCATAAATCACCAAGTGCTTAGGGAGGAAACACGCATGAAAACGAAAATGCATCGCACAGTGCTCGGCGCGGCGGCTCTTTCGGCTTTTGCATTTGCAGCACCTGTGCTTGCCGATGAAGACGCAGAACTGATCGTCAACGGCGATCTGAGTATCGTGACGAAAACTGCCGCTCCGGCGCATTTGTCGGACAGTCTTGATGAGATTTTATCTGGTTGGCGCTTTCGCAACGATGACACGCAGGTCATGCAAATGGATGACTTTGACAACCCAGGGATGCTTGGCGCAGATGTCGGTCTCGACCAGTTCGCAGCTGTGATGGGCTCTGAGGGTAAATCCTGTGCGGACTGTCATGATGGGCCTGAAAGCCTGTCCACCGTGCGTGCCACATATCCAAAATGGAATGAGGCCGCTGGCGAAGTGCGCACCATGCAGATGCAAATCAACGATTGTCTGACCAATCAGATGGGCGCTGAAGCTGAGAAATACGACAGCGCTAAGATGTTGAATTTCGAAGCTATGTTGGCTGTCGCTGCACGTGGGACACCTGTGAACGTTGCTATCGACGGCCCTGCGCAATCTGTGTGGGAAACGGGCAAAGAGCTATACTACACGCGCTTTGGCCAGCTTGAATTGTCTTGTGCCAATTGCCACGAAGACAACTATGGCAACATGATCCGCGCGGACCATTTGTCCCAAGGTCAGGTCAACGGTTTCCCAACGTACCGTTTGAAAAATGCCAAACTCAATGGCATCCAGTCACGGTTTAAAGGCTGTGTGCGCGATACGCGTGCGGAAACCTTTAACCCGGGATCGCCCGAGTTTATCGCGCTTGAACTTTATGTTGCATCACGCGGCAATGGTTTGTCGGTCGAAGGACCGTCAGTGCGCAACTAAATCTGTAAGGCCCCGCTGGATTTGTCCGAGCGGGGTTTTATTTTCTTTGACATATTCAAGTTTACGCATGAAACTGTGAGACATAAGGCTTAGGCCTGTGAATTTTAGCTCAGAGTTATGCAAAATACGGAGCAGCCCAGCATGATCAATCGTCGTGATTTTCTTCAAGTGTCCATGGCCACCTCAGCGCTTGTCGGCGCGTCTGGTTTTGGCAATTGGTCGCGTCTTGCGGCGCAGCAGCTTTTGACCCAAGACCAATTGCTTGATTTTGACACCTTTGGGAATGTGTCGTTGATTCATGTCACCGATATCCATGGGCAACTCAAGCCGATCCATTTCCGCGAACCCGAAATCAACATCGGCGTTGGTGGCAACAAAGGCCAAGTGCCGCATGTCACGGGCGCTGATTTTCGTAAATTGTATGGCATTGAAGATGGCTCCCCATCACATTACGCGCTGACCTATGATGATTTTGCCGCCTTGGGGCAGGCTTACGGTAAAGTTGGCGGGTTGGACCGAGTGTCTACGGTGATCAATTCCATCCGTGCTGCGCGCCCCGACGCTTTGTTGCTGGACGGCGGTGATACGTGGCACGGGTCTTACACCTGCCACCACACCCAAGGCCAAGACATGGTCAACGTGATGAATGCGTTGAAACCTGATGCAATGACGTTCCACTGGGAATTCACGCTTGGCTCTGATCGTGTGCGTGAAATTGTGCAAGACCTGCCTTTTGCTGCGCTTGGGGCGAATATTTTTGACGCGGAATGGGATGAGCCCGCCGAAGATTTCGCCCCCTATAAATTCTTTGAGCGCGGTGGCGTGAAAATTGCCGTCATCGGCCAAGCCTTTCCGTATATGCCCATTGCCAATCCGGGGTGGATGTTCCCCGAATATTCATTCGGCATTCGCACCGAGCGGATGCAAGAGGTTGTGGATGAAGTGCGCGGGCAGGGGGCTGAACTTGTGGTGCTCTTGTCGCACAATGGTTTTGATGTGGACAAAAAGATGGCCAGCTTGGTCACTGGCATTGATGTGATCTTGTCGGGTCACACTCATGATGCGCTGCCCGAACCTGTGCTTGTGGGCGAGACGATTATCGTTGCCTCTGGGTCCAACGGCAAATTCGTGTCCCGCGTCGATTTGGATGTGCGTGACGGGCGGATGATGGGCTTTCGTCACAAATTGATACCGATTTTCGCCGATGTGATCGAGCCAGACAAAGCGGTCACTGCGGTGATTGATGCAGAGCGCGCGCCTTACGAGACTGAGATGTCCGAAGTGATCGGCGAAACAGATGGCGTGCTGTATCGGCGTGGTAATTTCAACGGCACTTGGGATGATCTGATCTGTGATGCGCTGTTGTCTGAACGCGAAGCAGACATTGCCATGAGCCCCGGTGTGCGTTGGGGACCGTCTTTGATGCCCGGAGATCAAATCACCCGTGAAGATATTTTTAACGCGACATCAATGAGTTACCCAAATGCTTACCGCACGGAAATGACGGGGGAGTATATCAAAACCATCATGGAAGACGTGGCGGATAACATCTTTAACCCCGATCCCTATTATCAACAGGGCGGCGATATGGTGCGCCTTGGTGGGCTTGGGTATCGGATCGATGTGACCAAACCCCAAGGGTCGCGAATTTCAGAAATCACTATGCTGAAAACGGGCGAAGCGCTTGATCCCGCGAAATCCTATGTGGTTGCGGGCTGGGCGTCGGTCAATGAAGGCACTGAGGGCCCCGAAATTTGGAACGTGGTGGAAGATCACATTCGTAAAATTGGTACAGTGCGCCCCACTGAAAATACGTCGGTCAAAGTGGCCGGCGCCTAAGAGCTTGCTGCTTGTCTGGTCTGGGCAAGCGGCGTTTTAATTCCAATTTCATTCACATAATTGAATGAAAGAATACCTAAGGGAGACATCCCCATGAGTGACACATCACACGATCCAAAACAGGGGCCAGTGCCATCACGACGCGCATTTTTACGCGGTGCTGCGGCCACAGGCGCAGGGCTTGCGGCGGGCGGCGCGGCTGCGCAAAATGCTCCTGATCCCTTGATCACCCAAGTGCAAGATTGGGCCTCGGGCACGGGGGATGGCGTTGATGCAACGCCTTACGGGATGCCGATTGAGTTTGAATCTGATGTCATCCGCCGCAATGTGGAATGGCTGACAGCTGATACGATTTCTTCGATCAACTTTACGCCAATTCATGCGCTTGATGGCACTATCACCCCCCAAGGGTGCGCGTTTGAGCGACACCACTCAGGGGCGATTGAACTGCGTAAAGAAGACTACCGTTTGATGATTCACGGCTTGGTCGATACGCCTTTGGTGTTTACTTATGCTGATCTGGAACGCTTCCCTCGTGTCAACAAAACGTTCTTTTTGGAATGTGCTGCCAACACGGGCATGGAATGGGCCGGCGCGCAGTTGAATGGCGCGCAGTTCACCCATGGGATGATCCATAATATGGAATACTCCGGCGTGTCCTTGCGCACGCTTTTGGATGAAGCGGGCTTGACCTCTGCTGGCGATTTCAAAGACAAATGGATTTATGTCGAGGGCGCGGATGCCTCGTCAAACGGGCGTTCAATTCCGCTGGAAAAGGCGCTGGACGATGTGATGATCGCGTTCAAAGCCAACGGTGAAGCGCTGCGCAAAGAACACGGATACCCTGTGCGTTTGGTCGTGCCCGGCTGGGAAGGCAATCTATGGGTCAAATGGCTGCGTCGTATCGAAGTCACCGCGCAAGCTATTGAATCCCGTGAAGAAACATCAAAATACACCGATACATTGGAAGACGGCACAGCGCGTAAATGGACGTGGGTGATGGATGCAAAATCTGTTGTGACCTCGCCAAGCCCACAAGCGCCGATCACGCACGGCAAAGGGCCTTTGGTCGTTACCGGACTGGCGTGGTCTGGGCGTGGAGCGATCACTGGCGTTGATGTGACAATTGATGGTGGCAAGACGTGGCAAAAGGCGCGTTTGGCCGCCGCTGGCCAGCCTATGGCGTTGACAAGGTTCTATTTGGATATCGATTGGGATGGGTCTGAGATGTTCGTGCAAAGTCGTTGTCATGATGACACCGGCTATGTGCAACCGACCAAAAATCAACTGCGCGATGTGCGTGGGCTCAACTCTGTTTACCATAACAACTGCATTCAAACGTGGTGGGTGAAAGAAACTGGGGAGGCAGAAAATGTCGAAGTATCTTAAAGTAGCCTTGATCTCTGCTGCCTGTGTCACAGGTGGCGCGGCCCCAAGTTTTGCTGCCGATCTGGGCCTTGGCCGCGCAGCGTTGCCTGCAGAAATTGCAGCGTGGGACAAAGACGTGTCACCTGATGGCACGGGACTGCCCGTTGGGTCTGGATCTGTCGAAGATGGTGAAATGATTTTCTCAGAAACTTGTGCTAGCTGCCATGGTGAATTTGCCGAAGGTGTTGACAACTGGCCCAAACTGGCTGGCGGCATGGACACACTTGATCATGAGGACCCGACGAAAACGGTTGGATCGTATTGGCCCTATCTGTCGACCACCTTTGACTATGTGCGCCGTTCTATGCCCTTTGGCGCGGCGCAAACCATATCGGATGATGATGTCTATGCCATGGTGGCGTATATTTTGTATTCCAACGATTTGGTTGAAGAAGATTTCGTACTGTCCCAAGATAATTTTCTTGAGGTCGAGATGCCAAACGCCGACGGGTTTATCATCGATGATCGGCCGCAGACCGAGTATTCACAGTTCACCTCGGACACTGCCTGTTACGACAATTGCAAAGACAGTGTTGAAATTACAATGCGGGCTGCGGTGTTGGATGTGACACCCGAAGAAACGTCTTCACCGGCACCCGCACTGGCACCAGCTGCAGTCGTTGAGACAGCGCCTCAAGAGCCCGCCGTTGAAGTCGCGCCACTTGAACCAGTGGATATTGTGGCCTCATTTGACGCCGATTTGGCAGCCAAAGGCGAAAAGGTTTTTAAGAAATGTAAAGCCTGCCATCAAGTGGGCGAGGATGCCAAAAACAAAACGGGACCCATTTTGAATGGTGTCATCGGTGCGCCGATCGCCCATGTTGATGGCTTTAAATACTCCAAAGATTTTCTGGCAGCCAAAGAACAAGGTCGCATGTGGGATGAGGCTCTGCTGGCTGAGTTTTTGGCCAAACCCAAAGCCGTTTTCAAAAGAACCAAGATGTCATTCGCTGGTTTGAAAAAAGACAGCGAGATTGCCTCTGTGATTGAATATCTTAAATCTGTGTCACAGTAAGAAGTCTTGAAATTACGAAAAGGCGGCATCATGCCGTCTTTTTTCGTCTTTGGGGTTGGTCTATGCTATGATGATTAAAAAGGGAGTCTTGCCATGAAATACACTCTGTTTGCCTTGGGGTTGGTGCTTGGTCTATCCGCACCTGCCATCGCGCAAGAAGCGATTTTGTACGACTATGACGGCACATTCGAGGATGCTACTTTTGCTGTCGAAGATGCGATTGTGTCTAAAGGTCTGGTGATCGACTACCGCTCGTACACGGGCGATATGTTGGAACGTACCCGCAAAGATGTGGGGTCTGATGTGGTGCTGTTCGATCATGCTGATGTGTTTTTGTTCTGCTCTGCGGTTGTCTCGCGTCAGGTGATGGAAGCCGATCCGATGAACATCGTGCATTGCCCATATTCGATTTTCGTGGCCGACCAAAATGGCAAAGTGACCATCGGCCACCGTGATTATCCCGAGGGACCGATGCAGTTGGTCGAAGACCTGCTGGGCGAGATCGCATCTGAAGCTATTTCATTTTAAAAACAAATAGATGCACCGCAAAAATGCGGCACAAGACATCAGGGATAACAATGGACTGGATTGATCGGTTTGCGGGGCTGTCCCAACTTGATGACAGCTTGCGAAAGACTTTGGTGTCGAAATCTAACATCGTGACGTTGCCCAAAAACACTGTTTTGTTTGGTCCAGGCAAGTCGCCTGACAACTTGCTTTTGCTGCTTGAAGGCGTTGTTCGGGTGCAGCAGGTCACCGAAGGCGGGCGTGAAATTGTGCTGTACCGCGTTCATGCGGGCGAAAGCTGTGTTTTGACCACGGCGTGTTTGCTGGCCTATGAAGATTACTCTGCAGAGGGCATCGCCGAGACCGAGGTGCAGGCTGTGGCGATCCCGCGCCTTGTGTTCGATGATCTTGTTGCTGGATCAAAATCGTTTCGCAACTTTGTGTTTGCTGCATATTCGCGCCGCATAACTGATCTGTTTCATGTGATCGAAGAGGTCGCTTTTCAAAAGGTCGATATTCGATTGGCGCATAAGTTGGTTGAACTGGCGGGGGCAGATCAAAAATTGACCGCAACACACGCCCAATTGGCCGCAGAGTTGGGCACTGCACGTGAAGTGATTTCACGTCAGTTGCAAGAATTTCAACGCCGCGGATGGGTTGCAACGGCCCGCGGCGCAGTGACTTTGTTGGACAGATCAGCTTTGATTGCTTTGTCCGAAGCTGCGTAATATTGGCTACTTTTTGGCTGAACAGGTGTTGAGGCCAAAGAGCGAATACAATGCGCAACTGCTCATCAGGCCAGTTGCCAAAGGCACGATGCCGATCAGGTAGAGCCAGCGGTAGCTTGCATCGGGGCTGACCACAAATCCTGCGAGCAGTGCAAGACCAACAATGATGCGGATTAGACGATCCGTTTTGCCGACATTCTTAGAAAACATGGTTCTCTCCTTTTGTGTTCACCTTAGTATAGCACACATGGGCGCGGGCTTCTGTGACTAGATCACAAAGGCAGATAAGTTACGTCAAGATCACGAAATGTTTGATATGATATAAAAAGGGCGGTCTTTCATTTGAAAGACCGCCCAAAATGTTCGATTTGTGATAGTGATCTTAGTCGAGTTCTTTGAATGCCATAGCTGCGCCGTCTTTGATGCCAGAGAACCAGCGGGCTGTGACTGTTTTTGTTTTGGTGTAGAATTTGAACGCATCTGGACCATATTGGTTCAAATCGCCGAAGGAAGATTTCTTCCAGCCACCAAAGCTAAAGTAAGACAAGGGCACAGGCACAGGGAAGTTGATGCCGACCATGCCAACATTGACGCGGGATGCGAAATCGCGGGCCGTGTCGCCATCCGCCGTGTAGATCGCAGTGCCGTTGCCGTAATCGTTGTCCATGACCAATTTGAGCGCTTCTTCATAGGTTTCTGCACGCACGTTGCACAGCACAGGGCCAAAGATTTCTTCTTTATAGATGTCCATGTCTGGCGTTACATCATCAAACAATGATGGGCCGATGAAGTAGCCATTTTCATAACCTTGCAACTTCAAATCACGGCCATCTGTGACCAAGGTTGCGCCTTGGTCTACGCCAGAAGCGATCAGACCTGTGATGCGTTCCAAAGACGCTGGAGTGATTACGGGGCCGTAGTCAACGTCGTCGCCTGAAGTGTATGGACCGACTTTTAATGCTTCGATACGGGGCAGCAATTTTGCCACCAGTTTGTCAGCCGTGTCTTTGCCCACAGGCACAGCCACCGAGATCGCCATGCAGCGTTCGCCAGCCGCGCCAAAACCAGCACCGATCAAAGCGTCAGCCGCTTTATCAAGGTCTGCATCGGGCATGATGACCATGTGGTTTTTCGCACCGCCGAAACACTGCGCACGTTTGCCGTTGTTGGCCGCACGCCCGTAGATGTACTGCGCGATTGGGGTCGAGCCAACAAAACCAACAGCTTGGACCGTGTCATTGTCAAGCAGCGCGTCAACGGCTTCTTTGTCGCCATTCACAACTTGTAAAACCCCATCTGGCAGGCCCGCTTCGGTGAACAGTTCTGCCAAACGCAACGCGGTTGAGGGCACGCGCTCGGATGGTTTTAAGATCATCGCATTGCCACACGCAATTGCAGGGGCCATTTTCCACAATGGGATCATCGCTGGAAAGTTAAATGGTGTAATACCTGTGACAACACCCAAAGCTTGGCGCATAGACATCAAATCGATGCCTGGGCCGGCGCTGTCCATGAATTCGCCTTTGAGCATCGCAGGCGCGCCCATGCACACTTCGACCACTTCAAGACCACGTTGCACGTCGCCGCGCGCGTCAGGCAATGTTTTGCCGTGCTCACGAGAGACAAGTTCTGCCAGCTCGTCCATATGTTCGTTGATCAAAGCACCGAATTTCATCATCACGCGGGCGCGACGTTGTGGGTTTACTTTGGCCCATGCGATTTGCGCTTCTGCTGCTTTGCTAACAGCGTCATCGACTTCTTGCGGGGTGGCAAGAGGCAGGCGGCCTAGAACTTCGCCAGTGGCAGGGTTGTAGACGTTGGAAAAGCGGCCTGATGTACCCGCGACGTGTTTGCCGTTGATGTAGTGAGTGAACTCTTGCATGGGTGGCTCCTTTTGAATTTACCCCAAGATAGTCTTGCAAAAATGTTGTGAAAATAGTCTATTTTTAAAAATAGAAATGCAAAAATGCAAAGCTATCGGTGATCTGCGCTTTGCCAATACACCACAGGACAACAGCATGAATTGGGATGACATTCGCGTATTTTTGGCAGTTGCGCGTACGGAAAGCCTGTCAGGCGCAGGGCGCGGATTGAAAATGGATCCCGCGACGGTGGGGCGGCGCGTGGCGCGATTGGAACAAGGATTGGGGGTGACGCTGTTTGCGAAATCCCCGCAAGGCTATGATCTGACCCGTGATGGCACACGGCTTTTGGTCCATGCCGAGGATGCGGAAAACGCTGTCACATTGGGTGCGGCTGATTTGGAAGGCGGCGGTGAAACCCTGAGCGGCGTGATCCGTTTGGGCGCGCCAGATGGTTGTGCGAATTTTGTTTTGCCCAAGGTGCTGGCACGTATCGCCGCATCACATCCCAATCTTGATGTGCAAGTTGTTGCCTTGCCACGTGTGATCAATCTGTCCAAACGCGAGGCCGATTTAGTGATTTCTGTCAGCGCGCCACAAGCAGGTCGATTGTTGGTGCAAAAAATCACCGATTATCATCTCTCGCTTGCTGCCATGACAGAGTATCTGCAAACGGTTTCGCCGATCTCAACTCTTGCTGATGTGAAACATCATAAGATTGTCGGCTATGTCCCTGATCTGATTTTTGATAAAGAACTTGACTACTTAGATGATATTGGCTGTGAGCATGTCCACTTTTCATCCAACACTGTGTCTGTGCAGTTGAATATGATCCGCGCGGGTCTTGGGATTGGTGTGGTGCATGATTTTTGCTTGCCCTATGTGGCGCAGATGCAGCGCATATTGCCCGCTGATTTCCGCCTTAAACGCTCGTTTTATTTGATCAGACATGCGGATGATCGAAAGGTCGAAAGACTGACCCGTTTCGCCGATATTCTGGTGGCTGAGATGAAAGCTGTTGTCGATGATCTGGAACGAGACGCTTGACAGACTGCTGTGTCTGACGGACGCTTGAAGATGGGAGCAGGAGAATTAGGAGAATTTATGCTAGTTGGTCAGATTCTAAAGCAAAAAGACATTTCGACTATCGTTACAATCAGACCAGACATGACGATTGCGGCTGCGGCTGAGCTTTTGTCGTCTAAAAAGATTGGTGCGATTATCGTGCAATCCACCCCTGATACTTACGACGGAATTTTATCTGAACGCGACGTGGTGCGTGAACTTGGCAAAGAGGGCGCAAGTGTTTTAACGCGCACCGTGGACGAGCTTATGACGCGCAAACTGCAAGTGTGTGTGCCTGATGACACGGCTTTGGCTGTTTTGGAACGCATGAGCGCAGGCCGCTTTCGGCACATGCCTGTCATCGATGGGGATAAACTTGTTGGTCTTGTGTCCATCGGCGATGTGGTTTCGGCGCGTTTGGCCGAGCTTGCGATGGAAAATTCCGCCCTTGAAGGGATGATTATGGGGCACTGAGCCCTGATATCGGGACTGTGTTGATCATGCGATAAGGGGCGCATGACACCGCCATGCTTGGCGTTTTGGTGTGCCCCTGCGACACTTGGATTTCGATGTGCTTTCCTGTCGACTTGTGCTTGCAATTACAGGCGCAATATTGTTGCGTCCTTTTCAAGTAAAGGAGACTGCTATGCGCATTGGTTTATACCCCGGAACGTTCGATCCGGTCACTCACGGCCACCTTGATATCATTCGCCGTTGTTGTGCTTTGGTGGATCGGCTTGTCATTGGCGTGGCGATCAATCGCGACAAAGGCCCGTTGTTTTCGTTAGAAGAACGTGTGGCAATGCTTGAACCGATTTGTGCTGAGATCGCCCGCGAGACGGGATGTGAAATTGTCGTGCATCCGTTCGAAAACTTGTTGATCCAATGTGCTGCTGATGTTGGCGCATCGATTATTGTGCGTGGCTTGCGTGCTGTTGCCGATTTTGAATATGAATATCAAATGGTTGGAATGAACCGCGCGCTTGATGATAGCATCGAGACCGTGTTTTTGATGGCCGAAGCGCGCCATCAAGCGATCGCTTCCAAACTGGTCAAAGAGATTGCGCGCCTTGGCGGGGATGTGTCTAAATTTGTGACAGAAGATGTCGAGACACAGTTGCTGCGTAAATTGAAAAGTTCATGAACCGTGGCCGTTTAAGAGGCGCGTTTAAAACGGCGGTATAACGCCGATTTCGACAAACCCTTGCAAAACTGTGTCTACGGCCACAGCCGCTAAAACCATCCCCATCACGCGGCTGACAATGGCCGCACCGGTGTCGCGCAAGACTTTCAAAATTGGCCCTGCTGCCAACAAAATACCAAGCGTGATCAGCAAAACAACGGTCATGGTTGCTGCTGTCATGGCCTGATGCGCAATGGAAAACCGATCATTGTCGGTCAGCATCACCACGGCCAACATTGCGCCCGGCGAGGCGATAGAGGGCATCGCCAGTGGAAAAACCGCCACGCGCCGCGCAAGCACTGCAGGGGTGAAAGCCTTTGATGTGACGAGGTTTTCTTCTTGTGCGGGTTTGCCGTCCCCAAAAATCATGGTCATTGCGAACAAGAAAAGCACTAGTCCGCCAGCGATTTGGAATGAGGGTAGCCCAAGCCCAAGCGCATCCAGCACGATCTGTCCAAACATGATGAACACCAGCAAAATGATAAACGCTACAAGCGTGGACCGAATGGCGACTGATTTTGACAGCCGAGGGCTAAGCGATGCAGTGACGCCAATGAAAACGGGCAATGTGCCAATGGGATCTATGACAACCCACAGGGTGATAAATTCGCTGAGAATTGTCTGAAAATTGAGCATAAATCAGGGCACATCATAATTAAGAGTTTGGGGTAAGGGCAGGAGTGGCGATTGATATATATGTACTTTTTTGGCCTTATCAATAAAAAACACCGCAGCGAGGGCTGCGGTGTTGAATGTTTTTCAGAATGTTGACGTCGCAGTTGTTTACAGGAATTTACCCATAGCAACGGCTGTGTCGGACATACGGTTTGAGAAGCCCCATTCGTTATCGTACCACGTTAAAATCCGTACCATTGTGCCTTCCATGACCTTGGTTTGGTCTGTGTGGAAGATAGATGAATGTGGATCGTGGTTGAAGTCAGAGGACACGAGCTGTGCGTCGGTAAAGCCAAGCACGCCTTTGAGTGGGCCGTTTGCCGCATCGCGGATCAATTGGTTTACTTCTTCCACAGTGGTCTCACGTGCCGCTTCGAATGTCAGATCGACAACAGAAACGTTTGGTGTTGGAACGCGAATGGAAACACCGTCCAATTTGCCGTTGAGTTCTGGCAAAACCAGACCAACAGCTTTGGCAGCACCCGTAGATGTTGGGATCATGGACAAAGCTGCCGCACGTGCGCGGTAGAGGTCTTTGTGCATGGTATCAAGCGTTGGCTGATCGCCTGTGTACGAGTGGATCGTGGTCATAAAGCCTTTGACGATACCGATGTTGTCGTTGAGCACTTTGGCCACAGGCGACAGACAGTTGGTTGTACAAGACGCGTTTGACACGATGATGTCGTCCGCAGTCAATGTGTCGTGGTTCACACCAAACACGATGGTTTTGTCAGCGTCTTTGCCCGGTGCAGAAATCAACACGCGGCTGGAGCCGTTGTCGAGGTGTGCTTGGCACGCTTCTTTGGATGTAAAGATGCCCGTACATTCCATCACAACGTCAACATCAGACCAAGGCAGATCGGCAGGGTTGCGCATTGCGGTCACTTTGATCGGACCACGGCCCACATCAATGGTGTCTTCAGTGTGTTTCACTTCGAAAGGGAAGCGGCCATGCACTGAATCATATTGTAGCAGGTGTGCGTTTGTGGCCACTGGACCAAGATCGTTGATTGCGATCACTTCGATGTCTGTACGACCAGATTCGATGATAGCGCGCAACACATTGCGACCGATCCGACCAAATCCGTTGATTGCGACTTTTACCGCCATTTCAGCAACTCCTTGACGCTATAATTCTGAGTGGCCCAGCCACTCGGTGCTGGCGCATAGGTGAAATAACCACCCTGTGCCGTTATCGCTAACATCCGCATTCACGGCAAAAGGTCAACCGTCAATGGATATATTTATCGCCAAAATGCCACGAGTTTGATCAATAACATAAACTTTTGCGTCAAGAAAAGTGACGCTGTTCCGTCATTCAGGGTCATGTCGAGGATCACAGCAAGCACGACAAGACACGCAAAGGCAACAGAGAGGCGGTCCATAGCTCGGTTCATTCCATAGTTTTCAAAACAATGGACGATCTGCGTGTCAAAGAAAAGGGGCTCTGTTGAAACAAAACGGCCCAAAGGGCGCTTTGCCCGTTGAGCCGTTGAGTGATTTAATTGTTGTAGCACGGTTTAGTGCATCAAACGCCCCATAGCGCCTGCCACATCGGCCATGCGCGATGAAAAGCCCCATTCGTTGTCGTACCATGCCAAAACTCGCACGGTGCGTCCAACGACCTTGGTTTGGTCCGGTGCAAAGATTGAGCTTTCCGTGGTGTGGTTGAAATCGATCGATACCTTGGCTTCTGCATCATAGCTCATCACCATGCCCATGTAGCCATTGGCCGCTTCGCGCACGATTTCATTGATGTCATCCACAGTCACGTCTTTGCCAGCTTGGAATGTCAAATCGACGGCTGACACATTCGGTGTCGGCACGCGCATGGATGTGCCGTCAAGTTTGCCTGCAAGTTCTGGCAACACCAGACCCAGCGCTTTGGCCGCGCCTGTAGATGTCGGGATCATCGCCATAGCGGCTGCGCGCGCACGGTACAGATCCGTGTGGCGGCGGTCCAACGTGGGCTGATCGCCTGTGTAGGAATGGATCGTGGTCATGATGCCGCTCTCGATACCTACCGCGTCGTTCAACACTTTGGCCAAAGGGGCAAGACAGTTGGTGGTGCATGATCCGTTCGAAATCATCCGTTCATTTGCCAACATATCGCGGTGGTTCACACCGTAGACTACGGTGCGGTCCACGTTTGTCGCAGGGGCAGAAATGAGCACTTTTTTCGCGCCGCGTTCCAAATGAACAGCCGATTTTAAACCATCGTTGAACTTGCCGGTGCATTCCAAAACAACGTCAACACCATCCCAATCCAATTCTTGTGGATCGTAGGTGGACATCACTTTGATCGGGCCGCGACCCAAATCCATCGTGTCGCCGTCAACGCGGATGTTGCCGCCAAAACGACCGTGGACTGAATCGTATTTCAATAGGTGCGCATTTGTTTCAATCGGGCCGGTCGCGTTGATTTTGATAACTTCGACATCATTGCGCGCAGCTTCGGCGATATGTGCCAATGTGCAGCGTCCGATACGGCCAAAACCGTTGATCCCTAGGCGAATGGTCATATGCGTCTCTCCTGGTGCTCTCTACAGCGGGTGTGCCGTCGCTCAGATTTATGCGATCTCATGACGTGCTGCAGGGGGCCGCCCGCGGCGCGTCTTGGGTCGTATAGGGGAGTCGCCAATGTGAAAAAAGACGTTTAGCGCCAACATGTTAGCGTAAACATGAAGGGTTAGCGCAAACAATTTGCTCTATTGGCATATATCCTATGATTATTCGTATTTTTGGTTGATCTCAAAGCTCTTTGGGGGACGCGGTTGCAGTCAAAAGAAAAAGCCCGCGCAGTGCTGCACGGGCTTTTCAATTTGTAAGAGAGGGGCAGGTTTAGCCCAAAAGCGCTTTCACTTGAGCGACAACATTTTCAGCGGTGATGCCGAACTTTTCGTACAGCTCATCGATTGGCGCAGAGGCACCGAAGCGATCCAAGCCAACAAAGGCTTGTTTTTGTTCACGACCACGTTCGCCGAGCAAAAGCTTGTCCCAGCCGCCCGCACGTGCGCCAGCTTCAACACCAACCCGAACTGGGCCAGCAGGCAAAACTTTGCGGCGGTAGGCGAGGTCTTGCTCTGCGAAGAGTTCCATACACGGCATGGACACAACGCGCGTGCCGATGCCAGCCTCTTGCAAGATCTCGCGTGCCGCCATAGCGATCTCAACTTCGGACCCTGTCGCGATCAAAATCGCTTGGCGTTTGCCGTCTGAGTCAGCCAAAACATAGCCACCTTGAGCAACCAAGTTTTTCACTTTGTGCTCTTTGCGCTGCGTTGGCAGACCTTGGCGGGTCAGTGCCAAAACAGTTGGCGTTTTTTGCGATGTCAGCGCGATTTCCCACGCTTCAGCCGTTTCAACCGTATCACAAGGACGGATGGTCAATGTGTTTGGTGTCGCGCGGCAAATCGCGAGATGTTCAACAGGTTGGTGTGTTGGGCCATCTTCGCCAAGACCGATGGAATCGTGTGTCATCACGTAGGTCACGGGGATTTGCATCAAAGCAGACAGGCGCATCGCAGGGCGGGCGTAATCTGTGAAACAAAAGAACGTGCCGCCGTAGGGGCGGATACCGCCGTGCAATGCCATGCCGTTCATCGCAGCCGCCATGCCGTGCTCGCGGATGCCGTAGTAGACGTAACGACCTTTGCGGTTGTTTTCGTCAAACACCCCCATATCGGCGGTCAATGTGTTGTTTGATCCGGTGAGATCCGCAGAGCCGCCAATGGTTTCGGGCAACACAGGGTTGATCACTTCAAGCACCATTTCAGATGACTTGCGTGTGGCAACTTTCGGCGCACTCTCAGAGATTTGCTTTTTCAGCGCGCGAATAACCGCAGAAAGTTTTTTAGGAGCTTCACCCGCAAATGTACGGGCGAATTCTTCTTGGCGGCGATCTGATTGCTCATCAAGGCGCGCTTCCCATGCGGCACGGTCTTCGCGACCACGCGATCCGATGGCTTCCCACTGTGCTTTGATATCGGCAGGGATTTCAAACGGTGCAGCAGTCCAGCCATAGGCTTCTTTTGCTGCTTTCATTTGATCCGCGTCGGTCAAAGCGCCGTGACCTTTTGACGTGTCTTGTTGTGCGTGGCCCAAAGCGATGTGCGTTTTGCACGCAATCATCGAAGGTTTGCCCGCATTTTTTGCAGCCGTAATCGCGGCATCAATTGCCTCTGGATCGTGGCCATCGATTTCTTGCACATGCCAACCCGCGGCTTTGAAGCGCATAGGTTGATCGGTGCGATCAGACAGTTCAACTTTGCCATCAATAGTGATGTTATTGTTGTCCCAGAATACAATGAGCTTGCTCAGCTTTTGGCGGCCAGCCAAAGCAATCGCTTCGTGTGACACACCTTCCATCAAGCAGCCATCGCCAGCGATACAGTATGTGTAGTGGTCTTGCAGCTTTTTGCCGAACCGTGCGCGCAGGGATTCTTCGGCCATGGCAAAGCCCACAGCGTTGGAAATGCCCTGACCCAATGGGCCTGTGGTGGTTTCAACCGCATCCAGCAAGAAATTCTCGGGGTGACCCGCTGTTTTCGCACCCATTTGGCGGAAGTTTTTAATCTCTTCCAAAGGCATTTGTGCGTAGCCTGTGAGGTACAGCAAAGAGTAGACCAACATGGATCCGTGGCCGGCGGACAAAATGAAACGATCGCGATCTTCCCACAGCGGGGCAGAGGCATCAAATTTCAGGTGCTTTTCAAACAAAACAGTTGCAACATCGGCCATGCCCATTGGCATACCTGAGTGACCAGAATTTGCCGCAGCAACGGCATCAAGTGTCAATGTACGGATGGCAGCAGCCCGCATCCAGTGATCAGGGTGCGCTGCGCGCAGTTTTGCGATGTCCACGTGTGGATCTCCTTGCTCTCAAGTGCAGCTGCGACCCCCTGAAGACAGGCATATAGCATCGCAGCCATTCGCGTTTGGTGATAACGATGTTGCGCAGAAGTGCAAGCGAGACAGGGCAAATTGACTGTTTGCATGTGCATTTCGGCAAAGTTCCGTCCAAGCAGTTGGTAAACGGCCCGTCATGCGCTAATCTCTCGAATCGAACGGTCCTTGATATCAAGCGATCTTGTTGTGTCTGTGTGCAAGATGATTTGACGTGTGTTTCAAAATCATCAACCTGATAACTTTGGGTAAACCTTTGTTGAGGTGTCTGGGATACGAAAGACGTTATATCGACTTTGAGATCGAAGTAATAAAGAGTGACAGGTATGTGGCGATGAGCGAAATTTCAGAATTTGAAGCCCGGATCACGGCAGCGCTCGAACGCATTGGTCGCGCTGTGGCCTCTGCGGATGAGCAAAATGTCACCGCTGGGCAGGGCGGTATCGCAACGGATGATATGGTCAATGAAATGGGCCGCTTGCAAGAGGCATTGGATGTTGAACGCGACACCAATGCGCAACTTGAAAACCGTGTGCGCGCCATTCATGAGAAACAACAAAGTCATGTCGCAGCACTTGAGGCCGAAGTCGAAGCTTTGCGTCAGCAGTTGATGTCACATGATGCAGAGATGCAAAAAATGCGAAGCATTAACAGTCAGTTGCGTGAAAACAATACGGCGTTGCGGACTGTCAATATCGATGCCATCGGTGATCCGTCTTTGGTCAACACTGCATTGATCACGGAACTTGAAGCGCTCAGAGTGGGCCGCGATGCTGATTTGGCAGAGCTCAACACCATCTTAACCGACCTGCGCCCCTTTACAGATGCGGCCCAGAAAGAAGAGGCGTAACCCATGCCAGAGATCAAAGTTTCCATTGGCGGGCGTGAGTTCGAAGTGGCCTGTCAGCCCGGCGAAGAGCATTTCTTAAAGTCTGCAGCACAGCTATTGGACAATGAAGCCACTGTTTTATCGAGCCAAATTGGTCGTTTGCCCGAAGCACGGATGTTGTTGATGTCCGGTTTGATGTTGGCGGATAAAACGGCAGGTATGGAAGAACAGATGCGCGCGCTTGAGGACAAATTGGGCGCTCAAGAGGCCTTGATCGAAGAGCTGCGCTCTGCGCCGGAGCCCGCACCTGAACGCATTGAAGTGCCTGTGGTGCCTGCTGAAGTGAATGACACCTTTGCCGAACTTGCAGCACGGACCGAAGCGATGGCCGCAGCTCTTGAGGATCGTCTTGGGGGGGCGGCCTAGGTTACATTTTGACAGTTTGAATTATAAAAAGGCGGGAAAGATAAACTTTCCCGCCTTTTTTATTGTTATTATTAAAAGAGTTACGCGTTGGCTGCGCGCACTTGTTCGGCTTTTTCTTTGTCGAATACCACACCATTGGCTTCGAACAATGTGTCCAACTCACCAGACAGGGTCATCTCGGTGATGATGTCGCATCCGCCGACAAATTCGCCTTTGACGTAAAGCTGTGGGATGGTTGGCCAATCGGAAAAATCTTTGATGCCTTGACGAATGTCAGCATCGGCCAGAACGTTTACGTCGTGAAATTCCACGCCCATAAAGTTCAAAACACCCGCCACGCGAGATGAAAACCCGCATTGTGGCATCATTTTATTGCCCTTCATGAACAGAACAACATCGTTGTCTTCAACGGTTTTCTGGATTGTTTCTTGAGCAGTCATTGTCATCATCCTTATCTATGTCTTCGCGCAGGCCACGAAGTCCAAATTTTAAGAGGCGTGGAATTCCAATCAGCGCGATCCAAACGACATGTTCCCGTCGCGCAGTCAGCGCCAAAAGTTCCACCTATTCAGGGGCGCGAGTGGACAAAGCCAATGCGTGCAGCTTGCCACTGTCGATTTCGGTTTTAAGCGCTGCATTTACAGCGCGTTGTTGTTGCACGCGATTCTTGCCACGAAAGCTTTCATCGACCACTTCTGCGGCAAAATGTTGCCCGTCGTCGCCTTGCACGGTGATGGCGGCCTCGGGAAAGGCATTGCGGATCAGAGTTTCGATTTCGGCGGCAGTGATAGCCATGTAAGGCGCTCCTTGGTGTCGTCATGTGTTGGGTGAAATGTAAGACGGGCGCGGCCTCGCTGCAAGGCGCAGATCAGATTAAGACGATGCAGTTTGCGCCAAGTCAGTCAAAAATCTGTCATATCGGGCCTTAAGCGTGTCTGAATCCGCCCAAACCCGCGCGCTGCGTGCGATCAGTGCTAGGCGTTCTGTTTCCAGCGGCTCAGAAAGCGTGTTGAGACCGGCCTCTTTCAACTGGATCATCCGTTCGTGCAGAGGCCGTAGATTTTCAAAGTCGCGCATCATTGCAAACAAAAGTTCAGGTGAGTCCTGCCAGCTTTCACCATTAAACCGCATCTGCGTCACGCGCTGGCCTGCACCTGCGCAGTCGAATTTGATGCAGCCTTCAAAGCCATCCTTGTGCAAGGTGGTGTGGATTTTGCAGCGATGTGTACGATCCAAATTGGGGCAGGGGGTGCCTGAAGCTTTGTCGATGGCAAAGTCATCGCCCTTTTGAAATGACAGCCCGACACAGCACAAGCCCGCGCAATTGGCGCAATCTGATGTGAGGTCTGGCAGGTCCATTTGGTCGATCCTTAGGGGGTAAACAGGGCACGAAATAGGAAAGGCCCGCGCAAAGTGGCGGGCCTTTGGTGAGGGGATTAGACCACAAACAATGCTTTAGGCAAAGGTTTCGGCAAAGCTGTTGCGGAACGCGGCGGTGAGTTCAGAAAGCGGTGCATCTACGGCGCCAAGTTTCACCGTGTCGCCACCGAACCTGCCAACAGTTGTCAATGTGACACCGGCTTGGGCTGCGGCTATCATCAACGCTTCGGCTTGATCGAAAGAGCAAGACACCAAGTAGCGTGCTTGATCTTCGCCAAACAGATCTGCTGTTTCGCCACTGTCCAAAGTCAAGCCAAACCCAGCTTTTTCGGCCAATTCAAACGCTGCCAACGCAAGGCCACCATCGGATAAATCCGTTGCGGCATTGATTAATGTACGGTTGGCTTGCAAAAATTCGCCATTGGCTTTTTCTGCGGCCAAATCAACGGCTGGCGCATCGCCATCTTCGCGGTTGAACACTTCGGCCAGCAAAGCTGATTGGCCAAGATGTGTGCCATTGCCGCCAATCACCAAAGCGATGTCGCCGTCTTGGGCAAGACCGGAAATTAGGTCATCTTCTGAATTGATGAGGCCGACTGCGCCGATTGTGGGCGTGGGTAAAATACCAACACCATCGGTTTCATTGTACAAAGACACGTTGCCGGACACGATGGGCATATCAAGGAATTTCACAGCCTCAGCAATGCCTTGCAGCGCGCCAACAAGTTGTCCCATGATTTCAGGTTTCTCGGGGTTGCCAAAATTCAGGTTGTCTGTTGTTGCAAGTGGTTTTGCCCCGACGGACATCAAGTTGCGGTAGGCTTCTGCCACCGCTTGCTTGCCGCCTTCAACAGGGTTGGCTTTCACGTAACGCGGGGTCACATCGGATGTGAACGCCAACATTTTTGGTGTGCCGTGGACGCGGATCACACCAGACCCAACGCCGGGTGTGCGCACTGTGTCAGCCATGACTTGGCTGTCGTATTGTTCGTACACCCATGCTTTTGATGTGTAGTTTGGTGAGGCCAATAGCGCTTTTAGACCATCAATCGGATCAATGCTTGGTACATCCGCCAAAGGTGCCGCCGCAGGTGTCGGCACCCATGGGCGGTCGTATTCTGGCGCAGAGGACGCAAGTGTAGACAGCGGCAAGTCGCCTTTGATCTCGCCGTTGTGCATGATCAAGAACCGGTCTTCTTCCAAAGTTTCACCAACAATGGCAAAATCGAGATCCCATTTCTCAAAAACAGCGCGGGCCTCGGCTTCGAGTTCGGGTTTGAGCACCATCAACATGCGCTCTTGGGATTCTGATAGCATCATTTCATAGGCTGTCATGTTGAGTTCGCGCTGTGGCACGTTTTCAAGATCAAGACGCACGCCCAATTTGCCTTTGTCGCCCATTTCAACCGCAGAACATGTTAGGCCAGCAGCCCCCATGTCTTGGATCGAAATCACAGCGCCAGTGGCCATCAATTCAAGTGTCGCTTCCATCAAGCGCTTTTCAGTGAAGGGGTCACCCACTTGCACAGTAGGGCGCTTTTCTTCGATTGTGTCGTCGAATTCGGCTGAGGCCATGGTCGCCCCGCCCACGCCGTCACGGCCTGTTTTCGCGCCCAAGTAAACAACAGGCATGCCAACGCCAGAGGCCGCAGAATAAAAGATTTTATCAGTGTCCGCCAAGCCTGCCGCAAAAGCGTTGACCAAGCAGTTGCCATTATAGGCGGAGTGGAACCGAACTTCGCCGCCCACAGTTGGCACGCCGAAACAGTTGCCATAGCCGCCAACGCCCTCAACAACACCGTGCACAAGCTGTTTGGTTTTGTGGTGGTCTTTGACGCCAAAAGACAGTGAATTCATCGCCGCAATCGGGCGCGCGCCCATGGTGAACACATCGCGCAGAATGCCGCCCACACCCGTCGCAGCCCCTTGGTAGGGTTCGATGTAGGATGGGTGGTTGTGGCTTTCCATTTTGAAGACAACACACTGACCATCGCCAATATCGACGATGCCTGCGTTTTCACCAGGGCCACAGATGACCTGTGGGCCATCAACAGGTAGGCCGCGCAGGTGCTTTTTAGAGGATTTGTAAGAACAGTGCTCGTTCCACATGGCCGAGAAAATCCCGAGCTCGGTGTAGGTTGGCTCGCGGCCCATGATCTCAAGGATGCGCGCGTATTCTTCGGCGTTGAGGCCGTGTGCGGCAATCAGATCATCGGTAATTTTCGGATCGGTCATGGAAGTCCCCCTAAAGGTGATCAGAGCCTCTCACAAAGTCGCAGCAGTGGAGCGTGCAAGAAGCATAGCTTGGTCATGTCTCAGTCTGGCGTTCTCTTAGGCTATGATGACGCTTTGGGAAAGAGGGCAGATGCAATCGAACAAGCGGAATTGGTGTATATTGGCGCAGAAACGACAAGTTTTTGCGGGAAACCCATTTGGAACGTCGTCTGACTGCAATTTGTTTTTGGGATCTATGCTTGGGGGCGCAACCGGCATCTATAGCGTAGACGAAAAAAAAGGCCGAGCATAAGCTCGGCCCAAGTCCAACAGGGAGGTGAAGTTGCTAAGAGTTTCCTCTATCAGCCGCTTCGATGATTGATTTATGTGCAGTGTGCGAACCGTTCAAGGGCCATTGTTGTTTTTTGGCGCAAAGCCGCTATGCGCTGAATGCATGACGATCCCTAAGTTATGGGGTATCATGCTGATATTGTTGTGTATTAATTGGTAGATTCGACGCGATAGATCTTGGGCTGTTGAGAAAAGTCTTTTAGCTGTTCGCATCATCGCGATGACGGCGGCGATAGTCATTGATCTCGGTGGTGATAAAGTCGCGGAACACTTCGATCCGCTTTGAATGGCGCAATTCTTCTGGATAGGCCAAAAACACAGGCACTTCATTGCTTTCAACGTCATCCAAAACTCGCACAAGGCGTGGGGCGCTGTCCACAAGGTAGTCGGGCAAAACGCCAATCCCAAGATCATTGAGCACGGCTTGCAAGACGCCAAAGTAGTTGTTCACGTAAAGTCTGGATTGGACTTCATGTTCTGACAATTCATGGATGAGGCTTGCCCCAGCAGAAACTTGTGCAGATTCGGGATTTTGCGAGATCAGGCGATGCGTGTCCAGATCATCCAAGCTTTTGGGGATTCCACGTTCATCGATATAGGCTTGTGTCGCAAACAAGCGCATACGAATGTTCATCAAGCGTTTGCGGATCAAATCAGCTTGCGATGGTTCTTTCATGCGGATGGCAACATCAGCTTCACGCATTGGCAAATCCAAAACGCGCTCTTCAAGTTTTAGATCGATGGTGAGGTCAGGGTATTTGTCATAAAGTTTGGACAGACGTGGCGCGAGCCATAGGGTGCCAAACCCTGTAGCGGTGGTGACGCGCAGCTCGCCGTACACTTCTTCTTCGCTGTCTTTGATACGGGCTGCGGCGGCATCTAGGCGCTTGGCCATGGCGCGCGTTGCATCAAACAAAAGCTCGCCTTGCTCGGTTAAAATCAAACCGCGCGCATGGCGGTGAAACAATGTTGTGGAAAGAGATTCTTCCAAGGCCCGAATTTGGCGCGACACGGCAGACTGGCTCAGATGCAACGTATCGCCAGCATGGGTCAAAGACCCTGCGTCTGCGACCGCGTGAAAAATCCGTAATTTATCCCAGTCCATACCTGTCACCTTATATACCAACCGCTTGCATCATAGCCGTGTCATGGCACAAAGCGACTTTTTTCGCTCTCTTTGTTTGTTTTGATCTTTTGTGCAAGCGCAGAGTGCGTGTTTTACTGAAATTTCTTTAAGATTTCCATACTTTGTCTAAAGCCTGAGCGCTTTGTTGCGTGACTGTTTTATGAAAGTCGATCTGACGCATTTATGACGCAAATGCAGAGTGCGTGGGTCAAGGGGGTGAATTTTTTCATGTACGATGGAAGTCATGTCTTTGGCGCGATAAGGTGTCGCATAATGAAGGCTGCCCCAAAGGGAACGATTTAGATGGGTGAAACGTGAAGGACGCGCGAATACACCAAGAGCGCCAAGTGGCGCGTGACATTTCCTATGCAAGCTCAGCGGAAACGAGGTCTGGGCGGGCGTTGATCCGTGTGATCGAAAATGCCACAGGGCGTTTGGGGTTGATCAAACGGGTGCGTGGCTATGGTGCTGATTTGCTTGCAGGGCATGACATTTGGCAGGTGATGGTCGACCGTTATGGGTTAGAACTGGATGTGGTAGGCGGCAGTTTGGATGCGATCCCACGCACAGGTCCGCTTGTGGTTGTGTCAAACCATCCTTACGGCATTTTGGACGGGCTGTGTCTGGGGCATATTTTGGCCAAAACCCGTGGTGATTTTCGCATTCTCGCGCACCGCGTGTTTAAAAAGGCTGAAGACATTGATCGTGTGATTTTACCTGTCTCTTTTGAAGGCACCAAAGAAGCGGTTAAGTTGAATTTGGAGACTCGAAATGCGGCTGTGGCGTATTTGAACCAAGGCGGATGTGTTGGCATTTTTCCAGGTGGTACAGTATCAACTGCCGCCACGCCGCTTGGCCCCGCGCTTGACCCGAGTTGGCGAGCGTTTACGGCCAAGATGATTGCAAAATCTGAAGCGCAGGTGGTGCCTATTTATTTTGACGGGTCGAATTCTCGATTGTTTCAATTGGCCAGCCATTTTCACACGACTCTACGCATGGGGCTGTTGATCCGCGAGTTTCGCAGCAAGATCAATGCGCCTGTGCGTGTGGTGATTGGTGATCCGATCCCCGAGGCAGATTTGGCACCATATCGCCGTGATCCCAAAAAGATGATGGATTTTTTACGGGCGCGGACCTATGCCTTGTCACCAACCCCCCTTGACGATTTGGGCTTGGGGTACGAGTTTGAAGACAAACACAAAACAACAGCGCAAAAAACGATGCGCAAGGGTCTAAAGGACCGGTATTGATATGGCAGTGGGTATTTTCGACAGCGGACTTGGCGGGCTAACGGTTTATGACGCGGTGAGCAAGCGCTTGCCTGATGTGCCTTTGGTGTACTTTGGTGACAATGCTCATGCGCCTTATGGTGTACGCACAGCGGATGATATTTACAATCTGACCACGGCGGCTGTTGAGCGGTTGTGGGATGCTGGCTGTGATTTGGTGATTTTGGCCTGCAACACGGCCTCTGCAGCGGCATTGCGTCGGATGCAAGAAAGCTGGGTGCCCACGGACAAACGCGTGTTGGGCGTGTTTGTGCCGCTTATTGAGGCTTTGACCGAACGCCAATGGGGCGACAATTCCCCGCCCACAGAGGTTGCCGTTAAATCCGTTGCGCTATTTGCCACGCCTGCCACAGTTGCCTCGCGTGCATTTCAACGCGAATTGGCTTTTCGTGCGATTGGCGTCGATGTTGAAGCGCAGGCTTGTGGCGGTGTTGTGGATGCGATTGAAGATGGCGACATGATTTTGGCAGACGCTTTGGTGCGCTCGCATGTGGATGCGCTCATGCGTAAATTGCCCAATCCTGATGCTGCGATCCTTGGCTGCACCCATTACCCTATTATGGAAAAAGAATTTCAAGACGCGCTGGGATCACAAGTTAAAGTGTTTTCACAGGCCAATTTGGTGGCGGAAAGTCTTGTGGATTATTTGCGTCGTCGTCCGCAAATGATTGGGGCAGGGACAGAGAGCCTGTTTTTGACTACAGGCGATCCTGTTAAAGTCAGTCGTGGTGCAACACAATTTTTGAAACGAAAAGTCGAGTTTCAAAAAGCGTAAAAAAGCAACAATGGACGTGCGCCATTTGCCGCAATTGCGCTTTGTCGTGGGTGTCCTTACATAGGGATAAACTCATAAGGCCCCACCCATTACGCAGTAAGGCTAGGCCTTATTTCAGATCAAAGAGAGACCAAATGACCTATAAAATCGCCATTCTTGGGGCTTCCGGTTACACTGGGGCTGAGCTTGTCCGCTTGATCAGTACACATCCTTCGTTTGAAATTGTGGCCCTGTCTGGCGATCGCAAAGCGGGTTTGCCGATGTCTTCGGTGTATCCGCATTTGCGTCATCTTGATCTGCCAGCTTTATGCAAGATAGAAGACATTGATTTCGCAAATGTCGATTTGGCCTTTTGCGCATTGCCGCATGCGACGTCACAAGCTGTGATTTCAAAATTGCCAACGACTTTGAAAATCGTTGATCTGTCAGCAGATTTCCGTCTGCGTGACCCCGAAGCCTATGCCAAATGGTATGGTCAGCCGCACACGGCGATTGAGATGCAATCCGAGGCAGTCTACGGTCTGACAGAGTTTTACCGCGAAGACATCAAATCAGCGCGTCTTGTAGCGGGCACGGGCTGTAATGCTGCGACTGGCCAATTCATTTTGCGCCCTTTGATTGCCGCAGGTGTGATTGATTTGGATGAGATCATTCTCGACCTTAAAGTTGGCGTGTCTGGCGCGGGGCGCTCATTGAAAGAGCCGTTTTTGTTTGGCGAATTGCACGACAATGCTTTTGGCTACGCAGTCGGCGGTAAACATCGCCATCTTGGCGAATTTGACCAAGAGTTTTCAAAGATCGCTGGGCGTCCTGTCGAAATTCAATTCACGCCGCATTTGATCCCCGCGACCCACGGTATCTTGGCCACGGCCTATGTCAAAGGCGATGCGGATGCTGTCTATCAGACACTGGTGGATCAATACGCAGATGAGCCGTTTATCCAAGTGTTGCCGATGGGGGAAGTACCTGCGCTCAAACATGTGCGCGCTTCAAACTATTGCCACATCGGCGTCGCCGCTGACCGCCGTACAGGGCGTGCTATTGTGATTGCTGTGTTGGATAATTTGGCCAAAGGGTCTTCTGGGCAAGCTATTCAGAATGCAAACTTGATGCTTGGGCTTGATGAGACATCTGGTCTGACTTTGGCACCTGTTTATCCATAAATATGTGCCCTAAGAGGAAAACATTTTAATGAAAAATCTTAAAAAACAACGCCGTATTCAAATCATTGTCGTCACTGTGGTGGCGCTTGTTGTGTCTGTGACACTGATCGGCTTTGCTTTTAAAGATGGTATCAATCTGTTCCGATCGCCCACACAAGTGATGGAAGATCCGCCACGCAAAGGCGAAGTGTTTCGCATTGGCGGGCTGGTGCTAGAGGGCAGTTTGATCCGTGGCGAAGGGACCTCTGTGACCTTTAGCGTCACCGATACCAATAAGACTGTTCCTGTTAGCTACACGGGGGTATTGCCTGATTTGTTCGAAGAAAATCAGGGCATGGTTGGTACAGGAACGTTGCAAAATGGTGTGTTCGTGGCCTCTGAAATTTTGGCCAAACACGATGAAACTTATATGCCAAAAGAGGTGGTCGACGCTCTTAAAGAGCAAGGGGTGTACAAACCCACGTCCGAGTAACCCGAACGCTCTGGTCCGCCACCGTTAACCTTTTTCAGGCAGCCTTAACACATCAAATTGGTGGGTTTGAGGCATATGAAAACAGTACAAAAAATCGCAAGTGACATCATTGCCCGTGAGGGCGGTTATGTAGATGATCCCGATGATTTGGGGGGCGCTACAAAGTACGGCGTCACCATTGGCACGCTGCGCAGGCTTGGCATCGACAACGATGGTGACGGGCGTGTGACATCGTCTGATGTGCGTTTGATCACGCGGGCGCAGGCCACAGATATTTACGTTGAGCACTATTTCAACGGACCACGTATTGACGAGCTGCCGCCTGTTTTACAGGCCAGCGTTTTTGATATGTACGTCAATGCGGGGTCGAATGCCGTGCGTATTTTACAGCGCTTGCTGGTGGATATGGGGCAAAGGATTTCCGTGGATGGGGTCATCGGCCCCAAAACGATTGAAGCGTGTTTTCTCGCGCAATCTTTGGCACCGCACCATCTGGCTGATGCGTTTGGCATTGCGCGCCGCAATTACTATTATGCTCTGGCAGATCGGCGTCCCAAAAGTCGCAAATACGCCAAGCGGCGTGATGGCGGCAAGGGCGGCTGGATTACCCGCGCTGAAGACTTCATTTCCCCCAGATATCATCTGACACAGGCAGAACATGCCACACGGGTGGCGTCATGGGGATAGTGCAAGCTTTGGTGCAACTGCTGTTTGGTGGCGGGCGCAACGTTGTCAAAGAAACGGCTGAAGTGTTCATGGAAAATATCGAAAACGGGTCGGTGCGTGATGCAAATCTGCGCTCGGCCGCCATGGATCAGTTCGCCAAAGAATTCGCAGTCGCCCGCATGGGGCGGTTTGACCGGTTTATGGATGGGCTCAATCGCGTGCCTCGCCCTTTGATGGCTTTTGGGACAATTGGGTTGTGTGTGGCGGCAATGACCAATCCGATTTGGTTTGCCGCACGGATGCAGGGCATTTCACTGATTCCAGAGCCGCTTTGGTGGCTCATGGGCGCAATTGTCAGCTTTTATTTTGGCGCACGCTATCAGGTGAAAGGTCAGAGTTTTCAAAGCTCCATTGCGGCGACCGCGGCACAAGCTTCCATCGTGACGGCAAATATTCGCACTTTAGAGGCGCTTGACGCTGGGGCCAAAGGCATCCCCGCCACGCAAAGCCCCTATGTGTCAGGGCCGGCCACGGCAGATGTGGCAGGTGGCGCTGATGTTGCGGGTTTTGATGTCGCCAACCCAGCGTTAATCGCATGGAGGTCTGGCCATGATGAGTGATGCACTGGTCAATGCTTTGGCTGATCACGGCCCATGGGCTATTATGGTTTTTTTCCTTTTGTACAGAGACTTACAAAAAGATCAGGCCACACGTGCCGTGCTGGATAAGAATTCTCAAATCTTGATTGAGATGACAACGATGATCCGCGAACGCTTGCCGCGTGGGGGGCGTCACGAATGAAATCACATCTGAAACACCTCGCGATTTGGCTATTGGATTTGGTTGCAGGCACGCCTTTTGCACAGGCCGTTAAACGCAACCGAGATGCGGCACATGCACTTGATGCAGCCGTAAAGGAGATGTTGGAACAATGAAACAGGCACTGATATTATACAGCGTGATCTTGGGTTTAGCGCTCATGGGCATGTTGGCCATCGGCACCACGCATATGGTTCTGATTGGATATGGCGCGATCTCGGTGATGGCGCTTTTGATCTCTGGTACATTCTTATGGCTATGGCAGGTGCGGGCCACGCCGCTGGCACTTGGCATGTCTTTCAGCTGGGCTGGGCTAGGTCTTACACTGGGCTGGTGGTGGGGGATGCAAATCCGCCAAAGCCCGACTTGGGGACTTGAAGCGGCTGTTTTGTTTCTCTTTCTATCCTTACTTATGTCTGGCGCTGTGCTTCATTTCGCCGTCATCCAAGGGTCGTTTGGTTATCATGGATTAAGCTTTCTTGTGCCCGTTCTGGGCGCTTTGGGCGTGTCTCTAGGGGTCCTGTTGTTGATGTGATTGAATGCATTCAATGGGGTGGGTGAGACAGAAAAGGGGGGCTGAGGCCTCCTTTTTCGTGCATTGAATTTTCAATTATTTGCGACATGGCAGCGCATCCCATTGGCGGCGCGCGGCAAGCAAGCTACAACCTATCGTCAATAGGGACCGCGCATCGGCGCTTGACCCAATGGGAGAGACGATATGCTTGTTGAACTTGGACATTTTGCGCTGGTGTTGGCCTTTTTCATCGCCTGCGTGCAGACCGTTCTTCCGCTCATAGGGGCGCATTTCGGTCGCCGCGCGTTGATGGATTTGGCCGCTCCTGCCGCCTTGGTGCATTTGGTTTTGATCGCGTTTTCCTTTTGCGTTTTGACCTATGCCTTTGTGCGCTCTGACTTTTCTGTCAAACTTGTGGTCGAGAATTCCCACACACTTAAGCCGATGCTTTACAAAGTCGCTGGCGTTTGGGGCAATCACGAAGGCTCGATGCTGTTGTGGGTTTTGATCCTTGCGCTCTTTGGCGCGGCGGCTGCGCTGTTTGGTGCGAATCTGCCAACAACATTGAAAGCCCGCGTCATTGCCGTTCAAGGGTCCATCGGCGTGGCTTTTTTGGCGTTTATCTTGTTCACATCGAACCCGTTTGTGCGCCTCGCGACGCCGCCAATGGATGGGCAAGACCTTAATCCTTTGTTGCAAGATCCTGGTCTCGCGTTCCATCCGCCGTTTTTGTATCTTGGCTATGTTGGTCTCTCTATGACCTTTTCCTTTGCCGTTGCGGCCTTGTTAGAGGGGCGTGTCGATGCGGCTTGGGGGCGCTGGGTGCGTCCTTGGACTTTGGCGGCTTGGGTGTTTTTGACCATTGGCATTGGACTAGGCTCTTGGTGGGCCTATTACGAATTGGGCTGGGGCGGATTTTGGTTCTGGGACCCCGTTGAAAACGCATCCTTTATGCCTTGGCTTTTTGCGGCAGCTTTGTTGCACTCCGCCATTGTTGTGGAAAAGCGCGAAAGTTTGAAAGCATGGACCATCTTACTGGCCATTCTCGCCTTTGGGTTTTCCCTGATCGGCACATTCCTTGTGCGCTCGGGCGTGATCACATCGGTGCATGCCTTTGCCAATGATCCTGAGCGCGGTATCTTTATTTTGATGATCTTGGGGGTCTTTATGGGCGGGGCATTAATCTTGTTTTCTCTGCGCGCCGCCTCGATGGAATCGCGCGGCGTGTTCGCTGTGGCGTCTCGTGAGACGGCTTTGATTCTCAACAACATCTTGTTGGCCGTTGCGGCGTTTGTCGTCTTTATTGGCACCATTTGGCCGCTCGTGGCTGAAGCCTTTTGGGACCGAAAACTGTCTGTTGGCGCGCCATTCTTTGATGCGGCATTCACGCCTTTTTTCACAGCACTCGCGATCATTTTACCTATTGGCGCGATGATGCCGTGGAAGCGCGCGAAAATCAGCACCGTGCTGCGTAAACTGATCCCGTCAATGGTGCTGGCCTTTGCTGTTTTGGCTTTGGTCTTTGTGATGCAGACGGGCAAATCTTTGCTTGGGCCGATTGGACTGGGGCTTGGCATTTGGCTGCTGTCTGGCGCGACGCAAGATATTGCATCCAAACTTGGCAAAAAACGTGATCTGTCGCGGCTTTTGCGTCTGCCGCGCGCCGATTGGGGGCGCTTTTTGGCGCATGGCGGGCTTGGCATTACCATCGCGGGTATCGCCGGATTGACCGCTTGGACGGTAGAAGACATCCGCGTTGTGCAGGTCGGCGAAGCCTTTGAAGTCGCGGGCTACACGATCACTTTGGACAATGTCGCACGCAAACAAGGGCCAAATTATATCACCACAATGGCGGATATGACGCTGTTTGACGGCGCGCAAAAAATTGCAACGCTGCACCCCGAAAAGCGCAATTACCCCGTCGCGGGGATGCCAACAACCGAAGCGGGCATCGATTCAGGCTTTCTGCGCGATGTTTATGTGGTGATCGGCGATGTGCAGTCGAACGGCGGTTGGGCCGTGCGTACTTACGTGAAACCGCTGGCCAATTGGATTTGGGGCGGCACGATTATCATGGCGCTTGGCGGACTTATGTCTTTGACGGACCGGCGCTACCGCGTTGCGGCTGGGGCACGTAAAACCGCGTTGACGCCCAAAGGAGTGCCTGCAGAATGAAGGGTCTGATCTTTGCTCTTTGCGTGCTTATGGCGACGCCACTTTTTGCGGTGCAGCCCAGCGAAGTGCTGTCTGATCCGGTGTTGGAAAGCCGCGCTCGCGAGATTTCAAAAGAGCTGCGCTGCCTTGTGTGTCGCAATGAAAATATTGATGAATCGAATGCGCAATTGGCTGAAGACTTGCGCCTTTTGGTGCGTGAAAGATTGCTTGCGGGCGACAGTAATGTTAGCGTTATCAATTACATTGTTGAGCGCTACGGTGAATATGTGCTGCTCAAACCAACCCTCACAGGGGCCAATAAACTTTTGTGGGTTGCTGGGCCTTTGATGCTGCTTTTGGCGCTTGGGGTCGGCATTGGTTTTGTACGTCGACGTCAAAATGAAACAACGATTGATGAACTTTCAGAGGCGGAAAAAGCACATCTTGAGAGTTTGATGAAAGACTAATGTCACTGGGTTTTAAGATGGGGAACCTGTTGGCGAATGCGCCACGCACCACGGTTTTGGTTGATTAAATCCAATGTTTCTGCGTTTTAACGGAGCGTCTCTCTTTCTTTAAGCCGTGCGATGCCTAAGTTGTATGCACGCCCTTTAGGAAAGAACCGCACATGCAGTATGACACCATCCGCTATTCCCTTCGTGACGATGTTGCCGTCATCACGCTCAACCGTCCCGAAGTTAAAAATGCGCTAAACACGCAGATGCGGGCTGAAATCGCCCATGCAGTGCGTGCCGCAGGTACAGAATCCCGCGTTTTGGTGATCACAGGGGCGCAAGACGCGTTTTGTTCTGGCCAAGATTTGGGCGATGGCGTCAATGCTGGCAATGCCGATTTGGAACGTACTTTGCGCGATGAATACGAGCCGATGTTGCATGCCCTGCATGACAGTAAAATCCCCACGATAGCGGCCGTCAATGGCGTTGCTGCAGGGGCGGGCGCCTCGCTTGCCTTGGCCACAGATGTGGTGATCGCAACTGAAAGTGCCGTTTTTATTCAAGCCTTTACGCGGATTGGTTTGATGCCTGATGCGGGGGGCAGCTATGCTTTGCCGCGTCAAGTGGGGTTGGCACGTGCCATGGGTGCATCCTTGTTTGGTGATGCGATTTCGGCCAACAAAGCGGCGCAGTGGGGCATGATTTACGAGAGCGTTGAAGACGATCAATTTACAGCCCATTGGACTGCGCGTGCGCAGCATCTCGCCAAAGGACCAACTGTGGCCTATGCGGGGATAAAAGAGGCGCTGCATGCCTCGGCCAACAACAACTTTACTCAACAACTGGCGCTTGAGGCCAAGCTGCAAGGGCGCTGCGGCACCACACGTGATTTTCGCGAAGGTGTGGTCGCATTCACAGAAAAACGCGCTGCCAAGTTCGAAGGACGCTGATCAAGCAGTTGCGCTGCCTTTTCAATGTGGCGCGACAGACTGATGATATCTCATGTAAAAGGCCGCCCCGATGGAGCGGCCTTTTCTATATTCAAGCGATCAGATGGACTTAGCCGCGATCTTCGACATTTGTGTAGGCGCGTTGTGTGGCGCCTGTGTAGAGCTGACGTGGACGGCCAATTTTCATAGATGGATCTTCGATCATTTCTTTCCACTGGGAAATCCAGCCAACTGTGCGGGACAGGGCAAAGATTGGAGTGAACATAGATGTCGGGAAACCCATCGCTTCCAAGATGATGCCTGAGTAGAAATCCACATTCGGGAAGAGTTTTTTCTCTGCGAAATATGGATCAGCCAAGGCAGCAGCTTCCAGTTCTTTGGCAACCTGAAGGATCGGGTTGTTTTCAACGCCCAAAAGCTCAAGCACTTCGTCAGCAGACTGTTTCATCACAGTCGCGCGTGGATCGAAGTTTTTGTAAACGCGGTGACCAAAGCCCATCAAACGGAAAGGATCGTTCTTGTCTTTGGCGCGTGCGATGAACTCAGGGATGCGATCCACTGTGCCAATCTCTTGCAGCATTTCAAGACAAGCTTGGTTTGCACCACCATGTGCTGGCCCCCAAAGACAGGCGATACCAGCAGCGATACACGCGAACGGGTTCGCACCAGAAGACGACGCCAAGCGCACTGTAGATGTGGATGCGTTTTGTTCGTGATCTGCGTGCAATGTGAAAATACGGTCCATTGCGCGGGCAAGGATCGGGTTCACAACGTAATCTTCGGCAGGCACAGCAAAGCACATGCGCAAAAAGTTTGACGCGTAATCCAGATCATTGCGTGGGTACACAAATGGCTGGCCTGTGGTGTATTTAAACGCCATGGCAGCGATGGTTGGCATCTTTGCGATCAGACGTGTGGTCGCAACTTCGCGCTGCCAAGGGTCTGAAATATCAGTGGAATCGTGGTAGAATGCAGACATCGCGCCGACAACACCAACCATGATCGCCATAGGGTGCGCATCACGACGGAAGCCTGAAAAGAATTTGTGCATCTGCTCGTGCACCATCGTGTGATTGGTGATGGCAGATTCAAATGTTTCCATTTGTGCCGCTGTTGGCAATTCACCGTGCAACAACAAGTAGCAAACTTCGAGGTAGTGAGAATTCGCAGCCAGTTCACCGATTGGGTAACCACGGTGCAACAAAACACCTTCGCCGCCATCGATGTATGTGATCGCGCTGTCGCACGCTGCTGTAGATGTAAAGCCAGGGTCGTATGTGAACACGCCAGCTTCGCTATAAAGCTTGCGGATATCAACAACATCGGGACCTTCGGTTGGTGAATGAACCGGAAGCTCATAGGACTTGCCGTCAAGCGTCAGGGTCGCTGTCTTTTGTGTTTCTGCCATGGTCGTTCCTTCGGTTGGCAACGGGCCAATTCTGGCACCGCTGGAGGTCGGGGACGGCGCGCAAATTGAAATCCGCGCGCCATTCTGTGGCTAAAGAGGGCCGGTGCCGCTCTTTGTTGAATGGTCTTTACCGTTATCTACGGCGTGCCATGTTACCGGACTGTGAAAGTCGCGGTAGAATTTGCATGCGGTCTTAAAATACACTGACCGCGATCCCAAAAGAGCGTTTAAATTGCACTTTTAGTCTTGTTACTCTTGTACTGCGTCGGAAATCCGAGCGAGTGTTTCTTCTTGTCCAAGTACGAACATCATATCCAAAACACTTGGTGTTTGGGCGCGTCCTGCAAGGGCCGCGCGTAGCGGTCCTGCGACCTTGCCAAAGCCGATGTCTTGTGCGTCCATGACGCGGCCAACAGCCGCTTCCAATGCGTCGCGGTTCCAGCTAGCACTTTGCAGGTGCGGCGTCAATTCTTCCAGTATACCATTGGATACCGCCCCAAGATGTTTTTGCGCTTTCTCATCAACATCCACAGGACGTTGATTGAGTGCAAATCTAGCTTTTTCAATAAGTTGCGGATAAGTTTTGGCCGATCCTTTCAGACAGTACAACGCAGCGTTCAGACGCGATTTTTGTGCTGGCGTCAAAGCGGGTTGTGCAGATGCGAAAAGGTATGCATCGATTTCGCTCATGATTTGAGCATCCTCCATCACCGCCAAATGCTGTCCGCAGATGTTTTCTAGCTTTTTGGTGTCAAAGCGGGCAGGGGCTTTGTTGATTCCATCCAAATCGAACCATTCCATCGCCTGCGCGTCTGAGAAAAATTCATCATCCCCGTGCGACCACCCAAGGCGCGCCAAATAATTGCGCATCCCCTGTGCAGGGTATCCCATCGCCTGATATTCTTTCACGCCCGTCGCGCCATGGCGTTTGGACATTTTCTTGCCATCAGGGCCGAAGATCAGCGGGATATGCGCGTAAACTGGCAGATCCCATCCCATCGCATCATAGACCATCATCTGACGCGCAGAGTTGGCCAAGTGATCATCGCCGCGAATAACATGGGTGACGCCCATATCGTGATCGTCCACCACAACGGCCAACATGTAGGTGGGCGTGCCGTCAGAGCGCAGCACGATCATATCATCGATCTGGTCGTTTTTGATCGTCACATCGCCCTGCACCTGATCGCGGATCACCGTCGCACCATCGCGGGGTGCTTTCATGCGGATCACATAAGGCGCATCAGGATAGGTGCTTTCATCTGCATCACGCCAAGGGGATTGGTACAATGTGCTGGTTTTATTGGCACGGGCCTGTTCGCGAAAGGCTTCAATTTCGTCTTGGGTCGCGAAACATTTATAGGCTGTTCCTGCCGCGAGCATCTGTTGGGCAACTTCTGCGTGTCGTGCGGCTTGTTCGAACTGGCTCACGGCCTCGCCGTCATAATCCAAACCCAGCCACGCCATGCCATCCAAAATGCCTTGGGTGGCCTCAGGGGTTGAGCGCGCACGATCTGTATCTTCAATTCGCAGCAAAAATTTGCCACCTCGGGCGCGGGCATAAAGCCAGCTGAACAGCGCCGTGCGGGCTGTGCCGATGTGCATGTCTCCAGTGGGGGACGGCGCAATACGGGTGACGACAGGTTTGGCGTTGGCAGTGGTGGTTTTGGCGGCGTTTGACATGGGGAAATTAACCCTTTGGTAACCATGGAGGCAGTAGCGTTCAGATGTGATGTTGAGGCAGGTCTAGAGCATTTTTGCGCAAAGTGGAAATCGCTTTTCTGTGGCATGCGTACGACGCGGCAGCATGTGCAGCAAGAACCGATGATCAGGTAGCATCATAAATAAAAGGACCGATAGGTGACGTCTATTTTAAGCCCGCTTTACTGGCTTTTGGATATTTTTGATCGCCAGCGTGGGCGTCTTTTCTTGTGGCTGCCTGTGATGATTGGCGTTGGCGTATCTTTGTACTTTGTCGCCTCGATTGAACCCGCACCACAGACCTATATCTATAGCGCTGTTTTTACGGGGCTGGGTATGGTGGTTTTGTGCTTTATTCCAGCCTATTACGCACCGCCTTTGACGATGTGTGTGATGATCTCAATTGGGTTTTTGTCCGCAGGATACAGGGCGCATTCTGTCGCAGCCCCTGTGTTAAACTATCGGTATTATGGCCCCGTCGAGGGGCGCATCATTAAAATTGATCGATCCGCATCAGAAGCTGTGCGTTTGACACTTGATCACGTTATTTTAAAAAATATGCAGCCCCACCGGACGCCCATTCGCGTGCGCATTTCGTTGCATGGACCACAAGACTATATCACGCCCGAGCCCGGTTTGCGCATCGCAATGACCGCGCATGTTTCACCGCCACCAAGCGCCGCCGATCCCACGGGATTTAATTTTCAACGTATGGCGTGGTTCGACCAATTGGGCGGGGTTGGCTACACGCGCACGCCTGTTTTACGGTCTGGGGCCACGGACAAAGGCCTGTCTTTGGCCATCCATAGAATACGACAATCGTTGTCTTTGGCGTTGCAATCGCAAATGTCAGGGCAGGCTGGTGCCTTTGCCGCGGCCATTTTAACAGGGGATCGGTCTGGCATTTCAGCGCAAACTGCGGAAAATCTGCGCGCCAGTAATTTATCGCACCTTTTGGCTATCTCAGGCCTGCATATGGGGCTTTTGACCGGCGTTATTTTCGCAGCCATTCGTGTGGGATTGGCGTTGATCCCTGTTGCGTTCTTTTATCTTCCGACCAAAAAGATCGCTGCGGTCTGCGCCTTGATTGCGGGCGCTATGTATCTGGCGTTGTCCGGTTGGAACGTGGCGACAGAGCGCGCCTATATTATGGTGTCGATGATGTTCATCGCGGTGCTGTTTGACCGCCAAGCAATTTCGATGCGTGCTGTTGCCATGGCTGCGATATTGATCCTGTTGATCCGCCCTGAAGTGTTGCCCGAACCAGGGTTTCAGATGTCCTTTGCTGCGACCACCGCGCTTGTCACTGTCTTCACGCTTGTGCGGCGTTTCAATGTGATGGGGCGTTGGCCGCGTTGGGCCAACGGAGCGTTGACTGTGGTGTTGTCCTCTGCCGTTGCTGGGATTGCGACCGCGCCTGTGGCTGCGGCGCATTTCAACCGGATCGCTGATTTGGGCTTGATCGCAAATGTGATTTCCGTACCTGTCATGGGCGCTGTGGTGATGCCTGCTGCAATTTTGGCTGCCGTGCTATCGCCAATTGGGCTACAAAGCCTGCCTTTGGCGGTGATGGAGCCTGCCATTCGGTGGATTTTGTTCGTCGCGCAAAAGGTTTCAAACGTCGAAGGCGCTGTGACCCATGTGGTTATGCCGCCGTCACAGACCTTGCCGCTTATCGCGCTTGGCGGGCTTTTTGTGATGCTGTGGCGTGGACGCGCGCAGCTGTTGGGGTTGTTGCCCGTCATCTTGGGATTTGCACTTTGGGCAACGGCAGATCGCCCTAGTTTGCTTGTGTCTGCAGATGGCGGACTTGTGGGGCGGATGACGGCCGAGGGGCGCGCGTTGAACAAAGCGACGGGTGCAGGGTTTTCGGCGCATTCATGGCTGGAAAATGACGGAGACATCCCCGATCAAATCGCCGCGGCGGCCCGTTTTTTACCATCTTTGGACATAGCAGGCGTCCGCATTGCTCATGTTTCGGGGCGTGGTTGGCTTGAGGCTGCTCAGAGTGCTTGCGAAACCCATGACATCGTGATTGTAAATAAAAAATGGGAAACTGAGCCGCTGAAACCCTGCCTGATGTTGGATTTGGCTTATCTAGCGCAAAGCGGTGCTTTGTCGTTTCGCCCTTTGGAAAACGGTGTAGATATTACGACGGCCTATGGGGCGTCGGGCGTGCGGCTTTGGACAACTCCAAGCTTGCGCTATTCAAAAAGACCCATTGATGCGGTGTTACAAGATTTAACGCAGCGCGGTGTCTTTGGCTTGGCCGTTACGACTGCGGGTCATATTGATCCGTATGCGCCATAAATCACCTGTGCAAAAGCTGCCCGAAACATGGCACGAAGCATGATATGGGCGGCTTTTGCAATGATTTTTAACGTGAATTAGTAGCTGCGGATCAGCCCAACCAATTTGCCTTGGACTTCGATCTTATCAGCCGCGACCATGCGCGTTTCGAACGCAGGGTTGGCCGCTTCAAGCGCGATCATATCGCCCTTGCGCATGTAGCGTTTCAGCGTGGTCTCATATCCTTCGACCATGGCCACAACGATATCGCCATTTGAAGCCTGTGACGTTTCGCAAATAACCACGATATCACCATCATTGATACCAGCGTCAATCATGGATTCGCCTTTGACCTCAAGCGCATAGTGATTGCCGCGTCCCGATAGCATTGATCCAGGCACAGCGACATTCATCGCGCCATCTTCAACCGCTTCAATAGGCACTCCTGCGGCTATTTTTCCCATGATTGGCAAATTGAACGCAGAGACAGCCACTTCCATTGCTTGCATCGGGGGCGGTGAATTGGGACGGTCGCCTTCAATCACGCGCGGTTCAAACCCTGCGACAGTGGGCGCAGTGGGCATTCCGCCAAGGCTTTCGGGCAGTTTGACGATTTCAATGGCTCGCGCACGGTGGGCAAGACGGCGAATAAATCCGCGTTCTTCAAGCGCTGTGATCAGGCGATGGATGCCTGATTTAGACCGCAGGTCGAGCGCTTCTTTCATTTCATCAAAAGACGGCGGAACACCATCTTTGTGCATCCGCGTGTTGATAAATTCTAACAGTTGTAGCTGTTTTTTCGTCAGCATGTTTGTGCTCCCGCCTGTGTCTCGCTGGTCCTGATATCGTATCAAGGACCGGTTTGGTTTAACTCAAGCGATCTGGGGTCGAGAGCGGTACAAAGTGCACATTGCTCTGTTGAGAGTGTAGGTCAGGCAAGGGGCGAGACAGAAGACGCGGCGTATTTTGCGCCACGGTTCTGAACACCACAGGACCGCCCTGATCAATCTTATTCCAGACCACATTGGTAACGTGTTCATTCAATGTTCTACGGTCGTTCTTGTAATGTGTCAACATGTTCTCCGTCATTTGACCTCGACCCATGCCTTTGATGCAAAGGGCTTTGGTCTTGGCCCTATGAGACCGACTGGTGACTAATGAAGGGTTAAAATTGCGCGAAGCCGATGGAAATATTGCGTGAAAACCTAGCGCATGCGGATGCACACCAAGCGCATGCTACAATCGGATCACATCCACCAGATCACCCGCTTCACTGGCGGGCGCATTTGGGGCGCGAATGATCAGGGCGTTGGCGTCCGATAATATCCGCAACAAGGCGCTGTCTTGGCTGGCAAAGGGCGTCACTTTTCCCGCGTCAATCTGCGCACGCATGTAATGGGCGCGGGGGCCATTGGCGGGCAGGTCTTGGGTCAGCTCGACCAAGGTGTGCGCCGTAAGTGCAGCCCCAAGCCCCAGCATTTTGCACAGAGCAGGCAGCATAAACAGATGCGCAGTCACCAAAGACGATACAGGATTACCCGGCAGGCCAAGCATCATGACACCATTCAGTTTGCCCGCCATAAGCGGCTTGCCCGGACGCATAGCGACTTTGTAAAATGCACGGTCCAATCCCATATCAGCGGCGACTTTGCCGACAATGTCATGATCGCCCACTGAGGCACCGCCAATGGTAACGATCATATCAGCACCAGCGGCAAGGCTGAGCGCTTGGCACAAGGACGATTCAGTGTCGCGGGCAATGGGCAGCATGCGGGGAATGCCACCTGCGGCTTCGACCATCGCGGCAAGTCCAAAGGAATTGGATGCAATGATTTGCGCATCGTTTGGCGTCTCGCCGGGCATCACCAATTCATCGCCTGTGGCAATCAAGGCGACCACCGGTTTGCGGGTGACTGTGATTTTATCGATGTTCATCGCGGCCAAAAGCGCCAGATCGCGGGGCGTCAGCTGGCGCGGGGCTTGCACTGTGTCGCCCGCTTTGAAATCTGCGCCGATGTCGCGAATGTTGGTGGTGCGCGAAATGTCTGTTTGGGTGATTGTATCACCGTCACGGGTGACATTTTCTTGGATCACCACACGGGATGCTCCGTGTGGCATAGGCGCGCCAGTAAAAATACGCACGGCTTGGCCCGCTTGCACTGTGCCGTCAAATCTATGACCTGCTGCCGCTTCGCCAATTACCGTGAACTGCGCGCCGATCTGGCTATCTGCGTCACGCACCGCGTACCCATCCATGATGGAGGCTGAGAAAGGCGGTTGATTGCGGGTGGCTGTGGCATCTTTGGCCAGAACACGGCCTAGGCCAGCACGCAGAGGGATTGTTTCAGCCCCTAAGGGATCGCAAAGCGAAAAGACATGGTCCAGCGCTTGTGAGACGGAAATCATAGGGGCGTCTCGTCCAAGGTGTAGATGCCCGATTTGCCGCCTTCTTTGCGCAAAAGGCGGATATGCACGATTTCCATGCCTTTTTCAGCGGCTTTCAACATGTCGTAGATGGTGAGAGCGGCTGTAGAGGCGGCAGTGAGCGCTTCCATTTCCACGCCTGTTTGGCCTGAGGTTTTCACAGTCGCGGTGATGCGCACTCCGGGGAGTGTTTCATCTGGGACAAGATCCAGCGTGACCTTGGTTATTGGCAAAGGGTGACACAAAGGGATTAGATCAGAGGTTTTCTTGGCCCCCATGATGCCTGCCAATCGTGCGACGCCCAAAACATCGCCCTTTTTCGCGGTGCCTTTTAGGACAAGTGCCAAAGTTTCGGGGCGCATTTTGATCGCAGCCTCGGCTGTGGCCAAACGATCTGTCACGGCTTTGTTTGAAACATCGACCATATGCGCGTGGCCTGCGTCATCGAAATGGGTCAAATCAGCCATGGGACGATCCTTTTGGGTCAGTGTGATAGATTACGCGGGAACGGGGTTTGCCAGCAGCGTGCGCGTGGCGGCGGTGACATCATCTTGGCGCATCAGGCTTTCCCCGATCAAGAACGTGCGCGCACCGTATGCGGCCATGTCAGCCAAATCTTGGGCATTGCTCAGACCGCTTTCGCAGACCAACAGCTTGCCCGCAGGGGTCAGTTTTGACAGGGTGCGCGTGGTATCGAGCGAGGTCTCGAATGTTTTCAGATTGCGATTGTTGACGCCCAAAAGAGGTGATTTCAGTGCTAAAGCCCGTGTGAGTTCGTCCTCGTCATGCACTTCGACCAGCACATCCATGCCCAGTTCAAAGGCGGCATCTTCCAATTCAGTGGCCTGCGCGTCAGACACGGACGCCATGATGATCAAAATAGCATCTGCCCCCCATGCGCGCGCTTGCGTAACTTGGTAGGTGTCATACATAAAGTCTTTGCGCAGTACAGGCAGCGAGACTGCCGCGCGCGCTTGGATCAAAAACTCTGGCGCGCCTTGGAAAGATGGCGTGTCTGTGAGCACGGACAAACAGGTCGCGCCGCCGTCCTCGTACGCTTTGGCCAAAACAGGTGGATTGAAATCGGCGCGGATCAGCCCTTTGGATGGAGACGCCTTTTTCACTTCGGCAATCAAACCGTAGCCTGTTGTAGCAGCCGCTTGCAACGCGGCGGCAAATCCGCGTGGGGCAGATTGGGTTTTGGCCTGCGCTTCAAGATCGCTTAAGGACACGGCCTGTTTGGCGGCGGCCACTTCAAGCAGTTTATAGGCTTTGATTTTATCGAGCACTGTGGCCATTTGCGGTAATCCCCGTGTCTGCTGATCTGCGTGTGTCTTGTTAGAGGCTTATGTGCGGACCATCAATGTCTCTAGCCCATGAAAATGCCATGTGTTGGCAAAGCGTGGGGGCTGGGCAAGGCGCAGATCAGGACAGCGTTCAAATAACACCTGCAAAGCGATCCGCATTTCAAGCCGCGCCAAAGGTGCCCCGACGCAAAAATGAATGCCACCGCCAAAGGCCGTGTTTTGTTTCACTTTACGGGTGGGATCAAACACATGCGGATCATCCCAGGCATCATCATCACGGTTTGCCGCGCCCAACAGCAACCCTATTTTGTCACCTTTTTTAAAATCTTGGCCCAAAAATGTGGTGTCGTCATTCACCCAGCGTTGAAACAAATGCAGGGGGGGATCAAAGCGCAGCAATTCTTCTACTGTGCCATCAATCGCGTCATTGCCCAGCATCTCTTTCGGTGTTTGGTGCTCTAGCAGAGTTTTCACACCCAAACCCAAAGCATGCACCGTGGCTTCATGCCCCGCGTTGAGCAGCAAAATACAGGTGGTGATCAACTCTTGTGTCGATAGCTTTTCGCCGTCTTGCTCAGCCGCGATCAAATGCGTGATCAAATCATCGGCAGGCAAGCTGCGCCGCTGGTCTATATAACTGCGCATGAAATCTGAAAACTCTGTGGCGGCCAGCGCTGCGGCGTCTTCAGTCTCGCGCGAACACATAGGGGTGTACAGCGCCACCATAGCGTTGGACCATGCCAGCAATTGATCGCTCATGTCCTCGGGCACACCCAACAGGCGCGAAATGATCCGAATGGGCAGGGGGGTGGCAAACTGTTTGAGCAGATCAAAATCGCCACTGGGAAACCCATCAATCAGATCATTGGAAATCGCAGTGATCTCAGGTGTCAGTTCTTTGATCCTGCGCGATGTGAATGCTCGCAAAACCAGTGAGCGCAGTCTGCGATGTCTGTCGCCTTCCAATTCCAACATGGAATGGTCATCAACGTCATAAAACGGCCGCAGATGGTCTTTTACAACGGGTTTGAACCCCTCAGGAGCCTCACGTCCAAACCGCCGATCTTTCAATCCCATGCTCACCCCATCGTATGACGCGATCACGGGCAGATCCAATTCTTGCCAATAGGCGAGTGGGCCAGCGCTGCGCAGCCTGTCGTAAAACGCATAGGGGTTTTGAACGAAATCAGGTGCTTTGGGATCTTGGGACAGGGATGTCATCGGTTGGCTCATGTTGGCTCAGTCTGGTCAAGTTGCAATTACGTGCGAGACCGTGAAGCTTGGTGCTTTGCTTTGCAAGCAGGAGTTTCTAAACTGCGCCCATATGAACCAAAGTCATGATCCAAGTTTTACGCCCCTTAGCGACCTGCACACAAATGCCCTAAGGCGGCGTTTGGTTGAGGTGATGGTGTTGTTGCTGGTCGTGATCGCCATTGGGTTGGGGGTCTATGCGCTGGCGTTTCGATCTGAACTGGACCAAGCCGCAGGGCGCGCCAAGGCCGACTTGGCCCTGTCTACAGATCGCTTGCGCACAGGGCTTGAGCGGTACCGAGAACTGTCTGTGATCTTGGCCGAGCATCCCACAGTGACCTCTTTGATCTTACAGCGCGGGGGCACAAACCCTGAATTGCATGATGCCGCGGCGCAATTGTTGCAACGCATGGCCGACAAAACTGGGTCGCAGTCTTTGGTGCTTGTGTCCAACACAGGGCGCGTTTTGGCCGCATCGCAAAGTTCCATATTACCTGCAGGCGCTGATGCTGCCTTTGCGCGGGCGATGAACGGTGCGCTGGGCGTGGCGCATTTCGTCGATGGCAACGGTGCGCGGCGGTTTGTCTATGCGGCTCCTGTGTTTAAACCCAATGGCGCGGCCCAAGGCGCTGTCTTGGTCAATGTCGATGTGGAATCGATTGAATGGGGATGGCCTGCTGATCCTTTCGCTGTGTATTTCACAGATACAGATGACGTGATTTTTGTGACCAACCGCACAGAGCTGATCTTGGCTGGCGGGGGTGCTGGGGATTTCCCTGTTGCCCGCAAGCGTGTGATTGGTGGTCATGATGTGTGGTCTATGGTGGCGGGGCCTTATATCCCAGCCAGCGTTTTACACATCAGCCAACCTTTGCCCGTCGTGGATATGACGGGGGAGCTTTTGTATGATCTGGCCCCCGTACGCACATTGGCTGCGATGCAGGCGGGGATGGCTGGGGCGATTGCCTTTGCCTTTGGCGCGTTTTTGGTGCTCGCAACAGAGCGCCGCCGCACGTTGTTCGAAGCCAACACGCGCCTAGAGGCCAGCGTCGCCACCCGCACCCAAGCTCTAGAAATTGCCAACCGTGATTTGATGCGCGAAGTGACCGAACGTGAAGAAGCCGAAGCACGTCTCAAACGCGCTCAAGCGGATTTGGTGCAAGCGGGAAAACTATCTGCGCTGGGCGAGATGTCTGCGGGCATTTCCCATGAGCTGAACCAGCCCTTGATGGCTATCCGGTCTTTTTCGGAAAATGCACAACTGTTCTTGGAACGTGGCAATGCGACCAAGGCGGGCGAGAACCTTGGGCGGATTGCAGACCTATCGCGGCGCATGGGGCGTATCATTAAAAACCTGCGGGCTTTTGCGCGGCAAGAAAACGAAGCCATTTCCGATGTTGATTTAAGCGCCGTTGTCGATGCCGCTTTGGAAATGACCATGGGCAAAATCCACGCTGGCGGTGTTTCCATCGATTGGCAGCCCGTGCCAAATACCATGGTGCGTGGTGGCGATGTGCGGCTGCAACAAGTGGTGATGAACCTTGTGTCCAACGCCGTGGACGCTGTGGCCGACAGTGATCTCAAACAGGTCAGCATTGCGCTGGGCGTGCCCGATGCGCATTCAGATACAGCTGCCGATATGGTCCGCCTGTCCATTCGCGATACGGGCGGTGGCATTTTCGAACCAGAAAAGATATTCGAGCCATTCTATTCCACCAAACACGTGGGCGCGGCCCAAGGTATGGGGCTGGGCCTATCTATTTCATATGGGCTGATCCAAAGTTTTGGCGGCACCATCCAAGGCCATAACCCTGCGGGGGGCGGGGCAGAATTTGTGATCACCTTGCCTGCCGCCCGCGCTGTCACACCCCTTCAGGAGACCGTCTGATGAAAAGAACCAATGCTGTGGATCGTGTGCTTTTGGTCGATGATGACGCATCAGTGCGCGAGGCTTTGGGGCAAACGCTTGAACTGGCAGAATTGGTGCCCACCTTGGCTGGCACGTATATCGAAGCCAAAGATCACATCATTCGGGATTTCGCGGGCGTCGTTGTCACAGACATTCGGATGCCGGGCAAAGACGGGTTTGCCCTATTGGAATATGCCCAAGGGCTCGACCCAGAACTGCCTGTTGTTTTGCTGACGGGCGAAGGCGATATTCCGATGGCGGTCAAAGGGATTTCCAGCGGTGCATTTGATTTCTTGGAAAAACCATGTTCGCCCAAAGAACTTGTGGCCGTGGTGGAAAAGGCTTTGCGCACGCGGGCACTGGTGTTGGAAAATCGACGTTTGAAGCGCCAAGTGGAATCGGGTGATGCAGCCGCGCGGCTGTTGCGTGGCACGTCGGCTCTGTCCAAACGGTTGCGCAGCGAGGCCCGCACGGTGGCGCGCTCTGCTGCGGATGTGTTGGTCACGGGCGAGCCTGGTGTGGGCACCGCTAAAATGGCCGAAGTCGTGCATCTGTTGTCTGCTGGGTCCGTCGCGCCGTTCTTGAAATTCTCTGGCGCGGCTATGACACCCCGCACTTTGACCGCGGCCTTTCAAGATGCTGCAGAAGGGTCTATTTTCATCGACGAAGTCGCTGCTTTGCCATCAAATGTACAATTTTCATTGTTGGATTTGCTTGAGACCCATGATCGTCCGCGTTTGATTGCGGGCAGCTATGCCAATCTGTCTGATTTGGTGGCGCGAAATGGATTTTCGGCGGATTTGTTTTATCGGCTTGAGGCCGCTGTGATCCGCATTCCGCCCTTGCGCGAACGCCCCGAAGACATTCCTGTGCTGTTCCGCCATTATGTTGATATCGCGTGCGAGCAAACCAATCTGCCCGTGCCTGAAATCACTTCAGAAATTATCGCGAATTTGATGGCGCAAAACTGGCCCGGCAATGCGCGCAGTTTGATGAATGCCGCGATGCGCTTTGTCATGGGACTGTCGGATGGGGGCGCGCCTGAGGGGGAATTGGGTTTGGTCGAACAAATGGCACAGGTAGAACGCTCTTTGTTGATATCGGCCCTGCAACGCCACCACGGCAACGCGACAGAAGCCGCCAAAGGCCTAAAACTGCCACGCAAAACATTTTACGACAAACTGACACGACATGGTGTTTTGGCTGAATTGTATCGCTGATAGGGGGCGATAGACATTGTGCGTCTGTGTGCGATATTCCGCACAGTGATCGCTAACCTATGTGCGGTGATCCGCACAGTATGCGTGCGGCGCATGGCTGTTATGTGACCGGTTCGTTTGTAACGATCTGAAATTTAATGAAATATTTACATATTTCACAAAGCTGTCACTTCCCCTTGTCGCCTTTGCCGACAGGCTGTTGTCTGGCCTTGAACCTGCAGCGCCCTGATTCAACGGGCCGAGGTCAAAAATTATGACATCTTGTCTGGGAGGACACCTATGAAATTTCTCGCATCTGCCGCTACCGCGCTCGCTTTGGCCGTCACTGGTACATCTGCAATGGCGGCCTGTGACGCTGGCGAAATGGTTATCAAATTCAGCCACGTCACCAACACTGACAAGCACCCAAAGGGCATCGCTGCCAACCTGTTCATGGAGCGTGTGAATGCTGAAATGGACGGCAAAGCCTGTGTCGAAGTTTACCCAAACTCCACACTGTACAACGATGACCAAGTGCTAGAAGCCATGCTGCAAGGCGATGTGCAAATGGCGGCGCCAAGCCTGTCTAAGTTTGAAACATTCACCAAAATTTACCGCATCTTCGATCTGCCGTTCATGTTCAAAAACATGGATGCTGTGGAAGAATTCCAACAGTCTGAAACCGGTCAAGACATGAAAGAAGCCATGGTACGTCGTGGTCTTTTGGGTCTTGGGTTCTGGCACAATGGTCTGAAACAATTCTCTGCGAACAAACCGCTTGTGTTGCCAGCAGATGCCGCTGGTTTGAAATTCCGCGTGCAGCCTTCTGATGTTTTGGTTGCTCAAATGGAAGCGCTTGATGCGTCACCACAGCCGATGTCATTCTCAGAAGTGTACGGCGCGTTGCAAACAGGCGTTGTTGATGGTCAAGAAAACACATGGTCCAACGTCTACGGCCAAAAATTCTTTGAGGTCCAAGACGGGATCACAGAAACAAACCACGGTCTTTTGGACTACATGGTCGTGACATCTGTTGATTGGTGGGAAGGTCTTGATGCGGATATCCGTGATCAGCTGTCCACAATCATGATGGAAGTCACAACTGAGCGCAACGCAGCCATCGCTGACGTTGACATGCAAAACCGTCAAGCTGTTTTGGATGCAGGCGGCGTGATCCGTGAATTGGATGCGGACCAACGCCAAGCTTGGGTCGATGTGATGAAACCTGTTTGGGCACAGTTCGAAGGTGATGTTGGCGCAGACAATATTGCTGCCGCACAAGAGATCAACGCAAAGCACTAAGTCTTTGATGTAAAAATCTAAAATGGCCCCGCCGCACAGAACGGTTTGGGGCCATTTTCAAACCCCGTGATCCCCGCGCTGATCCAAATAGCGCCGCCGCCCCCCGACCCAAAATAACAAGGGACAAAGACATGTCACATCATGATGACAGCCAAGGCACGGCCTTGGGGCGCTTTTTTGACAGCGTCGAAGAAAACATTATCGCAGCCATTCTTGGGGTGATGACCCTGATCACATTCGTCAATGTGGTGATGCGCTACGTGTTTAACGAGTCCCTGATTTGGGGTCTTGAAGTGGTGCTGATCCTTTTCGCTTGGTTGGTGATGCTGGGCATTTCATATGGGTTCAAAAAGACCACGCATTTGGGCGTGGACGCTGTGACCAATATGCTGCCTGCACGCGGTCAACGTATCACGGCATTACTGTCAGCTGCCGTCTGTTTGATCTATGCAAGCCTTTTGATGAAAGGCGCATGGGATTACTGGGCGCCCTTTGCAGCCTTGCAGCCCACAGAAGGCCGCTGGTTCCCGCTTGGCTTTACTGAAAACACCCGTGATCGTGCGTTTTACATGACGGATCAAGTGCCGATGTTGGGTATTTTCCGCTGGCTGGAAGATGCGATCAACTATGGTGACAGCTATGACAAACTGCCCCGCGTTGTGCCCTATGCCATCATCCCCTTTGGCTGTGCGTTGATCTTGCTGCGTGTTGTCCAAGCGACGATCCGTATCATCAAAGGTGAACAGGCCAGTTTGATCGTGTCGCATGAAGCCGAAGAAGACGTCGAGCGCGCTGCTGCCGACTTGAACAAGGAATAATCGCAATGGATGTCATTTTTCTATTTGCTATGGTTTTGGGATTGTTGCTGATCGGCGTGCCGATTGCTGTGTCTCTTGGCCTGTCGTCCATGATCTTTTTGCTCATGTTTTCAGACACATCGCTCGCCTCTGTGGCGCAATCTTTGTACCAAGCTATGGCGGGGCATTACACGCTTTTGGCAATTCCGTTTTTCATTCTAGCCTCTAGTTTCATGTCCACAGGCGGCGTGGCGACGCGCATTGTGCGGTTTTCCATCGCCTGTGTCGGCCACATGCATGGTGGTCTTGCCATCGCGGGTGTGTTTGCCTGTATGATTTTTGCAGCCTTGTCTGGCTCGTCGCCTGCGACAGTTGTTGCCATCGGCACGATCGTGATCGCTGCAATGAAAAAAGTGGGCTACACCAAAGACTTCGCCGCTGGCGTGATTTGTAACGCAGGCACGCTTGGCATCTTGATCCCACCGTCCATTGTGATGGTTGTTTACGCTTCTGCGACCGACGTTTCCGTGGGCCGTATGTTCTTGGCTGGCGTGATCCCGGGGCTTTTGGCGGGCACAATGTTGATGATCGCCATCTATGTGATTGCGCGGATCAAGAAACTGCCAAAAGGCGAATGGGCGGGCTGGGGCGAGATTTGGAATTCGTTCAAAGATGCGTTCTGGGGCTTGATGTTGATCGTGATTATCATGGTCGGTATTTATGGCATTCCGGGTATCACAGGCGCGATCTTTACCCCGACTGAAGCGGCGGCTGTGGCCTCTGTTTATGCCTTCTTTGTGGCCTCATTCGTGTACCGTGATATGGGGCCGCTCAAAGGTTCTGACGCCCGTGTGTCTTTGCTGCGCAAACCCCAAGCCATCGTGACCGCGTTTTTCCACAAAGACACGCGTGATACGTTGTTTGATGCGGGCAAGCTGACCATCATGTTGATGTTCATCATCGCCAACGCGCTGATTCTAAAGCACGTATTGACCGATGAACAAATCCCGCAGCAAATTGCCAATGCGATGCTGTCGGCTGGATTTGGCAAAATCATGTTCCTAGTCATGGTCAACGTGATCTTGCTGATCGGTGGTCAATTTATGGAACCCTCAGGTCTGATTGTTATCGTGGCACCACTTGTGTTCCCCATCGCGATTGAGCTGGGCGTCGACCCGATCCACCTTGGGATCATCATGGTCGTGAACATGGAAATCGGCATGATCACACCGCCTGTTGGCTTGAACCTGTTCGTGACCTCTGGGGTGGCTGGCATGCCGATGATGGCCGTTGTACGCGCCGCCGCACCGTTCTTGGCGATCTTGTTCGTGTTCTTGATTTTGGTCACCTACGTGCCAATTATTTCGACCTATCTGCCAAACTCGCTGATGGGGCCCGAAATTATAACCAATTAACCAGTGACTTATGTTGTATTTAAAAGGGGCCTCCGTTTGGGGCCCCTTTTTTTATGGTTTGTTCTTTGGAATTATTGGCCGCTACAAGGCCCTTGGATTTAACTCGCTGATGTCAGTGCGGCCAAAGCATCGAGTTTGGCCAAAGCAGCGCCTGAATCCACGCTTTCGGCAGCCATTTCAACACCTGCTTTCAGATCGCTGACCTTGTCGGCCACAACCAATGCTGCCGCCGCGTTGAACAACACGGCATCGCGGTAAGCCCCTGCGGCACCGCCCAACATCACGCGCATAGCCTTGGCGTTTTCAACAGGTGAGCCGCCCAAAATATCGCGCAGCGGATGCACGGGCAGACCAGCATCTTCGGGATGAATTTCAAGCGATTTGATCGCGCCGTTTTCTAAAGCAGCAACAGCGGTCGGGCCAGAGATTGACACCTCATCCAACCCATCGTGACCATGCACAAGCCATGCTTTTGTCGAGCCGAGCGTCATCAACGTTTCCGCCATCGGGTGGATCAAATCGGGGGCAAACGCGCCTGTGAGTTGACGTTTGACGCCCGCAGGATTGGTCAGTGGGCCTAGAATGTTAAAGATGGTTTTGCAGCCAAGCTCTTGGCGCACAGGCATCACATCTTTCATCGCAGGGTGATGCATCGGGGCCATCATAAAGCCGATGCCGACCTCGTTGATCGCGCGCTCGACCACATCTGGCGTGACCATGATGTTGATGCCAGATGCGGTCAAAGCATCGGCAGAGCCGGATTTAGACGACAGGTTGCGATTCCCGTGTTTGGCGACCGGCACACCCGCGCCCGCGACAACAAATGCCGTTGCTGTGGAAATGTTCAACGTGCCCATGCCGTCACCGCCCGTGCCGACGATATCCATCGCGCTCTCGGGGGCTTTCACAGGCAGGCATTTGGCCCGCATCGCAGCGGCTGCGGCAGCGTATTCCGACACCGCTTCACCGCGCGCGCGCATGGCCATCAACAGCCCGCCAATTTGGGCTGGCGTCGCTTGACCTTCGAACAAAATCTCAAAGGCTTCCGCCGCTTGGGATCGGCTCATCGGGCCTTCGGACGCTGCGAAAATAAGGGCTTTCATTGCTTTGTCTGGATTATATGCTGTTGTCATGCTGGCACCTTTTGGGTCGAAATCTCTTTGGTATTGGCGAATTGATTTAGAAAGGTGCGCAGCATGTCATGGCCGTGTTCAGATCGGATGCTTTCTGGGTGAAATTGCACGCCCTCGATGGGCAGCGTTTTGTGCCGCAAACCCATTATTGTGCCATCTTCCAATTCGGCCGTGATTTCCAAACAATCGGGCAGGGTGGCGCGGTCCACCACCAGAGAATGATAGCGCGTGCCCGCCAAAGGCGATGGCAGCCCAGCAAAAACGCCTTTGCCTTGGTGCAAGATCGCGCCCATTTTACCGTGTACAATCTCATGACAGCGCACGACTTGACCGCCAAAGGCTTGGCCAATGGATTGATGCCCCAAACACACGCCAAACAACGGGATCTCGTGCTTGGCCGCAGCATGGACCATCTCAAGACATATGCCTGCTTCAAGCGGTGTTTTGGGACCAGGTGACAGCAAAATGCCAGCGGGCTTGAGCGCCAGCGCTTGTTCTACGGTCATATCATCATTGCGGATCACTTTGGTTTCCACCCCAAGCTCACCAATATAGTGAACAAGGTTATAGGTGAAACTGTCGTAATTATCGATCAAAAGCAACATGGCGGGTCTTTCCAAAACAGTTATCATAGGGACGCGCGGCATATTGATCAGCAATTTGTGACCGATCCGGGTCCATCGTGCAGGGCCTGTGTCGAAAGGGGATGAACCCAGCTCATACACGCGCTATACATGTCCACGAAGGTGGGCGAAGGGTCAAGGCCATGCACTTGATTTTCGCAGTGTTTGAGAGCTTTTGACGCTTCAAATGCACCACAAAGCATAACGATAGGCCAATAAAAATTGGTGCGTGCACGAATATGCACAAGAATAAGCAAGGGGCGGCGACGAATGGGACGCGGAATTTTGGCAGGCTTGGTGTGGGGCTCGATTGTGGGCTTTGGAATCATGACTGTGGCCAATCAGATGGTGGAAAAAGTTTCTTTGACGCCAATTTCAGCAGCACCAGACATGCGCGCTGACGACGCTGTTTCATCTGATGAAACAGTACCTGATGAGAGTGTGCCAGAGGATGTTGCGCCAAGCGCCTCTAATGAACCCAATACACCCAGTACCAGTCTTGCCCCATCCATGCCGATCAGTCCCGATATGGCACAAGATATGCCGCTCGATATGAGCACCCCCAAGGCAGTAAATACGCCTAATCTGAGCGCCACAAAGCCAGATGAAATGGCTACAGAAACGACGCCAGATACACTGTCAACGCCAAAAACCGAAACCGCAGCATCGCCTGATATTATGGCCCCCAGCCCGCTTAGTGAACCGATGGCTGACACCCGTGAAGTCCCAGATGTGGGGGGCGATACCCCCGTCGTCAACAGCCCGCAAGCGATGGAATTGACCACGCCAGAAAAAGCAGATCTGCCCCTGCAAATCGATCCGAAATTACCCGCGCAAACTCAGATGTCGGATAGGGACATTGCGCCTGAAACCGCGCCATCAAAACTGACACCTCAGGGGCAAAAGACGATTGGAACCAAAGTTGGAAGCTTTACTGACCGCCAAGATAATTTGAAATCAATGCGCCTGCCATCTGTGTCCGGCAGTGCCCAAGAAGACGCGGCGCCTATGGTTGTCGCAGATGATTTGCCCGCTTTGGTAGCCTTTTCAGCCGATTACACCAAACTAGGCAAAGCCCCTGAAATGTCAGTCATTTTGGTCGATATTGGCGAGATCGACCCCAATGCGACGCTGCTCGCAAACCTACCTTTCCCCGTGACGTTTGCAGTAGATGCCTTGGCCCCCGGTGCCACAGAACGCGCGCAGATGTACCGCCAAAACGGGTTTGAAGTCTTGGCCTTGATCGGTTTACCCGAGGGGGCCACCGCGCAAGATGTGGCGGTCACCATCACCCAAGCCCGCGATTTGATGCCTGTGTCGATCGGCTTTTTGGATGTGCCGTCGGCGTCATTTCAAGCCTCGCGTGATGTTGCGGCACAGGTTGTGGCCTCAGCAGCCTCAAGTGGTCATGGCCTTGTGTCATTTTCACGTGGATTGAACGCGATGATGCAAGAATCCAAACGTGCAGATTTACCTGCAGCCTTGGTGTTTCGTGACTTTGATGGGCGCGACCAAGATGTGTCAGCAATCAAACGTTTTTTAGATCAAGCGGCCTTTCGCTCTGGTATCGACGAAGACATCATTTTGGTTGGACGGGCAAAATCAGACACACTGAAAGCTTTGGTGGAATGGTCCTTGGGTAACCGCGCGGCCTCGGTTGAAATCGTGCCTGTCTCGTTTCTTTTGACAGCTGGCGACACGGCAAAACCATAATGCGGCATGTGGGTGTCGCGGCTTGACAGGGGCGGGGCATTTCGGTTGACTTCAGTGCGGTCCTGCGCGCCATTTGAATGGTGGTTGTAGTCGACGCAGGCATAAATTGAAGCCAAGGAATTTAGATGACTGACACAGTTCCAAGCCACGCAGCGCCCATTCCACAGGTCGCCAAATTGTCGCTCAAAGATCTGCGCTTTGCCTTAACGGCGGGCATGGCCGACTACCGTAAAGCGCCGCAGTTTGGCTTGTTCTTTTCCACCGTTTATGTGCTTGGTGGCATTCTTATGGTTTGGCTGGGGGCGGGGACTGTTGAATGGACCTTTGCCATGACTTTGGGGTTTCCATTGGTCGCGCCTTTTGCCGCTGTTGGGCTATACGAAGTCTCGCGGCGTCTGGAACGTGGTGGGGCGATGAAGTGGTCTGAAATCTTAGGCGTCGTTCATTCGGAAAAAGACCGCCAAATCCCTTGGATGGGCGCGATCATCGTGATCTATTTTCTGTTTTGGTCTTTTCTAGCGCATATGATTTTCGCCCTGTTCATGGGCTTGTCTGTCATGCGCAATGTGTCCACATCTTACGAGGTATTCTTGACCGCAAATGGGTTAACCATGATCGGTGTCGAATTGTTCGTGGGAGCCATTTTAGCCTTTATGCTGTTTTCACTTACAGTCACCAGCCTGCCGCATCTCCTTGAAAAGGAAGTGGATTTTGTCACGGCAATGCTTGTGTCTTTGCAAGTCGTGAAACAAAATCTGTTTGTCATGCTGGTTTGGGCAAGTCTTGTTGCGGGGCTGACCTTTGCAGCTATGGTGCCGCTGTTTTTGGGGTTGCTCGTGGTGATGCCTGTGTTGGGGCATGCCACATGGCACTTGTACAAACGGGCTTTGATTTGATGAGTTTAGCGGGATTTTCGTTTGCGTGCTGTGATCATCAACGCCAAGCCTGAGGCCACAATCACCGCGCCACCCGCCACTTCCATCGCATCAGGGCGTTCGCCAAAGACCACTGCCGCAAGGATCATAGCGAACAAAAGCCGTGAATATCGAAACGGTGTGACGATGCTGATTTCGCCTGTGCGCATGGCAAAGGTCAGCGCTGTATAAGCCGAAACGCCGACGATAATTGCCGCGCAAAGAGACAGGCTTTCCAACGCGGTTGGCATCACTATATCACCGTGCCATGCCAGCAATATAACGCCTGAAACGATTAACATCGCAAAGCCGTAAACGCCAAGCTGCGCATAGGACAGCCCCTTGGGGGCGGCGCGTGTCGCCAGATCACGCCCTGCAAATCCGATCATGCCCAGCACGGCCAAAATGGACAGTGGGGAAAACCCGTCTAGCCCGGGGCGCAGCACCATCAGTACTCCGACAAAACCCAAAGCGATTAGGGCCCAACGGCCCGCTGTGATTTTTTCACGAAACAAAACGGCAGCTGCTGCGGCAACCAAAAGCGGTGTTGCTTGCAGGATGGCAGACGTGGTGGACAGGGCTGTGAGCGCCAAAGACAGCGTGAAAAATAGCCGTCCCAAGACCTCAAAACACGATCGGATCAGCAGGGCGGGGTGTTTCAGGTCAGAGTTGAAAATCCGTTCGCCCCGTTGCCATGTGAGCACTGCGAATATGGCGGTGCCGCCAATGCCAAACAGGATCAAAATTTGTGAGACTGGCAGGTGCTCGGACACATGTTTGAGTAGGGTGTCTTCGACTGCGAACAACGCCATAGCCGCCACCATAAAGACCGCGCCTTTTAGATTGTCAGCGGCCTTTTTGTCTTGAGATATCTGTGGCATGGGCACGTCCTTTGGCGATTTTGCTCACCCTGTCTTGGATTGCACGGGGGCACAAGCGGGATTGGCGCACAGCCCATGTACGGCTCTGTCGTATTGGTGGTGCGCGCTTTAAGTTTGGGTAAATAATCAGATATAAAAAGCGGCCCGTGATGTGCATCAGGGCCGCTTTTGAAGTCTAGATGAAATCCGGATTAGGACGTCGGACCAGCTTTCGCAGGATCAGCTTTCTTAGGAGCTGAAGACGCAACACCTGGGACTTTGTTTTGTGAACTTGTGGTCAAAGGATCGTCAGCACGCTGAACAGAACCTTCGAAATGCGCACCGCTTTCAATCGCGATGGTCTTGTGAATGATGTCACCTTCGACTTTTGCAGATGAGGTCAGGCGCACTTTCAAACCGCGCACACGACCGATGATGCGACCATTGATCACAACATCATCCGCCATGACTTCACCGCGTACCGTGGCTGTTTCACCAATGGTTAACAGGTGCGCACGGATGTCGCCCTCAACAGTGCCTTCGATTTGAATATCGCCGGTTGTTTTGAGGTTGCCCACAATCGTCAAGTCGCTGGACAGCACGGATGCTGGCGGTTTGGCTTTTGGTGCAGTTGGAGTGAATTCTTGCGTCTTTTTCGGCGCAGGAGATTTTGAGGCCGCAGCCACATCAGTTGAAGTCACGTCGTCGGTTCCTTTTGACGGGCCCGTCTCGTTGATTCTGCTTTTAGAAAACATCGTTGGCAGCCTTAATATAGGTCATCGGGTTAACGGCCTTTCCGCCTACGCGAACTTCGTAGTGGAGGTGAGTACCAGTGGAGCGGCCTGAATTCCCCATAGCACCGATTTGCTGACCACGCGAGACCCTTTGTCCAACTTTGACCATAAGTTGTGATTGGTGCGCGTAACGTGTCTCAATTCCGAACTCGTGTTGGATCTTGACCAGACGGCCATATCCGGTGGACCAGCCCGCAAATGTGACAACGCCGTCAGCAGTAGAATAGATTGGTGTGCCGTAGGAGGCTGCGAAGTCTGTGCCTTCGTGCATGCGTCCCCAGCGTTGGCCAAAGCCAGATGTATACCGGAATGAACTTTTCAATGGCAAAGCAAATGGCGCTTTTTGTGCGGCAATGCGATACATGTTCAAACGGTCCATTTTCTCAATGATGCTATTGGCACGCAGACTGTCAGGGTCAAGAATGCCGCCTTTGGTCGAAAATGTGATCGGGGTCAGCGGGCCACCTTGGCCAGACAATCCAGAGCGCACTGTATTCAACAGGCTTTTTGTGGAGAGCCCCGCAGCCGTGAACATTTTATCAAGCGGTTCGACCGACACCACAACAGCATCTTCAAGTTGAGAGAAAATACGGTCGTTCTTTTCTTCCATCAGGCGCAGATCATCTTGCAATGTCTGGGCAACTTGTTCGGCTTGATTGGCCAACATAACCATTGTGTCGCGCTCGACAGCGGTTGATGTCAACGCGGCAGACAGCACATCAACTGTCTCGCCAATAATTTCGGGATCAACGCTTTTGGGGCCTGTGTCTGTGCCATCAAGTTTGGCTTGTAATGTGACGGTGTTGGCGCGCGCTGCGTCACGATCTTTCATCGTGCGGCGCAGGGTGGATTGAACAACGGTGATGCCTTTGCCAAGTTCACGCACGCGCTCTTCTGAGGACAAAAGTTCAGATTGCATCGTCGAAATTTGCGCCAAGGCTGTGTTGAAACGCTCTTGCGCTGCTGCGGCTTCGGCGGCGCGCATATCGCGCTCTGATGCCAATTCATTCACACGACTTTCAAACAAAGCCAAATCGCGTGAGGCCTGATCGCGCAGGTTGCCTGACCCGATGCTGTCCATCAGTATGATTGCCGAGGCGATGATCAACCAAGCGCCTAAAATCGTTGTGCCCGTGAACCCAAGAAGCTGCGTCACAGGAGACAGGCGCACATAACGTGTTTCATGATCTGAACGCAGGAACACCCGTTGCTCAGGAAAATAGCGCTCAAGCAAGGTGTTAAGCTTGTAAATTGGCTTTATTGTCAAGAAACCGTCCCTCGTGTCCCGTTAGATCCGCCTTTTGATATGCCAAGTTCCATCGTTAGCACACAGCGGTTAATAACGTGTTACAAAACGATTTGGTCTGGGGCAATCCCTTTGCCCATATTGATGAAGTTTGAGCGCGAAATGCCTGTTTGTTGGCGGTTTTTTGCCTAAATTGTGCAGCTTCAAAGCGTGCTGTGCCACGGATATTTAAAATGTGAGCGGCGCTGTTAGGGGCGTTTGGCAGGTGTACCGCAACATATGGTATTCCATACCTTGCGGCACCCGTCTTAGCGTTTTGTGATTTCGTCCGCGAGCGGCCAATAGAAATCAGGTGGAATGCCCGCTTCGGCACGCTTTTCGTCATTGAACGGTGGTTTTAGTCCGCCATGAAAATACTTGCGCACCAAGGCGTGGAATACAGGTTTCGGATCAATGTTTTCGCGTCCGCACAAAAAGTGGAACCATTTCGAGCCATAAGACACATGGCCCACTTCTTCGGCATAGATCACATCCAGCGCTGCGACGGTGTCTTTGTCTTTGGCCTGTTGAAACAGTTTGATCATGCCCGGCGTGACATCCAGACCGCGGGCTTCCAACACCATTGGCACCACGGCCAAACGTCCCATCAAGTCGTCAATCGTATCTTCAGCCGCTTGCCACATACCTGCGTGGGCGGGCAGGGCACCATAATAGCTGCCATGTGCTTCAAGACGATCACACATCAGATTGTAGTGTTTCGATTCCTCGTCAGCGGCCCGCACCCAATCGTCAAAAAATCCGATAGGAAACGGCACATGCGAAAACCTTGCGATTAAATCCCAATGCAAATCCACCGCGTTCAATTCGATATGGGCAATGGCATGTAAAATCGCGATTCGCCCCTCTGGCGTGCCCGGTTTGCGTTTGGGCACATCGCGCGGGGACAGCAATTCAGGCTTGGCCGGGCGCGCGGGGCGCAGAGGTGGATTGGCCGTGCCGACATCTATGGGTTTGGCACCGTCTGCGCGGCTGGCCCGCCATAACGCTGCATATTTATGGGACAAAGCCGTTTTTTCGCGACCATCTGCCGTCAGCAAAACATCAGTGGCCATTTGAGCAAGCGTGCGGGTCATGATGTTGCTGCGTCCAAAACCTCAGATGCGTGACCTTTGACTTTCACTTTGGGCCAAACATGAGTTATTTTTCCTTTTTTATCAATAAGATAGGTGGTGCGCGTGATGCCCATATAGGTTTTGCCGTACATGGATTTTTCACCCCAAACACCATAGTCTTCGCACATCGTTCCATTTTCATCAGACAACAAAGGAATGCCCAAGTCGTGCTTTTTACAAAAGTTCTCGTGCTTTTTTAGGCTGTCTTTCGATATGCCCATCACAACGGTATTCGCGGATTCAAATTCTGCTTTCAACGCGGTGAAATCTAATGCTTCTGTCGTGCATCCGGGGGTGTTGTCTTTGGGGTAAAAGTACAAAACGACCTTTTTACCACGCAATTCAGCAAGCGAAACGTCACTGCCGCCATCGCGGGGCAAAGTGAAATCTGGGGCGAGGGTTCCAATTTCAAGCATGGGGACTCCTTTTCTGCGGTGTTATTTTATGCACTTGTCGCTGAAAATGGCCGCTTTGACCATTGCATCTTGTTGGGCTTCAGTTCTAAGCGGAAATGCTGCAAGTTCAATCCAAAGCTGAGCGTCAGTTCAGCGCTGCCGAAACCGAAAGACCCAAACGTACTATGGCCAAGACGCCTGATCTTGATGGTTCTCCGAATGAAACCCGCGCGGCATCTAGCGGCGCAGGCGAAAACAGTGATCCTGTGTCTCAAACCTCTGAAGCCCCCAAAGCGGCTGACACGTCATCTGACACAGATGCAGAAAACCCGCAGGCGACGCCAGCAGGTAAAGTCAATCGTCGACACAAGAAACGCCATCATGCCCACCGGTTCGGGTTGTGGTTTTTCTCTATGCTCATTTTTCTATCGCTTTTGGCGGGGCTCGCGATTTTGGCCCTGACAGGCCAAGATATTGTCTTGCCAACGCCCCTAACCAAACACATCGAGCGACAAATAAACCGCGACTTGGGCGATGCAAAGGTGTCCGTCGGACAGATCATTGTGAGCGTGGACAAGAATTTTGTGCCGCGCGCCCATGCGCATAATGTCGGCATCATCGATCCCTCTGGTTCTGAAATTGCGCGTTTGAATGAACTTCAGGCCCAGTTTTCGTTTGATCAGTTGAAATCGGGCCAATTGACACCACAAAAACTGCGTCTGTCGGGCGCTCAGATCGTCGTGCGGCGTCGCGCGGATGGCAGTTTTGCGCTTGATTTTGGTGGTGCGTCTGGCACGGTTGGTTCAGCCGAAGATGTGCTGAAAGCCATCGATACCGCTTTTTCAACCGACCCGTTTCGGGACGTGCAAACCGTTGAAGCGCGGGGCCTGACCATTTCCTTGGAAGACGCGCGATCCAACCGGATTTGGCTGGCCACTGATGCGTCGATCACTCTGACCAATTCACCTCAAGATATTAATATCTCTATGGATTTTGATGTCTTCAACGGTACCGAAGATCTGGCCAGATTGCAACTTGGGTTTGCCACGCAAAAGGGATCTTTGGAAACGACTGTCGCGTTGAATGTCCACAATGCACCAGCGTTGGACATGGCGCAGCAAAGCCCTGCTTTGTCATTCCTATCCGTTTTAGACGCGCCTATTTCTGCCGCAATGCGCGCACAGGTGAATGCAAGCGGATTGTTATCGAGTTATTCGGGAACGCTTGAGATTGGCGCGGGCCAACTGGTTGCTGGAGAGGGGGCAACGCCTCTGAATTTCGACGGCGCCAAGGGCTATTTTGATTACGATCCAGTTGCTGAGCGGTTGTCGTTTCCCGAAATATCGCTGCGCTCAGATACGTTCGATGTTGCTGGGCGCGGTCATTTGTTGCTGCGTGATTTTGATGGGAATTTTCCGACCAACTTTATCGGTCAATTTGACATTGATCGCTTTTCTGCGGACCCGAAAGACATCTTTACCCAGCCCGTAGAATTCGATGAAGGTGCTTTGGATTTGCAACTGACACTCGATCCGTTTTCGGTGCAATTGGGGCAAATGGCGTTACGGCGTGGTGATCTGTGGGTGCGGGGCAGCGGTGGTGCCAAGGCCACGCCTGACGGATGGTCTATGTCGTTGGATGCTGCGGTGGATTCTATGCAAGTCGCTGATTTAATGTCATTTTGGCCCGAAAGCGTGTCCCCGAAAACCCGTGTGTGGTTGGACACCAATATCACTGCGGGCGTGTACAATGACGTTGGTGTATCAGTGCGACTTGCCCCCGGGGCGCAGACGCCACAAACCCATTTGGGGTGGAACTTTGAAGACGCAGAGGTGCGTTTCATGAAAACATTGCCACCTGTCACAGCTGGGGCGGGGTATGGTACGATTGCGGGCAATACTTTGACCGTTGTGGTGCAAGAGGGCGTTATTTCGGCCCCCTCTGGTGGTTATATTGATGTTGCAGGCACTGTTTTGCGCATCCCGCAGTTGAACATCAAGCCTGCAACCTTAGGGGTGCAGCTTGAGACCTCATCAAACGTTGAGGCTGCGCTGTCGTTGATGGCGCAAAAGCCGTTTGATGTGCTGAAAGAAGCGGCCTTTGGCGCTGATGTCGCGCAGGGACGGGCGCAGTTGGCAGGGCAGTTGTCCATTCCATTGATCAAGAAAATCCAGTTGAGCGATGTTGATTTTAACATCACGGGCGACATCACCGAGGCGTCGTCGGATCAACTTTTGGCGGGGAAAAACCTGCGCGCGCCGCACATGCTTTTGGCGCTTGATCCGACTGGATTAAGTCTATCTGGCGTTGTCGATGTAGAGGGCGCGCGGGCGTCTGCGGTTTGGCGCAAAGCCTTTGGGCCAGAGCATCGCGGGGTCTCAAATATTGCGGGATCTGTGACGATCAATCAGACGCTTTTGGATGTTTTCCAGATCGATTTGCCCAAGGGCACTGTGTCTGGCGCGGCTCAAGGGGACTTGGATGTCGCTTTGCGAAAAGGCAAAGATCCCGCGTTTACAATAACATCTGAGATGGACGGGCTGGGCCTTTCGGTGCCTTCCATTGGCTTTTCCAAAGCACAGCAACGCACAGGATTGTTCAAAGTTTCTGGCACGGCGGGCCTTGTGCCAGCCGTGTCGTCATTGTCGATTGAAGCCCCCGGATTGAGCGCCCAGCAAGGTTCGGTGACGCTTACATCTGCGGGGGCGCTGGATCGGTTGCGCTTTGAAACGTTTAAAGTTGGCACGTGGCTGGACAGCTCTGTCACCTTGGTGGGGCGCGGGGCTGGCACGCCTGTTGCGGTGCGCCTTGGCGGTGGCACGTTGAACCTGTCAACATCGCCGCTTGGCAACACGTCTGGCAGTTCTGGGGCATCTGGGCCTGTGGAATTGGTTCTGGATCGTTTGATCATCACTGACAGCATCGCGCTGCACGGGGTGTCCGCGTCACTCACGCAAAATGGCGGCACATCAGGGCAATTTTCTGGGCGCTTAAATGGCAGTGCACCGATCACGGGCTCAGTGCGCCCAGGCGAATTTGGGCCTGTCATTTCAGTGCAAGCCAAAGATGCGGGCAAAGCCGTTGTGGCAATGGGGCTGCTTGAAAAAGCGACTGGCGGCACTTTGGCGATGACGCTTAAGTCGCGCCGCGAAGACAAAAGTTATGACGGGGCAGCGCGTATTGAAAATATGAAAGTGCTGTCTGCCCCAAAACTGGCCGAGTTGTTGTCGCTGGTGTCTGTTGTTGGCTTGCTGGAACAATTGTCTGGCCCCGGGATCAATTTCGCTGAAATCGTCAGTGGGTTCACCATTCAACCCGAACGCATTACGATCGCATCGGCCAGCGCCGAAGGCCCGTCTTTGGGGATTACGGCGAATGGCATCTATGAGATCGCGTCAAAGCAGATCGATCTGCAAGGGGTGATTTCGCCGATCTATTTCTTGAATGGCATCGGCCAGATAGTATCGCGCAAAGGCGAGGGGCTTTTTGGCTTTAACTTCACGCTCAACGGCGCGGTGTCCAATCCTTCGATTGGGGTCAATCCGCTGTCTATTCTTACACCCGGGGCGTTGCGGGGGATTTTCCGTAAAAAGCCCCGCGCCGTTACCCCGCAATAATGTCGCGCATAGATCATATATAAGGGATGCTATGAAACTTTCGGATTTTGATTTTGACCTGCCACAAACGCTGATCGCGACACGCCCTGCAAAGCCGCGCTCTTCTGCACGGCTTTTGGTGGCCACGCCCACACAGATCACTGACGGGCATGTGACCGATTTGGTGGATTGGTTTCGGGCAGGCGACCGTTTGGTTTTGAACGACACGAAAGTATTGCCCGCCCGTTTGACAGGTCTGCGGGGGCGCGACACGGCGCAGGGGTATCAAGAGGCCCGCGTCGAGGTCACTTTGCTCGAACCACAGTCCACTGCAGGGCAGTGGCGCGCCTTGGTGAAGCCCTTGAAAAAGGTGAAAGAGGGCGAAGATGTGCGGTTCTCTGATGATCTGTCTGCGCGTTTAGAGCGCAAAGAAGACGGGGCCGCATTTTTGACCTTTAACTTGTCTGGCGATGATTTTGACACGGCGTTGAATGCGGCGGGTGCCATGCCATTGCCGCCTTATATCGAAGCACTGCGCAAAGCTGACGCCCAAGACAAAGAAGACTATCAAACCGTCTGGGCTAAAACCCTTGGCGCTGTGGCGGCCCCGACGGCGTCTTTGCATTTTGATGCCCCGTTGTTGGAGGCATTGAAAGCCAAAGGCGTTGAGATCACCTATGTGACGCTGCATGTGGGCGCGGGCACGTTTTTACCCGTCAAAGTCGACAATGTGGATGACCATAAGATGCATGCGGAATGGGGCGAAGTGTCTGCCCAAGCTGCCACTGAAATCGCACAGACCAAAGCTGCTGGCGGACGTGTGATTCCAGTTGGCACCACCGCACTGCGATTGATTGAAAGCGCCGCACGCCCCACGGGGGCCATTGCGTCTTTCTTGGGAGAAACAGATATTTTCATCCGTCCTGGGTTTGAGTTTCATGTGACTGATGCGTTGATGACCAACTTTCACCTACCCAAATCCACGTTGATGATGTTGGTGTCTGCCGTCTTGGGGCAAGAGCGTATTCGCCAGATTTATGACCATGCCATAGACAATGGATATAGGTTCTTTTCATATGGTGATTCATCGCTGCTTTTGCCCAACGAAATTTAAACCCTTTCTAAGCAACTTGTCCTCATATATCGCTGGCGTTCAACCGCAGTGATATCACAGCTAAAGGGGCGTCTCTTTTGTTGTTTTGTGTGTCCGCTCAGTCATAAGGTCTTCAATCATGCGCCAAGTTCTTGCTTCATCGTCAGCTTTGCTGCTTGGAATGCTCTTTTTGATGATCGGTAACGGTCTGCAAGGCTCGCTTTTGGGCGTGCGTGGCAGCATCGAAGGGTTTTCAACCTTTTCAATCTCTATCGTGATGTCTGGCTACTTTTTGGGATTCTTGGGCGGGTCACAAATCGCACCACACCTGATCCGCCGCGTCGGTCATGTGCGGGTGTTTGCTGCTTTGGCGTCGTTTATCTCTGCCGCTTTAATCATTTTTCCAACATTAACAGACCCTTGGGTCTGGACGTTTTTGCGCATCGCCTTGGGGTTTTGTTTCTCTGGCGTGTATGTCACCGCGGAAAGCTGGCTTAACAATTCCGCCACCAACGAAGTGCGCGGCAAAACATTGTCCGCCTATATGATGGTGCAAATGGTGGGAATGGTCATCGCTCAAGGGGTGCTGGCACTTGGTGATCCCTCTGGCTACATCTTGTTCATCGTGCCGTCTGTGTTGGTTTCGATCTCGTTTGCGCCGATTTTGCTTTCGGTGATTCCAACACCGCCGTTCGAGACCTCCAAACCAATGACATTGCGCAAACTGTACGAAGTGTCGCCTTTGGGCTGCGTTGGTATGTTTTTGATGGGTGGCGTTTTTGCCGCGCAAATGGGCATGGCATCTTTGTACGCCATCCAAGCGGGTTTTTCATTGCCCGAAGTCTCACTGTTTATTGCAGCCATCTACATCGGCGCTGTGGTGTTCCAAGTTCCGATTGGCTGGATGTCAGATCGCATGGATCGCCGCCTTGTGATCTTGGGCGCGGCTGCTGTGGGGGGCGTTGTGTGTCTGGTCGGAGTTGTGTTCGGCACAGTTCTATATGTGGCGCTTGGCGTCGCTTTTGTTGCCGGTGGCATGGCCAATCCGTTGTATTCTTTGCTGATTGCTCACACCAATGATTACCTTGAACCTGATGATATGGCGGCCTCTTCGGGGGGGCTGATTTTCATCAACGGCGTCGGAGCTGTTGGTGGTCCTGTTGTGGCAGGTTGGCTTATGGGGGTTGTTGGCCCGTCTGGGTACTGGGGCTTGCAAGCACTTTTGATGCTCAGCGTCACCAGTTATGCTGGGTGGCGGATGACACGTCGTGCCGCAATTCCTGTCGAAGACACCGCAGCCTATGTCGCTGTTATGCCATCTGCCACGCCCGTTGCCTCTGAGGTGGCCTCTGAATGGGCGATCGAACAAGCGGAAGATGACGCCGAAGATGCCCTAACTGCAGCTGAATAGGCCGTGGTTGGGCCATTTGTGTCTCTATTGCGCAACGATCCTAAATAGGCCTGCCGCGTTGATACGATATGCTTGCACCCAACTTGTGGGTTTGTAACGCTTTTATGTAACGACACGCCATCATGGAGAGAGGCAATGGCCAAAACTCAGCCGCTACAGTCGACAATCACCCCAGACGATGTCTTGTCCTATTGGCTCGATGAATTGAGCCCCAAGGATTGGTATAGCAGCAGTCCTGCACTGGATCAGCAGATCCGGGATCGGTTTTTACCCGCTTGGAAAAATGCCCAAGATGGCGCGTATTCTCTTTGGCTCACCTACGCCTCAGGCGCTTTGGCTTATATCATTCTCAACGATCAAATGCCGCGCAATATGTTTCGCGGAGAGGGCAATAGCTTTGCCTCTGATCGTATTGCTTTGGCTGCGGCTAAAGTTGCGATTTCAAAGGGCTGGGATATGAAAATCGACGCTCCAGCGCGCCAGTTTTTCTATCTGCCATTGATGCATTCCGAATGCTTGACCGACCAAGAACGCAATGTCTGTTTGTACAAAGAGCGGATGTCTGCCAGCGGGCAAGAATTGCGCCACGCCCAAGCGCATCGCAACGTGATCCGCGAATTTGGACGCTTTCCATACCGCAATGACGCGCTAGGACGGGCGACAAATCAAGCCGAAGAACAGTTTTTGGCCAAGGGTGGCTATAGGTTTGCGTTGGAAAACTTAGACCAAATTGCCGCTTAACACGCTGTTTAAAATAGAACTTTAACGCCCTATGCGTTTCCCGTCTGAGCTATGCATCAGGCGGGATGCAGGATTTCGCAGTCAATTGCATGCGACCCGTTGCCCGAAATTCTGGAATAGTTTAGTATCAAACTAAATATGGTTTCGGGAGGATCCCCATGGCAGACAAATCTTTTGACCTCGTTGTAATTGGCGCTGGACCAGGCGGCTATGTCGCCGCAATTCGGGCTGCGCAGCTCGGTCTTTCGGTCGCTTGTATTGAGCGTGAAAACCTTGGCGGCATTTGCCTCAATTGGGGATGTATCCCGACCAAAGCTTTGCTGCGCTCTGCCGAAGTGTTTCACCAAATGGGACGCGCCAAAGACTATGGTCTGTCTGCTGAAAAAATCAGTTTCGATCTGGATGCCATCGTAAAGCGCTCACGTGGTGTCGCCAAGCAAATGAATGCTGGCATCAAAGGTCTGTTCAAAAAGAACAAAGTCACAAGCATTATGGGCGAAGCCAAATTGGCTGGCTCTGGCAAAGTTATTGTGAAAACCGACGCGGGCGAAGAGACGCTTGTGGGCAAAAACATCATCGTGGCCACCGGCGCGCGCGCGCGTGAATTGCCCGGTCTTGAGGCCGACGGCGATCTGGTTTGGGCCTACCGCCAAGCGCTTGTGCCGACACGCATGCCGAAAAAGCTTTTGGTCATCGGCTCTGGTGCGATTGGCATCGAATTCGCGTCCTTCTACAATACGCTCGGCGCTGACACGACTGTGGTCGAAGTTATGGACCGCGTGCTGCCCGTCGAAGACAAAGACATCTCTGCATTTGCGAAAAAACAATTCGTAAAACAGGGCATGACGATCTTGGAAAAATCAGGCGTGAAACAGCTTGATCGCGGCAACGGTAAAGTCGTGGCGCACATTGAAATCAATGGCAAAATTGAAAAGCACGAATTCGATACTGTGATTTCTGCTGTTGGCATCGTCGGCAATGTTGAAGGCTTGGGGCTGGAAGAGCTGGGCGTCAAAGTCGACCGCACACACATCGTCACGGACGAATACTGCCGCACAGGCGTGGACGGTGTTTTCGCGATTGGCGACGTGGCCGGCGCACCATGGCTGGCGCACAAAGCATCGCACGAAGGTGTCATGGTCGCCGAATTGGTCGCAGGTGAAAAAGCGCATCCGATCAAGCCGAATTCCATCGCCGGCTGTACATATTGTCATCCGCAAGTGGCCTCAGTTGGCTTGACCGAAGCGAAAGCGATCGAAGCTGGCTACAAGGTTAAAGTCGGTAAATTCCCCTTTATTGGCAACGGTAAAGCCGTGGCCTTGGGCGAGGCCGAAGGGTTTGTCAAAACCGTATTTGATGCGGCCACAGGCGAACTTTTGGGTGCTCATATGGTTGGGGCCGAGGTCACAGAACTGATCCAAGGCTACGTCATCGGGCGTCAACTTGAGACCACCGAAGAAGACTTGATGCAAACTGTGTTCCCGCATCCGACCTTGTCGGAAATGATGCATGAATCCGTGCTCGATGCATATGGGCGTGCCATTCATATCTAATATAATCCATTGATTTTGCACTGCGCCGTCCCTTTGGGCGGCGTTTTGCGTTTGCGATATGAGGATGTGCGCCTGATGATGTGATGTTCTTTTTTGCGAGGCTGTGCCGTAGCGCTTGTGCGCAAATGAAAGCACTCATATGCTCCGAGCATGACAGATTGGGATTCTTTAAGATATATTCTCGCCGTTGCGCGTGAGGGCGGCCTTTCGGGCGCCGCACGTGTTTTGGGCGTCAACCATGCTACGGTGTCTCGGCAGCTTTCGCGTGCCGAAGAGACTGCGGGCGTGCGATTTTTTACACGGCTGGCTTCAGGGCTTCAGGCGACAGAAGCGGGCAAGGTTGCCATAGCTCACGCCGAAGAAGTCGAGGCCCGTATGGTGGCGCTAGATATTGCTTTGGCGGCGCGTGATGAAACTGAAGAAGGTGAGTTGCGCATCACCATGCCGCCGCTGGTGGCTGACGATATTTTTGCAGCAGACCTAAAAGAATTCAAACGGTTGCACCCTTTTATCGATATTCAAATTCGCGGCTCTACCGATGTTTTGAATTTGCACAAACGTGAGGCCGATATCGCCATTCGCGTTAGCAGTTCACCTGAAGAAAGTCTTTGGGGGCGGATGATGGTGCAGCAACGGGCAGGGTGGTTTGCATCGCCTGCCTTTTTGGAAGAATACGCCGATGTTTTGAGTGGGAAAGACGTTGAAACTCCACTGCCCTATATCGGCTTTACGGCTTGGGACAATGTGTGCCCGCCAACGCTGTTTGCCAATATGCCGAGCTGTAAAATTGCATTGAAAACCGATGATATGGTGTCCGCTTTGTCGGCGGCCCATGTTGGGTTGGGCGTGGTGCGGTGCACTCATCTGGTTGGCAGTTGTGATCCAAAGTTGGTGCGTGTGCCGCAATTTGCGTTGGACGATCATTTTCCGATCTGGGTGCTTACCCATCCTGATCTGCGCCATGTGCCACGCGTCACCGAATTCATGCGCTTTATCGCAGGGCGGTTTTCGGCGCGGCGTGATGTTTACTTTGGCCCAGACGAGCCAAATGCAGGCGGGCAGATGGCTGCGGCAGAGCAAGCGACATTTGACGGGGCTGTGACTGAGGCCGCGGAATAAGCATATTTGCTTTGGTGTAAATCTATCTCAAGACGGCAGATGTGGGGTGCGATTGCGCGCATCTGGCTAAATTATGCGATTTCCCTCAACAGAGTGTGTATGTTCCACAAATGTTCTCTTTTTCCTATTGGAACACGGGGCATTGAACGCTAGATATGTGAAAAGCCTTGGGCTTTGGGTGAATTTATACGGGTGGCAGGCACATGGCAGAGCTGAAATCAATCGAAGTCAGAGGTGCGCGCGAGCACAATCTCAAAAACATCGACGTGGATATTCCGCGCGATCAGTTGGTTGTGATCACAGGGCTGTCTGGGTCGGGCAAATCATCGCTGGCGTTTGATACAATCTATGCCGAAGGGCAGCGGCGATATGTGGAATCGCTAAGCGCCTATGCGCGCCAATTCCTTGATATGATGGGGAAACCTGATGTTGATCACATCGCGGGGCTGTCTCCTGCGATCTCGATTGAACAAAAAACCACCTCGAAAAACCCACGGTCTACTGTGGGCACCGTGACTGAGATTTACGACTATCTGCGCTTGTTGTTTGCACGTGCAGGCACGCCCTATAGCCCCACCACAGGTGATCCGATTGAAGCGCAACAGGTACAGGACATGGTCGATATCGTTATGGCCTTGCCCGAGGGCACGCGTGGTTTTTTGTTGGCGCCCATCGTGCGCGACCGCAAAGGGGAATACCGTAAAGAATTCTTAGACTTACGCAAACAGGGCTTTCAACGCGTTAAGGTGGATGGTGAGTTTTATGAACTCGATGAGCCGCCTACATTAGACAAAAAATATCGCCATGATATCGACGTGGTTGTCGACCGTCTTGTGGTGCGTGAGGGGCTGGAAACCCGTCTGGCGGATTCCCTGCGCACAGCGCTTGATCTGGCCGACGGCATCGCCATTTTGGAAACCGCACCGCGTGAGGGCGAGGGGGATGTCGAGCGCCTGACATTCTCTGAAAACTTCGCTTGTCCAGTGTCTGGTTTTACCATCCCCGAAATCGAACCGCGATTGTTTTCATTCAACGCGCCGTTCGGGGCCTGTCCAAAGTGTGACGGGCTTGGGGTCGAGTTGTTTTTCGATGAGCGTCTAGTGGTGCCTGATGCGTCGCTCAAGGTCTACGACGGAGCGATTGCACCGTGGCGCAAAGGCAAATCTCCGTATTTCCGCCAGACAATTGAAGCAATTGCCAAGCATTACGATTTCAAAGCTTCCAGCCCTTGGAAAGACATTCCCGAGGCGGTGAAACACGTGTTTTTGCGCGGCTCTGGCGAAGAAGAAATCAAGTTTCGCTACGACGAAGGCGGCCGTGTGTACGAGGTCTCGCGGTCTTTCGAGGGCGTGATCCCAAACATGGAACGTCGCTACCGGGAAACAGATTCCAACTGGATTCGCGAAGAATTTGAACGCTATCAAAACAACCGCCACTGTGGCGCGTGCAACGGATACCGTTTGCGACCCGAAGCATTGGCCGTGAAAATTGGACCTGAAAACAATCGCTTGCACGCGGGTGAAGTGGTGCAAATGTCGATCAAAGAAGCTTATGCGTGGATCGATGGCATCAACGACAGCCTGAGCAAGCAAAAGCAAGAAATCGCCAAAGCCATCATCAAAGAAATCCGCGAACGGCTTGGGTTTCTCAACAATGTTGGTTTGGATTACCTGTCTTTGTCGCGCAATTCGGGCACTCTGTCAGGGGGCGAAAGCCAGCGTATTCGTTTGGCGTCTCAGATTGGGTCTGGCCTGCAAGGCGTGCTTTATGTGCTTGATGAACCGTCTATCGGTCTGCACCAACGCGATAATGATCGCTTGATTGGCACCTTGAAAAACCTGCGAAATCAAGGAAATACAGTGATTGTGGTGGAACATGACGAAGACATGATCCGCAAGGCAGATTATGTGTTCGACATCGGCCCAGGCGCAGGTGTGCACGGCGGGCAAGTCGTTGCCAAAGGCACGCCGCTGGAAATTGAACAAACTGAGGGTTCGATCACGGGAGACTATTTGACGGGCAAACGCGAAGTGCCAGTCCCCGAAAAGCGCCGCAAGGGCAACAAGAAAAAGATCAAAGTGGTTAAGGCCACAGGCAACAATTTAAAGAATGTCACAGCGGAATTTCCTTTGGGCATGTTCGTTGTGGTCTCTGGTGTGTCCGGCGGCGGCAAATCGACTTTGACGTTGGAAACCCTGTTTAAAACAGCGTCCATGCGCCTCAACGGCGCGCGCCAAACGCCCGCACCGTGCGAAACGATCAAGGGTCTTGAGCACCTTGATAAAGTCATTGATATTGATCAACGCCCCATTGGGCGCACACCGCGATCCAACCCCGCGACCTACACCGGTGCCTTCACGCCGATCCGCGAATGGTTTGCGGGTCTACCGGAATCCAAAGCTCGCGGATATAAGCCGGGGCGGTTCTCGTTCAACGTCAAAGGCGGGCGGTGTGAGGCGTGCCAAGGCGATGGCGTGATCAAGATCGAAATGCACTTTTTGCCCGATGTTTACGTCGAGTGTGAGACCTGCAAAGGCGCACGTTATAACCGTGAAACTTTGGAAGTTCAGTTTAAGGGCAAGAGCATAGCCGATGTTTTGGATATGACTGTCGAAGACGCGCAAGAGTTTTTCAAAGCCGTGCCAAGCATCCGCGACAAGATGGATGCGTTGATGCGCGTGGGGCTTGGGTACATCAAAGTGGGGCAACAGGCGACGACGCTTTCGGGCGGCGAAGCGCAGCGGGTGAAACTGTCAAAAGAGCTCGCCAAACGCTCAACTGGGCGCACGCTGTATATCCTTGATGAGCCAACAACAGGCCTGCATTTCGAAGACGTCAAAAAGCTTTTGGAAGTGCTGCATGAGTTGGTGGATCAGGGCAATTCGATGATCGTGATCGAACATAACTTGGATGTGATCAAAACAGCGGACCACATCATCGACATCGGCCCAGAGGGCGGCGATGGCGGTGGCATGATCGTGGCGACAGGCACGCCCGAACAGGTGGCCGAAGTCGCAGACTCGCACACAGGGCGCTATCTGAAACCGATGTTGGATAAAATCAAAGCCCGCAAAGCGGCCGAGTGATGGGGCAAGTCCCCAAACTTGGCGCTTTGGCGGTCGTGATCCATCAAGATCAGGCGCTTTTGGTGCAACGCAAGAACCCGCCAGATGCGGGCACTTGGGGGTATGCGGGCGGGCATGTGGAATTTGGCGAAAGTTTTGCCGAGGCCGCAGTGCGTGAATTGCATGAAGAAACCAGCGTGCGTGCCACGGCTGTGACGCTGTTGGACACGGCCGAACTTATTCACCGAGACGCCGATGGCGCGGTCACGCATCACTTTGTTTTGGGGGCTGTTTTGTGCCGCTATGACAGCGGCGTGCCTGTGGCGGATGACGATGCGATGGATGCTGCTTGGGTGCCTTTACAAGTCATCTACGACAAACATTTGCCGATGTCAGACAAGGTCGATGAAGTGGCGCGCGCCGCCGCGTTGTTTTTGAAATCATAGGCAACGCGGCGGCGTAAATGCGGTTTAAATGTCGCGGGTCAAATCGCCTTCAACCCGAAAGGCACGCAAACTCATCACCACCAATACAAAGACGCCAAGCCCCGCAAGGGCGACAAGCCCCCAGTGATCTCCCCAGTTTTTCAATGCTATAGCGACCAAAGCCCAAGCTACCCCAAGCGGATAAAACGGCGCGTCGCTGCGCAGTTTACAACCATAAAGCGCCGTGCCAAAGGCCCCGATCAAACACAAATACGCCCAACCGACTTCGCCTAAAACAATACCGTAACCCGCGCCCAGCAATCCAAGCCCTGCAAAACTGGCTGCCGTCAGCCATCCCGCATAAAGCGCCACGGGGGCGCGGGCCAACCATGGGTCCAACACGGGCGCGCGTTGCATCGCGACCAAGGCTGTCGCCAGCATAGCAAAGATCATCACCTGCGACCAAACAGGTGATATTTCGGCCACCGACAACCACCCTGCGCCCAAAAGCAATGACACAAACAGCGGCGCGCGCATCGGGTCCCAGTCGTCGGCATCATTGCGTTTGAGCAGCCCAACGCTCGCATGGATCAACAGCCATAGATAAATCACGCCCCAAATTGCAAAGGCATAGCCCGCGGGCTGCACAGGCGGGTCAATTTGCGGATAGGGGTAAAGACCGGGATCGAAACCACCAAATTGCGGCACCAAAAACGGCCCCGCGGCAAAGGCGATGGTGGCAAGAGCAAGGAAAAAGGCCTTGAGACGCATGAAATGTCCTTTCTTTTCACTGGATACGGTTGAGGCGATCATTTGGCTCAGTTTTATGCAAGGTAATTGTGAAAAAAGCGGCGCAACTCATAAGAGCGCGCCGCTTTTGGTGTTCTAACGTTCTAATATGACCCGCGTTTAGGCGAGTGTGCCGTCCAGCGTGAGCGTGGTTTTGCCGCCCAAATAGGGCGCAAGCACAGCTGGCAAGGTCACGGTGCCATCGGCATTTTGACCGTTTTCCAGCACCGCAATCAATGTGCGGCCAACTGCCAAACCTGAACCGTTCAACGTGTGCACAAACTCAGGTTTGCCACCGTCAGCGGGCTTGAACCGTGCGTTCATGCGGCGCGCCTGAAAGTCGCCCGTGGTGGAAACGCTTGAGATTTCGCGGTAGGCATTTTGCCCCGGCAACCATGCTTCGATATCGAATGTGCGGCGCGCGCCGAACCCGATGTCGCCCGTGCACAAATCAACCGTGCGATACGCGATTCCGAGCTTTTCCAAGATGCCCTCAGCACAGCCCAACATCCGCGCTTGTTCCGCGTCAGATGCGCTTGGGTGCGTGATGGATACCATTTCGACTTTTTCAAACTGGTGCTGGCGCAACATGCCGGACGTGTCGCGGCCCGCTGATCCCGCTTCTGAACGGAAGCACAAAGAATGCGCTGTCATGCGGATCGGCAGAGCGCTTTCATCCAAAACGTCGCCCGCGACGGAATAGGTCAAAGGCACTTCTGAGGTCGGGATCAACCACCAGCCGTTTGTGGTTTGGTAGCTGTCTTCGCCAAATTTCGGTAACTTATCAGTGCCATACATCGCTTCGTCGCGCACCATCACGGGAGTGTTGACTTCCGTTAGGCCGTTTTCATCGACGTGGGTGTCGATCATGAATTGTGCCAAAGCGCGGTGAATGCGTGCCACGCCGCCTTTGAGCACAACAAAGCGCGTGCCTGACAATTTCGCGCCCGTTTCGAAATCCATTGAGGCTGTGACCGATGTGATTTCAAAGTGTTCGCGTGCGTCAAAGTCGAATGACGGCACATCGCCCCATGTTTTGACTTCGACGTTGTCGTCTTCGGATTTACCATCGGGCGCGTCGGCTGCTGGCAAGTTTGGAATGCGGGCCAAGACGTCATTTAGCTCTGCATCTTTGGCTTTTGCGTCTTCATTCAACTGGGCGACTTCGGCCTTTTTTTCGGCCACAAGCGCGCGCAGGCGTTCAAATTCTGCCTCATCGCCACGGCCTTTGGCTGCGCCGACCTCTTTAGAGGCTTTGTTTTGTGCTGCCTTGGCATCTTCGGCGGCAACAATCATCGCACGGCGGGCCGCATCGATGGCCAAAATGTCTGAGGACATCCCATCCAACCCACGGCGCGCAAGGCTCGCGTCAAAAGCATCAGGATTTTCGCGAATGGCTTTGATGTCATGCATCGGGGGAGTCCTTGGATTGGATGTCTGTTGTGCTGCTTATGCAATAGCGCGCGAATGGGATCAAGCAGGGGTGCTAGTTGTAGTTCTCTGTTGCCTGCGATTAGTGCTCTTTAAAATCATTGAGTACATGTGGACTAATAGGCTCCCAATTTTTTGGGCGTTCCATCGGAATATTTACGAGCTCTTCGTCAAAAAAATCCGTATCCAGGTCTAAGCTCGGATCATATCCCTGATATGTTTGAGGATGTAAGGTGAATTGATCGCCCCAAATCGTTTCAAGGTCTTCAGGTTCTTCAAAATCTAGATTCGATAAGTCACACGAATAAAACCAGCAGTTGGTCAGTTCTTTCCAAAAGCCAGTATCCAAAAACTGTTTAGGGATTGAGCAATTACGGAAGTCAACTTTGATGAAAGAAGATTCACCTATGTTTGCTGCTGCACCCAAGTCGCAATCGGAGAACTTACAGCTTTGAAATCTAGTGTTTACGAGTTCGGTTTGTTCGAACGAGCATTGCTCAAGCCGAGTGTTAAAGGCATTGGCCACATGAATGCTACAATTAGAGAATTCCACATTCCTTATGTAGCAATTTGAAAACAAGCATTTGTTTAAAGAAATGCCCTCGAAGCTGACGTCCAATATCCGCAAGTTTGCAAAGCAAGTATTGTCTAGCTCGAGTACAAATGCTTCACGGTTCTCCAATCGCCTCTGTGCTTCGCCGCGTCTGGATAGTACTGCCAATGCGACGCTCAAGTCTTCTCGCAGCGGAACAGTTTCTGTCTTCTCCTTTTTATCACTGGCGGGCGAAAACTCTGTGATTTCGGTCCTAAGGTATGCAGTGATAATTCGCATTATTTCGATGTGCATTTGTAGGTCGTTCGATGCCAAACGTTCTAGAGCTAATATTGCGCCAATGCGCTTTTCCAAAGCTGGAACTGTTGTCTCTATTGTACCTCCCCCAACCTGTCGTTTATGCGCTTTGGAAGCTCCTAGATTTTCGATAGCTTTGTTTAGGGTGTCGGTTAACAGGTTTTGTTCTGACGTCTTTGTCTGCCGCTCTGTCGTATGTACACGGATCAATGCGAGCGGTGTGCCAATGATACCGCCTAGCGCTGTGAGCAACCCAACAAATGATAAAACATACCAGCGCAGGTTATCGGCTTCGCCTTGCATGGTGTTTCCTGACAAAATTCGAAAACCGACCTGCGTGAGCATCGCCAAAATAGATACAAAGATGATCGCGAGGATCGGCGCAAAGAAGATCGCGAACCAATAGACGTAGTTGAGCCAAAGGGTCTCTGAGAATTTGAGTGGGTTTGATTTTCCATGTTTAGCGTTGTTCATCGCAAAGACAATCACCGAACTAAGCACAGCAAAACCAACAAACCCCAGCGTTAAGGGGTGAAACACCACCCCATCCACCTGCGACAAAAACTGTTCAAATTCGTTTTTCTCAGACATTTTTAAGTCTACTCAATTCATTTCCGTAAAATCCTCCCTATATCATCCATGAAACGCGCGTTTGTCACGGGATTAATCTTGGGCACGGGGCAAAGCTGAGCAGGTGATAGGCCCGCTTGCCAAGTCCCGCGCAGACGCATAGTGTGCGCGCGACTTGAAGGGCGGAAGACCGCTTTTTGCGACGAAATTTACAGCGACGGGACAGACCCCGCGCAGCTTAGACAAAGGACGAAAACATGTTCGTATCTCCAGCATTCGCACAGGCCGCAGGCGGCGCAGGCGCAAACCCAATTATGCAATTCGCGCCGCTTATTGCGATTTTCGCGATCATGTATTTCCTCATGATCCGTCCACAGCAAAAGAAAGCCAAAGAGCACAAAGCAATGATCGAAGCGGTGCGTCGCGGTGATCAAGTTGTGACGGCTGGCGGTCTTTTGGGCAAAGTGACCAAAGTAAAAGACGACGGCGAATTGGAAGTTGAATTGGCTGAGGGCGTTAAAGTCCGCGTACTTAAAGGCACATTGGCCAATGTTGTTTCAAAAACAGAGCCAGCATCCTAAGCGTTTGAAAATTAAATCAAAGGCTCGCATATCGGCGGGCCTTTGGTCGTTTACGACCCTTACCGAATAACCCGCGCACCCGCGCCCTTCCTGATAGGCAGTCTCATGCTCAACTTCCCCCTTTGGAAACGGATCGTCATTTGGGGCCTTGTCGCCCTTGGCCTTTACGCCGCGATGCCCAACGCATTTTACGGACGTGTCGAAAGCCACAATGACGCGATCGCAGCGATTGAGACATCGGGGGAAACACAAGAACTGGCGTTTGAACGCGACGCTTGGCCAACTTGGATGGCGGAAAATCTTGTCAATCTCGGCCTTGATCTGCGTGGCGGGGCGCATTTGCTGGGGGAAGTGAATGTCGACGAAGTGTATGCCGCACGCATGGACGGGTATTGGCCAGCGGTGCGTGATGCGCTGCGTGATGAACGCGACACTGTTGGCACGATCCGCCGCGTGGATGCGCCTGACGGGCTGTTGCGGGTGCGAATCTCAAACGCAGATCAGATGGAACTTGCGCTGAAAACGGTGCGGGATTTGGGCACGCCTGTGGTGTCTTTGACATCAGCTGGGCAAGATGACATTGATGTGAGCGCTAAAAACGATGTGATCACGGTGCAGTTGTCTGAAGCTGAAAAAGCCGCAACAGACACGCGTACCATGCAGCAATCGCTTGAAATTATTCGCCGCCGCGTCGATGAAGTGGGTACACGCGAACCCACGATCCAGCGCCAAGGCGACAATCGTATTCTTATTCAGGTGCCCGGCATTGGATCAGCGTCTGAGCTGAAATCTTTGATCGGCACCACGGCGAAACTCACATTCCATCCTGTTGTGGGCCAAACCTCTAACGCCAACCAAGCCCCTGGCGCGCGTAATTTTATCGCGCCTGATATTGCGGACAACGGCGTGTACTACATTTTGGAAAGCACGCCTGTTGTCACTGGGGATGAGCTGACGGACAGCCAACCTGCGTTTGACCAAAATGGTACGCCTGCTGTGACGTTCCGGTTCAACCCGACTGGCGCACGCAAATTTGGTGACTACACAGCTGCCAACGTCGGCGCGCCCTTTGCGATTGTGCTTGATAACGAAGTGATTTCAGCCCCTCGCATCAACGAGGCCATTCGTGGTGGGTCTGGTCAGATTTCGGGCAATTTCACGGTAGAAGAATCCACTGAGCTGTCAGTTTTGCTGCGCGCAGGGGCGTTGCCCGCCAAAATCAATTTCCTTGAAGAACGCACCATCGGCCCAGAACTGGGCGCGGATTCCATCGCCGCAGGTAAAATCGCAACAATGATCGCTTTCGCGGCTGTGTTGGTGTTTATGGCGCTGGCTTACGGGCTGTTCGGTATCTTTGCCAACATCGCGTTGATCATCAACGTGGCGCTCTTGTTCGGCTTTTTGTCTGTCATCGGCGCGACATTGACCTTGCCCGGTATCGCGGGGATCGTGTTGACCGTGGGCATGGCTGTGGACGCCAACGTGTTGATCTTTGAGCGAATCCGCGAAGAATTGAAGACCTCGAAAGGGGTCGGGCGTGCAATTGAGTTGGGGTATGAAAAAGCCCTGTCCGCCATCGTTGACGCCAATATCACCACCTTTATCACGGCTGCGATTTTGTTCGTCATGGGCTCTGGCCCCGTAAAAGGCTTTGCCGTGACGTTGGCTCTGGGCATTTTGACATCGGTGTTCACGGCGATCTATGTGACCCGCGCGATTGTCGCGATTTGGTACCACCGTAAAAACCGTAAAGGCTGGACGCTCAAAGGCATCAAGCTTGTGCGCGACAACACCACCGTCGATTTCTTTAAATCGGGGAAATACACCTTTGGCCTGTCTGGCGCTTTTGTGATCGCAGCTGTTATTGCCTTCTTTGCTTTGGGGTTGAATTTCGGCATCGATTTCCGCGGAGGCACAACCATTCGTACGCAGTCTGAAAGTGCCGTCAGCGTTGCCGATTACCGTGCCGCGATGGAACCTTTGGGGCTTGGTGATGTGTCGATCACCGAAGTGTTTGATCCGAATTTTGACGAAAATCAACACGTCTCAATGGTGCGTATCGAAGCACAAGATGACGTGTCATCTGTGACACCAGAAACCATCGCCATTGTCGAAGAGGCGCTGCAAACTGTTGATCCTACAATTACATTCCCGTCTGTGGAATCTGTCGGACCAAAGGTTTCAGGGGAATTGATCAAAACTGCTGTCTTGGCTGTTGTGGCCGCGATCGGCGCGGTTTTGTTCTACATCTGGTTGCGCTTTGAATGGCAGTTCGCTTTGGGTGCAGTGGTTGCTTTGGTGCACGATGTTGCCATCACAATCGGTATTTTTGCGATCTTTAAAATCCAGTTCGACCTGACCATTATCGCGGCGCTTTTGACCATCGTGGGCTATTCGCTTAATGACACTGTTGTGGTGTTCGACCGTGTGCGAGAAAACCTGCGTAAGTTCAAAAAGCTCGAACTTGCGGGTGTCTTGAACCTGTCGATCAACGAAACATTGTCGCGTACAATCATGACATCTGGCACCACATTGATTGCCTTGATCGCACTGCTTGTTTTGGGCGGGGACGTGATCCGCGGGTTCGTCTTTGCCATGACGCTTGGCGTGGTCGTGGGGACGTGGTCTTCTGTCTTTATCGCATCGAACATCTTGCTGTGGCTGGGTGTGAAACGCGATTGGGAAAAGAAAGATCCGACACCTGGAATTCAAACGGATGGCAGCGCGGTTTAACGCGCTGCTTGCCTTGGGGCGCATACTGACACGACACATCAACAGCGGGAGAGCGTGATGCATATCAACGAAATGGCATTCGACGGCGCAGTGCCCATCGACAGCTATGGACCCGGATTTTTTCGTGTCCAAGGTCAACTACATAACGGTGCGATGATTTTGATGGAATCCGAGGCGCGTGCTTGGGGCGGCTATGATGATGTTGCCCCGCTTTTGGCGCTCGAAACCCGTGTTGATTTTATCGTGTTTGGCACCGGTACTGGTCTGGCCTATTTGCCGCCCGCATTGCGCAGCGCTTTGGATGCTGTCGGCATCGGAGCCGAGGTGATGGCAACCCCAACAGCCTGCCGCAGCTATAACATTTTGGCCTCAGAGGGTCGGCGCGTCGCTGTGGCACTCTTACCCGTTTGATGTCGCGCCATATGCGAGTAGTCTCAACGCCATGAGCATTTTATCTGTTACGGATCTGAGCGTTGCGCGCGGCGGAGTTCCTGTGCTGGAGGGACTGAATTTTTCTGTCGCCTCAGGGCAGGTTTTGATTTTGCGTGGCCCCAATGGGGCGGGTAAAACAACGCTTTTGCGCACGCTCGCTGGCTTGCAACCCGCATTGGCAGGGCAGGTGATCTGCGCCCCCGATGCGGTCGCTTATGGGGCGCATGCAGATGGGTTGAAATCCACGTTGACCGCCGCTGAAAATCTGACGTTTTGGGCCGGTGTTTACGGTCAGTCGGGCATCGATGCGGCTTTGACCGCTTTTGATCTGAACCCTCTCGCGGACCGTCCTGCGGGCAATCTGTCTGCAGGGCAAAAACGCCGCTTGGGTCTTGCGCGTTTGTTGGTCACGGGGCGGCCAGTTTGGGTGCTCGATGAACCAACTGTGTCGCTTGATACGGCTTCTGTGGCTTTGTTTGCTGCAGCTGTTCAGGCGCATCTTGAAACTGGTGGTGCGATGATTGTTGCCACCCATATCGATCTTGGTTTGCAAGCGCAGGTGCTCGATGTCACGCCATTTCGTGCAGACCCAAAAACAGCCACAGGTGCCTTTGATGAGGCCTTTTTATGATCCGGCTTTTACTGCGTGATTTGACATTGGCCCTACGCGCGGGCGGCGGATTTGGGCTTGGTCTTGGGTTCTTTTTGATCCTTGTGACGCTTGTCCCCTTTGGTGTCGGGCCCAATTCAGAACGCCTTGCAGCCATTGCTCCGGGCATCTTATGGGTCGGGGCTTTGCTGGCATGTCTGCTGTCGCTCGACCGTATTTTTGCCCTTGATTATGAAGACGGATCGCTTGATTTGCTCGCCACGGCCCCTGTCCCTTTAGAGGGATTGGTGGCGATGAAAGCGCTGGCGCATTGGATCACCACGGGTTTGCCATTGGTCATTGCCGCACCGTTTTTGGGCGTGCTGCTGCACCTCGATACTGACGCCTATCGTTGGCTGATCATCACCTTGCTGATCGGCACGCCAGCGCTGTCAATCATCGGTGCTTTTGGCGCTGCAATCACTGTGGGGCTGAAACGGGGCGGATTGTTGATGAGTCTTTTGGTGTTGCCGCTGTATATTCCAACGCTGATTTTCGGGGCCGAAGTGGTGCGGCGTGGCGCACGGGGTTTCGAAGTGACCACGCCTTTGCTTATGCAAGCTGGGATCACGGCAGGGGCGATTGCCATGCTGCCCTTTGCCGCAGCCGCAGCCATTCGTATTGCGTTACGTTGACGCGTTGTTGAGTTGAGATCACCAGCGCTTGCACGTACTGTAGGCGCGAAAATGGGAGAAATAGATGGCCTCGATTTGGGAATGGGCAAATCCGCGCAAGTTCATGGCTTGGACCGATAAGGCCCTGCCGGTGATTGCTGTGGCTGCTGCTGTTTTGTTCGTGGCGGGATTGGTTTGGGGGTTTTTCTTTGTCCCTGACGACTACCGCCAAGGGGCCACAGTCAAGATTTTCTACATCCATGTCCCCTCTGCAATGATCGCGATCAACGCATGGTTGATGATGCTGGTTGCGTCGTTGATTTGGTTGGTGCGCCGTCATCACGTGTCTGTTTTGGCCGCGAAAGCTGCAGCGCCTATCGGGCTGGTGATGACGCTGATTGCACTGGCATCGGGCGCGATTTGGGGCAAACCTATGTGGGGTACCTATTGGGAATGGGATCCGCGATTAACATCATTTTTGATTTTATTTTTGTTTTATGCTGGATACTTAGCGCTCTGGGAAGCGATTGAAGACCCTGACACTGCAGCAGATTTGACATCGGTTTTGTGCCTTGTAGGGTCCGTGTTTGCAGTGCTGTCACGCTATGCGGTGAATTTCTGGAACCAAGGCCTGCACCAAGGCGCATCTCTATCGTTGGACAAACAAGAAAACGTTGCCGACGTGTTTTGGTATCCGGCTTTGGTGTCGCTTGCGGGCTTTGTGTTACTGTTTATCGCATTGGTTTTACTGCGCACCCGCACCGAAGTCCGTGCCCGCCGCTTGCATGCCATCGAAATGCGCGAGAGGGTGCAAGGATGATGCCTGATCTTGGGAAATACGCCAGCGATGTGCTTGCCGCTTATGGCATTACATTTGTGTTGCTTGGCGGCTTGATCATTCTGTCTTTGCGCAAATCGGCAAAAATCAAAAAACGTCTTAAATCCGCTGAGGAGCGTCGTAAATCCAATGGCTAAGTTTTCCCCGTTGATGGCCCTGCCGCCTTTGATGTTCGCAGGTTTGGCGAGCTTGTTTATATTCGGTATGAACCGCGATGATCCCAATCAATTGCCCTCGGCCAAAGCGGGCAAAGCGGCACCTTCGATTGAAAATGTCACGCAGCTTGGCGACCTTGCGCCGTTGAGCGACGACATGCTGCGCACGGGCGACGTGAAACTGGTCAACTACTGGGCTTCATGGTGTGCGCCGTGTCGCGCCGAGCATCCGCAGCTTGAAGCGCTGGCGGGCGAAGGCGTCACTGTGTACGGGATCAATTATAAAGACAAAGCGGATGCTGCGCTTGGATTTTTATCCGAAATGGGCAATCCATATTCGGCTGTCGGCGCAGATGAGCCGGGGCGCACGGCGCTGGAATGGGGCCTTTACGGCGTGCCTGAAACCTATGTGGTGAACGCCGATGGTGAAATCACCTATCGTTTTGCGGGGCCGATTACCGTTGAAATCATGGAAAAATATATCAAGCCTGAGATCGAAAACGCAGCTCAATAGCAATCACGGCTTTTGTGGCCAAATACTCAAAAGAACCCGCCCACAAACATTGGGGCGGGTTTTGTCGTTTTATATCAGCATAATATCATGCAACCGCTTGATCTGACCGTCGCATTTACATTGCTTGGTCTGACCGTCACAATTACATTGCTTGGTCTAAATCAGCGATGATATCGGCCACGTCTTCAATCCCGATAGACAGACGCAACACATCGGGGGATGCGCCCGCTTTGACTTGCTCGGCTTCAGACAGCTGGCGGTGCGTTGTGGATGCAGGGTGGATCACAAGGCTGCGCGTGTCGCCCAAGTTTGCCACATGGCTGAACAATTCCATTTTATCGACAGTCGCGACACAAGCGTCATAGCCGCCTTTAAGTGCCACAGTGAACAGGCCGCCAGCACCTTTGGGGCAGATGCGGCTCATGCGCTCTTTATAGGGAGACGAGGCCAATCCCGCATAAGTTACAGCCGCGACGCGGTCGTCTTTTTCCAACCATTCAGCCACCTTAGCTGCGTTTTCGACATGGCGTTGCATCCGCAAAGACAGGGTTTCGATCCCCATCAAAGTGTAATGCGCCCCTTGTGGGTTCATGGTCATGCCGAGGTCGCGCAGACCAATGGCAATGCCGTGGAATGTGAACGCCATAGGTCCCAAAGCAGCGCCAAAACACAGGCCATGATAGGCAGGTTCCGGTTGGCTGAGGGATGGAAATTTATCAGAGGCCATCCAATCGAAATTACCCGAATCTACAACACAACCGCCCGTCACCGTGCCGTTGCCTGTCATGTATTTGGTGGTCGAATGCACCACCAAAGTCGCGCCATGGTCAAACGGGCGGCACAGGTACGGGGTGGCTGTGGTGTTGTCGACGATCAGCGGGATGCCTGCGTCTTTCGCGATGACTGACACTGCGTCGAGATCAGTGATATAGCCGCCTGGGTTGGCGATTGTTTCACAAAAAATCGCGCGCGTGTTGTCGTCAATCGCGGCTTTTACAGCGTCTAAATCATCAAAGTCGACAAAGGTCGCAGACCAGCCAAAGCGTTTAAATGTTTGGCTAAATTGCGTCAATGTACCGCCGTATAGGCGAGTCGAGGCCACAATATTTGTGCCAGGCTGCATCAGGGGAAACAGGGCCATGATTTGCGCCGCGTGACCTGACGAGCAACAGACAGCACCGACCCCTCCCTCAAGCGCTGCAATACGGTTTTGCAACGCGCCGACAGTGGGGTTGGTCAGACGAGAATAAATATACCCGACTTCTTCGAGGTTAAACAGTTTTGCTGCATGTTCTGCATCGCGAAACGCGTATGCCGTTGTTTGATAAATCGGAACCTGACGCGCACCTGTAGTGGGGTCAGGGGCTGTGCCTGCGTGAATTTGCAGCGTGTCGAAACCTTGTTTGCGCTCTGTCATGATGTCCTCCCTATGACGTTTGTCGTAGGCTAAATCACAGGTCTGCGCATGACAATGGGGTCAGGTGTTTAGGACCAATATTCCGAATAGGCCAGCGCCTATGATGAGCTCGGTCACGGGTAAGGGGAGTGAGGTTAGAAATTTCATCATGCACCTTGGATAGGCAAACAATGTTAAAATAGTCTGAGATGTCGTGATTGTTTTTAGAAACACTGTGTTTTCATATTTTTAGACTTGCTTACATATTTATACTTCAATATTTCATGAATTATGGACATAACACAAGCTCTCACAGCCTTTGCTGCTCTCAGTCAACCGCTTCGTCTTGATGCGTTTCGTTTGCTTATTAAGGCAGGCGCAACTGGAATGGCAGCGGGTGATATCGCAGTGGCATTGGGGGCAAAACCCAATACAACCTCGCAAAATCTCGCACATTTGGTACAAGCGCGTTTGATTTTTAGCACTCGGGCCGGGCGTAGCATTATTTACACCGCTGACATGCAAGGCTTGAGTGCCTTGCTGCATTTCCTACTCGAAGATTGCTGTGGTGGTCGCCCCGATGCCTGTGCCTCATTGATTGAAACGCTTGCGCCGTGCTGTCCCCCAAATTCGCAAAATACGCCTAAGGATCTGACATCATGATTAAAATTTACCACAATCCCAAATGTGGCACCTCGCGCAACACGTTGGCCATCTTGCAAACCTCTGGGGCTGAAATCGAGGTGATTGAATACCTCAAAACACCGCCAACGCGCGCCGAATTGAGTGCAATGATCAGCGCGGCAGGCGAAACAGCGCACACAGCTTTACGCGCCAAACAACCTGAGGCTAAAGAGCATGGGCTTTTGGCTGATGGGGTGACCGAAGCGCAGATTTTAGATGCGATGATGCAGGACCCCATTTTGATCAATCGACCTTTTGTTATCACGCCCAAAGGCACGGCGCTGTGTCGCCCCTCTGAAAAAGTCTTTTCGATCATGGAAAACCCACCCAAAAGCTACACCAAAGAAGACGGTGAAGTGGTGACCCCATGACATTCATCGCCACGGATACCTTGCCTGCTGTTGATGAAACTCTGCTCAAACCAATTGATTGGCGCGATTATGCCAGTGCCAAAGATGACGGGCACCCACCGCGTATTTTGATCTTGTATGGGTCTTTGCGCGAACGATCATTTTCGCGTTTAGCGGCAGAAGAATCCGCGCGTTTGCTGACATGGTATGGCTGCGAGGTGAAAATCTATGATCCTCGCGACCTGCCTTTACCCGATGCCGTTGAGCCCGATCATCCCAAAGTGGCCGAACTACGCGCCTTGGCCGAGTGGTCCGAGGGCATGGTGTGGTCATCGCCCGAACGTCACGGATCGATGACGGGCATTTTGAAATCTCAGATCGATTGGATTCCTCTCTCGCTTGGGGCTGTGCGCCCAACCCAAGGCAAAACGCTTGCGGTGATGCAGGTTTGCGGTGGGTCGCAAAGCTTTAATGCGGTCAATCAGATGCGTATTTTGGGCCGTTGGATGCGGATGGTTACGATCCCCAATCAGTCGTCCATCGCCAAAGCGTGGAACGAATTTGATGACGCGGGCCGAATGAAACCGTCGCCCTATTTGATGCGGATCACGGATGTGATGGAAGAATTGGTCAAATTTACCTACATGGCACGCTCGCGCCCTGCGCTGACAGATCGTTATTCTGAGCGGGTTGAAACCGCTAAAGACTTGATTGATCGGGTTAATCTAAAGGCTGCCGCGGAATAGATGTGTCGCAATCTCTGGCTTGGCCGCGTGCATATAGCGCCGCAAGATAGTCACGCAACAACGCGACACGGCGAGGGCGAAAGCTCTCGCCGGCGCGGGCATAGGATTGAATTCGTGTAACGTGAAACATCCGAAAATCACGGCGCACACAGCACCATGCCAATAGCATCACTGCGCGATCATGATATGAAATCGCCAAAGGATAGAGCCGCCTGTCTGTTACGCTATCCTTGATATCTTTATATTTTATATCCAACGCTTCCTCGGCCCACATCGATTCTCGCAAGAGGTTCATATCAATGGTCGGCGTCTCTGCTCGGTTAAACCGATGCACCAAATTGACTGCATGGGCCGCTTGGCGTTGTTGGCGTTCTGGCAACGTGGCCAGTATTTTAGTCAACGCGGCACTGGCTGCATCAGCCAGTGCCGCATCAGCCCGTTGGCTGACATCAGACAAACCCAAAGTGAGCGCCTCAATTTCGATTTGTGTAAAGGTTTGCGGGGGCAGGGCGATGTCTTCTGTCATGGTGTAGCCAAGTCCGGATTCGCCCTCGATCCGCGCCCCCGCCGCGCGCAAGGCATCGATGTCGCGGTATATCGTGCGGTCCGAGACCTCCATCGCGGCTGCCAAACGCGCAGCCGTGACGGGCGGTGTTAATCCGCGAATAAGGTGAAGCAATCTGAACAGTCGATCTGATTTGGCCATGACGAAATATCACATATACATACTGACAGGAATTGTCAGGAAGAGGGTGACATATGTGGCGCATCACGAAAAGACAAACTTGAAAGGTCATACCATGCCAACATTATATCATTCCCCAAACACTCGGTCTTCACGGGTCATTGCGCAGCTTTTGCTTATGGGCAAGTTGGATCAGGTCAATGTCGTCATAGTGGACGTTGTTCGAAATGATGGCTCGGGGCGTGCAGATCCAAACAACCCGCACCCTGAAGGAAAAGTACCATTTTTGGTCACAGATGAAGGCGAAGAAATTCGCGAAAGTGCTGCGATCATGATGTATCTTGACGAGCTTTATGGCGCACCATTGAGCATCCCTGTTGGTGAAAAAGGCCGCGGCACATTTCTGTCTTGGATGATGTATTACGGTGGTGTGGTCGAACCTGCGATGGTGGCGCATTTTTCTGAAATCCGTCACCCTGCTATGATTGGCGCCTTTCGTACGATGACGGAGGTTGGGGAGTGTCTTACCAAAGGATTGGGAGGTAAGCAGTTCTTTTTAGGTGATAAAATAACACTTGCAGACATCATTATAGCATCAGCTTTTCAATGGGCACCGCATTTGACGCCTGATTTTGACAATGTCAAAAGCTGGTTCAACCGTGTGAATGACGCTCTGGATCTTGAGGCGCTCCAAGCGTTTGAGGCGCGTGGGATGGAAACTTTGAAAAAGGCCATATAGCAGTCGGCCTATTTGGTTGGTCTACATGGCGCTTTGTGACGTTATGCATGTGACATAGCAAAGCGCCTTTTAATCGGCGGCTTGGCTGGGGTGGTGCCCCAAAAGTTTTGGCCTGATTGGGATTGGCTCTGCCGGTTTTGGTTGAGTTGATGGATTACTGGGAGCCACCTTTGCGTATTTGAACGCATGAGCTTTGCGATCTTGATGTTCGATGTCGTCCATAAAGTCGAACAGGCGGGCGCAAATGTTTTCGATCTGCTGCATGGCTGCTTTGAATTTGTCTTCGTCCTGCTTGACGGCTTGAAGACTACGCACGTGGCGCAGCATATTGAACAGCATGGGGTGAAATTCTTCGATGCATTGTTGGGTGAAATGATCCAACACAGATTCGACATCTGTACGCATCGCAGTTTGGGTTTTTAACCCATTGTTGAGCGATACTTTTTGCAAGGCATTCAGGGTGGCACGTCGCACGGATTCTCTTGAAACAGCGTCTTTGTTGATAAAGTCGTGACACCCATTTTGCATGGCACCGATTACGATATCTGCATCAGAGTCGCCGGTGACCATGACAATCGCCGCATGTTTGTTACGCATATCAAATTGAATAATTTTCATCGCCAGCAAGCCGTTGCCGTCTGGCATGTGGAAATCTAGGAAAACCAAATCAAATGTAGAATGCCGAAGTGCGGCGCTCATTTCTATCAAAGATCCTGCTTCGGTGACGTTGACCTCAAAATCGAGGGCATGGCAAATGCGTCTGAGACATGCGCGGTCCAATCGACGATCATCGACGATGAGGATATTCACGAGTTTCGGAATTTCGATTTTGTGTTCTGTCGTTTCGGGTAGAATTTTTTGCAGACTCATTAGGTTCACCTCCGGCAACGTATCGCGTTATCAAAGCAGAACCAGATTAAGAAACATTCAAAATATGTGCAGCCATTTTAGACAAAATGGGGGTATGCCACTGCGTTGCAGGGGCTAAGTTCAACCAGCAAAAGAGAAAGGCCCCACAGTGGATGCAGGGCCTTTGTCGTCTTTAATAAGAAACGTTTTATTTACGCTTCTTTGGCAAGATTGCGCAGCACGTAGTGCAAAACGCCGCCATTTTCGATGTATTCAATCTCAGGCGCTGTATCGATACGACATTTGACTGTGATGTCTTTTGTCGTGCCGTCTGCGTATGTGATGTTCGCTGTCAGGTCTTGCAGCGGGGAAACGCTATCAAGGCCAAGGATTGTTACAGTCTCATCGCCTGTCAAACCCAAAGATTTGCGGTTGTCGCCGCCAGTGAATTCGAAAGGAACAACGCCCATGCCGACCAAGTTGGACCGGTGAATACGCTCAAAGCTTTGCGCGATCACGGCTTTGACACCCAAAAGGGCTGTGCCTTTGGCTGCCCAGTCACGTGAAGACCCTGCACCGTATTGTTCGCCAGCAAACACAACCAATGGTGTGCCTTCGGCTTGGTACGCCATAGACGCATCGTAGATTGAGGCTTGTGCGCCATCTGGGCCTTTTGTGTAGCCGCCTTCAACACCATCGAGCATTTCGTTTTTGATGCGAATGTTGGCGAATGTGCCGCGCATCATGATCTCGTGGTTGCCACGACGTGAGCCGTAGGAGTTGAATTCACGCACTGCCACGCCTTTTTCCAGCAAGAGTTTGCCAGCTGGTGTGGATTGCGCGAAACCGCCCGCAGGGGAAATGTGGTCGGTTGTGACCATGTCACCCAAGATGGCCAAAACTTTGGCGCCTTCAACGTTTTTGATCGTGCCTTTGCCCGCTGCCATGCCTTGGAAGTAAGGTGGGTTTTGGATGTAGGTGGACTCTGCTGGCCAATCGTATGTTTCGCCGCCAGATACTTCGACCGCTTGCCATTTCTCATCGCCCTTGAACACGTCGGCGTATTTCTTAAGGAAGGCTTCGCGTGTCACTGTTCTTTCAACAAGTTCAGAAATTTCCGCATTGGTGGGCCAGATATCTTTGAGGTATACATCGTTGCCGTCTTTATCTGTGCCCAAAGGCTCAGTTGTCAGGTCGATGTTCATGTCACCCGCCAAAGCGTAAGCCACCACGAGGGGCGGAGACGCAAGGTAGTTGGCGCGCACATCGGGGCTGATACGGCCTTCAAAGTTACGGTTACCAGACAGAACAGCCGTTGCCACAAGATCGCCTTCGGCGATGGCATCTGACAGTTCTTTTTGGATTGGACCAGAGTTACCGATACATGTCGTACAGCCGTAACCAACAAGGTTGAAACCGATGGCATCTAGGTCTTCTTGCAGGCCTGCGGCCTCCAAGTATTCTGTCACAACTTGCGAACCAGGGGCCAAAGATGTTTTCACCCAAGGTTTGCGGTTCAGACCCAAAGCGCGCGCTTTGCGGGCCACTAGACCAGCACCGATCATAACGTAAGGGTTTGATGTGTTTGTACAAGATGTGATGGATGCGATCACAACCTTGCCTGAAGACATGGTGTAATCTTCGCCAGCAACAGCAACTTCTTTGCCTTGCTCACGTTTGAATGTGTCTTCCATTTCATGTGCAAATGCAGCTTTGGAAGCGGTCAATGCCACATAGTCTTGTGGGCGTTTTGGACCAGAGATCGCAGGAACGATTTCACCCATATCGAGAGACAAAGTAGATGAGTACACAGGTGCGTAATCATCACCGCGCCAGAAACCGTTTTCTTTGGCGTAAGCTTCAACCAAAGCAACGCGGTCTTCGTCACGGCCGGTTTGTTTCAGGTAACGGATTGTTTCGTTATCGATTGGGAAGAACCCACATGTCGCGCCGTATTCTGGTGCCATGTTGGCGATGGTTGAACGATCTGCGAGTGGCAGTTTGTCCAAACCTTCGCCGTAGAATTCAACGAATTTGCCAACCACGCCGTGGGCGCGCAGCATTTCAACAACTTTCAGCACGAGGTCGGTGGCTGTTGTGCCCTCAACCATTGCGCCTGTCAGCTTGAACCCAACAACTTCTGGGATCAACATAGAGATCGGCTGACCAAGCATCGCGGCTTCGGCCTCAATCCCACCAACGCCCCAACCCAAAACAGCCAAACCGTTGACCATAGTTGTGTGGGAATCTGTACCAACGAGCGTGTCAGGGTAGGCCACGTCTTCGCCGTTTTGATCTTTGTCGGACCATACAGTTTGCGCGAGGTATTCCACGTTCACTTGGTGACAAATGCCTGTGCCCGGAGGCACAACACGGAAGTTTTCAAACGCAGTCTGACCCCATTTAAGGAACTGGTAGCGTTCCATGTTGCGCTCATATTCGCGGTCAACGTTCATTTGGAACGCACGTGGGTTGCCAAATTCGTCGATCATCACAGAGTGGTCGATCACCAGATCAACTGGCACAAGTGGGTTAATCTTTGCAGCGCTGCCGCCTAAAGATTTGATCCCGTCACGCATCGCAGCCAAATCAACAACGGCAGGAACGCCGGTGAAATCCTGCATCAAAACACGAGCAGGGCGGTAAGCGATTTCGCGGGGATTGTTGCCGCCTTTGTCAGCCCATTCCGAAAAGGCTTTGATGTCGTCTGTAGAAACGGAAAACCCGCCATCTTCAAAGCGCAAGATGTTTTCAAGAACAACTTTCAAAGCGGCTGGCAATTTGGTGAAGTCACCAAGGCCTGCGTCTGTCGCGGCTTGAATGGAATAGTAGGCGATTTTTTTGCCGTTTACGTCGAGCGTACGGCGTGTTTTTGCGGTGTCATGTCCGACAACAACTGTCATGGGGTGGCTCCCTTGATGCATGAAAAGGTTGGCTTGCTTGCTTTTGGCCCATCTGTCGCGTCCAATCAAGAGGCTTTCCGTTCAATTTGTATGCCATTGTACACAATTGATGAAATTAGTATTTTAGTCAGGTATGATTGACTCGGTTTCATGCCGCACATCGCCAAGAATACGCACTTCGGTGCGTCAATGATCACGCACTGGTTGGTTTTCTGTAACGCTTTCTCGCAATTGCTTGATTGGTCACAGCAGCTTGGACAGGGTAGAACACGTTCATTGCAATCTGGAGCTCGTATGAGACACGCCTTGCCACATCATTCACACCGAAACCCTATAGCGCGTGCGCTTGGTTTTGTTGCGGCTACGGCACTGGGGGCAGGGCTTAGCCTTGTGCCCTTATCAAGCTCGGCGCAAGATGCTGTGTCTCGTCCGGCTGTTGTGGTGGAATTGTTCACCTCACAAGGGTGCTCGTCGTGCCCACCTGCGGATGCTTTATTTTCCAAAGTGGCAAAGCGAGATGATGTGATCGCTCTCGCGCTCCATGTGGATTACTGGGATTACATTGGCTGGAAAGACGTCTTTGCGGACCCTAAATTCACCCTGCGCCAACGTGCCTATGCGCGTGCTGCGGGGCATCGCACGATTTACACGCCTCAGATGATTGTCAGCGGTGTCGATCATATCGTTGGGTTTAAGCCGATGGAATTGGCCGACCTCATCATGGATCATCGTAGCAAAGCAGGACCTACGTCTGTCGCCCTTTCAGCGACGCGTATTGAGGATGCCCTGACCATTTCTATGGTGCCGCTAGGGCCGCTTCCCCCCGCGATGCGTGTGCAAGTTGTTCAGTTTCGGCCCTTGGAAAAGGTGACGATCCGTATGGGTGAAAACGCTGGTAAAACAATAGATTACGCTAATGTTGTGACCTCATGGAATTATGTCGCAGATTGGGATGGCGTGGCCCCTTTGCAGGTTGATGTGCCGACAATAACGGCTGATCCTGTGGCGGTTATCCTTCAGCAAGATGTGAACCAATTGCCTGGTCATATTGTTGCTGCGGTTCGGATTGATTAATCCCAAATTTACCATAGGTCACTTTAACGGTGCGTTTTGCGCAAGAATTGAGCACCGTTAAACAATTCTTTCAGGTTTTGGTGGAAATGTTGCCTTGTGTTTATAAGGATACCGACATGAAACTTAAAAATCTTCTCGTAAGCCTGCTCATGCTTTCCCCCTTGGGTGCTGCGCATGCCAATGACAATGAAGTCATCATCAAGGCCTACTTCGAACAACAAATTGAACCATGGGTTTCGGACGAAGCCCTGCTCAGCGCTGTGCGTGTGCGCAATGTGATGCACAAAGATCTGACCAATGATGACGTGATTGCACAAGACAAACAGTGGCGCGCTGAGGTTGAAACCGATACGCACCCGCTTGTGGATGGCGTGTTGAAAAGTGACGCTGCCGATTTCTTGCGTCACCGTGTGGCCGAGGCTGGCGGTTCCATCACTGAGATTTTTGTCATGGATGCCAAAGGTCTAAATGTTGCGGCGTCCTCTGCAACCTCGGACTATTGGCAAGGTGATGAACCCAAGCATTCCGAAACCTTCGTCAAAGGTGTGGGGGCGATGCATATTTCGGATCTAGAAGTTGATTCGTCTACTGGCTTGTATCAAGTGCAGGTGTCCGTCACCCTCACAGACCCAAATACGAATGAAGCGATTGGTGCGATCACCGTCGGCTTGGTCGCAGACGCTATTCTATAGCGGCTGTGATTTCAGTTTACTGGTTTGACCGGTTTCGTGTTTCGGCTTTCCAACGCCGATGCACCCAAAAATACTGATCCATATAGGCACGGGCTTGGCGTTCAATCGAATCGTTCAATGCCTGTGTCATTTCAATTGCGGTGCTGTGCGGGATCGGTGGCTCAATCACCAACTCATAGTCCCCGTGATCACTGTGACGGATGCCGTAGACGGGCACCAATGCCAATCCATATTTTAGGGCCATATCTGCAGCTGATGTTGCTGTCGCAGCTTGTTTGCCAAAAAAGTCCAGATGCGGTGCACCACTGGTATGAATGTCGATCAATATGCCCATCATTCCACCGGATTTCAAAAACCGTAGCATTTTCGCCAAATCAGACCGGTCTTTGGAAGCAAAGATAGGTTCGGAAATTTCAGAAATCGCTTTGCAATTGTAGGCATTGAAAAACGGGTTTGTGAAAGGCTTGTAAAGCGCACCCATCTTAAATCCACGCTCAGATAATACCGCGCGCGGTACATCATAATTGCCAAAGTGCCCTGATACGAAAATCACGCCTTGTCCGCGTTCTTTTGCTTGCTCAAGGTCTTTGATTCCTGCACCTGTGATCTTGGCATTTTTTGCATGGGCTTTGAAATCTGCGCCCGAATAAATTTCAGCAAAGGTGCGTCCAACACTTGCTGGCACGCTGCGCATCAGCCGTTTGATTTCTTTTTCGGGTAAGTCTGGCATGACCAAAGCTAGATTCTCGCGCACGCGCTCGCCATAGCCCGCCAAAGGCGAAATGATCCGCGAGACCACAAACCCAACGAGTTTGAGACGTAGAGAGAACGGCAAAAGCCTCATCGTGCCGAAAAGTCCGCGCAGCGCAAGGCTTTGAATATAATCGCTCAAGCTGCCTTCTATGTCGCCGCGTTTGATTTTCATATCTATGTCCAGTGTGTCGATTTGCGCCGATCAAAAGTTAGGTTCGGCGGGGGCGTGCGCGCACTTCCCTATGCCAGACATAAAGTCCCGCCGTTACGATCACAAGTGCGCCGATGCAGGTCCACATATCGGGCCACTGATCAAAGAACAAAACACCCCATAGCGTTGCCGTGATGAGCCCAGCATAAGTAAAGGGGGCGACGATGGATGCGGGCGCTCTGGCATAAGCTTTGATCATCATCAATTGCCCCAGCGTGCCAATCACGCCCACCCCGATCATCATCACTGTGCCCGACGTATTGGGTTGTGTCCAAGCCATTGGCGCAATCAAACTCATGATAGCAGAGCAAATCAAAGCGGAATACAGCAGCGCGGTGAGCGGCGATTCCGTTTTGCCTATGTGGCGGGTTGTGATTGAAAAGGCTGCAATACAAGCTGCAGTGCCGAGCGGCCAAAGTGAACTGAGCGCAAAAACGTCAGAGCCAGGGCGAATGATGATCAGCGCACCGACCAGTGCAGCAAGCACACCTAAAATACGTCGCACGCCAATTTTTTCACCCAACACCAAAGCTGCCGCAAGTGTGATAAAAACTGGTGCCAGATCGGCAACGGTTGTGGCTTCAGCAAGGCCTTGGTGCTTGAGCGCGATAAAAAAACATGTCGCGGCCCCCAATTGCATTGTCGCCCGAAAAACCTGTAGTCCCAGATGTGGCGTTCTGAGCAAAGGCAACGTGCGCTTGCCGCAAATGATCAAAACGATCACCAGCTGTCCAAAATAGCGCGCCCAAAGCACTTGACTGACGTTCACCTGAGTGCCGAGTTGTTTGGCCATAGCATCCATGAGTGAGAAAAAACTCACAGACATCATGACAAAAAGAATGCCCTGCGAAGCGGCGGACTGACGCGAAAACCATACCATAACTATCACAGTACGAGACAGCGACGGGCGGGTCCATATGGATCAAAGTGCAACCGCGCACAGGGGTTATTCGTCGCCGGTCAGTAAGAAGATTTCGCCAGCGGATTCAAGTTCTCGAACGCCTGCCACGACTGCGCTCATTGCTTCTTCTGCGTCAGATTCTTTGACTTTGCCGAGCGCTTCCATCTCTTCGCGCATGCCGTCTGCCATGCGTTTGGACATGTTGGTTAAGATGAATTCGGTTGATACGGCTGCATTGCCGGTGGCCCCTGCAAGCGCTTTGATCAACATATCTTGTTCGACGCCACGGACAACTTTTGAGATATCACGGCCATCCACACGCGTTGCGATATTGGCAAAGGTGAAGATATTTTTGCGCACTTCTTCGGCGAATTCTTTGTCGGTCTCATCCAGTCCCTCGAGGACACCGTCGCGGGTTGATGAAGCGGAGAAATTCAAAATTGCACCGACGCGTTCGGTTGGTGCGTCTTTAAAGGCTTTGGCGGGTTGTGCATCAAGTTTCGCGGCGATGGAAATGCCGATACGCTGAACAACGTCTGGTGCAATGGCCGATGTGAGCGAAATAGCATAAGCAATTCGACGGGCGCGATCGCCGGGCAGCATTGATAACAGTTGCGCCGATTTTGAGACTTTTAATTTGGACAGTAAAACGGCGCCCACTTCGATACTTTCCGCTTCGAGAATAGGAAGGACGCGTGCGGGTTCTAAATCTGCGATGCGTTCCCACGGATCGCCGGTCAAAGAGAAGCCGGCATTTTTGCGCAATTTGGCGGATGTAGACGCGGAAATCGTGCCCTCAAGCACGTTTAAAGCGCCCTCAAGCCCGCCAGGAAAGGACAGGCCGATGGCTTCGAGTTCGGCGAGGAATTCTTCGACGACGCTTGCCAGTGTATCTTTGTCGATATAGCGCAACTCGGTCATTTGGTGTGCCAGATCGACCTGCATGGATTCTGGAAAGGTCGAGAGTGGTAATTTGACATCTTCGGTGGACAACAGGCGCACGATGACGGCCGCTTTTGCTTTTTTGGAAAGCGCCACGGGCATACGGGTGATGGTTTCTGGCATATCAAAGCCGCCAAAATCGCCCATATCATTTGTGTCACCGAATGAGCCAAGGTCGGGCAGGGCGCCCATGTCGCCAAAATCTTGAGGAAGTCCGTCCACGCCTGTGCCTCGTCCTAGTTTTATCTTGGGACCAACCTGCACGATCAACCTTAACGCAAAGCTACCAGCCTGCTGAAATTGCATTAAATTTTAGATGAATTGAAAAGAAAAACGCCCGCGCCGGAAAAACCGAGGCGGGCGTTGGTTGTGACTGGTCTCAAAAGCCAAGGGCAGTCCCGAAGGGGCTTAGCCAAAGACGCGTTTGAAAATCGTGTCCACGTGTTTGGTGTGGTATTCCATGTCGAATTTTTCACGGATGCCATCTTCGCCCAATGCTGCGACGACTTCTTTGTCCGCGAGCAAAAGCTCTTGGAAATCAAGGCGTTCTTCCCAGACTTTCAAAGCGTTGCGTTGCACCATAGAATAAGCAGCTTCGCGGCTTGTGCCCGCTTGAGTGAGCGCCAAAAGCACGCGCTGCGACATGACCAATCCAGGGAATTTGTTCATGTTGTCGAGCATGTTTTGTGGGAAGATCAACATCTTGTCGATCACACCTGTCAGGCGGTTGAGCGCGAAATCCAGCGTGATCGTGGCATCTGGCGCGATGGTGCGTTCAACGGAGGAGTGCGAGATATCGCGCTCGTGCCACAAGGCCACGTTTTCCATCGCAGGGATCACAGTCATGCGCACGAGACGCGCAAGACCTGTGAGGTTCTCGGTCAGGATAGGGTTCTTTTTGTGCGGCATCGCGGACGAGCCTTTTTGACCCATTGAGAAGAATTCCGCACCTTCAAGCACTTCTGTGCGTTGCATATGACGGATTTCGATCACGATGTTTTCCATCGAAGACGCAATCACGCCAAGCACAGCAAAGAACATGGCGTGGCGATCACGCGGGATCACTTGTGTGGAAATCGGTTCTGGTGTGAGGCCGAGTTTTTCACATACGTGTTCTTCAACACGCGGATCAACGTTGGCGAATGTACCGATCGCGCCAGAAATAGCACCCGTGCTGATTTCGGAACGGGCCGCTTTGAGGCGTGCCAAGTTGCGGTCCATTTCAGCATAGAAACGTGCAAACGTCAGGCCCATTGTTGTGGGTTCCGCGTGGATGCCGTGTGAGCGACCGACACGTACGGTGTTTTTGTGCTCAAGCGCGCGTTTTTTCAACGCGGCCAGTAGGTTTTCCAGATCTTTGATCAAGATGTCTGATGCGCGCACAAGCTGCACGTTGAGACATGTATCAAGAACGTCAGAAGAGGTCATGCCTTGGTGCACAAAACGTGCTTCGTCAGAGCCGACATGTTCTGCGAGGTGCGTCAAGAATGCGATCACATCGTGTTTGGTGACAGCTTCGATTTCATCGATACGTGCGACGTCGAATTCGACATCTTTGGCTTTCCAAACAGCGTCGGCGTTTTCACGTGGGATGACACCCAGATCAGCCATCGCATCACAGGCGTGCGCTTCGATTTCGTACCAGATTTTGAATTTGGTTGCGGGTTCCCAGATGTCGACCATCTCTTTGCGGGAGTAACGGGGGATCATAGGTATGCCCTTCTGTATCTGATTAGGAGTTGTCGCGTCTTTAGAACGAACAGCGGGTGGGGGCAAGAGCGGCACGCTTTTCTTGGCTTTGATGTGTGTTTTGGTGTGAAAAAAATATCGAAATATGATATTAATCGATGTCAAAGTATGAGGTGCCTATGTTTGAAGTGAATGATCCAGACGTCGTGGCGCTTGTTGGTGCTGTACGAGACGCTGTGCAATCGTCTGGTGTTGTCGTTTGGGTGTCAAAACCGGGCGGTCTACATATTGTTGCGCACAGTGGAAAACCCGTGCAACGGCCTTTGGATCGCGTGTTACAGCCACGCCATACCATCGGTCATCTGGTGACGGATATGGACCGCATGTTGGTGTGTGATGACACGTTATCTCATCCTTTGTTGGCCAAATCTGGTGCGGTGCGTGAGATGGGCATCATGGCCTATATCGGGGTTCCATTTCATGTGGGGCAGGCGGCTGTTGGAGGCATTTCCGCAGTGCATCAACATGCGCGCCGCTGGGATGAGGCGGATATAACCTGCGTGAAAGAGGCCGCGCGCAGGCTATCAGATTTGGCGCAAAAAGCGTTGGGTTGAAACGTCAGCCGCGCCCTGTCGGGATCGCTTTGTGTCCATCTATCTAAAAAGCCATTTACCCAAAAGAAAAGGGCGCCCTTTTGAGGCGCCCGTTCCAAAATTTGTGACTGTTCCAGCGATTAGCAGGAGTAGTACATTTTGTATTCCATTGGGTGTGGTGTGTGCTCGTAAGCGTACACTTCTTCCCATTTCAAATCCATGTAGCCCTGAAGTTGGTCTTTTGTGAACACGTCGCCCGCTGTGAGGAAGTCCATGTCTGCTGCAAGTGCGTCCAAAGCTTCGCGCAAAGACCCACAAACTGTTGGGATCGCTGCGAGTTCTTCCGCTGGAAGGTCGTAGAGATCTTTGTCAGACGCGGGGCCCGGATCGATTTTGTTTTTGATGCCGTCAAGGCCAGCCATCAACAAGGCTGCGAAGCACAAGTATGGGTTGGCTGCTGGATCAGGGAAACGTGCTTCAACGCGTTTTGCTTTGGGAGATTCTGAGAACGGGATACGGACACAGCCAGAGCGGTTTGACGCAGAATAGGCGCGCAAAACAGGGGCCTCAAAACCAGGGATCAAACGCTTGTAAGAGTTTGTTGATGGGTTTGTGATCGCGTTCAGTGCTTTCGCGTGCTTCAAGATACCGCCGATAAAGTACAGCGCTTCTTGAGACAGATCAGCATATTTGTCGCCTGCGAACAATGGCTTGCCATCTTTCCAGATGGACATGTTCACGTGCATGCCTGTGCCGTTGTCACCAGCGATTGGCTTTGGCATGAATGTCGCAGATTTGCCGTAAGCTTGCGCTACGTTGTGTACAACGTATTTGTATTTTTGGATGTCATCAGCTTGCTTTGTAAGCGTGCCAAAGATCAAACCAAGCTCGTGCTGACAAGATGCAACCTCGTGGTGGTGTTTGTCGACTTTCATGCCCATGTTGGCCATTGTTGTCAGCATTTCACCGCGAATATCTTGTGCGTCATCGATTGGGTTGACTGGGAAGTACCCGCCTTTGATGCCAGGACGGTGGCCAGTGTTGCCCATTTCGTATTCTGTGTCAGAGTTCCATGCACCGTCGAGCGCGTCGACTTGGTAAGAAACTTTGTTCATGGACACTTGGAAACGCACATCGTCGAACAAGAAAAACTCAGCTTCTGGGCCAAAGTATGCTGTATCACCGATGCCAGATGCTTTGAGGTAAGCTTCGGCTTTGGATGCAACAGAGCGTGGGTCACGCTCATATGGCTCACGTGTGTCAGGCTCAACAACGGAACAGTGAATACACAGTGTTTTTTCCGCGTAGAAAGGGTCGATGTAAATTGATTCAGTGTCTGGGATCAATTTCATGTCGGATTTGTCGATGGATTTCCAGCCAGCGATGGAAGAGCCGTCAAACATAAAGCCTTCTTCAAGGAAGTCAGCGTCAACTTCCGTGTAGCGCAATGTGACGTGCTGCAACTTGCCGCGTGGGTCGGTGAAACGAACGTCCACGTACTGAACTTCTTCGTCTTTGATGGTCTTAAGAACGTTTGCGATGCTCATGGTGACCTTATCCCCTTAAAATTGTGTATTGATTGGAAAAAACAGCCTCAAATGAAGCCGCTCTATGCTTACAGCGCGTCTTCGCCAGACTCACCAGTACGAATACGAATGGCCTGTTCGACAGGCGACACGAAAATCTTACCATCGCCGATTTTGTCTGTTTTCGCAGCTGACACGATCGCCTCAATAGCGCCGTCAACTTGGTCGTCAGACAAAACGACCTCGATTTTAACCTTGGGCAGGAAGTCCACAACGTATTCCGCACCGCGGTACAATTCTGTGTGGCCTTTTTGGCGCCCAAAACCTTTGACCTCGACAACAGAAAGACCTTGGACGCCGATGTCTTGCAGCGCTTCTTTCACTTCGTCGAGTTTGAAAGGCTTGATGATCGCTTCGATCTTTTTCATGGACCTTAGACTCCCTTAAATTCGTTCATATGTGTCAGATCACTTCTCAATTGGGGTCACAATCGACTACACTCAGACATGAATATCTGCTCCTTGAATTTACACCAATTTGCATAATATTTAGGCGAAGTGATCGTTTAATGTGCGAAATGAAAACTATATGAGTATTTTATGACCGAACTTCTGACATCTGCACAAATGCGCGCCATTGAGCAGGCGGTCATCGCCTCGGGAACGGTCACGGGCCTAGAATTAATGGAGCGCGCGGGTCATGGCGTGGTGGGGGCCGTTTTTCAAGAATGGCCCACATTGGCAGCAACATCCCACAAAGCCGTCGTTCTGTGCGGTCCCGGCAACAATGGTGGCGATGGTTTCGTCATCGCGCGATTGCTCAAGCACCAAGGCTGGGATGTGGATGTTTTTCTCTACGGTGATCCTGACAAGCTGCCCCCAGACGCGCGCACAAACTATGAGCGCTGGTGTGAATTGGGTAAGGTTGAAGCACTGACAGAAGACGTGATTGACAGCTACGCAGAAAATAATCCTGAAACAGCTTTGGCCGTGGATGCCATCTTTGGCACGGGCCTGACGCGTCCATTTTTTAGCCTTGCGCGCGTGCAGAGCAAACTGAATTCTTGGCAAGCTGGATCGTTTCATGGCAACCGACCAAAAGTCGTGTCGGTCGATATCCCATCGGGCATTTGCGCAGACAGTGGGGTGTATTTAGGACGCACGGGTACCTCATTAGATCAATGTGTCAGGGCCAACTTAACGGTGAGCTTTCATCGGATGAAGCTTGGGCATGTGCTTGCCCAAGGCCCAATTGGGGCACAAAAAACGGTCGTCGCGGATATCGGTCTTGAGAACTGGTCTCACCCGCATATACCGCCAAACGATGTGGTTAAATTAAAGACCGGCCATCATCTTGGCCTTGCAAAGCGCGCAGATTCCCACAAATTCTCTCACGGTCACGCGCTTGTTCTCTCTGGTCCTGCGGGTCAAACAGGTGCTGCGCGTCTGGCGGCTCGCGGGGCTTTGCGGATCGGGGCAGGGGTGGTCACTGTCGGCTCGCCAAAATCCGCCATGCTTGAAAATGCCATGCAACTCACCGCGATTATGCTCGCTGAGGTCGATGGTCCGCAGGCGCTTAGGCGCGCCTTGCGAGATGCGCGCATCAACGTGCTCTGCCTCGGTCCCGCGCTTGGTCTGGATGCGCGCGCCGCCAAGCTGGTCGAGGTGGCATTGGGCGCGGGTCGACGCACCGTGCTAGATGCCGATGCTCTCACACTCTTGTCTCGAGATGCGGGCATCTTTGCCAAACTGCACGCAAATTGCGTGCTCACGCCCCATGTCGGCGAATTCAAGCGCCTGTTTCCAGACATTGCCGCCAAACTCGACGCCCCAGCCGCGACAGGCCCCGCCTATTCAAAAGTCGACGCCACACGCGACGCTGCGAAACGCGCGGGCTGCACGGTCCTGTTCAAAGGCCCCGATACAGTCATCGCAAGTCCCGAGGGGAGAGCGTCGATCAACGCGTCACTCTATGTGCGTTCCGCACCGTGGCTTGCGACGGCTGGGGCAGGCGACGTTTTAGCTGGTTTCATCACGGGGCTGATGGCGCGTGGATTTGCACCGCATGATGCCGCTGACACTGCCGCCTACTTGCACACCGAATGTGCGCTGAGCTTTGGAGCGGGACTTATTGCAGAGGACCTGCCCGACGCATTACCCAAGGTGTTCAAGACGCTTGGTTTGTAATGGTTTCACGCTGTAATCTTTTCCAACTTCTGCCAATCACTGCGCGCATTTCACAACGATCCTCGCACCGCCATGGGCTATGCGTGTGTGGTTTTGGAGGATTTTTCACAAAATCGCGCTTTCAAACATATTTGATGCATTTTACGTCTGGCGCTGGTCATTTGCCTTTGCTATGAGGCACGCAATGCGGGTGTGGCGGAATTGGTAGACGCACCAGATTTAGGTTCTGGCGCCTATGGCGTGGGGGTTCGAGTCCCTTCACCCGCACCACCTTGATTTTATTGAACTTTCCCAGACGCTTAAACGTTGATGAACTGCCAAAATGTAGCTGTTTGGCACTTTGTTTGGCACTTTCACGTTCTGGTCTTGTTCTGTTCCCTACACTGTTGCGCGCGTTTTGATGACGATTCTTGGTCGGCTTGGGCGCGGTACTTTTGGACATTGTAAGAGCTTTGTGTCCGTTCTCCGCTTCCTGTGGTCTTCAGAGCTACAACTTGACGCGGCCTTATTTGATGGCGCAGGAAAAGTAGACCCGCGCTGGGACTAACTCCAAGGACTGCTTGTGATTGGCTGCAATCGCAGCGAGAAGCAGCATTGGCGAATTCTGTTGAAAAACTCTTCTTGATTTGAGGACCTGTGACTGATTCAATTTGTCTACGGTAGCGGGAGATTTGGCGATGATGGGACCGAAGCAGGAAGCACAGGCGGCACTGTTTTATGAGTTTTCTCTGGAAGAGCATGTCCCGCAAGATCATCTGCTGCGGTCGATTGATCGGTTCGTCGATCTGGATGACATTCGACAATACCTAGCTGAGTTTTACAGCCATACAGGTCGCCCGTCGATTGATCCGGAACTGCTGATCCGGATGCTGCTGGTTGGCTATTGCTTCGGTATCAGATCAGAGCGCCGGTTGTGCGAAGAGGTGCATCTGAACCTCGCCTATCGTTGGTTCTGTCGCCTCGATTTATCTGATCCGGTGCCGAACCATTCTACATTTTCCAAGAACCGCCATGGCCGTTTTCGTGAGAGCGCGCTGCTGCGGCATCTATTCGAAAAGACTGTTGCACGGTGCATCGCGGATGGCTTGGTCAGCGGCCAACGTCTTGCTGCCGACGCCAGTTTGATTGAAGCGGACGCGAATAAACAGAACTCCACACCGAAGGAAGATTGGGACATAAGCGCCATCAATCCCAGCGATGCGCCACGAGCTGTGAAGGAGTATTTGGACGTCTTGGACGATGCTGCCTTTGGTGCCGCATCAGAGGTGAAGCCTAAGTTCACATCGCATTCTGATCCCGCCAGCCAGTGGACTGCAGCGCGCAAAGGGCCTGCGTTCTTTAGCTATTCAACCAATTATCTGATCGACACCGACCACAGCGTGATCGTTGATGTCGAAGGCTCCAGATCGATCCGACAGGCCGAAGTTGGGTCAGTGCGCACCATGCTAGATCGGATCAAAGACCGGCACGACATTGATCCAGAACGGTTGATCGCAGACACCGCCTATGGAACAGGTCCAATGCTCGGTTGGTTGGTCAAGCGTGGCATCGCACCCCATATCCCAGTCATCGACCAGGCCAAAAAAGCAGAAGGCGTTTGGTCACGTGATGACTTTGAATGGGATCAAGAAAATGATCGATACATTTGCCCAGAAGGGCACGACCTCAAGCAGTTCCGGCGCAATTATTCTGATCCAAATCGTGGCCCATCGGGCAAAGGTACAATGCGATATCGTGCTCTGAAGCTGACCTGTCAAGATTGCCCTTCAAAAGCAAAATGCTGTCCGGACCAGAGCATTCGAACGATCAACCGCGAACCTGACGAAGACGCCCGTCAGGTCGCCCGCGATATCGCCAAAACCAAGCAATATGTGGTCTCGATGCGGCTCAGAAAGAAGGTCGAGATGCTTTTTGCCCACCTCAAACGCATCCTCGGATTGGGACGATTGCGATTGCGTGGGCCGAACGGCGCAAATGACGAATTTTTACTCGCTGCAACCGTCCAAAACCTCCGCAAACTAGCCAAGATCTTTCCTGCACCGCAGCAAACGCGCAAAGCCTGATAGAAAAGGCGCTCGCGCTGTGTCTAAAGCAATACTTTCTGCGCCAGCAACACGGTGTTTTTCAACAGAATCGGCGGAAAGCGGACTTTCGCTGCGGTATCGAATTTGCAAGGGTAGCTCCGCGTTAGCAGACATTCAGACCGACTGGGCATCGCGCAGTCTGATTTCGCAAAAGCGGACCGTATCTTATCCTTCTATTACTGAGTGAACACACACTACAGGCTTCCCTCTATAGGTGTGTTCAGACATATATTGTTAGAAAACCAGTTTTGGAGTGCGTATTTTTGCCAGTAGCCCAATCTCAACTCACTTCAATTGAGTGTAACCTAACCGAGTGGTCAATCGATCCGGCCAAGAGAGACCAGCTCGTTACGATTTTGGCATACCTGTATCTACGACAAGAACAAAACGCCGAACGCATTATAGAAACTTTGGAAACGAGGACGCGTTCTTCAACAGAAAGAGTCTTGCCGAACGCTATTACAAAGCTCACGGCCCCAAAGCCCGCCGACGTCGAGTTGTCCCAAAGTGGCGATGAGGATGAACGAAAAAAAGCAACTGACCGCATTAAAGTGTCGATTTGGCACAGGGATGGACATCTCTTTCAATACTTGTCCTGGGTCGTTGCTCGATTAGCTAACCCTAACGACATACTTACGCCGCCACATGTCCGGCAGGCTGATAAAGGCTTTGATGGGTTCATTATTGAATTTGATGACGCACAGAAACGAGTGCAGAAAGTGGTTCTGTGTGAAGATAAGGCGTCACAGGACCCACGTAGGTTGGTGATCAAAAAGGGAGGAGTCTGGGACGAAATCACATCAATATGCGCCGGAGAACGTGAAGATGAGGTATCGTCTGCACTTACAACGCTTTTAAAGGCTGTCCCTGGTCTTTCAGGTGAAGAGCTGGAGGATGCGGTCGATGCGATATTCTGGGAGAAAATTCGGCAGTTCCGTGTGTCGATAGCCACAGGTGAAAATCAACGCGGAACGGCTGACTTTGCCCATCTCCTTGCTGGCTTCGATGAAGTAGCATTGGGGGCACTATCAAGTAGGATTGGCGGGGTTATGCCTTTCGACGATGTTAGAAATGGGCTTCACCAGCTTGCTCAAGAAGTGATTGAGAAGTTGCGAGACATCGGTTCGGCAACGGAGGGTTATGATGTTTGACGAAAGCTCACGACGTTTAATTCGTACAGCGCCAAATCTTCCAGGGCTTGAAGCCGACATGTTGGATGAGGTGCTAACAGAAGCGCACATTGAGCTTGCGACAATACGGGTCGAAATTTTTGGGGAAGACGAGGTTCGGCGGAGCATTCTTCTTGATAAGGTGCGACGTTTGGCGGCCACCTTCGAAGCCTATGTTGCTCTTGATTTGCAGCCAGCACGGACACAAGCGGCAGCATTTGTCGCCGCGAGCGCTCATCAGCTCATTGCCAGAGCAACCAACGGACGAGCAGTTGGGCCAACTTTACTTTCTAGCGATGCGGTTTCTTCCACCATTGCCAGCACATTGCTGTTCTTGATTGCGGACCGAGCGGCTGATGCTGCGGAGGCTGCTTCAAAGCTCATCGCAAAAGGTGAAGATCATGCAATTAGGCGAGCGTTGATAATCTCGATTCGCGAGCTCGCAAAGGGCGAACTCTCGAAGATTTCTGAACGAGCCTTGGAGGGGGAGTCGATTGCAGCGGACGACAGCAGGCAGCACGCAACTAACCTCTTATTCCGTGAATGTGCTCTAGTCGTGCAAGGTCTCGCTGTGGAAGCTCTCGGCAAGTCAGAGATTGTGGAAGACTTGGAACAAAAGTTGGTTCAGGTTATTTCGCTCGCAGAACCACGCGATAATGAACTGCCGGAAGGAATCGCGGGCCTAATGCACGAGCAATATGCTGGGCCACATCATGTTGCCACTCTCTTGTTAAGGTTATTGCCAAGAGTCAGGCAATCCATGCTCATTCGTACACCCGTTCCGGTAGGGGCGAACTCGACCACTTGGAGAGAATGGTTGCTGCCTCAAGCTGAAAAGCGTCCGTTTCTTTGGACCAACCACTTGCACGCGGTCGCGACAGGATACTTAGACCGTGGTTCCTCTATGGTGATGACTACACCTACTGGTTCGGGAAAGACCACGTTGTCAGTCTTGAAAATTGCCGCTGTATTGTGTGCTGATGAGAGTGTTGTTTACCTCGCGCCGACCCATGCACTTGTGGATCAGGTGGAGTATGACCTGTCGGGTGAGGTCGGAGACATCGATCCAGAAAGCGTCGAAGATACTTTGCTGGAAGAAATTGGAGATCGCCTCCCCCAACTCTCCGTGATGACCCCGGAGAGATGTCTTGCATTGCTGAGTTCAGCCCCGGAGCTCTTTGAGAATGTAGGTTTACTGGTTTTTGATGAGTTTCACTTGATCAGTGCAGACGACCCAAAGACGTCTCCTAAAATCAACTCGCGCGCAATCGATGCAATGTTGGCTCTATTGAGTTTCATGAGCTTTCGACGGAATGCGGACTTACTGCTGCTTTCCGCAATGGTCGCAAACGGAGAGGAAATTAAAAATTGGCTTCACTCGACCACCGGGCAGACAGTCCACTGTTTCAATGATCCTTGGAAGCCGACACGTCAGTTACGTTCATGTGTGGTTTACGACGACGCCGAAGTAAGAAGCTCGGCGGCAGAAACTGCAACATTACCCACGAAAAAGGAACAGAATGCGATTCCAGTTCAACCCTTTGGGTTGTTCTCACTGTTGTCAGGCTGGCATCCAGATAGGCCAGAAAAACTCGCAGTGCGTAGACTAACGGCGGCAACTCCAGCCCTGACGCGCAAGCCGAATGGGCGTCACACCTCAAATAGAAACGCCGTTGCGGCACAAGTGGCCGCTGATTACGCGGCGCAAGGCAAGCGGGTAGTCGTTTTTTGCACTGATGCTACGGCATGTGGAAGTATTGCTGATGCGATTAATGAACAGTTGGACATCGCAGACATCACCTTAACCGATGATCAAGAAAGTATGAGAAAGTCGATTCTAAAAGACATTGGCTCTTCAGATGCAGCCTATGAACCTACAGGATTGCGGGCGGGCGTGCATCATGGTGACTTGATGCCTTTGGAGCGAAGGTTGATGGAGACCGTCTTTCGCACAGGTCGACCTACGTCAGGGCCAACGCATGGGTTGGAGGTAATTGCTGCCACTTCAACAATCGCTCAAGGCCTCAATTTGCCGTGCGACGTAGTAGTTCTAGCAGGCACCGATCGAAGCGTTCAAGATGATCCGGGCGGGAACCCAAGAAAAGATCTACTTCCCCATGAGATTTTGAATGCAATGGGCCGTGCTGGCCGTGCTGCATATTCTGCAACGGGGCTCGCTATCGTTGTTCCTGCCAACCCTATCCGAGTCGATACTTCTGCACTTGCCTTCGGGCAGGATCAAAACCCTTTGGATATTGTGTTCTCCGATAACGATGCATGCCAGGACATTATCGACCCAGTAGAACTACTCTTGGATACTATCGAAGCAACAGCGAGTTCTGATCCCAAAGCCCAGGCAATGATACGGCGCCTTTCGTCGGTCACGAACGATGGTCGATCGGGTTTTGATGACATCGCAGGAAGGTCTTTCGGATACTTTGTGCGAAAAGCGCGAGAGGGGACCTCTGCTGATGCATGGCTGCAGTCTCGGCGAATAGCACTCACCGCAGCGACAGAAACTTTACAGGACCCTCCTGTGCTTCCTTGGCAACAAACTCTAGCTGTTCGGAATGGTGTTCCGCCTGAGCTGATCGCTCGTATTGTCAGCCAAATGGGTTCTGCACCAATCGACAAAGCCGAAACCAGCGACTGGGTTTCTTGGCTCCTAGATGTGTGTGTAACATCTTCGGCAGACCTAACGCTGCTCGTACGAGAAACATCGTTAAATACCGTATTTGGTCGCGCTTTCACAAATCAGGCGGACAAGGATGCAGGCTCGCAGATTATATTAGGGGCTTTGAAGTCATTGGTCGAAATGTGGTGTGGCGGCAAGTCGCTAGTTGAGATTCAAACTTGGCTCTTAGCCTTTGTGCGCCAACATGAGCAACCCGTCCTTCAACAAACCTCTGCTCAAAAACACGCGAACCGAGCTCGGCGTTTCTCTATCAGAATACTGCCGGACATCGGCTTTTTGTGCAGCCTTCTGAGCCAAATTGTGAAAGCAATGGAGCTTGAGACAGGGATACCTCCAAGCCCTATTATCGAAATGCTGCAACAGATGGTCAAGGCAGGAGATTTCAATAGGCATCACGCATGGCTCAGAAGGGAGACGAACAACACTTCCCGTGTTGGGTCCTACGAGGAACTCAAAACGATAGAGGATGGGTTTTCTGCGGATGCTAATGCCGATCTTGATACCGTTCACAATGAGGTCAGGGTGGCACTAGCAATAAGGATGTTCTCTTCTATTGATGACCTTTAACCGGACTAACAATGAACGTCTGTTCCGATGAAGCTTCGCCGCAGCGATTGAAGACATTGGCAAGGTCCGCTTAGGGCCGAATGGCGACGCGCCCATTGAAGTAGCACGCGATACAGCAAAGTGGAGAAAGGCTCTGCAGACTGGCATTAGTACATATAGGACCATCGTGTCGAACTGTGCTATAGTTCTACTTAGCGGAGGACGATCAAATGAGCTTTGTTTCAATAACCACTTGGCGAATAATAGGCGAGACCGAAACCCTGCAGCATGTAACGGACCTGATGGTGCAAAAATATTTCCCTGGGTTGCTGGCTTTGGGCGCGGAGCATTCAATGCTGATGGATGCTGAACTAGACCGCTTTGCCATCGTAACGGTTTATCCAAGCCGCGAGGTTCGTGATGACGCCGTCGCTCATATCTCAGCCCTCAGGAGCGAAGGTGCTGAAGAATTTGGGGCGGAGCTGATGGATGCTTATGGCGGCGAGATGTTGGCCTCCTCTGAATCCTAGAGGGCCATGCTCAGATTATACGCTTGGCAGACTTAATCGGTCCAAGCTGTTGGGCCTTCGCTTAATGTCAACTCTGGGGAAGCTGCAATGCGGCGACATATCTCATGACCAAGGTCGGCTCTGGGCCGTTCGCGTCGATCTGCACAACGGGCGGAGAGCCGCCATTCTCTGCAGAGTGTTCCCAGGCGGTTTTGCCGAACGGGCCTGTCGCTCAATTCCGTCAAGCAGACGGCCACTTCACCCAAATTGTTAGTTTGCAAAGAACGCGTCAGGTTTCAGGCTGCTTCGATCTGCGGCACCTGCACACCGGCGTTCTTGAGCTGCCGCGCCATAATTTCCATAAAAGGCAAGGTTGGGTTCGCTTCGGCAAGCATACCGACCTTCATCCAGAATTCGGCCTGTGCATTGATTGAGCGGCACATGACCGAACTGGCCTTGCGTAGTTCTTCATGCAGATCGTCCCCGATTTTTACGATGCCCATCGACCAGTCTCCTAATTTAAAATATACGATTCATATATGATTCGTATACACGGACAATTAGCAGTCGGTCAACATGGCGTTGATCGCCACAGCGTAGGATATGTAGAGAGAATGGACGATGGTTAGTTATATTGACGTGCCTGCCACATCAAAGGCGCAGGACGCCCGCAGAACCGAAAGCATCAAGATCTATGGACCAAGCGCCTTTAAAGGTATGCGCCGCGCAGGCGCTTTGACCGCCCAATGCCTTGACGGTGTGTGCGATCTTATTCGCGACGGCACCGCTTTGGCGCAGATCAATACCTTCGTCCTCGATTTCGCCGCCGCCCATAATGCAAGGCCTGCAACGCTTGGTTACAACGGCTATCAATATGCCTGTTGCACATCGGTAAACCACGTTGTCTGCCACGGTTTTCCAACCGAGAAAAAGCTGCGCGACGGCGATATCGTGAATGTCGACGTGACGCTGATCCATGATGGGTGGCATGGCGATTCCAGTCGCATGTATGTGGTGGGAAAGCCGAAACGCGCGGCTGAGCGTCTGATTCAGGTCGCCCATGAGGCGATGATGCAGGGCATCAATGCGGTGCGGCCAGGGACGCGGTTGGGTGATATCGGTCACGCCATCCAGAACTACGCCCATTCTCAACGCTGCTCTGTGGTGCGCGAGTTTTGCGGGCACGGCATCGGTCAGGTTTTTCACGATTCCCCCGATGTGTTGAACTTTGGGAAAGAGGGCACTGGCCCTGAGCTGCGCGAGGGTATGATTTTTACTGTTGAGCCGATGATCAATCTGGGGCGCGCGGAAGTGAAAGTACTGGCGGACGACTGGACGGCCGTGACGCGGGACAAATCTCTTTCGGCACAATTCGAGCATTCGATTGGTGTGACCTCCGATGGCTTCGAGATTTTCACACTTTCGCCGGCGGGCCTCCACGCGCCAAGAGTTGAAATTCTGACCGCTCCGTAGCGGACTTTGCCAAAAGGCAGATGTGCGCCCATATTTACCCACCCACGTTCGGCAATAAGGGCACTGCTTGACAAAATGCCCGAATCATAACTATTGAAGTTACATGAAACGTGATAGTCGCCTCTCCTCTGTACTACATGCGCTCCTCCATATGGCTGAGCGCGATGGCCCCATGACATCCGACGACCTTGCAAAGTGCCTTGCCACAAACCCTGTCGTTGTTCGGCGGACGATGGGGTTCCTGCGGGATGCGGGTATTGTCACCTCGGATCGGGGCCATGCGGGTGGCTGGCGCATCACGGCTGACCTGTCTGTGGTTACGCTTCGCCACCTGCATGATGCCTTGGGGGAACCCGCGTTATTCGCCGTTGGCAACCGCAACGAAGCACCCGACTGTCTTGTCGAACAGGCTGTCAATGCAGCGCTAGACCAAAGTTTTGCCGAGGCTGAGGCCCTGCTGTTGGCGCGTTTTGGAGAAATTACCCTTGCCGACCTCGCAGCGGATTTTGCGGTGCGATACGCGGCACGGCTTAAACAGAAAGACCTTTAAATGATCCATGATGTCATCGTCATCGGGGGAAGCTATGCTGGCATGGCAGCTTCCCTCCAGCTTCTGCGTGCCCGCCGCTCAGTGCTGGTCATCGACGCCGGACAGCGGCGCAACCGCACGGCCAGTCATTCTCATGGGTTTCTGGGGCAGGACGGCGTAGACCCTGCCGTCATCGCCCATGATGCCCGCTGCCAGTTGGAGGCCTATCCGACCCTGACTTGGGTCGAAGGCAAGGCCGCCTCTGTCACCGGAGAACGTGACACGTTTGTCGTGGAAGCCGTGGGCAATCAAACCTACCGCAGTCGCCGTATCCTGTTTGCGACTGGGGTAACCGACCACCTGCCAGAGATCGACGGGCTGGCGGAACGGTGGGGGAAGTCCGTCTTTCATTGCCCCTATTGCCATGGCTACGAGCTTGATCAGGGCCGCATCGGCGTTATCGCGTCCGGCCCGATGTCAACGCATCAGGCCGAGCTGTTGGCGGAGTGGGGCACGGTCACGTTTTTCACCAACGGTGTCCTGCCGCTTGCCCCCGCTGCCCAGCAGGCTCTGGAGCAGAAAGGCGTTACTATCGAAGACACCGCCATCCGCGCTCTGACGGGGGAGGTCGGCGTGCAACTGGCTGATGGCCGGACGCTGTCATTTGCGGGGCTCTTTGTTGCGCCGACGGTCACGCCCTCGACCACTTTGCCAGCCAAACTGGGTTGCACAATTGCAGAGGGACCGATGGGTCAGATGATCGCTGTGGACGGGGCGAAAGAAACCACGGTGCGCGGCGTATACGCCTGCGGTGACGTCGCCCAAATGCCGCATTCATTGTCTTTTGCCGTTGGTGACGGCGCCATGGCTGGCCTGCAACTTCATCGCTCACTGGTTTGGCCAGACATGCATGGATAAAGGAGAGAGGCATGAGCAATCACACATTCACGCGGGATGCCCCCGGATACGCAGCAAGGACTGCACGTCTTGTTCCCGGCCTGCAAGATATGTATCGCATGGCTGGAATTTTGCTGGCCGAACAGGTGCCTGCCTCAGGTCGCGTGATGGTATTGGGCGCTGGTGGTGGCCTTGAGCTAAAAGCCTTCACAGATATGCAACCCGATTGGCATTTTGACGGCATCGACCCCTCTGCCGAGATGATCGATCAAGCCCACCTGACGCTGGGCGGTCAGGCTGGCCGCGTGTCATTCACCCAAGGCTATATCGATGATGCGCCGATTGGCCCCTTCGATGGCGCAACCTGCTTGCTGACTCTACACTTCCTGCCGCGCGAAGAGCGCTTGCGCACGTTGCAAGAGATCGCGCGGCGCTTGCGCCCAGGCGCACCGCTGATCGTGATGCATCATAGCGCGCCGGAGGGCGCCGAACGAGACGTCTGGCTACGTCGGAACGCTGCATTGATGATGTCCCATGGGATACCCTCCGAACAAGCACAAAAGAGCATCGAAACATTCAAAAAGCGCCTGCCGATCCTGACGCCGCGAGAAGACACGACCTTATTAGAAGAGGCTGGGCTCACGGATATTCAGCTGTTCTATGCCGCGTTCACATTTAAGGGGTGGATCGGCTATCGGCATTCATCGGCATGAATGTCCGTAAACGGCGGTGGACTCTTGTAGGCCGACACGTCGGGCGGGAACCGGACCTTAGCTATGACGCAGGATTCCCAACTATAAACAGTCAAAGCGGCCCCTCCCGAGGCACTTAAGATTGGCTTGGACTTCTTTCGTCGAGCCAGAGTTTACTGATGAATAATTTGCAATCAGCGCGGCGACAGGTTGAATGAATGCCAAAGTGTGGAAGTTGGTAATTTGCACGCGGTCACGTCACTGGCGGCCCACTGATGCTCAACCAGAAATTTGATGCGAATGAGCCGAAAGACATATTTTCGAACAGTAGCCCTCCTGCCGCTGTAACGAATATGTCGCGACTGCTGTCACGGCGATTGCGCGCACAGCAATTGGCTGCATCCTAGAAGTTAAAACTGTAGTTAGCTCGAAGACCCAAATCGTAAGTTTCCGAAGACACCTTACCGCCATCAAGATCAATACTGAGATAACCTTCGCCGACAGGGCCGCTCACACCGAAGCCAAGGCGAGGAGCGGCAAAGTCCTCGGTTCCCGTTGATGTCGACTTTGAGCGACCATAGTCAACTGCGGCGCTCATATAAGATGTCATGCCCGTGAAGCCTAAGGCGCTGGTCACCTCGAACCTTGCACCCAATGACGCTTTATATTCATAGATGTCATTTGCGGCAACCGCTCCACCGCCTCCTATGTAGGACGGTTGGCTTTCGCTATATCCACTGACAGATGTAAAAGGACGGATGTTCAATGTGCCTATTGTGTGATCGCCGCTCAGTGCAAGTGAGGCAGAAATGCGATCAGATTTTAAGGTGGCACCATCAAGCTTGTACTCAGGCCGTGCGTAGCTGAAGTAGCCATCCAGTATTAAGTCCCCAGCGAACTTGGTAGCAAAGTACGCACCAACGGCAGGAGAGTTCGCGCCAACGCTGCCAGTTGCGTCGCTGATGTCGACGTGGCCATAGCCAAGCATTAAGCCGGCCAAGAAATTGTTGGAAAACAACTTATCCGCACCGAAAACCACATCCGCAGAATAGCCATCGTAGCCACCGCTGTAATGTCGGCCCTCTGCCAAGAACCAGACGTTCAACTCAGGCCTCTCCAACGAATTGTTCGACAGGTTTTGGGTCGAAAAAAACAGCTGGCTCCGGGACACGATATTGCTAGAGCTTTCGCCTAAACGGCTTCGGGAGTTATTACTTGTACCGGTTTGCATTGCTCGCGTCTGGCCGTTGGCGCTAATGGCGGCAACGGGGCCGGCATCGACAGCTCCACTCTGTACATAGAATAGATCAAGCGTGGATTCCTTCCCAATGTTGTAATCGGAAAGCGTCCGACCGACTTGAAGTTGCGTACCGGCAAAAATCAAGCGTTGCTGTTCCGGTGGAATGCCCTGTTTCTCTTGAACTTTGGATTTGACATTTTCGACTGTATCATTGGCTTCGACGTCGAGAGTAATGGTCTGCTCCGTAGGCATTTTGACAAAAATCTGCATCGCAATCACTGGTGTTGCGGAACTTGCCAGAGCGAAAATGAACGCCGATATTAGTAGATGCCGCATGCTTATAAACTCTTTTTGCCAAGTGCTTAGTGGGAATTCCGCAAGAGCAAGCAAGATGATCGCCCTTCGAATTGGAATAACCTAGGGAGACAGCTTTCGTTTGCTGTAAGCAACTGGTTTGCTCGCTCACGTGACCTCAGTGGATAGCACTGTTGCTTAGAAGCCGCACAAACGAATGTCGGTCATTGTTGGGCAGCGCAGAGGTGCGCTTTTCCACATACAGGGGCTTCAAGCCCACAAGATGTTGCAACCGCAAGAAAGGCCGTAAAACGAAAGCTGCGCCGCAGTATCAAACCAATTGTTAAACGTCGGCTTCTCTAATTGGGTGTTTAGGTCAAGCTCTTTTTCCTTGTCATTTTAGGTCTTTGTCACTCATCCGGGTCACGCTTCTCTTCGCAGTCTTGTTGATGCCGTGATGGCACCGCTGCACGCATATGTCGGATAGGCAGTGGAGAGCCTTGCTTTGGGGCGCGCTTCACGTTGCGCAGCAGACATTTTCGGCTTCTTCTATTACCAGACAGGGCATGTTTACATGCCCGAGAGGGCACGAACCTCGTCCGGTGAGGGACGACCCCGTTAGGATTGGGTGGTTGCGTTTTAGATCATGCCTTGCCTCCCACCGGATCCTGACGGAATTCAGTGCCATCAACCCACATCCTGTGGAGCAAGACGGCGAGTTTGCGTGCAACTGCAACAACTGCACGGCGTCGTCCTTTGGTGCGCATCAGTCGCATGCCCCAAGATTTGATCTGGGACCCGGCCATCGTTCGCATCAGAAATGCGTTGGCAGCGGCATACAAAGTTGCACGGACATCTCGGTCACCTGCCTTTGATATACGACCGGGATTGTCGTGCTCACCCGACTGATATCGTCGCGGCGTCAGCCCAAAATGCGCACCTACAGTCCGTGATCGTTTGAAGCGCGTCGGATCGTCTACAGCTGCTTTGAAGGTCAGCGATGCGATCGGCCCGACGCCTGGAACGGTCATCAACCGCATGCAAACTTCGTCATGGCTGGCTGCGCGTTTGACGCGCCGATCCAGTTCCAGAAAGTGCTGATACAAAACCACGCGTGCATCCAATAGTGGCACCAAGGCATGCGCCAAAACATCATCCATCTCAATCAGCGGACGGACGACACCATCAAAACTGCCATACTTGACGGTCATGGGCAGACGAATGCCGAAGATCTTCAGCAGTCCACGCACTTCGTTTGCCAAATCCATCGTTTTCTTCAGCAACGCCTTGCGTGTGCTGAGCAAGGCACGCACACCATGTGCCTTTCGGCTCTTCATATGTACTGGACTGAACCAGCCCGTCCGTAGCACTTGGGCAATCCCACGGGCATCATTCTTGTTTGTTTTGTTCCGCATTGCTGACAGCGCCGCATTGACCTGTCGCGCCTCCATGCAGGCCACATCGAAGCCTTCTGTTGTCAAACCGAAGTATAGGTGCTGGCTCAGAGTACCTGCTTCAAAGCCGACCCGTTCAATCGGATGTGCAAACTCAGCAAGGCAATTAGTGATATCGCTGATCTCGCATGGTAGCTCTCGTTCAAGAAGCACCTTCCCCTTGCCATCCACAATGCAAAGCGCACAGGATCGAAGCGATACGTCTATTCCGGCAAAATATTCCATCTTCTTTCTCCCTTGTTCACAGTCATCCCGTGATCTTATCGGGAGCTCGACCTCAGAACAGAGGGTAGCCCAATTACGCATGCTTCGGGCCGTTCACGTCGATCTGCACAAGGGCGGTTTCTGGACCTTCGCTACATGTGAAACAAGCCTTGTCCTTTTCGAAAGCCGAGTGAAAACCTGCTACGTTCTAATGTTGTCTGATTTAATCTCGGTTGGCCTTCATGAGCCACTATCCTTAAGAGATCGAAGTCATACCAATGAGCAGGGACCGATTAGATTTTCCGTGATAATTAGATCTTGGCAGGATCGGCAAAGAACTCGTTTATTTCGCTGGTCGCACGATAAACGAGGCACCCAGTTCATAATTTTGCAACCGAATACGAAGTAAAAATTTTTATGATTACCCAACCTATAATTGCGCTGTTGTACCAAACAGCCATGGTTTCGACCGAAGCGGGGCTTGAGCTCAAATGAATCTCTCAATTTCACGTTGTTGCTCTGCTCAAAGTTTGCTGCGTCATTACATGGTGGTTCGAACGAAGGTGGTCGTTTTTTTGTTGGCGATTTTCTCACTATCGGCTGCTAATTTGGCACAGGCCCAAGACTCTTGCGGAGCTGCCTGCGTGTTCGCAGGCCCCCGAATGGCCAGCGTTGAATCCAGCGAGGCAGAGCTTCTTGGCCCCATCCTTTCGGGATTGCTTGGGACCGATGTCAGCCTGAGCGTTCTGGATTGGAATGCGATGGCCGGTGCCAACATTGATCTTTTAGGACTTCTTGGTGAAAATGGGCAGGATGTCACGGTTTCTGATCCGGGGCAGATCGCCAATGTTGACCTGACCCTTCTGGACCTCGTTCAAGCCTCAGCCGCTGTTGCAGAGGCTGATGGTGACACCGCGCTGGTGAACGCCTTGAATGCGCTGAGCGTGCCGATAGCCGAGCTGAATCAGACCATCAATCTGGCTGACCTAATCACGATCGGCTTGCCCCAAGGGGCCTTGGCGACGCTGGAGTTGAATGCGCTGGATCTGATCGGTGGGGCGATCCAGCTTTACAACTATGAAAACGTTGTGACCACGACACAGCCCATCGCACTGAATAACGCCATTCTACAACAATTTGGCATTGGCGGAGCAGAGATACTGCTGCAGGTTGTCGAGCCGCCCCATTTCGAATGCGGGGGTGCTGGAACGCAGTTCCATACCTCGACCGTGCGGGCCAAGCTTTCCGTAGATCTGGCCGATATCGGGTTGGATACCGCTGTGTTGGATGGCGCTCTCGGGGCCCTTCTTGGGGGGCTGATAGCGACGGATGTCACCTTGGGGGACGTGGATCTCTATTTTGAATTCGGCCGCGTGGACGGCACGATCCTTTCGGCCGACCCCGTGACGGAGACGGCCAGCGTCATTCTTGCGCCCAGTGCAATCGACCTGTTTCTGGGCGGTATCGACGACGCCATATTCTTCAATCGAAATCGGCCGATCGCGCAGTCAGATGTCGAATTTGCGACCATTGCACAACTCGACGTCTCCTTGTTTGGTGGTCTGGTTCAAGAAAACGCGGGCATCCGGGTGAAATCCTTTGCGCAGAGCGCGCCTCAAATAAGCGAGACGTTGTTCTTCTCGCCACCCTATCCGCAAAGGCAGTCAACCGGGGATGGCGCATCATCGTTCAGTGATCTCATCGGAACCCTTGCGGAAAACCTCGACGTGGACGTGGAAGACAGCCTGGGAAACCTGGTTGGTCCGCTGATCGACACGACGATCGAACCTTTGGTGGGTGACCTGGTCGGCGGTCTGTTGGTGGATGCAATCTCTCCGAGCCTGGACCTTACCGTTGATCCTCTCCTCGGTTTTTTCGGCGTCGGTATCGGAGAGGCGGAGGCGTCGATTTCGGGGGTGACGTCGATCTGCACCGACTACGCTGATTGCCCGATTTCAGGTCGCGCACCCGATGGCACCGCAACAGCGAATTACGGCAGCCCTTACCATCTGATCTATGAGACGTTGTTCATGGGCTCTGCCGTGCCAGATATGGAGTCAGGGCCGCAGGCAAACCCGACGGCGACTGGGGATGACGAAAGCGGGATCGACGACGAAGATGGCGTTGTTCTGCCACCCTTGCCAGTCGGCACGACCCAGACCATCGAGGTCAGCGTGAGCGAAACAGGGGGAGAGGCCGGATATTTGCAGGCCTGGATCGATTGGAACGGGGACGGCACGTTCGGGGCGGGCGAACAAATCGCAAGTGATATGACGTCAAGCGGGGCTGGGGTGATTTCGCTTTCGGTGGCTGTCCCCCTCAACGCTCGGCCGGGGGCCAGCTTCGCGCGGTTCCGCTGGTCCACGCAACCCGGCCTGGACCCCATCGAAAACGCTCCGGACGGAGAGGTCGAGGACCACGCCGTCGCCCTGTCTGGGCCACCCCGCCCAAGGCTTTCGGGCCAGGTCATTGCCGACACGGGCACCGGGAACGGCAGCGCCCATGACGGTGCGCTCAACGGTGGCGAGGCGGGCTTGGCAGCGGTATCGGTCAGGATCGAGACACCTGACGGGCAGACCATTGCCGTGACTTCTACGGATGACCTCGGCAATTGGTCAGTAGATCTTCCACCTGGTTTCGAGGGGCCTGCCTTGGCAAGGGTGGTGGTGCCGGACGGCATGCTGGCGATATCCAAAAGCATTTCAGGCTCTCCCGCGATCGTATCATCCCCGCCAAATGATGGGGGGGGGATACTGCTGGACCTTGCAGCCGATAGCATCGTGAGCAACCTTGCCTTCGGCCTGGTTCCCGTGCCGCGGCTTTCCGAAAATTCTGTCGCCTATGCGCAATCGGGGCAGATCGCCCTTCTGTTTCACGATTACGTTGCAGGCAGCAAGGGCAGCGTCGCGTTTTCCGTCGAAGACTTGAGCCTTCCATCAGAGGGCGCAGCCAGTGTTGCATTGTTTCATGACGAGGATTGCGACGGCACCCTCGGAGCCGTGATTTCCGCGCCCTTTGCCGTGGAAGTCGGCGACCGTATCTGCATCCTGTCCCGCGTTGCCACGGGCTCTGGATTGCCTGACGGTGCCGCCATCACATATCGGCTTACTGCAATAACCGCGTTTGATGATGTCAGTGTTACGTTGCAGGCTGACAATACCGACCGCGTGACCATAGGCAGTGGCGGCGGCATCATCGTCGAGAAAACTGTCGAAAACCTGACCCGGATGACCGGCGAATCTCATTCCAACAGCGGGGGGCCTGCCGATATTCTTCTGTACAGGATCCGCATCACGAATACCGGGATTGATTCCGTGCGTGGAGTCCATATCCACGACCACACGCCACCCTACACGAGCCTTGATGGCGGAATTACACAAACGCTCACAATCGGCAGCGGGACCGAATGCACCCTCGCGCTTCCTGATATAGTGACGCCTGGTTATGTGGGTGGTATAAGATGGGAATGCGATGGCGAGGTCTTGCCAGGATCAGCCGCGACGTTTGAATTCAGGACCCGTATTGATAAGTAGGAGCTGCTGAGTTTTGGTTAGCTGCCCCCCGCGGGAAGCACTGTTTTCAGCTGTCCATAGGTCAAGGTGCTTTGACGGTAGTGATTAAAAAGAAGTTGCAGATCTATTTCGAAAAATAATTTGGGATATGTCTGTACAGTCTGGTAGTATTTTCAATCACTTGAATTCAAGTGGTTTGACACGATGATGGTAGGACATGATGCCATTTCAGTTTGCTCATCATAGAAGGGCTGTTTGATGGTTCTACTCCGCAGCGTAGGCATTTGTTCAACGTCCGCTTCGGGCCGTTCGTGTTGATCCACACTTCGGGCGGAAACCGGACCTTAGCTACACCTGTACTCATCTTACTGCAGATCGGTGAAAGCGGTCATTCAAGACCGCGAAAGCCTAACCAACCATGCTGCACCAACCATCAAGGTCAGCTATGCGCAGAAAGCGGAGTTTGCAAAGTTTGGCAGTTGCGCCAAAGCCGCCATTCGGCAAAGATGCAGCTAACGACGGCTTCGAGCCTATATTGACAACGTGCTGCGTTGCGGCGATTTTCGCCCAATTGTCATTCAATATCGTGAGTCGAACACATGAAGACCTCTACCAACCGTACTTTTGGTGTTTTAGGGCTGGGAAATTTCGGCAGTACCGTCGCAAAAGAACTGCAGAGATTTGGCAATCATGTCATCGGCGCCGATATTTCCGAAGCGAACGTTATGGGGCTTGCCGATACACTGTCACAAACCATGATCGTCGATGCGCGCGATGATGTCGCGTTGCGAGAAGCGGGCTTTGGCGACTGTGATGTGGTCGTCATTGCGATCGGTGATGATCTAGAGGCCAGCATCCTTGCGGCGATCAACCTGAAACTCGTTGGCGTTCCGATCGTGTGGGCCAAAGCTGCGACCAAGACGCACCACCGGATTTTGAGCAAACTCGGCGTGGACAGGATCATCCACCCAGAAGTGGAAGTCGGCCAGCATATCGCGCAGGTTTTGCACAACCCTTTGGTGCGGGACTATGTCTCCTTGGGGAATGGCTACCACGTTGTGAATTTCCGTATCCCACAAAGCCTTGAAGGTAAAAGTCTCAAAGACCTGCCCCATGGCGAGAAGTTCAATCTGCGGTGCATTGGCGTCATGCGCGGCACTGAATTTGTCGGGCAAGATGCGACAGGATGCCAATTGGCGCGGGATGACTTGCTGCTGTTGCTGGGGCAACGCAAGGACCTACGCAACTTCGCAGCCAGCCTTTAGCCATGACAGTCTGGACCTTGAATTTGGTGAAACGTTTCACCAAAGTGCAGCTGCCACCGCCAGCGGTGCTTGTCATTTTTTACATTGCATTCATTATCATAGGGGCAATCCTGCTGAGGCTGCCAATCTCGCACTATGGTGACATCGGACTGGGGGATGCGCTGTTCACATCCACCTCTGCTGTGACGGTGACAGGTCTTGTGCTTGCCGATACGGGCGCCGTCTTTACGGGCTTCGGACAGGCGGTCATAGCCACGCTAATCCAATTGGGCGGATTGGGGTTGATGACTTTTGCTGTGTTGCTGCTCGGGGCGCTAGGTATTCCCGTCGGCATGCCGCAACGGCTGATCCTGCGCGAAGACCTGAACCAGACATCACTGTCTAATCTCACCTATCTTGCACGCATTATTTTTGTTGTTGCTCTTATGTGTGAAGCCTGCGGTGCCGCGTTGCTGGCCTTTGTCTTTGTTCCAGAGTTCGGCTGGGCTGGCATATGGCAGGCGATTTTTCATTCGGTGTCGGCCTTCAATAACGCGGGCTTTGCGCTGCACGCCGACAGTCTGTCGCAATGGGTGGGCAACCCGATCATCAACATCGTGATCCCGGCGCTGTTCATTTTGGGGGGGCTCGGATTCATCGTCATGGGCGATATTTATCAAAAACGTCAGTGGCGCACACTCACACTGCATTCCAAACTGATGCTGCTCGGGACCGCCGTTTTGATTGTCTGGGGCAGCGTCATGTTCGGCCTGCTGGAATGGTCGAATCCAGAGACCTTGGGGCAGTTGAGCACCTCCGACAAGCTCTGGGCGAGCTGGTTTCAGGGGGTCACACCGCGCACCGCTGGGTTCAATACGATCCACACCGGCGGCATGCATGACAGCGCGACGATGCTGACGATGACGCTGATGCTAGTGGGCGGTGGCAGCACCTCGACCGCGGGGGGGATCAAAGTCACAACCCTTTGTGTTTTGTTGCTGGCCACGACCGCGTTTTTCAGACGCCGCACGACGCTGAACGCATTTGGCCGCTCTTTGGGGGTGAATGAGGTGATGAAGGTGCTCGCCCTCACCACCATTTCCATGCTTTTGGTCCTGACGGGCATTTTTGTCGCCTCGATCCATCACGATGGTGAATTCATTGATCTCGCGTTTGAAGTCACATCCGCATTCGGGACCGTCGGCCTGTCGCGTGGCACAACGGCAGAGCTTGATGGTATTGGCAGGTCAATCATTATGGTGATGATGTTCATCGGCCGTGTCGGCCCGCTGACCATCGGGTTCTTCCTCGCGTCGCGCAGTGTTCCGAGGGTGAAATACCCAGCGGGGCAAGTCTATCTTGGGTAACCATCATGCTATGTTGGACAAACGCCAACTTTGCTGGATAGGCCACAGGATCGAAGGGCAGATTCGTCCGCACTTCCGTCGCTGGAACACATCGCCATGAACGTCGGCTTTGTCAATTCATCCCTGAAGCGCCACAGCCGTTTTGGGTTGACAGCAGTCATCCGGTGTGATCACTCACAGGCCGGTGGAAGGGCATTTTGCGCAAAACCCACGCGCAGCATTGCTGCAAGTCCGCTTGGAGCCCATAGTTCCGAAATGCTGCAACGTCGCGGATGTCAGCTTTCGTCGACGTAGTCAAAAGCCTTCAACAACCACTTGGGTTTTGAGCTGCGTTAAAAGGGGCCGCTTTTGCTTGTTTCACAAACGAGCGTTTTTGGAAGGTTTGCAGTAAGCAATCCTTTTCCATCATTGACATTTTATGTGTGACACGTATTTGAACGAGGTCGAAAAAATTTCAGACTGGTCCGGTTATTCCAGTCCTCGGTCATACGAGATTTAGTCGTGCTCGAAAGCACGAACCCGCGGCACCAACCTTGCAACAGGATGGTGCCCTTTTTCGCACAATGCGCGTCAAGGCATCTTCCACCATGGAAAGAACCAACGATGGACAAGAAAACGCTAATCCTCACTCAAGTTATCATGACCTTTATGATGGCGGTCACCATGTCTGGCATAATGTCACTAATCGCCCTTGGCCCAACCGCACTTTGGCTCTCAGAGTGGCCCAAAGCAGCTCTTATCGCATGGCCCTTTGCCTTTGTGCTTGGAGCAATAGCCTTCCCGGTAGCCTCGCGGATGGCAAATCTTATAATAAGGCGCTGAGCGGTGAAGGTCATCGACTAAATCAGGCGCAATAACGAAGCGGGGCCTGTCCTCGCTTCGTTATTTCACGTCCTCCAAAAACCACCATATAGAACGGTTCGCCGAACCGGGCATTGGGGAACTTGCGGGGAACGGCAGTATAGTCCCGCACAGCCGACCTTGGGCTGTCAAATTTGCTGTGTCAGGTGTCGAACGGCAGCTTTAGGAAAGCTGCAACGCAGCGTTTGGTTCTTCGGGCAACGGCGGCTCTGGGCCGTTCACTGCGTGTATCAATGGCAGCGAACTGCGCTAGAAGATGCGCGGCCCTGTAGTGGTTAAATTTAACGGACAGTCTTGTTCCGTTCTCTGCGTTGTTGCGCACGTTTAGATGACGTTTCTTGGTCGGCTTGAGCACGGTATTTTTGAACCATTGTCAGAGTTTTGTGCCCCGTTACCGCTTGGATTTCGCTGTCGGAGCATCCGGCCTCAGCAAGTAGTTTGGCTGCTGTGTAGCGCCAGCCATGAGGCACAAGGCGATCTTTACCACCCATGATTCCGATGGCGTCCCGCACGTCTTCCACTGATTTTTGAATTTGGCGCTTACCAATGGGCTGCGTGAGGTTTTTTGCGAAGATGTGGCGCCCTTTTCGGGGGAGTGATCCAAGATATTGTTGCAGGCGTTCTGGGCAATACACGCGTAGCTTGGCCTTCGTCTTATCCTGGATAACATTCATGAATTCGCCGTCAAAATCATCCCAAGCCATTTTCGCACAATCACCGATGCGTTGACCTGTGCCGATTGCCACCTCAAATGCCGTGAGCGCTGTTGTTAGATCGTGGGTCAAACAGTAGCGCTCAAAAGCAAGGAGCTTTACGTCTGGCCATGCTTCATACGAGCCGCCGGATAATTTTGAGATGTCCACGACGGGATTTCTGTCAATCCATTCAAGATCAACGGCATGTTTACAGAGAATGGATAGGACCGCGATTCTCTCGTTGGCTTTTGACCAAGTCTCTTGCAAAGCATCACGGGCAGCAATTGCGTGCTTACGCCGAAAGCGCCTCACGTCTTTTATGCCGTTTTTCTCTCTAATGACTTCGCAATGTCGGCGATAGTTGGCTTTGGTTCCATCGCTTAACTTGTTGAATTCGGGGCTTTTGTAATAGCTCACCACAAGTGCGCCCCACGTTGTTTTGATGGACGAAGTTTTTTTGCCACTGCGAATTTCCCAATACGCACGACTGAATTCTTCTGTGTCTGGATTGTCGGGTAGGCGATGGCGAACTTTTCCACGGCGAAAATAGATGTAGGTCACGCCCTTACGCTCAATAATATTCAAGTATGGTAGGTTTGTTTTTTTCACGTCTCAAACTCATCATCTTCCATCGCAGCGCCAGTCATGATGGCGTTCAACTGCGCCACACTCCACCTTTGCACGCCAGATGCTATTCCAATGGGCCTTGGCAGGGCCCCTTTGTTGACGAGATCAAGGAACACTGATGTCGGCATGTCCAACAGCCTTGCTGCATTTTTTTCTGCCACGGCGATTGGTAAAGCTTGCCCCATGTCGATCCCTTTTCATTTCGATTTATAGACGGTCATGCCGCATAGGATGAGGCCGCAGAGCACGGCCTACACCAATGCGTCACGCTTCCGGCGTGCCTTTAAAGAGCGGCAGGTCGGTGTGCGCGACGGCGAGGTCGAGGGATTCATCGAAGGACGCCTCGAACGCTTTCTCGGGGTTGTAGATCGACAGGATGAACTTCACCTGACCGCCGGACTTGCGGTAGCGAAAGCGCACGGGCATGCGGTAAAGCGGGCCGTTCAAAAACACCGGGATGGCAATAATGATCAGGTTTGGCAGGTTCAGCGGCTGACCGTTGAGGCCTTTGTGCTCATTGATGAACTTCATTTCCGCTTCGCCAGTGTCGCGGTTGGTGGTCAGTTTGAGGTCGCTGGTTTCATTGATGAGGAACTGTTTGGACATTTGCAGCAGCTGCGTGAGCTGGCCGTATCGGCCCTCAATCTTGCAGGCCGTTTCAATCAGGCGGTTTTCCCAATCGTCGTTTTTATCGTCTTGTACGCCGGCAATGATCGCGGGCGTTGGGTCCATGATGTTCTTGGCCTGCGTCTCAATAAACTCGCCCATGTCGTCTTTTTCGAGCGGCGTGTCAGACACCGCCATCCATGCTTTCCAATCCTCAGACAGTGGAAAATCATAGATCCCACGATGATGACCGTGACGCGCGCTCGGGTCGCCGAGTGGGTTTGTCGGGTCTGCAGGGCCTTCATCGTGATAATCGGCAATGCAGGTCAAAGACGGATTTTCCATGACGGGATTGGCAAACAAGACTGAGCTGTCGCCCTTAAAACGGTTGGCCCAAGCCACAAGGCTTTCCAAGTCTTTGAGGCGCGCCGTGCCTTTGCGCTGGGTTGGTTTTAGGTGCTGCGCTGCGGACAAATACTTTTGCGTTAAATCCTCGACCTTACGCTTGTCCGGCACCGTGATCAGAAACGGCTTTGTCAGATCCATGCCATCTGGCGGGGCGATGGCTTCATGTTTGCCAAGCTCCAGCATTGTATCGCGCATGGTTTGGGCAGGATTGTCGTTGGTGAGAGGGGTGAGATTAAGCATGGCTTGCCTTTCTGTGGGGGTAAAATGTCTAAACGCGATCAGTCCGAGTGCGTTCAGTCTATGTCGCGGATTTCGCCTGTTTCAGGATCGTGATCAGAGATGTCGCGCAGCGGGGTGTTCATCCGCGCCATCATCGGGCTGTAGAGTGTGAGCTCGCCGGCATCGTTGATGTAGGCGCCCGCAGAGCTCGGTGGTTTTTTGGGCGGCGCAAAAGTAACCGTCGCGCCCATGCCAACATCGCCAGCGTTGCCGAC
>NZ_FNZV01000027.1:4115-11805 GCF_900109555.1 Pacificibacter marinus | reverse complement strand
GACTCGTTCGGGCGACGTACCGCCACGCGCACGCGCCAACCTTCTTTCGCCATACGACGTGCGATGTAACGCCCAACAAAGCCAGCGCCGCCATAGATGGTGACCAATTTCGTCATCTGCATCTCCAATGCCATTTTCTATATTTTTCTTAGCTTTTCATGATCAAATGAACAAGACGCTATCAACGCATTCGAAAACTATCGAATCTGCGTTGACAGCCCCTCTACTCCTCTTTACATCGCCAAGTCACCACACCTGCCCAGGTGGCGGAATTGGTAGACGCGCTAGCTTCAGGTGCTAGTATTGGCAACGATGTGGAGGTTCGAGTCCTCTCCTGGGCACCAACTTTGTCCAAGTGAATGGACAAAATCCCCAAAATATGGACAAAATAGCGCTTTTAGCCTTGTAGCTTGGCGTTTTTTCTTGATTTGTCAGGCGCTTTTGACAAATCATCCCCCACAAATCCCCCACGGTGGGGGCGGGGATGTTATGGCTAGTTTCTCTAAGTTACCAAGTGGCAAGTGGCGCGCGCAAGTAGAGCGTGAGGGAAAACGGCGCTCTGCGTCTTTCTCGACAAAGCGCGAGGCGACGGATTGGGCCAATCAACAAGAGTATGCGATTCTTAACGCTGAGTTTATTGCTTCATCTCAGTCATTGGCTGATGTGTTTAATCGCTATGCATCTGAGGTTTCGCCGCTGCGCAAGGGTGAAAGATGGGAAATTGTTCGGCTTGCTAAGCTTGGTCGGGATCCTATCGGCGCCATTGCTATCGGTGAGGTAGCGCCTTCGGATTTTGCCGATTGGCGTGATCGACGGTTGCAAGAGGTGCAGCCAGCCTCTGTGGCGCGCGAGATGAATTTACTCAGTGCGGTCATGACTGTCGCGCATAAAGAGTGGGGGTTGTTGAAAAGCAATCCTGTGTCCGATGTGCGCAAGCCCAGAACGCCGGCGCCACGCGATCGGATCGTAACTGATAGTGAGCTGAAGGCTTTGGCTTTATCGGCTGGTGCTGATTTAAGTCATGCGCGTGCGCGGGTTTTCCATGCGTTTTTGTTTGCAATTGAGACTGCGATGCGTGCGGGGGAGATTGTTGGGCTAACGTGGGAACACATTGATCTGTCACGTCGCGTTGCGCATTTGCCTGATACCAAAAACGGCCATCCCCGTGATGTGCCCCTCAGCAGTGAGGCGGTGCGGCTACTGGAAGTTTTGCCGCGTGTTGATCCGGTGTTTGGGCTGCAAAGTGCGCAGCTTGATGCGTTGTGGCGCAAGCTGCGGGATGGCGCGACTGTGTCTGGTTTGCGATTCCATGACAGCCGCAGGACGGCGACCACGCGGCTGGCGCGTAAGTTGGATGTTTTGGAGTTGGCAAAAATGACGGGCCACCGTGACTTGGCAATCCTGTTGAATACTTACTACAAACAGGATGCTGCGGCTGTTGCTCAAAAACTGGATTAGCGCACTCAGCCCATTTTATCTATTAGGTCGCGCGGAATAGTGCGCGCACCTGGGGCAATCTTGCCTTGTGCTTTTAGCTTGTCCATTCGCCGCTTTACTGTTCGCTCTGATACGCGAAGTTCTGCGGCAACTTGTGCGACAGTGTATTCCATCGGGCGCACGTCTGTGAGGAGTTGTCGCACAAGGTCCGTTAATGTTGCGACTTGGCCTTTTAGTTCTGTGATCCCAAGGGCGTCTGCGGCTGGGTTTGGTACGGTCATTTTATTCGCCTCTCAGGTCAATATTTTGTTTGTGAGTGATAAAGGTATAGGCTGCGACCCATGGGTTGCTCTCCCATGCACCAGGGCCGTTGATGCCGTTCCATAAGTTGGCAAAGGCGTCACGGGTTTCGCCGTAGCAGCGGCCTACTGCAGGGATGCCCTCTGCAATGCAATCATGGCCTTTGATGTTCTTGAGGCGTTGTACGCGAACGTCTGTCACGGTCATGGTGAGGCGGCTATCGGCGCGATGCATGAACATGCCAGGCCGTTTATAGAGTCCGTATTCAGCCTCTGGGCGGCTCCAGACGATATCACTGTTCGCGTCAAATAATGCAGCCCGTGCAAGGTCGCGTTCGAATCTGCGTTTTGGCTTGCCTGTCTTGGTCAGCTCGCCTGTTGTGATCCATCGACCATAGGCAAAGTGGGCCTCGCGAGCCCAAAGGCGATCGCCGATTTGGTAAGGCAACAGTGCAAGGAATTCATTGTGCCTGTAGTCTTCCCAAACGTAGTCGGCGCGCCGAAAGGTCCAGTCATAGCCACTCGTTTCCGATTGACCGAATTGGAAAAAGCCTTTGTGCCCCTTGATCTTCAAGCCTCGGCGGGTCTGCGTTTTACGGCCATCAAGTAGCGCGCAGATCATGGGGCCTGAAAATGGGATTGGCTTGTCGGTCATTGCTGTGACCTTTTGGTTTTAACAAAAATATATATTGCGGAAATAATAAGCGCGGCGACCCAGCTACCAATAAAGCCCCATAGCACAATCGTCGCAATTGGTTGGATGAGGGTGAAAGCGATAATAGCAAACGCGATGCCAGTGATGATAATGGGTGCGAAGATCATGACTGTCCCTTCCGAGCTTCACTCACGACATGCTCAAGCTTTGCCACTGCCATGATGGTTGGCTTGATCGCGGGATTTGCTTGGTCGAAATCGCGACCGTGACGGTTGTTGAGGCGCGGCAGCATTGCGCGCGGAATGGCGTCCCAGTTTGAAGGGGCGCAGTTGGTGCGGTCGCCATCCAAGCTTTTCAAGGCGTGGCCCTCTGGAACGGGTCCGTTTTCTTGTTCCCAAAGGTAGCGATGCTTGTGCATGAAGCGTGTCTTTTGTCTTGGCACAAAGGGATTGGACAAGGGCACCTTCATTTCAATGTAACCATCTTGGTCAACGCGCTCAGTCCACAGTGGCACGCGGTTGGGCGGGGTTTGGCCTTTTTGAAATTGCGTGGCCGCACTGTTTGGATGCGCGCCAATTTTCTTACCTTTGTTCCAAGATACTTGCCCCGCATGAAAACGTCCTGTTCGTCCGGTGAGCCAGCTGTTGCGTTTGCACAGGCCGATATAGTTCGCGAGAGAAACGTCTTGGCGATTGAACTTGGCAATAAACAGGGCATGCGCCTTGCTACGCACGGTGCGCCTGTTCGCTTCAATCCATGCCAGCTCGGTGGCGCTGTAAATGATGCGAGCGCCCTTCATGACTTTTCGCCCTCAATATCTGTGCTGCTGCCAATTTGGGGAAGCATCGGCAGAACATGGTTGCCGTGCTCTGCAAAGAGTTTGGCCGCGACCAGCTGGGTTTTGGCGGTGTCGATAATCGTATCGGAAACGGACACAATTGCGCCGGCGCGTTTGACCTCTGTATCGATCTGCTCAGCAGTCAAACCCGTGGCTGACAGCCGATCGATCTGCGCAAACAAGTGATCATTCAATTGCGATAGGGAATTACTCACGGGGCTCTTCTCCAAAATATCTGCTTTCGAACTTCATTCTGTGACGTCCATCGCTGGCCCCTGTTTCCAAGGTCCAGAAAAAGAGATCACGCTTCCGGCGTGCCTTTAAAAAGCGGCAGGTCGGTGTGCGCGACGGCGAGGTCGAGGGACTCATCGAAGGACGCCTCGAACGCTTTCTCGGGGTTGTAGATCGACAGGATGAACTTCACCTGACCGCCGGACTTGCGGTAGCGAAAGCGCACGGGCATGCGGTACAGCGGGCCATTTAGAAACACCGGGATGGCAATAATGATCAAGTTTGGCAGGTTCAGCGGCTGACCGTTGAGGCCTTTGTGCTCATTGATGAACTTCATTTCCGCTTCGCCAGTGTCGCGGTTGGTGGTCAGTTTGAGGTCACTGGTTTCATTAATGAGGAACTGTTTGGACATTTGCAGCAGCTGCGTGAGCTGGCCGTATCGACCTTCAATCTTGCAGGCCGTTTCAATCAGGCGATTTTCCCAATCGTCGTTTTTGTCGTCCTGTACGCCTGCAATGATCGCGGGCGTTGGATCCATGATGTTCTTGGCCTGCGTCTCAATAAACTCGCCCATGTCGTCTTTTTCGAGCGGTGTGTCAGACACCGCCATCCATGCTTTCCAATCATCAGACAGGGGAAAATCATAGACCCCACGATGATGACCGTGACGCGCGCTCGGATCGCCAAGCGGGTTTGTCGGGTCTGCTGGGCCTTCATCATGATAATCGGCAATGCAGGTCAAAGACGGGGTGTCCATAACAGGATTGGCGAACAAGACTGAGCTGTCGCCCTTAAAGCGGTTGGCCCAAGCCACAAGACTTTCCAAGTCTTTGAGGCGGGCGGTGCCTTTGCGCTGGGTTGGTTTTAGGTGCTGCGCTGCCGACAGGTATTTGTGCGTGAGATCCTCGACCTTACGCTTGTCTGGCACCGTGATCAGAAACGGCTTTGTCAGATCCATGCCTTCGGGCAGAGCGATGGCGTCATGTTTGCCAAGCTCCAGCATTGTATCGCGCATGGTTTGGGCAGGATTGTCGTTGGTGAGAGGGGTGAGATTGAGCATGGTTTGTCTTTCTGTGAGGGGGGATTTTTCGAGCGCGATCAATCCGCGCGATCAGTTAGCGCGATCAATCGGCGTCGCGGATTTCGCCTGTTTCGGGGTCGTGATCAGAGATGTCGCGCAGCGGGGTATTCATCCGCGCCATCATCGGGCTGTAGAGTGTGAGCTCGCCCGCATCGTTGATGTAGGCGCCCGCAGAGCTCGGTGGTTTTTTGGGCGGCGCAAAAGTAACCGTCGCGCCCATGCCAACATCGCCAGCGTTGCCGACTGCGTATTTCAGCTGAATGGTCATGGTGCCGGTGCAGCCTTTGGAGCCGTGCAGATCATTGTGCTCCAGCAAGTCTTGCATGAGCGTTTTGTGCCCCTCCATCACTTCGGATAGGAACTCACCGCCATTGAACAGCGCTAAGATCTGCTCAAGCGTGCGCATTTTGTAGGGATCGTGGCGCTCTGGGATTGGGGCGGCTTCGGGCGGTGTGCTGTGCTTGGTCATCACGTTAATCATCCTCTCAGTTATTGGGTGACGCTATACGTCCGGCCCACGCATCAAATGACGTGCGCAAGGCTGCGAAGTTTGAGTGCGCGATCGCATTTGTGTTGAGCTCGCGGCGACTGGCGATATTGCACGCCTCGCGTAGATATTGAGCTGAGGCGCTGGCGCAGAATTGAGTGCCAGGCAAGCCGCTGCGGATGGCTGCGAACTGTTGAAACTGCGGATCATTGCACAAGATGCCAGCCTGTTGGGCGGGATGCATTTGCGTGAGGCGGGTCATCAAAATTCATCGCTGTTCGCGATATCCAGCAGCACATCAACAAAGCTCGACTGATCAATCGGACATGCGCTGGCGATGTCTTTGCCGCGCAATTCCTTGCAGAGCTCAATGCGCTCGCGCCATTTGCACGGCACCGCTAAGGATTGCCGATAGGTCTCGCGGGCGTAGGCTGGCGTGCTGCTGGGATTGTGCTGCTTGGGCCACCATTTGGATTTGGGGCCGATGAACACCGCGCCTTTGGGCGCGTCACTCTCAGTGAGAGCAAAGAGCCGGCGCGGGCGGGCGATTGGGCTTTGGATGGTCATGCGCGCCCCTCCAAACACTCAAAGGCGTGGCCTTGTGCGGCCAATGTCGCGACCGCCGAGCACAGGTTTGCCGTGCCAGTTTTGCGAATGATGTTGGCTTTGTGATATTTGAACGCCGATTGGCTTACACCCAAACGATGGGCCGCAATCTTCTCAGGTTGCGTGAGTAAAGGCAGGGCACGTTGTTCTGCAGGCGTAAAAGTCATGCCGCACCGCCCAGTCTTCTCATTTGGATATTGGCCGCGCGCAGCCAAAGCTCGTGCGCGTTGGCCTCGGAGTTGGCAAGCACACGAATGCCGTGCAGGTCGATCATGAAGGTGTTGCCAGCTTGCGCTTGATAGCTGCCGCCGCATTCGAGTGTTTCTGCGACAAAGGCATCGTGTTTCGTCGCAAAGTCGCTTTGCTGGTTGATGCGGTTCAACAGATTTTGGATTGGATCGCGGTTCATGCTGTGCCCTCAACCGATGTGAGGGCGGACAGGATCAACCGCTTGGAATTGACGGTTTCGCCCCGCGCCTCTTTGAGGGTGCGAAAGGCCAGCGCACGGCGCAGAGCAGGATGATTGTGCGGCGCGCCCACGATGATCTGCGCGTGATCGATGCGCAAAGGGTCAAGGCCGAAGATCAGATTATTGACAAAATAAGGGGCACTAGGCGCAGGGCTGCGTTTGAGCGAAAAGTCTGTGTGTTGAATGCGGGACATGGGTCTCTCCATCATGAAATTCCGCGATCTGCCTGTGGCGTCTTCGGCGGGTGATGGATGTGTAGCGTAAATCGCTACGCGCCGCAAGTTGTATTGTAGCTTTTTTCGCTACTTACGCGCTAACATAAAGAATGTTCATGCTTTTAAGTCAAAAGAAAACCCGCGCAAGGCGGGGTGATTTGGAAGTTTTCTGTAGTGCCTATCTGGAGGTGCGCCGTGTAGAGTGGAGTTCAGTATGTGCGATGAAAAGCTTGTATTATATCGGCCTTTTCTAAATCTTAGTCACTAAATCTCTACCAAGGTGCATTTTGATTGGTGCAGCCCATTTAATGGTTACGTCATACATGGGTGGTGTGTCGGCGTGGAATGATATGAGGTCAAATAGGCCGTCTGGCTGGCCATCACGGCGGCGTAGTAGTTTGACCCAAGCCATGCCGGAAGCATCCTCTACGACGCATCTGCGCCCGATGGCTTCGATTGGAACACCTAGAGCGTCGCGTGAATAGAATAGGATGTCTCCGCTTTCATAAGCGGGCTCCATTGAGTTTCCTGTCACCTCCACAGCAACTATGCCGTGCGGATCTATTTGTGGGGGGCAGGTAATACGATAAATTCCTTCACCCTTTGGGTAGGGGTCTGAGAGTTGGATCTTTGCGCCTGCGCCAACTTGTCCGACTATCGCTAAAGTTGGTGTCGGCTGTATTCGAGATGGTAATGGGTATCCTGTTATGTCTGATATGGCTAGCATCTCTTCCGCTGATATTGACCGCTTTCCAAGTGTCATCTTGTTGATAATTGATCTGTCAATTTTCTTAGATACCCGCGTGTTTAGTGCATCACTGAGGGCAGCCTGATTGAGGCCTGATGCGGAAAGAGCTGCATTTACCCATTCGCTTAGGTTGGGAGCGCGTTGGAAGTGTTCATTCGTCATGGCGTTATTGTAGTGCTTTCGTAAATAATCATCAGTAAAGAAAATCGCTACATTTGATCTTGCTTAATGTAGCTAAAATCGCTACCTGTCAGCTATGGAACCTGCAAAAACAATCATACTGGCCCTTGGTGGGCCTACCGAAGTAGCTAAAGTTGTCGGGGTTCACCGGACGCGCGTTTCTATGTGGAAGGTGCCAAGGGCAAAGGGTGGTACTGGTGGGGTTATACCTCATTGGCACATAGAAAAATTAATGGCGGCGGCGAGAGAAAAAGATGTTTCTCTTTCTCTCCGTGATTTTGCTCCTGTTGTCGGGATTTCATCATGATGCCTCGCGTTGAGCCTTTATCCATATCTCAACTTACCTCGAAGCCGGCGGAAAAATCTTCGCCTAAAAGCGAGCGATCCGGTGCTAATTTGGAAAAGTCTTTCCAAGTGAACCGCGTTAGCTTGCAAGATGTGTCG
>NZ_FNZV01000027.1:0-4105 GCF_900109555.1 Pacificibacter marinus | reverse complement strand
GAAATACGGGCCGTCAGGCGCAGGGCTGCCTTTGAGTGAAAAGTCTGTGTGTTGAATGCGGGACATGGGTCTCTCCATCATGAAATTCCGCGATCTGCCTGTGGCGTCTTCGGCGGGTGATGGGGTGGTCTCTACCAAGGGACATATGTCCCTGTCAATGCATAAGGGGACATATGTCCCGAAATTAATTTTGGAAAGAGAATCATCTTGCTATACAGGTGTTAGAAAACCCCGCACGTGGCGGGGTGATTGGGGTGTTTCACAATTGGAACTTGATGCCTATCCATCTTGAGGCTCTGGAATTTTATTCGGAGCCTGAGGGGCTGGATGTTTCCTGAAGGGCGTCTGGTATTTCTACGTCAATTAGGCACAAAATTTCGAAGACTGTCTCATTCACGCCTTCACGATTATATTCGAAAAATAGAAAGAGTGCCGCCAGGATGGCCATTGCATTTAGCCGTGATGAAGCAATGCTTTCAATCATGGTTGCTGAGGAAAGTTTTGAGGTAGTGGAAGCACTTCCAGAGAATAGAGGCACTCAGGAAGGAATTGGATTTAAAGAGGCACTAAATGCTGACTTACTGGAAAGCTGTGTCTTTGAAAGCTCCAGCTGTTCTACTTTGGCTGAGCTTTTTGGGGGCGGCCTAACTTGCGATTATTACACGGTCGGACAGGTCTATCCTCCCGTCTAAATCGTAGCCCATTTGACGGCAACGTCGTGCGTGGCTTGGGAGGGCATTGGCTTGATTGATCGCGCCACATTTTTCACAACGGGCAGAGATTTCCTAAGATATGTTGCTATCCTTGAAATGTGTTGTGCTTGACTTTTAGTTGTATTGTTCTCATTTTGTTCCAATTGATGCGGGGGAGGGTGGTAATGGATTTGGTTTATGATGTATTGGTACATTTGAGAAATATTGTCGCTGAGAATGACGCCTCTAAGAGGTCTTTCCTCGTGCAGCGGCTAGCAAAATCTGACGCTCTCCTTCCGACAGTTTCCGCCATAGATCGACGGCTTCAGTCCGAACAAGAGCAGTGTCGTCGCCGACAAACTCATCAAAGGTCATGCCAAAAACGTGAGCTATCTTAATTGCGGTGTCGACATTTGTTGACACGTTGGGGTCAACCTTTGCGCGCTGCATGTATTTCTTGAATTGCTCATAGGACACGCCTGCGGTCTCGCAGACTTGCTTTAGTGGCATTCCTGACGCTTGCATGGCGTCGGATAGGGCGATGTGAAACCTTTTCATGTGCATATTGTAAGTCAACATCGCGGTGCCTCGATAGGCGACAATAGTCCCTTGACATAAAGGGGACAATGGTCCCTTATGCGGTCATGAAAAAACAAGATATCATTATCGCCGTTGAGGCATTTGCTGGGAATAAGGGGATTTCCCCCGCTACAGTAACCAGTCGTGCGGTTGGAAATAGCCGCCTTTATGCGCGCATGAAACAGGGCGGTGATTGCACCACTGAAGTTGCTGCGCGGCTTCTGGCGTACATAGATAAAGCCAAAATAGTAGAATGTGACAATCATTCACCTGCCTCTGCAAGGTCTGGAGCTGCGTGATGTTTGATATTTCATTTCGCGCCCTTAATTTCCCACCCTTCACTTGCCCCCAAATTGCCACGCAGCATGCGGTCCGTCTTGTGAAATGCCGAAAGGAGTTATCACATGCGCTACACTAGACCCGGCAGCATTCAAAACGCGGTGCGCGAAGCTTATGGCGCGGTTGGCGGGTTGGAAAACGCGTCGACTGATCTTGGCATCGGCGTGTCGACCTTATCCTACGGGACGGAACGCAGCGACCATCGACCAGGTGGCATCGGGGTGAATTACCTTGATAGCCTTGGGCGGATTGAGCCGCGCGCAGCCGCACCGATCGCAAAGCATTTTGCGATGCTGGCAGGCGGGGTTTTTCAGCCGGTCGATCTGGCTGGCGTGACGGCCTCGGATGTGTATCGCATCGCCAAAGAGTTCTCGGATGTTTTGACCAAGGATGCGCTGGCGCATTCCGCAACTTCGGCCAATCCAAGCGACTACACGGCCAAAGAAGCCAGCGAGCAGCTGGTCGAGTTGGATGAGCTGATTGCGGTGGCGGTGAGTTTCCGCGCTGCTCTGCGTGATAAAGCCGAGGGCACGCGATGACGGGCTCCATTTCTAGTTCCTACGCGATTGATGGGATGTGCGTGCGACTGCTCGCGCGACATGTTTCTCATCGCGCAACTTTGCACACCGTTGTGTGTGCAACAGGTCGGGGGCTGCGTGCCCTCGGCCTCTTTTCTTCACAGGTTTGGAATTTCGGCCGTCTCCTCCCCCTTGAGGCCGAAATGGGGCGCGCGCTTTGTGGGCGAAGCGCGCGCTCGTTTTTAACGCCATTGCATAGGGGCCTGACATGACTGGGCCCGTTCATATTTTGATTGGCCTCGATGTCAGTGCCGCCCCGAGTGAGGTGGTTTCGATTGATCTCAGCTTTGATCGCGGCGCTCGGTGCTCCGCACGGTCGATGGCTGCGTTGGCACCACATTATCAGGCTCTCAAAGGGGCCGTTTGTGGGGCCGTTTACGACTTTCGCGCAGCGATGCTGCCGTGTCACGCCAATGCACGATGCCTTTGTGGTGTGGCGCAAGCTGGGGATTGTCTCGTTTGTTCACATGGTGGCCCCTCATGAGCATCCGGCGCGAGATCACCATCGGCACCGCGCGGCTGATCCTTGGGGATTGCCGCGAAGTGCTGCCAGAATTGCGCGGTGTGGCGGACATGCTGTTTTGCGATGTGGCTTATAAGCTGACGTCGGGCGGCAACGCGCATCAGTCGATGGGCGGTTTGTTCGCCAAAGAAAACTATGAGAACGACGGCCTGCTGATGGACGTGCCGTCCTGGCATGATTTGGGCGGGCCGTTCTTTCGCGCCTACAAAGACAATGCCGACGCTTATATCATGACCAACGACAAGAACTTGTTTCAAGCTGGGGCGGCCTTTGAGGGCGCGGGCTGGAAGTTTCACAACTTGCTGGTGTGGGACAAGATCCGCGCCACGCGCAACCGCTGGTACATGAAGAACCTCGAGTTCACCACGTATTGGTGGAAGGGCAAGGCCGATCCGCTAGGCATCAATCATTGCGGCTCAAAGCAGAGCTTTCAGCTCAACGCCCCAAAGGAAACAGCGCATCCGACAGAAAAGCCGATCGCGCTGTGTGAACACTACATTCTCAATTCAACGACCCAAGGCGACACGGTGCTTGACCCAATGATGGGCAGCGGTGCCGCGATGGTGGCTGCGGTTCAAAATGGCCGCCATGCGATCGGGATCGAGATCAATGAAACTTGGTTTGATGTGGCCTGCGCGCGGGTCAGAAAGGCTTTGGCATGACATTTGAAGAGCAACTCAGAACATGCGCGCGGGTGGCGCGGCAAGGGCGGCAGGTTGCGTTTATCGTGCCGCGCGCCCCAGATGAACGGGGGGCGCGCGATCGCTGCACGGCACTGACCCCAGCAGATGCCGCCAAGCGCGGGGCACTGATTTACGGCACTGGACTGGTGCGATTTGTGCAGGCCAGTGGGGCCAGCTTTGTTTTGGCCGGCTTTAGCGGCTTTGTTGTCCTGGACGCGCGGCTTGAGGTCTCGGCTGGCATGATGCGCGAGCTCGGGGATTTGAAAGACGCCTGCGCCATGCTGTTTCCCGAAGGGGAGTTTGAGCGGCTGGCGCAGGCTGAGAATGTCACAGACGCTCATGGCACTCATAGCCAAAACGACATCAAGGCGGTGACACCATGAGCCTGTCTGGCCCAGACCTTGAGCGCATGGTGATGGCACGGCCCTTTGCCAGTGTGTCGAACAAGGACATCTACGCGCAGTGGGTGCGGGTGGCGACGCTCAACGAGGCCAAGATCGGCGCAACTATGCGCGCCTCCATCCGCTACGGCGGGCGCGGGACGGCAAAAGAGACGGACGACGCATCAGAACTCAAAAACAAGGTGGGCGCACACACGGTTGCGGGACGCGCATTGCGCTATTTGGCGCAAACCGGATCGGGGCGCACCTGCGATGCAACGCCGTTGCGCGATGGCATCAATGATAAGTTCTGGCGCTCCAGCTTTCCATA
>NZ_FNZV01000021.1 GCF_900109555.1 Pacificibacter marinus | reverse complement strand
GCTTTCTTCCAGCGACCAAGTCGATTCCAAAAGAAATCATGACGCTCGTAGATCGCCCTTTGATTCAATATGCAATTGATGAAGCCCGAGCCGCGGGCATTAAAGAGTTCATTTTTGTAACCTCGCGTGGCAAAGGCGCGCTTGAGGATTATTTCGATCATTCCCCCGTGTTAGAACAAGAGCTACGCAAAAAGGGCAAAACTGACATGCTTGAGATTCTTAAGGGAACCAACATGGACAGTGGTGCGATTGCGTATATTCGCCAACATAAAGCGCTTGGGCTGGGACATGCTGTTTGGTGTGCGCGCCGGCTTTTGAGCCCGCAAGAACCCTTTGCAGTGATTTTACCAGACGATGTCATTGCCGCTGAAAAGCCGTGCCTCCAACAAATGGTTGAAGCATATGAAGATTTGGGCGGATCTATGGTTGCCGCTATGGAAGTGCCTGCTGACAAAGTCAGTTCTTATGGTGTGCTTGATGTGAAAGAGGACATTGGCGTAGCCGTATCTGTCAACGGTATGGTCGAAAAGCCAGCGGCGGGGACCGAGCCTTCCAACTTGGCGGTGATAGGTCGGTATATTTTGTCACCAGATGTCATGAAAAATCTACACCAGATGAAGCAAGGCGCTGGTGGTGAAATTCAGTTGACTGATGCGATTGCTGATGAAATCTCGGCGGGTCGCAATGTCTATGGATACCGGTTTTCAGGTCAGCGGTTCGATTGTGGATCAAAAGCAGGCTTTCTTCAGGCGTCAATCTCATTTGGCCTGTCGCGTCCAGAGTTGCGCGATGAACTTCAAGAGTATCTTGATGAATTGTCTGCATCTCGCCGAGCGGCACAGTAAGGGCTAAGATGACACAAAATGTTCTTGTGACCGGCGGTGCTGGTTATATTGGGTCGCACGCGTGTAAAAAATTGCGTGCGGCCGATATTCGCTTGACGCGTTTTCTGTGTCGAGATTGGAGCTGCCGAGGATCTCGGATCTGATATAAATGAAAATAGGGCAAGTCAAAGATTGCCGTCATTTTGGATTTCGTGAAAGCAGTTTTCCATAGCTAAAAATCCCGTGATCCTTGGCTGCCTGTTGAACACCACAAAGGACCACACTAACGCCAGCATACAGAAGCGCGAGGTCGGACCAAGGCTAGAAATCGACTAAGCAGCTAGATAAAAGAAACTGGCGATGGGGGGAGACCTATAAATGCCTGATGTTTCAAGTGAAGACGGTACGATATAGCGTCGCGCAAATCATGGATATTTTGAAGCAATCAGCTGGTTGTGTGTCGGTATCCAAGCTGTGTCGCGAATATGGAATGAATGATGCTCCGGTAATCCCCCATTTTGAATTGGGCTCAGCTGTAGAATTCACGCATCTGTCTTCAATTTCATTGAGGGCGTTATGCCGCTAATGCCCATGTTGGGTTGCTCGTTGTTATAAGTCTGGTCTTGTCGCGCTTTCGTGCTGCCCCAAGTGTTCGTTTAAGCCTCTTTCCGCTATAGCATTACAGAGATCATGTTCGCACTTGCAGAAAGTTATTTACGAAGGGAGGGGAATCCTTCAAAATGCACTTTAACTTTTTTGTGTTGCTAGAGAGGTCTAATAGGACCTAGCGTATTGAAAAATTTACTAAATAAAGCACCACGGCTTTTATGGAAAATGTATCCATTTCCTAGACCACAATGGCTATTGAGAACGACAACAGCTAGTATTTTTTTAGCCTGTGGAGCGCATTCGCAAACTTTTGAGGCAAGTGGAGATTTTGAACCTCCCCTTGTGGAGGCAAAAAAAACCTTTGCCAATACAGCTATTCCATTGGTCAAAGGTGCGATTGAGGTCATTGTCGATATCCCAAGCCCATTGCATCCGACACGGTATCAGCGGGGTAGTTTGAGCAAATGGATATACGTGATCTATCCGGATGGCACCGCTCACGTAATGACTAATGAAGGACTGCGCCGTAACCTGTTCGATGTCACATGTATCCAAGAGTTGTCCTGCAAGGTTTTAGGGGCAGATGGCACGGAATTCACGGTGCCAGCGACGGGCGAGGAGAGGCCATCCTCACCAGATGTTGTTGCCTCGGCACAAGATGTTGCGCGCTATGTCGCACGATGGCTGCTCGCGGGATCTGGTCCAGGTCCGACCCTACAGCCAGTAACTCTTGCGCCAGATGTGGATGAAGGGCAGGGCTCGTCAGAAACGGAACAGATTAATTTGGCCTCGACAGATGCGGTTGAAGAACCCATATCCGAGGGCAATATTGTAATTAGCCCAAATGACGAAGCGAATCCCGATGATATCCATTCAGAGGTTGAAGTGCCTGTCCTACAGTCCCCAGATGAGCTTAACGCCTCTTGCCCTGATGTTGCGGCCTTCGTCCCCGATGATTGCCATCAGGCGGCGGACTTGACTCCCGAGCTTTCGATCAGCTCTCGCTTGGTGCCCCCTCTACGCGTCCGTGAGGCGACGCAAAGCCAGCGCAGGCTGCCGTCCCAAACAACCTTAAAGCGCGCTCAAATTAAAGAGCCAGAGACATTTTTCGAACGGATCGATTTATCCTGTGCGATAACCGGCACGACAAGCCTACAAGGGCCTTCTGGATACGGGACACTTCAGTTTGCAAACCCGCGTACAAGTTTAGGTTGTAGTACCAACCTAACACCTCGTCTGTCCTTTCGGTTTGCACTGGTCGGCTACATCAATCCAAGCGATAAGTCAGCATCTGACCCAGATTTTACATATGCGTTCAGCTATCGTTTCAGTGATAAAATCAACCTTGGATTCAGTAACTATTCTGCACAATTCAATGGAACTAATGGGAACTTTTTTGATGGGCTAAAGGATGGAAATCTACGCGTGGGCTACAAACTTCCAGTGCTTACACTGCCGTTTAATAAAACGTTGCCCTGCACCGTCAGCGTCGGTTTGCCCAACCCTGCTACGGAAAGCCTGAACGTTTCATGTGGATATGCTGTTAACGACAAACTGCGCGTTGGCGGGACGGCTTATCTATACGCCCCCGGAGAACAAACCACCTATCAGCCAGATTACAGCTATACCGCCAGCTATACGATTTCAGATGAATTGACGATATCGTATAGTAACTTTAGCAACAATAGATGGACATGGAACCGTGGTGAGGCGCCGGGAGTGGGTGTTCTTGGCGGCAACCTATCTGTCACCTATAAATTCAAGTTTTAATCTTGAATCACTTGCTGATGATCGTGTCGATTTTATCAACTTTCTTTGAAAGCTCTTGAGCAATTTCGATGAGGGGTACCTCGTTCGAGCTCGTCGGGTAATGCTCTATGCGTTTTGCCAGTTCCGCCATGTTTTTAAATCCCATGGCAAGGCATGCGCCTTTAATCGAATGTCCTTGTTTGCGTGCAGCATCCGTATCACCAGACTGTTCTGCAACAATAAGGAGTTCGACCCTCACTTTGCAGTCGGTTACAAATTTATCCGCCAAATCAATTAGACCTTCAGCAGAGAAGATGTTCAATAAGTTTTCTCCGACAACCGGCTGCATCTCGGCCAGCAACAAATCTTCGACAGAGGAGATTTGATTTTCTGGCGTGTTTATCGCGGCGTGGGCTGTGATGGATGTGAGGCAGAGAGTGTCTTCCAGCGCGGTTTTTAATTCGTCATAAGGAATCGGCTTAGACAAGATGCGATTGATGCCGACCTGTTTGGATTCGCCTTCAATCGCGTCCGCAACGTGGGCCGTAAGAGCGAGAATTGGAGGCACAGAGTCTTTCGGCCATTTGGCAAAAATTTGACGTGTGGCTTCGATCCCATCCATTTCCGGCATGGCAATATCCATGAGGATGAGATCGTATTTTCCTGGGGCGAATTTCTCAACTGCGATCCGGCCGTTCTCTGCAAGATCAACTGACACATCCATGCGTTGTGCGTAAGCGAGAAGCATTTTTTGATTAATGATATTATCTTCGGCAATCAGGATGTGTTTTCCTTTGATGCAAGGGGGGAGCGTTGCAGTCTCTGCATCCGAACCCTGATAGGAATGGGCCAGTGATGCGCTGACGACAGTTACTGCCAGCTCTATCCAAAATGTCGATCCTGCCCCCTGTTTGCTCTCGACACCGATGCGGCCGCCCAGCCCATCCATGATACGTTTGCAAATCGCGAGTCCCAGTCCTGTGCCCTGTGCCGCGACGGTTAATGGGTTGGCAACCTGTGAAAAGTCTTTGAAAAGGTCGTTGAATTTTTCTGGCGGTATGCCGACGCCATGATCTTCGACCTCACAACGCAGCAGGGCACCTTGAGCATGCGGCGTGGCTGTCGCGCGAACGATGATTGGTCCGTCAGTTGAATACCGAAGAGCATTACTAATTAAATTAGAGATGACTTGCCGAATGCGTGTCGCGTCGCTCAAGAATAACTGCGGAACACTGTCGTCGATTTGAAGCGTGATGGTGCGTGCTGTGTCTTTGCCGAGAGACGTGTACAGCATTGATATGCTTTTCACTAAGGCGCGAATATCAACGTCCTCTTCTTCAAAAACAAAGACGCCTGCTTCCATTTTTGAAAAGTCGAGCACATCATTGACGATCCGACTAAGTCCGGTGCCTGCTGCTTTGGCGTAGTTCAAAAGTTCCATTTTTCCAGCGTCTACTTCATCCATTGCCAGCAGATCAATCATCCCCAAAAGCCCCCCCAAAGGCGTCCTTATTTCATGGCTCATAGTGGCGATGAATCTGCTGCGCGCGACCGAAGCGGCCGCTGCGCGTTCCAGTGCTTGAACAAGCTCTGCCGTCCGCGTTTCGACGGCTTCTGTCAATTGCTGTGAATTTGCACTTAGTGCCGTGTTTGCCTCAAACAGTTCACGGCTTTTGCGTTCAAGCAATTTCTCTGCCTCGGCGCGTGCCGCGCATTCACGATTATATCTGCTGCGTGAAACGCGGGTATCGTCGGAAGAGGTCATCTAAGAAAATACCTTATGATTGCAGAGTAATTTCAAAGTTTGTGACTGTTGGTATGGTGATGTTGACTTGGCTTGTGATGTCACCCTTTTCGTCAAAATGTGCGAGGGCTGCTTCAATCATTCCGTGGCAAAAAGCCCCTAGAGGACGTGGAGAAGCATAGATCATCATCATTTGGTTCGGGGTTGTTCGTTCTGTAATAAAGGTGGGCAGTTCTGCCTCAGGGTAGATCTTTCGGACTTCGACATGGATTTCACTTTCGATGGAATCCAGCAAAGAAAATGCATCTTTTTTATCAGCAAAAAACTGCGGATAGTGTTCAACGAAATGAGTCAGCATCCAATGCCCAAACATCTTTTGCAATGTCTCTGCGTCAGTTCCTGAATGCTCGCTAAAGGCGACAACTATTTTGACCAATTCCGAACATGGGTAATTTCCGACTGTGGTATACGCCCCATCATTTTCAAGATCGGCTTTGTCTAAGACCTCATCTACGGTGTCCTCGCCAAAGGCATTTTCTGCCATTTTGATCAATTCAACAAAGATCGTGCCTTTCATTGACCGGTCCTTTCATTTCGTCTGCCGTTAACACATTCAAGCAAATGCTCCGTGGCATTTTCTTCACGCGGTTTGCTTGTGTCCTTTACTATATACCATAGTCATTCCTAGATGGCCGATTAAGGCAAGGGTAAAGTTGTGAATACTTAAGAAAGATCGACGCAAACCCGTGCAAAGGATAAATAAAATATACCGTTCAGGCTTTTTCGAGGCAGAGTAGGGAAGCTTGTCTATTGTAATGAAAGTCGTACAATTGTGCCACAATGTCGTGCATATTTTGACGCTTTTTGAAGAAATAAGTTCTGTTAATCAGGGCACCTTTAAGTTGTGTTTGTGCCTGCTTCAGTTAATGGTAATGGAAATGAAACAGCGTGGAACCCAATGCGATACTTAATGCAAGAAATTTGCGGTGGATAGTTCAAGCGCTCTAAATACGTTGTTTGCTTTTTTGAATTTGTTGGCCTGCTAAGGTGAAAGCTTGCGTGATATGGAAATACCCCTAGATATTATTGTCGCCGAGGATAACTTGGTTCAGCGCACTTATCTATCTCGGATGATTGCACATTTGGGTCACGTCGCTCTCGTCGCCGAAGACGGAATGCAGGCCTTGAAATTGGTGCAGTCCACTGGTGCTCAGATTTTGATCACCGATTTTGATATGCCTAACATGAATGGCTTGGAATTGACCCGTGCGGTGCGTGATCTGAATTTTGATCATTATGTTCACATTATTATGCTGACAGGCAGTGGGCAAAGTGAAACCAGTGCCGAGGCATTGGATGCGGGTGTCGATGATTTTTTGACAAAAGGCAATGATCCTACGCACTTAAACGCGCGTATCCGTGTTGCCTCTCGTCTTGTTCATCATGCGCGAGAGCAGCAAGAGCAGCATCGCATTTTAAAAGAAATCAACAACCGTATCCAAGAAGACCTCAAAGCGGCTGCAGATGCGCAAAGACAACTTTTACCTGCGATACACCGCGACATCGGTGGCATCCATGTTGCTTCTGCTTTTGTGCCATCTGCGATGGTGTCCGGCGATATGTTTGGGTGCTTTGCTTTACCTCAAAATAAGCTGGGTCTTTATGCAGTGGACGTTTCTGGCCATGGTATTCATGCGTCGCTCTTGTCCGTCGCCATCGGACATCTGATAACACCAGAATTTTTCTGCAACGCAGCTTGTAGTAAAGATGGAAAACCCGACCCTGCTGGTTTGGTGTCTAATCTCAACCAACGATTTAGTGCCGCAGATAATGATGAGTACTTTACCATGTTCTGCGCAATCATCGACACAGACACAGGCCACATGGATTTTTGTCAGGCCGGATATCCATCTCCCACCTATGTAGATGAGAATGGGCAAGCTACCTTAGTGGGCGAAGGTGGATTTCCTGTCGGAATGTTCTCTCACTTTTCCTACGACAACGATACATTCTCTTTTGAAGAGGGCGGTTCACTGGTTTTGTGCTCAGATGCAGCTGGAGAAGCAGAAAATGAACACAAAACACCATATGGAGTAGCGCGGCTGCGTTCACTAATTTCGCAAAACCACATTTGCAATGCAAATGAATTGCCAGACATCATCGTCCAAGATTTAAAAGATTGGCGCAACGGTCGTGCATTGGAAGATGACTTAACCGTGGTCGCTCTAAAAAGGAAAAACTCATGATTCATACGTCAAAGCATGCCCCCCATATTATCGCTGTGCGCCCTGGGGTGGAACGGCTGACGGCCGTCAATTCAAAGGCTTTCAAGGAGGAGGTCGTGGCATTGATTGAAGACGGGGCATCGCACCTTGTTATTGATTTCGCCGAGGTTTCCTTCCTTGATTCCTCGGGGTTGGGTGCCTTGACGGGCGTGCTCAAACGGATTGGTCACAGAGGCGATTTGGTGGTGTGCGGGTTGAACAGTGATGTCACCCAAATGTTCAAAATTTGTCGTATGGATAGAGTGTTCAAAAGCTACCGAGATGTTGATGCTGCGGTGCTGGCCATGAGTGAAAGCCTGTGAGTTCATTGACTTTTCATATGCAGAACCAGCTTGAGGCGGTAGATCCAATGGTTTTGGACTTGAAAAGTTATCTGCAAGGAAAAGTGACTGATGAAGTCCTCATGCGGTTCGATATTTGCATGAGCGAAGCCTTGGCCAACTTGGTACTTCATGCCGAAACGAAACAAAAAAATGTACCAATCGATCTAATGCTTGATCTTGATGGTGATATATTGACGGTTGATATTTTTGACCCTGAAGGCACCAAAGCATTCGATCTAAGAACACAAGCTCGTGCCCTGTCCGAAGTGGATATCATGGCTGAAAGTGGTCGAGGTGTAGGGCTTATTTTAGAATGTGCAGATGAGGTTGAATATGGCCCCGTGCAAAATCGTAGATGTCTGAGTTTGAAATTTCAGGCCCGGATCTAAATATGTCGGGGCGAATGTCCTCGATTTAATTCACGTCAAGACGGAGCATGCGAATGAAACATGAAACTATATTTAGATCAATTTTGGTCGGCGCTTGCTCTGGCTTTGCCCTCACCTCTCCAATGTCATTGTTAGCTCAGCCCGAAACCCCACTTGCGGCTCGTTCTATGACAATCGACAATGTGTCGATTAATGGGACAGATTATAACAGTGTTACCATCCGATCAAAGAGCCCGCTTGAGCTTGAATTTGACGGGATGAACACTGGACAATGTGATCAAGATGCAGGTGGCATGTCTAAACCGCACTTTGGGCGTTCGGGTTTGTTGACTGACCGCGAATTTAAGATGGCAAAAATTGCATGGTCCTATTTTGAAAAGCGCTTTCAGTCAGAAACTGGTCTTGTGAATGCGGTGGGGTCGTACCCGTCTACAACCATGTGGGACACTGCGTCTTACATCAGTGCATTGGTGGCCGCGCGAGAGCTGTGCATCATTGATAAACGTGAATTCGATACGCGTGCGACAAAGCTTTTGAATACGCTACGAAACCTTGATTTATACAGTAGGGAAGCTCCTAATAAAGTTTATAACACCGAAACAGGCGACAAAGTAAACTATGCCAATGAGGCGGGCGAGGTCGGTATGTCCGCGCTTGATATCGGTCGAATGTTGGTCTGGCTGCGCATTTTGAAAGAACGCAATCCGTATCTCGCAAACAGTGTCGACAACGTTCCAATGCGTTGGAACTTTTGCAATTTGGTTGATGACGATGGGCGTATGTTTGGCGCGTTCAAGCGCGGTGATGGATCAACGCAATATGTGCAAGAAGGACGGCTGGGTTATGAAGAATACGCTGCCAAAGGGTTTGCGCTTTGGGGGTTCGAGGTCGATCGGGCGATGTCGCCAGAACCCTTGGAATACACCACAATCTACGACGTAAAGGTACCTTATGACGGGCGCGATCCACGTATTTTCAAAAATCAAAACTATGTTTTGACCGAAGGATATATCCTTGACGGGTTGGAAATGGGATGGGATTTGCCCTCGGATAAATCTTATGACGGGATGACCGCAAGTCATGGATGGCGTGCAGAATTCGCCAACCGCATTTATCATGTCCAACAGCGGCGCTATGAACAAACTGGTGTTATTACAGCGCGATCAGAGCATCAGGTCGATGGCAAACCCTACTTCGTGTACGACAGTATTTTTGCAGATGGATACGCTTGGAACACGTTGGATCCAACCGGAGAATATCAACCGGATCGTTCGGCGATTGCAGCCAAGGCCGCTATAGGTCTTTGGGCACTGTGGGATACGGAATACACAAACCTGTTGTTTGAAAGTGTTGCGGATCTTTATGATCCAGAAATGGGCTTTTACGAAGGCCTATATGAAAACGGAAACGGATATATTCCGCTGCAAACAGCTAACAACAATGGCATTATTCTTGCGGCTTTGCTCTACAAAGTGCAGGGGCCAATTTTGCAGCAAGTCAATACATCAGCGCAGTATTGGGATACCGCTTATGCAGGAACGGATTTGCGCGATAACAAATGTCATCCACGCATGATGGAAGAGGTTGTGCCATGCTGTGCATGCGAAAACCCAACCCAACTTGAGCCCGTTATCCCACTAGAAGAGTTCTTGTATTGTCGTCCTGTGGTTACAAATGGAGAAACGGCAGCAACGGATTGTCAGCCCGAAAAGCACAATCTCGCGCCTCCCGAGCCCCGTAAAGTTTTGGCCAATTCTTGTCCGAAACCTGAGGGTCTATAAAAATGAGCGTAGCGGGAAAATCGAGATTGGTTTGGTTTGATGCAAACCGCGTCTTTGCGGCAATCGGCGTGGTACTAATCCATTCTTCAACGGATTTCTCAGGCCAGCCATTCGTCAATGTGGACGCCTCCGAGCGTTTAATCCCTGTGGTATTGCGTTCACTAGGTGAATTTTCAGGCTCTGAAATGTTCTTTCTGTTCTCGCTATTTTTAATGGCGATGCGGGTCGATAAAAAAATGCCGAGTTATTCGAGTGCCATTGCTATGCAAGCTCAGCGTTTGTTGATTCCGTTTGTTTTTTGGGTAGTGTTTTACGCTTTCTTTAGGCTGCTCAAGGCAGACACCTTTAACTATGTGCCCTACATTTGGGATCAGATTACCGATATCAAAAGTTGGTTTGGTTATTTATTACTCGGTAAGGTGCAGTACCATATGCACTTTCTGCCTACGCTCTTTGCGCTGTTTTTATTTTACCCATTGATGCGCGGGGCTACCCGCTATCCTATGCTTGGATTAACTTTGTTTGTGACGCTTGGGATCATGAACAACACACAGGGGTTCATCTGGGGGCTTGGGTTAGAGGCTGAGTTGCGCGATTACATTATTCGGGCGATCAAAATTATGGGCTATGTCGGCTATGGTCTGGCGGCCTTCGCGCTATATGGCTTGTGGAAAGACGGCATTCCGCGTGGTGAATCGCGCCTGTTGCGCCGCGGCGGGTTTTATTTTGCAGCCCTCGCCTATGTCGCCACGATTCCGTTCTTTGCATATGCCGTGCAAAATGGCGCATGGGGCGTCCGAAGTGGTTGGGATTTTTACGGCCATTTCTTGATGCCGATCTGTATATTTTTGATTTTTCTCGGGGGACAATATCGAGATTGGTCGCCGAGTTGGTCTAAATACGCCAGATACTCTTTCGGCGTTTATCTCGTGCATCCCGCGGTGATCGATTTGTTTGATATCGCACTGTTCAAATCGGGTACATCAGGCATGTTTTCACCAACGGCTTTGGTTCTGCTGCGGTTCGCTGTAGCGCTTCCGGCATCATTATTCGTAAGCTTGGGGATATCAAAAATCAGTCTACTTGCGTGGACTATTGGCCTTGGACCAACGCCATGGAATACGCGCAAAACAAAAGGGGTAGGTGCATGATGACGGACGATTATTTTCTCAAGTTCGAACACCGCGTGCCGCCGCCGCCCTTGCCTTATTCGACCTTGCGCGAAGGCATTTGGCAGTTCCTTGCGACTGTCGCTTTGGTGGTCGGGGGGTGGTACATTTGGTGGCGTTGGACGGGATCGTTGAACCCTGATGCCATGTGGTTTGCAGTACCTTTAGCTTTGGCCGAAACTTGTGCCTATTTTGGGATGCTGCTTTTCGTTTTTAATTTATGGAAAGACGAGCCAGTTAAAATTGAAAAACCACCTGCAGCCTTGGGTGATGTGGCGCCGAACCATCCAGAAAGTGATCGCCCGATTGCGGTCGACGTGATGTTTGCCACCTATGATGAAGACCCCGAGTTGGTGCGCCTTGGTATCCAAGACGCCAAACGGATGACCTATCCGTATCCCATTGATGTTCGAATTCACATTTTGGATGACGGACGTCGAGCCGACATGCGGCAGGTGACCGAGGAAGAGGGCGTGAATTACATTTCGCGCATGACAAACGAAGGGTTCAAGGCTGGAAATTTACGCAACGCTATGGAAGAAACTCATGGGGATTTTCTTGTGATTTTCGACGCTGACACTCGGCCTTTCCCGACGCTTTTGGAACATACGCTGGGTTATTTTCGTGATCCTAAAATGGCATGGGTTCAAACACCACAATGGTTCTATGACCTGCCCGAAGGCGAACGCCTGCCAGAAAAACTGGCACAAAAATTTGGTGCGCGGGGCAGCGCATTTGGGCGTGCCGTGGAAAAAGTGATCGGGCCTGTGACCGTTGGCGATGATCCGTTCGTGAATGACCCAAAGATGTTTTACGACATTATCCAACGTCGCCGAAACTGGGTGAATGCATCCTTTTGCTGTGGCGCGGGGTCGATCCACCGTCGCGAGGCCGTGATGGAGGCTGCGCTGCGCAGTTTTGGTAAAAAAGTCGAAGAGCGCACTTGGGCTGTCGAAGAAACGATCACAGTGTCCAGCAAAGAGCGCGAAGTTGCGCCTGAATTAATGCAAGCGATCAAAACTGAGGCTGCTGCGACAGAGGTGCTCACCCCTTATAAATTCCATGTTTCAGAAGATATTTACACATCTATTGTATTGCATTCCGATAATGAACGTGGCTGGAAATCCAAGATGCATCCCATTGTGGAAAGCAAAATGTTATCGCCTCAGGACCTTGTGACTTGGACTGTACAACGATTTAAATATGCGGGGGGAAGCCTTGATATCTTGGTTAATGATAACCCGTTGTTTCGTAAGGGGCTAAGTTTTCCTCAGCGGTTAATGTATGCGACAACCTTTTATTCTTATCTTGCACCGCTTTGGAATGTCATTTTCCTCTTTGCGCCCGTCTTGTACCTTTTGACAGGGCTGTCCCCCGTTTCGGCGTATTCGACAAATTTCTTTTTGCACCTCATTCCATTTTTGGTCACGTTAGAACTTGCGATCATGGTCGGAACTTGGGGGGTAGACGGCTATCCTGCCAAAGCGAGTTATCTATCGTTCTTTCCTTTAGGGCTAAGAGCAATATGGACTATCATGAGGGGGGAGAAAGTCTCGTTCAAGGTCACTCCAAAAACGCGTCAGTCGGGCACATTTTTATCACTTGTGCGCCCTCAAATTGCAGTTGTTGTGCTCACGGTCTTAGGTGTTTTGTGGGCGATCGGGGCTTTGATTTTTGGCGATACTTCACATTCTGCGAGTGGGGTTTTGGCTAATACCTTATGGGGCCTAAATAATTGTATCGCTATGGCAGGCATCATTTCGTCAGCAATGTGGCAACCAACTGAAAACGAAGAAGGGCAATCGATATGAGTTTTCGCGAAAACTTGGTTAAGGCAAGAAGCCATATCATTTTTCTTGTGGCCTTAGCTGTTGGACTTGTGATGGTCATAGGATTGGAAGATATGATCGCGAAAAACACAAATTCACAAACCATGAAGCTGGGGCCTGACTTAGATCCAGACTTGGAATTGAAGCAAGTGTCGTCTATTGCAGCCTTTAATGACGTCACTCCCTTGCCGCTCGCTATTGTGGGGGAAACGTCGCAGGCGGATCTGGCTTACGCACAGATTGCGTGGCGCTATTTTGAAAATAACACGCACCCTGAAACAGGGCTTGTGAATTCAGCTGATAAATACCCATCCACCACGATGTGGGAAACTGGGTCATATTTTGTGGCCGTAATCTCAGCGAACCTGTTGGGAATCATCGACGAGCAAGAGGCAAAAACACGCCTGTCACTTACGTTGAATACATTGACCAAAATGCGATTGTTTGACGATATTTTGCCCAATAAAGCTTATAATGTGCAAACGGCGGAATTGGTCGACTATGCTAATAAACCTGTGGAACGCGGGCTGGGTTGGTCTGCTTTGGATATTGCGCGATTGGTCGGAACCTTGGCTCAGGTCACGCAGCACTATCCTGAGCTTGCTCCAAAAGTGAGCGCGCTCTTAGGCCATTGGGACCTGTCTCAAATGGTTGAAGACGGCCAGATGATTGGCGGGAACTTGTCAGATGGCGCGCTACGTAGGGACCAAGAGGGCCGCGTTGGCTACGGACAATATGCAGCTAAAGCGATGATGCTTTTCGGCTACGATATGTATCGCGCCTATGACGCCGAAGAACACCTTATTATCAAAGACGTCTTGGGGCAGCCGATTCCAGTTGATGACCGGCTTCACCGCAATGTGACGCCGGCTTTTGTGGTGAGCGAACCTTACGTGTTCGACGGGTTGGAATTCGGGTTTGACGCACGTTCGCATCGTTTTGCGACCGCGATCTATAAAGCACAAGAAGCGCGCTACACTGAGACTGGAATTTTGACTGCCGTCAGTGAATCTCATCTCGATGAAGCGCCGTATTTTGTCTATTCTTCCGTCTGGGGAGGGGGCGCGCCTTGGGCTGTCATGACCTTCCAAGGTGAGCGATTGGATAGCAAACGTACGGTTACAACCAAGACCGCTTTTGCATGGTATGCACTGTTCGGAACAGATTACACAAAAGAATTGGTGACAACGCTTGCGCATCTTGGCGATCCCGAACGCGGCTGGCCCGAGGGCATCTATGAAGCTGATGGATCGACTAATGGTTCGACCACAACGAATACTAATGCGGTTATCCTTGCAGCCCTCGCTTTTCGCGCCTTTGGACCATTGATCAGAGCTAAGCCTTGAAGCACACAGTCGCCCTCATCCTTTCCGCTTTATGTGTTTGCGCCTCACCAACCTTTGCGCAGACCTGCGTAGGGGCTGCATTCGACAAGCCTTTTCCACGGGCCGTCGCGGTTGAAACACGCCATGTGGATGTGCCATCCCCGCGCTTTCCCGGGGTCTGGCAGGAAGGGTTCATCCATGGGTACTTTTATCAAGTCTTTGCCAATGGTGAGGCTGTCTTGGCTGAAGGGAAATCTGATGCTGACTGGGCGATTTCTATCAGTTGTGGCGATGAAAACTGCCTGCAGGATATTTCCGGCCGCCCTCCGGAAGGAGTAGGCAACATCACCGAACTGCTTGTGTTGTGTTTGAAAAAATCCAATTTGTCGGTTGATGTTGTTGAACAAAAACTTGCGGTCTCTAAAGAAGCAACGAACAATGATGGGCAAATCCATGCGTTGACACAACCTCTTATGAGCTCAGAAACGGGCGGTAATCCCGAGGTCGTTAGGTTTGAGGCATATGATAGTGATGGGGCGATAGCCTTAGCAGAAGCAAAAGATGAGGTTGCCGCAATTCCTTGTGGCCTTGCTGCAATCCCTGAGGGAACGCAGGGCGAAACCTTGCAACGTCTGTTGGTTTTGGCTGGGGCGAAACCTGGTCCCATTGATGGAATCGTCGGGGAAATTACTCTGCGAGCCATCACCGACGTTCTTGATGCCCCTCAAAGTATTGTCGATATACCAAACACGATTTCTGAATTGCATGCTTTGCTGTGCCAATGAGTGTCAAAATGCAGTAGCGAAATCACAAGATGCGCCAAATACGGATCGTTTCAAGACTTTATGTCTTTGTCTCGATGAACGAACTGTTCGTATTACGCCTTCACCGAAGTGGTCCTACTCATTTTGGCAGGTTTTCGGCTGAGCTAATATGATGGGTTTTTCGGGCCACTTGAATTTTACCAGTGGCGTTTATAACCTCATGAGCTTGCAACGAAAGGCTTAAATCCGCTGCATATCAGCGGTTCATTTCATTAAAAAAGATGAGGGTGACCTTATTCTTCTACTGTCCATCACTATCTTGCCTAACAGGTTTCCCATATCTTCAAAAGTTGAGCGGGGAGATCCATCGGCTCAAATGGTTTGAGGATGATGTCTTTTGCCCCGATAGCTCGAAGCTGATCTAAATCTGCATCTGATGCTGTTGCCGTTACAAAAATGATAGGCACGTTGGCAAAGCGGTCAATCTTTCTAAGGTGTTTGAGCGTCTCCATCCCCCCCATGACGGGCATCACAACGTCCAATATCACCATATCAGGTGTCTGATCCGGCAAGTTGTCGATAGCATCCTTCCCGTTGCTGAATTGCACTACATCAAAGCCACCAATAAGTTCGAGGGACATCCGTGTGATTTCACGAAGGACTGAGTTGTCTTCAACATGCATAATGCTTTTCAGTGTTTTCATACATAAATTTTATATTTTTTAGAGCAGTATACAACGAAATTGCGCAATTTTCGTATACTTTAGTCTCTGAAGCCTGAAGTGGTTATGCATTTTAGGTCAGTTTAGTGAATGCATATCGTTCCCGTCGTAAATTTTGGATGCCACGCCATGGTCTCGCTAGAGGTTACTTGTTGGTAACACTGTGTTGTATTGCGAGTATGACTTTCAACGATTGAGGCTACTGCCATTGAAGCTAGAAGGCAAAGCGCTGAAATCTGCAGGTGATCACGTATGTCATCCATAAAGGGCGCCAAAACTTACTTAGTGGACAAACATTGCGCGATTTTTACCTCTATGTGCCAAGGCCGCTTTTGTCGGGAGATACTTCCTTAGATTATTTGGGTTTGGGAGGACTTTGTCTCAGTTCAACAGGACTAATTTGGCGAAATATTTAATATACCGCAATCCAACAGAAGTGCATACGCTATTGTTTTATGGAGATTTACTCAAAATTCGTGAACGATTTGTAATCAGTAGGTCCGCGGTTCGAGTCCGTGTGGGGGCACCATTTCACAATCCAAAAATATCCAAAGACGTCCAAAAGCCCTTATGTTATAAGGTTTTTGCGATATCCTTTGTCCGATAGCGTTTTAAGCTGTCCGACCAAATACCCCCAGATTGGGGGTGTCGTTAGGGGTATCGGGAAATGTGAAAAAACTGGATACCCCCAGATGCCCTTGAGTGATTCCCAGCTGCGATTCTTAAAGCCAAAGGATAAGCCCTATAAAGTTTCCGACTTTGAAGGGTTGTTTGTCTTGATCAAACCCAATGGCTCCAAGCTTTGGCAATTTAAATACAGGATCAACGGCAAAGAGCGTTTGCTATCGATCGGCCAATATCCAGATGTATCGTGAGCTAAGGCGCGCAAAGCTAAGGAAATAGCCCGCAGCCAATTGGCCGACGGCATCGACCCAAGCGAAGCCAAACAAGAGGCCAAAGCCCAAGCCCGCGAAGTGCATGGCAATACATTTGAGAAAATAGGTGCAGCGTTTCTCAGCAAGCAACAGATCGAAGGCAAATCCAAAGCCACTTTGGACAAGACCGCTTATCACCTCAAATTGGCGAACACGGCCTTTGGGCGCAAACTGATCACAGAAATCACAGCGCCGATGATTCTAAAATGCCTGCGCAAGGTTGAGGCCAAGGGCGATTATGAGACCGCCCATCGCCTGCGCGCCCGCATTGGCTCTGTCTTTCGCTATGCTGTGGCCAGTGGGCTTGCGGAAACCGACCCGACATATGCACTCAAAGACGCGCTGATAAAACCAACCCGCGTGCATCGCGCCGCAATCACCGATCCCAAAGCCTTTGGCGCGCTGTTGCGTGAAGTGGATGCCTTTGAAGGGCAGGCGACCACGCGCATTGGCTTGCAGCTCTTGACCCTCACAGCCCAAAGACCAGGCGAGGTGCGCCATGCAAAATGGGAAGAGTTCGATTTTCAGGAAAAGGTTTGGTCACTGCCCGCCGCTAAAATGAAAATGCGCCGCGACCACAACGTGCCGTTGCCAGATCAAGCTATCGCGCTTTTGGATGAACTGCGCATGATTACGGGCAATGGGGTTTATTTGTTTCCGTCATTGCGATCATGGCATCGCCGCCCCGTCCGAGCCTGTGTTGCGGGATTTCAAGAACATTGAAAACCGTGACGCCGTGCTGGAGTGGTCCGCACGCACGCCGCGTGTGGATGACACGGGCGCGCCTGTGACCCGTTGGGACGGGGTGACCACTGTGCGCCACCAAGTCACCGGCGAAGAGGTGCCAGACCCCGAGGCCCGTGTGCAGGTCTATGACTATGCCAAACCGAAAGCCACCACTTGGCCCAAGGCGACCTATATCGTGGGTAATCCGCCGTTCATTGGGGCCAAGTACCTGCGCGACGATCTGGGTGATGGCTATGTCGAAGCCCTGTGGTCCGCCTATCCGAAAATGCCGCAAAGCGCGGATTTGGTGATGTTCTGGTGGGACAAGGCCGCTTTGGCCGCTCGTGGCTTTAACGCCAAAACTGGTGCAGGCACGCGCCGTTTTGGCCTGATAACCACCAACTCTCTGCGTCAAACGTTTAATAGGCGCGTGGTAGAAATGCATTTGAGCGATACAAAGAAACCTCTTTCACTTTTGTTTGCAGTCCAAGACCACCCTTGGGTGGATAGCAACATCGGAGACGCAAACGTTCGTATAGGAATGACGGTTGGAGCTGCGGGAAATCGAACTGGGCGACTTCTCACCATTGACACTGAAAAAGTTGAGAAGAATGAAACAGATGGGCGCCCCGTGACTTTTTATCAGCAGGCGGGAAAAGTCTTTTCAAGCCTGCAAATCGGAGCTGATGTCGCTAGTTCAAAAAAATTGATGGCAAATGATGCCCTTTCATCTCGTGGTGTGCAGCTTATTGGCTCGGGCTTTCAGGTTAGCAAAGGACTGGCAATAAAGCTGGGCTTGGGCGCGGTTGTCGGGCTGGAAAAGCATATTAGAGAGTATCGAAATGGCCGTGATATAGCTGCTTTGCCACGTGGGCTAATGGTGATCGATCTTTATGGGTTGAGTGAATCCGAAGTTAAGTTGCAATTTCCCGATGTTTTCCAATATCTCGTTGACGCTATTAAGCCTGAGCGCGACCAAAACAACCGAAAATCTTATCGCGAGAACTGGTGGATTTTTGGCGAACCTCGGCGCGATATAAGACCCGCTATGGCAAAACTAGATAGATTTATAGTTACTACTATCACTGCAAAGCATCGCTTCTTCTCGTTTTTGGACAGTGTTGTTTTGCCTGATGATGCGCTCCAGATTATTGCACTGGATGATGCTTCTTACTTGGCAACCCTCTCCTCAAAGACGCACAAAACGTGGGCGTCTTCAAACGCTAGTTCTATTGGTATGTATAAGGGGGACGTACGGTACTTGAAGACTACCTGCTTCGACCCCTTCCCATTCCCCGACCTTACAGACCCCCAAAAGGAAACGCTCCGCGCTTTGGGCGAAGAGCTTGATGCGCATCGCAAACGCCAACAGGCGGCGCATCCGAAACTCACGCTGACCAATATGTACAACGTGCTGGAAAAACTCCGCGCGGGCGAAGACATTGAGGGCAAGGACAGAGAGATTTACGACCAAGGTCTGATCGGCATTTTGCGCGATTTGCATGATCAAATCGACGCCGCCGTGGCCGAGGCTTACGGCTGGCCACAAGACCTCAGCGACGAAGAGATCCTGATGCGTCTTGTCGATCTCAACAAAGAACGCGCTACTGAGGAAGCCACAGGTCACATCCGCTGGCTGCGCCCCGAATATCAAAACCCCACAGGCGTGCAGGTGGAAAAAGGCAAGACCGCAGACATGGATTTGGGCGTCATCGCCAAGATCGAAAAAGCCCCATGGCCCAGTGGCTTGCCCGATCAAATTTCCGCCGTGCGCGAGGCCTTGGTGGACATGGGCGAGGCCTCCCCCGAACAAATCGCGCGGCGTTTCACCCGCGCGCGCACCACAGCCGTGCAACCTTTGTTAGAAAGTCTGGCGGCCCTTGGGCAGGCGGATAAATTGGAAGACGGCACATTTGCGGCCTAAATTTAAGATAGGATATATCAATGCGCAGATTTGAAATAGACCAAGACAGCCTGCCAGACTTGGCGGGAATGATGTTGGCCACGGTCGAAGCCCTGCGCGTGCTAGGCGGTTCGGCCACGATCCAAGAGCTGGACGAAGAAGTGATATCGCTTGAAGGCGTCACAGAGGCCGAGCAAAGCTACATGATGGCCAATAACAATATGCCACGGGTGAATTATTACCTGTCATGGGCGCGTACTTATTTAAAACGCGGGCAGGCGTTGGAAAACTCTGCGCGCGGCGTTTGGGCGTTGACGGAGACGGGGGCGAAAATACTGGATGTTGCCGCAACGCGCGCGATTTATGATCAGGTCACCCAAGAAGAAAAAGAACGGGCAAAGGAAAAGCGCCAAAAGGAACGAGAGCGCCTGCAAGCGAAGCGTGACAAGCAAAAGCGCAAAGCGCCTGAGATTGAAGTGATCACGCAAGAAGAGCCGGACGTTCACGATGATTGGAAGTCCAGACTTTTGGATGTGATGAAAGCCATGGCCCCCGACGCGTTTGAACGCTTGGCGCAAAGACTGTTGAGAGAGGCGGGCTTTGTCAAAGTCGAAGTGCGCGGCAAATCGGGTGACGGCGGGATCGACGGCGTGGGCGTGCTCAGGGTCAATTTGGTTTCATTCCAAGTCTACTTTCAATGCAAACGCTATAAAGGCAGCGTCGGCTCAAAAGAGATCAGAGATTTCCGAGGCGCATTGGAAGGTCGCGCAGATAAGGGGCTGTTTATCACAACGGGCCATTTCACCAGCCAAGCCTCAGAAGAAGCGACACGCGACGGGGCCAAGGCCATTGATCTCATAGATGGCGAGCGCCTGTGTGATCTATTGAAAGCTAACAAGCTAGGAGTGCAGACAGAAATGGTCGAACAAGTGACTGTCGATCCGCAATGGTTTGACGGCGTTTGACTTCAGTATACAGAGGGTGAATTTGCCTTTGGGGGTTTTGATGTAAATTTCATTTATTTTATTCATTTATATCAAATAACTAAGTCTGTAATGTATGTCCGTGTGGTTCAATAACTTACACGGTTTTGCGTTTTAAGTTGGATCAATATTGGATCGTACCCGCGCCGCACAGGTATGGACCTTTCGCGTGCCGACGAACGTAACGCCCGCTGGCCCGAGTCTAAGCTTGACGAATGGGAGTTGTTTTACAGCTTTGCAAGACTGCACGGCGCACACAAATGGCAAACAACTTACGAAGCTCTTAGGGATAAGCTCCAGTTACCCAACAAGTGACCCGCTGGTTTGTCATAGCTACGGCGAGCAGTGCAGAAAACGGTCACTTTAAAAGGGCAAATGGATCAACAGTATGCCTTAGCCACCAGCGAGGTGGGGCTCAATATTTTTTGGAAAATAGCTACATATCAGTTTGGTTTATCGACGGGGACAGTGAACCAAAACGTTGTCTTCCCGTCTTGAGTGCTGTCGAACCCGATGGTTCCACCTGTTTGTTCTACAATTTGTTTCGAGATGTTTAACCCAAGACCTGTCCCGCCTCTTGAACGGGTTGCCGAATTTTCTGCTTGGGAGAAAGGTTTAAAAATCTGATCTTTAAAGGTATCTGGAATGCCGTCGCCTTGGTTAGTGATGCTGATCCGAACTTCCTTTGGGTGACTTTTAACTGAGATTTCGATTGCACTGTCTTTGTCGGCGAACTTGGCTGCATTTGTAAGAAGGTTTGTCATGACTTGCTGAAAGCGGATCGGGTCGACGTACCCTGTCACAGCACTCTCCTGAAAGCCGATATCGTAGCGCACGCCAAACTTTTGCGCAGTAACCATATTTGCAAGGACAGCCTCTTCCAGCAAGCCTACGATGCGGTGCTTTGATAAAACGAGCAAGTTTTGCCGAGCGGAGAACTTTTCGAAATCTAGAATATCGTTCACCAAGGCATGCAAACGCTTACCGTTTTGCTGCGCAATATATATCAGGCGTTGGACGTCATCGGAGAAAGGTTCGTCATCAAATGATGACAAAAGTGACAGTGCGCCAAGCACAGATGTCAGTGGGGTCCTTAGTTCATGGCTGACTGTTGTCACAAATTCGCTTCTCATTTCGCGTAATTGATTTTGTTCCGTCACATCGGCAATTTGAGAAATGAAGTGGTCAGGCTTGCCCTCTGCATCTTTCACCATGCCGACACTCAGAAGCCCCCACACAACCGCTCCGTCAGCTCGGATATAACGTTTTTCGATTTGATAGGCGGGGATGCTGCCGGCCTTCAGAAGATCGAGTTTATATAGATCAGCATCGAGATCGTCGGGGTGTGTCAGTGTTTGAAAATTAGTTTTTAACAAATCTTCCTCGGAATACCCGAGAAACTCGCAGAGCGCTGCATTTGCGTCCAGAAAACTACCATCAAGACCGATGATCGCCTTACCGACAGTCGCATTGTCAAAAGCGGATCTGAATTGCGCGACGCTTCTGCGCAGATCATTCTCAGCTTCCTTTTGCGGAGTGATGTCGGTCATCGAGCCGACGATACGGGTCACTTTGCCGTCTGGGTCCTTTAGGTCGACGGTTGTACTCGCCCGTATCCAGCGCCATCGAGACCCATCCTTTGTCCGCAATCTATACTCACAGCTGGCTCTTTCACTGATACCTTCTAAGCAGATGCGGGTGGGCTCTTGCGCTGCCTCTATGTCTTCAGGGTGCAAGCGTTCGCGCCATTCCACCTGAACATCAGTTGTATCTGAAGGGGCCAACTCAAGTAGGTCTCGCCAGATATCCGAGACAATTACGGTATCCGTAATAGAGTCGTATTCAAAGACGCCTATCTGCGCACCTTTGAGTGCGTTATTGGCGCGGATAAGTTCTCTCTCGGCCAAACTGTCTACCTTGGCATCTTCGGTTGCGTTTTTAAAAATCAGAGAATGTTGCAGGCCATGTTCGTCATCGTTCCAAGCGGTGGCTTGAACCATGAGAGAGATAGCATCGCCACGTCTGCTTCGCCCGATTAAACCATTGATGCTGGCGTCGATTGCTGGTGGCTTAATATGTGCGTTCAATTTCGCAACGGAGGTGGTCGGTAAAATGTCAGTGACGTTTCGCCCAATCAAATCGTTGCTGTCATATCCGAACAATTGGTGGGTGGAATTATTGCAATGGAGGATCTCACCTTCTACCCCGATGATCATTAGCGGAACCTGCATTTGCTTGAACGCGTTTATGATCGGCGAATTGTCCATCTAAAATCCTAGCACTACAAAACTTTGTTATCTAAATACTTCACTTATCTTAGCAAAGTCGGTGCTAGAGCCAAGTGCGATATCCAACTTAACGTCAAAAAGGTTTCATCGTTTGGAGGCTTGGCGTTGCAATGTGGGAACTATTTTAAATACTTCACATGTTTCATGGGGCTGCCGTTTGGTCATTTCGCTTTCTTTTCAAAGGTGCTGCGGGCGTCATGACGAATTGCGACGGGTCTGCAATGAGATAGGTGCTCTAAGCATTATAGATTAATAAAAGGCACTATTTACGCATAGCTGACCTCGGTGGGTACTGCAGCGAAAGTTCGCAATCCGCCCCGAAGTGTAGATCGATGCGAACACCCCACACAGGTCATTCATCAACCGCTGCATTCCGCTGCGCTGCGTCAAAAAGTGAGGACCCACAGGGCCAATGGAATTGTGGCGATGGCGGCGATGGTCTGAGAGGTGACGATACCTGCCATCAGCGTGCCATCGCCGTTCATTTGCTGGGTCAACACATAGGAAGTGGGGGCTGTGGGGATAGCTGAGAAAACGACCAGCACCAGCGCTTCGACCCCGCTAAGACCGACGGCGCGCGCGATGAGTGCTGCGAGCACAGGCATCAGCAAGAGGCGCAAAGCGCCGGTCGCAGCCAAAGTTAACCCGTCACGATGCAGGGTGGTGGGCTGCAAGGCTGCCCCCACGCAGAGCAGGCCAAGCGGCAAGCTGGCTTGCGCAATCAGCTCAAGGAAGTGCCCTGTGCCAAAGGGCAGACCCCATCCGGTTAGCGCCAGCGCGATGCCCCCCAAACACGCAAGGATCAGCGGGTTGCGCGCCATTGTGCGGAGCATGGCGAGCGGCGCACGGCTGCGACCGGCCTCGGTTAAGGCCATGACCGACAGGACGTTGACCAGAGGCACGGCGATGGCAAGGTAAATCGCCGCGCGCTCGATCCCCACGGGTCCGGTCACAGTGGCAAGAATAGCCAGCCCCAAATAGGTGTTGAAGCGTACCGTGCCTTGCAGCACCGGGCCGAAGCGCGCGGCAGGCATGGGATAAGCGCGTCGGATCAAGGTCAGAGCGAGTGCCGCGATCAGAATGATGGCAACGGTCGCGCCGCCAAACCGCAGCACCTGTGGATCGCGGATGGGGGCATCAGCTAGACTGCTGACCAGAAGGGCTGGGAAAAACAGGAAATAGTTAATCCGTTCAGCGGCGGGCCAGAAGCCTGGATTGGGAAAGCCACTTCGGACAAGAACATATCCAAGGCAGATAAGCGCGAAAATCGGCCAGATGGTGAAGAAAAGCAATGTGATACCTCTTTGGCTCTTACCTGCGCAACAGGGTGCCGCGCGACTTCGATGTACCTTACATTTAAGGCCGAAGCGCAGGGAGGGGCAAGTGGATTGCTATAGTGTTTAACATTGAGATCTTATTGAATTTACGAGCACAGTCGCGACCGAACATGTTCGCCCGTCAAGGTTTAAAAACGCTAACCATAGATAGAAATTGACCGACGCATGAACCAATTAATTAACCTAAAGACCATTTGTACCAGCCTAATTTTTGCGTTGGTCAATTCAATTATGATTTTAGGTGTTGGGAAATTGGCGGTCGGTTACTGGGGACGCCCGCGGGGTGTCGCCTATGGAATTTGGGGTATTATCAATGGGTTTTTCTGAGCGTCATCCCGCCCAGCCACAGTGCCCCAAGGATAGTGATACATAATCACCGAGAGGCGTTCGGTTCCCGCAGGAACGTTTGACCATTGCAGCGGTGGTGACACGCCATCGCCGCCATCACGTGTGCATTTCAGCGCGGACGGAAGCATCCCTTCGTTCTCGATCTCAGGGCTGGACAGCACGAAACTGTCTTGCGTCCCACTGGCGGTTGACACAAGTGCGCTCAATGCTGCGGTCGCCCCTATCTGTACAAACCGCATCAACGACAGAACTCGCCGGTCATCACCTCACCTTTGTTTGTGACCGTTTGAGTTGTGAATGCATAGCAGCCCTCAGTTTCAGCAGGTGCGTAGCGGATAAAATATGGGTCACCTTCATAGGTATAATCCATGCTGCGGCTTCCATCATCGTTTTGCGTAAACACTAGATCGTCTACCCCACCTTGTGGTGGTCGACCTGGCTGCGCACCGCCACCCGTTGCAGCAGACAATGGACGCACGCGGGGCAAGGCATCGAAATCAGGGACTTCGCCCATGAGACATTGAACAATGTAAGGGGAGTCGGGTGACGTGTGGTAGCGATAGCCAAACACCTCATCGGGTTGACCATTGCACACATCCAACGCCCCATCGGCAATCGCAGTACCGTCAGGGTTGGCGTCGCTGTAGATCGGGAAACCGTCAAAAGCCCAGCCAATAATTGCAGCGTCACCAGCGTTTTGCATCTGCTCAATCATGCAGGTGGGTTTGGCGTGATAGTGGTAATCATCGCCCCGCCCAGCATGGCCGCCGCAGACGTCCAATTGATTGGTTTGCAACGTGTCGTGTTGTGCTTGGTGGTGCGCGAGATCGGCCTCAGACATCTCGCCGCCGCCTGTGTAATCGTAAATCGGCACTCCGTTTACCGCAACGCCCAAAGCCGCATCGCGGGTCAAAGGCGTGGTCCCCTGCGTTGGCGTCAAGATGATCGGCGCGGCATATTCTGCAGGTACTGGCACCTGTTCGTTTGTGCCAATGATCCCCGTCATCAAGTCGTGATCTGGGTATGTGTCTGATGTCAAAATGGCGTGGCTGTCGGTGCAGGTCACTGTGACATCGCCCTCAAATCCCGCATCCGCGACAGAGGCGGCAACCACGCTGCACTGGTCGTCATGAGCGCTGGCGTATGTGGGAACAGAAATAATCGAAAAGGCGATGAGCGCGATAGGTTTGGAAAGGGTCATAATTTGAGGGTCCTAAATATGATTATTCAACGGTCAAGCGGCACAAAACAGTGTTGCTTTGTTCAAGATCAGGACCCCAGATCAATTCAGCACTCTCAACCCAATTGATTTCGTCGTAGCCATCCTTGGGGCTGACTTCATGTTCAGAATACACATTCGCTTGCGGCCAATCCGATGCATCAAAATCGGCTGTGTCCCATCCTGCGGGTTCATCAGATATATCAAAGGCGCAGGTACCTTCGCCAGCAACAGGATCAGTCGATGTTTCGCAGGATTTATCGAGCGGCGCTGTATGGATCACAAGGCACTGCCATCCATCGTCACTGACAGCGATAGGCGCACCTGCCGCATCTAAAACCTGCAATATCACGCCCCCGTCGCCCATTTGTTGGCGCGGGGTCCCAATGTATTCCAACCCTGTGTCGTTTTCTTTAAAATCTTTGGCGACCAAACCAACCACAAACGGACGCTCAGCCTCAAACGTAAAACTTTCAGCATTGAACGACCGCTCTGTGGTGATCGAAACACTGTCTTGTGCAACCTGTTCGCCATCAATGCGCATCTCAAACCAATTGTCGGCCCAAACATCTGCTGAGAGGGTTTCAGCTGAAAGCGGAAGTGCAGTTGTGGCCAGTACAGCCAATGCGGTGAGAGCGAGCTTCATGATTGGATCCTTTGCTGATGCAATACATCCATAACGTAGCCGATGTATTTTTCCGTCGGAAAAAAATTATGAGGGCTATGAGACATTTTCCCTCCAAAAGCTATTGCGACCAATTGGAGCTTCAACACCATCATTGCAGACCTTCGCGCGAATGACCGTTTCTCTAATTGGGTGTCAGGGTCAAGCTCGTTTTCCTTCTTTTGAATGATCAAGGATCGTTTATCCGGGTCACGCTTCTCTTCGCAGTCTGGTTTGGCGTTCGAAATGGCGCCGCTGCATGCATGTGTCGGATTGGAAGTGGAGAGCCCCGCTTTCCGGCGCGCTTCTAGTTGCGCAGCAGACATTTTCGGCTTCGTCTATTACCAGACAGGGCATGTTTACATGCCCGAGAGGGCACGAACCTCGTCCGGATTGGACGATCCCGTCAGGTTAGGTGGTAGGCTACTTGTTCATGCCGTGCCTCCAACTTGTTCCTGACGGAATTCACTGCCGTCGATCCACATACGGTGGAGCAGAACGGCAAGTTTGCGGGCGACGGCAACAACTGCGCGTCGGCGACCTTTGGTGCGCATCAATC
>NZ_FNZV01000020.1 GCF_900109555.1 Pacificibacter marinus | reverse complement strand
AAGAACAAGGAGGCCGTGTTTGAGGAACCGTTCAACGCGGGGCAGGTGTCGATGGCACGCCACTATGCGGGGTTGTATGAAGGACTTCAAAGCGGTGACCTGCGCGGCACATCTTATGGCGAACGTGTTTCCGGTGGTGGCGGTGGCGTGGATGCCGTTGTTCTGCGATTGGCAGCCCGCCAAGAGTTTGAGGCGCTTGAGCGCAAAGTCGGTCGCGGCGTGGCGATGCCGATGCGCAAGGTGCGCCCGTCAAAACGCGGGGCAGGGCGCGTGTGCAAGATGATCTCGGACTTGGATGCGGTGCGGGCCGTGTGTTTGTTGGGCCTGTCGATGAGTGAAGTGCTGCGCAAATATGATTGGACGGTCAGCTCGCGCAACAGCGCCGCGCTGAGAGCGGCCCTGCGGGATGCTTTGGATCGCATGCAGGGCTACGGCGTATAGGGCGCATCGACCGCAAGAAAATAGAGCTGCATTTCCCCAAAGGGGGGGGAGGGTCAAAAGTCCGGAAGGCTTTTGACCCTAGACCCGTGCTTCCCTTACGCGGAGATTTTTTTCTGCGCGCGACGAAAAATTCAGCCGAGATTGTGGGGGGTGGGCTGTTTGGTGAGGTGGGTTTGCGGTCTGAAGCATGGGGGTGGGCGTTAATGTTTTGGATCGGGTGTGAAGAAGTGAAACAAATACAGTGTGTTACGATTGGGGTGGTAGAGGTGTGATCTAACAGCCGCCGCATCTTTGAAGCCGCGCATGGGTAAAGTCAGCTCAGTACCGATTTTGAAACGCCCTTTTAGATCCGGTGGGTAAGTGTGCGGGATATGCTGATTACGTGATGGCTACAGGTGGTGCTTGGGAAGGCCTTGCGGCATCTCCGTCATGAGTGGCAGAACTGTATGTCCAGCCTAGAGCGGGCCTCGAATATTTGCGAAGCGAATGACTGGTTCAGGCCTAGGTGGTTTAGTTTTGGTGATCGACGATAACGGCTACGACGGCCAATAAACCTTCAATAGGCTCAGGCGCCGTTTGATGCGCTCTAGGTTGCATTCGCGGGCCATCTGCGATTTGCTCTCAGCAATTGCAGTAAATGGATTTTTAGAACGATGCCTTTTTCGCCAGAGCGTACCTCTCTTATAAAAGCGCGCATTCAAGAGCAGTTGGAATCTGGCAAACTGAATGACTGGGAAGAAACGTTTCTGAAAGAGATGGAGGCACGTTTTGCAGCTTATGGCGGGCGCACGCGTTTAAGTGGCCCTCAATACCGCAAACTCGGTATACTACTAAAACTTCCATCTGAAAAAAAATCGCAGAGCGATGGGGCTAGTGCTCGACCAGCACGTGAACGATTTCAGTCGGATACGAAAAAAAACTACGCTGAACCGAGTAGCCGCTCTTCTTCCGCCATCGCTCCAGCTTTCTCAAAACCAAATGCAAGACGTCGTCGGCGTTCTTCTAATCCAATCAAAGCATACTACGGGGTGAAGCGCGATATTCGCAGAGCGATGAGAAAGATCCTCATTCCTGTATTCCTCATTATGGGTCTTTTTGGTTTTTTTGGATCCCTGTCATCTCAAGAAGGCCAGTCAGTGCAATCAACTGCGCACCAAGTACAGCCCCGGGCAAGCACATCACAGGTTAAGGACGCACGTGCAGTAACATTGTATGTCACAGGGAGTAGTGTGAACCAAAGATCTGGTCCGAGCACAGGAAACAGTGTCATGGGGGCGCTCACAAAAGGGACGTCCGTCAGGAAAATTGGGACGCAGGGCGGATGGACGCAGATTGCGTCTCCATTGGGGACCGGATGGATGTCTTCCCGTTATTTGAGCTCACAGACACCAACGCGTCTTACTAAAGCCAAGCGCGGAGGGCGGATCGTAAGGGCAAATGAAATTAGGGTGATTGATGGAGATACGGTGAGCATCAGTGGTGAGCGCGCTAACGTCCGTTTGGTAGGGTTCAATACGCCTGAGACCTATAAACCTTCCTGCAACGCAGAGCGTGTTGCTGGTCAACGCGCCAAAACCCGATTGGGCAATCTATTGCGTTCAGCAAATGTGATTGAGTTTAAAGGTGTCGCTTGCTCATGCCGTCCTGGAACGCATGGCACAAAAAATTGCAATTTCGGGCGCCAGTGTGGTTCGCTTTATGTTGATGGCACAGATGTTGGAAACATCCTGATTTCCGAAACCCTTGCAGAGCGGTATGTCTGCGGGCAAACGAGTTGTCCGAGGCGTCAAGCAAACTGGTGCCGTTAGAGCTGTTAAATGTTTTACTGCACAGTTGAGGGTCAAACTTTACTTTTACTTCATCTGCACATTTCCGCCCACATTGTAAGTCGATGCGAACGGCCCATACTGGACCTTCATGCCGTGTGCAGCAATTCTAATCCTCGAGGTCTGCAATGTGAACAAACCTGCCATTGCCCGTGGCCTCCTCAGCCGACGCTGTCTACGCAATGGGGCCGCTGCAAGATTCAGAACGTATGAGTTCTGAGCATGTTCAGAGCCGTTTGCGCACGAAAACATCAACTTAAGTGATTAGTTTTTGCCATCGGGTATTCTGAGCGCCATGAAGCGATCAAAGATGTTTATCTCACCCATCTGCCCGCCTTTAAGCATCACACGCATATTGCGGCGGCGGGCGAAAGCGTGTCGTGAAGTGCAGACGCAGACACCCGACCCGATCTGACGCCAGAAATCCAGCGCCGAGAAACCCAGATTGCCACAGATCCGGCTCGACGTGTCGCCGCCTGCGAGGCCCAGATAGCCAATGTCGATCCGGTCGAGCAAAGTGCTGACAAAATCTACTGATAGGTCGGCGAGTGCGCTGGGGCTGACACCATAGTCGGCGCTCGGAACGAGATGTGCGAGGACTGCATGTCCTGCCGCTAGCAGACCCGCGGTCTCGGACAGGCCAGAACCGCTTCGAAGTGCATCGGGCCCGAGTTCCACGATCCGGTACCCTGTGGTGGCCTCTATTTGCGCGCTGGTGCTTGACGACCTGCTGCCTGCAAATACGAACACCCCATCAGAGGCCGGTCGGGGGGGCTCTGATAGGACGCTTTTCCTCGGCGACGCCCCTCCAAGGATTTCGGCAACCGAACTCGATCCGACCAAAAGCTGCCGTCCGCCCACCACCTTGAGTGCACGGCCGATATGCGCCAGATCTTCGCTTGAAGCTGCGTCGCAGAAGACTGGACCGTTCCGCAACTTTGCGGTCAAAGCGACTGTGTCTGAAAGCTCAGGTAGAAAGACCTCTTGCAGCCCATCCAATCCCTGCGCCGAGAGGTGAGTGATCAGATTGCCCTCGGTCATCGGCGTGACAGGGTGCTGGCTCATAACCGGATGCCGGTCGATCCGATGGACTTTCCCATCCTGTGCAACCGCGAATAGATTGCCGAAGGCGCAATAGCGGCGCAGACTCGGCTGGCCGCCGATGACAGCGACAACATCTGGCACGAAGCGCGTTGCGATGTCCGAAACGTTCGCCCCAATAGAGCCGGTTTCAGGACTCGAGTCGAAAGTGGAACACACCTTGTAATGAATAACCTCGGGATCGAGTTCGTTGATCACCGGCCAGAGCCGCTCGATCGCTTGGCGTGCTGCGTCAGGACCTAGGGATCTCAAATCTGTTGGAATTCCCGGCGCGTCGTAGGTAGAGGTTTCCATTGTTTCTGAACTTGGATCCACCATAAGGCTCGTGCGCCATCCAAAACGCGCATAGGTCGCAAGACAGTCCGAGGCGCCTGTGAAATCATCTCCGATAAACAGAATGTCAGCCATCATCGCGCCCCGAAAAAATCAATCGCCGCTGCAAGCTGGGGCCGCGTCTTGGCGCCATTGGCCAAGGTCTGGCCGGACATTAGCGTCTCGTAGGCATCGCGCAATGACTGGACACCGGCCGCCGGGCCGTTGGGATGGGCAAGAATGCCGCCGCCGCACATAAACATTAAGTCTGAACCCTGTGCTGCTTCCAGTGTTTTGGGCAGCGTGCCGGCCCATTGCCCGGACGAAAAGGCAGGCATGACCTGATCGTCAGGCCCACCTTCCGAAAGCGGCTGCAGGCAGACGCGCGCCGCTTCCGTCACCTCGTCGCTGGTATCGACGAATTTACCGCCGATCCCATGGACGTGCATGTGGTCGACACCTGCAAGCCGATACAGCGCTTGGTAGGCGGGAAACGCCATACCAAGAAGCGGGTGACGGCTCATCGCGCCAAACCCGTTGCGATGGCCGTGGATGGCGAGTGGGGTATGGTGGCGCAAGGTTTCCATTCCAGATAATCCACACCAGTTCAGGCTCGCCATGACACATGTGCCGCCCTCGGCCTCGACCAAATCAGCGTGCCGTTTCATGGCGTCAGTTTCATCCGTGATGTTGAAAGCCATCATGACATTCTTGCCCGTTCTGTCACGCCATTTCCGGATAACATCCATCACGGCGGGCACCCTTTCAGCAAGGGGCGCGCAATCGGGATTCGCGCACACTTCGTCATCCTTGATGAAATCGACACCTGCGGCGCAAAGCTGATCAACAAGGTTTGCAATATCGTCAGGTCGCATACCGACATTGGGTTTAATAATTGTGCCAAAAATTGGCCGGTCAAAAATACCAATGCTCTTGCGCGTGCCTTGAATGCCAACGCGTGGCAATTCGAAACGGGCGCGGTAGCTGGCCGGAACTTCGAGCTTAAGCAATTTTAGCCCAGTGGTTTCACCCATGTCATAAAGGTTTCCTGAAACCGTAGCGCCGAGCGTTGGCAAATTTCTTCCGATGTTTTCGGACGGGTAAGCGATCCGCACCCGCGCCTGACGAAATGGCCCGCCCTTGTTTTTTCGCTCAACATAAGCTGAGTGCAAAGTTGGCTCCTGAGTGTCCGCAACACTCGTGATGTCCAGAACCTGCGCTGCGGAACGCGCGCGCAATTCATCAGTTTCTCCGGCGACGCGCACGAAAGTGCCGCTGGATTGCTCGCCCGCCATCATGGCCGCCACCTCTTCCAGCGGGTAAGGGGTCTCAAGCAGATATTCGGCGATAATTCGTGTCATTGCGGCCTCACAAGTTTGAAAGATCTGGGAAAGGACGCACAGGATCCGAGCCATCCCAATCGATAGACGCTGCACGGATCAGATCGAACATTGTGCCTTTGGGGCCAAGCACTTCTGACAGTTCGATACAGGTGCCGGGGTGATGCTCTTCAGCGAAGTAGACAAAACGTCCGTTTGCGCCGACGCAGCCGCTCATTTTTACGGTAAATCCGCGCGCGAGCATCATGGCCAAATCGGCATCGAACTGAGTGGTCCAGAATGCCACATGCTGAAGCCCCCTAAGGTCCTTGTTTTTGAAGTCGCGATACATCGACGGGGCGTCGTTTCGGGTCTGTATCAGTTCAACTTGCATCTCGCCTGAATTTGCCAAGGCGACCGAATTGTAGGGTTCGTGGCTCTGTCCATCGAATGTGTAATCCTCAATCGGAACGCGCGGATTGTAAAACCATGGACCCACGCCCATAACTTCTGACCAATATTTCATACCCGCTTCGATATCGTCGACAACATAGCCGAGCTGGCGGATGGGGCCTAATAGACTGCTCATTACTTACCTCATTTCGTTAATATTTCGGGCAGCCATGTGGACAATCCCGGGATTGCAGACACCACAAACAGTGACAGTAGCAGCGGTATGAAAAACGGCATAACACCGGCTATGACACGGTTGATCGGCATTTTTGTGATAATGGTGATCATATAAAGGCTCATGCCCACCGGCGGCGTCAAAAGCCCGATCATTAGGTTCAAAACAAAGACGATGCCTAATTGCAGCGGGTCCACGCCAGCAGCCGTAAGCGCCGGTGCAATGATTGGCGCGATGATCAAGATTGCGGCGATACTTTCCAGCACCATCCCGACGACGAGCAACAGGACATTGACCAACAGCAGCAACACCAATGGGTTATCTGATAGTCCCAACAGTAGGCCAGAGACTTTCATAGGTACCTGATCCAGTGTCAGCACCCATGCGAACAATGCAGCAGTCGCGACAACGTAAAGAATGTTGGCCGTCGCCTCGACAGTTTCGCGCAAAGCACCAAGAATGCCGCGAACAGTTAGGGAGCGGTAGATGAAAATGCCGATAAAGAGCGCATATGCCACCGTCACACCTGCGACCTCGGTCGGTCCGAACAAGCCACTAATGAGCCCTCCAATCAGCAACGCGGGAGCCAACAGTGCAGGAAGTGAAATCACAAACTTGCGTGCAACGGCGCGCGGCTCAACGCGCACATCATCGCGGGGCAGCCCTTTAACTTTCGCAAGAATTCCCACCTGAATCATGAGCATTGCAGTCAGGAGAAGAGCAGGAATGATGCCTGCGATCAGCAACTTCACCGCTGAAACGTTGGCGACGGACGCGTAAATGATGATGGGGATCGAGGGCGGAAAAATCGGTCCGATTGTGGCTGCAGCAACGGTAAGGCCTGCGGCGAATTCTTCTTTGTAACCCTGCGCTTTCATTTGGTTAATCTGAATTGCGCCAAGTGCGCCGATGTCAGCAAGCGCAGCACCGGAAATGCCCGAAAAAATGAGCGATACAAAGATACTGACTTGCGCCACAGCGCCACGGATACGTCCAAACATCATGCGCACAAGTTCAAATAGATGCGTTGTCACGCCTGTGGCATTCAGCAAAGCAGCAGCAAAGATAAACAGCGGCACGGCAAGCAGAGGCGAGCTGTCAAGTGAGTTCAGACTGCGCTGCGCGACAACTGAGACAGGCAGGCCCTGAGTGACAATAACAATTGATGCCGATAAACCAAGGCAAACTGCGATTGGCAGGCCCATCACCAAAAGGACGATAAATATTGCAACAAGAACGATGCTCATATTGGTAATCCAGTCTCATCACGCGTTTCATGATAGGGGGCTGATGGATCGCGACCGGTGAGTGTGGCTGTGATCCTTGTAATCGCGATCGCTGCCAGTAGCAGACTGCCACAAAGTGCAAGGCTGTAGTAAAACCAGTTTGGCACGCCCATAGCGGGGGTCAGGAATTTGCCCGCCCTAGGCAGAAATTCTGCGAACCCCCACAGGAGGAATCCAGAAAAGACCAGCGTGGTGATATCCGCGAACAAAATCATCCATTTGCGCACCGCCGCATTCATCGCGTCTGGCAACATCGAGACCGACACCATAACCCGACGCCCAGCAAGCGCTGGAGTTGCAAGGAACACCATCCCAATGCAGCAAAAGCGGGCCAATTCATCTGCCCAAGGCAATCCCATATCAAAAAGGTTTCTTGCCGCGACTTGCAAAACCACCAGAAACGCAATTGCTGCGAGCAGTCCCATCCCAATTGCTATACCGAGGCAGGTAAGCCGCGCGAAAAACGCGCGACTTGAGGCTTCGGATATCATCAGGAGATCGCTTCGATTTTACTATAGAGGTCACCGTATTCTGCGCCGAACCGCTCATCTACCAACGACTTCACAGAGGAACGGAAGACATCCAGTTGCAGGCCTTCGTCCGCTCCGATCACTGTCATACCAAGATCACGCAGCTGCTGCGTTTCTGACTCTTCGTTGTTGAGAATGGCGTTTGTGGCCTTTTCACGGGTCTGGTTGGAAGCTTCGCGCACAGCGTCCTTTTGGGCCGCTGTCAGGTCCTGCCAGATATCTTCGTTCATCACGACGACTTCGGCGTTAGACATGTGGCCAGTCAACATAAGATGTGATTGCACTTCGTAAATCTTATGGTTCAGTACAACGTTGACTGGGTTTTCTTGTCCCTGAACGACGCCTGTCGCCAACGCTGTCGGCACTTCAGACCAATCAACGGGGATAGCAACTGCGCCCATGCCTTCTACCGCAGTGGTATAAATAGGGAATGGTACAGCGCGAATTTTGACCCCCGTGAGATCGGCAGGTGACATAATCGCACGGTCACACGTCAGGTTGCGGCGACCAAAATAGTGCGCATAGATCACCCGTACGTTCGCCGCAGCGATGAGGCCTGAATTCAGTTCTGACATCACAGGGCTGTCGACATCAGTGACCTTCATCAGATGGTCGACGTCGCGGTAAAGGTAGGGCGTGTCAAGCGCTGCAAAGGGCTTATAGAGCGAACCAAGCGCGCCGGCTGTGTTGTGTGAAAAGGCGATTGTGCCCAATGAAACGGCTTCTGCCAGTTCCTGAAGCTTGCCAAGCTGGCTGTCAGGGAACACCTGGACCGCCATGCCACCGCCAGAAGTCTGGGCCAAAGCCTCAGCAAACCAATCAGCCTGTGCTCCGGCAACAGATGATACGTTATTGTTGTGGCCATAGCGCAATGAGGTTTTTGCAAATGCAGGCCGTGCGATAAAGGGAACCGCAAGAGCGGCGCCTCCCGCAAGTAAAACACTTCGCCGATTGATCGAGCTAGATTTGAACATGTTATCTCCTCCCAGAAATGACGTTTTTTGAGGTGTCTTACGATTGTATATCGTCGTAACCTCCCTCCAGACTATGATTGACTCAGGGTATGGATTTGACGCACATTATGTCAAAGCAAATAAAATGATGCGTTTTGAGGTTTTCTATCGTGAAGCATGATGATATTGTGGATGGAAGGCCGCAGCTTTCGGATTTAGCAAAAGCTGCAGGAGTCTCATTGGCGACGGCTGACCGTGTGATCAATCGCAGAAAAGGCGTAAAAGAGCGGACCCGCAAAAGAGTGCTCGAAGTCGCGCATGAAATTGGGTTCCTAAGCTCTGCCGACGCGGAGCGTTATGGTCGCGACCAACCCATGAACATTGTGGTTCTATTGCCTGCTGGTACGAATCCGTACCTACGCCTCCTCGGTGAGCGTGTAAAAGAACGGGTCGGGCGTTCGGGGATCAACGAGCCAATTCTACGATGCTACTTTATCGAGGGCTTTAACGCAGGTGCACTGGCGGAGGGGCTGCGCGCGCATTCGGCATGGGCGGACGGGATAATCTTCTTTTCCATTGAACATCCCGTCGTTCGAGAGGCGGTCGTCGATGTTCTAGCAGGCGGCACAGGGCTTGTAACTATCGTGTCGGACTTAGGAAACGTTCCCGAAATCCAACATGTAGGATTGGACAACAGGTCCGTTGGTCGCACTGCGGGTTTGCTTCTTGGCAGACTGGCATCTTCGTCTCAAGGGGCTGTCGCTTTGGTCGCGGGATCGCGCCACTACCGCACCCATTCCGAGCGAGAAGCGGGCTTTCTTAGCCTGATCGACGAGATGTTTCCCAACCTGCGCGTTATCGGAATGCGCGAAGGTCATGATGATTCCGCTGAGAACTATCGGCATACTTTGGACCTATTCGAGCAGGCCAACGATCTGGTTGGAATTTACAATGTTGGCGGCTCATCGAGTGGCATCACTCGTGCAATGCGTGAAAAGAATCGATCTTCCCTGGTCTTTATCGGTCACGGATTAACACAGGACACCCGTCGCGCTTTATTGGACGGCACTATGGATGCAGTCTTCGATCAGGATCCCGACATATTGATAGACCGAGCGATACGATGCTTGACTGAACCGCTGATACGTTCTCGGCAACTGAAGCTCGACATTTATTTCCGTGAGAACTTGCCTTGAGCGATGCGCAATCGAAGTAGCGCACCTATTAAAAGCACCCTCTTACACGCGGCGAGCAGGCGTCGTGAATTATACCGGTTGGATCAGAATTGAGCCAGTCGGTCTCAAGTAATGTCCACTTTGGACGCATCAGACTTATTCACGCGATTGCAGCATTTGTCGAAATTAGCTCACTCCTGTCGTTCGCTACATTTGCACATTAAACAAAGTTTGGTTGCAACGCTAAGCGTCCGCTGTTCGTAAGTTGCCCGACTGAGTTTGCGGGCGCGGCGAAGGTCCGATTTCCGCCCTGTTGTGTCTATCGACGTGATCGGCCCAAACCGGACATTCGACACGGGAAACTAACGTTCCCAAACCCGACGTTCGTGCGCCGTGCAGAAATTTCATTTTTCAGGTGCTCCGCAACCCAGCCTTTCAAGGCCGCAAGGTCAGAGTCAGTTTTCGTTTATGCCCTTGTCTAAGAGAAGACATCGTTGCATCCTCATCTTCTAACTCTAAGAAAAGACAGAACATTGATTAGCCCCGAGATCATTGACATAATTGAACGCTTTCAGAACGTACTTGTCGGTGCAGTTGGATTCGTAGGGGTCATTTGGACCTTGCGAGCCAATTCAAAACATTCGAACGAAGAGCATCGGAGGCAATTGGATGCTCGCCGAATGACCTTACGGCGTATTTTGGCAGCTGAATTTCGAAACTACACACGTGCACTCAAAACCAACCTCGAAGCGAAGATCCCAGATGGCGATCATCTATCAGTTGGGAAAATTCATAGGCTCTTTTCGGAAGATCTGGCTGGTGAACTTGGGTTGCTTGAATTAGGTGAAATTGATGTCGTTGTGAATGCCTTGATCAGCTTGGAGGGCATGGACCAGTATTTAGGGCATATTTCGGCGGGCCAAACGGACAAAAGGTTTCTTATTCCAACCATCGCGATGGATGATTTTCGCATGATCACTTCAACCACTGCTGATGCTCTCGACTATGCTATTGAAGCCCTGGAGCATTCGGGGGGGGGGGCGTAACGGCCCAAACCTGCCGTTCGCGGTACCTCGACTATGTCGCAGTCCGGCCCCGTCAGGACGGACCTTCAAAGCTACACCCCACTCAGCTTCACGAATTGGGGCCTTCAAAATGGTAGTTACGTCCACAGCTTTACGAAGAGACAGCGTGCTGAAAAGAACACCGGCGCCTAAAGTTGAAGAAAATTTTTGACTTCTGCCCGGGCGAAGCTGGAAGTGTAGTCGTTAGAAAGTAAGCTCCAAATTTCCGTTGGCCTGACAGTGAGAAGCATACCAGTGATATTTTGATTGACGTACTGACCGTAGTCTTCACATCTCAACCCGGATGATGTTTCGCCGTCGTTCAGTTCATCGAGCGCAAGTGGGTCAAAACTCCATGCCTGTGATTTGTGGCGCTGCAAGCATTTGCCTAGAACAAGTTGAGGTATAAATGTCCCGTCCATGTAACCCGGCTTAAACGCGGCTTCGGAAACTTCTTTGATGCGAACTGCAGACGAGGCGAAAAGGCTATTTGCAACCAAACGCTCAGCGTAGGTGGCCGAACTGTATCTCAACAAGTAGTCACGATTGAGCCTCAAGGCAGTAGAAATGCGCTTACTTACTCTAGCGTTATTCACTGAGAATAAGAGCAGCCGTTCAATATCCTTAACAGCATTGCTCTGGATAAAGAGTTCATAGAGAAGGTACCGGTTGGCGTCAGTGAGTTCGCCCTTCATCATCGATTGTGCATTTTCCCTTAGTTTTTCGCTTTGGGTGCCGATGCTAATTAGATCTCTGGGAACATTCGAAATTACGTGCTGCATGCCGAGCGTTATGTTTTGGGCTCCAATGTTTGGCCCCTCTTTTACGAAAGAGATCATTTCAGGATTCGCGAATTTAAAAAAGTTTCGATACATCTCTTTGCTGAATGGCACCCTGCAAAAGTACTGGCTAACCAAAAACTCGATGTAGCTTTTGTGGGGGAAGTAGTAATAGTTTGCTCCTTTTCGGCCCACCACACCTGTTTCAGTTTGTTTGAAGTTATGTTCGGCTATTGATCCGACTAATGCCTCTCTCAGAGCATCAGCCTGATTGCGGCCTCGCCTTAACTCTTGAGGCAATGTGTCCATCGGAATTTCGCTTGGAAGGAAACGATTTTCACGATGTGCACTCGATATCCACCACGCTAAATTTTGCATGAATTGTGATCGAGGGTCGCTGTACCCCACCTGGTAGCCACCACTTTTGTCCAAGACTGATCTTGCGGGTTTTTCCTCTTCTCGCTGAGTAAACCTCTTCACAAATTCTTCGTACAATTTGTAACGTGTAAGCGGTCCGTTACGGCGCTTTGAGTATGTTCGCGTAACTTTTGTAAACATACTTAATTGAACCGGCCTAGATAAAATTTCAAACTCCGAGTCTTGTAGGTCATCGATGAGCTGGAGTTCTTCATCGGTTAGTTGGTTTGATGCTTTAAAGTTCCCAATATACTCTTCTGTTTCCTGACGTGAGAAGAGATCTACCTCAAATTTCCGAAGACCATCACTGCAGATTTCGGCGTTGGACAAAAGAGCGTCGACAACATCAGTTTCTTCTTGCTCATCAAAGAATGCATCCGGTCGACCTAAGATGATTGCTTTTGATTTACCGCGGAAAAAAACTGACATTTGCTCAAACGTATAGGCGAAGTCCTCGACAGACATCGCATGGCGCATTTCATCGAATCCGTCCAGAATGAGAAAAATGCTTCCGGAGTTGAGCATTTGTAGGAAGAGCTCAAAGGTGAAGTTGGCTACAGCAGGTTGCCCCTCAGCACCTGTCAGTTCAGAACACACTAGCGCCTTTAAATCTTGTTTAGTAAATAGGTGCCCAAGCGCGATACGAATGGGAATTCTATCAAACTGACCACTGCGATATTTCTTTGTTAGCGCGTCTGCCAAGAATAAACTGAAAGATGTTTTACCTACCCCATAGCCGCCATATACCATGGAAACAGGATTATTGGGTTCAACTAACCATTTCTCGACGGTTTCAAAAAGAGACACATCAGTACCTCTCAACCTAGGCTGAACATAGTTTTGCGAGGCTTCATGGTTTTTGAATGCGGCTAAATTATGCTGTAGAAGCAGCTGGAAATTCATCAATCCGTGCACAAATCTGTCAAACTGCAGATACCGCGTGTTTGCAAGGCGTTTGACTGTCTCCGATGGGCTCATGCCAAGCTCATGATTGGAGATAATCAACAGTTTGTCGATCTCACCGCTTTGTAAAGAAGGTGAGTAAAGACTGTGGATGTCGGCTAAGTTAGAAGATGTGAGAGGATTGGACCAGTCTTTACATTCGACAGCAATGTTTTGTGGAAAGGTCGATAAGTCATCAGTGTAAAAGACGTCAGCTGTGGTTGCAGTCAGCCGTTCTTCGATTCGAACGTTATTGAATTTTATTTCAAGAAGCCCTGCAACAGTATCACGCAACTCGGACCCAGCCTTCTTTTCCATCATGTGTCAACCCTTCCAAGTTACGCAGGGTATAGTTGCATGGATGATAACGAAAATACAGGCTTACTGACAGGGGATAACTGCCATGCGTTCTAGATCGCTTGAGACACATTGGCGGTTCAAGTCGTTATGGCCTCAAATGAATGGCCGTTTTGGAGTGCGAGGGCCGCAAAGTTCGCACATGCAGCGAAGGTCGGCAATCCGCCCTTGGTGTCGACCGACGCGAACGGCCCAAACCGGACATTCGCTCATCTACATGATGCTGCAGCGCAGCGTACGGAGGCAAATATTGACAATTCATGTGGATCAAAGCGCGTAATTACGGAAGCTTAAAAAGCGGGCTTGGGTTTGTTTCCGGAAAAATTATTGCCAATGACGATTTAGCACGACTTAGAGCCACATATAGTTTGCACCTTCCATATATCGTGTCGCCAAAGCTGTTGCGGTCGCATTCCATGATCATAGTATTGCTGCACTCCAACCCCTTGGCTTTGTGAACAGTCGAGAGTGTCTTTAGAAAAGGTTTGGGGCGCAAGACACTGCGGCGCATTGTGATTTCAGCATAGCCCCGAGAGGCATCTTCGTACTGGGCGAGCTTTTGCGCTTCCCAGAATTCACGTTTATAATCGACTTTTACGTCGGCGAACCCCGCAGCAGAGTCTTCAATGAACTGTGCAATCACTGAGATCGCATTCGAAATTCCAACATGGGTTGGATCAGCCAACAGCATCTTAGCCAGACTTTGTATGTTTCCTGGGCTCCCTCTTCGGGGTTTCGCGCAGCCGCATTTAATTTCAGCCTTTAAGGTATCGCCGTGTGTAGAAGCAGAAAACCCCTTTGCAATAGTCGACATGAACTTTGTAAGTGCCTCACCCGCTCTGACCGCATCACCGTCGATGGACTGAATGTCCGATAGCAATTCATGCAAAGCGCCGCGCGTGTGGCCTTCCCAAATCGGAATTCTCCGGTTCCAGAACGAACGCATACTGCGAACAAGGTCATTGCTGCTGGCAAGAACGAAAAGCTCATCGTGACCATTCAGATGGTCATCCAAGGGTTTTCGTTGCAACCAATTGACATGGTAACCGCCCCGAGCCTGAGTGGTGTTCGCAGCAATAATCACTTTGACAGCAGCTGGGAGCCCCGTAGTTAAATCGATTTTCTCCTTAGCCAAAAGGGTCTGGCGCGCTTTCAGTACCCAATCACCAAGTTCGGAACAACCTCCGGCATCGTTCGCCCATCGATGTGGAAAATCAAGTTCATCATGCGCTGCACTTGCGACTAGCGCCTCCCAACGCTCTCGATGATTTACCGCCGCCTTCGCGTTGCTTTCGTAAATGCTTTGCATCCGGTCCCCAAAGACACGCAGCTTTGCACCTTGCTCATGGATTGCCATCACAATCTGGTGGTGTTCTGGCGATGCGTCCTGATGCTCGTCGCAAACAATGATTGGATAGCGACGTGCTAAAGCTGTCGGCACAATCGGGTTTTTTTGAAGGAATGCCGAAACACGAGTCGCGAGTTCGGCGAACCCATTTTGAGTATATGCCCAAACAGTCGGGTCTGGCGGAAGGTCGAGTACTTTGTGATAAGTACTGGCGATCTGGCAGATCAGCGCATCTATTGTTCTGATTTCAACTGCGTTGCTAGAGATACCTCGTGTCCGTTGTGCGAAAACGTCGCAGGCTGCGTTGGTATGCGTGAGGATAAGCACACGGCCCTTACCGAGCGTAGGCGCAATGTCATGCGCAAATTCCGCACCTTGATAGGTCTTTCCGCAACCAGCAGGCGCTTCGATCACGACTAAAGGCTCATCACTTCGCAGCAAATCGAAAACAGATTTATCTGGCATCTGGAATATTTTCGATAGGTTTAAGCTCAACCGAATTCAAAATAGAGTTGATTAAGGGAAGCAAGCGCTCAGAAAGGTCATCCCAGCCACCAAGCGCAATTACTTTCTGGGCGAGCTCAGCACCCCCAGCTTCAGATTTAAACCAACTCGAGGCGTGCTTTTGCCAAGCCTTTTTATCGTCTTCGGGTGCGCCGTCTTTGTTCCCGCTCGCGGCTTCAATAACCAGCTGCTTCATACTTTTTCCAGTACCCTCAAGGGCTGCGCAGATGCTCGCCAGTGTCCTTTCTTCGGCCCCAGAGCGAACTTTTAGATGTTGCAAGCGGACACTTGTTTTATCTTCCCCTTCTTCGCCGATCAAACTGGAAATTTGATGATCAGGAATGGCGGAGATGACGGCCTCTTCCGTGCAACCTTCCTCCCACTGAAGCAGTAGATCGCCCAATTTTTCCTTTAACGCTGCCCAGCTACCAGCCCTGACTCCCTCATTGTCGGCGAGGCCTGCAAATTTGAGCCCCGCCTGATCAAGAGCTGTGAGTAATTTTTCTGTGTGATCATTGCCTTGCCCGTTACAAACGCGAATGCCGTAATCTTGGGGAGGGCAATCGAGTGCCAATGTCAGCAAGTGGTTGAGAAATCCTACTTCAGTAATCCCCTCTGCAATGACTGCAACGCGGGCCAAGAAGGTTTCAGGATCATTCTTCTGCTGTTTTTTAACAAAATCAGACGGCAACGCGCCTAAGCGACCGGAGCTGTCCATGTACCATAATTGCGCTTCAGGTGACGCAGCCAGCGCTATTGGGCTGTGCGTCGTTACGAATTTCTGCCCACCCTGCCTGGAAAGACCGGTGAGTAATTGCCTTAAACGGTAAGGCTCAAGTCCTCGTTCGATTTCGTCCACCGTGACGAAAGACGGGGCCGTAGCATTGGCCGCTCCAATCTCGAGACTTGCCAAGCGTCTGGTTCCCGCCCCCCAGCTCGAGATCGGAAGTGGTGTATTCGGCTCCTTTTGAGCAAGCAAGCCAACAAATGACCCAATTGAAATACCCTTTGAACTCGTCAAGCCAATTGACACACCGCTGGGAAGTGCCTTTTCCGCGAACTTGGCGTCAAGTGCAGTAAGTGCCACCTTGGCTTCCTCCGACAGTTCGCCCTGTAGGTCGATTGAAGCGACTTGTGTTCCTATGCGGGAGCGCAAAGATGGGTCACCTATGTGCCGGTCCAGTGCAGAGCCAAAGACCAACCTCAGGTCTTTGTCGTTTCGCTCGTCACTAGGGAGTGATACCAGTCCGATCTGCCTCCTAAGCCCGACGGAAAAGCGAACGGTACTCTCATCTGGTTGAACAATCTCCCATAAGGTTTCTTGCTGCTCGTTCGCTGCAAACCGGAACCTGTAGACCTCATCGTTGCCTTCGTTATCTTCATTGGTGTCAGGGATTACTGCTCTATTTCCGTCCCAATGCCATGGATAGACCATATTTGGTTGTGCATTGATATCAACGTCATCCCCTAGTCGAACCACCCCCTCGATTGTAAAGCTATTAGTGGTGTCCCGCATCCAGTAATCAGTCTCGGAGACCGAAAATGAAGTAGAAGGTGAAAACAACAAGTCAATAGCTTCCAACACCGTTGTCTTGCCAGTGTCGCCTCCACCGAGAATAAAATTCATACTTGCCGAGGGATACCATTCAAGGTCTTGGACCCCTCGAAAGTTACTAATTGTCAGCTTGAGAATTGTTGATGTCATTAAATACGGCTCTTTTAAAATGGTTTCTTGATCATCATGCCTCTGAAATGGCTCATCACACAATCTAAAGCTGATTTTTCAAAAATATAATTTGCGAAAGGCCTGTGTAGCTGACCATATTAATGCTTGGGCATATCAGCTGAATACGTGCTAAAATAATATTGCGCCATAGGATCTACAAAGTCAGTTTTCGCGACGTCCTCAATGGCGAATTGCATCTGCAGCGAACGTCTGCTTCCCGCCCTGAGTGTCGATCGACGTGAAGCCCCGCCGAATAGGCGAGGCTTTTTGTTGTTGCGAACAGGCCGGAACGGAACTTGGTACTCAACGTGGCTAACGGTAATTTTAGCTCATTGTCCTATTTTTGTGACAGAACGAATAGCCACATTTAAAGAGTAGCGTTTGGCTAAAAAAATTTAGTATTTAAGATCCGGTGCTTTTGAACTTTTCCATCAAATACGGCCCTGAGAGAACGTCTTCGTATTTGTTGGAGCCATCTAAGGGCGTAATCACGGCGTCCCAATTGGGTTGGTGAAAAAACGCCAATGATTGCCGTGCAGGTTGATGTGGTTTTGCGACGACGCGGTGCAATGTGCTGACCCAACGGTCGGCAGTCCATCGCGCCATTAGATCTCCAATATTGATTACAAATGCACCTTCGGGAGTCGGTACATCAAGCCAGCCCCCATCCGGCAATGCAACTTGTAGACCTTGGCTTTCAGCTTGCGGCAGCAAGATCGTCAATGATCCATAGTCAGTGTGCGCACCTGCTCGTTGCTGATCTGGCAAAGAAACATCATCCGTTGCTGGATAATTCAGCGCCCGCAAAGCGGAAATCGGATGATTGATGTAATCTTCGAAGAAGTCATCAGGCAAGTTCAGCGCGACTGCAAATGCCACCATAATCCGCGAGGCTAGATTTTCCATCTCGCCATAATAAGTTTGCCAAGTGGGTTTGAAGCTTTCAAGGTCCGGCCATATTGTTGGGACGTAACAAAATTCCAATGCTTCAGGATCGACTATATCATTGGGAACGTCTTGCGGCCCGCCGTTGAAGCTTTCCTTCAGGTCTGGTGGCGTATCCACGCCTTTTGACTTGGCGAGTGCTTCGCTATTTGGCCCCAGATAACCATAGGGGTAACCGGGGTAGGGTGCTTTAACTTTTTGTTTGTCATCAGGTGTTTGCTTAAAGAATGTTTGCATTGTGGACTGCATGTCAGTGATACAGTTATCCGGAACGCCGTGCCCCGTCAAAACGAGAAACCCGCTGTCTCTACAGATCTTATCCAGCTGCGCGGCAAGTATAGTTCGCTGAGATAACTCTGCTTTTTCGAATGCCTCGAGATCAAAAGTTGCGAATTTCATCTATTTCTCCAACATGATGTGCCACGAATTTGACGGTAGTAAGACATCACTCTCAAGCGAACTTAGTTTCAAGCCTAAAATTTTATTTTGACAGTTTTAGTGAGGCTGAAGTTCGTGACAAACTGAAATTTCATATATCGTCTGTCAATTGCGAGTTTAGTCAAAGGGCCTTTGGAACCGATACGTCGACTGGTAAAATTTCCGCATAGCAGACCTAAGTGACTTCTGCAGATAATGTCTTTCGGTCCTTGGTGTCGATCGACGCGAACGGCCCAGACCTGCCTATCACAAGAATGTCGAGCACTGCGGCGCAGCTTCCTGTGGTTTCAAAGGGCAAAGCTGTCGTTTGGTCAAAATGGCGCCAATGGCTGCTTTCGAGAAACGGGTATCTGATCGCCGCCAATTTTGACCGCTAAACAAACGGTCGCTTTTGGACCGCTGCATGATGAAATAAAGAGAGCTGTCACTACTTGGAATTATCATTGATCCTGCTCGTATGAACAGCTTTTGAATCCATAGGTGCTTGAACGCGGTCAAACATACCGTAGTCACGCACCACGCTTGCAATACGAAGGCGGTAGTCGTTAAAGACGCCCTCTCTGCCCTTAGCTTGTGCGCCGCGATGTGCGTTAAGAGCCCGCCACCGTGCGATTGCAGCCTCATCTTCAAAGAACGATAGCGACAGGACTTTGCGCGGGTCGGTCAGGCTTTGAAACCGCTCGACAGAGATAAAGCCCTCGATCTGGTCAAGCATCGGGCGTATCTCAACTGCGATATCAAGGTATTCATCCTTGCGGCCCGCCGCTGGTTCAACTTCAAATATAACGGCAATCATCTTGACGCATCCGGACCGTGGGGCGTGGATACCAATTTCAGAAAAGTGCGATCCTCGCGCAGCAAAAATTTCTCTTTTTGGGCAAATTCATAATTTTTCCGACCAAGCGGATCATCAGCCAATCTGGCACGATAAGCTTCATAATCTGCGAGGCTCTTCACGTTGTAGATGCCATAGGCCAATGTGCTGGACCCTTCGTGGGGTGCATAATATCCAGTCAGATCGGCACCGCAGCGCGGGATCGCTTGGCCCCAATTTTGCGCATATTCCTCAAATTGGACTTTTTTCGTCGGGTCGATTTGGTAGCGGATCACACAGGTCAGCATTACAGGCTCCTTTTCAAAACTGTTGAGCCGTTTCTATCCTGTTGCCGTGAGAAAACACTTCGACTACGCTCGAACTATGAAAGAAGGTCCTGACATTGCACACATCGCCGCACTGATCGGTGATCCTGCCCGCGCGAACATGCTGACTGCTTTGATGGGCGGTAAGGCATTGACCGTGAGTGAGCTGGCCGAAGAAGCTGGCGTGACCATCCAGACCGCCAGTTCGCACCTATCGAAGCTTGACCAAGGCGGCTTGCTGCGCCCACGCAAACAAGGGCGGCACAAATACTTTTCGCTTGCCAGCGATGACGTTGCCCATGTGCTTGAGGGTCTGATGGGTCTTGCCGCCGGATCGGGCCATTTGCGCAAGCGTACTGGCCCCAAAGATACCGAACTGCGCAAAGCGCGTGTTTGCTACAACCATCTTGCGGGAGATATGGGAACGCAACTGTTCGACAGCTTGATGGCGCAGGGGCATCTTGCATTGGTCGGTGATGATCTGAACCTGACCGAGAGTGGCGCAAAATTTGCGGCAGGTTTTCAGATCGACCTAGATGGCTTAAGAAGCAACCGGACACCGCTTTGTCGCGAATGTCTGGATTGGAGCGAACGCAGATCCCATTTGGCAGGAAGTCTTGGTCGCGCCTTCCTGAGCCGCTTTGAAGAAATGTCTTGGGCGAAGCGGGATCAGAAGACCCGCGTGGTGACATTCAGTATGGTTGGTGCGAGGGAGTTTGAAAAGTTATTCGCTATAGGCTGATAACAGGCGTTTCAAAATAACTCGTTTATACCGGTGGCACAAACGTATGGTTCTTGCAGTATTGATGGCTAAAACGGACATCCGAACGCTCGAAGATCATGGTCTCCACTGCGGGACGGAGTCCCATTTCGCTGCGATTGCGCCAGTGTGTGCTATTCCAGATATTTTGACGTTTATGATATACTATTTGCGGAAATGGAGGATCGGATTTTGGGTTGGAATTTGGATGAGTCGTATGAGACTGCGGCGGGCAAGGTCGCAGCAGGCCGCGCAGGCGAAGGGCCGGATCTTGTGCTGGCGCATGGATGGCCATGGTCTTCTTTTTCGTGGCATCGCGTGATCCCCGATCTGGCAAAGGATTTCCGCGTCTACTGGTATGACATGCCGGGTTACGGCCAATCAGCCAAGAGTGCTGATCAGCGGACTTCGCTGGATGTTCAAGGCGAAGTCTTTGCCGAGATGCTGGAGCATTGGGGGGTGTCCCGCCCATGTGTCGTCGCGCACGATTTTGGCGGTGCAACAACGTTGCGCGCCCATCTGCTGCACAAATGCGATTTCGAGAAATATTTGCTTATGAACGTGGTGGCCATGCGCCCATGGGGGTCCGACTTCTTCGATCATATGGGGCACCACGTCGATGCTTTTCAGGGCCTACCCCCGCACATCCATCGCGCATTGGTCACCGCCTACATCGAAGGGGCCCTCGTCAATGTCATTCCGGCGGACGATCTGGAAAACCTCGTCGCGCCATGGCTGACAGAGAAAGGGGCTTCCAGCTTCTATCGCCAATTCGCTCAGGCGGACGAGAAATACACTGCGGAGGTCGAGCCGCATTTCGGTGAGGTCCGCGTCCGGCAAAGATCCTCTGGGGTGAGGACGATCCTTGGATTCCGTTGGAACGAGGCCGTAGCCTTCACGACCTTATGCAGGATGCAGAGTTCGCCACCATGCCCGGCGTCGGACATCTGCCGCAACTCGAAGATCCAGGTTCTGTTTTAAGTCAGGTGCGAAGTTTCTTCTGAGCAGACGTCCGAGCGTGTCGCAGCATCGGTAGGTGAGGGCTTAAACTGGACCTTAGCTGCGGCTGCGAATGTTGTTTGGTCTAATTTTACACGCCGAGTTCTGCTCTGCAGAACCAAGCCGACATTGACTGCATTAGGGCAAATGACTGCTTTGCGGAAATAGGCAGCTAAGCAGTAGTAATTTCTACGCGCCCCAAAAACGGTCCTTTTTGAACGGCTTGTTTGGGTGTCGAAAAAGCAAAATGTTGGGTGATGTCAATGAACCAGGTTCAACTTGACACTGCCAATAATAAGACCGTAGTACGGGTGTAGGTATTGGGCACCTGCCGCCTGCGGACGCAAGTCTCGGTGAAGCTCAAATTGACAAAGACATACACCCTCGAAGCATTTCGCAGGTGGCAACGCAGGCTCCCATCCCATCAGAAATGCCTCATTTGAGGAGTGAATGATGTCGTCCCAAAACGCATCCGAAAATCGATTTTTAACGACTACGCCGAGGCGGCTTTTTGTCGCCAATGCTCTGCCTATGATGCTTATCATGGTGATGAGCGGTCTTTTGACCGTCGTAGATGCTGTGTTTCTGGGCCACTTCGTGGGGGCTGATGCCCTTGCAGCCGTCAGCGTCGTATTCCCTGTTATCATGATCACAATAGCACTCTCGACCCTTGTCGGCGGGGGGATGTCCAGCCTTCTCGCACGTCACTTGGGGGCAGGAAATCATAGTGATGCGGTTGCTGTATTCGCGCAGGCGCATGGTCTGGCGCTGTTTCTGTCACTTTTGCTCATATCGGCCTTTGGTATCTTCGGTGGGGTCGTCATAGACGCGCTTGCGGACGGCCAGCCTGACATTGGACACATGGCTTATACCTATTTGGCTATCATGATCCTTGCGACGCCTGTGCAACTGCTCTTGAGCGTCCATGCAGACGCGGGGCGCAACGAAGGGCGTGCGGGCCTGATGGCGTTGATATCAGTCGGCGTCACACTCGCCAATATCGCATTGAATTACGTGTTGATCGTGCGCCTCGACATGGGCGTTGCGGGGTCAGCTTGGGGAACGGCAATTGCCCAGGGGGTAGGCCTTGCACTTCTTTTAGGCTTGCGTTTGCCCAGGCAAGAAATCTTGTCCCTTACGGTCCTTAGAAACGCAAGTTGGGTTGGGAAATGGAAAGCGATATTGGTCCTTGGAGCCCCTGTCAGTCTTAGCTTCATCGGGATAGCGTTGGTTTCAGGAACGGTGATCTCGACGCTGCGACTGACGTCCGACACCGGCTATGTCGAGGGGATTGCCGCTTACGGCATCGTGACCCGAATTTTCAGTTTCACATTCATGCCCCTCATGGCCATTGCATTGGCAACCCAAAGTATTGTCGGAAACAACGTGGGCGCAAAGCTTTACCACCGCTCAAATGCTATCCTGCGGATCGCCCTCACTGTAGCCGTTCTTTATTGTGCTGCCATTGAGATGATCTTGCTTTCCGGAAGTGCTTGGATTGGCCGAGGCTTTGTCAGCGATCAACGGGTGATCGCACAGGTTGGGGTCATTTTGCGCCCAATGTCGTCCCTCTATCTGTTTTCTGGTCCGGTTCTTGTGCTCGCCCTCTATTTTCAAGCTATTGGAAAACCCGTACATACCGCCGCTCTAACGTTGATTAAGCCCTTTGTGTTCAGCCCTCTGCTGATCGCCACTTTGGGCATTTTTTATGGCACACAAGCGATCTGGCTTGCCTTCCCAATTGCTGACGCGATCGTGGTTAGTATCGCCATTTGGATTGTGTTCGCGTCCCAAAGGACTGGCAAAGACAACATTGGTTTTGGATTGTCGGGTCAGGAGAAAGCACGATGAACCTACAATCTGTGATAGAGGCTAAATCCCAAGCTAAGGCCTTGCGCGCATCACTCGCCGCGCAAGGCACAACCATCACCCATGCGCGGGCACTGGAACTCGTCGCCCATCAGAATGGTGCCCGAGATTGGAATACGCTTCAAGCCAAGCTGTCACGGGCAGAGCCGCAGCTTTTTCATCTCAATGACGAAGTTAGCGGGCACTATCTGGGGCAGGCCTTCACTGGGCGGATCGTAGCTCTTTCAAAGGTGGGCGCAAACACGCAGGTTTCGCTTCAGCTGAACGAACCTGTTGATACGGTGCAGTTCGAAAGCTTCTCAAACATGCGCCGACATATCAGAGGCATGGTAGGACCCAACGGCCGATCACCCCGCAAAACGTCAGACGGCACGCCGCACTTGGTCATAGATATTCCGAGCAAGTGATCTGCAATTTCTGTTCGGCGATAAATCTCGTGTGGTTGCCGTTCAGCCTTTGCCAGAAACTCCGGTAATTTTGGAACCAAGGGGCGGATATAATTAAGGAAATTTGGCTTGCGGACGAGTTTAAACGGGTCGCAGTGGCTGGAGAGGTCATGAGCATAGATACATGCCTATGGACCACTGCAATCGGGCGCCTTGTGCGGCGCGTTGCGAAAGTGTGCAAATGCCTCTTAAACAAAACCGACCTGCCATACCGCGACGGGAACAGCCAAAAGCGCAATAAGCGAGATCAGGGCAAGAACGCCGTCACGGGTCAGCAATCCGGCCGCAAAAAGGGCAATGACAGCGGACGCGACTGACCCAGATGCCGGTATTATTTCCATAAACGGCATGAATAACGTCAAACACAGGATCAGGATCAAAGGGGCCCAAAGCCAAGGCCGATGGAATACAAAAGTAAGGCGCGCCTTTAGAAACTTTTCAACGAAACCCACTGGTTTGCGAAGCCATGCGATGCCTTTGCCGATTGTTTTTGTCGACATGCGATGGCGCATTATAAAATCCGGCATCCAAACAGAATCGCGTCCGGCAATCAATTGCGCCGTCAAAGTAAAAACGACCAGGGCAGTTACTGTCGTGAGGCCGGGAATGGCGCTTGCCGGTGACGTGCACATCAACGCAAAAAACAGCATGAGCGATGCGAAAGAACTGTGCCCAATAGCCGCCACAACTTCACCAATACGCACTTTTTCGCCTTCTAACGCGCCCTCAAGACGATCAAGAACATCGTTTAGGGCGTGTGTGTTTCCTTGTGTCATTTTCGCCTCCTACTAGTATAAAACAGGCTCGTGATGAGAAGGTTCCAAATCGTGCTCGGCAACGTAGCAGATTCACGGAGTCTGACGTCTATGGATAACTCCTTGCGCCCAACGAACGGTCGATGCGCCAAAACAATCATGGACGGAGTCCACGGCTATAACGCTGCCAAGCGCAAGCCGACCCAGCAAGCTAAGTCCCTTGGAGCAGTCACCTTCGGAATTCATAATCTGTCCATCCGGCAATGCTTTGGCTCCAGAACCTTCGTAAAGTTCGCACAACAGGCTTTGCGATCTAAGCTGAGCAATCAATGGGTCAGTGATCTTTGCGAGTGACGGTGGCGGCAGTACTGCATTGATCATGACGGAAACAGTTGCTTGCGCATCGTCTGAAAGGCGCCAACCGTCTTCTATCAAGGATATGCTGGGGTCATCGACAACCGCCAAACTAACCTGCCCACACTCAATCAATGCCAGAAGTTCGCGCGCAGAACTTAATGGCGGACCGTAAGAATACCGTTTCAGCCCCTCGTCAAAATCGATGATGGCCTTTGCCGTTTCGGCGGACGCGGGCGCGCTATTGAAACCCACGCGTAGTTCATTCTGCAACTTTCGCCAGATTTGGCCGAGGACATACCCCACTGTGGGTGGCACTGTCCCGTCTGCCATGTCAATCCCGTGCTTTAGCGTAGCAACAGGGTCACCGGCTTCCTGATCACCTGCTGACGAACATTCTGTTTCAAGCCACTCTCGCACATCGGGACTGTCGAAATCCGCGCCTAAGTTGGATCCGATCCGTGCAACAGGGCCAGCCAAGACACCGCAAATGAGGTCCAGCGCCCTTTCGGGCCCATGCGTTGCCGCGCCATGTAACGCGACGGCAAACTGATCTGCCTCTGATTTTGTAAGTGTGAAATGATCGTCATGCGCAGCATCAACCGGTTTTGGAAACGGCGGCTGGCCGTCTAGCGAGAATGCAAAAATACGGGCAGGTTCTGCACCGGACTTCTGGTAAGTTCCGTTCTTGAACGTCCCGCCTTGGCCCACGGTCAGATACCGCAACACGTCAAACGTCGACAAGCCAAGCCCGCGAATGCCAACGTTACGATTGGCCCAGCCTTTTGCAGCGGCCAGAACGTGGCGGTCCGGATAGGCTTGCATGCAACATGCACCACTATCTTGCGCATGATCAATCCACGCTTCCCATTGTTTATCTATCGCAGTTCGCGGCTGCCCCAGCACGAGCAAAACCTCGTCGAACGGCCCATAATCATCGTCCTCTGTTGAAACCATCCAAGCCGCTCCACACTGATGCAAGGATACCGCATGGGCTTTATGGAAAGTGACAGTGAGGTTCGTTTTATAGGTATCCATAACATCATGGAGCCGTCGCTGAAGGTAAGATCCAAGCTTGGATCGTGGCGCAAAATGGTCTCTATCTGGCTGACCTTGACCCTTCAACCAGTCCTGAAAACCGCCACATGGTAAATCAAGAACCGGCTTGATCTCTACGTCGCGCAGCGGCGTGTTGAGCAACCCCAGATAGGACTGCACGGGATCGAAATTCGGGCCTGCACCACCAAGATCCAATTCATCAAAAATGTTTATTTCAATTGGCCGTCCTGAAGACGCACAGCTTTCAACAAGCGCCTCTAGAGCGCCCAATCCACGCGGCCCCATGCCAATAAAGGCCACTTTTATTGATGACGTGGTCTCGGTCATTGTTACACCTTTGGATTATCTCGGGTACAACACGCAATTTTACGATTGGTTCCATCGTTGCTCATGTGAGACTATGATGAGATGTGGCCCTCAATGGCCCTCACTGCTGTCGAAACGTTCTTCAAAACTATCAAGGCAGAGTTGATCTGGCGAGACACTTGGAACACACGCAGACAAGCTGAGATGACGATCTTCGAAGACATCAACGACTTCTACAATCCACGCCGCCGCCACTCAGCACTGGGTTGAAAAAGTCCAGTCACTTTCGAACGGAAGGTGGCTTAAGCGAGCACTTGGGGCGGCACGAAAACGGGGCAGGTCCTAGATTTAATTGACGGATATTGGAACTTTTCCGGATCTCAAACGTTAACTGAGTAAGTTTTGAAGGAGATATCAAATGAGTCCACCTGATACAAACCTGGAAAAACAGAAACGTCGCCATCGCGGCCCCCTCATAGGGATGGCTCTGGTCATCGCTTTTGTGGCTGCCGTTATTGTTTACTGGAACGGAGACGAGGTTGCCACAGCCTCGGGTGCGGAAAGTGCTGAAGAAGAAGCCACTGCCGCAGATGTTCGTGAAGCGGCACCCACCTATTCTGTCGAGCCCTCCGACCCGGAGATCGATGTGGAATAGACGCTAAGCGTGATGACCTAAACAGGTATGGGCGCAACTCGCTCGAAGGGCTCATCGAAGAATTCGAAAGAGATCGGGTACTTTGATGTTGTCCACATGAAACTTTTGGTAGGAATATCCCAATGTATATCATTCGAATTTCAGCACTAATTTTTGGCCTTGCGACACTCGCCGCCTGTGAGACTGTTCAGGGTGCGGGCCGAGATATATCATCTGCTGGAGCTGCGATCAGCGATGCAAGCAACGAAGTTCAGCAGGATTTCTAATCCTGACCGTTCTTTGACGTAGCGTATTCGATACGCCCTCGTCGCGACATCACATACTCAGACAGTGCAAAGCTTCCATGCGATGATGTAGCAGTTGCAATCGTTCAAGATTGTGCTGAGATAATACTAATCCGCCTTATTGTCGATCAACGAGAACGGCGGTGAGCTCAATTGATCGACGCAACTTACTGTGCAAACTTCTCTGCTGGAGTTTGGCATTATGGACGTTCGTGTACCGCGCAGCATTTTCGATCAGCTCCGAGGCTATTCGCATTACAACTTGATAAGAGGGGTGCTTGGCCGCATCTCCCTAGTGAGGTTTTGCTTTAGCTGATTGGGAAATTCTGTCATTTGATGGGCCATCGACCGCCATCGCAAAAAGAACAGATCCGGTCGGTGCGACCGGATGGCCCCTAAACGGTCGCCTTATTGGATCTTTCACGGTTTGATGTTGCACCGTCATAAAAACCATTGTCCGAAAACGACTGGTACCAAACTGTGGCAAACCAGTAATCCGAACATGAGCATTCTGTCGAATTATCTCGTGGTTCGGCCGTATGGGTTAACGACCTTATCATCTTGTTGCGTCAAAAAGTTCGCCCACTTTTGCATTAAAATGCGGCGCTGGTCGAGTAGGTCGGACCGCGTGTAGGCGCGTTCAACTTTGTTTCCTATTGAGTGGCCTAGAACGGTCTCTGCCACATCCCATGGCTGCGCGGTATCTTGAACCCAAGTTCTAAATGTAGAGCGTAGCCCGTGGATCGTCATTTTAGGGGCGACTAGCTTCAATTGCTTCGCTGCACCAACATCTGAAATTCCAGCCATCCCACTAGGTGAAGGGAAAATAAATTCTGACCCAAACAGGCTGCATTGTTCTATTAAATCGAGTGCCGCAGAGGACAGGGGGACTCGGAAGTCTGAGACCTTTCCCTCTGCGCCCTTTACCCGATCAGATGGCACGGTCCAGATATCGCCCTGAATTTCCGAGAACATTGCGCGTCGTGCTGCTGCGCTGCGCACCCCAGTAAGCATTAGGAATCTTATGGCCTGTCCCGATGGTGCCTTTGAAAGCTTTGCATAAATGCTTGGCGCGTCTTGCCATGGGATCGATGCGTGATTTTGAGCAGTAGACTTTATCTCCCCAAGTATATGCTTGGCGCGATCCACGGTTACGGGGTCGCAGTCGACCCCTGTCATTTGTGCGTGAAGGAAAACCATTCGCATGCGCTCGACAACCTTTTTTGCCGTCGGATGTTTGGTGTGCCAGATCGGTTTTAATGCATTGTAAATGTCGTGTTGATCAATATCAGCTATTTTTCGCGAGCCTAGCTTTGGAATGGCATGATGTTTTATGGGGCTGAACCATCGGCCGCGAATGCCATCGCCTCGTAATCCACCTCTTTTAGCCTCAAATGTTTGTCGCGCCATTTCTTCAAAGGTGGGGTCTGACTTTTCCATTGCTCTTCGTGCAACGTCGCGCTGTGCGTTGCGCACCGTCAAAGGATCTTGCCCCCCTCTACGTACTGCGGCCCATTTGTCGCGCTCAAGGCGGGCTTCTTTGAGTGAGACTGTCGGCCACGGACCAAGGCCCATGTCGCGGCGCTTCCCCATAAATTGATATCGCCATTCCCATTTTCCACTACTCTCGCGCTTAAATAGACGAAGTCCGTCACCATCGCTGTAGGTGCCAGCTGGCGCATTGTTTATTTTGAGGGCTGTTAGAATTGGCATAAGTGTCAAATTGATTCATTGTTGTGGGACTGGCTAGGGGATTTATCGATCTTACTTTGTATTTATAGCCCCACACTCAGCCCCACACAATGAGGTTCAGTCTTGCGCAATGTCTTGCGACTTTGTGCGATGAACTATTTTATAAGTTATTATTTTTATTGTACTTATTACTGTGACGCGCTGCTCTGCGAGACCTTTGTTCGTTGTCCCCCAGCAGCACCAGTTTCATATATAATATATTTTTAATTACAGTGGCTTAACTTGACTGTCGTGTGTTTGGTCCCCCTATGGCTGCTTGCTTGTTCCTGATGTACTAATCTGTCGGCATCCTCAGCCGTAGCGCGCATGCCCAAGGATATGATCGGCGCGGCGCGGATGATTTTGTGTACACATACGCCACGTGAGGCAATTGAGGCCGAGATGGCATTGGCCCCTTATGAGCGAAGGGCCATGGGATTGCCTCAAGATTAAAATGCGGGGACTTTGAATGGGAGTCTTATCACGCTTTCCTCATGGTTTTAAGCGTGTGAGGGGGCCGTTGGGGTTTGGCGAACTGCAAAGTATGTTTTACCAAACGCGATGGCCGCGGCACCAATAACCAATGCTACAATCCCGGTTACGGGGTAGAGGGCCAGTGCGATCCAAAATGAAAAGCCCATAATCATGATGATGGCTGCCGCCGTAAAGGCGGATAACAGAGTAAAAATAAGCAAAATAACAATCATATCGGACTTCCTAAATAAATGCGCTTTGACTGGCGCATGGCCAGAAAGGCGCGGTAATTTACAGGACCAATTGAAGTCTAAACTAAGGCACTACTATGTCTGGATGCGGGTTAAAGAGTGGTGAAAACCACCAAATTTCAGACATTTGTATCTATATTCTCGCGACGGTGTTCAGAAAAAAAGGCCCCAGATTGTCTGAGGCCTTTCCAAAAACTATTGCTAGGGTGATCTTTAGGTTGACGTTTCGTCCCAATCCCAACGGGTTGCAAACTGTCCCAAACAGGTTGCGATTGCATCCGCATCTGCAGAAATGCGCGGTGCAATTTTTGCAACCAGACCAAGCTTTTTATCGTCAATGACAATGCTGACGCGCTGTGCGTGCCCCGCTTTTTTAAGCGCATCATCAAAGACTCGCGTGATAGCGCGTTTGCGTAAATCTGGCTTAAAGACTTTGCCCACAGCGGTTTTTGGCAACTCATCAATGATTTCAATGTATTTAGGGAATGCAGCGCGTTCATGAATATGGGCGCGTGCATAATCCATCAACTCGTCAACGGTGACTGATGCGCCATCCACAAGCTCGACATAGGCGCAAGGCAGCTCGCCGGAATAGGCGCAGGGCTGACCAATAGCACCCACAAAAGCAACGCTGTCATGGCCGGCCAGTGCCTCTTCGATTTCTGCGGGATCAATGTTGTGCCCACCACGAATGATAAGATCTTTGGCGCGTCCCGTGATCCACAAATACCCATCAGCATCAATGCGCCCCAAATCGCCTGTGCGCAGGTAGCGGTCATGGTGAAATAGGTCGTGGTTTTTGTCGACTTCAGTATAGGTGGAGCCGGCAAAAACACCTGGACTATCGATGCAAATTTCACCCACCAAATCCGTGCCACATTCAACAGGGCCATCAGCGGTGTGGTTGAGAATTTTGACATCGGTATGCGGGAAAGGAATGCCAACAGAACCGATTTTTTTGATCCCCCCAACAGGATTACACGCAACAAGACAGGTGGCTTCGGTCAGGCCATAGCCTTCGATAATCTCAACACCCGTTGATTTTTCAAACCTTTTGTACAGTTCGATCGGCAATGGGGAAGATCCTGAAAACGCCGTTTTGATACTGGAAATATCCGCATCAATAGGTCGTTGCATCAGGGCTGAAATCGCTGTGGGCACGGTGATGACAAAAGAGATTTTCCAGCGTTCAACGAGCTTCCAGAAGTTGTCAAAAACACCTTCTCCACGATAGCCTGCTGGGGTCGGAAAGATGCCATGTGCGCCAGATGTGATCATCGACATGATAATGACATGGCAGGCAAAAACATGGAACATCGGCAGCGGGCACATAATGTTGTCTGTTTCACTGAACAACAACCGCGTTCCAAGCCAGCCATTGTACAACATGCCAGAATTCTTGTGCTGTGCGACTTTGGGCATGCCCGTTGTGCCGCCCGTGTGGAAATAAGCCGCGACACGATCGACAGGTTTGTCTTCAAACGTCAACGTTTTTGGCTGCTTGGCCAACTCGGTCTTAAAGTTTAACACTTTGGCTTTGTGCCCCGTAGCATTCGGGTTTTTGGGCCGTATGAGCGGTACAATCCAGCTTTTGGGCGGAGCCAAATAGCGCAGCAAATCAACTTCAAGCACAGTCGTGACATTGGGCGCGCTCTGCACCGCTTCGGCCACTTTTTGTGCGACGTCTGTTTTCGGGAATGGCTTGAGCGTGACCACCACTTTGGCACCAGTTTCACGCAAAATAGATGCAATTTGTGTGGCATCCAGCAAGGGGTTGATCGGATTTACAATGCCCGCAACCATTCCGCCCAAAAAGGTGACGGCGGTTTCATTGGCATTGGGCAAAACATAAGCAATCACATCGGTTTCGGTGACACCAAGCGCACGAAACATATTGGCCGCTTGGGTGACTTGGTCATGTATGTCATCCCATGTCAGCGTTTCGGCCTTGTCTTTGGGGCCAGAGGTGATCTGGTACGAAAACGCAGGGCGTTGCCCAAAGGCGTCTTTGGTGCGTGTTAGGCGTTCGTAAATTGTATGTCCTGTGTCACGCTCTTCGAATGTCATTTCCGTATCAATGATGTCGCGCGCCGCAAGTGATGTGAAATCATTTGCCATATAGTTATGTCCTCCCGTGGATGGTACGCAGATGCGCGCCAAGTCTCCCTGATGGGTATGATGATCACAAAGCGCGCGTGGCACAAGCCTATCAAGGTGTCAGTCAACGCTGCGTCACACGTGTTTTACAGTTGGAACGCTACGTCAAGAGCATGGTGAATGCTGGACCGATGAAATCTGTGCGCTTAGGCTTACTTAAAGGCGCAGGGTGATGCCGAGGGGAATAAATGGTTGATGTTGTTGTTAGCGGGACGGGTGTTTTCACACCGCCTCAATCTATTAGTAATGAGGAATTGGTAGACAGTTTCAACGCCTATGTCATGCTGTTCAACGCAGACCATGCAGATGAAATCGCAGCGGGAACTGTAGCTGCAAAGTCTCCGTCATCCTCTGAATTTATCTATAATGCATCTGGTATTGAAAGCCGATATGTTATGGAAAAGTCTGGCATTTTGGACCCAACCCGCATGGGGCCGCGCTATAAACAGCGCGCCGATGAGGACCCGTCAATGAGTGCCGAAATTGCGCTTAAGGCGGCGCAGACCGCGTTGGATCAAGCTGGACTTTCGGGTGCAGATATTGATCTGGTGATCTGTGCAGCGTCCAATCATGAACGGGCTTATCCTGCGATGGCGGTGGAAATCCAAGCGCTTTTGGGGGCAGGGGGCTTTGCCTTTGATATGAATGTGGCCTGTTCGTCGGCAACCTTTGGGTTGCAAGCGGCGGCAGATATGATCCGCAGCGGTTCTGCCAAACGCGCCTTGATTGTTTCGCCTGAAATCACTTCGGGGCATTTGGAATGGCGTGACCGAGACTGCCACTTTATCTTTGGCGATGTAGCAACGGCTGTGGTGCTTGAGGCTGCGGACGTTGCGAAACAACCCAAGTTTAAAATCATCTCAACCAGATGTGCTTCGCAGTTTTCCAATAATATCCGCAACAACAGTGGCTTTTTGCGTCGCGCCCAAGATACGCTTGGCGATCATCGTGATATGTTGTTCATGCAAAATGGCCGCAAGGTGTTCAAAGAGGTTTTGCCTTTGGTCAGCACGCATATCGCGGATCACATGCTGGCGAGTGGTGTTGAAGCCGATGATTTGAAGCGGCTTTGGTTGCACCAAGCGAATAAAACCATGAACGATTATATCGGTAAAAAGGTTTTGGGCCGCGTGCCTGAACCAAGCGAACAACCCAATATTTTGCAAGACTACGCCAATACGTCTTCGGCGGGATCGATCATCACATTTGCGCAACATTCAGATGATCTGAAGGTGGGCGATATGGGGCTGATCTGTTCTTTCGGTGCAGGGTATTCTGTAGGATCTGTATTGGTGGAGCGCGTCTAGCCGCGCGGCCAATTTCGTCTAATCCATTATATGAACACAAAAAAGGCGTCCCGGGGGACGCCTTTTCGTTTTGAACTCAACGTGAGTTTACGCTGAAATATCTTGTGGGATACGCAGGTTTTGACCGGGGTAGATTTTGTCAGGGTGTGACAACATCGGCTTGTTTGCGTCAAAAATTTCCATGTAGCGGTTACCGTTACCAAGCGTATCTTTGGAGATACCCCAAAGTGTCTCGCCTTTTTTAACTTCGTGAAACACAGGGTCTGCGCCCGAGATTTCATCTTCGACAGATGCGATGCCTTCAACGTTGCCAACGGCCAAGATGACTTTTTCTTTCATCTCTTGGGACGCGGTGCCCGATACCTTAACTTTGTCGCCTTCAACTGTGACATCAAGGCCTTCTGCCTCTAGACCCAATGCTGCGATTTCAGCCAGCAGATCGTCTTTGTTTGGCTCGGCGTCCTTTTTGTTGAAAACGGATTTGCCCGCGCCTTTTACGAAATTCCAAATACCCATAGGACTGTCCTACCTTTTAAACTTTGTACATTGTCTTGCGATATACCAACGCGATTTTGCTATGGTTAGAAAAGGGGAGATGGGGGCTCTTATTCCCCATCGGTGAACTGTAGGCGTGCCAAGCGCGCATAAAGTCCGCCTTGTGCGACCAGCGCATCGTGGGTGCCTGTCGCGATAATTCTTCCATTTTCAAAAACAAAAATACGGTCGGCTTTTTTGACGGTCGCCAAGCGGTGTGCCACGATCAAAGTTGTGCGCGTTTTGGCCATATCTTCGACGGCTTCTTGCACAAGTTTTTCACTTTCGGAATCCAGCGCTGATGTGGCCTCATCCAGCAACAAAATCGGTGCATCACGTAAGATCGCACGGGCGATGGCGATGCGTTGTTTTTGTCCGCCAGACAACATGATGCCACGTTCCCCGACATAGCTGTCGTAGCCTTCGGGCAGGGCGGCTAGAAATTCATCCGCTGCAGCGGCTTTCGCGGCTGCAATCACATCGGCATCGCTTGCGTCTGGGCGGCCAAATCGAATGTTGTCAGCGGCAGAGGCCGCAAAGATAACAGGGTCTTGCGGCACAAGTGCGATATGGGCGCGAAAGGCTGCGCGCTCCATCGTATTGAGGGGCACGCCGTCAATTGAAATGCTGCCAGATTGCGGATCATAAAAGCGTTGCAACAGTTGGATGATGGTGGATTTTCCCGCACCAGATGGACCAACCAAGGCAATGGTTTCACCCGCTTTCACGGTGAAGGTGACATTGTCCAAGGCCGACATTTGAGGTCGCGATGGGTATGAAAACTGCACAGCGTCAAATGTGATCTCGCCCTTAACTGGGCTGGGCAAACCGGCTGGCGTTTTGGGGTCTTTGACAGGATCTGTGGCCCCTAAAAGATCAACCAAACGCTCAGTCGCGCCGGCGGCACGTTGTAATTCGCCCCAGATTTCAGACAAAGCCCCCGCAGCGCCCGCGACCATGATCGCGTAGATCACAAATTGTACCAATTCCCCGATGGTCATCGTGCCCGTGCGCACATCTCTGGCCCCGATCCACAAAACGCCGACCACACCGAAGAAAATCAAAGTGATGACGATGACGGTCATCATCGCGCGGGTTTTGACGCGGGTGTGCGCTGAGACAAAGCTTTTTTCTGTTACGTCTGAGAAATGCGCCGATTGAGACGCTTCGGCTGTGAACGCTTGGATGGTTTGGGCCGACAAAAGAGCTTCGGATGCGCTGCCTGATGAGGATGCGATCCATTCTTGGTTTTCACGTGACAGCTTGCGCAAGCGGCGTCCCAGTACAACGATGGGCACGATGACAATGGGCACAATCAACAGCACAAGCCCTGTAAGCTTGCCTGATGTGAACAGCATCAAAATCATGCCTCCAAACAAGATCATGATATTGCGCAACGCGACGGATATAGATGAGCCGATCACCGACAAGATCAATGTAGTGTCGGTGGTGATGCGCGACAAAACTTCGCCCGTCATGACCTTTTCGAAAAATGCTGGCGACATGCGGATCATGCGGTCAAATACGGCTTTGCGGATGTCTGCCACCACGCGTTCGCCAAGGCGCGTTACGAGATAATAACGCAAGCCTGTGCCAACAGCCAAAAGCACAGCAATGGCCAAAGCCGCGGTGAAATACCCATCCAACAGCATCGCACTGGAGGTTTGGAACCCGTCCACGACGCGGCGCACAGCAAGTGGCAAAATGAGCGAGATGCAAGCGGTGAGGATTAAGGCGACAAAGGCCAAGACCATCATAGTGCGATAAGGCTTTAAAAAGGGCCATAATTGGCCAAGCGCGCCGATTTTTTTCGATTTTTCGCGCTCGGAGGCGTCTTGAAGTGTGCGGTCAGCCATGTGAGGTCCTTATGCATCCTGAGCCACACAGATACTCAGGCCTTGCGCCTAGGGCAACCTCCTAGCTGTAGGTGGGGTTGGGGCAGTGTGACGCGGGCTGTGATGCTGGTTAAGTTTACGTAGCGGAACTAATGACAGTTTTGCTAACGGGTTGCATCTTGGGCCTCAATATGTTGCTTTATGCACACGCTCCGCCGTGTCGGCCTCATTTATGGGGTGCTCAGTTTTGGGCAGGTATTCGGACTTGCGGAGAAATCGCCCAATTCGGGGTGGTGACTGGTTGAAGAGGCGGGTGGACCCTGTGTTCGCTTTTGTGCCTGACCAGCGAACACACGAAGAAAAAGCGGGAGCTTCCCACAATGAAATTTAATAAACTTGTCGCGACAAGTGCCTTTGGCCTGATCGCATCTGCTGGCGCTGCGTTTGCATCTGACTGTGGATCGATCTCGATTGCCGAAATGAACTGGGCCTCTGCCGAGTTGATGGCCAATGTCGATGCGATTATTCTTGAAGAAGGCTACGGCTGTGATGTCGAGCTTATTCCTGGTGCCACGCAAACAACATTTGCGTCCATGAGCGAAAAAGGCGTGCCAGATATCGCGCCTGAGCTTTGGATCAACGCTGTTGCGACACCTTTGGCTGCTGCCAAAGAAGAAGGATCCCTTGTTGCTTTGAACGGTGGCCCGATCACGGGTCTTGGCGAAGGCTGGTGGATCACTAAGAAATTCAAAGAAGATCACCCAGAGCTCGATACAGTTGAAAAACTGCTCGCGCACCCTGAGTTGTTCCCATATGTCGAAGACGATGCCAAAGGCGCCTTTATGGGCTGTCCTGCTGGTTGGGGCTGTCAGTTGATCAACGCTAACCTTTTCCGCGCCTACGGCATGGAAGACAAAGGTTGGGTTTTGGTTGATCCAGGTTCAGCTGCAGGTCTTGACGGTTCTATCGCTAAAGCGGTTGAGCGCGATGAGCCTTGGTTCGGCTACTACTGGAGCCCAACATCCATCATCGGTAAATACGAATTGCAGATGTTGCCATTCGAAGCTGAATACGCTGGCAATGACAACTGGAACAACTGTGTTGCTCTTGCTGAGCAAGATTGTCTGGACCCACAACCAACGTCTTGGATCGAATCCGAAGTTGAATCTGTTGTAACAGATGATTTCGTTGCAAAAGCTGGCCCTGCGGCAGACTACTTTAAAGCCCGTGTTTACCCTGGTGAGGTCATGAACGCGATGCTTGTGTACATGACTGACAACCAAGCCACTGGTGAAGATGCAGCTTATGAGTTCCTTGAAACTCAAGGCGACTTGTGGACTCAATGGGTTCCCGCTGACGTTGCAGAAAAAGTCAAAGCTGGCCTCTAAGCCTGTAATCTGACAAAATTTAGGGCCTGCGATCCGATGTTTCGGTTAATCGCAGGCCCTTTTTGTAACAATTAGGGGACACATTATGGAATTTCTCACTGAATTTCCCGCGTTGGGCAGAAAAGATCTGTCCGCACTAAAACAAGGGATTGACGAAAGCTTTCGCACTTTTTCTCGTGCCTATGGGCCCGACATCGAAGCTTTCTTCAATCCACTGCTTAAATTCTTAATCTGGTTCGAAAGGTTGCTTTTGAGCACGCCTTGGCCATTGGTTATTTTGGTTATCGCTGCACTGACATGGCTTGGTGCCCGGTCTGTGAAAATCACTGTCGGATCGGTTATTGCCTTTCTTGTCATCGGCTATCTTGGCATGTGGGAAGACACGATGGCAACGCTTGCCATTGTTTCGGTCTGTACGGTGCTGTGTATCGCTATCGGTATTCCGATCGGCATTTTGATGTCGCGTTCTAATCGCACTCAGGCTGTGATCACGCCGATATTGGATGTGATGCAAACCATTCCGGTTTTCGTTTACTTACTGCCCGTTGTGATGCTGTTGGGCATCGGCAAGGTGCCAGGGCTGCTTGCCGTGTGTATCTACGCTGCGCCGCCTATCGTGCGCTTGACCAACTTGGGTATTCGCCTTGTAGACCGCGATGTGATGGAGGCGGCTGAATCCTTTGGTGCTTCTGGTCGTGAAAAACTGTTTGGGGTGCAAATCCCATTGGCCTTGCCCAACATTTTCGCCGGTGTGAACCAAACCATCATGATGGCTTTGTCTATGGTCGTGATCGCATCAATGATTGGTGTGAAGGGACTTGGCGGACCTGTGTTGCGCTCTATTTCAAATCAATATCTGGCCTTGGGCTTGATGAATGGTTTGGCCATTGTCGCGCTCGCCATTATTTTTGACCGCGTCAGCCAAAGCTACGGTAAACGTCTGCAAGCTTACAGGGAGACTGGACATGGTTAAGCATGAAATTCTGCCAACAGATGACACCATCGATGAACCAAAGGTCAGCATCAAAAACCTGTACAAGATTTTTGGCGACAGTCCTGAAGCACAAATGGATGCTGTGCGTACGGGGGTTGGTAAAGTTGAGTTGATGGACCAAACGGGCCATGCTTTGGGTCTGAACAACATCAATCTGGATATTCCGGCGCGCAAAATTCAGGTTATCATGGGGTTGTCTGGATCAGGCAAATCCACGTTGATCCGTCACCTCAATCGCTTGATTGAACCGACCGATGGCGAAATTTGGATCGATGGTGAAGATGTCATGGACATGGATGCCAAACAGCTGCGTGACTTGCGCCGCTTTAAAATGTCCATGGTGTTCCAAAAGTTCGGGCTTTTGCCGCATCGTACCGTGTTGGAAAACGCGATGTACGGGCTTGAGATCCAAGGGGTCTCTGACAAAGAGGCCAAAGAGCGTGCCGTTAAATGGCTTGATCGTGTGGGTCTTGCTGGGTTTGAAGAGCAATACCCCTCACAGCTTTCAGGCGGTCAACAACAACGTGTGGGTCTGGCCCGTGCTTTGGCCACCGATGCGGAAATCTTGTTGATGGACGAAGCGTTCTCGGCGCTTGATCCTTTGATCCGCACCGATATGCAGTCCATTCTTTTAGAACTGCAAGAAGAACTGCACAAAACCATCATCTTTATCACTCATGATTTGGATGAAGCTTTGAACATCGGCGACAACATCGCGATTTTGCGGGATGGCGAGATTATCCAATCGGGTGACCCACAAGATATCGTGATGAACCCCGCTGATGATTACATCACCGACTTTATCCGTGACATCAATCGCGCCAAGGTCGTGCGCTTGCGGTCTATCGTGAAAAAGGGTGCCACTGGCACTGGTAAAACGCTCAAAGGCACAATGTCGCTAGAGCAAGCTTTGCCGCATCTGCACGCTGCGTCTGATGGAGCTTGTCCTGTCGTCGACAGAAACGGGAAACCCTTGGGTGCTGTGACGTTGGACGGGTTGATCAATGCGCTGAAAGCCCCTGAAACCGAAGCGGACGACGACGTGCGCTACGCGTAAGTTTCGACTAGCACCTAACAATCAAAGCCCCTGCAGTTTTCTGTGGGGGCTTTTTGCATCTCTAGGGTGGGGAGGGGGCTGTGATCGCTTCGAAGTAATCGTCTCCGAATACCTGCGCAAATCGCCGAGAGATGTGTCAGCAGACCTATTTATGAAAAACTTGGCGCGATATGGGCCTTAACTGCGACTCGATGTGCGTTTCCAACACGCGAGTCGGGGTGGTTTGGTGTTGTTGTGTGCATCAGCCCTGTGGATAACCAAGAGGATCTGCCTTTCTGTGCGATAGTGTTCTGTGAGCTGTGGGGTGGTGTGGTCGGATTGAATAAGAATTAGCCTATAACATATTGAAATTAATTACTATTTACGTATTTTTCAAAAAGTTTTGGATTTTTGTAAGAAACCACTTGCGGCTTTGTGTTGGTAACCTTAGAACCCCCCTTACCGGAAGCGACGAGGTTGCTGAGGGGACGGACGGAGCGGCTGAGAAGCTGGGAAGTTTAGGAAAATCAGAGGTTTAAGTTAAGCGGGCGCGCTGGAGAGATTTAGCGCATCGGTTTTATTTTTGGCTCTGTCTAGGTTGGCTTTTGTTGATTTAGCGCTCTTTGACATTGATAATTACTGAAGAGATATGTGGGCGGTTTGGTTCATTCGATGGATCGAACGTCTGTATATCGCGCTCTTAGAGAAGCAACTTGTTGTGGATCGATTATAGGGTGTCAGCTTCACTGTTTGTCGGCTTTTGT
>NZ_FNZV01000025.1 GCF_900109555.1 Pacificibacter marinus | reverse complement strand
AGCGCGCGTCACGGTCATCATCGTGGGGTCTATGATTTTCCCCTGTCTGAGGATTGGAAAGCATGGATGGCGGTGTCTGACACGCCGCTCGAAAAAGACGACATGGGCGAATTTATTGAGACGCAGGCCAAGAACATCATGGATCCGACGCCCGCGATCCTTGCCGGCGTACAGGATGATAAAAACGACGATTGGGAAAACCGCCTGATTGAAACCGCGTGCAAGATTGAAGGTCGATACGGCCAGCTCACGCAGCTGCTGCAAATGTCCAAACAGTTCTTGGTCAATGAAACCAGCGACCTCAAACTGACCACCAACCGCGACACTGGCGAAGCGGAAATGAAGTTCATCAATGAGCACAAAGGCCTCAACGGTCAGCCGCTCAACCTGCCAAACTTGATTATTATTGCCATCCCGGTGTTTCTCAACGGCCCGCTGTACCGCATGCCCGTGCGCTTTCGCTACCGCAAGACCGGCGGTCAGGTGAAGTTCATCCTGTCGATCTACAACCCCGAGAAAGCCTTTGAGGCGTCCTTCGATGAGTCCCTCGACCTCGCCGTCGCGCACACCGACCTGCCGCTGTTTAAAGGCACGCCGGAAGCGTGATCTCTTTTTCTGGACCTTGGAAACAGGGGCCAGCGATGGAGATGAAGGCCACAGGTAAGCAGAGATTTATGGAGAACGGTCATGAGTAAAACATTGCAGTGTATTGCCCGCCCCGGCTTGCACTCTCAAAAACCAGCATCGCCATCAGGCAATCGAGCCGGCATCGATGTAAAAACAGTCCAGCAAGTGTTCGCGACAGGCAACAGCGCCGTCGACGGAAAAGCACCGATTACAATCGCCAAAGCACCATGGGAGTGAGCAGTATTATGCAACAAAAAACACCAATATTTGTCAGAATGAGAGATGCGAAAGCAGTATTCGGCGTGTCACCCGACACGATCCGGCGTTACGAACTCCAAGGATTGCAGGTCCATCGGGTCGGAAAACGTATCTCAAGTATTCGCGTTACCGACTATGAGGAATTTATTATTAAGAATTCTGAGGTATGTGGGGCTAAGCGTGGGGCTGAGTAGCTGCTATCTGAAATTATTAAATAAAATCAACAAATTGTGGTGCTGCTGGGGAGAATCGAACTCCCGACCTCTCCCTTACCAAGGGAGTGCTCTACCTCTGAGCTACAGCAGCACTGTGGGCGGCTAATTAGACTTGAACGGGACGCGGCGCAAGAACCTTTTCGCTAAAACTGCGGGCCGCGCGTGTTTTTCTGCGAATCCCTTTATTTAGGCTCTTACCAACATAAGCACACGACACGTATAAAACTTGCCCGAAATCCGCCTATAAATGCTCTGTGCGGCACTGGACGCGATTGCCCCCAGCCGTTACATGTCACCTCATGAAAAACAAACCTGTCACTCCACAGTCCGCCAAAAAACCTGTTTCAGCCCGCGATGCGCGCCTGAAAGCAGCGCTCAAGGCGAATTTGACACGGCGCAAGCAATTGAGCCGCGCCAAGTCTGCTGCGGAAAAGGCAGAAGAAAAGAGCGAGTGAGGCACAGGTTATGGATTCGATTTTGGTAAGAGGCGGCGGACCGCTAAATGGTGACATTGAGATCGCAGGTGCGAAAAACGCCTGTTTGACATTAATGCCTGCGACGCTGTTGTCCGATGAGCCTTTGACACTCACCAACGCGCCACGTCTGTCTGACATCAAAACGATGACAGCCTTGCTGGAATCACTGGGGGCAGAAATCAAACCCATGCAAGAGGGCAAGGTTCAAACCATGTCCTGCCACGGGGATGTAAACCCTTTTGCGGATTATGAAATCGTGCGCAAAATGCGGGCATCCAACTTGGTGCTAGGCCCCCTTTTGGCGCGTCTGGGCCATGCGGTTGTGTCCTTGCCCGGCGGCTGCGCAATTGGTGCGCGCCCGATGGATTTGCACGTTGATGCGCTGACCGCACTTGGTGCCCAGATCGAATTACGTGACGGGTATCTGCACGCGAAAACCCAAGGTGGCCTCAAAGGCGCGGTGCACAAGATGCGCTTTGCCTCTGTGGGCGCGACGGAAAACTTTATTATGGCAGCCACGTTGGCCAAAGGCACATCGGTGCTGGAAAATGCCGCCCGCGAACCTGAGATCGTTGATTTGGTCGCTTGCTTGAAAAAGATGGGCGCGCAGATTGAAGGCGAAGGCACGTCACGGATCGAAATTCAGGGCGTAGATCGCCTGCACGGCGCCACGCATCCTGTTGTCACAGACCGCATTGAGTTGGGTACATTTATGCTCGCCCCTGCGATTTGCGGCGGCGAAGTCACCTGTTTGGGCGGCAAGATGTCTTTGGTCGAAAGCTTTGCCGAAAAACTTGATGCAGCGGGTGTTTCAGTTACGGAATCCGCGCGCGGGTTGACGGTGAAACGCAAAAGCGACCGCGTACAGGCTGTCGATGTTGTGACTGAGCCGTTCCCAGGCTTTCCAACCGATTTACAAGCGCAGATGATGGCCCTTTTGTGTACGGCTGAAGGCACATCCAATCTCGAAGAAACCGTATTTGAGAACCGCTTTATGCACGCGCCTGAATTGATCCGCATGGGCGCGAATATCGAAGTGCATGGCGGCAAGGCGATTGTCCACGGTGTGGAACGCCTCAAAGGGGCACAGGTTATGGCAACCGATTTGCGCGCCTCTGTATCACTGATCCTTGCGGGACTTGCGGCCGAAGACGAAACCGTGGTGAGTCGCGTGTATCACTTAGATCGCGGCTATGAATTTGTTGAGAAAAAACTATCAGGTATCGGTGCTCAAATTGAGCGGATCAAGGTATAACACATGACCCAAGATGCACGTTTCGAAGACGGTGGCGACAAGCCGCTGCAACTCAAGGCACACGACAGTGAGGACCTGACAGTTCTGTCCTCACTGTGCCAAGATGCGGTCGTGCCGATGGGCGAAATTTCATATAATACAAAACAACGCCGCTTTGCGATGCTGCTCAACCGCTTTCGTTGGGAAGACGCCGAGCGCGCCAGCACACGCAAACGTCCCGTAGAGCGGGTGCAATCTGTGCTCTTGTTCGATGACGTTATGTCCGCCAAATCGGCGGGTCTATCCGCTTCGGATAAAGACACGGTCATTTCCGTTCTATCCATCACCTTTGTGCCCACACAAGATGGCGCGGGTCAGGTTGAAATCACGCTTGCGGGCGATGGCGATATTTTGCTTGAGGTCGAAGCACTTGATGTGACGCTCAAAGACGTGACGCGGCCCTATATTGCGCCCTCGAAAAAACAGCCTGATCATTCCGACTAAGCGTTCAGCGGAAAAACGTTTGCGGACCGCAAACAATACCAACCTAAATTGCGGCCCGTGTGCCTAAAATCTCCTTCAAGTGCGGCGCACCACAAGCCCGCGCTTGAGCCTATCGCAGCAGCGCGCTATGTGAAGGGTAAGGAGAGCGTGATGCCACATTTTTTGAACACCCAAGACACCGATTTTGAAGCCCGTTTTGTAGAGCTGCTCGCGATGAAACGCGAAGACAGTCCTGACGTTGATCATATCGTGGCGGGTATCATCGCAGATGTGCGCGCACGCGGTGATGACGCTGTTCTGGAATTGACGGCTAAGTTTGACCGTATGGATTTGACCGCAGATAAAATGCGGTTCACCGATGCTGAAATTGATGACTATTGCTCTCAAGTGTCACCCGAGGATCGCCAAGCGCTCAACCTCGCGGCCACACGTATTCGCGATTACCATCTGCGCCAAATCCCGCAGGATCAAATGTGGACTGACATGGACGGCGCGACATTGGGCTGGCGCTGGACGCCTGTGTCAAACGCGGGGCTCTACGTGCCCGGCGGTGTCGCGACATATCCAAGTTCAGTGTTAATGAACGCGATTCCGGCCAAAGCGGCGGGCGTCAAACGCTTGGCTATCACAGTCCCCACGCCGGACGGTGTGGTCAATCCGCTGGTCTTGCTGGCTGCGCGCATTGCAGGTGTTGACGAAATCTACCGTATCGGCGGCGCGCAGGCGATTGCGGCACTTGCCTATGGCACGCAGACCATTCCCCCCGTTGACAAAATCACGGGGCCAGGAAATGCCTTTGTTGCAGCAGCAAAACGTCGTGTGTTTGGCAAAGTTGGCATCGATATGATTGCCGGCCCTTCTGAAATTTTGGTGATTGCGGACAAGAACAATGATCCTGACTGGATCGCCTTGGACCTACTGTCGCAAGCCGAACATGACGAAAGCGCACAATCTATTTTAATCACCACAGATGCAGATTTCGGGACAGCCGTTGCCAAGGCCGTAGACAAGCGACTTGAAACCCTTGAGCGCCGCGCCATTGCAGGTAAATCATGGGCAGATTTTGGCGCAGTGATTGTGGTGCAAAACCTTGACGAAGCAGCCACATTATCAGACCGTTTTGCGCCTGAGCACCTTGAGCTTTGTGTTGATGATCCGGATGAATTGTCCCTGCAAATCGAACATGCGGGCGCTATTTTTCTAGGGTCTTACACGCCTGAGGCCATTGGTGATTATGTTGGTGGCCCGAACCACGTGCTGCCTACTGCGCGCTCTGCACGTTTTTCATCTGGCTTGTCCGTTTTGGACTTTATGAAACGGACGACTTTGGCAAAAATGACCCCTTCTGCGCTTGCGGCGATCGGCCCTGCGGCAGAACGGTTGGCCAAATCCGAAAGCCTTGAGGCGCATGGATTGTCCGTGCGCGCGCGGCTCGACAGATTAAATGGAGACCACGATGAGTAAGCTGATCGCGGTTAAAATTGACGATCGCGGGCTGTCCGCTCCGACCCCTGAGATTGAACAAGAACGCAAGGTCGCGATTTTTGACTTGCTGGAAGACAACAGTTTCGCCCTGCCCCAGCGCACGGACCGAGATGTTCCAAAAGGGCCGTTTAAACTGCTGCTTTGCATCAAAGAACGCCGCCTTGTGTTCGATTTGTCCAATGAATCCGATATCACCGAAGCTGAATTCCATCTGTCACTCGGTCCATTTCGCCAAGTTGTGAAAGATTATTTTCAAATCTGTGAAAGTTATTTTGACGCTGTAAAACAAATGGCGCCAGGGCAACTGGAAGCCATAGACATGGCACGCCGCGGCATTCACAATGAAGGCGCGCGTGTGCTGCAAGAACGCCTAGAAGGCAAGGCCGACGTCGATCTGGACACCGCGCGGCGTTTGTTTACACTGATTTGTGTCTTGCATTGGGGAGCATAGAATTTGGCGGCAAACATTCCCAGCTCAATCCTATTTTGCTGTGATCATAACGCAGCGCGTTCGCCAATGGCCGAAGCCTTGATGAAAAAACTCTATGGCATGCAAGCTTATGTTCAATCTGCCGGCGTTATGGGAGACATGGATATTGACGGCTTTGCTGTCACTGTGTGCCAAGAAATCGATGTGGAAATATCGCGTCATCAAGCGCGCTCGTTTCAGGATTTGCACGAAGTTGGCGAACATATGTCATCCTATGATTTGATCATAGCTCTGTCGCCCGCGTCGCATCACAAAGCGTGTAACCTGACCAAACTCTATCACATCGACGTCGAATACTGGCCCATTGCCGACCCCACAGCCACCAGCGAAAACCGTGAGGCCAAGCTCGAATCCTATCGTAGCGTCCGCGATGATATCAAAGCGCGCATGATTGAACGGTTTGGTCCCCCAAGCGCCCCTCAAAGCTGATTTAAGCCAATTGATACGCTGAAAATTGCTTTCAAAGCCTTCATTTCATGAACTTTGCGGCAAATTTACCAAAAAACCATTCGAAAAAGAGCACCCTGCCTCAAATGGCGCTTGAAAAGATCGGGGCAAAGGCGCATTTACTGTCCGCCCGCACTATGGCGGGTGAATTTTACAGGAGTGAACATGGCCAAGGAAGAAATGCTCGAATTTCCCGGTGTCGTTAAGGAACTCTTGCCGAACGCGACATTTCTGGTCGAGCTGGAAAACGGCCATACGATCATCGCTCACACGGCAGGCAAAATGCGCAAGAACCGTATTCGCGTTCTCGCAGGTGACAAAGTTCAATGCGAAATGACACCATACGATCTGACCAAAGGTCGGATCAATTACCGTTTCCGTTAATCGGATCGCAGCGGTACACATGAAACTGATCCTCGGTTCAGGCAGCCCGCGCCGGAAGGAACTTCTGGCGCAGCTCGGCCTTACCCCCGATGACATCCGGTCCCCTGACATTGACGAGACACCTTTGAAAGGTGAACTGCCACGTCCGTATTGCACACGTATGGCCCGCGAAAAAGCGCAAGCCGTACCACGCAGTAAAGACGAGGTTGTCTTGTGCGCCGACACGACAGTCGCACTTGGGCGGCGTGTCATGGGCAAACCCCAAAATGAAAAAGAAGCCGCAGAATTTTTGCTGGCCATGTCAGGGCGTCGTCACAAAGTGATTACGGCCGTGGCCGTGGCGCGTGGTGATTTGGTCTATGAGGCCGATGTCGTGACCGTGGTGAAAATGAAACGCCTGTCCGATGTTGAATTGAACACGTATTTGGCGTCAAATGACTGGCAAGGCAAAGCTGGTGGTTACGGTATTCAAGGGCTTGCAGGCGCTTTTATTCCGTGGATTCAAGGCAGCTATTCTGCCGTTATGGGCCTGCCCGTGGCCGAAACAGCCGCATTGCTCACTGCCGCAGGCTACCCTGTTTATGGAGATCGCACATGATCGGCACTGTCATCGCACTTGGGATGCTCAAAGATCAAAAAGCCGCCGCCTTTATCAAAGATGGCCGCCTTGAAGACCTGATCGTAGATGCAGCTGGCGACGATGCGCCCCCCGTGATCGGCGCGATTTATCGTGCCCGTGGCGGGCGGATGCTAAAAGGTATGGGTGGTGCAATGCTAGATATGCCGAACGGTGAAAGCGCATATCTAAAAGGCAACAAGGGTCTAAAACCTGGCGCACCGATGCTGGTGCAGGTCACCCATATGTCCGAAGACGGCAAAGCCGTACCTGTGACCACACGCCTGATTTTTAAGTCAAAATATGCGATCATCACGCCAGATGCTCCGGGGCTTAACATCTCTCGCATCATTCGTGATGAAGACGAATTACTGCGCCTGCATGATTTGGCCAACACAGGTATGGACGACGCGGATGAGACGCTTGGTCTGATCTTGCGCTCGGCCTGTGATGGGGCTAAATCTGATGACATCGCGGATGACATCGCCAATATGCGTGGTCTTGCAGAGGCCGTGATGGCCGATGTCGCAGGCACGCCAGAACTATTGGTGGATGGCCCCGACGCATGGGATGCAGCATGGCGTGATTGGGATACGCCCGATGTATTTGACGACTCTGAAGCCGCATTTGACAACCACGGCGTACATGAAATGGTTGATGACATCCTTGCAACGCGCGTGTCACTCAAAACTGGCGGCCACGCCTATATCGAGCCAACGCGTGCATTGGTTGCGGTGGATGTGAACACGGGCGGTGAGTTTTCGACCGCCGCGGGGTTCAAAGCCAACCTGTCTTTGGCGCGCGACCTGCCCCGCCAGTTGCGTTTGCGCGGTCTTGCTGGGCAAATCACCATCGATCTTGCCCCGATGCCAAAAAAAGAACATCGCGCCTTTGAGCAATCCTTGCGAGCGGCGTTTAAAGCGGATGGGTCTGAAGCTGTCATGGCGGGCTTTACCCCGCTTGGCCACTATGAGATCCAAAAGAAACGCGAGCGCGTACCTTTACGTGACATCCTGAAATGAGCTGCCCTATTTGCCAAAAAGAGGGCGATGTTAAGTATCGCCCTTTTTGCTCAAAACGGTGTGCTGACGTGGACCTGTCACGCTGGTTGAGTGGCACCTATGCCGTGCCAAGTCTGCGTGAAGAAGGCGAAGAAGAGGTCGCGCGTGCCTTTGAAGAAAGCTTGCGCAACGCCAGCAATGAAGCACTTGATGCGATTACAAAAAAACCTCACTAAATGCGCATTTTAGCTCTGGACACCGCCCTTTGCGGCGACTAAACAACGCAAACCCAGAACGCGTAAGTGTTCATCCGGTGCCCGGGTAGCTCAGGGGTAGAGCAGTGGATTGAAAATCCTCGTGTCGGTGGTTCGATTCCGCCCCTGGGCACCATTCTTTCTTTTTGGTATTTAGCATCAAATAGTTAGATCACGTTTTTGTCCCACCAGATATAACCCCTCCCAAAAGTGGGACACTTTTGTCCAGCGTTTGTTCTGGCGCAAGACGGCGAAGCGCGCTTTCCGCTCGTATCTTTTGACTTGCGGCGCGGGTGTATCTGGTGACTTCCTTGCTGGTGCGGTGTCCGGTAATCGCCATGATTTCTTGTTCAGTACAGCCCCGTTCAGCCAAACGTGCGGCGGCTGCTTTGCGAAGCCCGTGAACAGAACAATTTTGAAGTCCAGCCTCATCACACCATTTACGGAAACGGTTACCAAAACCATTGGAAGTGAACGGTCGGTTGAAGGCGGTGACAAGGAATGTCAGATCGCCGGTGGGTGTGGCGTCGATAATTTCCTGCAATTCGGAAACGACAGGGATTTCCATCCGTACGGGCTTACTATTGCGGCCCTTGTGCTGAGTGAAAATCAGCCACCCATCGCGGACATGTTGCCTGCCCAGCGTCACCAGATCGGCGCGGCGCTGGCCTGTGTAGACCGCCAAAGCGAGCGCGAGACGGGCTGGTGTCCCAATCGGGTGGGCATCCTCAAATTTCTCAATCTCGCCCAGAGACCACGAATGAAAGCCGTCGGGGTTGCCCTTCAGGTATTCCACTTTGTCTGCTGGGTTGTCGTCGTGAAGGTCATAGCTGAGCGCGAAACGGTAGAGCTGGCGCAACGCTTTCACCATGCCATTGGCAGCTTCGGGGCGGTCGGCCATTTCATCGCGGCGGACGCGGATATGACGGGGCAGCAAGAGCGCAAAAGGTTTGTCGCCATCGTTCTTGTTCTGGCAAAAGCGTTCAAAAATCGAACGACGGACTTTTTGTGTCCTTGGGTCCAGTTCGGTGAACATGGCGCTTTTGTAATACTGAACGCAAAGCCACCGGACACTGCGCGGCACGACACGACCCACCTTTACAGTTTGGGCCTTGGCCTCTTTTGGAGGGCTCGCCGCGCGGCGATAGTCAGTCAGGAACTCGGGTGATCCGGCGGGGCCGCGCAAGCGGACTTTCCGGCCATCGCGACGGAAATAAAGACGCACGTTTCCGTGCCTGTCCACATCCTCTACCACATATTTCAAACGGAATTTCATAGAATCCTCGGTCATCTAATTATCCCAAGGATTGTGGTCTGAATCGTCACCGCCGGGCAAGGCATCAAAAAATTGGTCCAGAGAACGCACGTCATAGACCCACCGCCCGTCTATTTTCTTGGGCTTTGGCATCCTTCCATCCGTCACCATAGCGTCAAATTTCGACGCACCGACTCCGATGTATTCCGCCGCCTCCACGCGCGACAGCCCCCGCCGCGAGGGCGGCGGAAGGGCGTTGCGAGAATATGTGGAGACGGTTGACACTAGGTAGCCACACCAATGGATGCGATAATCGGGGCAAATAGTATCTTCAAATCGACAATAACTTTGGCCCGCGATGGGCTTCTGCCCAAAATCTCGTTGGCTTCGGTTTCTTCCTGTTCTGGCGAAAGTTTGTCCTCAAAATGGAATTCAGCTTTAAGCCTACCATTCTCGACGAATCCAGGCTGTTGAAGCTCAACGGTTAAAAACCAATGCTCATCTTGGGCTACCCCATTGATCGCATCCTTAAGCCCACCGCATGAACGAATACCTCCATCAAACCTCAACGAAGGTGGGGCGTAGCTTTTTCCCAAAAAATCACGCGCAGCGGCTTCACCAATCGGAGCAAAAGCTCGCAGATCCATAGTTAGACCGGCAAGTTCCATGTATAGGACTGCGCGATACACCTCCACCTTGGGAAAAGCGTATGTGCCGCGCTGGTCTACAACACATCCTTCAGAAAGCAAGCCGCGCTTCGCCATGTACCTAAAACGGTTTAGGGCAGCGTTATGCTCTTTGGAGACCATGCCATTCGCCATGCAGTAGATCTCATGTATTTGGCTTGCCGTGTACAAATTGGTCATCAATCACTCCTTGTATTTTTCATACTACAACATGTCTAGCGATAACGCCAGATATTTTAGCGATGTCGCTAGAGATTGTCTTTTGTAGACCAACCGACCTCCAAAGAGGTGTCATCTATACCTCTCCTGGCCGTAAAAAATTTGCAAATTTCGAGTGCGCATCACCATTGCCACATCTGACAGATGTGCCTACTCTCACTACACAATACATTTTTAGTGCATAAGGCTATTTTTCGCCGTGTTAGACCAAACATTTTCCGCAAAGAACTTCCACACAATCTCTGAAATTGAGAAGCGACGTGGAAGGGTGCCTGATCTCAAATTTTTCCCAGAGGTCACGAAGAAGACCGAAATCCTCAAAGAACGCATAGAAGACTGCAAGGATTTCAGAAGAAACCAAATTGGCAAATACAGTGACGGTGACCAGGCCATATTCAATCATTTGCGTGATATGCGAGAGGCAGCGCGGGACAAAAGGGATGAACAACTTCTCAAATGCCTCGAAGTTGTTGCGAAAAACGTATCTAAGAAAAGCTATTCAATCGATTTTGAGAAACTTGCCGGCCCAGGTGGAAAGCCAGTTTACCAAATCAAAAAAGATGTGCCTGAGCATCACTATGCAGAGAAGCAAATATCGAGGAACTTAAGTAAGCTTTACAAGGTCAAGCAATCAAACCGAAACCAGATTGTATCTCAACTATCCAATATATTGATGGATGAATTTCCCTATCACTTCATAAGAACAGACATTTCTAGCTTTTATGAGAGCATAAATCACGCCGCATTAGTTCAGAAACTTAGAGACGACCAATTACTCAGTCAAACAGCCCTCCGCTTGACTAGAAACATGCTTGAAAAATTTTCCAGACTTACAGGGACCCCTGGAATGGGGCTACCTCGAGGGATAGGTCTGAGTGCCTACCTCGCTGAATTATACATGCGAGATTTTGACGAAGCAGTCCGTGGCATCGAGGATGTCGTTTACTCTGCTAGGTATGTAGATGACATCGTTATCATATTTGCCCCTACGCCAATGTCCAAACCTAAGGAATATATGCCCCAAATCGAGAGCGAAATGAGCAAGAAAGGGCTGGTAAGGAACACCATAAAAACCGAGGAATCAAAATTTGAGGCTGATGGGACTTCTCGAGGACGTTCTGGCTTGAAATTTGAATATCTTGGTTACGAATTTAACTTTGAACCAAAGCCAATAATTCGCCTTAGCGCGTCAAAAAATGCCAAATATGAAGCTCGGTTGAATGCTTCATTTTCCCGTTACTACGCGGACAAGACTACAAACTCGAGAAAGGCCTATAGGCTACTGCTGAAGCGAATCCGGTTTCTTACTGGCAACACCCAACTCACTCATAACAAACAAAATGCCTTTGTAGGGATATACTTTGGCAATCCGCATCTGACCGACACCCAGCAACTGAAGAATCTTGATCACAAGCTAACAAACCTCATTTCCAAGGTGCCAAGCGCAAGCCTAAAGGCAAAACTTGGTACACTTTCGTTTGTCGACGGTTATGAACAACGCATCTTTAGGAGGTTTCATAGAAAGGGTGATTTTGGTAAAATTACGGAGGCTTGGAAGTATGAATAATAAAAAAGTCCTGAAGCCAAAATACAAATATCAGCGCCCGATTTTAACGGAAATGCTCCCTTTTGAAGTGCCCCCTTCGTTTAGCAACGGTGGATTTTTTCACTTTTTGACTAAGTATAATGTCAGAATTGATCAAAGAGGTACTGAACTGAGAGTCATATGGGAATGTGACTCTGATGACGCAGATGCTGCTATTTCAATTATTTTTGGCATTTCACCCACGCGCATAGGCGCACCTATTACAGAGACGATCAAGCGTGATGGTGTTGACGTTTATCTGCGTCGTTGGAAGTTCACTGACACGTGGACCAGACCGTTTCAGTTCAAGATAAATCACAAAGAAAACGACTACCGCGAGCTATCCGTCATTCACCCGCGAAACCAGCTTTTAGTTGCCGATTTCTATGACAGAAACAGTGCCCAAGTTTTGTATCATTGTGGACGAAGTAATTTTTCAATTAGACGGCCAGACTCTGTTGTTAGCTCAACCAAGTATTCCGATAGGCTTGACCTGAGCCCCAAGTCTCCTCCAGCCTTGCGCGGAGTCCTTGGGGTTAAATCTTTGGCGTTAGGCCGCCATCTTGTCCATTGCCTTTCTCTGCAAAAATTCCATCGGGGTGAGGTTGCCCAATGCTGAATGTGGTCTGCGCCAGTTGTAATCCTCCTGCCATTCTTCAAGCGTGTTGCGGGCATCGCGCAATGTGCCAAACAGCGTTTCGTTGAGACATTCGTCTCGAAGCTTGCCGTTGAAGCTTTCGATAAAGCCGTTCTGCTGGGGCTTTCCAGGCGCGATGTAATGCCAATCGATACCCGTTTCCTGAACCCATTTGAGGATCGCCATACTGGTGAACTCAGTGCCGTTGTCTGAAACTATTGTCTTCGGCATGCCTCGTTCTGCGATCACCTTGTCCAGTTCACGAGCAACGCGGTGTCCGGACAGCGATGTATCAGCAACCAGAACCAAGTTCTCACGACTGAAGTCATCGACGACTGCCAAGATGCGAAACCTGCGCCCGTCTGTCAGCGCGTCTGACACGAAGTCCAAGCTCCAGCGTTGGTTCGGGCCATCCGGCAGCACCATTGGCTTCCTTGTGCCCAAAGCACGCTTTCTGCCACCTCTGCGGCGCACCTGCAGCTTCTCTTCGGTATAGATGCGCCTGACTTTCTTGTGGTTCACAGTAAAACCTTCCCGCGTGATCATCACGTGGACACGACGACAACCAAACCGTCGCCGTTCCCTCGAAACCCGCTTGATGGCATCCCTTAGCTCGGCATCATCACCCCGTCGCGACAGATACCGCACCGAAGAACGATCAACCTGAAGCACTTCACACGCCCGCCGCTGACTGACCTGATGAGCGTCCATCAGATGCGCCACCGCTTTCCGCTTTCCAACGGGCGTCACCATTTTTTTGAATTGATGTCTCGCAACATTGCGTTGTCCAACATCTGTTCTGCCAACAGCTTCTTCAGCTTGCCGTTCTCGTCTTCCAACGCTCGCAACCGCTTCGCGTCAGACGGCTCCATGCCGCCATACTTCGATTTGTATTTATAGAACGTCGCCGAACTGATCCCGTGCCGCCGACACACATCAGCGGTCTTCTCGCCAGCTTCCTGCTCCTTGATCATCGCAATGATCTGTTCG
>NZ_FNZV01000019.1 GCF_900109555.1 Pacificibacter marinus | reverse complement strand
ATAGTCGGCTGTCTTCGACGCCGGTGTTTATCCTCACAACGTCTGATCATCCAGATGATATCGTTAACGCCCATAATTTCAATGTGGCCGGCTATTGTCGCACTTGATCATCCAGCTTGGCGGCGGGTGGCACTTTGCCACTCGTTTGATAGGCGGCATGGGCCAAAGTTTGGGATATCTCGCAGCGCCCGAAGATTAGTTTATTAGGAACATTTCATCATGTTCCTAATCGTCTGTTTTGCATTGCAGTTGACAAGTTGTTTAGCATGTTTGACATGATGTCTTCATGAGTATGGTTCGATTGGACAGAATAGATATTGCGTTGCTGGCGCACCTCGCCAAAAATGGGCGGGTAAGCAAAAGTGAGCTGGCACGTCGCCTTGACCTGCGCCCAACTGCATGCTGGGATCGTATGCAAAGGTTGGAAAAAGCCGGAGTGATAACTGGCTACCGAACAGAATTTGCACTTCGCGCCATTGGCCCAAATGTCACGGTTTTTGTGATGATCGAGCTTGGTGAGCATAAGGCTCAGAATTTCGACCGATTTGAACGAGAAATTGCGCGTCACGACGAAATTACCGGCTGTTGGGCACTCGGAGGGGGCTATGATTATCTGTTGCAGGTCATCACCCGCGATATCGATAGCTATCAAGAAATGATTGATGTCGTTTTAGAGCAGCGTGCAGGTGTGTCACGATACTTCAGCTACATTGTGACAAAATCCATTAAGAACGGACCGCCCCCTTTCGACGTGCTCTCGCAAATCTAAAGTCTGCGCCGACGATAATTCGGCTTGAGCCACAAACTTCGAGCAACTTTAATATTTGCGACGGAGTGCAATGTGTCTGCTAGAATCAATGACCTGAGCCCCTAGTTCCCTCCAGCTTTGCGTGGAGTTCTTGGGGTTGATTCTCTTGCCCCCAACCTTGGAACACCTGGGTCCAGAGATTTCCGGCTTAGATCAGTTTGGTGGGCTGGTATCTTGCCGATCAATCGGCCGCAGGTGCCCCGCTTTACGTGAATGTCGAAGGTTCCTTGCTGACACGCCCCGTGTTACAAATAGATCTAATATCTGGCAATCTACTGCGGGCATCAGGGTCTCTATGCACTGCTTACGAAACAGAGAACGGGTTGCCCCATTCTCTGTTCAGATAGACCTTGTGGGTGCGATGTAAAGCTACCCTATCGCCAATCTTAGAAGCCCAAGACCAACGAAACTCCGAAAGTATTGTCAGTCGATTTCAGACCTACAGTTGGATCTGTGTTGTAGTCTGTGCGGTAGCTCACTCGGGTAGACAAGTTATTTGAAAGCTTGAAGTTCATGCCAGCGTCGTTTGAGACGATGGTGTTCGTTTTCGATCCAAGGACGTCAGTATCGTTTGTAAACGACACGGTATCTGTGAACGCATAGAAGTAGCGTGAGGATACGATAAAGCCGACTTCTGTATCGGATACGTCAGTCGAATCCTTAAAGTAACGTGCGCCGGGACCTGCTTGAACACGCCATGTGTGGTTCGGTTGGTTTATGGCGCGGTAACCAGGGCCAAAACCGAGGAACGCATCAGTTTCTGAACCAGGCAGGATTGTACCAGCGTCGTCGGCAAGTATGCCGTCATACTGGAAGCGGCCAAGCGCAAACATATAGAATTCTGGTGTGAAGTAACGGCTGGCTTCATACGTACCAAAAAACTTTTCTTCGTACTTTGCGCCATTTGCTTCGCCGTATTCAATCGCGAAACCAGCAAGGTGGTTCCAGTCGCCCACGCCGTAAGTCAAGCGGCCTGCGCCAGCCAACTCTACGTTGTCAGCGTTGCCCGATGTGCCGGAAGCCGACAAAGCAAACGAACCACGCCAGCCTTGCGCAACACCATTTACACCAAAGCGCTCAGCGTCTTCACCGCGACGCTGGTCACGTTCAACTTCAGTTGTGATGTCGTCGATCTGGTCGTTCAGACCGGTAATACCTGTGATTGTGTTTTGTGCGTATACAGGCCCAGCAACGATCAATGCCAATGCGGATACAGTGGCGAATTTTACGAGATTTTTCATAGGACAATCCTCTTCGAAAGAAGTGATCCGAACCGTCAATGGCCCGAAAGCATCTCTGCTGACACTGGGTTTATCGAACCTAGATGCATGAGGAAAATTCAGATTATTTATAGGTAAAGCGATAATTACTCGTTTGTAATTGAGGCGTGGAGTACAGGATCGTAGTCTTCCATGATTTTTAATTCATCCACTAAGGATTCCTGATTTTTTTCAGCTATTTGCACAACGGCTTTCAACGTGACGCGCGCCAACTGCGCCAAGTCGTCATCCAGATCATCGCGCCAAACCACCCAAGATGGGTAGGGAAACCGTGGCGCGTCGGCCACAATGTAGAGCTTATTTGCGTTCAAATAGCGCCTGACCGACCGCGCAGGCAGAAATGCAGCTGCGTGGCGGTTGACGATATACTCCATTGTAAGAGCGCCCAAGGCCATTGATCTGCCGGAATCGGTAAGGTGCGGAAGTGCTGTTGCAAGGGCATGGGTGAACTCGGGACCCCAATCGACTGCCACATAATCAGTAAGTGTTTCTAGCGTTGCGCCAGAATAGGACGCTACAAGGATCAGTTCATCATCCAGAGCAGGTTCCACGATCAACCCAGGCCGCAGCTGTGGTGTATAAAGGAGTGCGGCCTGTACCACGCCTTCGACTAGAAAACGGGTAATACGGTCAGCCGTGCCCATTTCAGCATGGACACTCAGTTCGGGCATTTCAGCCTGAAGAGCATCGAGCCAATGGAAGCCAAGCCCAGGCCAAAGAGAATATTGCGCCCCGAGACTAAGAGCTCTCGTATACCCATGTGGGATGGCAATTTGCTGGCGGGCTTCTTCCCAAATCTTCAAAAGACTTAGGGCATAACGTTCAAAAAGAACGCCTTCAGGTGTTAGCACCGCACCAGCTTTGGACCGGGTAAACAGTTGGTGCCCGAGACTGTCCTCAAGGCGCTGAATGCGCAAGCTGATGGCGGATTGCGTTACAAATAAGCGATCACGGGCCGCGACGAACGATCCAGTGTTGGCCACCTCTATGAACGTCTTGATCAGGGTAATGTCCATAAACCTATCCATAAGAGTAATGCGCTTAAGCTATCATTCATATTTGTTATTTGAATATTTCGGAACCCTTATGTTGGTTTCAGCACAGGGAGCATGCTTGTTCTCATGGTTGCGCGCTACTGGGCGCGGGTATCGCACGTCAATTTTCTAAAGTTAGCTTTAGTGAGTGTGTGTTTCGCGAACAGAGAATCTGTCTGGATGTGTACGGATCAAAATGATTGAAGGTTAACAATTATTCAGAATTTTCCACATGAATTTCAGTAGATTATATGTTTTATTAGAATCTGGTATACTAGAATCCAAATTGATGTAATGATGCGCCTTAGCAAGGATCGACGTTGATGACATCGCGAGAATTGAGTGCGTTTGCTGTTGTATGGCGATCCAAGCGGAGGAATGTATGAGACCACTTGGGAGGATACTATGACTATTTTGAATTCGGCTACGGCTATTTTAAAGGGCGCAACAATTGTTTGCGCATTCGCAGCGTCAACTACATTTGCACAAGCGCAAGACGTCACATTGCGCGGCGCAAGCATGTTCGATGAGAACCACGCCTACACAAAAACACTGCGTGCGTTTGAGACGATTTTGGCGGAAAAGTATGACGGCAATGTTTCGTTTGACCTGAACTTGAACGGCGAACTGGGTGACGAATCCGACTTTCTGACGTTCTTGCAGCAAGGTGTTGCGATCGACTACGCGGTTATGGCCCCGTCCAACATGGCGAGCTTTGCCCCGTCTGTGCCGCTCATGGATATGCCGTTTTTGTTCCGCGATCTGGAGCATTGGGAAGCGGTTCTGTCGAGTGACGTTCTTAAGCCACTCGAAGAAGAACTGCTCGAAAAAGCCGATATCGTTGTGATCGGCTATGCAGGGGGCGGGGTGCGCAACCTGTTGTCTAGCGCTGCGATCAACAATCTCGACGAGCTTGCAGGTCACAAAATGCGCGTGATGGGCGCGCCAATTCAAGCGCAAATTTTCTCGGCACTGACGGCAGCTCCATCTGCGATTGCCTATAACGAAGTCTACAACGCTATCCAAACTGGCGTTATCGCAGGCTTTGAAAACGAAGCTGCATCGATCCAAAATCTGAAGTTCTACGAAGTTGCGCCTTATTTGACGCTGACACGTCACTCGATCACAGTGCGTCCATTTGTGATGAGCGGAAAATCATTCCGCAAATTGCCTGAAGATTTGCAAGCTGCTGTGATGGCTGCGGGCGCTGAAGCGGGTAAAATCGGTCGAGATATCGAGTCCAGCGAAGATGGCATGAAGTTGCAAGAAATGGTCGACGCAGGTCAAGTTATGACAAATGAGTTTGAGGGCCGTGACCAGCTTCTTGAAATGGTGATCCCAGTGCAAGATGCTTACGCTGCAGACCTCGGCGCGGCTGAACTTTTGGCTGCAATTCGCGCGAAATAATCAAAATTAAATACTGGCATCCCAGCAGATTTTCTCTGTCTGGGGTGCCATCATGACAAGCCCTGCAATTGGGCATCGGGGGACAAATGGTCGGGTTGTTTTTAGAAAAGTTTTGCCAATTTTTGCGTATTGCGCTTGGTACATTGGTTGCCGCTCTGGCAATCCCTGTCGCGATGCAAGTGATCGCACGCTACACTGGTATCATCCCCGTCTACCTTTGGACCGAAGAGCTTGCCACATTCCTTTTTGTCTGGGTTGTGATGATCGGCGCGATGATTGCGGTTTGGGAGGGCACCCATTTTGATGTACGCGTCATCCCTGATGCAAAGCGTCCGTTGATGATTTTGTTTCAAAACGGCATCGTACTGGTTTTTACCTTTGCATTCTCACTCATGTTTATCTGGTATGGCATTGAATATGCCAAGTTCGGCGCAATGCAGAGCTCTGTCATGATGCGTGCTAACTTATTGATAACACATATTTCAATCTCGATCTGTGGTGTTGTTTGGGCCGCATTCTCTGGCTACCGTATTTTCGAGGCCATAACAATTTACCGCGCATCCCGGAGTATCCCTACATGATCGTTTCAACTGGTCTCGCCTGTGCCATTCTGGTCGGCCTCTTTTTGGTGTTGGTTCTAATTCGCGTGCCTGTCGCATTCGCTTTGGGGATCTCAACAGTGCCATTGGTTCTTTTGGATATCCGCCTGACACCATTCATCGTGATTGACCGGATGTTCCAATCCTACAACTCCTTTATTTTACTCGCAGTCCCGTTCTTTTTGTTGGCCGCAAACCTGATGAATTCCGGCAAGATTACCGATAAACTCATCGAGTTGTCTCGCGTGCTCACAGGTTGGATGCCTGGCGGGCTCGGCCATGTAAACGTTGCTGTATCCATGCTCTTTGCAGGCATTTCTGGATCAAGCACCGCGGATGCTGCTGGCTGTGGCAAAATCCTGATTCCCGCAATGGTCAAAGAAGGCTACGATAGACGTTTTGCCATCGCGATCACTGCGTGCTCGTCGGTCATGGGGGTCATTATCCCACCAAGCATTCTGATGGTTGTCTGGGGCGGCGTGATGCAAGTTTCCGTCGGCGCGCTTTTCCTTGCCGGCGCAATCCCCGGACTGATGATTGGCTTAGCGTTGATGGGCACTGTTTATGGGTATGCCAAGGTCTACAATTACCCGACCGCAGGGCGCCCCAACTTGGCCGAATTTGTGAGGGCTTTCAAAGGCGCGATCCTTGCTCTTTTGACCCCCGTTCTTGTGATCGGTGGTATCGTCGGCGGGATCGTGACCCCAACAGAGAGCGCTATTATTGCCGCAGGTTACGCCCTGTTCCTTGGGATGTTTGTCTATAAAACCGTCACTGTCCGTGATTTGGGTGTCATCTTTTACGACACAGGTCGCTTCGCCTCAATCTCGCTTTTTGCCATTGGCACAGCCTCGGCTTTTGGATGGATGCTCGCGTTTTTCCACGTTCCGCAGCTTATCGTCGACTTCATGACAGGCCTTGAATTTGGTCCTTTTGGGACGGCAATCGTTATCGCAGCACTCTTTTTGTTCTTCGGTCTTTTCATCGATGCGATCCCGACAATCATCATCCTAGGCACTGTCTTGTTGCCCGTGGCAACGGCTGCGGATATTCACCCCGTCGTCTTTGCAATCATCGGTATTGTGTCATTGGCTTTTGGTCTCGTGACGCCGCCATACGGCTTATGTTTACTGATCTCGGCGTCGATTGGTGGGATGAACGTTGTCCAAGTTATGCGTGACGTTGTCATCATCCTTTTCCCGATGCTTGTGATCTTGTTGTTGATTATTGTTTTCCCCGAAATCGTGCTTTGGCTTCCGAAAGAACTTATGCCGAATAGTTTCAATTGACCCTAGCCATAGCTCTTGGCCAAATTTCTTCACCCATTAGGTCAGGCTGAGCTTAATGATCTGATGTTGGTTAAGGCACATTTCAGATTGTTGATTTTGATCATGGTGGCCACGATCCGCGTGTTGATCAACAGGTCGCACACATATGAACGACTTCCGAGAGCATGCCGGAAATCATTTGCGAAACAGCAGATGGTACATACATTGGGTCCATGTGTGCCACACCCATTCGGCCTTTGCGCCACCAATGGAAGAATTTACCAATGGTCGTGAGTTTGTAGCGAGGTGTATGCTTGTCCCAAGGCAAAAGTCGACCGGTGGGCGACAAATCCTTGGCCGAACCTCAAAAATTGGTCAGCGGGATATTCGACGGCTGCATATCACAGGTGCAATGGCCGTGATCCGTTGGGGCATCCGGAAAGGGCTTGAGGCATGGCTTGCCAAGATATTGGCATGCAAGCCGCGTATGTTGGTGGCTACCGCATTCGCAAATACGCTGGCTCGGACAGTTTGGGCCTTAACCACGAAGAAAGAGGATTACAGAATTACACCGTTGGCTGCATAAGCGCAGGACCATGCGTCGGAATAATCTAGGATGTGAGAAGGGCGAAAGAGAGTAAGGAACAATGGTCAAATGACGGGGGCGGGAAAATCAGATAAAAGCCAGAGGCCATGTGCCCGCGTCAACGATTTGGACCTGACCCATGGACACCATACAGGCCAGCCGTGTGTAAAAACTGCAGCGAAAGGCCGGACACACGACTGCACCTGATCACATGCTCCCGAACCTTCTAAAAACTGCTAGCATTAAACGGGGCACCCACACGTGGCTTCTATAACCTGCGCCGCTACTCAGCACTGGACTGAAAAAGCCCTGTCGCTTTCGAAAAGGAAGCCAGCATAAACGAGTTGGGTGACTGGAAAGTTATGAAGCAAGTTCCATGTCGCTACCCCCACCGACCGACGTAGGTGTCCTGACTTGATTTTCATCTGTATGGGATGTCACGAATTGAGAAACAATCGATTTGAGAGCTGAGGCTTCTTGCGTGAGGGAATGGCTTGCTGCGGTTGTCTCTTCAAACATAGCTGCGTTTTGTTGTGTCGCTTGGTCGAGATCGGCCACCGACAGATTTATTTCGGAAATACCAGCAGATTGTTCTTTTGCGGAAGTTTCAATTTCGGACATATGGTTGGCAATTTTTGAGACGTCGCCGACAATTGACTTAAGAGCCTCTCCTGTTTGGTCGACAAGTGACACGCCTCGTTTCACTTCCGATCCGGAGTCTGAAATTAATTGATTAATTTCGTGGGCCGCTTCAGATGATCTTTGTGCCAGCGCTCTCACTTCCGACGCCACGACAGCAAAGCCTCGACCTGCTTCGCCAGCGCGAGCCGCCTCGACCCCTGCATTCAATGCAAGCAGATTGGTTTGAAATGCGATATCATCGATAACACTGATAATTTTGGAAATTTTAGAAGACGATTCCGAAATTGCGTCCATGGCTGATATGGCGTCTTTGACCACTAAGTTTGTTGATTCCGCGTTGGTTCGCGCTGTCATAACTGTTTGGTTTGCTAAGGATGCCCCGTCAGCGGCAGACTGAACTGACACTGTAAGTTGGGTGAGTGCGGCAGCAGATTCAGCCAGTGTTGATGCCGTACGCTCTGTTCGAACAGATAAATCGTCTGCGGCATGTGATATTTCGGATGAACTTGAGTGGATGGCTTGCGAGGTATCAGAAAGTTTTGAAACGACCTCCTCTAGAGATTTAACCGCAGCATTAAAGTCATTGCGTAGTTGCTCGTAGCCTTCTGGAAACTCTTTATCGATTGTTTTGCTGATGTCTCCGAGGGCCAATCTACGCAATCCCTCGGCTAGAGCATCAACAATTTCTGTTTGCTCTTTATGGCGTGCGGCACGATCTTTTTCTGCGGCATCACGGCTCTTTTGTTTTTCAAGTTCTGCGGCAGCTTCGCGTTCTTGCTCTCGCGCAGCAGTTTGGCGTTCACGTTCTTGTTCTGCTGCTTCGCGCTCTTTGCGCTGCGTTTCCAATTCTATTTCTTCTTGACGTGCCTTCTTTGCGCGCTCAACTGCTTCAACTTCCATGGCCTCTTTTTCTAATAGGTTATTGCGGAACACACGCAGTGCGGCCATGAGTTGTGCAATCTCACCATATTTTCCGCCAGCCTTTTTCAATTCAGACATGTCCCCATTGGCAAGCTGTTCGGTGCTCTGGGTGACTATGCTCAACGGTCTCATGATAGTCAGAAATGTCATGAGAGGGGCGGCAATGAGGATCAAAATAGCAATGAGACCAATCGATTTCATTGTTGTTGAGGCCGCTCGCGCATCAGATGTCACAATTTCACCAGCACGGGAAATTGCATCGAAGCTTTCATTGGAAATTGTCAAAATTTCATTTGATAGCTCTAGCAGTGCAGAAATCATGTTGAGTGTTGTGTCATGTGACTGCATTTGTGCCTCAAGCCCAGTGCGTCGTGTGTCGAGCAAACCGTTTTGTGGGTCGACGGATTTTAAAATTGTTAAAATTTTACCTGCGGTCTCTTCGGGAATAATTTCCAGTTTTGCTTCGATAACGGCGCGATCACTGTTCAGCTCGAATTGCAGGGCTTCAATGTAGCCTTTGTTCACCGATGTGGCGCCTTGCAATAGTTTGATTGAGGCGGCCTTAAGCGATGTATTGAGTGCATCGATGCTACGAATTTCAGTGATACGTTCGTCGAGCAAGCTTTTGATGACCAGTTCGTTTGCGAGAGCCGCACTGTCGCCTTTTGCGGTGAGTGCATTCTGCTCTTGTAAAAACAGATCAGAAAAGCTTGTGGTCAACTTGGAGTGTGTGTCTAGGATGCTTTGGCGGGCCTGTTGACGGTCGAATGGTGTCATCGTGTTTAAAGATGACAAAAGAAGTCTGTAGCTGGAAAGTTCGGCACGAATTTGGGCAAGCTCTTGTGTTTGAAGAGTTTGTTCTATCATTTTTTCGAACGTATCGAGTGCATCTTGATTGCGGTTTTTGATGTCAGCGTCTTGCGTCGAATCTTTGGTTGCGATGAGTGCGAGAGAGAGGCCTGTGGCATAGTCTGATTGCGCTTTAAGGGCATAGCTTGCCGTGACAGATCCCAAATCAGTTTTAATCAATTCATCGACCGTTGTTTTCGCGGAACTCATAGCGTCATTGCCTGCAAGAAGTAGCCGGAATGCGGCCTCGTCATTGAGGGTTTCCAAATCATTACTAACGTCATGTGAAATTCTGTTGAGCTCAATAAGAAGATGCCGAGTTCTGGCTGCTGACGTCAGTTGAAGAGTGCGCTGTTGTACGAGCGTATCGATGTCGACAGAGAGCTTATCGATATTGCTACGCAAATTGGGATGTTTTTGAACGCCTAGTGAACTGGCTGCACTTTTCAAATCTGCCGCGGCTTGTTTGAGGTTTTCGGCTTGTGCTGGCAGTCCAAGTAAAGACTCGGACTCGATCACTATATTGGTTTTATCTTTGAGGATCGCAACTGAGTTGGCAATTCTGGAAGCTGTTTCCAAAGGCGGAACGTTTTCGTTTACTAGGTTTTCAACTTCGTCAGTGATGCCACTGATGAGGGAGCTGGCGACAAGGATCGCAGCAGCTGTGGTGCCCCCGAGTGCGAGCATTATCACAACGATTTTGACGGCCACTGAGCCAATCACTCTGCCAAACAGATTTTTCATTTGTTCTCCTCATACCACATGCGTTGAGCTTTTGCGAAGTTTGACAGGCATGCGATTACCAATTGTTCAAGACGCTTCGTTGATCAAAGTCGCCGAAACCAAAGAAAAAAGAGTTTACAGAGATGTTTTTCTTATATCGTTTTGTTTTTAAAGTGATTTATATGAATTTTTGGAATGAAAGACTGCGTGCCGCAACGCAAACTTACTGTTTTAACCGTGCCGTGATTCTTGATTCGCACGTTTGTGTCGGCCCAAAATGCACACTTTAGGCGTTGTATAGAATCCTGCTGCGGTTCCTTGCGCTGGAGGCATGGCTAGGCATATGCACTAAAAGCGCACCAAGATGTCTGTCTTGAGATACGCATCAATGGAATCGTCTTTTGTTTATTGAGTGTATATTTTCTGTGCGGTGACGCTGGATTTGAAGGCGAGTCACTTTCAATATCGCTCATTAACGCATCGTATTCATGCAAAATGATGAAAAAGTAGACATAAATCTGCAATATGGGCTGCGTAGGCCGCGTGACACCACCTAGCAGTGTTCAAAAAACGTCAACACGCCAAAACTACCCAAGCAGATTAAGTGGTATCTGGGACGGTGCCATGAGGTTTGCGGGGAATGTGCGGTGATGGCCAGACTTGCAGGTCGCCACCACCACACGAATGCAACTGATTAACGCTGCTAGGGGAATGTACGCGTTTCAAGCCTTAAATGGAAGACTTCCAGGGCGCTCGCCAATTTTGCGAGCCGAGACCGCATGCCTACAGCATCCAAAAAGGATGATGGACTTGACACTAAATTTCAAAGCTACATTGGCTTCTGCCCTTTTCGCGACAACTGCTATGGCATCGGGCGCATTGGCGGCTGACTGTACGACAAAAGTGGGTGTTTTGCACTCTTTGTCCGGCTCCATGGCAATCTCTGAAACAACACTTAAAGACGTTATGTTGATGCTTATCGACGAACAAAATGCCAAAGGCGGCGTTCTAGGGTGTGAACTTGAAGCTGTGGTGGTTGACCCTGCTTCTGATTGGCCACTCTTTGCAGAAAAAGCGCGTGAACTTTTGACCGTGCACGACGTTGACGTGATGTTCGGCAACTGGACATCCGTGTCACGCAAATCTGTTTTGCCAGTGATCGAAGAGTTGAACGGCTTGTTGTTCTACCCTGTTCAATATGAGGGCGAAGAGTCATCGAAAAACGTCTTCTACACAGGCGCTGCACCAAACCAGCAAGCTATTCCTGCGACTGACTATTTCCTCGACGAGCTTGGTGTTGAAAAATTCGCACTGCTCGGTACAGACTATGTCTACCCACGCACAACAAACAACATCCTTGAGTCTTATCTCAAAGACAAAGGCATCGCGGCTGAAGACATCTTTGTAAACTACACACCATTTGGTCACTCTGACTGGTCCAAAATCGTCGCAGACGTTGTGGCACTTGGCGCTGATGGCAAAAAAGTTGGCGTTATCTCAACAATCAACGGTGATGCAAACATCGGCTTCTACAAAGAATTGGCATCCGCAGGCATCTCTGCTGACGACATTCCTGTTGTTGCTTTCTCAGTGGGCGAAGAAGAACTTTCAGGCCTAGATACATCCAACCTTGTGGGTCACTTGGCCGCTTGGAACTACTTCCAATCAGCTGAATCCGAGCTTAACGATGAATTCATCGCAGCGTGGAAAACACGCATGGGCGAAGAGCGCGTCACAAACGACCCAATGGAAGCACACTACATCGGCTTCAACATGTGGGTGAACGCTGCCGAAGCTGCCGGCACAACTGATGTCGATGCAGTGCGCACAGCAATGTACGGCCAAGAATTCCCGAACTTGACAGGCGGCACAGCGGTGATGGGTGTTAACCACCACCTTGCGAAACCTGTCCTGATCGGCGAAATCCAAGCTGACGGTCAATTCGACATCATCTCACAAACAACCGAAGTGCCAGGCGATGCATGGACAGACTTCTTGCCTGAATCTGCGGTTCTTATGTCCGATTGGAAAGATCTCGGATGTGGCATGTACAACACTGAAACCAAAACATGTGTTCAGTTGAAATCTAACTACTAAGCCTCGGCTCACCAAACACACTTACATAGGGCGGCGCTTTTGCCGCCCTTTTCTCTCATAAAAAGTTCACCCTATGATCCGTTTTCTCTCAGTTGTCTTCATGCTGATCATGACGCTTGGTCTTGCTGCTCAGGCGCAGGATGCGAACATCCAAGATGTCTTGCAAGAGCACCGCGAAGCTATCGAAAAATCGTCACGCAAAACCATTGCGCCCGCCATTGACGCCATCGCGGCCTCTGGTCTGCCCTCTGCGCAAACTGTTTTGCAAAAATGGCAATCCAAAGATATGTGGCAACGCAAATCGGATGGCCAATTTTTCTATGCTGAGAAAGTGGATTCAAAGACTTACACAATTTTTGCCTTTGAAGGCGGCACACCTCTGGGTGACATCGCCAAAGCTGACTTAGACCAATTGAAACCCAATTCAGGCATTCGCGCTATGATCGGTGCTGCATTGGTACAGTTCCAGTTGAACGACCCCGACCCAGTGCGCAGACAAGAAGCGATTTTGGCCATTCAGCGTGATGGCGAAGCGTCGCATTTGGCCCCCTTGCGCGCATCGATTGCGTCAGAGGCCGATCCCGACATCAAAGCCCTCAAAGAGGTCACCGAGCGCCTTTTGACCATTTCCTACGACACAGATGATGCGGCGCGTGTGACCGCGATCCAAGGTTTCAATGGCGCCCTATCGCTTGAGGCCCGCGCGGCCTTGAATCCCGTTCTCAGTACGAAAATAACCCTCAAAGACAGCTTGCCTGAAACAGCCAACATCAAACGCAAAATCATTGCAGGTTCTGATGCTTTGTCCGTGTCTGATGCCTTTGACATGTTGGTTGCCTCGGGTGTTACCCAAGCACAACCCACCGTGTCTGAACGCAAAGACGCTCTGGCCGCAAACATTGTGGATGGCAAAGTCGGTGGTGTTGCCGTGGCCGATTTGAACACTCAAGATGCTCGTGACCGCGCCTATCAAACGCTGGCCGAAGCAGGCACCGTACCCGCATGGGACGCAGGGTTTTCTGAGGCCGATGCAGTGAAATCCGCAGCCTTTGTCGAGGTGTACGACGAGTCATCGAAAGCCGTCACAGATGCAGCTGAAGCCACGCTTAAAACCATTGACCGGGCTGTGGGTCTTAACCAAACATTGGATCTTGCCCTTGATGGTTTGTCGCTGGCTTCGATCTATTTTCTCGCTGCAATTGGTCTGGCCATCACCTTTGGCGTGATGGGCGTGATCAACATGGCGCATGGTGAATTCATCATGATGGGGGCCTACACGGGCTACGTCGTGCAGCAGATCATTCCTGATTACACCCTATCCATAATCGTCGCTATTCCTGCCGCTTTTATGGTGACTTTTGCCGCGGGTGTGGCGATGGAGCGCTTGATCATTCGGTGGTTGTATAATCGTCCTTTAGAAACACTTTTGGCCTCTTTCGGGGTCGCTATCGCTTTGCAACAAATCGCCAAAAACATCTTTGGCACGCAGGCCCGCCCACTGACATCTCCGGCTTGGCTCGATGGCGCTCTGGTGTTCAATGATGTGCTGGCGATTTCATATATCCGCATCGCAATTTTCGTCCTCGCAGGCATTTTCCTAGCTGTGTTTTTGTTCATCATGAAGAAAACCCGCCTTGGTCTTGAAACCCGCGCTGTGACGCAAAATCCGAGAATGGCAGCCTCTATGGGCATCAATCCTGATCGCGTGAATATGCTCACTTTTGGGCTTGGTTCTGGGATCGCGGGCATCGCTGGCGTGGCCATCGGACTTTACGCTAAAGTGACGTCCGAGATGGGCGCAGATTATATCGTGCAGTCGTTTATGACCGTTGTTGTCGGCGGTGTCGGCAATATTTGGGGCACGCTTTTGGGCGCGCTGGGCATCGGTTTCCTTCAAAAAGGCATCGAATGGCTGAACCCGTCCAACACCTTGGCGGCGCAAACTTACATGATCGTCTTTATCATCATTTTCATTCAGTTCCGGCCCAAGGGTATCATCGCCCTCAAAGGTCGCGCGGCGGGAGATTGATCACATGAAAAACTCATTCTTTATGAAAAACCCGTCATTGTTGGTGTTCCTCGGCCTCTTGGCTCTGTTCACTCTTGGCGTCACGTTGATGTCCGAAGCCTACGGATCAGGACTGGTTTCAACGTCTTTCGTCAAAACGCTCGGCAAGACGCTTTGTCTGGCTCTGGTCGCCATCGCGATGGATTTGGTTTGGGGCTACACAGGCATTCTATCGCTCGGTCACTTCGCATTTTTCGGCGTGGGTGGTTACATGATTGGTATGTGGCTGATGTATGCGCGCACCGAAATTATCGTTGTGAATTCAATGGCCTCAGCGCCGATCCCCCCCACAGCGTCCGAGTTATCAGATGCGATTGGGTCACAGATATTCGGTGTTGTCGGGTCTTCAGATTTTCCCGCGATTTGGATGTTTGCAGACAGTCTTGTGCTGCAATTGTTTATGGTCGTCTTGGTCCCAGGCCTCGTGGCATTGGTCTTTGGCTGGCTTGCTTTTCGCTCGCGCGTCACTGGCGTTTACTTGTCGATCTTGACCCAAGCCATGACGCTCGCACTTTCTTTGTACCTCTTCCAAAACGACAGCGGTTTGCGCGGCAATAACGGTCTATCAGGCCTGCAAAACTTGCCCGGTGCTGACAATATTCCGCAAAGCGTCATATCGATCTGGTTCCTTTGGGGGTCTGCGTTGGCGCTGGCGCTCACCTATATCGCAACGTCCTTTGTCGTCTCTGGCAAGTTCGGTTCGGTCATTCGTGGTATCCGCGATGACGAAGCACGCGTGCGGTTTTTGGGCTATTCTGTTGAGGGCTACAAACTGTTTGTCTTCGTTCTCACCGCGATCATGGCTGCCATCGGTGGCGCGCTTTATTATCCGCAAGCTGGTATCATCAACCCTGCTGAAATCGCGCCTATTGCCTCGATTTATCTGGCCGTTTGGGTCGCGATTGGCGGACGTGGCCGCATCTATGGTGCTGTCATTGGCGCTGTTGTTGTCTCGCTCGTGTCTACATGGTTCACGGGCGGGCAGGCGCCCAATATCAACCTTGGGTTTTACGTCGTGAAATGGGTTGATTGGTGGCAGGTTCTGCTGGGACTGTCCTTTGTTTTGGTTACTTTGTTTGCCCCCAAAGGCATTGGTGGCTTGGTCGACCTATTTACAGGGCGTTTGGCCCCCAGCCGCAAGGGCGCGCCGCTTGGCCCCGATGCAGGGTCTTTGCGTGAAGAGGAGGCTGAAAAATGAGCCAGCTTTTAGAAGTCTCAGGAATTTCGGTGTCTTTTGACGGATTTAAAGCCATCAACAATCTGTCGTTCTCAATCGGGCACGCCGAAATGCGCGCCATCATTGGGCCAAACGGTGCAGGAAAAACCACCTTTATGGACATCGTCACAGGCAAGACCAAGCCCGATGAAGGCTCAGTGCTGTGGGGGGATCTGTCACGCAATTTGATCGGCATGAACGAGGCCAAAATTGCGCGCATCGGCATTGGCCGCAAGTTTCAACGCCCGACAGTGTTCGAAGATCAATCCGTCTTTGACAATCTGATGATCGCTGTGCGCAATGACCGTTCACCTTTGGCTGTGTTGTTCTTTCGCCCCAAGACCAAAGACAATGACAAGGTTCATGAGTTGGCCTCAACTATCGGCCTGTCCCAAGAACTGATGCGCAAGTCAGGCGAGCTGTCTCATGGTCAAAAACAATGGTTGGAAATCGGCATGCTGTTGGCGCAAGACCCTAAACTTTTGCTGGTCGATGAGCCCGCAGCAGGCATGACATTGGGCGAGCGCGAACACACCACCGACATATTGAAAGAAGCGGCCAAAACCCGCGCAGTTGTGGTGATTGAACACGACATGGAATTTATTCGTCGTTTGGATTGCAAAGTCACTGTGCTGCACGAAGGGTCTGTTTTGGCCGAAGGCGCGCTGGATCACGTTACAAAAAACCAAGACGTCATTGACGTTTATTTGGGGAGATAACCTATGCTCGATGTTCAAAACCTATCGCTGCATTATGGTGGCTCGCAAATTTTGCATGACGTGGCTTTGACGGCCGAGGCAGGCAAGGTCACCTGTGTCATGGGGACCAATGGCGTTGGTAAAACATCCCTGCTCAAAGCGATCTGTGGTGCGCATCCGCGCTCTAGCGGCACCATGATGCTGGACGGTGAAGACGTTGGTCGCGCCAATTCTGATGTGCTTGCGAAAAAGGGCGTGGGCGTGGTGCCACAAGGGCGGATGATTTTCCCGCTTTTGACGGTGAAAGAAAACCTAGAGACGGGCTTTGCCTGCCTGCCGAAATCCGAACATCACATCCCCGATGAGGTGTTTGAATTGTTCCCCATTCTCAAAGATTTCTTGCACCGTCGTGGTGGCGATTTGTCTGGTGGACAACAGCAACAATTGGCCATCGCGCGTGCGTTGATCATCAAGCCGAAGCTCTTGTTGCTTGATGAGCCGACTGAGGGCATTCAACCCAACATCATCCAACAAATCGGGCGCGTCATTGCTTTGCTACGTGATCGCGGCGACATGGCGATTGTGCTTGTTGAGCAGTATTTTGAATTCGCTTATGACCTAGCGGATCAGTTGGTGTTCATGGAACGCGGGCGCGTGACATCCACCCATGACAAAGCCGACATCACCAAAGAAGAGGCCGCCAAAGTCTTTCGCATCGCGTAGCTTTCGCCCTTATATTTAAGATTTATCACCCACGCATTTGCCTGTTTTACGCAAGCTATGAGTGCATGCGTAAGATGGTTCTATCAACACTAAAGCACCCTCAGATTACACCTTTGCGTCTCGTAGATTCGCCTGGGTGTCTGGGGGTGTTTTGTTTAATGCATTGAAAAATATAAATAATTAATCACTTTAATGTTTGGCTTCACAAGTCTCTTTACAAAAATAATAAAGTAATACTTAATAGCGATATAGAATTTTTGGGAGGAAATTATGAACATTAAATCAACACTTTTGGCGAGCGCAATTGCGCTAATGCCTTTCGCGGCTGCGGCCAGTGATCTGACCATCGGGTTTTCGCAAATCGGATCTGAATCCGGTTGGCGCGCTGCTGAAACAACCGTCACAAAACAAGAAGTCGCGGCCCGCGGCATCCAGTTGAAATTCGCTGATGCGCAGCAAAAGCAAGAAAACCAAATCTCGGCTTTGCGGTCGTTTATCGCGCAAGGCGTTGATGCGATTTTGATTGCTCCTGTTGTGGCCACAGGTTGGGACGAAGTGCTCGAAGAAGCACAAGACGCGGACATTCCCGTCATATTGCTCGACCGCACCGTGGATGCGCCTGACGATCTGTACCTGACCGCTGTCACCTCTGATTTGGTGCACGAAGGTTCAGTTGCTGGCCAATGGTTGGTCGATGATATGGCCGGCGCAGATTGCCGGATTGTTGAACTGCAAGGCACCACAGGATCGTCACCTGCAATTGATCGCAAAACCGGTTTTGAGAATGCGATCTCTGGTCATGACAACTTAGAAATCGTGCGTTCGCAAACGGGTGATTTCACGCGGTCGCAAGGCAAAGTCGTAATGGAAAGCTTTCTGAAAGCTGAAGGCGGCGACAACATCTGTGCTCTGTATGCGCACAACGATGACATGGCTGTTGGTGCGATCCAAGCCATCAAAGAGGCTGGTTTGAAACCTGGCACGGACATCAAAATCGTAGCCATCGACGCTGTTCCTGATGCGCACCTTGCGATTGCGAACAGTGAAATGAATGCCACGATTGAACTGACACCAAACATGGCCGGACCTGCACTAGATGCGCTCGCGGCCTATCTTGCTGACGGGACTGTTCCACCAAAATGGATCCAAACAGAATCGCGTTTGTACACCGCTGCCGATGACAATCAGGCGATCTATGAGGTCAAAAAAGGTCTCGGCTACTAAAGCCTAACCTTTACACAGACCCGTTCATCGCATTGCATTGACTGGACCCGCGCCTGTTTTCGCGCGGGTCCAGTCGACACATTGCGACGGCAAGGATAATATCATGACCAACGACAGTCTGCCCATGTTGCACGCAACGGGCATTTCGAAATTTTTCCCCGGCACGATCGCGCTTGATGATGTGGATTTGACCCTACACCGTGGCGAAATCCACGCGCTTCTTGGTGAAAATGGTGCCGGAAAATCGACGCTGATCAAGTGCCTTACAGGGGTTTATCGCCGTGATGGCGGCGCGATCATGCTGGATGGTCAAACTGTTGATCCGACGTCCACCAATCACAGCCAAAGTCTTGGGATCGGCACGGTTTACCAAGAAGTGAACTTGCTGCCAAACTTGACTGTCGCTGAAAATCTTTACCTTGGCCGCCAACCTATGCGCGGCCCGTTTGTTGCGCGGCGCGCTATGAATGAGGCGGCGCGTACGTCCCTCAAAGGGTTCGGGATCGACATTGATCCGGCCCAACCGTTGTCCACGTATTCGGTCGCTGTGCAGCAAGTTGTTGCCATTGCACGCGCTGTCGAAATGTCTGGTAAAGTACTGATTTTAGACGAGCCAACGGCCAGTCTCGACCTTGATGAGGTCAAATTGTTGTTCTCGGTTATTCGCCAATTGAAAAGCCGCGGGATCGCCATTGTGTTCATCACGCATTTCTTGGATCAAGTGTTTGACCTGTGCGATCGCGCGACCGTTTTGCGCAATGGTCAGGTTGTTGGCTCTCGCGTTTTAAAAGATGTGTCACAACGCGATATCGTTACATTGATGCTGGGGCGTCAGCTTGACACAGCGCCCAGTGCTGCGAAATCTGCTGCCGTTGGTGCGCCGCTTTTACAGATCGAAAGCCTAGGCAAAAGCGGTATGTTAGACCCGTTTTCCCTAACAATCCGCAAAGGCGAAGTCGTTGGTTTGGCTGGGCTTTTGGGTTCTGGCCGCACGGAAACCTCCAAGCTGGTCTTTGGGGCGGTGCGCGCCGACAGCGGCACAATGAAGCTGAACGGCAAAGACATTTCGGTCACGTCCCCGCGCGATGCCGTGGCGCATGGGTTTGCCTTGTGTCCTGAGGATCGCAAAACAGAAGGCATCATTGGCGATCTGAGTGTGCGCGACAATATCGTATTGGCGCTACAGGCACGGCAAGGATGGCTGCGACCAATTCCACGTCGCAAGGTCGATGAAATAGCCGAACATTATGTGCGCACGCTGGACATTCGTTTGGCCAATTTGGATGTGCCAATCCGTCTTTTGTCAGGTGGTAATCAACAAAAAGCGCTGTTGGCACGGTGGCTTGCGACGGACCCAGATGTCTTGATCTTAGACGAGCCAACACGGGGCATCGACATCGGTGCTCATGCTGAAATCATCGCGCTGATCGGGCGATTACAACAAGATGGCATGGCGCTTTTGGTCGCCTCATCCGAGATGGAAGAACTCGTCGCCTATGCCAATCGCGTGATCGTTTTGCGTGACCGCAAACAAGTCGGCGAACTGGTCGGCGCAGACATTACATCGGTCAATATCATCAAAGCGATTGCCGCTGAAACACGTCACGAGGCCCTTCAATGACCCGTTCCCCTTTTCTCAAACGCATCACGCCGCAGTTGATTATTTTGGCGATTGTTCTTTTGCTGAATGTGCTGGTTTTGCCAGACTTTTTCACAGTTAAATTCCAAAATGGTCGCCTGTTTGGCAACATCATCGATGTGCTGAACCGTGGTGCGCCAACCGCGCTTTTGTGTGTTGGCATGACATTGGTGATTGCCACCAAAGGCATCGATTTGTCCGTCGGGGCCGTGATGGCCATTGCTGGCGCGACCGCCGCGTCGCTTGTGGTCGAGGGACAACATTGGACCACGGCCGTCATGGGCGCGTTGGCTGTTGGGGCACTTTGCGGCGCTTGGAACGGCATCTTGGTTGCATTCTTGCGCATTCAGCCGATCGTTGCGACCTTGGTTTTGATGGTCGCGGGGCGCGGCATTGCACAGTTGATCACAGAAGGCACGATCCTGACGTTTTTAGACCAAGGTTTGATCCATTTGGGTGCTGGCACCGTGCTTGGCATACCCACACCGATTTTAATTTGGCTCAGCTTGGGCAGCTTTGCAGCCTTTCTGGTACGCCGTACTGCATTGGGATTGCTGATTGAATCGATTGGCATCAACGAAGCATCGTCTCGCCTCGCGGGGATCAATTCACGCGTCTTACTGTTGTGCGTTTATGTCGTGTCAGGCATCGGCGCGGCAGTGGCGGGGGTGATTGTCACCGCTGATATTCAGGGCGCAGATGCCAACAATGCGGGCCTGTGGTTGGAACTTGATGCCATCCTTGCCGTGGTCATTGGCGGCAATTCATTGTTGGGCGGCAAGTTTTCCATCGTCGCGTCTTTGCTGGGCGCAATGATCATCCAATCGGTCAATTCCGTCATCTTGCTGTCGGGCATGCCGCCAGAGTTTAATTTGGTGATCAAAGCCTTATTGATCTTAGCCATTTTGGTGATCCAATCCCCCAAAGTGAGCCATATAATTTATATCCTGCGGGCCTCGACGCCACCTGCCAAAGTGGATCGCCCAAACCCTGCAAAGGAACTTAAACGATGATCCGATCAACCCATCTTCCGCTCATCGTCACACTGCTGACCTTTGTGTTGGCTTATGCGCTGTGCGCGTCGCAATATCCCACGATGCTGTCTTGGCGTGTTGTGGCCAACTTACTGACAGATAACGCCTTTCTCGGGATTGTCGCGGTTGGCATGACTTTTGTCATTCTCTCTGGCGGTATTGATCTGTCTGTCGGTTCTGTCATCGCATTCACCGGCGTATTTTTGGCCGTGATCTTGCGCGATACATCCTTGCATCCGCTGACTGCTTTTGCGTTGGTGTTGGTGATCACCACGGCCTTTGGAGCTGCGATGGGGGCAACGATCCATTACTTGGATATGCCCGCCTTTATCGTCACGTTGGCGGGTATGTTTTTGGCGCGGGGGGCCGCATATGTGCTATCGACCGACTCCGTATCTATCACCCACGAATTCTATGACGTGTTACAATCGATGTATTGGAAAACGGCCAGCGGAGGGCGTTTTCGACTGATCGGGTTTGTGATGGTTTTGACGTTTATCGTTGGGGCTTTGGTCGCTCACCGCACCCGCTTTGGGCAAAATGTTTATGCCTTGGGGGGCGGAGCAGGGGCCGCGCGATTGATGGGGGTGCCTGTCGCCTCGACCACAATCGGGATTTATGCGGTCTCGGGCGGGCTTGCTGGGCTTTCAGGGATCGTGTTTTCCCTTTATACGTCAGCAGGCTATTCGTTGGCGACTGTCGGTGTTGAACTGGATGCCATTGCGGCGGTGGTGATCGGTGGCACGTTGTTGACCGGAGGCTATGGTTTTGTCGCAGGGTCATTTTTCGGTATACTGATCATGGGGCTGATCCAGACCTATATTGTTTTTGACGGCACCCTTTCAAGCTGGTGGACTAAGATTGTCATCGGTGGGTTGCTCTTCGCGTTTATACTTTTGCAAAAGGGGCTGACTTGGGCATCGACGGCACGCAAAAAGGCGGCGACTGGCTTCATCGCGCAATCATGAATTTCGTCCATTCTGGGCCGCGGGGCGATAAGGCGTCGAACCATACAATGTTCGTCGTTGAACAGCTTGGCCGTGCCATTGTGTCTGGTGAATATCCAGCGCACACAATGATCCCGCTGGACCCTGATATCTGCGAGATGTTTGGCGTGTCGCGTACAGTGGTGCGCGAGGCCAAGAAAACGCTGATCGCCAAAGGGCTGATCCAATCCAAGGCCAAGGTGGGCACGCATGTGCGATCTTCCGACGATTGGAGCATGTTCGATGAAGACGTGCTGTTGTGGCATGCTGCGCAGAAAAACCCGACACAGTTCTACGAAGAGCTGTTTGAAATTCGCTTGATTTTTGAACCTGCTGCGGCGGCCAAAGCAGCGACGCTGGCAAATTCCGTAGACAGCGCACGATTGACCGAGCTGTGCCAAGACATGGCCACTGCGACAGATCGCGCGACCTTTGCCATCGCGGATTACGAGTTTCACAAACACATTTTGAAATTATCAGGCAATCGGTTTTTGCATTCTTTGGGCGACATGGTACAAACCGCGTTGTATTCCATGTTTATGACAGAGGCCAACGACGCCTTTCCCGATAGCAAATCTGACGTCGCTCTGAAGCATCAAAAAATCGCAATGGCCATCGCGTCTGGCGAAGCCGTGAAGGCGCGCAACGCCATGACCGATGTGATCAGTGACAGTTTCGCCAGAACGCGTTTGCGCACGGGATCTGTATAAAATCAGACCCTACTTTGACCCAGACAGCGGACGCAGGTTCATGTGGCGGTTGACGTCTTTGTACAGCAGATAGCGGAATTTTCCGGGACCGCCCGCATAACAGGCTTGCGGGCAAAAGGCGCGCAGCCACATATAGTCACCAGCTTCGACTTCGACCCAATCACTGTTCAGCCTGTAAACCGCTTTGCCTTCAAGCACATAAAGCCCGTGTTCCATCACATGGGTTTCAAGGAACGGGATCAAACCTCCCGGTTCAAACGTCACGATTGTGACGTGCATGTCATGGCGTAAATCGTTGGGGTCGACAAAGCGTGTCGTCGCCCATTTGCCATCCGTATCTGGCATCACGGTGGGCGCGATGTCTTTTTCATTTGCGATGATCACTTCGGGATGCGCCAATCCGGGCACCGCTTCATAGGCTTTTCGAATCCAATGGAACCGCAGCATGTCGTCTGAGGCGTTGCGCAGGGTCCAATTGGTCGCGGGTGGCAAAAACGCATAGCCGCCAGCGTCCAGCACGTGCGCTGTGCCGTCGATGGTCAGCGTGGCTTGCCCTTCAACGACAAACAGCACGCCCTCTGCGCCCGCGTCTTGTTCGGGCTTGTCAGAGCCGCCGCCGGGGGTCACTTCCATAATGTACTGCGAAAAGGTTTCCGAAAATCCACTCATCGGACGCGCGATCACCCAAAGGCGCGTGTCGTCCCAAAAGGGCAAGAAACTGGTCACGATATCGCGCATGGTCCCTTTGGGGATCACGGCGTAAGAATCCGTAAATACGGCACGATCCGTCAAGAGTTGCTCTTGCCCAGGGTGCCCGCCAGTGGGGGCAAAATACTTTGGTGACATGCGCGTTCCTCGTGCTTGTGGCTTGGCATCAACTATAAGACGTGCCGTCGCACTGACCAGCCCAGATTGCAAAGCAGCACCTTTCGCAATAATTTGAAAGCACTGGTTATCTGGTCCTGATAACACATCAAATCCTAGACCACTTACATCGTAGGTTTTAGATTTTAAAAGGGGCTTGGGGCATCTCTACCATATATCAACCGAAGATCGGGATATATGGTAGCGGAGGAGGGACTTGAACCCCCGACACGCGGATTATGATTCCGCTGCTCTAACCAACTGAGCTACTCCGCCGAAGTGCCGCGTAAGTAGTCCGTCACATTGGCAGGGTCAAGAGAGAATCGGAGACTTTTACCGCTCGGCCCGCATTTCTTTTTTTGTGTCGTGGTTTGGGCTGCGAACCAGTGGTACAGGCGGATGCTGGGCGATGCTTTGACCGCCGTTTGAATGGGCTCCAATGGCAAACAGCGCCCCAACCGATGGGGGCGCTGTTGTGAGGGTCGTACAAAAGGGATGCTTGCCCAATCCCGCCCAGCCGCGCAGTGCCCGACAGAGAGCTGACACATAGCTGACAGATGCCATACACAAAACCGACGAGGCGCATACGCTGTTTTTGGCACAGGTTTAGGCGCGGAAATTGCCCCGAAAACTGGCGATAAAGGCCGCGTGATTTAGGGGCGTGAAAACGTCCAGCGGGTGGTCTGTTGATAGGTGTCCTCGGGGCGCAAAACGCAGGATGGAAAGCCCTTTTGATTGGGGGCATCTGGCCAGCGCTGGGCCTCTAAAGCGACACCACAAAATGCGCCATAGGGCGCGCCGGTGTGACCAATGAAATCGCCAGAAGATATCGGCGCTGCATCAAAAACTTGCAGGCCAATTTCGGTGGTTTCAAGTGTAAGAGATACGCCGCTTTTGCCCGTCAATGTGGCGGCGGTTTTGAGCGCCCCCTCATCGCCGTCTAAGCAGAAATTGTGATCGATGCGTTGGCCATCAGACAGACCGATTTTTGCCCCTGCACGCAAGTCAAATCCTGTGCATTCAACCGGTTCCACACCTGTCGGAATGCTCAGCGCATCGATGGGCGTATAGCTATTGGCAGGCACGGTCAGAACATGTCCCGAGATAGAGCGGGTCCCATCCAAATTCCAATAGGAATGATTGGCGATATTGATCAAAGTTGGCGCATCTGTTGTGGCCGAAATTTCAAGCGTCAATTGAGCTGGCGCAGTGATTGTAAAGCGCGCGGTGATCGTACGATTGCCCGGATAACCGCCTTTGCCGTCTGGCAGATCAAGCACAAGCGTCGCACTGTTTGTGGTTTGATCCGTGATGCGCCAGACGTCGGCGTGCATGCCATCTGGTCCGCCATGCAGCGATGTTGTGCCTTCGTTTTCTTGTAACTTCAGCACCTTACCGTCAAGAAGCGCTTCTGATTTGGACAGGCGATTGGCGACAGGGCCAACCAAGGCACCATAGTATTTGAGCGTGCCGTCATAGGCCTGCGCATCATCGCTGCCCAAAGTTAGGCTATAGGGCACATCTTTCAAACGCACGTCTTGCAACACCGCGCCGCGCGTCAAAATGGTCGCCGTTAAATCGCCAGCCGTCAGTGTGATTGCTTCGATCGGCTGTCCGTTTTGGGTGGTGCCAAAGGGGTGTTTCATAGGATGACCTGATGTTCACGTTGGCCTTTGGCAACGTTTTCTACGGCAAATACATGCCCGTGCAGATCGCTTTTTTCGAGCGCCTCAGGGGGCAAGTTTTGTTGTGCTGTGGTCACGAACAGGGTCGTGCCATCTGGCCCACCAAATGCGGGGCAAGAGCTTTGCAATCCGCCAACGTCAACGTAGCGTTGCAGTGTGCCGTCTGGGGCATAACAAGCGACGCGGTAGCTGCCCCATTGCGCGTTCCACAGGTTGCCCTCCGCATCGACAACTGATCCGTCTGGATGGTTGGCACCTTTGATAAACAGCTCTGCTTTGCCCTCGGGCCAGCCGTCTTGATCAAGCGCAATACGCATGATTTTATCGGTCACCGTGTCACAGTAATAGGCGTGTTTGCCATCGGGCGAAAAGCAGATCGAATTGGTGATGGTGACGTTGTCCACCAGCTTGCGCAGGGTGCCATCGTAGTAGCGATAAATCGCGCCCGCTTTGGGTTCTGCGTTCTTGCCCATCGTGCCGATCCAAAACCCACCATAGGGATCAGCACGCCCATCGTTTGACCGCGTCAGATCATTGTCCGCTTCAAGCGAACAGACGAATTCTGTGTCGCCGGTTTCGATGTCAAATTTAGACAAAGAGGTCTCGGATGCCATAAGCAATGTGTCGTGATCGACCCAACCTGCGGCAGAGACATGTTCATCAAACTGCCAAGTGATCTGTTCGTCGTCTACTTTGGTGTGCAAGCACATGCCAATGATATCGAACCAAAACAATTGGTTGCGCGTTGGATGCCACAAAGGGCCTTCGCCCAATGCGCATTTTGTCTCGCTGTAAACGGTATAAGTCATGCTGTGGCCTGATCATAGGCTTGAACCATCTCACGCGCACGGGCTGAGACGTCTTTCGCGGTGAAACCCGGTGCATAAAGCGCCGATCCCATGCCAAAGCCAGCGGCACCAGCATCGAGCCAAGCCTTGAAATCTGTCGGTCCAACACCGCCAACGGCAAACACTGGAACCTGTGGAGGCAGTACAGCTTTGACGGCTTTAAACCCATCCAAACCAAGCTTGAATGCAGGGAAGATCTTTAGTCCATCTGCGCCAGCTTTGATCGCTGAGAACATTTCTGTTGGCGTTAAAACACCCGGAAAAGATTGCATGCCATGTGCCTTGGTCGCTGCAATGATTTCGGGGTCTGCATTTGGGGATACGACCAATGCGCCACCTGCCGCTTTCACCTGCGCGACATCTGACAATGTCAAAACTGTACCCGCTCCAATCAGGGCGTCGTCGCCAAAAGCAGTCGCCATGGCGCGGATGCTGTCAAAGGGGTGGGGTGAGTTCAAAGGCACTTCGATCCGATCGATGCCAGCGTCAATCAAGGCGCCAGCAATGTCGGTGGCTTCGGCTGGGGTTACTCCGCGAAGAATGGCAATAAGAGGGCGACTCATAGGTTACTCCAAAATGCTAGCGCGGGCAGATTTGAGGCCCGCGAGTGTCATGTCTGTAGGGTTGGTGCGTTGGGCGATGATGCCCTGTGTTTTGAGGGCCGAAGCGTAGAGATCGGTCAATCCGTCGTCGCCGATCAATGCCACCATTTGGCCCAGCCAATAGGGTTTTGCGGCTGCCAGTTCAGCGCCAATCAAAAGCCCTGACAGTCGCGCCTTGGCCGCACCGCCATCTAACCCCTTGAGCAGGTCTTCGGCGCGCAAGGTGAACAGTTTGGATGCAAGTTTTTCAGGGCGCGATAGGGTGTCGGCCAGGGCATCGTCAAAGGCTGTGTCATCCCAGGTGCCATCCCGCAAGCTGTGTTTGAGAACGCTGTGCTTGGACAAAAGCGCAAACATTTCGCCTGTCATAAAGCTTTGAAATGAGACAACTTCACCCGCGCTGACATGGGCCCATTTTGTATGGGTACCGGGCAGGCAAATGATGCCATCGAATTTTGGGAACTGTGCTTGAAATCCTGCGATCTGGGTTTCTTCACCGCGCATCACGTCGGCTGGCGTGCTTTGTGACAGCCCTGGGACAATCTGCACATCAAGTCGTGGGTCTTGGGTGGGGGCTTTGGTCAAAGTTGCGCTGATGGGCAAGCTGGGCACTTTGGCGTAAAGCGCCTCGATCCAGCCTTGACGCGCACCGACCATACCGCAAGCGATGATTTGCATGGGTGCGTTGGCTGAGCTGCCCTTGATCCAAGGTTCGATCAGTTCCAAAAGGGCGGCTTCAAATTCGCTGGGGGCGAGCGTGCCCATACCTTTTGTGGACTGTGCTGTGTCAAGTGTCGCACCCTGTGCGTCGATGGCCCATGCGCGCAAAGAGGAAGTGCCCCAGTCAACAGCAATCCAGTCGGTGTTCATTGGAGGTCTCCTAATAGCGATCTAAATAAGTCGTACTTTTTGCAAATATGTTATTACCAACTGCCGTCTACGATGCAATGGCAAGTTGCGCAGAGGTGCAAAAGCAGGAAGATTTTGTGTGATTTGGTGGTGTCACCTTTCTGTTTGCGCTTTGCTTTGGGGCGCGTCAATTGCCACATTGCGGGATGTGTCTTTCGTGCCCATATATAGTCTTGTGCTGTGAGGTGCTTTTGGGCCCTAAAGTGCGGTGAACTCAAATACGGCGAAGAGGTGAATTCAATGCAAAACGTTCGAATGGGTGTTGAGGGAATGAGCTGTGCGTCATGTGTGGGGCGTGTTGAAAAAGCACTTTTGGCGCTAAATGGCGTCGTGACAGCACAGGTCAATTTGGCCACCCAGACAGCCGAGGTGCACTTTGATGCGCCCGCCACTGTGCCCAAAATTTCCGATGTTCTAACGCGCGCAGGCTATCCCGCGCAGGTTGAAACGTTGATGTTTGATGTCAGCGATATGAGTTGCGCGTCTTGCACGGGGCGCATTGAACGTGCGCTTTTGGAGCACCCAGAAGTGCTGCGTGCTGCGGCCAATTTGGCGGCGCAAACCGTGCAGGTGACTTTGATTTCAGGGCAGCTTTCCCCGCGGGATGTGGCGGATATTATCACTGGCACAGGCTATCCGGCAACGTTATCAGACGGTGGCACGCATGAAGATCGCAGGGCGAATGAAGCCCAGCATCTTAAGCGGCAGATGCTTATTGCATTGGCTTTGACGCTGCCAATTTTTCTCATCGAAATGGGGGGGCATCTTGTGCCACCGTTTCACCATTGGTTTGCCGCACGCGTACCTGTTGGTCTGTGGCACTTGATCCAATTTGCTTTGACATCCGCTGTCTTACTCGGCCCCGCGCGGTTGTTTTTCACCAAAGGCGTGCCTGCGCTTTTGCATGCCGCACCTGATATGAATTCACTTGTCGCGCTTGGGGCAGGGGCTGCTTTTGCCTATTCCAGCGTGGTCACATTCGTGCCTGACCTGCTGCCTGCGTCAGCGCAGTTCGTGTATTTTGAAGCTGCTTGTATGATTGCTACTCTCATCCTTTTGGGGCGGTATTTTGAAGCGCGTGCTAAAGGGCGTACAGGCGAAGCGATCCGCCATTTGGTTGGACTTGCCGCAAAATCGGCACGGGTTGAGCAAGGCGATACTTTAATTGAATTGCCCATCGACGCCTTGAACGAGGGCGATATTATTCATGCCCGCCCCGGTGAAAAAATCGCAGTGGATGGCATCGTTTTAAGTGGCGAAAGCTATGTCGATGAAAGCATGATGACGGGCGAACCCGTGCCCGTGATGAAAGCCAAAGATGCGCTTGTTCGCGCTGGCACGGTGAATGGTGCTGCCGCTTTGGTGTACCGCGCTGAAAGTGTTGGCAGCGACACTCAGTTGGCGCAGATCATTCGCATGGTTGAAGCCGCGCAAGGGGCGAAATTACCAATCCAGTCTTTGGTGGACCGCATCACGCAATACTTTGTGCCGGCTGTGATGGCGATTGCTGCGATCACTGTGGCGGTGTGGGCGATATGGGGGCCTGACCCTGTGCTGCAACACGCGCTGGTCGCTGGGGTTTGTGTGCTCATTATTGCCTGCCCTTGTGCTATGGGGCTGGCGACCCCGACGTCCATTATGGTGGGCACTGGACGTGCTGCGGAGCTTGGTGTGCTGTTTCGCAAAGGTGATGCTTTGCAGGCTTTGCGCGGCGTGCGTGTTGTTGCATTTGATAAAACGGGCACGTTGACCGAGGGGCGTCCTGAGGTGACGGACTTCATGGTTTTACACGGCGATGCCGCAACGCTTTTGCCGCTGGCCGCGGCTGTTGAAGCCCATTCTGAGCATCCGCTTGCGCGCGCGATTGAGCGCGCCGCAAAGGCCGAATATGGCGTGTTACCGAATGTGGATACAGTGACGCCTTTAACCGGTTTGGGGATAAAGGCCGAGAGTGGTGCGCAGCACATTTTGATCGGCAATATGGGCCTAATGACCGGTGAGGGCGTTGACGTTTCAGGTTTTGAAGCACCTGTGCAGGCTTTGGCTGCGCGCGGGATAACACCTGTTTTGATGGCTGTGAATGGCGTGCCCGCTTTGGTGCTTGGTATTTCTGACCAGGTTCGAGGTAACTCTGCACAAACCGTCAAGGCACTTCAGGCGCGCGGCATAAAGGTCGCCATGATTTCAGGTGACACGCAAGAGGCCGCAAGCACGGTTGCACATGCGCTGGGCATTGATATCGTGCGAGCTCAGGTGTTGCCCGCAGATAAGGCGCAGGCGCTCAAGTCGCTGCGTGAAACCTATGGCTCCGTGGCCTTTGTCGGGGATGGCATCAATGATGCGCCCGCACTCGCCGAGGCCGATGTCGGTCTTGCTGTTGGCTCTGGAACAGATATTGCGATTGAAAGTGCTGACATTGTTTTGGTGGCGGGCGATCCGCATGCGGTTTTGACCGCGTTGCAGCTCAGCGAAGCTGTGATGCGCAATATCAAGCAAAACTTATTTTGGGCGTTCTCGTACAATGCAATTCTTATCCCCGTGGCTGCAGGGGCGCTGTATCCGACTTTTGGAGTGTTGTTGTCTCCGATGCTCGGGGCAGGAGCTATGGCGCTCAGTTCTATTTTCGTACTTGCAAATGCATTGAGATTGCGCCGGTTTTCAAGCGTCGTTTCTAATGATTAGGTTGTCAATTGGGCTGGCCACATCTTGTTGCTAGATGTGGCGGTTGGGACCATATCTGCTGTTTTTTCCGGAAAATTGCGGCTATTTAGTGGTGAAATAGGGCATTTTTGTGGCAGTTTGGCTATTTTGACTCTAGTCACAGATTCGAATTGCGTATAGTTCATTTGCCAGCAGTTAACGACAAAAAAGCGGACCAAAAAAGATGTCCGCAGTTTTTTTTAGGGTAGGTTAGTATTATGTTTAACATTCAATTTTCTCTCCGCGATTCATTTGGCAATACCGAGCAGGGCACTCTTTCTTTTTCCGACAAGACCGATAGAATTTCTATGATCGGCGTGCAGGACGTATCATTAAATACATCCTCTGCAGCGATCGATAATTACACACGCAATGGCAATGATTTGATCGTCAAATTAACTGACGGCAATATACTTGTTCTTGAGGGATATTTCGCCGAAGGTGACAAAGATTTATTGTTGTCTGAGCGTGGAATGATGACACATGTTGAATTGGACGTGATGGGAGATGGCGAATTGATCGCCACATACTCTGACGTTGATTTGACAGGCAAGTGGAGCGAATACGACCAGCTTGTTTTCTTGGACCTTGAGCGCGTTGAGCCCGTTGTGGCTCCGCTTGCACCAGCACTTTTGGGGCTTGGAGGCGGCGCCGGCGCGGCTGCGGCCGCTGCGGGTGTGGTTGGCCTTGGTATGTTGGACGGTGGAGAGGGCGGCGGCAATAGCCCCGATACGACAGCACCCGATGTGGCGGCTACCGGTGGTGTCGAAAGCGCCGGAGATATGGTCAATGGTGACGATTACAACGATGGCACGGTGACAGTGGTCGGTACGACTGAACCAGGTTCAACTGTCGAAGTTACGATTGATGATGTCACGGTCGTTGCCGTTGTTGACGACACTGGGGCGTGGGTCGCTGACTTTGACAGCTCTTTGCTGGAAGAGGGGGAGTACAGCACAGATGTCACGATTGTCGCAACGGATGGGGCCGGAAACAGCACGACTGTGATCGATCAACTTGTTGTCGATACAGAAGCTGAAAACCTGACGTTTTCTACAGTCGAAGGCGATGATGTTGTTAACATCGAAGAAGCCAGCGATGGTCTGACAATTTCGGGTACCTCAGAAGCTGGCGCGACTGTGAGTGTTACGCTCGAAGGTCAGGTGGTCGAAACCACAGTGGGCGCAGATGGCACGTGGACTGTGTCTTTCGATGCCGATGCTTTGCCGGCTGGAACTTACGACACCATTGTGCATGCGACGGTGACAGACGCAGCAGGCAATGCGGCGACTTACATGCATGATGTACACGTTGATCTTGAAAACTCTTTGACAATCAGCACTGGCACAGTTGGGGGCGATGGCGCAGTCAACAGTGTTGAACTTGCATCTGACGTGGCTATCACGGGAACGGGCGAAGCGGGCTCAACTGTTGTTGTAACAGTTGAGGGCGTATCGCGGACTGTGACGGTCGCGGATGACGGTTCATGGACTGCTACTTATGAGGCGGGCACGTTGCCTAGCGGCACATACGATGCCACTGTTGCGGCTGTTGCGACGGATGCGGCGGGCAATGTCGTGTCGTCTTCGGGCACATTCCACATTGATACCGAAGCTGGTGTTGCAATTGATGCAGGGCATTCTGGCGGGGATGAAATCGTCAACCTGTCTGAAAGCGGCGCGCCACTGGCCTTTACTGGAACTGCCGATGCGGGATCTACAGTTGTTGTGACGCTAGGGTCATCGACTTTGACCACGGTCGCGGGCACTGATGGCACATGGTCTGTGGTCTACCCTGCAGGCACGCTGGCTGCGGGTGAATATGACACGACCCTGACAGCTGTCGCGACAGACGAATATGGCAACACTGCCACATCAATTACATCGGTGACCGTTGACACAGTTGCGGGCACGGTTGCTTTGTCGGCCACTCCGATCGAGGGCGACAATGTGATCAACGCTGTCGAAGCGTCTGATGGCGTTTGGGTGACAGGAACTGCAACACCGGGCATTGATGTCGAGGTGACTTTGGGTGGGGTGTCTCACACTGTTCAATCTTCATCTGCCGGTACATTTTCTGTGCTCTTTGCTGCGTCCGAAGTGACGCCCGGTGATTACGATTCCACCGTCACCGCAACAATTACTGATACTGCGGGCAACACCATGAGCGTCAACGCGGGTGTGCAGGTCGATACATTCGTAGACAACTTTGCAACGACGTCGTCTATCGGTGGCGCAGACATGGTGATGAACTCTGCGGAAACTGCCGATGGTTTGACGCTTTCTGGTACTGTCGAGCCGTATTCATCGGTGCGTGTGTCTATTGGTGGTGCAAGCTACACAGGGGCTGCAGGCAGCGATGGCACGTGGAGCATCGATGTGCCCAGTGGTGCGTTGCCGCGCGGTGAGGGCACTGCAAATATTGTTGTGTCTTCCACAGACCCCGCAGGCAACACAGCGACCCTGAATGAAACTGTGACCTACGATACATTGGTCAACGAGTTGTCCATGGACAGCAATGTTGGCGGAGACGGCGTTTTCAATGCCACGGAAATGAATACCTCTGGCGTGGTCTTGACCGGTGACGTCGAAGCTGGATCAACCGTGTTTGTCACCGTCGAAGGTGTGACGCACGAAGCGACCGTTGATGCGGCTGGCAACTGGTCTGTGACCTATGCGCCAGGTGAATTGCCTGACGGTGAATATTCCGCATCCGTTTCTATCACTGCGACAGATGCTGCGGGCAACACCGCGACTGAAACTGCAAGCTTTGATATTGATACCTTTGGCGAAGCGCCAATGATCGAAGGGTACTTCCGCTCCGTTGAGGGCATCAGTTCTGTCGCGGTTCAAGAAAGTTCAGACACGCTTTCTGTCTTTGCTGTCAGTGAAGATGGTCAAGCCACTCAGGTCGCCGTGGATTCAGAAGTCGATCTTGGGGCCAACACATTGTTGTCCTTTGGCTCTGATGTGCCAAATGGTTCTCAGATTGTTGTGTCTTCCGAAGACGCTGCAGGAAATACTTCTGGTACGCTGTTCGTGCTCGACACAGGGTCGTCACGCCCTGCTGGTGTTTACTTTGATGTGGACATCGATAACGCGGGACTGAGCGATTTTGACCTTGGGGCAATTGATCTGCAATTCGTCAACGGGGGAGAGTTGACGTTGAACAATGCCGACCTTGATCGTTTGACAGGCGACGATGGCACACTCACAGTGCACGGGGGCGGCGATGATCGCGTCGTTCTCACAGATGCCGCAGAATTTGATGGCAAAACCGAAGTCGATGGCCAAGCCTATGATATCTACACGTTGGGCGATGATGCTGTGTTGCTTGTGGATGAAAATATCGAAGTTGTACTTCCTTAAACCTACTCACTGTGGCGGCGGAGACGCCCTCGCTTAACAAGAAAAAGGGTGAGGTAGAAGGTGAAAAGAGCAGGGCTTATACGGGGCAGTTTGATTGGCGTGGCCGCACTTTTGTGCGGCTGCGGCAACGGCGTGCTTGGTATGTCCAAACTGTCCGATGTCAAACCCGTTGCTTTTATGCGCGGTTTGGCCGGCGGAAACGACGACACTGCGTCTAACACTTATGATCAACAGCCCAACTTAGCGCATGCCAACCAAGATGCGTCTTCGGATATCATCGATGGTCTCTTGGCGCGGCGTTCGGTTTTGTCCCCTGCGTCTCCCTATGCACCTGTGGCGAAAACGATGTTGACGACGTCATCTGGTTTGGCGCAAGCCGAATTGCGTGCATCTAAAATGCGCTCTGTGGCACGGTCAAAAAACTGGCTTCCAACCATTGGCCCATCCATCACGCTCAGTTCGTTGGGAGAGTTGGCTGCAGGTCTGATCGTCGAGCAAGTGCTCTATGACAATGGCAAACGTAAAGCCGAGCGCGCCTTTGCTGCTGCCGATGTCGAAGTCTCTGCCGTTGCTTTGTCGCAAGATATGAACGACCGGCTGCACACAGGTTTGACCCTTTATATCACTGCCGCCGAAGCTCATGAAAAAGCGGGTATGGCCGCGCGTGGTCTTGGCCGGATGCAAGAATTCAATCGTATTGTATCTGTGCGTGTCTCGGGCGGGCTTTCCAGCCTTTCCGATCAACGTGTCGTGCAGGCCAAACTGACAGACATGGACCAAGAAGCATCGACACACCGCGAGGCTGAACGTGCCGCTTTGTCAGAATTTAACGTTATGACGGGCGGCCATGCGGCGACCCCACTGACCCAAGCCTATGCAATCCCTGTCCCCCCTGCACAATTGGCACCGCTTGAGGTGTTGCGCGCACAGGCCGAAGCAAAACGGTCGGTGGCTGAATCAAAAGCTGCGCGGGCGGGGCTTTTGCCCAGCCTGAGTGTTGGTGGCATCTTGGGGCAAAAGAACAGCGCCAGTGCCGATATCGGCGGCACTGCGAACCTTGGATTGGGCACAAGCGCGGACATCGAAGCGCTCAAAGCACAAGAGCGCGCCGCAGCCGCGCGCGTTGCTTTGGCCAAAGAAACCGCCGCCCGTAAATCTGCGCGCCTGCAAAACGAATTGACTGCCTTGCTGCGCCAAGAACGAGATGCCGTCAATTTGGTCCAGCAAACGCGCACCAACTTTCGTCTGTTCCAAGAGCAGTTTGAAGGTGGGCAAAAAACGGTCATGGACGTTGTTGGCGTATACGAGCAAATGGTGCGCAGCGAGTTGAAGCATATTGATCTCAAATACGAAATTACACTGACGCAGCTTGAAATGGCGCGCAATGCGGGTGCTTTGGCAGATGGGGCGGATATTTGAGCCTTTTGCCCAAACTCACCTTCACCGCCACTGCGCCAGAGACACCAAAAGATGTCTCGAACGAAACAAAGCCGCCGCGCGATAAGAAAATTGGCCCGCTCACTATTCATTTTGGCGGCATGGGAAAGCGCAAATCTGGCGCAGATGATGATCTTTCTGCCAGCCAAGAAAACGTGACAAAAGCGGCATCGCCCCCCACACCCAAGCCGCGGGCCAAGATTGCGTTACCGAAATCTTTGATTCACGCGGCCTCTGCAAAACCTAATCACCCCCCCGAGCTTGAAGACCCTAAAGCGGCTTTAAAAAAAGCGGCAGCGGCGGCAGTCCGTCGAGGGGTTGAGGAGGCTGCGAAACTGGCATCCTCTGCACCAAAGCGTGAAACCATGACACCGCCAGTCACGCCCAAAATACCAAATCCTAAGCCAATTCCAGAAGCCAGTCCAAAGGCTGAGGCGCCGCGCGCGCCAGATCGTCCACCGCCCAGTGTCGCCGCCCCCAAGCAACCTGCCTTGGCCAACCCTGTGCAAAAGACAAACGCTCTGCCCCTGCGTGCCGAAACGGCTAAAATGCCCTCGCCAGATCAGGCAGACGTGACCAAACAAGTGCGCCGCGCTGAATTGGTCGCGACCTATGCATCGCGGTTGGGTGTGACGTCTATGGTGTCAGATATCGTCGAAAGCTTTGCAGATGCGCAAGGCGAAGACGTAAGTGTTGAAGCTCTTGCGCGTGGGCTTGAAGCCTGTGGACTAAGCGCCGAAGTCACAGTCTTGGCCAGCCTGACGCCAAAAGCGTGGCCTGCGCTTGCCAAAATGACCTCTGGGCATGTGATCCTAGTGTTGTCACAAAAAGGCGATGTGATAACGGTTTTTGATCGCAGTACGCCGGACCAAACCGCCGAAGTGCCAGTTTACGAATTCGCGCCGTTCTTTTCGGGGACCGTTGTCCGGGCCAACAAATCATTGGCTTCGCTGACAAAATCTTATGCACCTGCCGCGATAACCGAACATTGGTTTTGGGGTCAGTTCGGGGCCTTTCGCCGTCAAATCGGCGAGATCGCCCTTGGGTCTTTGGTGGCCAATCTTTTGGCCGTCGCTGTCGCTTTGTTTTCGCTTCAGGTTTATGATCGCGTGATCCCACATAAGTCAGAGTCTACTTTATGGGTGTTGGCCTTGGGCGCTGTTTTGGCGGTTGGCCTTGAGGCCGTCATAAAGCTGGCGCGCTCGCGCCTTATGGACGGGGCTGGGCGTCAAATCGAAATCCGCGTGCAATCCATGTTGATGGAGCGTTTGCTTGGAATGCGCTCTGATGCGCGGCCAACGTCGCCCTCTGGATTGTTTTCCGCGATGCGTGAATTTTCGTCTGTACGCGAATTCTTTACGGCCTCAACCATTGGCACTGTCGCTGATATTCCGTTTATTTTCTTGTTCTTTGCTCTGGTGGCGACCATCGCTGGCCCTGTGGTTTGGGTGCTGGTTTTCGGCGCGTTTATCATGGTTGTACCCGGATATTTTTTCCAAAAGAAAATGATGCGGCTCACGGTGGAATCCCAAGGGGCGTCAGCCAAAGCATCGCGGCTTTTGCATGAGGCCGTGTTTGAACTTGATACAATCAAAACCCAACGCGGCGAAGAACGCGTGCGTCGGATTTGGGATGAACTTAATGTACTTGGAGCTGCCAAATCGTCTGAGCAGCGCAAGCTTGCGGGCTTTTTGACGTTTTGGAGCCAAGGCATCCAGCAAATCACCTATTTGTCGGCAGTTGTTTTGGGCACGTATTTGGTCTTTGCGGGCGAGTTCACGGTGGGCACGATTATTGCCACAGGTATTTTGACCTCACGCACCTTGGCGCCTTTGACACAGCTGTCTGGCACAATGGCACGGTGGAGCAATGTGAAAACTGCGCTTGCAGGTCTCGATGCGATTGCGCTTGCGCCGCAAGATGCCAACGAAGATCGCACTTTCTTGCGCCGTAAAACCATCAAGGGTGACTTTGCCTTGCGCGAATTGCAGTTTCGCTACGATGACGAAGGTGCGCCAACGCTTGATATTGCGGCGCTTGATATCAAAGCAGGGCAAAAGATTGCAGTGCTTGGGGCCAATGGTTCGGGCAAGTCGTCGATGCTGAAAGTGTTGGCGGGTCTGTATGCGCCCGCACAAGGTCGATTGCTTTTAGATGGTGCCGAGATGAGCCAAATCGATCCACGCGATATCCGTCGTAACGTGGGATATTTGGGGCAAGATGTGCGTTTGTTTGCGGGGTCTTTGCGCGATAATTTGAATTTGGGTGGCCTTGAACGCGATGATGATCGCTTGCTCAAAGCGCTTGATTTTTCGGGTCTTGGCCCATTTGTGCGGGGTCATCATCGTGGTCTTGATTTGGAAATTCGCGATGGTGGCGAAGGCCTATCTGTGGGGCAGCGTCAATCTATCGGCTGGGCGCGTTTGTGGCTGCAAGACCCGCGCGTGTGTTTGTTGGACGAACCGACGGCTTCGCTGGATCAATCACTTGAAACCGGTCTGGTGGCACGCTTGGGCGTCTGGCTTGAAGGGCGTACAGCCTTAATCGCGACGCACCGTATGCCCATTGTCGGGCTCACGGATCGGACTATGGTACTCAAAGACGGACGTCTTGTTGTGGATGGGCCACGTGATCAGGTTTTGGCGCATCTGTCGAAATCTAACGATGGGCCCGGTTGATGTCAGGGCTGGAAAATCTTCTCGACAAAGATATGGACCGCCCCGGTTGGATCATCCGCATTTCAGCACTCGTTATTGTCGTTTTCATTTTATGGGCCTCTATCGCATCCGTTGATGAGATCGTGCGTGCAGACGGCGAGATGATTTCTTCGTCGCGACCGCAAATCATTCAAAACCTTGAAGGTGGCATCTTGTCTTCACTCTTGGTCAGTGAAGGCGATGTGGTGGAGCAAGGCGATGTTTTGGCGACGCTGAGCGGCACAGAATTTCGCACCTCGGTGGAGGATTTACAAGAAAAGCTTGATGCGCTTGAAGTGCGCAAGCTGCGGCTTGAGGCTGAGTTGGCAGATCAAGATTCCTTTGAGGTACCTGACAATTTGGCCGCGCGTGTCACAGATGTTGTGGCCTCTGAACGTGCGCTTTTAAAAGCCCGCACCGCAGATTATCTTGCGCGGTCTGAGGGGGCTTTAAATGTGCTCAAACAGGTCGAAGCAGAACTATCTTTGATGGAAGATATGCTGTCGCGCAATGTTGTGGCCTTGATCGAAGTGACCCGCACACGCAAAGCACATTCTGACGCGCAGCTTAAATACAACGAGATCGTGACCCAAGCCAACTTGAATGAGGCTGAAGAGTTTTCAGAAGCGTTGCAAGATATAGCTTCGGTGAAACAAGCATTGACCTTGGCCGAGGATCAGTTGGATCGCACCGTCATCACATCGCCTATGCGCGGCATTGTGAATGAGTTGAGTTTGACGACAATCGGTGGAGTCGTACGTCCGGGTGAAGAGATCGTGCAGATCATTCCCATTGACGAAGAATTGTTTGTCGAGGCACGCGTGCGTCCAGAAGACATTGCTCATGTCGAGCCAGGGCAGGCCGCGACGATCAAACTTACCGCTTACGATTACACGATTTATGGCACGCTGTCGGGCAAGGTCAAAGTCCTGTCCGCAGATACGTTCAAAGACGAGCGCGACCCCAATGCGCCGCCATATTACCGCGTGACGGCATCGGTGGATTTGGACAGTCTGACAAAGCGCCAATCCGAAATAGAAATCCGTCCCGGCATGCGGGCCCAGGTCGAATTGCACACAGGCTCAAAGACCTTTTTGAAATACTTGCTTAAACCGTTGTATAAATCACGTGAAGCCTTTCGCGAACCCTAAACGCGGGTTAAGCTTACGCCTATGACAGACTCTATTCACCTAGAAACGCCCATGCCTGTTCGAGATGCCGCGACACTTATTTTCCTGCGTCAACAGGGGGATGAGCGGCGTGTGCTTATGGGGCAACGCGGGCGGTCAGCCGTGTTTATGCCGGGAAAATTTGTGTTTCCTGGTGGTGGCGTTGATCCGCAAGACTATGAGATGGATACCTTGAAATCTGCGGGGGACACCTGTTTGCGGCGGCTTGAATATGAAGCGTCATCTGATCTCGCTATGGCCGTATTGGCCGCAGCCCGACGTGAAGTTTTAGAAGAAACGGGACTGGCGCTGCAAGAGACCGCTCAGATGCATTTCATCTTTCGTGCGGTTACGCCGCCCAAACGCACACGGCGTTTCGATGCGCGTTTTTTGGTCTGCGATGCAAATAAAATTGAAGGAAATCCAGACGACTTTTCCCGCGCAGAAGACGAATTATCGCATCTGCAGTGGGTGAGTTTGGACAGGGCTATGTTGCTAGATTTACCTTTTGTCACGCGCATCGTTTTGGGCGAAGTGCAAGCCATGAGCGCGCAGATCAGCGCGCCTGAGGCGGTGCCGTTTTACGATCACCGTGGCCCGATCGGGCGCATTCGGTCAATCCGCTAAGGTGCGATTGTTAAGGTCTGGCTGCAGCCTGCTGTGACGTTTCATTTCCATGACCAAATCTTCGAATGTTGTGATGCCTTTGGCCTCAGCCATTTTCAGCATCTTCAAAAACGCTTGTGCTGTTGCAATCGTATCGCCAAGCGCTGTGTGGCGTTGATCGGGTGGAATATTGATGCCTAGGCGTGTGCAAATCTCATCCAAACTGTGCGGTTGGCTTTGGCCGAATACCACGGCAGATAGCAGCACTGTGTCTATGACGGGGTGATCAAATTGCGCCCCAATACGGCTCGCATGTCTGTGCAAAAACGCCATATCAAACGGCGCGTTATGCGCGACCAAAACGGCCCCTCGTGCAAAACTATGCAAGGCGCGCCCAACCACGTCGATGGTCGGATGCTCGCGCACCATCTCGTTGGTGATGTGATGAATTTTGGTCGCGGCTTTGGGGATATGTCGCTCTGGATCGACGAGTGCATCCAGTGTTTCACCGCGCACAACTTTGCCGTTCACAATTCTAACGGCGGCCACTTGGCAAATTTCATCACCCGCGTTCGGAAAAAGCCCAGTGGTTTCGGTGTCAAAGACCACGTAGGTCAAATCACTGAGCGCAGTGGATAGATGTGTGTCTTGGGATGGTTTCGCCAACAAATCAAAGTCATAGGTCGCACCGCGTCGGTTCTGTTGGGCGCTGATCGCAGCATGAGCTATGGGCAGTTTAAGCACACGACGGGTTCCGCGGCCAGCTTCGGGCCACATGTCGGTGTCTATGTCGTTCAACACTTTGCGCCATGACGCCTGTGGGTGATCTGTGTCGATAGGTTCGCTCAGCCAAGCGTCCAGCCGGTCCACATATAAAGCTTCGCCTGACCATCCCAATGCGATCATCACGCCTGTGTCTTCGGGGGTGATCAGCATGGAAAGAGCTTTGGCGCCATCTTGCGACAGACGCGTGGCGGTGTGGGTTAAAAGTGAGATCAATGGATCAGGGTCGACATTCAAATAAACGGGATCGTTCTGGCTTGCCATAAGCGTGATCCCTACATCTTTGAGGCGCGCCACAACGGCATCACATATGTTTTCCCCGGACACTTGAATGACTGTCTGTGTTCTCAAAGCATTGAGGTGTTTGTACTCTTCAAACACCTCAGCGGCTTTGATTGCCGTTGTGTTCAAAAGCTCTTGTTGGGCCGCGTTTAACTTTGGGATTGCCTGCTCAGAGCCGACGTGTTCGCGCGCATTTTGAACGGTTTGCAGCGTTGCCCCTAAATCAGCCAACAGTCTGATGGCTTGCGTGCCAAGCGTACTGTGGGCATTGCGTCGCTGTTGATCTGGTGCGGTGTCATCAAGGGTTAAAACATAGGCTGGGCGATCTTGTTTGCTTTGCGGAGCATGCGCCAAACGCATCCGAGCCGACAGAATTTGTGTGCCGTCTTGCACCATAACTGTCAAAGGGATCACATGGCCTATGCCGCCATCGCCTGCGCACAAACGTGCATAGGCAGATATAAGGGGGGCAGGTGTTAGAATGTCGAAAATGCTGTGACCCAATCCGAGTTTTTTGTCTGAGACATATAAGTCCGACCCACATAAATCTGTCGCAGCGCCGTTATAAAACGCGATCTTGTGGCTGCCTGAGACAAGCAAGATACCGAACGGAATTTCGGCAGCGAGAGCGGCAAGTTTTTCATTGGTTTCAATCAACTCAGCGGTTTCATGTGCAACTGTTTTGGCCAACAAACGTCGTGTCTGGACGAGTTGATTGGTCACAGTTTGTGCTGCCAAAGACAGATCGCCTAGATACCGCGCTGAATGGTCAGTTTTTGTGTTTGGGTGATCTGATTGTGCTCGCGCCAGTAAGGTGCCTGATAGCGTTTGGATCGGCTTAGCGACATGTTCATCAAACAAAATCCAAACCCAAACGGTGGCGCCCAATACGCCAAACACTGCAATGATCCCCGCGAAAATAAAACCATCGAGGGCCTCCGCGATGCCAAGTTTACGGTAACCCAACCAAAGACCAAGATTGATGGCCAAGATCGTGGAACCCGCCAAGAATGCGAAAAACAAAAACATGCGCAGGCGCAAGGACCAGCGTTCAATTTGCATGCGTAACCTCCGCAATGCTGGTGCTCACAGCATCTAAAAACGTGGCTGGTATGATTGGGGTGGTGAGCAGAAGGTTGGCTCCCAACGCCAAGCTTTTGCGTCGTATAATATCACGCGTGTCGTGCGCGATCATCACGATGGGCAACGCTTCAAATTCTGGCTCACTGCGCAAACGCTGGCAGACTTCATAACCGGACATCTCAGACAAATCCGTTTCCAAAATAATTAAATCGGGGTTCAACGCGCGTATATGCGCCAGCGCTTGCGGGCCAGACGCGGTACATATTACCTGATATCCATTTTGAACCAAGATCAGTTCAAGAGCGGCACTCAAGGCCTCATCTGCGCTCGCGATGAGAATATGAGCTGCGGTGTGCATGGTTTTATGTCCTCGTGTGGTGGGGCTTTGGTTTAAGCTATTGCCCCATTTAGTCAGATCGTAGCGTGTCACAGGCGGCGCGCAAGACGGGATCGTCTGCGCCTACGGCCAGCCAATCTGCAGATTGAAGTGTGACTTTTATGTCTTCACCATGGCCCGCAAATAAATCTGCGCGGCGGTTCAACAGACAGTCTAAAGCCACGGGCACGACCGCACCATCTTGCCAGCGTGACAGTAGGTACATATCGGTGACAACGGTGCCATCAAAGTCTTTGGTTTTTGCGCCATCCAAAGCGATCAATCGCGTGGTGACTGGGGCTAAATATGTCCATGGTCGCCACACTTGCTTTTGTTCAATTGCACGCGCAACAACTGCATCTGGTCCCAAGGCAGCCATCGAGCGGGCAGCCCATGAATATTCGCTCCAGATTGTGAATGCGAACATGGCAAGACCTGCGGCGGCTGGCATTGCAAAGCGCGGCAGAGCGCCGCGCGTGAATTTTTGCAGCAGCAAAACAAGTCCCGCAGCTCCAGCACCCAAAGACAATGTGGCGATAAATTCAAATAGCATATAGCATCTTTCTAAACCCGCGCCGCATGTGCGCTGAGAGAGGATTGCATAGTCCGAACGATAACAAAAGCATCGCGCAAGTGTGAGCGTTCAAAAGCGGGCAAGGATGACGGGCTTAAGTAATTGTCGGGCGGCACATCTTTGCGCACTTGGCGCGCTTGGTGTTCCAATCGTACGGTGGCGATGGTGTCGTAGGCCGCCAAAAGATCACCTCCACCAGATTTTGAAACGATACCAAATTCAATGGCCGCCTCAATGCGAGCACGGGTGTTTACGGGCAAAAGCCGTCCTTGCAAGGCATACACACGACCAAGATCCACCACAGGCACAACACCAGCATGTTTCATGTCTATATGGTTGCGATGCTCACCCGATTTGATCGTGGCAAGCCCGCGCAATAATCCCAAAGGTGGGGCATGTTTCAGCGCGTTTGCCATCATATGAGCGATAAAGATTGAATTGTCTTTGGCCGCAATCAACGCAGTTTCCTGCAAAGATTGAAACAGGGTTTCATTACCCGAAATCACACGCAGATCGAACATGACCGAAGCAAGCATTTGCGCTTGCGTGTCTGGTTTGGCAATCCATGTTGAAAAATCATTCTGCCATAGATCAAGCGTTTGGCACCATCGCGGGTTCATCGCCATCATATCGCCGGGACAATAAACATACCCGCAAGTGTTCAACCCATCGCATACAAATTTGGCCATGGCGTGGAAATATACCATGTCTTGCGCGCTGGCGGACGGGGCGATGATCAGGCAGTTGTCTTGGTCTGATACGCCGGTTTGTTCACGTCTACCTTGGCTGCCACAGGCGGCCCAAGCATAGGGCACGGGGGCTGCACCGTTTTGGGTTTCAAACAGGGTGATCAGTTTACGTGTGACAATATCCGTAATGTCGGTAATTTTGCGTGTGACCACTTCATGGGCCAAATGTGCACCAACAAGCTGCATTAAAAATTGTGGCAACCGCGCTGTGATACGCGCCATTTGCGTAATGGTTTCAGCATTCGATAAATCAAAAATCATCTGCGTTTGCGATGATCCAAAGAATCCAGTGATATCGGTTTGGGTGATCATGCCGACAATTTGCCCTGCATCGACAATGGGTAGGTGGCCAATTTTTGCCTCAAGCATTTTATGAATTACATCGCTTCCAAGCGCTGTCGGAGGCAGTGAAATCGGATTTTTCGTCATAATGGTTGACACGGAATCCGTGCTGTTACGCCCTTCGGCCAGTACTTTGTTGGTCATGTCGCGGACCGTGACCAGCCCAAGCAATGCGCCGTCTTGTGTGACCGCAACAGACGATACTTTCGCATCGCGCATCATCGTTGCGCAGTCTTTAATCGGCAATGTGGGCGCGCATGTGATGGGGTCGCGTGCCATCAAGTCGCTGACGTGCTGGGTCATTAAGCTTGCGGCAGCAGCAGGGCGGGCTTGGCCGCGTTTGAAATAGCGTGCAAATTCAACATTGCGTTCAATTTCGGCTTTAAACACGGCAGAGGATAGAACCAAAACCACCACATCACTCGCGGCAATGGCGGTGGTGGCAGCACGTCCTGTACGCAGCAAACCACGTTCGCCGAAATGATTGTGCTTTTGCAGAAACGACACCTGCGCGCCGTTTATATCTATGATTTCTACTGTGCCTTCTTTGATCAAATATAGCCCATCGAGCCAGTCGTCATAGGCATAGATCGTCTCGCCTTGGCGAAACGTCTTGCGGGAAAACTGAGCAGCGAGTTGGTGCAATCTGTCGCTTGGCAAAACGTCATAAGGGTGTGCCGATTGCAAAAAAGAGATAACAGGGTTTTCTGCGTGCTCCATCGTCTGGCTCCCTAAAATGAGTTGATTGACGGGTTTAAAAGGCAAAAGTGCGCAGCCTCAAGGCAGCACACCCTAAAGAGTGGTTTAGGCCCGCCACGACAGCGGGCCCAAGTTTATTTAGTGATCGACAGCTTCGCCTGCACCGCGTGGAATTCGGATGCTTTCGACCAGCTCTTGGATCTCTACAGGTGGTTCATCTGTTGCACGAGACACTGCAAAGGCCACGATAAAGTTGATCATCGCACCGACTGCGCCAAAGGACGTTGACTTGATCGACAAGAGCAATGGCTCTGCGTCCGTGAACGAATTGGTGCCAGGAACAAAGAACCAACCTTTGTGCAAGAAGATGTAAAGCAATGTCGTGATAAGGCCTGCAAGCATACCCGCAACTGCGCCTTTGTTGTTGATGCGTTTCGAAAAGATACCCATCATCAAAGCTGGGAAAATCGAAGACGCCGCAAGACCAAAGGCCAAAGCAACAGTTTGCGCCGCAAATCCTGGAGGGTTCAGTCCAAGGTATGTGGCAACAGCAATCGCAACACCCATAGAAATCCGAGCCGCCAAGAGTTCGTTTTTCTCGGAAATACCCGGATTGATTTGCGCCTTGATTAAGTCATGCGCCACAGCTGATGAAATCGCCATAAGCAGCCCCGCCGCCGTAGACAAAGCCGCAGCCAGCCCGCCTGCCGCCACCAACGCGATCACCCAACCTGGAAGATCTGCGATCTCGGGGTTGGCCAACGTGATGATATCGCGGTTCACAACCAGTTCGTTTTCATCACCATTGAGGTACTGAATATTGCCGTCACCGTTTTTGTCTTCAAATTGCAAAAGACCGGTTTTTTCCCAGTTGACCATCCAATCTGGGCGCGCGTCATAAGCCACAGGCGTGGATGCAACGCCGTCAGGATAAACAGTGTTGATCAAGTTCAAGCGCGCCATGGCACCAACAGCAGGGGCCGTCAGGTACAACAATGCGATGAACACCAAAGCCCACCCCGCAGAAGACCGCGCGTCTGCAACAGTTGGAACTGTGAAGAAGCGCACAATCACATGTGGTAAACCTGCTGTACCGATCATCAAAGATACGGTGAACAGGAACATGTTGAGCGTTGTGTCATGTTGTTCGGTGTAGGATTGGAAACCCAAGTCAGACAAAAGACCCTCAAGTGTTTCCAGCAAAGGTTGACCAGTGGATGTCGCATCTGAGAATAGACCCAAAGCAGGGATTGGATTACCTGTTAGATGCAGCGATATAAAGATCGCTGGGATCGTGTAGGCGATGATCAAGACAACGTATTGGGCAACTTGTGTGTAGGTGATGCCCTTCATGCCGCCAAGCACGGCGTACATGAAAACAATTGCCGCACCGATGAACAAGCCTGTTGAATTGGACACTTCTAAGAAACGTGAAAACGCCACGCCAACGCCGGTCATCTGCCCGATCACGTATGTCACAGAGGCGGTGATCAAGCAGATCACAGCAACCGTGCGCGCTGTTTGGCTGTAAAATCGATCTCCGATGAATTCAGGCACGGTGAACTTGCCAAATTTGCGCAAATATGGCGCAAGCAGCATGGCGAGCAACACATAGCCGCCGGTCCAACCCATCAAGTAGGCAGAGGTGTCGTAGCCCCCGAAAGAGATGATCCCAGCCATTGAGATGAACGACGCGGCAGACATCCAGTCCGCGCCTGTCGCCATGCCGTTGAGCACAGGGTGAACACCACGGCCAGCCGCGTAGAATTCCGCAGTTGTTCCCGCACGGGCCCAAATTGCGATGCCGATGTAGAGCGCAAAAGTCGCGCCCACAAAGAGCAGGTTAAGTGTAAACTGATCCATAATCCTGCTCCTATTCCTCGACGCCGTGTTCGCGGTCGAGTTTGTTCATGCGCCATGCGTAGGTGAAAATCAGTACCAGAAACACAAGAATGGAACCTTGTTGCGCAAACCAAAACCCAAGGTCTGTGCCGCCGATTTTGATGCCTGATAAAAGCGGGCGCAGCAAAATGCCAAACCCGAATGAACACACGAACCAGATCACAAGGCTGATGCCGATGATGCGTAGGTTCGCTGACCAATATGCGTTGTGTTGTGACTTGTCCGCCATTGCGGGGCCTCCCTTTACGTCCCTGATCTCACCACGGCTTTTGTGCCGATTGCCAGATCGATTTCACGAACCCCGCGCAGTGCGGCATCCGCCTCCTAAGTCGTGCCGCGTTTGCTGCCGACCTTAAATGCGCCGCCCACATGTGCGGGCGACGTATGCCTTATGCGCCGACCGATGCCTTGACGTGATAAATCGAATTACTGATCAATTCTTCGACAACGGCTGGTTCGGCGAGAGTTGAGATGTCGCCCATCGTGCTTGTGTCGTTTTCGGCGATTTTTCTTAGGATGCGGCGCATGATTTTGCCGGATCTGGTTTTGGGCAAGCCTGGGGCCCATTGGATGAAGTCAGGTTTGGCGATGGGGCCGATTTCTGTGCGGACCCATTTTTCCAATTCCTTTTTCAAGTCGTCAGACGGGGTTTGATCGTTCATCAATGTGACATAGGCGTAGATGCCTTGGCCTTTGATTTCATGAGGAAAACCGACGACTGCGGCTTCGGCCACGGCGGCGTGAGCGACCAGTGCACTTTCGACTTCGGCGGTGCCCATGCGGTGGCCTGAGACGTTGATCACATCGTCCACGCGACCGGTGATCCAGTAGTATCCATCGGCATCGCGGCGACAGCCATCGCCCGAGAAATAGTAGCCTTTGTACTGTTGGAAATAGGTCTCTTGGAACCGCTCATGATCGCCCCAGATGGTGCGCATTTGACCGGGCCATGAGTCCTTGAGACACAGCACACCTTCGGCTTCAACCGAGGTGATTTCTTCGCCTGTTGTTGGGTCCAAAATCACAGGTTGCACGCCAAAGAATGGCAACGTGGCAGAGCCCGGTTTGGTGGGCACAGCGCCGGGCAGGGGTGCCAAAAGGTGCCCGCCTGTTTCAGTCTGCCACCACGTGTCGACGATCGGCGCTTTGCCTTTGCCGACCACATCGTTGTACCAATTCCACGCTTCGGGATTGATCGGTTCGCCCACGGTGCCCAGCACTTTGATGTCGGACAGATCGTACTTTTCGACAAAGTCATTGCCATGCGCCATCAACGCGCGCAAAGCCGTCGGCGCGGTGTAGAATTGGTTCACTTTGTGCTTTTCGCACACGGCCCAGAACCGGCCAGCGTCGGGGTATGTCGGCACGCCTTCGAACATCACTGTCGTGGCGCCGTTGGCCAGTGGACCGTAGACAATATAGCTGTGGCCCGTGACCCAGCCGACATCTGCGGTGCACCAAAACACATCGCCATCGTGGTAGTCGAACACGTATTTGTGGGTCATAGCCGCATAAGCCAAATAGCCGCCAGACGTGTGTACCACGCCTTTGGGTTTGCCTGTCGAGCCAGATGTGTAGAGCACAAACAGCGGGTCTTCGGCGCTCATCGGGCGGGGCGGGCAGTCAGGTGAAGCGTGTTGCATCAGATATTTGACGTCGACATCGCGACCATCGATCCAAGTGATTTGATCGCCGGTGTGTTTGACCACAAGGCAGCGCACTTTGTCAGAGCAATGCAGCAAAGCTGCGTCAGCGTTGGATTTAAGCGCTGTTTTGCGCCCGCCACGCGGGGCAGAGTCGGCGGTGATCACCACTTTGGCACCACTGTCGTTGATGCGGTTGGCAAGCGCATCAGGGGAAAATCCAGCAAAAACAATGGAATGGATCGCGCCAATGCGGGCGCAGGCGAGCATGGCATAGGCGGCTTCGGGGATCATCGGCAGATAAATCACCACGCGATCACCGCGCATCACCCCTTGGGACAAAAGCACATTGGCAAAGCGATTTACCTTTTCCGATAGCTCTTTATAGGTGATGTGCTGCGCGTCAGCATTGGGATCATCAGGTTCGAAAATGATCGCAGTTTGCAAAGCACGGGTCGGTAAATGGCGGTCGATACAGTTGGCTGAGACGTTCAAAACGCCGTCCGCATACCATTTGATATCGACTTTTCCGAACTCGAAACTGGTTTGTTTGACTTGGGTGAAGGGTTTGATCCAATCCAAAATCTTACCCTGCTCGCCCCAAAACGCATCAGGATCAGACACAGACGCCGCATACATCGCATCATAGCCCGCGCGATCAATATGAGCCGAGGCCGTAAATGCCTCATCCGGTGAATAGGTCGTGTCGGTCATGGTGTTCCTCCC
>NZ_FNZV01000018.1 GCF_900109555.1 Pacificibacter marinus | reverse complement strand
AATTTGGTACGACCGCTCAGACACATCGTTGATCAGGCAAAAGCCAGCAACGTGGTCCATCGCGTCGGCTTCAGACACGTATTTGGCTTTCTTGCCGATCACAAACCCAAGCTCGACTTCCCAGTCGGTTTTCTCAGACTCGCGCGGGATGATAATGTCATCATTCGGGCCACAAATCGCTGAGGTGTATTTTGCAAAAATCACTGGCTCAGGCGGCACTTCCAGACCGGATTCAGCCGCGTGATCGGCGTAATTGAGACCGATACAGATGAATTTTCCGGTTCCACCCACACAAGCGCCATAGCGCGGATTGCCCTCAACCAGTGGCAAAGTCGCAGGATCAATGTCTTTGAGCGCGCTCAAGTTCACCAGAACTTCGCCAGCAATATCAGACACATGAGCAGACAAATCGCGCAACGCGCCATCCGCATCAATCATTCCCGGTTTTTCAGCGCCGCGCGCCCCATAGCGTACAAGTTTCATAGTCTTCCTTCCTCAAAATCAAATTTCTTAAGCTGTCCAGCCGCCATCGATGATGTGTTCTTGTCCCGTGGTGAAACCAGATTCATCCGAAGCAAGATAGGCCACAAGAGCAGCAATTTCATGCGGTTGCCCAATGCGCCCCATGGGCTGACGCGCCACAAAAGCACTCAGCGCGCCCTCGTAATCGCCGGTATCTTTCAGGCGTTGATGCAATGATGGGCTGTCGACCGTGCCGGGGCAAATCGAATTACAGCGGATGCCTTGCGTCACATAATCCGTCGCGATTGCCCGCGTCATGCCCGCGACAGCCGCCTTGGACGCGCTGTAAGCCAAGCGATTTGCAGGCCCCGTAACAGGCCCCGCGACCGAAGACATATTGATGATAGAGCCGCCGCCGTTGGTCAACATCGCAGGCAAAAATGCGCGGATCATACGGTATTGCGCCTTGGCGTTGAGCGCAAATGCCATGTCCCAATCGTCTTCTGGCGTGTGCAAAATATCGCCCGCATGGACGATGCCTGCGCAGTTGAACAGCACATCGACAGCGCCGATATCAGTTGCCAATTCCGTGATCGCATTGGCATCTAACACATTGAGAACACGCGCCTCTATGCCATCAATCGCGTTCAATTCCGCCACAGAATCCGCGTTGATATCCGTCGCAATAACCCGCGCGCCTTCCGCTGCCATCCGCACCGCACAAGCCCGACCAATCCCCTGACCCGCAGCCGTCATGACAACGACCTTGCCCTGCAACCGTTTGCTCATATCCATGTGTTTTTCCTTTACCCTGCAGCCGGTAAGCACGCTGGCCCTGCCGGTTCGAATGTTTTGTAAGTTAATATAAATTCACGATGCCCAAGCGCTTCGGATTTGCTCTGTGCGCCGTTTGAGACAGACACGACCAAATCGTGAATTTCTTGTCCGATATCGTCGATGGTTTTGAGGCCTTCGATGATCGCGCCTGCGTTGACATCCATATCGCCCGCCAACGCACGATAGGTGTCGGGGTTAGCGCAAATTTTGATCACTGGTGAAATGGCTGAGCCCACAACAGACCCCCGCCCCGTGACAAACAGCGTCACATGCGCGCCTGATGCGATCATTTCGACGATTTCCGCGTTGTCCGAAATGTTGGGGAAACCAAAGCGCACATCGCCGTCTGGCACCACATCCATCAAATACAAACCGCCCGTCGGCGGCACATCGCCCGGCTTTAAGATGCCCGATATCTGGCTGTCGCCCGATTTAACATAGGCCCCAAGGCTTTTCTCTTCGATTGTAGACAGACCGCCTGCGGCATTGCCTGCTGCAAAAGACCCGTAGCCTAAGGTGGCATAATAACGTTCGGCTTTGTGGACACTTTCGCGCAAAAGTTGGCCCAATTCGGGCGTCACAGCGCGCTCGGCCATGATATCTTCACAGCCAATCAATTCGCCTGTTTCTTCGAAAATACAGGCTGCCCCTTGCGCGACCAAAAGATCAAAAGCTTTGCCTGCAGCAGGGTTTCCAGAGATACCAGACGTGCCATCAGACCCGCCGCAAATCGTGCCAATGATCAACTCATCCATGGCCATGGGCACACGCTCAACAGCCATAACTTCGGCCATAACATCGCGCACCCAAGTGCGACCAAGATCGACCGTGCCTGCGGTACCACCCGCCTTTTGAATCACCAGCGTTTTCACGGGTCGTCCCGATGCAGACACCGCATCAGACACGCGTACTTTATCAAAACTTTCACAGCCCAAAGACACAAATAGCACCCCGCCCACATTCGGGTGGGTGCAGAGTTTCTCCATCATCTGTGCTGCGTATTCATTGGGGTAACATCCGGGGAAACCGATGAGTTGTACATCTTCGCCATCAAATCCCGCAACGATTTTAGAGGCCACGAAATGGGCGCATTCAACCAGATATGCGACCAAGATTGTGTTACGAATGCCTTTACGTCCATCTGCTCGGAGGTAACCACTAAGAGGGGCGCTGTTGGTCATTTTGAAACTCCCGATGAAACACCATCAGCATCCTGCAGCATATGGGTTGGGGTATAGGCCGAGCGCATATTGTGCACATGCACATGCGCACCCGCAGGAATATCCGCTGTCGCGATCCCGATGGGCATTCCGTATTTGAGAATTTTAGTGCCGCTCAAAATATCATGGCGGGCGATTTTATGGGCCAAAGGAATAGCCTGAGGCAAATCCACAGGTCCCTGTTCCAGATCAATCTTAGTGCCTTGCGCCACGGTCGCGCGCGCAACTAAAATGGTGTCTTTTTCGTGCAGCAGCAAAAAGGGCCCGATCATGGCGTCATCTCCACCATATAGATATGGTCTGCAACTAAAGCGACCTCTCCGGTCTGTTTGCTAACCGTCAGGCGTTCAGTCACGCGGCCGTACCCGGGGCGTTTTTCCATCACTTCTTTGCCTATAATTTCGACCAAAGACGTGATGGTGTCGCCAATAAACACAGGTTTGACAAAGCGCATCCGGTCATAACCATATGAAAATGCAACAGGATTGATAATGGTCGCCGTCAGCCCCACACCGATGGTGAACACCATGGTGCCATGGGCGATACGTTGACCAAAGGGTAGCGTTTTACAAAATTCTTCATCCAGATGATGTGGGAAAAAGTCACCCGAATGGCCCGCGTGCACCACAAAATCCGTTTCCGTAATGGTACGTCCTACGGTTTTACGCTGCGCGCCAATAACGAAATCCTCGTAATATGTTGTTTGCTCAAGCATCAGGCATTTCCTTGATTTTATGCGCAGGCAAAGCCGCACTTTCATAGGCAGCTTCAACCAGTGCCATCGTGTGCCACGCATCTTCGACAGAGCCTTGCAACGAGGAATCAAGTCCTGCTGCGAACCGCTGAACTTGTGCAAAACGGCCTTTGAAAGCATCAATGAACCAATTGCCAATCAACGGCACTTCTTGCCAATCGCCGTCTTGGTTGATCCAAAGCGTATCGGGTTCACCACGTGGATAATCAAGATTCACACCCATTTTCACATGTGCAGCACCTTTGGTGCCACCGATAATGAACTCGCATCTTTGAAATTTACGGCCAAAACTATGGTTGTGATTAACCGACAGATTACATCGCGCTCGTGTGCCATAGTCCAATATCATAGCACTGCGCGTGTTCGATATGCTCGACGACGGATGGCCCATGGTTGTAGCGTGCACCCCTTGAGGGTTTCCTAAAACATCGCGGATAAAATCGAGATAATGAATGGAATGCAGCAAGATTTCGACACGTGGCAAATCCGCTAAGAATTCCCAAAGATGCCACGGTGTGTCCAAAATCATCGATGCATCAATATCGACAATGTCACCCAAAGCACCCTGTGCGATCGCATCTTTGAGTGCCAGCATCATCGGCGCAAACCGCAGCTGAAAATTCACTGCTACGTTTAACTTTCTTGCGCGGCAAATTTGTAAAATCTCGCTGGCCTCATCTAAATTGGCCCCCATAGGTTTCTGCAAAATCACAGTGGCGCCAACAGGCAAAGTCTTCAAAATCGCAGGTAAAGCGGCAGGAGGAACGGCCAAATCATAGATAACGTCACTGCGCGTGGTGGCCTGTTCAATCGTCTCAAATGCAACGGCTTTGGTGCCTGTCGAAATTCCATCTAAAACAGCGGCGGCTTTAGCCGTATTTGGATCATAAATACCCGCGACAGGCACACCCAATGCGGCATAGGCTGGAAGATGCGCATCTACCACAATCGATCCCGCGCCGAAGATGACCACAGGTTTCACTTCAGTAGGAAGGTCTAAAGTTTGAACAAGTTTGCGTACATCAATCATGAAAAAATACCTCTTCCATATCAGCCCACCACGATCCATCAGTGCGGGTCTTTAGCGGGCATTGCAGGGGTTCGCACAGCGCCCACCATTTTTGAGTTTCGGGATCTGCCGCCATTGCTGCCATATCAGATGCAAAATCAGCACCGTGATATTCAAACGACGCGAATAACAGGTTTTCCGGCTCTCTCAGATAGATGACATAGTTGCGAATATGGCATTCGGAAATTTTCGCCAGCACGCTAGGCCACACATCCGCATGCAGCTTTTTGTATGCCTCGATATGCTCGGCCTTTAGCCCAATCACTTGTCCGTATCGTTTCATGCGAGCCCCCTCACTGCGCTTTCAAAGCATTGCCTGTTTGCGCATCAAAAATGTGGCATTTATCGAGACTGATCTCAAACGTCAGGCGTTCACCATTTTGCACGGGACGCGGGTTAAGCATTTTAGCCTGCACCTCAGAACCCGCGAGTTCAGCGAACAACAGTGTTTCTGTGCCCAAAGGTTCAGTCAAAGACACTTCCATCTCAACCAACGCCATATTGTTGCCAGCTGGCATGGCATGATTTTGCGGCATAATGTTATCGGCTCGTACACCAAACGTCACCTTTTGGCCTTCATTTGCAGCATATCCAGCAGGCATCGTCAAAGCTGTCCCGTCTTGCAAAATGATTTTGCCACCGTCGATCTGCGCCTCAAGAAAGTTCATTGGTGGCGAACCGATAAAGCTGGCAACAAACGTATTCACGGGGTGTTCAAACACATCCAAAGGCGTGCCGATTTGTTCGATATGACCATCACGCATGATCACAATACGGTCTGCCAATGTCATGGCTTCGATCTGATCATGGGTCACATAAACGATGGTAGACTTGACTTTTTGGTGCAGTTTTTTGATCTCAACCCGCATTTGTGTCCGCAGTTTTGCATCCAAATTCGACAAAGGCTCGTCAAACAAAAACACATCAGGATGGCGCACAATCGCACGTCCCATCGCCACACGTTGACGTTGCCCGCCAGACAGCGCGCCCGGCTTGCGATCCATCAAGTCGGTCAACGATAAAATCTCGGCAGCGTTTTGCACGGCAGCGTCAATTTCGGATTGGCTGAACTTGGCAATTTTTAGAGAAAATCCCAAGTTTTCTTGCACAGTCATATGCGGGTAGAGCGCGTAGTTTTGAAACACCATCGAAATATTGCGATCCCGAGGTGCCAAATCATTCACCACGCGGTCGCCGATTTCGATGTCACCGCCCGATATATCTTCAAGCCCTGCAATCATACGCAGCGTTGTCGATTTACCGCACCCTGATGGGCCAACAAGCACAACAAATTCGCCGTCCTCAATATCAAGGTTGATCGCATGCACGACTTCGAGTGAGCCGTATTTTTTAACGACATTCTTAAGATGAACCTGAGCCATATTTTATCCTTTCACGCCGCCAAATGTGAGGCCAGCAATGAGGTGTTTTTGCACAAGGAACGTCAGCACCAGCGCAGGCAAGATCATCAAGACCGCCAGCGCACACATGCCGCCCCAATTGAGCGTAAATTCTGATGTAAAATCCAAAAGCCCAACGGGCATTGTTTTAGACGTGGTTGAACGCGAAAGCTGCGATGCCAAAGCGTATTCGTTCCACGAGGTGAGAAAGGCAAATATCCCTGCCGAAGCGATCCCAGAGCGCGCGACAGGAAATTCGACCCGCCAAAATGCTTGCCAGCGTGTGCAACCGTCGATTTCGGCGGCCTCGGCAAGTTCTTTGGGAATTTGGCGCATAAAACCGTCGATCAACCAAATCGTAAAGGGTACATTCATCGCCACATAGGCCAGTATGATGCCGAAATGGGTGTCGATAATGCCCAAGCGCGCAAAGATAATAAACAGCGGCAAAGACAGTGCCACACCGGGAACTGCACGGGTCACCATAAGCCCCACGAAGATCGCAGATTTGCCTTTGAAATGGTAGCGCGCAAATGCGTACCCGCCCCCCATGCCAACCAAAAGCGCGATCACGGTCGAGGTGATTGAAATGATCATGGAGTTGCGAAAATAGGTCAAAACAGGCACGCCGCCCTCGCCAGCCCCACCGAACATGGCGCGGTAGTGATCAAGGTTTAATTCATTAGGGATCCAAACCGGCGGCTTAGCCATGATTTCAACAGTGGGACGAAACGAGTTGAGCACGATCCAAAGACCTGGGATACAAATGATCGACATCGCAATGAAAAGCCCAACGAAATGCGCCGTTTTGGCGATCCGTTTGCGGTTTTGAGCAGAAACTGATTGCATCATTGATCAAACCCCCATGCCAAGCTCGGCGCGTGCGGCGGTGAGCTTGCGGAAAAAATAGATGGTAAAGAAGATTGCGAGAAAGATCGAAATATAGCCCATAGCATTGGCGTAACCCATTTTCGCATCGACATAACCAGTGCGCCCAATCAGCGTCCAAAGCAATTCAGTACGCCGTGCGGGACCACCATTGGTCATGATCTGCACGATGTCATAGGCCCGTGCCACATCCAACGACCGGATGGCCATTGCGATGTAAATGAACGGCATCAAAAACGGCAGCGTCACAAATCTAAAACTCTGGATTGGCGTGCAACCATCAACTTTGGCCGCTTCTAAAGGGTCTTGGGGAATGGCAAACAGACCAGCAAGGATCAAAATGGCAAAGACCGACGTCGATGTCCACATCTCAGCAAAGATGATGGCAAACATCGCCAACTTACCATCAACCAGCCATGGGATCGCCATATCTGTGATGCCCAAAGATTGCAGAGCGTTGTTCACCAAGCCAACGTTATCGTTGAAGATAAACTTAAATTGAAACCCAACCAGTATGGGTGAAAACATCATCGGAAACATCATCGCAGTGCGCAAAGCACGTTGCCCGCGCGTGACCTTTGACACCATCAAAGCAAGGCCAAGCCCGCACAGCATCTCAAGGTTCAACGCAATCGTCAGCAACAAAATCGTGCGCCCGAATGCCGCCCAAAACTTGGTATCTCCAAGCGCTTTTTCGTAGTTGAAAGTACCGATCCATTTATACAGGCTCTCAGGCCGCGTCAGCTTGTAGGGGGTGAAACTGGAATACAAGGACAGCACAAGCGGGATCAGCACAACAGCCGATAGGATAATGATAGCTGGCAATAACAAGACCAGCCATGGGGGCATTTTAAAGCGTTTCATGGGATTTCCCGTGGGGAGGGCGACGACATGGCCGCTGTGTCGAGGAAAGGATGGCGCACAGCAAAAGCGCGCCATCCCCTAGGGCTGGATGGGCGAAAGGTGTTTAGTAGACACCCTCTTCACGCATCATTTCGTCAACAGCCTCGGCTGCATCAGCCAGTGCTTCGTCAACAGTTTTATCACTCAAGATCGCGGCTTGCAGTTCTGGGTAAATCAAGTTTGTAGCTTCGATCCACAAAGGCGTTGCAGGCACAGCAAATGCTGTTTTTGCAGTCTCTTTAAAGGCAGCTAAAACTTCAGTCCGGAACGCATCGCCTTTCGCATCTTCGGTCACATAGTCCCAAACAGCTGTACGCGTTGGCAATGGACCTGCTGCGCTTTCGATTTTTTGACTGTCTTCGTTCGTCAAAAAATCTACAAGCGATGCTGCTGCGGCCTTGTCATCACATTGCTCAGTCACTGAGAAACCGTGGAACCCAGACCAACCTGTGCGCACACCAGCTGACCCTTTGGGCGCAGGTGCGACACCAAGATTACCGGCAACTTTTGACGCAGATGGATCACTAAAGAACCCAGCCCAGCCTGGCCAATCCAAGTTGAGCGCGATGGTGCCCGACGCAAAGCCGTTGCCCAAATCGTCCCAAAGATAGTTGGTTGTGCCCGCGGGCACCGCTTTGGCGTCGTACAAGTCAACGAACCATTGCAGCGCTTGTTTGCCCTCAGCTGAATCGAACGCAGGCGAGAAATCATCGTTGAAGAACTTGCCGCCTTCAGCGACGACCATTTCATAGTAACGCCCAACGATGGCTTCATCTTTACCAGCGTATTGTGTGCCATAGAAATTCGGACCATCTGCAAAGAAAATCGCTTGGTCTTTCACTTGGGCCCATGTTTCTGGCACAGTAAGATCATAGCCATACTCGGCCTTAAACGCAGTGGATTTGGCCTCATCCGTGTACAGATCTTTTTGGTAGTACAGCGCGGAAACATCAAATTGCGCGCGTGGTAACATCACCAAACGTCCCCCCAGCGTAGCCGCTGCAATGTTTGCGCCGACGAAACCATCAATGCTGTCTTGCGCAATCAACCCGTTCAAATCGGTGTAAAGCGATGGGTATTGCGCAGCAAAGGATGAGTGGTTCGATCCAACACACCACCCTGTGGTGCCTGCCGCGATGTCAGATTTGAATTCTTTATCCAGTTCAAAGTGGTTTTTCTTTGAAATGATATTCACTTTCGCACCCGTCGCCGCTTCCCATTCAGGAATGCGCGCATAGAGCGCTTCATATTGTTGGCCGCCAATCAGCTTGGCATCGATGGTCACACCATCAAATTGGCCAGCCTGCGCGCCAGACGCAAGCCCAAGAGCCAGAACAGCGATTGATGCGCCGTTGGTGAATTTTGTCATTGGTAGTCCTCCCTGAACTCAGGCGGATCAAGTTCGCCTTGACCCATTCCCTAGGCTCCCATTTTTGAATTCAGCACACCAAAGTGTATAAATTTTATATTCGGAAGCTCATTTCATATCTAAACTTGACTTTTATCCCGAGTCAAGATGGACTCCCGCCAAATTCGCTGAAAAATTGAGCCACTCTGGACCTGCAAGGAAACAAAAATGCTCATTGATACCCATCTTCATCTCATTGACCGCACACGACTGAGCTATCCGTGGTTGTCGGGCACACCAGCGCTTGACCAAGACTGGACCTACGCAGCCTACGCGGCCCTTGCCAAACGGATGGGCATCACCCGAGCGTTGCATATGGAAGTGGATGTTGCGGCCAATGACATCGATAACGAAACCTGCATGGTCGCGCAGTTGATGACGCAAAAAGACAGCTTACTATGCGGGGCCATTTCATCCGCGCGACCAGAGGATGCAGGCTTTGACGCCTTTCTCGAAGGCTTAGATAAAACCACAGTCAAAGGGTTGCGCCGTGTATTGCATGTCATGCCCGATGACCTGTCACGCGCAGAAAACTTTCGCAGCAATATACGCAAGATTGGCGCGGCAGGCCTACCCTTTGATATCTGCGTCGCGGCAAGGCAGCTGCCTATCGCGTGCGCTCTTGCTGACGCTGCCGAGCACACGCGATTTGTGCTTGATCACTGCGGCGTTCCAGACATCGCAAGCGGTGAGTTTGAAAGCTGGGCCAATGCGATCACCGACCTTTCGAGGCGCCCAAATGTTTGTGCCAAAATTTCAGGGATTACAGCTTATGCAAACCCAAATTGGACCTTGGACACACTGCGCCCCTACGTGGAACACATCATCCAAGCCTTTGGCTGGGACAGGGTCGTATGGGGTTCGGACAGCCCAGTATGTACGTTAAATGCATCACTCGAACAGTGGGTTGCAGTCACCCATGCGCTGACCATTGGGGCATCCGCCGATGAATTGGCAAAGTTCCATAACCAAAACGCAACGCGTATTTGGAACCTGTAAAGGTATGAAATCAAAGAGCGACCTGCGTCAGGTCACAACATCCGGCGCGGTTCGGCCTGAAAAAGCTTCGGTTTGAATGATTTCATGCGCCACGCTCAGAACATCGGCCAAAGCCACCTGCGGGTCTTGGTTGAAATTCGTCATATCAAGCTTTTCAGCATATAGCCGCATCGTCGCACCTGACGTGCCCGTGCCCGACAAACGCACCACAAAACGTGCGCCGCCTTTAAACACCACACGCACCCCTTGATGCGCAGACGTGCTGCCATCCACGGGATCAAGATATGAATAATCATCCGCAGTCTCGATTGTAAGCGTGCCAAAAGTTTGCCCCGAAAGCCCCGCCAATTTACCACGCAAAGCGGTAATCATCGCGTCGGCTTTGTCGGTTTCAATCGCCTCAAAATCGTGGCGAGAATAATAGTTGCGACCGAATTTTTCCCAGTGATCTTGCATGATTTGTGGCACAGATTTTTTGGTGCTCGCCATGATATTAAGCCACATCAACACAGCCCAAACACCATCTTTCTCGCGCACATGGTCAGACCCAGTGCCAAAGCTTTCTTCGCCACACAAAGACACGCGGCCATCGTCCATCAAGTTCCCAAAGAATTTCCAGCCCGTCGGCGTCTCGTAACATTCAATCCCAAGCGCATCCGCCACACGGTCGACCGCGGCAGAAGTCGGCATAGAGCGCGCCACGCCTTTGAGACCGCCCGCATAGCCCGGTGCCACAGTGGCATTGGCAGCGATCACGGCCAAGCTGTCTGATGGGCTGACATAGCAATTTGGCCCCACAATCATATTACGGTCGCCATCCCCATCCGAGGCACAACCAAACGCAGGCGCATCTGACCCCATCATTTCGTCCATCAACTCATGCGCCCACGTTGGATTGGGATCAGGGTGCATACCGCCAAAGTCTGGCAAAGGCGTGCCATGCACGACTGACCCTTTGGTGGCGCCCAGCAAGTCTTCGATAATGGCAGAAGCATAGGGGCCGGTGATGGCATTCATCGCGTCAAAGCGGATTTTTGTACCGCTGGCAATCATCGCCTTGATGGCGGGAAAATCAAACAGTGTCTGCATCAAGTCGACATAGGCTGAGACGGGATCAACGATTTCGATCTGCATTTCGCCCAATGCGCTGTGACCAAGCGTGGACAGATCAACGGTATCGCCATTATAAATCTGGTAAGTTTCGATGGTTTTTGTCACATCAAAAATAGCGTTCGTGACGCTTTCAGGGGCGGGACCACCGTTGGGCATATTGAATTTAATGCCGAAATCTTCATCAATGCCGCCGGGATTGTGGCTTGCGGATAAAATAATTCCGCCATCTGTTTTCATCGAGCGGATCAAATGCGACGCAGCTGGAGTGGACAACAAACCATTTTGGCCAGCAATGACTTTGGCCGCTCCATTTGCGGCTGCCATGCGCAGAATTGTCTCGGTCGCTGTGTCGTTGTAAAACCGCCCATCGCCACCAACAATCAAGGTTTTGCCTGCAACCCCGCCAATCCCATCAAAGATGGCTTGCACGAAATTCTCTAAATAATGCTGCCCCATGAACACACGGGTTTTTTTGCGCAAACCAGAGGTGCCAGGCTTTTGGCCATCGATTGGTGCAGTTTGGATCGTTGTCATCGTCATAGCAAAATTCCTTTAAGCAATAGGCATTTGGGCAAAAACACAGACCGAAGCGGCCCGAACCAAGGTTGTCGTCCCCGCGACACATTGCGCCCCCGCATCAGGTGCGGATGTATCCAAGATCAATTCCCAAGTCTTAGTGTCCCCACATGGCGGCAAAGTGACATTGGTATCGCCGTCGTTGTTGATCACCAAAAACAGCACATCATCAGACGCACGGTATTCGGGCGTGCCAAAAGAGGTACGAATTTCAGTGCACATGGTTTTGGTCTGTGTGCTTTCCCACTCTTCAGACGTGGGCGGTGTGCCATCTGGCATACGCCAAAACACATCAGGTTTGCCGTCTTTCAGGCGCGGGCGAGAATGCAAAAACCGTTTTTGACGCAGCACATTGTGATCACGGCGTAGCTTGGTGAGCTTCTGCACAAAGGCCAAAAGGTGTTCATCAGCATCTGCCCAATTGACCCAGCCAATCGGATTGTCTTGGCCAAAGGTATTGTTGTTGCCGTTTTGCGTATTACCAATTTCGTCGCCCGCCAAAATCATCGGCGTGCCTTGCGACAAGAACGAACAGGCAAGCAAATTACGTTGGCGTTGCGCGCGGATGGCGTTGACATTAGGGGCATCCGTAGCCCCCTCAAACCCCATATTGTCTGAGTAATTGTCGTCTTTACCATCACGGTTGTCTTCGCCATTGGCATCATTGTGTTTGCCATCATAGCTGACAACATCGCGCAATGTCATACCATCATGACAGGTGACAAAGTTGATCGACGATGTGGCGGCGCGACCGGAATGATCAAAGGTCATAGCACTGCCCAAAAGCCGCTTGCCCAAATTGGCCATCATGCCCTCATCCCCACGCCAAAATTTGCGCAGATCATCGCGAAATTTGTCGTTGTATTCCAAAAACGGATGCGGCCAGTTGCCAAGCTGATACCCACCGGGCCCAAGGTCCCACGGCTCTGCGATCAGTTTGACTTTGCCCAGCACAGGGTCTTGTCCCAGCGCATCCAAGAAGCCGCCTTTGCGATTGAACCCTTCGGCTTCACGGCCCAATACAGTGGCCAAATCAAAGCGAAAGCCATCCACGTGCATGACTTCAACCCAATAGCGCAGACTGTCCATGATCATACGCAGCACCATCGGGTGTCGCACATTCAGCGTGTTTCCAGTGCCCGTATCATTAATATAGTGGCGTTCATTCTCAGCCAAACGGTAATAAGATTTGTTGTCTAGCCCTTTGAACGACAGCGTTGGGCCAAATTCGTTGCCCTCGCCAGAGTGGTTATACACCACATCCAAGATCACTTCGATCCCAGCGGAATGAAACCGGCGCACCATGGTTTGGAATTCCCAAATGCCCCGTTTGGTCATATAGCGTGGCTCTGGCGCAAAAAATCCGATGGATTGATACCCCCAATAGTTGGTCAGTTTTTCCTCAAGCAAAAACTTATCATCCAGAAACGCATGTACGGGCATCAATTGCACCGTCGTCACCCCGAGCTTAGTTAGGTATTCCAGCACAGGCTCTGAGGACATTCCCAAAAAATGCCCCCGCTGCGTGTCATCCAAACCCGGGAACTCAGCCGTCATGCCTTTGACATGGGCCTCGTAAATCACGGTTTCAGACGGAGACGTTTCGGGAGAACGATCATCGCCCCATTGAAAACTTGGGTCCACAACAATACTGCGCGGCACATAGGGGGCGGAATCTCTGGGGTCGAAACTTAAATCCTTGGTCTTGGCCCCGATCGTGTACCCCATGATTGCATCGTTCCAATCAAGCGCACCTGACAGACGCTTGGCATAGGGATCAAGCAGCAATTTATTGGGGTTAAACCGGTGACCTTGCTCTGGTTCATACGCCCCATGCACACGGTACCCGTAGCTGGTGCCCGGCGTCAGCCCCGCAACATAAATATGCCACACATCACCGTGGCGTTCCAACAGTGGGATACGCGCGATTTCAGTGGAACCATCTTGTGAAAACAAACACAATTCTACCTTTTCTGCGTGCTCTGAAAAGACCGCAAAATTGACGCCCTGACCATCAAATGTTGCCCCAATAGGATCAGGGCGACCTGCAGAAAGAGAATGGTTTTTAAGCTTGGTCGGCAAGTCGTGCTTTAGATCAAAGATCACTTGGTCACTCGTTCATAGAGGGTGGCATAGGTCGCCGATGACGCATCCCAGCCTAGGTTCTGGTTCATCCCGCGCTTTTGCAAGCGAGTCCAGTCTGATGTGCGAGAAAAGGCATCAATGACCCCGCGCAAACACTGAGTGAATGAAAGTTGGTCAATTGGATGAAATTGAAACCCTGTTGCGACACCCATTTGGGCCGCCGCGACATTGTAGTTCACCACAGAATCCGCCAAGCCCCCCGTGGCCGCGACCACAGGCACCGTGCCATAACGCAGCCCGTACAGTTGGGTCAGACCACAAGGTTCAAACCGCGAAGGCACCAACACAACATCTCCACCTGCAAACATACGGTGTGACAAAGCCTCGTCATAACCGATGCGCAACCCCACCTTGCCCGGATGGTTGCGCGCCAGCAAACGCAGCGCATCTTCGATCTGCGGATCACCACTGCCCAAAATGGCCAAAGCGCCACCGTTCGCGACAAAATCTTCGGCAGCATTAGCGATCAAATCCATGCCTTTTTGCGATGTCAAACGGCTGACGACAATCGCAAGTGGTCCCTCAACAGACGACAAGCCAAATTCCGACATCAAAGCTGTGCGATTTTTCTTTTTACCCGTCAAAGATTTCGCAGAATACGGTATGATTTCAGGGTCAGATGCAGGGTTCCAAACATCCATATCGATACCATTGAGAACGCCAGACAGCACGCTAGCACGCGCGGACAAGACGCCTTCAAGCCCCATACCGAACTCAGGCCGCATCAATTCAGCGGCATAGGTCGGGCTCACTGTGGTGATGGCATCTGCATGCACCAGACCCGCTTTTAACGTGCTGATCTGCCCCCAGTATTCCAATTCCTCAGCATTAAAAGCATCGATCGGCAGACCCAAAGTGCCAAGCATGGCAGCAGGTGCAAGGCCTTGAAACGCGATATTATGTACCGTCATCACAGTGCCCACATCACAAGGGGGGCCATATTTCAAATAGGTCGCCACAAGACCAGCTTGCCAATCATGCGCATGAACCACTTCCGGCGTCCAACCATCGCTTAACCCAGTGCGCGCAATTTCTGCGGCGACAAAAGACAGCGCGGCAAAGCGTTGCGGATTGTCAGAAAAATCGGTCGGATTGCCGTAAGGCCCGCCTTCGCGGTCATACAAATGCGGCGCATCCAGCAGCAAAATGACATTGCCACCTGCCGTGCCCATCAACACCCGTGCAGGTCCGCCGAACAGATCGTCAGATTGCCACAGCACTTTACGCGCGGCGGCTTTTTTGATCAGGCCAGTATACGCTGGCAAAAGTGTACGCATGTCCCATCCGTGGTCAGCCACAGCAGCGGGCAAAGCCCCCGCCACATCCGCAAGGCCCCCCGTTTTCACGAGGGGCACACATTCAGAGGTCACGGAAAGAACATTACGCATCTTTATCACTCCAGCGCGGCATTACGTTTGTCGATCATCGTTTGGGTGATCAAAACCACACCATCCTCAGTACGACGGAACCATTTTGCGTCGTCCACAGGGTCTTGGCCAACGACCAACCCATCAGGAATAATCACGCCGCGGTCCACCACACATTTGCTCAACTGTGCCTGACGCCCCACCTGCACATACGGCAAGGCCACAACTTGATCGAGCGATGAATAGGAATGACTGCGCACACCTGTGAACAGCAAGGATTCACGAATTTCAGAGCCAGACACAATGCAGCCCCCTGAAATCAGCGATGACACCGCCATGCCACGACGATCTGCTTCGTCATGAATAAATTTTGCGGGCGGCACGCTTTCGGCATAGGTCCAAATCGGCCAAGTGTTGTCGTATAAATCCAGCGGAGGTGTAAATTGCGTCAGGTCAATATTGGCCTGCCAAAATGCATCAATCGTGCCCACATCGCGCCAATATGGTTCGACCTCTAGCCCCGTGGTGACACAACTGTCCTCAAAACGGTGGGCAATGGCTTTACCACCTTTGACGATCTGTGGGATAATATCATTGCCAAAATCGTGGCTCGAATTGGTATCGCTCATGTCTTTGAGCAGTAATTCACGCAAGAACTCCCAACGAAACACATAGATGCCCATCGACGCCAAAGCGTGATCGGGATCACCCGGAATGCAGGGCGGATCGGCCGGTTTTTCCAAGAACTCAGTGATGCGATCTTTGGCGTCACAATGCATCACACCAAACGCCGTGGCTTCCATTCGTGGGACAGTCAAACACCCGATGGTCACGTCTGCGCCCTCATCCAAGTGCTGCTGCAACATGATTTCGTAATCCATCTTATAGATATGGTCACCAGCAAGGATAACAATAAAATCAATACCATAGCTGTCGATAATGTCGACATTTTGCGTCACAGCATCTGCCGTTCCCAAATACCATTTTTCCTCAGAGATACGCTGCGACGCAGGCAGAATGTCCAAAAACTCGTTGCGCTCGGCCCGTAAGAACCCCCAGCCACGCTGACAATGGCGGATCAAACTGTGCGCCTTATACTGTGTCGCAATTGCCATTTTGCGAATGCCGGAATTGAGCGCATTTGATAAGGCAAAGTCGACGATACGAGTTTTGCCGCCAAAATAAACCGCAGGCTTGGCACGGTTATCTGTCAGCTCTTTCAAACGGCTGCCCCGCCCGCCCGCAAGCACAAAAGCCATAGCGCGGTTTGACAAACGCATGTTTGGTGTCGGCTTCATCATGTCTCCTCCCCTTCAATTAAAATTACTGCCGAAAGTGGTGGCACTGTCAATTCAACGGAATGAGTTTGCCCCATCCATTCAACATCTTGGGCGTGGACCCCTCCCAGATTTCCACGCCCGCCTCCTCCGTAAATTTCGGCATCCGTATTGATCGCTTCGCGCCAAAATCCATCACAAGGCAGACCAACACGGTGCCCTGTGCGTTCAACCGGCGTCATGTTCAAAACTATTACGACGCGCGGATCGCCCGCTTTGCCGTGACGCACATACACGTAGATAGAATTGTCGATATCCGCGCCCTCAATCCAGCCAAAGCCAGAGGGGCGCGTGTCGTTCACATGCAATGCAGGTGTATCGCGGTAGACATGGTTTAAATCGCGCACCAAAGCCTGAATACCCGCATGGGCAGGCGCATCCAACAAATGCCAATCCAAGCTTTGATTGTGGTTCCATTCTGCGCGCTGTGCGAATTCCTGCCCCATGAACAAAAGCTTTTTGCCCGGATGCGTCCACATGAAACCATAATAGGCGCGCAGATTGGCGAATTGCTCCCAGTCATTCCCGGGCATTTTGTCGATCATTGACCCTTTGCCATGCACAACTTCGTCGTGACTGATCGGCAAAACAAAGTTCTCAGTATAGGCATAGCTGATCGAATGGGTCAGCAAATGGTGGTGATATTTGCGATTGATCGGGTCTTCTTCCATGTAGCGCAGAGTGTCGTTCATCCACCCCATATTCCACTTAAACCCGAACCCAAGCCCACCGTGATCAACAGGTGTGGACACGCCCGGAAAGGCGGTACTTTCCTCGGCCACGGTCATGGCACCATCAACCTCGCCGTAGACCAAAGTGTTGACGCCTTGCAAGAATGCGATGGCCTCGTAGTTTTCGCGCCCGCCATCTTTGTTGGGCACCCATTCGCCATCATTACGTGAATAATCGCGGTAGAGCATTGAGGCCACGGCATCAACGCGCAGCCCATCAAGGTGGTATTCCTCTAGCCAATACAAAGCGTTAGACCGCATATAATTGGCCACTTCTTTGCGGCCAAAGTTATAAATTAGCGTATTCCAATCTTGGTGGAACCCCTCGTGCGGATCAGCATGTTCGTACAAAGCTGTGCCATCGAACTGTGCCAGACCGTGAATGTCCGTCGGGAAATGTGCGGGCACCCAATCAAGTAAAACACCCAGCCCCTTGGCATGTGCAGCTGTAACCAGCGCGCGAAATTCATCTGGCGTGCCATGGCGGATAGTGGGCGCAAACATGCCAATCGGTTGATAGCCCCAAGATCCATCAAAAGGGTGTTCCGTAATCGGCATCAGTTCAATATGGGTAAATCCCATATCTGCGACATAGTCGATCAAAGTGCTGGCAAGTTCCGTGTACGACAAAGGACGATTGCCCTCTGCGCGTTTCCAGCTGGCCAGATTGACCTCATAAATAGAAATCGGTGCATCGATATTTTGCAACTCTGCGCGGGTGCCCATCCACCCTGCATCGGCCCACTCAAAGCCTTTAATATCGCGCACAATGGACCCCGTTTTGGGCGGATGTTCAGACCCAAACCCAATAGGGTCAGCTTTTAACGGCAAATCTTGTCCACCAGCGCCGCGAATTGCAAATTTATAGACTTCTCCCACGGTCACCTCGGGGATGAAAATTTCCCAAATGCCAGAGGCACCGAGCCTGCGCATACCATGACGGCGCGCATCCCAAGCATTGAAATCGCCGACGACTGCAACGCGGTCTGCGTTTGGTGCCCAAACTGAAAACCGTACGCCATTGATACCTTGATGAACCATAGGCGTTGCGCCAAGCGCATCCCAAATACGCTTCATCGAGCCTTCGCCAATGTAATAAAGATCGTCGGCGGTCAAGCTTGGAGCAAACGCATAAGGGTCATCAAAAACCCAAGGCGCACCGGAAAATTGTGCTTCAATTTTATAGGGCATCTCTTTGGCCAAACGTGCGCAAAAAAGACCCGGGGCAAAAGGCACAGGCGTCATTTGCACTTTATCATTTGCGCCCGTCAAACACAGTAAAGCATCTGCTTCTGGCACAAAGACATTCAACGCAAACCCGTCAGCATAGGGACGTAAGCCAAGATATTGAAACGGATCATTCAAGCGCCCATGGACCAAATCCTGCGCAACATCATGCGGCAAGGCGGCTAAAAGGTCGTCTGTTCGATCACTTAATATCGACATATACTGACTGTCTTTCTGTGTATTTTATATTCTTACACCCCAAGGTGGCGCACAAAGCTTTAACCAAATCCCATTTTTTGCATGAACTGAAACAGGATCGCATAGCATTTTGTAACTTTGTTGCGCAAACTGACAAACGTCCAGCACATATTTACTTTTTATACTTCAACGGCGGATAAACCCCTTTGTGTTTCAAAGAACGCGAACCCAAAGGCAGGCAATGTCAGTTGAGTGCCACTGATGCTTCCATGCGCTTCGCCAATCTGTTTGGTATTTGCGGCCAAATCCACGATCTGCACGTCACCAGATAGATTGAACACACCCGTCAAAACAGTGCCATTTAAACTACGGCTGACCGCAAGAATAGGGTCAGGCACGGACGGAAACTTGGTGTCGCCGTAACGCAGTTCGTCGCGCTGCTTTCGAAATTCCAGCGCCGTGCGGTAGGCGGCCAGAATGCTATCCGGCTTGGTCTCTTGTCCTGCAACGGCACGCGTGATTTGTGGTGCTTTCACTGGTAACCAAGGCTCGCCAGTTGAAAAGCCTGCATGGGTCTCAGACGCATCCCAAACCATTGGCGTGCGACAGCCATCGCGCCCTTTGTTGTCAGGCCAAAAATCAATGTAGCCCAGATCGCGTAGCTCATGAAATTCGATATCGGTTTCGATCTGCCCCAGCTCTTCACCTTGATACAGGCCCAAAGCCCCCGGAAAGCTGATCAACATGTTGATCGCCTGACGTGCCACGGTGTTTTGCAACTCTGGCGCGGAAGCCCAACGGGTGACATGGCGTTGCACATCGTGATTTGAAAATGACCAACACGGCCAACCATCAGGGGCTTTGGTCAGAAATTCAGAAATACAATTGCGGAAATGATCCGGCGTGTGATCGTGGCTGAGCATCGCAAAAGAATAGGCCATGTGCAGCTTGTCACCACCAGATGTGTATTCGCCCATCACCTCGACTTGGCGCAAGCCGTCTTCACCCACTTCACCGATCAACATGCGATCATCAAACTCGTTCATCAGAGTGCGAATACGTTTGAGAACACCTATGTTTTCAGGCTGCGTTTTTGAAAAAAGATGTGTTTGCGCTTCATAGGGATTGCCAGGGAACTGATCCCAGTTGGACGCAGGGTTGTCGCGCAGCTTTTTGTCATGAACATAAAAGTTCACCGTATCCAAACGGAAGCCGTCCACACCGCGTTTCAACCAAAACCGCATAGCTTCAATCAACGCATCAACGACTTGTGGATTGTGAAAATTCAAATCAGGTTGCGACACAAGAAAATTGTGCATGTAGTATTGGCGACGCCGCGCATCAAACATCCAAGCAGAACCACCAAAGACCGACGGCCAATTTGTGGGCGGCGTACCATCTTTTTGTGGATCGGCCCAAACGTACCAATCTGCTTTCGGGTTCACTTTATCGGTGCGGCTTTCAATGAACCACGGGTGTTGATCAGAGGTATGCGACAACACCTGATCGATGATCACTTTCAGACCCAAATCATGGGCTTTTGCCATTAAGGCGTCAAAGTCTTCAATCGTGCCAAACAGCGCATTCACGCTGGTGTAATCGGACACATCGTAGCCCATGTCTTTGTCCGGCGAGGTGAAAAACGGCGACAACCAAATGGCATCAACACCCAACGATGCCACATAGTCCAACCGACGCGTGATCCCTTTTAAATCGCCAACGCCATCGCCGTTGTCATCTTGAAAGGATCGCGGATAAATCTGATAGATTACGGCATCCCGCCACCATTCGCGCATAGTCTGTATCCCTTTTCATGCGCACTTGGTCTAGCTCGACTCAAGCGCCCCCAGATGTTAGCGCCATCTAACGCAAGCTTGATAGAACTCGAAACCAAAAGCCAAAGCAATACAACTGCGTGCAGGCCGCCGCGTCAAGCACAGACACGGCGGATGCTCGGGCGGCGGGCAAAGCGCGCGGTGCAATGCTGCATCTTGCCCCTGAAATGCACGCATATGATGTCAATCCAGAGACTAAGATCTATGACGCCCTGTCGCCGCATTTCGCCAAGCCCGCGAGGTACTAGAATTGAAAAGGCCGCGGTTTAACCCGCGAGCGTTTTCATCCAGCCAAGCGATGCATCGGTGTCGCCGCTTGGTTTATACTCTGCCCCCAAAGGTGCGGAATAGTTCAGACCTTTGATCACTTTAAATACATGAGCATAGTTCAATTCGCCTTGATCAGGCGTGCCGCGCGTTGGCACCGATGCAAATTGGATATGTCCGATATGGGGTAAAAGTGCTTTGAGCTTGTGTGACACGTCCCCTTCCATCAGCTGAACATGGTAACAATCGAACATCAGCTTCAGGTTTGCGCGCCCCACGTCTTTTATGACCTCAAGACCTTGCCTTGTGGTGGTCAAAAAGTACCCCGGTGCGTCATATGAATTCAGCGGTTCGATCAAAATAGTCATTCCATGCTGCGCAGCATTTTCGCACGCATATATCAGGTTTTCGATAAAACATGCATGAGCTGCATCACCCTGCGCAAAGCCCGCCATGACGTGAATATTGGGTACATTCAACGCTGCAGCATAGGCAATCGCCTGATCAATTGCTGCGCGTGCATCAGCTTCGCGTCCAACAAGTGCAGACAGTCCATTTTCGCCCACTGACGTATCGCCACGGTCCGTATTCAAGCCAAGCATCGGCAAGCCTGTCTCGGCTAAAGCCATAGATACTTCTTTTATATCAAATATATAAGGCCAGTGGCATTCAACTGCATCAAAGCCTGCGGCCTTTGCAGCATGGATCGCATCAGGAAGCGGGCGATCTGCCCAAAGAAACCCAAGATTGGCCGACAGCTTCATACATCCCACTCCACATCGAATTTTTCGACAACAGATTTTACCTGTGCATCGGTCAAAATATTGGCGTTCATGCTGCGCAGCATAAATGCCAGCTTTGCACTTTCTTCCAGTTCTTCAATCGCATTGCACGCAGCCTCAATATCTTTGCCAGCCACAACAGGTCCGTGATTGGCAAGCATGACAGCAGAGCGCTTGCCCGCGAGCCCGCGCACAGCTTCGCCCATCGCAGAATCACCCGGCAAAAAGAATGGCAAAAGTTTAACTTTACCCAGTTTCATAATCGCATAAGGCGTCACGGGCGGAATGAAATCATCAACATTGGCATCAGGCAACATAGACAAAGCGACCGAGTGACAAGAATGCAAATGCACGACTGCGCCCGCCGTTGAACGCGTGTCATAAAACGCACTGTGCAGCGGCATTTCTTTGGTCGGTTGATCGCCACTTATGAACTGCCCGTTTGCATCAAAGCGGCTCAACTTAGTGGGATCAAGGCGACCGAAACTTGTGCCCGTTGGCGAAACCAAAAGCCCACCATCCTCAGTGCGCGCCGAAATATTTCCCGTGCTGCCCCCCGTCAAACCACGATCAAACATTGATCTAGCCAATAAGCAAATCTGTTCGCGCAACAGCGTTTCAGTGGTCATGTGCTTTCCAATACGTTAAGCGCGTCAGCAAAGAAGCTTTCGGTTCCAAAGTTACCAGATTTCAATGCGATAGCAATATCATGGCCTGCCGACGTCGCATAGCACCACGGCACGCCAGGCGCGATTTCAGTGCCGATCGCCAGATCAGAAATATCCAATGCTTTGGCAACGGCCCCAGAGGTTTCCCCCCCCGCTGCAATGATACGCCGCGCCCCAAAGTCGCGCGCAGCCACAACGATGTGCGCCAATGCCTCTTCAACAATAGCACCCGCGCGCTGCGCACCCAAAACGTCTTGGGCTGCACGAACCTGATCGGGTTCGGCTGACGCGTAGATAAGTGGTGCCTGCGTCAAATCTTGATCTTTCAACCAATCAATCACCGCTTGCGCTCCGTTTTTTGCCAACTCAAGCGGGTCAAGTCGCAAGCTTGGCGCATGTGCGCTATAAGCTGCGACTTGCGCACGGGTCATTTGCGAACAACTGCCAGACAAAACAATAGCCTGCTTAGACAATTTTGGGCGTATGGCAGTGGGCGCATCGGCAGGCATCAACCCCTGCTCTACATAAATTTTCGGCAATGGCATTGCGACGGCACTTCCGCCCGTCATCAATTTCATGTCCCAACACGCTTGCGCAATGGTCGTCAGGTCACGGTTTGCAGTGGCATCGACCACAACATGAGCCACATTTTGACTGCGCAGCATCGCAAGTTCGCTGCGCAGCATTTCTGGCCCCGAAGACACAACACTCTGCGCGACAAGTCCAACAGGTTGCGTCACTTGAGGTGTCAAAAGCCGCATCAAATTGCTATCACGCATAGGGGTCAAAGGGTGATCTTTCATTGGGCTTTCCGCCAACGGCTGCTGACCCACAAATAAATTACCCATGTAAATCGAACGCCCATTTTCTGGGAAAGCGGGGCAATATATCGTTTGATCTGCGCCAATATCGGCCATCAAAGCTTCGGCCACAGGGCCAATGTTGCCCTCAGCCGTACTGTCGAATGTCGAGCAATATTTCCAAAAGAACCTCTGCGCACCTGCGGCTTTCAACCATGCCAATGCTGCGCGGCATTCTTGAACCGCTTCATCCACAGGCAATGTGCGGCACTTCAAGGCGATCACCTCAAACGCTTCGGTATCTTTGGGGGGCTCAGTCGGCACACCAAGACGCAAACGTACAGCAACACCAGACCGGGATAGCAAACCAGCCAAGTCGGTTGCGCCAGTGAAATCATCAGCAATACAGCCTAAGAAAGTCGTCATGATGAGCTACTCTTTGTTTTTGGCTGCGGCAGTGTGATATTTGATTGCGCCTCGTAAACTTTGGTGATGGCAGTGTCGTCTTCAAACCCAAGCCCCATGCCTTGCGCGGTCAAATACACCTGCAAAGCGGCAGACGCGATTGGAGTGGCAAACTGTGCGCCGCGTGAAATATCTTGGACAATACCTAGGTCTTTTGGCCAAATATTGATCATGCTCGACGGGCTGTAATCTGCCGTGGCCATTTTGGGGCCGCGATGCTCAAGCGCCCAACTGGTGCCCGCTGATTTACTGATCACATCAATCATCAATTCGGGGTCAATGCCTTGGGAAATACCAAAGGTCATGGCCTCGGCACACGCTGCAATATGAACCCCGACAAGCAATTGATTTACGGCTTTCATGGCGGATCCAGCCCCAGCACTGTCGCCCAATTTAAACACATTAGACGCGATGGCATCTAGCGTTGGCGCAAGCGCCGTATAGGCCGCCTCACTTCCCGATGACATCACCGAAAGTTCGCCAGATGCCGCGCGGACTGTGCCACCAGACACCGGTGCATCAAGATAATATACGCCAAGCTCGGCACAACGTTTTTCCATCTCACGAGCGAAATCCGGCGCAACTGTGGCACTTGACAAAATAGCAGCCCCTTTACGCAGCTTGCCCGCGATCCCATCAGAACCAAACAAAACAGATTCAGTTTGTGCCGCATTGAGAACAATCGTGACAACGGCATCCAAATCACCGGCCACTTCAGCCATGCTGCCCTTTGCCCCACCGACGGCCTGAAAGGCTTCGACCTGTTTTGGATTGATATCAAAACCGTAAACCGTGTGACCCGCGCGCAACGCTGATTGCGCGACGCCAAATCCCATAGATCCGAGGCCGATCACACCAATTTTCTGTTTTTGTTCGCCCATGTCCTGCCCCAAATCTTGAATTTCCATGATCAAATTCGGACCATCCGAACTGATTGCTTGAATTTGGTATACCAAAATGCATATTCGTGGCAACGTTGAAATACAAATTCGCGTCGACACCGTGATGCGATCATAGGAGAAGCCACATGAAGGCTCAGCTACAGCTTGCCGACAGCCTGTCACGACTTGGTACTGAATCCGCTTTTATGGTGCTGGCACGGGCGCAAGCCTTGGCAGCGCAAGGGCAGGATATTATCAATCTTGGGATCGGTCAGCCAGATTTTAAAACGCCCGAAAACATTGTAGAAGCAGGCATCAAAGCGCTGCGTGACGGACATCACGGCTACACGCCTGCAAACGGCTTGCCGCAACTGCGCCAAGCCGTGAGTGCGGATTTGCACCGCCGTCACGATGTCGAAGTGAACCCAGACAACGTTGTTGTCGTTCCTGGCGGCAAGCCGACAATGTTTTTCGCGATCACAATGTTTGGGCAGCCTGATGTGGAAATTATGTACCCCAACCCAGGGTTCCCTATTTATGAAAGCATGATCAACTATACTGGCGCAACGCCTGTGCCTATTGCCTTGAAAGAGGAAAATGACTTTGCCTTTTCCGCCGAAGCTGTGTTGGCGCAAATCACTGATAAAACACGTCTTATCATCATCAACAGCCCGGCCAACCCCACTGGGGGCGTGACGCCGAAAACCGAAATCGACAAACTTGTTGCTGGGCTTTTAGAGCACCCGCATGTGGCGCTTTTGTCGGATGAAATTTATTCAAACATGCTTTACGGTGGTCGTGAACACGTGAGCTTATTGCAATATCCTGAGATCAGAGATCGACTGATCATGCTTGATGGTTGGTCGAAAACATACGCGATGACAGGTTGGCGTATCGGCTATGCTGTGTGGCCTGACAGCTTGGTGGATCATGTCACGCGCCTGTGCATCAACGATCATTCGTGTGTAAATGCCGCAACACAATTTGCCGCCATTGAAGCATTGAACGGACCACAAGATGCAGTTCATGATATGGTCGCCCAATTCGATGCGCGCCGTACGGTTATAGGCCGCGAACTTAACAGCTTGCCCGGCGTGCGCTGTCCCGATCCTGCTGGGGCATTTTACGCCTTTGCCAATATCGAAGGCACAGGTATGACGGCCACCGAAGCACAAGACAAATTTCTAAATGACGCGGGCGTGGCAACTGTCGCGGGCACATCATTTGGGGCATGGGGGGAGGGCTATTTGCGCTTTTCATATGCAAATTCGACAACAAACATCATCGAAGCCATCCGCCGCATTCGCGGCATTCTGTAATTTTTGAAAGGGCATTCCAAATGACCAATACACCTCTTCTCATCCTCGGCGCCGCCTTTTCTAGCGAGGAGCGCGCACGCCTTGAAGCCGCGCACAGCGCCAGTTTTTCTGCCGCGCCTGATGCTGTTTCCGAACTGTCTGAAGCCACACGCGCGACGATCAAAGCCATTGCGTTCAAAGGGCACACTCCACTGAACGCCGCGACAATGGACTTGCTGCCCAACCTTGGCCTGATCGCAAACTACGGTGTTGGCTATGATGCAATCAATGTCACGGACGCTTCCGCGCGAGGCATCAAAGTCACCAACACGCCAGACGTTCTCAACGACGATGTGGCAGATATCGCGGTCGGCATGATGATTGCTCAATCGCGCAATATGGTGGCGGGCGATGCATGGGTGCGCTCTGGCACATGGGCTGGTGGAGAAAATCTGCCACTCAACCGCAAAATGTCTGGATCGTCTGTTGGGATCGTTGGGCTTGGCCGGATCGGGCGCGACATTGCGGACCGTTTGGCTGCCTTTAAGATGGACATTCACTACCACGCACGATCAGAAAAAGAGACGCCAAACTGGACCTATCACGCAGATGTCGTGTCTTTGGCCACTGCAGTTGATTACCTTGTCATCGCGCTTGTCGGCGGCAAAGAAACTGAAAAATACGTCTCAGCAGAAGCCATAGCAGCCCTTGGCCCACGCGGTGTTGTGATCAACATTTCACGCGGCTCAACCATTGACGAAGACGCTTTGATCAAAGCGTTGGCCGATGGCACCATCGCAGGTGCGGGACTGGATGTATTCAACGACGAACCAAAAATTGATGAACGGTTTTACGACTTGAAAACGGCTATTCTACAGCCACACCAAGGCTCTGGTACTGTTGAAACGCGCCGCGCTATGGCCGAGTTGCAACTTGCCAATGTGTCAGCTCATTTGGCAGGCAAAGATTTGTTGACCCCAGTCAATTAATCTAGCTGTTACCGACATTAAAAAACGAAAAAGGGCGCCTCAATCGGGCGCCCTTTGACATATATTTAGCTCAATCAAGCGTTTGGTTGATCATCTTCGATATAGTACCGAATGTTCTCTTCAAAGCTTTCATCAGCGGTCAAACCCAGTGCGCGCGCTTTGTCAGTTTTGAAAGTGAACTGCCAGCCTTTGGCAATCGCCCACACATCCTCATCCGTCTCATATGTGATCAATTTTTCTGGCTCTGGCCCTGCGACAGCCGTCATCGCATCGATCATTGCCCCAATGGTCAAATTTTGTCCCGGCATGGTCATGCAACGATTTTGACCAAAGTCTTCAGCAGAGATTTCAGCACCTTTAATAAGGTTTTCAATACACTTGCGCGGTGACAGGTAAAAATGCGGGAAATCACGGCTTACAGGGCAGTTGGATGTCATGCCATTAAGCGGCTCGCGAAAGATCGACGACATAAACCCAGAAGCCGCGCGATTTGGTTTACCGGGGCGCACAGAAATCGTTGGCAACCGAAAGCCGCGTCCATCAATCAAACCACGACGGGAATAATCGTTGATCAACAGCTCGCCAATCGCCTTTTGCGCGCCATAAGACGTCTGCGGATTGAGCAAGGTTTGATCGGTGATCACGTCAGGCAAATCGCCACCAAAACACGCAACAGACGAGGTGAAAACCACGACAGGCGCATGAGGCAAAGCGCGGCAACGCTCCAACACATTGAGCGTGCCCATCATATTAATGCGCATCCCCAAATCGAGATCTTCTTCGGCTTGGCCTGACACGATAGCGGCCAAAAGGTAGATGACATCGACGTCTTCGGAAATCAGTTGATTGACTTGGTCTGGATCAGAAATGTCGCATGTCGCCACCTCAACGCCAAAGGGCGCTTCAACAACCGCAGGATCGACAACATCTGCCAACACAAGCGTTTTGATGTTTTCCCCGCGCAAGGTGCCACGAGCCACCAAACTGCGCGCCAGTTTTTGACCAACAAAGCCACCACCGCCTAGAATAAGAACTTTCATAACGTCGTTTCCTTCATTGAATTATATCAGCCCACGGGCTGCAAGATTGCGCATGAGTGCGGCCGTGCCAAACGTCCAAGGAGGGCACTGGGTTGATAGGCGCACCGTATTTTGCAACGCACCCAAATTTGGCTCAGAGATCGTGACAACATCGCCCAGTTTGTGCGTGAAACCTTGCCCTTTGACGTCGCGGTCTTGCACCGGTGCAAACAGCGTACCGAGGAACAAGAAGAACCCATCAGGGTATTGATGATGGCGACCAACGGTTTGATCGACGATGCTTTGCGGAGTGCGACTGATTTTATTCATGAACGAGTGACCATCCAACACAAAGCCGTCGTCGCCTGTGATCTTGAGATCCAGCTCAGCGTTTTGCACATCTTCCATGCCAAAGCTATCATCGAACAAGCGTACGAAAGGCCCGATCGAACACGATGCGTTGTTGTCTTTGGCTTTGCCCAACAGCAACGCAGAGCGCCCTTCCACATCGCGCAAGTTCACGTCATTGCCCAAGGTCGCGCCAACAACTTTGCCCGCAGACGTCACGGCCAAAACCACTTCGGGTTCGGGGTTGTTCCAGCTCGACATCGGATGCAGACCCACGCTAGCGCCCCACCCCACCGCGCCCATAGGCTGCGACTTGGTGAACACTTCGGCATCGGGGCCAATGCCCACTTCCAAATACTGCGACCACAGGCCTTCTGCTTGCAGGATCGCTTTGACCTCCATCGCTTTTTCAGATCCAGGAACGATCCCAGACAGACTATCGCCAATGCTGGATTTGACCTTTTTACGGATCGCTTCGGCATGGTCTGCGTTGCCTGCAGCCTGCTCTTCGATCACCCGTTCAACCATACTTTCCGCGAACGTCACGCCAGAGGCTTTGATCGCTTGCAAATCGGTCGGTGGCAAGAAATGCAACACATCTTCGCCCGCGCCCTCAACCGAGCCGCGCGTCACATCAGCCAAGGTTCCAATCACGTCGCCTTGCGCGGCTCGCACAAAGTTGACGACATCATCACGTTCTAGCAAATCGCGCATGGTGGGCGCGTCTTTTGACGTGATGTCAATCACCTGATCTGCGCGCAAGACCACAAGACAGGGTCCAACATTTGGGCGCCAGACACGGCCAACAAACGTGGCGTCTGGGTTAGGGTTTGAATGTGGAATCATTGTGTTACCTCTTGTCCGTGGCTGTAGGAATGACCTTGCCTGGGTTCAAAATATTGTTGGGATCAAGCGCGGCTTTCACCGCACGCATAAAGGGGACAGCCGCGCCATGTTCGGCATCCATGAATTTTATTTTTCCTACGCCAATGCCGTGCTCGCCGGTGACCGTGCCACCAAGGCGCAGCGCCAATTTGCATAGGTTATCGGTGAACTCTTCGACCCGCGCGATTTCATCAGGGTTGTCTGTGTCCACGCCTACACCGCAGTGAAAGTTTCCGTCGCCGACATGACCAACAATGGTCGATGTCAGCCCCAAACGAACGCTGTCTTCTTTGGCTTTGACAACAGCTTCGGCCAATCGCGAGATTGGAACACACACATCTGTGGCCAAAAATTTCTTGCCCGGATTGAGCGACCAAGACGCGTAATGTGCCTTGTGACGCATGGCCCAAAGCGCTGTGCGTTCTTCAAGTTTTGTTGTCCATGCAAAGTCTTCAGCCGAAAATTCCCCAGCGATATCGCCAAAATTTTCGGCTTGTTCAGCCACAGCAGTGGGTGAGCCGTGAAATTCGACAAACAGATGTGGTTTTTCCGGCAGATCGCTTTTGGAATAGGTATTAAACCCACGCACCATCACATCATCCAACAGCTCGATACGCGCCATTGGAATACCCGATTGGATGGTCAAAATAACTGTATTCACAGCATCCTCGACGCTGTCAAATCGACAGGTCGCGGCGGACACCGCTTCGGGAATTCCGTGTAGTTTGACTGTAAGCTCGGTGATAATACCAAGCGTGCCCTCGGACCCGATCAGCAGGTGCGTGAGATCATAACCCGACGCCGTTTTGCGCGCGCCTGTGCCGGTGCGGATGATCGTGCCATCCGCCATCACGACCTCAAACGCTAAAACATTGTCGCTCATCGTGCCATATCGCACTGCTGTTGTACCCGATGCGCGCGTGGCAGCCATGCCCCCCATCGAGGCATTCGCCCCCGGATCAACCGAGAAAAACAAACCCGTATCGCGCAAATAGGTGTTCAGATCTTCACGTGTCAGTCCGGGTTGCACCACAGCGGTCAGGTCTTCGTCACGCACTTCAAGCACGCTGTTCATATTGGAAAAATCAAGCACGACACCGCCTTGCACGGCCAAATGTTGCGCCTCAAGCGACGTGCCCGCGCCATAAGCCACGATGGGGCAAGCGTGCATGTTACAGAGCTTAACGATTTGCGACACGTCTTCGGTATTTTCAGGGAAAATGACCGCATCAGGAGGTGTGTTTGTAAAATAGGTTTCATTCTCGCCGTGCTGCGCAAGCACTGCATCAGACGTCACCAAACGGTCCCCCAAAAGCCGCTCGAGCGCTTTCAAAGCTGATTGAATTGTCATGTGATATTCCTTGAAATGGGAAACGATATCGCAGGCATTAAACGCCCCTGATCATCGAAAAAACCGCAAGCCCAACCACCAACATCATGGACAATGCCATGGCGTAGTTGATTTTGCGCTGTGTGCGTTCAGCCAAATCCAATCGATGCACCGCCACACCAAAATAAAGCCAACCTAGATGAATCGGGGCCCAAATCAGCGCGATGATAACTAGCTTCAGTCCTGCTTCAGCGATCAGGTTTTCAGGGGCAAATGCAAAGCCTGAAAACAAGGCGATGTTCACACTATAGGCTTTAGGATTAATCGCCTGAAGTAGCAGTCCTTGCTTGATACCTGGGGCAGAGCGCGCTTCGATAAACGCCATTTTCGAGCCTGCAAAGGCGATCTTTGCCGCCAGATAGGTCAGATACGCGACCGACAGCACCATCAAAACGGTTCGCACCACAGGCACAGACAAAACAACCGCTGCGATACCCGTTATCGCCGTAAGTGCCACGAGGTTGGTACCTATGAATAGACCCAAGACATAACGCAATCCCGCTTTAAAACCATAGGCCGCGCCGACCCCAGCCGTCGACAAAACACCAGGCCCTGGGGTCACGATAAGAAAAAACACAGCCGCCATAAATATCAACATACCGCGCGACCCGTGCGATGTGCTCTAGAGGCATTAATGACGTGTTGATCTTGCCGCTGCGCCAGAGCGGTCTTTGTGTTTTGTGTTTTCATGTGTATCCCCCCGCACGACGCCGCGATGCGCGGCGTACATGTCTTGCATAACCGACAAAATGGTATACCATTTTCAAAAAGCATCAAGACCAAGTTGTTGATTGAAGCAAAAAAGCCAAACCAAAGGAAGTTCAAGCTCTATGAAACTGTTCGATCTTAGCGGCAAAACAGCTCTCATCACTGGCTCTTCTATGGGCATCGGATTCGCTTTAGCACGCGGGCTGTGCGAAGCGGGGGCGCATGTCGTTCTCAACGCACGCGGCACAGACCTTCTTGAGGCTGCGGCACAAAAACTGCGCAACAAAGGATACACGGCACACACCCTAAATTTTGATGTTACAGATCACGCAGGTGTTGCGCAGTCCATTGATGGATTTGAGAAAAACCATGGTCCGATTGATATTTTGATCAACAACGCCGGCATGCAATTTCGCGCGCCTTTGCACGAATTTCCTGCTGATAAATTCGACCAATTGATGCGCACAAATGTAACTTCGGTGTTCAACGTTGGACAAGCTGTTGCCAAACATATGATCAAACGTGGCACTGGTAAAATCATCAATATCGCGTCAGTTCAAACCGCTCTCGCCCGCCCCGGTATTGCGCCTTACACCGCGACCAAAGGCGCTGTCGCGAATCTGACCAAAGGCATGGCGACTGATTGGGCACAGCTTGGATTAAACTGTAATGCCATCGCGCCAGGATATTTCGACACACCGCTGAATGCAGCGCTTGTTGCCGATCCTGAGTTTAGCGCTTGGCTGGAAAAACGTACCCCTGCAGGGCGCTGGGGACAAATCGAAGAGCTGGTGGGCGCGGCTGTGTTCTTGGCCTCAAATGCATCGAATTTTGTCAACGGACACACTCTTTTCGTCGACGGCGGCATCACTGCCTCACTTTAATCACTGCTCAAAATCCTGTGGGAGGACACACAATGAAAACCAAACCAATAATCGGCTTTATCGGCGTCGGCTTAATGGGGCACGGCATGGCCGCGAATATCCTCAAAGGCGGCTACACACTTTACATAAAAGGCAACAGCAACCGCACGCCTATCGATGACTTGGTGGCAAAAGGCGCAACAGAAGTGGACAGCCCCAAAGAAATGGCTGCTCTGTGCGATATCATTCACCTTTGCTTGCCCAACAGTGATTCTGTCGAAGCAACCATTCGCGGCGATGACGGCATTTTAGCAGGTGGCAAAGCCGGCTTGATTGTAGTGGATTCCAGCACCGCAAACCCCACGTCGACAGTCACGCTGGCGCAAGAATTGGAAGCAGCTGGCATGCATATGGTCGACGCGCCTTTGGGGCGTACACCAAAAGAAGCCGAAGCAGGGATGCTTGATGCGATGGTCGGCGCGGACGATGCAACCTTTGCCAAAGTTCTACCGCTGATCGAATGCTGGGCGGGGATCATCAATCACGTGGGGCCGGTTGGCTCAGCCCATAAGATGAAACTCATAATGAATTTCATATCCATGGGATATGCGGCGATTTATGCAGAAGCGCTGAGCGTTGGCGTCAAATCAGGTCTAACGCCGCAAGTCATTAACGATGTGATTGGCGCGTCGCGTCTGTCCAATGGCTTTTTTGATACGTTTATGTCCTGCGCTGTTGGGCGCGACATGGAGGTGCATAAATTCTCGATCACCAATGCCTCAAAAGACGTTCACTACGCCTCAGCGATGGCATCAAATGTGCGGGCTTTGAACCCAGTTGGTGAAGCCGTGAAATCTTATTACACAGCTGTGGAAGCCGCAGGTCATGGGGCAGATTATGTACCGCATCTTGCAGATCACGTCGCACGCATGAATGGCTTTGAACTGGCCGAGGCCGTCAAAAAAGGCGCGAAATAAACCGAACCCCTTGAACAAAAAACAAAAGGCCACCCGCGTAATATGCGCGGGTGGCCTTTTATCAATCAAGCATATCAATCGTGATATGTGGTCTGATCACTTTCAAGCAAATCCAAAATATTTTGCGGCACCTTCAGACCCTCTTCGACCTCTTTATCAAGCGCATATTCCAGAGTTTTCACCTGCTCAAGCCGTGCAATGACAGCATCAATTTGGGCGAATGGAACAACAACAACACCGTCGCGGTCCGCAACAATCATGTCGCCTGTTTCCACCTGACGCCCACCAATATTGACGCCAAATCCGACTGTGCCCGGCCCCTTGGTAAAGGGCGAATTTGGGTTGAGACCCGTACACCAACTGGGCAAGCCCACTTTAGCGACACCTTCGAAATCGCGCATCGGACCATCCGTGACAAACCCAATTGCACCGCAATTTTTGGCCATGCCAGTGATCCGATCGCCCACAGTTGCGCAGCCTTGAAATCCATTGACGCTCGACACCAAAATATCGCCCGGTTGTATAAATTTAAGCGCCGCAAGCGCGGCCAAAACATCAGCCGGCCCATTATAGGCTGTCAACGCAGGCCCAGCCGCAGCATAGGGCAAACCAAAACCTGCACCGAGAGCTTGGATTTGAGCATCCATTGCGCCAAGCCCATCCATTGCATCCGCAACAAATCCCGTTGGGGTGTTTTGAAACGCATCAATCTGTGCCTGCGTCGGTCTTTGGGCAGGGCGTTTTACTTTCAACAGAGGGGGCTCTTCAAGCATAGGATTATCCTTATTTTTAATGGGTTAAGGGAAATATCACTTTAAGTTTTCGGACTGCGCAACAAGTTTGGCAAACACCAAACCATTTGCTGTAGCGTCGCACCGTGCCGCAGTTATTTGAGTTTGCTCAGTCGGCGCAGCACGCAACATCGTAAGTTCGCTCATCCGTTGGCATTGTAATTTATTTTGCAATAAATCGAATTTCACTTCGATTCCCGCCACGGCAGCCAAATCATCGCCGCCCTTTTCAAGCACGAAATCCATACGCGCGCCGATGTAGTTGGTCCATACTTTTTGCGCATCCAAAAAACACAGCAAAGCCGCTTGCGGTGCATCCGATATGAACTGAATGCAGCTGCCCTGCGCTTCATTAATACAAGAAATACTTGGTCCGCCACTTTGCGCTTGCGACATCAAACACGTCTCAACCTGTTCTTGCGGGGGCAGAACTGCGTCGTCCGCAAAACCTGTAGATGGCATCAACGCAAGTACGCCGATAAAAACCAAACGCTTCATATAACATCCCTCATTCAATTGATGACTTACGTCAAATTATTGCTCTTGCATTTGGTATACCAAATCGCGATGCTGTGCAAAGCAACAATATTCCCCAAGCCAAATTCATGGCCTTTGGGCAGCAAGCAGGGACATGACATGAGCAATACAAGGGCCGGAAAAAAGTTTCGATCACAAGAGTGGTTTGACAATCCAAACAACCCCGGAATGACCGCGCTGTATCTGGAACGCTATCAAAACCAAGCCTTTACAGTTGAAGAACTGCAAGGCGAGCGACCCATTATTGGCATTGCTCAAACAGGATCAGATTTGGCCCCTTGTAATAAAATTCATGTCTTTTTGATGGACCGGATCAAAGCGGGTATTCGCGATGGCGGCGGCATTCCAATGGAATTTCCGGTGCACCCAATCCAAGAAACAGGCAAACGGCCCACGGCAGCGTTGGACAGAAACCTATCCTATTTGGGTTTGGTCGAAGTGCTGCACGGCTACCCGCTTGACGGCGTTGTTTTGACAACAGGCTGCGATAAAACCACACCTGCGATGTTGATGGGCGCAGCCACGGTCGACATCCCAGCCATTGCTTTGAACGGCGGTCCAATGCTGGATGGCTGGTGGAAAGGCGAACGTGCTGGGTCAGGCACGATCATCTGGGAAAGCCGCAGATTGCTGGCCGAAGGCAAGATCGAATACGATGAATTTATTGAACGCGCCTGTTCGTCTGCGCCCTCTTTGGGCCACTGCAACACCATGGGCACAGCTTCAACAATGAACGCAATGGCCGAAGCTTTGGGCATGACATTGACCGGAAACTCAGCCATTCCAGCGCCGTTTCGCGAGCGTATGAACATGGCCTACGAGACCGGAAAACGTATTGTCGGCATGGTTATTGAGGACCTCAAGCCCTCAGACATCATGACGCGCGAAGCCTTCGAAAACGCTATTGTCACGAACTCTGCCATTGGCGGATCAACAAATGCGCCCCCCCACTTGCAAGCCGTCGCACGCCATATTGGCGTCGAGTTGAATGTGAAAGATTGGGAAACTGTTGGCTTTGATGTACCGCTTTTGGTCAACATGCAGCCTGCTGGCGAATATCTTGGGGAAAGCTTTTTCCACGCAGGCGGCGTACCGGCTGTGATGGCCGAGTTGCACAAAGCGGGCCGCATCCACACTGATGTGATGACCGCATCCGGTAAAACCATGGGCGAAAACCTAAACGGGCGCGAATCGCACGACACCAAGGTGATCAAAACCTATGACGCACCCATGCGTGAAAACGCAGGCTTTATGGTCTTGTCCGGTAATTTGTTTGACAGCGCCTTGATGAAAACCTCGGTGATCTCACCCGATTTTCGCGCACGGTTCCTATCAGAACCCGGCAACGAGGGCGTCTATGAAGCCCGCGCAGTCGTCTTTGAAGGGCCCGAAGATTACCACGACCGTATCAACGATCCAGCGCTTGAGATTGACGAAAAAAGCATCCTATTCATCCGTGGCGTCGGCTGCGTCGGCTATCCGGGCTCTGCAGAAGTGGTCAACATGCAGCCACCAGATGCCATTATTCGCCAAGGCATTAAACACCTGCCAACTGTGGGCGACGGGCGGCAATCTGGCACCTCAGAAAGCCCTTCGATTTTGAACGCATCGCCTGAAAGCGTCATTGGCGGCGGGTTGGCGTTTTTGAACACAGGCGACAGGGTCAAACTGGATCTCAATGCACGTGCTTTGAATGCTCTGGTGGACGACGCCGAATGGCAAGCCCGCATAGACGCATGGGTCCAGCCTGAATTGCACCATCAAACCCCATGGCAAGAAATTTACCGTAAAAACGTCGGCCAATTGTCTGAGGGCGGCTGTTTAGAATTGGCCACGGCCTATCAAAAAGTCGGGCAAGATTTGCCACGCGACAACCACTAGGAGCACCTTTACATGCAAACAATTATTGTCACAGGCGCAGGCAGCGGCGTTGGACGTGCCACGGCGCACACCTTTTTAAAAGCAGGCTGGAAAGTGGGTCTTGTTGGGCGTCGAGAAGCGCCCCTCAATGAGACCGCCGAAGGTTATGAGCACGCAATGGTTTTACCTTGCGATGTGACCGATGAGGCGCAGGTCGATGCGCAATTTGGCAAAGCACATGCAGCTTGGGGGCATCTGGACGCCCTGTTCAACAACGCAGGTGTCAGCATGGGCGGCGCGCCGATTGATGAGCTGTCCGTTGATGAATTTCGTAATCTGATGAACGTCAATGTAACCGGTGCCTTTATCGCTGCGCGCGCAGCCTTTGGCCTGATGCGCCATCAAACACCGCAAGGTGGGCGGATCATCAACAACGGCTCAGTCTCTGCTTATGTGCCGCGCATCGGGTCCTCGCCCTATACAGCATCCAAACATGCCGTGCTTGGGCTCACCCGAACCCTGTCGCTGGACGGGCGTGCGTTTAACATTGCGTGTGGGCAAATCGACATTGGCAATGCCCTAACGGATATGGCGCAATCCATGACCACAGGCATGCCGCAAGCAGATGGGTCGACTAAAATCGAACCCGTGATGCATGTCGATAATGTTGCAAAATCAGTGCTGCACATGGCCTCTTTGCCTGAGGGTGCAAACGCACAATTCATGACGGTTATGGCCACCAATATGCCCTATATCGGGCGCGGCTAACCACAGGTATCCTCCCTGAAACGGGCTGCGTAGCGTATGCTTGCAGCCCGTTTTTGGATCAAGCAGCTTTGTGGCGTTCGCGTTGCCAGATATAGATACCTGAGGCGATGATGATCGAACCACCCGCCAAGGTCCAAATCGTTGGCCAAGTGTCAAACACCAAGACGCCAGCAAGCGCCGCCAAAAACAGTTGGATATATACGACAGGCGACAGAATAGACGCATCTGCAAGCCGGTGCGCAGAGGTCGCAAAAATATGACCAAATCCGCCGAACAAACCAATTGCCACCAACACGACAAATTCCATGACCTGCGTCGGCCAGACCCATACAGGTAACGCCACAGGTGCAAGACACAATGTGGCCAGCCCAGATGACCAAAGCTGCATAGTTGAATTACGCTCAACACCTGCAAGCAACCGTGTCATCACAAAATACATCGCCGCCAGCACAAGTGCACAGAGGTTCAAGAACATCGCAGGATGGAACCCGACTCCCCAAGGTTGCATCACAACGATCACCCCTAAGAACCCGACACAAACAGCGAGCACACGGCGAATACCAACCTTTTCACCCAACACAGGGATGGCCAACAGCGTGACCACCACAGGAACAGCAAACATAATGGTCGTGGTCACTGTGATGGGTAAATATTTAAGCGCGGTAAAGTTGCAGACGGTTGATCCGAATAAAAACAATGCACGGAAAAACTCTTTCCACGGCTTTTTAGACCGCACAGCATTCATCCCCTCTTTTGGGATAAACAACACTAAAGACAATATAAAATGCACAGCATATCGCGCGAAAACAACTTGAATAGCGGGAAGCCCCGCCAAGATCAGCCATTTCGCAGAGGTATCAATGCAGGTGAAAAACAAGATCGCGAGCGCCATCATGGCCACGCCCAGACCAACATTGTCTTCTCGCGGGGCAATCGTTTGAGAATATGATCGAGACATATGCGAAGTCCTAAACCGGTGCGGTTAAACTGCGCCGCCGTTATAATTATCTGGCACTTGGCCAAGGGATAGTGTCGTGCCATGTTGCGCCGCCAAAAGCGTCGCCAAGGTGAGTTCAAGCGTTTTTAATCCATCGCGTCCCGTGGCCAAAAGGTCGTCTTGGCCCCCGTTCACCACGGCCGCAAAACGTTCGGTTTGCACCAACAATGGATCAACCTTTGCGAAAGTAGGCCCCGCGGTTTTAACCAAGGCAGAGCGCCACTCCACAGGGTCCGTGCCACGCCCATGCCATCGCGTCAACGATGGAAAGGACAGCGCGCCTTTGGTACCTATAATCCGCAGCGAGTCTTGACCTGAATACGCAAGATCAGGGTTTTCCCCCGTCGCCGCCTCAAATGACCAAGGCGATGCACCCGCATCTGAGATTAAAAAAGAACCAAGTACGTGATTTTCAAATCGAAAGCTCAAAGAGGCCGTATCTTCGATATCCAATCCACGTGTCGCATTTGACGTCATAGCTGAAACTGCGCAAATCTCGCCAGCGAAGAACCGCAGCAGATCGATTTCATGGCTCAGGTTGGTCAAAACAGGTCCTGCACCGGCACGCCTGCGCCAATCCACATCGTAATAGCTGTCATGTTTGCGCAGCGACCATAGCCCTTGCAGTGAGACTATATTGCCAATGTCGCGTAGATGATCTTTGGCCGCGATAGAAAACGGATGGCAACGACGGTGATGGCCCGTGAACAATGGCAGATCAAGACGCTCAGCTCTCTCACACAGCGCTTTGCCTTCGCCAAGAGTGCTGGTCACAGGCTTTTCAACCAATACCGCCCATCCATGATCCAGCGCAGCCAATGCCGTTGTCGCGTGATCTGTTGTTGGTGTCGCAACAATTGCACCACGTGTATGTTTCGGCACCTCATCCAGCGTGGCAACAGCCGGCATTCCCAATGACAAAAGCTCTTTGCGTCGTTCAGCGACGGGTTCTACCACGGCGGTCAAATCAACATGGTCTGACAGTTGAGCGACGCTCATGTGTCGCAAGCCGATAGACCCTCCACCGATGACGCAAAGAGGTGTTTTTGTCATTACATCACGGCCCCGACTTGCCACGGGACGAATTCATAATCGCCAAGCCCTTGGGCTTCGGATTTGGATTGACCGCCTGAGGCCATATGCAACCAAGCCTCATAGATTTCGCGCCCCACCTCTTCAACCGAAGCACCTTCGGTCAGAACGCGCCCTGCGTTGATGTCCATGTCTTCGGACATACGTGCGTACATTTCGGTGTTGGACGCCACTTTCAGCGTCGGAGCAGGTTTTGACCCAAAGGCAGATCCGCGTCCCGTTGTGAACACAACCAGATTGCAACCAGATGCGATTTGCCCTGTCACTGACGCGGGGTCGTAGCCGGGGCTGTCCATAAAGACAAAGCCTTTCGCGGTGACTGTTTCGGCGTATTTATAGACACCATTTAGCGGCGTTGTTCCGCCTTTGGCAGCCGCACCCAAGGATTTTTCCAAGATGGTGGTGAGACCGCCTTTTTTGTTTCCGGGGCTTGGATTGTTGTCCATGCTGCCCTTGTTGATCGTCGTGTATTCTTGCCACCAATCAATCAGGCCGATCAGTTTTGTGCCGATAGTTTCATCTGCGGCACGCGCTGTCAAAAGATGCTCTGCGCCATAAATTTCAGGGGTTTCAGCCAAGACGCCAGTCCCGCCTTGGGCCACCAAAAGATCAACCGCATAGCCAACCGCAGGGTTCGCTGTGATGCCAGACCACGCGTCAGATCCACCACATTGCAACGCCACCATCAATTCAGAAACGGGGCATTCGGTGCGGGTATCAGCATTGACTACGGGCAACATGGCTTCGATTTTTTTGATGCCAAGCTCAACGGTTTTACGCAAACCACCGACGTCTTGGATGTTCATAGATTGAAAGCGTGGGCCAGGTTCAAGCCCATAGGACTCGATCAGCCAATCGATTTGCATCATTTCGCAACCGAGACCTGCCATCAACACACCGCCCACATTCGGGTTTTTCGCATACCCCCAAAGCGTGCGTTGCAACAATTCAAATCCAGTGCCATCCCCGCCCATCGCGCAGCCTGTGCCATGGCAAAACGCGGCAACGCCATCGACATTTGGATAGGCGCTCAGTTTTTCGTCGGTGAAATGCGCCGCGATCAGTTTTGCAGCCGTAGCAGAACAGTTAACCGATGTTAGAACGGCAATGAAATTGCGCGTCCCAACACGACCGGAGGGGCGTTTGTAGCCCATGAATGTGTCAAGTTTGGCAGCGGGTGCCGGCTTCTGCAAGTTTGATCCAAAACTGTGCTCTTGGTCAACGTTGCGAAAATCTAGGTTATGTATGTGGACATGCGCGCCCTTGGCGATGTCTTCCGCTGCATACCCGATAATTTGAGCGTACTTGTAAACAGCTGCGCCTTTGGCGATATTTTCAGAGGCAAGTTTATGACCCCGCGGAATAAGTTGGGTCGCATCACTTTCGCCAACTTGCAGCGAACGGATGGCAGTCACGACATTGTCGCGCTCGGAGAGTCTTACAGTGTTCATTATGGAATTCACCCGCGAATTGATAGCTTTTCAGTGTGGCACAAGACTAGAGAGAAAGCCGGAGCGAACGCATCGCTCCGGCAATTGGTGTAAATTTAACGTACTAGAATTACAGCTTTAATCTTCGATCAAAACCGCAGAATAATCTTACAAGAACACCGCAATAATCGGTGGCCAAACAAGCAAGACACCCAAGGCGCACAATTGGATCAAGATGAATGGCAAGAAGCCCTTGAAGATATCGACCAAAGTGATGTGCGAAGGTGCGACAGATTTCAAATAGAACGCTGCAGGACCAAAGGGAGGAGACAGGAACGATACTTGCATGTTCATACAGAACACCACACCGAACCAGATACCCACATGTTTGGATTCTAGCCCACCCAAGACGCCGATCTCATCGATAGGCAATTTGAGAACGATGGGCAAAAATACCGGCATGATCAAAAGCACGATCCCGATCCAGTCCATGAACATGCCCATCACAAGGAAGATCAGCATCATCACAAGGATCACGCCCATGGTCGGCAATTCAGCCCCCACGATCATGTTCGCTACATACGTCGGACCACCCGAGAGAGTGTAAGCGGCAGCCAAAGCGGCAGCACCGATCGTCACCCAGATGATTGTACCTGTCGATTTCAATGTACGCATCAAGCTGTCGTAAACGATGTCAAAGGTCATCTCGCCGCGAATAGCACTGATCACAAACACAGCGATCACGCCCATACCAGCAGCTTCTGTAATGCCTGTAATGCCACCATAGATGGACCCAAGCACAACACCAATCACAACGATCGGCGCGATTAGACCTTTGCCCATTTCCCAACCTGTTGCAGTACGTTCTGGGCCAACGATATAGCGCACGACAACAAAGCACAGAGCAAACGCCCCAACGATGTATGGCAGATCACTGACCATCCCAAGGAAGATCGGGTCAACGCCTTCGGTCACTTTGTTTGACCCCATTAGCGTAAAGAATACGGCACGGGCAAAGATGACGCCAGAAACCCACATGGCGAATTTTGCCATGAAGCCAAGGAACATCAAGCTTTTCTCAGATCCGTGTGGAGCAGTGGGATCAGGCTCTGGCAAAGGCGCCAAAGATGGGTTCATCCGCGTGCGAATGACAATGTACAGAATAAAGAACGTGGCCAGCATAAACCCAGGCAAGAACGACGCCGTGAACAAGGCTTTGATCGAAGTTTCGGTGATGAGACCGTACATGATCAAAACAATGGACGGCGGGATCATGGTGCCAAGAGAACCTGAAGCACAGATCGTCCCGATCGCAAGGTTTTGGTTGTAGCCAAGACGCAACATCTGTGGCAGAGCAATCAGACCAAGCAACACAACTTCGCCGCCAATAATCCCTGACATAGCTGCCATGATGACCGCCATGATAGAGGTCACGATGGCAATACCGCCGCGTGTCCGTGCCATCCACACATTGAGTGATGAATACATGTCACGCGCAATACCTGAGCGTTCCAGCAAGGATGCCATAAAGATAAACAGCGGTACCGATATCAAAACATAGTTCGTCAGCTGCCTATATACGGCTTGCCCCAAAACGTTGAATGGACCACGTCCAAAATCGCTAAACATCAGTTCAGGACCGAACTTCATGACCAGCGTGGCAACCGCCAAAAACGCTGATGCAAACCCAAGCGGCATACCAAGCGCCAAGAGCGCAAACATGCCAAGCAAAAGTAGGATAGAGATGGTGCCAATGTCAGCCACCTTCATCCACGCAAAGGCTTCCAAAAATTCCATATTAATCTTCCCTCAGCGTAGCGCGGATGTTTTCAATTTCCGTTTCATCAATCTCGTCATGTGCGGCGGGGGCTTTGTGCCAATCTGCGATCAGATTTGACAAGGCTTGCATCGCAACAAGACAGATAATGATCAAAATGGCAGGCTTGATCGTGGCAGGAATGGGCGGATCCCACGCTGTACCAAAAGTTTCCATCCGAGAGAATTTAAGAAGGGCTTCATTATATCCACCCCAAACAAGGGCAAAGGAGAAGACCCAAATCAAGAACACTGAAATGATATCAGCCATCTTTTGAAACCAACGTGGCATGATGTCGTAAATGACATAAATGCGAATGTGGCTTCGTTGTTGCATGGCGTAGAGCCCTGCAAGCATGAATAAGAACGCAGCAATCCACAGCGACATTTCGTTGGCCCAAAGAGTTGGTGCCTCAAAGGCGTAGCGCGATACCACTTCGTAAAACATCACCAAAACGATGCTGACGATGCCGATCATAGCGATACGTGAACAGACCAAAGACAGGGTATCAAAGAACCCCTGCGGTTTTGATTCAATCGCACCGACACTGTCTGACATGTAAAGCGACGTGAATAAAATTGCGCCCGAGAAAGTGAATAAAACCAACTGCGCCAAGAAATGGCCAGAAGGCCTTACTATATCGTACATTGTCGTTGGCTCTGTCGCGACAAAAGTTTGAATCGCCATCCACGCAAACGTAATGGCCGCCGCTATCGCAAATCCGATCATCCCAAGACGAACAGGCTTGCGCATTGGACCGAGCCATATGCTCTCGCTTTCCATGTGCTTAACACCCCACTGTTATAAGTTTTTTAATTTTAGGATACAAAGGCGAGCCAAAATTCAATCCGGCTCGCCCCATATCCACGATCTCTTAAGCGAGACGCATCTTACTCAGAAATCAAACCGAGTTGTTTCAAGTAAGAACGGTGGCTTGCAACCAAAGCAACAGCTTCGGGCGAACCTTCAGCAAACTTATCCCATGCGCGTTGAGCTGCGGCACGGAAATCAGCTTTGTCAGCGTCAGACCAATCGTACAAAGTCACGCCTTGCGTTTTCAGCATAGCAGCAGCTTCAGCGTTTTTCTTTTCATTTGAAAGCGCTGTGTGCATTGAAAGCTTTTGCATCGCTGTGTCCATGATGCGGCGCTCTTGCTCGCTCATGCCATCCCAAACGGCTTTGTTACACGCAAGGTGGTCAGAAGGCATAGAGTGGAAGCCAGGGTAGTTGGCGTGCTTAACGATATCGTACAGACCAAGGCCAACGTTGTTGGCAAGACCAGACGCATCAGCGCCGTCGATGATGCCAGTTTCAAGCGCTGTAAAGATTTCAGTGAAATCCATCACGATTGGGGTTGCGCCCATTTCGGTGAAAATCTCTGTTTCAAGGCCAGGAGGTGAGCGGAATTTCCAACCTTTCAAATCTTCTGGGCCCGCGATCGGGCGTGAAGATGCGAATGATTCTTGGCCGTAAAGCCACCAGCCTACAAGCTGCATGCCTTCTGCGTTGTACAGTTTTTGAGCCGCTTCATAACCGTCACCGTAGTAGAGCCAAGACAACTGCTGCCAAGGTGTGTCGTAGCCTCCCATGATGTCACCAACGAATTGGAACGCTGGGTTTTTACCAGTTTGGTACGCACCACCTGTCATGTCACAATCAAGAATGCCGTTTACAGCAGCATCAAATGTTTCAACTGTTGCAACAACAGATGAAGAATAGAACATTTCAATGGTGATCTCGCCACCAGACATTGTTTGAACATCGTCAACAAACTGTGCCGCGAGCTTACCGGATGGGTGCTCAGTGGCGTAGTGTGTTTGAATGCGCAAATGTGTTTGTGCACTTGCAGCTCCGGCCAGCAGAGCAGCTGCAGCAGTCGCAGTCAAAAGTGTTTTAAGTTTCATTCGTCGTCCTCCCTTACGGCGTTTGCGCCGCGTTATTTTCATCAGCCGAATCCTCACTCGGCCGCCTAGATGGTATACCATCGCCGATAACGCTAGCGATGTCGCTATCGACAATCAACAGTAATTTGGTATACCAAATGGAAATATTATTTTAGTCTGGTCAACAGCCCCATATCGCGCAACAACAGGAAGTTGGCAAAACCACCATAAACACCTAGGCCTTGAAACATATGACTGACAAAACACTGCCGGAACAAATCGCCGACAAGCTGCGCCGTGACATTTTAAAAGGCACGCTTGCGCCCGGACAGCAAATCAAAGAGCGCGATCACGCCATAGAATTGGATGTGTCGCGCACCCCTATGCGTGAAGCTATTCGGATTTTGTCCAAAGAAGGTCTTGTGCTTTTACGGCCATCGCGCAGCCCGATTGTTGCCGACCCATCCTTTGAAGAAATTTCAGATGTTATTGAGGTTCTTACGGCTCTGGAACTGCGGTGTGGCGCATTAGCCTGCAAACACGCCACGGACAAAGATATCGCTAAACTCCAAGCCATGCATGACAATATGGCTCTGGTCCAAGGCAAGGTTGGCAAGATTGATTTCTTTGAATTTGATATGGAATTCCACATGGCCATCGCTGCTGCGTCACACAATGCTGTGCTGGCAGAAACCCACAGCGCGTTTGTACGTCGCCTGTGGCGTGCCCGCTATTTGTCCGCCAGCCGCAAAGAAAGCTCTGATCGGGTCAAACGTCAGCATGGTGGAATAATGGCTGCGCTGCAGTCGCGCGATATTGACCTGACATATAAACATATCAACGAGCACTTGGATGCGCTGATCGAAAACATTCGCGATAAATATGCCAGTGAAGCAGACGTTAGCGCGCCTAACGATTAAGCTCATCTTAATTTATGATTAAGGTTAAATGATAGACCTCAATCAAGCTTTGCCCTTTGATGCCCCAACCTTGTCGTTGCGGTATTTTCAAAGGGGATCACACCATGGCCCACCCAACAAGCCAACATCACTCTAACACCAGCCTCGCGCGCCGCGCGTGGAACATTCGGCGCACAGCCCTGCGCATGGGCGCAGTTCAAGGACAAGGCTATATCGGCCAAGCTCTTGGTGTCGCTGATGTTTTAGCCGTATCCTATTTTCACGCTCTCACACATCGCCCTGATGACCCAGAATGGGAAGGCCGCGATCGGTTCTTTTTATCCATCGGCCACTACGCAATTGCGTTGTATTCCGCGATGATCGAAGCAGGCATTTTGCCCGATGACGAGCTTGAAACATACGGCATGGATGACAGCCGCATGCCCATGTCAGGCATGGCAGCCTACACACCCGGCATGGAAATCACCGGTGGTTCATTGGGCCACGGGCTGGGAATTGCTGTAGGATCGGCCCTTGGCCTCAAACGCAAAAACAACCCTGCTTTTATCTACAATCTCATGTCAGACGGGGAACTCGGCGAAGGATCAACATGGGAAGCTGTGATGTCCGCCGTGTCGCATAAGCTTGATAATCTGATCTGCATAGTGGACTTCAACGACCAACAAGCTGACGGTAAAACAACCAACGCCTTGGCCACAGGACGCGGGACTGAGGCCGCAAAATGGGCCGCATTCGGATGGCACGCGCAAGAAATTGATGGCAACGATATGGACGCTGTGGTCGCGGCCTTTGACATAGCCCGCGCCCTGCAAGACCCCCGCCCCCGTGTCATCATCTGCAACACCAAGATGTGCAAAGGCGTGCCTTTTTTGGAAGAGCGCGACATCACTCACTTCATCCGCGTCGAAGCCGATGAATGGGACAAAGCCATCGCCATTCTAGACAAGGATATGCCCCAATGACCTTTTCTGTGCCTCATGAAGCCCCCATCGGTCCGCTTTCACGCCGCAAATCGAAATTCGCGCCTCGCTCTACACCTGCCTCTGATGGGGGTGAAAAACTGACAACATCTGCAATGATCGCCTCGCTCGACAGTGAAGGCCGCAACACGATTTCTGCGCCCTTTGGTCATGCCTTGTGCGATTTGGCCAAGACCCGCGACGACATTGTTGGGCTCACAGCTGACTTGTCGAAATACACCGACCTGCATGTTTTCGCCAAAGAATACCCAGATCGGTTTTACCAAATGGGCATGGCCGAACAGGTGATGATCTCAGCTGCGGCAGGCTTGGCCCGCGAAGGCTTTACGCCATTCGCAACCACCTATGCCGTGTTTGCCTCGCGACGCGCCTATGATTTTATCTTCATGGCAATCGCCGAAGAAAATCTGCCAGTCAAAATCGTCTGCGCTCTGCCCGGACTAACCACAGGATATGGCCCCTCGCATCAAGCCACCGAAGATTTGGCGATCTTTCGCGGCATGCCAAACCTGACCATCGTGGACCCTTGTGATGCCACGGATATCGACCAAGCCACCCGCGCCATCGCAGATCACAACGGACCTGTTTACATGCGCCTTTTGCGTGGCAAAGTACCTGATGTTTTGTCTGAATACGGTTATAAATTCGAATTGGGCAAAGCCAAGATGATCCATGACGGCAATGATGTTTTGTTCATTTCCACAGGATTTATGACCATGCGCACGATTGATGCTGCCAAGCGCCTCAAAGCCGATGGAATCGATGCAGCCGTGCTGCATTGCCCCACCATTAAACCGCTCGATGTGGAAACCATCAAACGCGAAGCCGCCAAAACGGGACGCCTTGTGGTAACGGCTGAAAACCACACCATTATCGGTGGCTTGGGCGAAGCGGTCGGCGCAGAGTTGATGCGCAGCGGCGTATTTGTGCCATTCAAATCCATCGCCCTGCCCGATGAGATGCTCGATGCGGGCGCATTACCAACATTGCACCACCAATACGGGCTGACAGCAGATGCTATCGCAGCCCAAGTCAAATCATGGATGTAAAATAGATATGAAACTTCTCGATGGAAAAACCGCAATCATCACTGGTGCGGCCTCAGTGCGGGGGCTTGGCAAAGCCACAGCTCAACTGTTTGCCGAGCATGGCGCGCGTGTCGCAATTTTAGACTTGAATGAAGCCCAAGCCCAAGATGCAGCAGCCGATTTAGGTGGCGATCAGGCGGGACATCACATTGGATTGGCCTGCGATGTCACCAACAAAGCTCACTGCGAAGCGGCAGCCTATAGCGTGATCGAAACCTTTGGTCAGGTCGATATTTTAGTCAACAATGCGGGCATAACTCAGCCGCTCAAGCTGATGGATATTGCGCCTGAAAACTACGATGCAGTGTTGGATGTGAACCTGCGCGGTACGCTATACATGTCGCAAGCGATCATCCCACATATGCGGTCACGTACAACCGGATCGATTGTGAATATGTCGTCAGTTTCCGCACAACGCGGCGGCGGTATTTTTGGCGGACCACACTATTCAGCTGCCAAGGCAGGCATCTTGGGTCTGACCAAAGCCATGGCTCGCGAACTGGCCCCTGATGGCGTGCGTTCAAACGCCATTTGCCCCGGGTTCATTGCGACAGATATCACAGGCGGAATGCTGACAGATGAAATCAAAGCGCAAATTGTCGAAGGCATCCCAATGGCGCGCGCTGGCCAAGCATCAGACGTTGCAGGCTGCGCGTTGTTCTTAGCGTCACAGCTATCGGCCTATGTCACGGGGTCGGAAATTGACGTCAATGGTGGCTCCCTCATACATTGATCCAATGTGGTGCCGCAGCACTCTTGCGGCATCAAAGCTACGTTGTGCCTGCGCCCTGCCCGCCAAGCTCATCCGCAGGTGATTGCAACACATCAACACTCAAATCATATTGTTCCATGATGCTTGATGTTGTGATTTTGTGAAGGTCCGCTTGCTCAGAAATCCATGTCAAAAACGATGCCACAGCGCGGCGTTTCATATGCCGCGCAGGGCACACCACCCAATAGGCTGGAAATTCTACAACAGGCAAAGTTGGGGTCAAGGGCACCAGATCACCACGCGCAACCTCACCCGTTGCAACGGCCAAAGATTCAAGCACAACCCCAGCCCCATCGCAGGCCATTTGCAGCGCAAGAGATGAGCGATCCAGTAAGATCGATTTGGTGTTGGACTCGACAGACAATCCATTTCTGTGCAGCCAAAAATCCCATTGGCACAGCGCTCGCGCACTGTCGATCAATCGTGCACCGCCCAGCATCGCCGCAGGATCTGTGCCAAAACGCGCCCGCAGATCATCACGCATTGCAGGCGCACACAATGGTAAAACTTGGTCAGACAAAATGGGTTGGCATTCAAACCCTTCCCATGCAGCGGTGCCGTAGCGAATGTCAAAATCCATGATCTCACGATCAAAGTCAGTAGGATCAGGAGCCGCATCGACCCGCAAATCCCATGTTGGCTGGCTTTGCACGAAATCAGCCAAACGTGGCCCAAGCCAACGCACGCCAAAGCTTGGTGTCACACGCAAGTTAAGACGACGCGCTTCATGCTGTTTGCCCAAATGCCGCTGCGCGTCTTTCAGCATCCGAATGGCCGCAGAACTGGCTTTAAACAGTTGCTCGCCTTCAAGCGTCAAACTTGAACTTCTGCCCTCGCGCCGAAACAGCTTTATCCCAAGTTGCTGCTCCAAAAGTTTCACTTGTTGGCTGACCGCAGAAGGCGACACCAACAACTCTTCTGCGGCCCGCGTCACCGACTTGCGTCGTGCCACTGCTTCAAAAAAAACATAACTGTTTAGGCTGTTCAAGCGCGCCATAGTGTGCTCCAATTTGGTATACCATTTTAAAGCAGACCTTAAAGATAAGAGCAACTCCTCTAATCAATCAGGCCCAAGCTTTACCTTGAGCCCATGATTTTAGGGCGCGTAAGATTGAGTAAACAAACAAAGGATATTGATGTGAACCAATATGATTTAGAGGGCCAAGTGGCGGTTATTACAGGCGGCGCTCAAGGCATCGGACGCGCTGTGGCGGAACGTATGATTGCCTCGGGTGCACGGGTCGCTCTGTGGGACATGGATCACAGCCTTGCCGAAAAAACAGCGCATGAACTTGGCGAAAATGCCCGCGCATATGGCGTCGATGTGCGTGATTTAAATGAAGTCGCAAAACAAGCGGCGCAAGTCATCCAAGACTGGGGACAGATTGACGTTCTGGTTGCCAGCGCAGGCATCGCAGGACCAAATGCGCCAGTCATAGATTACGACCCAAAAGCGTGGAATGACGTCATGGAAATCAACCTGACTGGCGTGTTCAACTGCTGTAAATCTGTACTGCCCTATATGGTTGAACGTGGCTACGGGCGCGTTGTGAATGTCGCGTCCATTGCCGGCAAAGAGGGCAACCCAAACGCTGGTCCCTATGCGGCCTCTAAAGCTGGCGTCATCGGCCTGACAAAAACCTTGGGCAAAGAGCACGCGGGGCAAGACATCGCAGTCAATTGCGTAACCCCAGCGACTGCCAAAACCCGTATTTTAGATCAACTCACACCAGAGTTTATTGACTACATGCTGTCTAAAATTCCACGCGGGCGCTTTTTGGAAGTCAGCGAAGCGGCCAGCATGATCACATGGCTGTGCACCAAAGATAATTCCTTTACCACAGCATCGGTCTTTGACCTCTCTGGCGGACGAGCGACCTATTAAAGGTCCAAATCGGCCAAATGACGACGCCAGTCTTGAGTCGCTCCACCGCAAGGTTGGGCGGCTTTTTTCAGGAATGCACACTGCGCCTTAATATCAGCACGAGCCATGTTAGCGCCCCCATTACAATGCCGCCCATTGCAGCCAGTGCAACACACGAAATGCGCAATCTTGCAACCTTTTGTAAATCAAACATATTTTACCAATAGTAAAACATGTTTACAAAAAATACGCTAAATTGGAAAAATATTTTACAAAAAAACTGATTACAGACAGTAAGTTACATGAAATTTGACAGAAACAGCTGTAAAATACTCTCTAAGTAGCCCCAACCCAATTGGTGGCAGCATAAGGGAGGAACACCATGACCGACACGACCTATTCACCGGATGAGGCATTTACGGCCTCGGCTCATATTGATCGCGCGGGCTATGATGCGATGTATGC
>NZ_FNZV01000023.1 GCF_900109555.1 Pacificibacter marinus | reverse complement strand
ACAACGGACAAGTACCAACACGCGGGCTGGCAAAAGCGCTCGGTGATGCATCGCTGCGATGTGTTCGACACGATGCGCGCACAGGCGCTCAACGCCCACGCCAAGGTCAAAGCCAAGAACAAGGAGGCCGTGTTTGAGGAACCGTTCAACGCGGGGCAGGTGTCGATGGCGCGCCACTATGCGGGGTTGTATGAAGGCCTGCAGGGCGGTGACCTGCGCGGCACATCTTACGGCGAACGTGTCTCTGGTGGTGGCGGTGGCGTGGATGCCGTTGTTCTGCGACTGGCAGCCCGCCAAGAGTTTGAGGCGCTTGAGCGCAAAGTCGGTCGCGGCGTGGCGATGCCGATGCGCAAGGTGCGCCCGTCAAAACGCGGGGCAGGGCGCGTGTGCAAGATGATCTCGGACTTGGATGCTGTGCGGGCCGTGTGTTTGTTGGGCCTGTCGATGAGTGAAGTGCTGCGCAAATATGATTGGACGGTCAGCTCGCGCAACAGCGCCGCGCTGAGAGCGGCCCTGCGGGATGCTCTGGACCGGATGCAGGGCTACGGCGCATCGACCACCGCAAGCAAATAGAGCTGCATTCCTCCAAAGGGGGGGGAGGGTCAAAAGTCCGGAAGGCTTTTGACCCTAGACCCGTGCTTCCCTTACGCGGAGATTTTTTTCTGTGAGCGCAGAAAAATTCAGCCGAGATTGTGGGGTGTGGGCTGTTTGGTGAGGTGGTTTGTGAGCTGTAGCAGGTGTGCGGGTGTTGGCGTTTTGGGGTGGGTGTGAGGAAGTGCAACAAATACAGTGTGTTATGAGGGTGCTGGGTGAGGTGTGATCTAACAGCCGCCGCATCTTTGAAGCCGCGCAGGGGTAAAGTCAGCTCAGTACCGATTTTGAAACGCCCTTTTAGATCCGGCGCGCAAGTGTAGGGCCTCGGCGCGGATGCTGTTCGTGGGGCAGCTGGCGGAGGTGGCGTTCGGTAGGGTTGCTGCAATCCGCCATTGTTATCGACCTAAGCGAACGGCCCAAACCGGACCTTGGTGCATACCGCGTCTAATGACCGTTCCCTAGCCTATGCGGACGTGCGCACCCGACGCTTAAGCTAGATTTAGACTTTTCTAGCAAAAGGAAAAGCGCCTTCCTCTGCCCGCAGAAGCAGGCATTCGGAGTTAGCCATTGGGCTAAAGTAACTACAAATGGGGAAAATTTCTGGGCTTCACACGCAAAAGTTGCTATAATTTGCACAATTATATTAGCGAATATTTCAAAAGTGCGAGAAGCAATGTCCGACACCCTTTCGAAGTCAGAATCCTCTTACAAGCGAAACGCGGACACAGCGATCAGAGATTTGTTGCTGGAGTTTGAGTGTCAGCCAATTTTGTTTATTGGGAGCGGCATTTCGCGCCGTTACTTTGGAGCACCCAACTGGAACGAGTTGCTGCAAGTAATATTCGCTATGCTTCCCAGTGGCATGGGACGCTTCGAGTATTTCCGTCAGAAATTCGATAGTGATCCAGCACGAATAGGAACGGCTTTATCCGATGAAGTCTTCGAGTGGGCGTGGAGCGACGGCAAAAGCGAGTTTCCAGAAGAATTTTTCACTAGCTCTGTTGGGAAAGATACGTTTGTTAAATATCTTGCCTGCAAGCACCTTGAAGAGCTTACTCCAACCGTGACATCTGTCGACAAAGAACTCAAAAATGAGCTTTCTGCTCTTGCTGCAGTCAAGCCCCATGCCATCATTACAACAAACTACGACTTATTTTTGGAACAAATCTTTGACGGTTATGAACCGATCACCGGCCAAACCATACTAAGGTACAACACGAATAGTTTCGGGGAAATTTTTCATATTCATGGAGATGTTAGTGAGCCATCGACCATTGTGTTGACTGAGGCTGACTACAACGAATGGTCCGAGAAGAAAAAATATGTGTCCGCCAAACTGCTAACTTATTTTGCCGAACACCCAGTATTTATTTTTGGCTATAGCCTTGGAGACCCCAATGTTAAAGCAATCATGCGCGACATTGGCGAGCTGGTCGCTGACGAAGACGGTCTAATTCCAAATGTGTATCAAATATTTTGGCAATCGGAGCCGCTGGTAAAACAACTTCCAGAACAGGTCGCGTTTTCTGTGGACGACCGCGAATACCGAACTAGAGCAATCTATACCAATGAATTTTCTTGGATATTCGAAGCCCTAAAGAGCAAATCGGCCCTAACATCCGTTAATCCAAAATTGATACGAGCTCTAGCTGCAAGAACAATGAAACTCATTCGAGAAGACATCCCGTCAGGGGTTGTCTCCGTAAACTACGATACACTGGAGCGAGTTGCGGGCGAATCCGATTACCTTCCGACGCTTTTGGGGATAGCTAGCGTCAGCAATCCAAACCAATCACATCCCTTAACAACGACTCAGATGACGCAACGACTTGAACTTAGTCATTGGGTTCACGCCTACAAATTGGTGAGCAAAATTAAGGAAGAAACAGGTGTGGATATCAGAGCAAGCGACAATCAATATTGTTGCCAAATTAGGACCGGTCGGAAAAGTACTACCAAGAAATGGTCATTTCAAGGTGTTGATCTATTGCGGAAAGTAAAAGATGGATTGGAATATGAAATCGACCTGTAGTAAAAAAACCACGAGTGGAAATCATGTACAAAGCGCGCTATTTAAGTCAGCAACCCATCATCCTGAAGCCGTTGATAGGCTGACCGGATGGCCTCATCGCTAAATGAATTGCGCTTATTTTCATTCCAACCCTGCATTTCAGCGATGATTTTTTCAACAGGGCAATGGTTCTCGTGATGGGCCAGCCAATGCACTGACGACAGCAATTCCAACCCGTAAGGGCTTTCGTAACCCTGAACCAACTTGCTCAGTCTCCCAACGGTTTCATCACTCGATTGATCTACCTGATTGCTGAGGTATTCTTCCGCAATTGCACACCCACTGGGCGTCACGTGGGCCTGACGATCATCTGTTGTGAAGCCACGGATCATCCCATTGCCCTCGAAAGCAAGGTAGGCTTTCTTGAGCATCTCAGAATATGGGCCATGATCATTTCGAGCAAACTTCAGTTTCAAATCAATTCCCAATGCCTGGAGAAAATAGGCAAGCTTTTGTAGCGAGATCCGATCAAAGGAACCATCAAAAAACCTTTCAAGGTCATTGAGAGTCTTCAGCAACATCGCTCTTGCGTAAGTCATGGTCAATTTGGAATGGGCATGCTCTGGTTCGTCTACGGCATCCATTGGTGGGAAAATAACGATCTCGACATCTTGTAAACCTTCCAGCTTTGACACGATCAAAGGTCTTACGTCAGCCCAGTCCAGACCACCATTCCCACATCCGAGAGGTGGGATTGCGATGGACTTGATTCCGTGCTCACTAATCGCTTTCACAAGAGCATCAAGGCCGTCTTCAATATACGAAATCTTGGACTTTGACCTCCAATGCGCTTTGGTCGGAAAGTTGACCAAATAACGGGGGCCTTCAGATGCAAAAAGTTCTTCAGTGTCAAAAACGAACATCTGACCAGGCACTAACTCCTTAGATTCACAGATTCTCTTGTAAGCTTTGAAATTGGCTGGCCAGCGGTTCTTAAACTCCAGCGCAACCCCTTTTCCCATGACGCCGACGCAATTGACAGTATTCACCACAGCCTCAACCTGCTCGTTGAACATGTCACCTTTTTTAAATGTCATAGCCATTAGAAGTAGCACCCGGGTTTTGATAAAATGGGAATGTTCCAGTCAGAAGCATTCATAGTAGTTCGTAAGTTATCTCGCATCTCTACTGATTTGGCAACGATACAGCAAATGTACTCCAGCGAAAGCGCGCCCTTAACCAAAAATTCGGCCATTCTCTTCTGGCTGCGAAGTTGACGTTCGGGTGGGTTGTCCGAGTTCTTAAAATACTGACAAACGCCACCGTAACTAACTTCAGGGATATGACTGGCCATTGGGTAGTCATCAAACACGCCCCAATGCACATGCTGTTCCAGATTGTCAATATTTTGTTCAAGAACCGGTTTTGGGACTTGGGAATTTAGTGGAAAGTCGCTGAAACAGTAGTCCAATCCACTGTTGCGGAGGTTTTCCGTCTGGCAAACAAAAAATATTCGCTCTTCATCCTGCGCTATGCCCAGATTCATTCCACTAGGGGAAATTAGCGGAACATTACCACTATGGATCGCGTAGGTGAACGAGGTGAGGGGCGAGAAATAGAACGGCACGTAGTCATTGACGACACCACCGCATGGCATTGGGAATTCATTGGTGCCGCGCCGGTTTACGATTTCTTGATACGATGTTTGGTGGCAGAGTTGGGGAGAGCCGTGGTTCTTCGCTCTAATTTCGCCATCAGCAAGGAAAGTCGGCAGATCACCAAAGTAAACTTGTCTAAAAATGAAACGATTAGGCACAATATATCTCTCGGCAATACTAACACTAGCATGAGACACGGTTTCAACTACGCTTACAACCTCGAAGTGTGTGCTCCGGAATAATATCCTGCGGTTTGGCAATATTTTAACAAAGTAGGTGAATGGCTACTTTTGTGAAAATACGTAGAGCAGACCTCGATGCAATGCGCAGCGAATGTCCGCATACCGCCCGTTGTGCCGATCAACGCGAACGGCCCATTCCGGACGTACAGCGCGCACTCGAGATGCTGCGATGCAGCTTCTCCATACAGGCCCTTCGTTGCCGATGCAAAACGTGACCTGGAATATACCCCTATCCTTGATAGTCATGTTGTTGGCACCTGAACGATCATTGCGGCCTTAGAGTACGAGCTTTGGAAAGGTTCTTGGTACATGATAATTGGTCCAGTCTTGACCCAGCCTATTCGCTAACATGTTTCGAACATCCATTGCGATGTTATCTACGATGTCAGGAAATCTTGTTCGAACAAGCTCATAGGAGCGAGGAGACATCGCAAATCCGAAATTGTTTGCACTGGTAAGTCGAAATAAGTGAAAACCCTTCTCATGATCGGACAGTGTTAGAAACCGCTTAACTTGCGCCAATACAAATTGGCGATGGCGATCAAAATATACAATACCCAAAACGTGCCTACCATTCAGCGGGAGCAAGCTTAGGAAGCAGATAGGCATCCCTTCGCCGGAGTTGTTCCAGTTCATTCCCAATGGCATGCCGAACAGGCCTGAATTTATGTAACAAGCTGACGAGAGTAACATTTCCAGTTCGATTTTTTGGGGGCTAGTATACAAAACCTTGACGTTGTTTGCCTCTCCATAAATCGCTGCCTTCAGTGCGTCCAACACATATCTGACGCCATGGATTGAATAAGCAGCCTCTTCTTTCAGATTGGAAGCTATGCGTCGATCTTTGATCCGCCACGTAGGAGCCAGCGACGGTGGCGTGCCCAGTTCTCTGTGGGTGCCGAGCATAGTTTCATAGTCGATCCGAGTCTGTCCAAGCATGTATCCTGCACTTCTATAGGCCTGAAGCAACAACATGCGCCTTGTCGTGTCCCCTGTTCCAGCATCAAGTGTTCTGAAGATTTGATCGTCACACTGGCTACAAAAGCAACCGACTGTAAGCGCTGAGGACATATTTACTTCACGATATAGATCGCTCGAGCTAGAAAAGGTTGGCTTGCCTCGCTGCGGCATTGAAAGCAGCACTTTTCCCTTCTCAGAAGAAATTGATCTTAAGTGCGAAGCTGAGATTTGATGGGACTTAATCGAAATCTTAGAGCATCCAATTGTTAAGCAACTGCGCCTCCTTTGGAGTGCAGCTTTTTGGCTTTTGTGGATGGCCTTTTTTACTTTCCGGTCGTCTAGCAAAGTAATACCCGATTAGTTACGCCAATTGCGGCGTCTTACATGCAATTAAGACGCAATCTGTTAGCATCGACTCACCAGAGATTCCATCGCTTATACTGTAACAACAACCGATCTGGCACTAGTCGACAACCATCCACCGGTTTGCCGTCAATGCGAAGGTCTGCTTCTCCCAGCACGTCGTGGTCTCCTCGCACCTGCAGCGAATGTCTGCATTCCGCCGATTATGTCGATCGACGCGAACGGCCCTGAGCCGACCTTCATGCCGTACGCGTCTAACGACAGCTTTGAGCCCACTTTACCGACTTTCTTTGCCGCAGTTAAAGTCCGCTTTCGGAGAACCAGAAGTTCACTCGCGGAATATCGGCCTGAAACGGGCGTCGGCAGCAAGCGTTAGGCAAAGCTCGGGCGCTTTTGAATGGAAGGTGGCTTAGGCGAGCACTAGGGGCGGTACAAAAGTGCTACAGGTCCAATCAGCACCTCCCAATTCTGAAGTCGATTGCTTAGCTCTGAAAAATCTGGAATTGTAGTCCTATTATAGCCCTGCAAAATTATTCTACGATAGCTACGACTTAATGATGGACTGAAATCTGAATGACCAATGACGTTTACCTCTGCTTTGAATGCGGCACTAAGAACAGGGTCTCCGCAACCGCGGATCGATCCCGAGCAAAATGTGCGAAATGCAAGGCGAAACTATTCCCTGAAGAAGCATCTAAGACATCAGCGACAACACGGCGACCTCCGACAAGACAATCAACTACCACGCCCTCTCGGAGGCCTACGCCAGAGGAACGTGCGGGAAAGGCTAAGTTAATTATAGGCCTTGTTGTCGCAGGGATCGTCGTCGCCCTTTTTGTTTCAAACAATGAAAGTGGCCGCCGGTCTCCGTCACAAACAGCAGCATCGCCTACTACACAGCCGGTACCCACCGCACCCCTTCCACCGGAAGTTTTTCAGGCTGCGGGAATTATGTTCAACAGAACCGGAGTTAGCGGTAATCACCCCTTTGAGATAATAACCTCTCCGGGTAGTGATTACTTCGTCAAGTTGGTTGATAACGTCACCGGCGTAGATAGGGTCGGTATTTTTGTTAAAGGCGGGCAACGAATTGAGGTTGAGGTGCCTGCTGGCCAGTATCGCATGCGCTACGCAGCCGGTGAGACTTGGCGTGGTATGCAACATTTGTTTGGCCCTGGAAGCATGACCAGTTACCAAGCTTCGTCTGATATATTCAACTTCAACCTTAGTGGCGGATATTATAGAGGGTACACTGTTGAATTGATCCGTCAGACAGGCGGCAATATGGACACCCGTTCAATTTCAGCTTCTTCGTTTTGATCGGTTAAGCCGTGCGGGGATTCGGACGGGCAAGATGATCATAGGCAACATTTATCCTCTTAAGGATTGCCTCAGATTTCGCGATTTCGTTTTCCGGTAGCCCCTGACCGCGTAGACGGTCGGGATGGTATCGCTTCACCAGCTCACGATATGCTGCACGGATTTGGTCTGGCGTAGCACCCGATTTAAGACCAAGGACCTGCAGTTCAAGAGTATTTTGGTCTGATTTTCTGGTTGATCCAGCTCCTGATTGGTTCCCGCGCACGAAAGCATCGAAGTCGAAGCCTGCCGCAAGGAAAGCGCGCGCAAGGGACTCCTCTCCCAAGCGAAGCACTGAAGCTGCAAGGCGCAACTTCCGAAGCTCGCCATCGTGGAGGTGCCCGTCCGCCAGTGCGACAGTACACATCCCGACCAAGAACGTCTCACGCAGCTCAACTGCATCGGCAAAGACTTTGGAAAATTCAGACAGGATGGTTTCCACCGAGGCCTGAACGCGAAGTTCTTCGTTGAAAAGGCGGGCAGCGTCAGGAACCGTGTCCGGGCCGATATCAAAGAAGTTCTTGAGTTGTGCAAGTTCGCTGGCATCTGCCGAACCGTCAGCCATCGCAAGACTGGCCCCAAACCTTAAAACTGTTCGATAGAATACGGCCTTGCGATTGATCGGTTTCTCTGGTGGTGGAGAGTCCTTCCAAGCATAAGCCGTGGCTGCTTTAAGCATATAAAGGAAGCAATCTTGATCCCATTCCAGAGATATTTGGATGTCATCGTTTGACACCATCCCAATCAACTTTGCTCCAAACCCCTTCTTCTTACGACGGATCACTACGGAAAAGGGTTCTTTGAAAAAAGATATGTCAGGATCATCCAGTCTTGCTACGAGCTGGCCTCCTTTAAAGACCTCGCGGGACCGGCTGATTTGATAGCCATAAAACGAGAAGAAACCCTTTTTTGATAGCTCATGTTCCATTGGCGCTAACCGCTGTGCCAAGGAAAAATGCGACAGGATAGCGTTTGCCTGCTGCATGCCGTCAAAAGTCTCCTTCTTGAGCCCGCTTCTGATTGCACGACTAGGACCAGTGATTGAGATTGTAGAACCTGAATTTAGCTTTACAGAAAGCTGGGACTGGTAGGTCTTTCCAGTTGGAATACCATTGACCGAATTCTGCGTGACCTTTGCCGAGAACCGGATCGATGCAATATCACCATGCTGATGATGGCTGCCTCTCCAGATAAAACCATCGTCGTTGATCTGAAGTTCTGGAAGCGGTTGAATGTCACTAGAATTTTGCAGTTTAATATCTCCAAGTAAAATCGGTTTGCGGCTAATTTGACTACAAGACAAAGGCATTTCAAGCGATTTTCACTGATGCTCTCTGTAGAAGGGCTTGTTGCACAAAGGCTCTCTCGTCCGAAATTGGTTGCTGCCTGTTTTCCTGAAGATTCTCAGTATCGCAACAGCAGCGAAGGTCCGGTTCTCACCTATGGTGTTTTTCGCTGCAGATGCAGTAACTGAAAAGCAGCCGTTGACCACGCGAACGGCAATGTCGGTTTGTCCGCATAGCTGCCGTTGGTGCTGAGCGCAGCGAATGTCGGCAATCCGCCCAAGTGTAAAGCTACAGGAATGGTTCGAAGTAGCCGTTATTGCTGCAATCGGCTAATGACAGCGCTTAATTACGCATCTACTTTCGCGATTAATGTGGAGTTTTAACTACTGCCTTTTCCATTCACTAAGCATCAAGTTCCAATTGCCATCTACATGATGCTGATGAAAATCAATTAAGCTTCTCGCTGGAAACTGTTGTACAAAATGCCATATCGATGACGTGGGAATAGGGTAAGAATTTGATGGACAATGAAAAATTGACGCGCGCAGAAGCACAAGGCGTGCGGTATGCTGCAGAACTCGAAGCCCACCTCCGCTGGCTGGACAGTTTTTCTGCAGCGGCACTCGGTGTGCTGGCTGTCGCATCTGGAATTTACACATATCTTGGGGTTACGTCGCTGTTAGACGACAACGGAGCGCTGAGCTTTTTCGCCGCGATCAGCTATTCCATCGCTGTTTCGGTCGGTATCTTCGTCTTCTGGTCTTATCTCATACGCTTGTTGCCAGCTGTGCGCACGGTTGGAGCGCGACTGGGTTTGTTTGTGGCGATGCTGCTTGGATCGGCTGCGATCATTGCAATGTCATCATGGCTGAATGCCGCAGCCTTGGCGGGGGCCGCTGCTGTTGAACAACACCTTGCCACGACCGTTCAAGATTACCAGACAGCGCTTGAACAGGCGAACGAGATCGCGGTTAGCGCGCAAAGTTTGGAGCGGGACGTATCCCGGGTCCGCCAGTCATTTGAGGATTTGTCCGAACAGGAAGCGACTGGTGACCTGTCGGGCCTTGCTGGGCGAGGGGCCGTGTTTCGTGTCTTGCGTCAAAAATCAGATGAACTGTTGGGCTTGGAAACGCAGATCGCGTCACAGCAGCCACTCGTCGCAGCTGCCTTTATAGAAGGTAACCAGATACTAAGTCACATGCGCGCATTGACGGTTGAACCTGGTCCAATCGAGGTGCGTTCTGTGCAGTTTAGCGAGGAAGCGGTACGCTTGTCGGGTGTCATCACACAATTGCGCCAATTGTCTGTTGCACAGTTGGTCAATCGTGCCGCCGAAGACCTCAGCGCATCGGTTGTTTTGCCAGAACTTGACGGGCGCACGGTGGAAACTCGCGCGGGCCAGCAATCCACGATCCGGTCGGTCTTGCAAGTCCTCGGACAGCGGGCTGAAACATTGCGTCGCGCAGCTGATACAGTGATTGCCATGCCTCCGCCGAATGAAATTATTTATACACCAATCAGCACCGCCGATGCGGTAATCCGCTACGCTGGAAATTTCGCGCCAAGTTGGGCGGGAGCAATCGCAATCGATCTGCTGCCAGCGGTGCTGGTATTCATACTTGCTATCACTCACGCCGCAATCCGGTCGGGTAAGTCGCGAGTTGGCATAGAGGATACAATGACAATCTCTGAATTGCGCGCAGCGTTAAGTGCGGTGACTGAAATGGATGGCGCACTGCGTCATGCTCAGGGTGCGTCCGATGTGTCTGCAATTCCTCAGCCGCAGGGCACAAACGGGGAAACCGCCCCGTCGGATCAGGACAAGCCAGCGGATGTCTGACGAGATTAAACTGCCGGAGCGGCGCAGGATTACTGCTAAGTCAGTAATTTACGGTGTGCTTGGCGTGCAATTGGTGTTGGCAGTATTGTTGATGGGAGGGGATTTTTGGCGCGCCATTCCAACCATCGGATTGCCATCTACGCAGCCACGGTTTGATCAACCCGTAAACCCAGGCGACCAGACGCGCCGGTATCGTCCTGCGGATATGCCACTTGCGCCTGCGCGTGAAGGAAGTCCGCAGCGACCTTTTACATCTACCAGCGACATGCCAACTCGGCTGGTGTTCGGCAGAGATGGTGCTGGATTAACAATGACCGGCGCTATTTCTGCGGGTGATGCAGAACGGTTTGAGACATTTTTAAAAGCCGAGGGAACCGATTTCGGAACTGTACGGCTCAATTCACCCGGCGGGTCGGTCTCAGACGCGTTGCTGATTGGTCAGCGGCTGCGCCAAGAAAATTTGGACACAGTCTTGGAAGCAGGGGACATCTGTCTATCAGCCTGCCCATATATCCTTGCCAGCGGTGTCGCACGCACGGTCGATATCGATGCGCAGGTCGGTGTACACCAACATTTTTTTGACGTGAATACGGTCTTGCCTGCATTCCTCGCCGTTGAGGATATTCAAAGGGGGCAAGGCGCAGTCATGGCCTACCTAAACGAAATGGGGGTCGACCCGCTGGTCATGCAGCATGCGCTGGTAACTCCACCTGACGAAATTTATGTCTTGGTGCAAAGTGAATTGAGTGACTATCGATTGATTTTCACGCCCGATGCGGCTGTTGAGTGAGCGTTTGGCAATCAATAATGCAGAATGTCACTTCTGTGGGTTCTTGAAAAATGGTTGATAACCGATTGCGCCACGGTATTTGTGAATAGCTATGGTTTCTTTGCTGTTTCTTCCAAAAACAGACCTTAGTTCACACTGCAGCGCAAGTTCACATCCTGCCTTTCATCCCCTATCAAAGAACCCCAAATGCTCTTGCTGCTGACCGTATTTAATGACGGTCTTGCCATACCGCAGATTAATACGATCTATGGTGGCAGACAGCGTTTCGCGTTTGCTGTTTTGCCCTGGGGCAAGTGGCAAAAACAGTTCGCCATTCCGCTCGCTAAGCAAAACAAGGTTCGTGAGGTTGATCCCGATCGATGTGGCTTGAGTGCGACTGCTGGCAAACTGCGCCGTGAGGGCGTCGAAGATGTCGAGAAAATCACGCGTGTCTTGGCTTGGATTGAGCGTTTGCTGCCAATGATGCCCGTGTCGTTTCCACAGGCCGATATGAATGGAAATCCGCCCCGCGCAATAGCCGTCACGTCGCATGCGTGCCGCTGCCCGTTCGACCAGCCAACGGCCAACACGCACGGCCATTGGGGCAGGGCGGTACTTTGGGGCAAGCACCTTGGATTGCCCGTAGGTGTTGCGCTGGGTTTCGATCAACGGGATGTCTTCGCCTTGTAGGCCGCGCACAAAACGCTCGCCCTCAACGGAGCGCCAAATCATGCGGGCGTGTCGTGGATCGAGCGCATACAGCTCATGAATGCCCCAGACATGCGCCTTGCCCAAACGCGCGCTCATGCCGCGTGAAATTCCGGGCAAATCGTCCAGTTTGAGATGCGCAATAGCCTCTGGCATATTCTCAGGTGCGAGCCATTGCAGGCCATCGGGTTTTTCCAATTTCCCAGCAATCTTTGCGAGTAAATGATTTGGCCCAATTCCAATCGAACAGCGCAGCTGACTGCCCACGTCTTCACGAATGATTTTCTTAATATCGCGGGCCAAATCCAGCGCGGCAGGGAGCGCACTGGTTCTGCCGCTAAGGGCGATTTGAAACTCATCAATCGAACGGACACGCTCTACCTCTGCGATGGTATCTATAGCTTTGGAAATCGCCTGATTGGCCCGCGCATAGAGCTTGTGGCGGGCTTGCAGAAACACGATGTCAGGGCAGATTTGACGTGCTTCAGCAACACGCATAATCGTTTTGACGCCCTGTGCCTTAGCCTCATAGCTGGCGGCAACAACGGCCCCAGCCCAATTGTTGTGCGGGCCAGTCTCCAGCGCAGTGATCGCCACGGGCCGCCCTCTAAGCCGAGAATCAACCTGTTGCTCAACGCTGGCAAAAAAGGCGTTCATATCCAGATATAGACAGCGCATCGGGGTCATAGCCTAAATCCTGTATCTTCCAAAAACTGCTTAATGTTCTATATTTGTTCTCATGGTTGATTTGAAAACACAATTGAAAAATGTCGCTTTTGGCGGCAGCTGGTCAGAAGAAATTTTGCGCGTTTCTGAACTGGAGGCGGCGCTAAGCATGATCGAAAATGCGGCTGATACCTGCATCGAACTCGACGTGCGCACGGATGCGTTGAATGAAGCTCTGAGCTTTGTGGCGTCCAAAATAGAAAAAGGCCCTCAGCTGAAGGCGCAGTTTCTCAAAGCTGTTGTGATCGAAGATCAGGACGCCCGAAGTTGTGCTGCGCAACATGTTTTGCGGCAGATGCAATCTTGGGCGGGGCGGTGATGGCCATCTTGTAAAACAATACTGTAAAGAAGGGGTATGGGCCGATCACGTCGATCGACAATAAGGGCGTATTGCGGACCTTTGCTGCAAGTGCGAAGCCTGACTTCAATTCAAGAAGGAGCGGACCTTGAACATAAGCACAGTGAACGCGGCGCAGCGAACGATAGCTCTGAGCCGATAGCAACTGATTTTGAACTGCGTATAAATGTCTGAGCTATCGAGGACGAACGGCACGACGTGCCCTTCGAAGAATCATGGCTTTGAAATTTGGCTGTTCTCCAATTGATAAGAGGATGTAATCTAGATTTCCCAAGTCGCATGGCGATGTAAAAACATTCATCACGGGTTGGAAAGAGTGAAAGAGAAATGACGAAGCCAACCATTAATGCTCTTTTTGAACGAACAATCCTATTTGATAGTTTCTCTTGATCGGTTCGGGTAATCGCGCAACAGTAAAACAGATATTTGTCGCGGTCGTATCAGTTTTCTAAAATGCTGAGTTGTCAAAGTAGTTTTTTGTGATCAATTTTTTTGAGGTCTATAATGAACATTTATTCACTCCGACACATCGCATCTCTCACGCTTGCAATAACGACGTTTTCAACAGCGGTCGTAGCTGAGCCTTTGGCTGTATCGCCGGACGTTCCGATCCGAGCCTTTGCGGCAGATGGTCAATACTATGTTCAAATCCGCTGTGTCGTCAGCGACAATCTGAGTGACGTAGCCGGCAAGATTGGTAACGACGGAATGCTTGGCGGCGGTATTTTTAATAAGAATTATAAGCTCGCGCATTTCATTTCGCTGTCCAGTAGCGCGATTGAATTCACGGTAGACCAAAATGGCGCAGCAACCCAATCTTCAGCAGCGAAATTCGGTCATACCGTCATTCCATTTGCCTATTCCGATACAGGAGACGGCGGTGTCGGCAAATCTGCGCGCACGAAAATGGGGTGTGGGCAAGACCATTATCTGGCCTCCCCAGGATCGGCGCAGCTTGAGGGGCGGGTTGGATATTCATGGGATACCCAACGTCCTGCAACTGACAGCAGCCTTGTCGAAGCGTCCTTCAACTTGGTTTCGGGGCTTGGCGTAAATCTGGGTGCTTTGGCTTTCGGGGGAGCGCTAAGTGGCGGTGCGCTTGCGAACCTAACTGAAGCGAAGGGCGTGGCTACCAGTATCGACACGTTCTTGGCAAAGTTCCGGGGGGGGGAAGTACTCGAAGATGCCTTGTTTCTCGGACCTGGCATCACGCAGATAAGAACGCCGCTCTCCACAGTCAATATCACCATCACGGAGACAGCTAGTTACCTTGCGCACGATCTGCCGCGCTTTTCAGGCGAAGGGTTCCGAACCTTTCTGGACCTCGGCTGGACAGCGCTGACCAGCAATTCCGCGACGGATACGACGAAGTTCGGTGCTTGGGTCGCTCCGAGGGCCGATTTTCCAATCAGCACAGCGGGAGAGACAAAAAGAGTGGAGATGCGCGCGTTCTGCCGTGCATTCGAGCGCAATCTGCAGGACGCCGGTCTTAGTTCCGCGACGGATCGCGCTTACGTTATATCAAAAGCCGTCGCTCGCGATGGCGGCGATGTAATTGGCAACCTGCGGTGTCTAAGCGACGCTGGCTTGCACGGTCAACTTACATCGGGTCCGAATCGAGGGGTTTTGAACAGGTATCTACGTGACGATAGCGTGACATTTACTGCAGATGAGGTCCGCAGCTTTCAGGCCAAACGTCCGAGTTGGGACTTCGACGTAGCCGGTCCCTGGGAAGCGGGGGGCGAAACCCAGCTATTCGAAGCGCGGGCGACCGAGATTGCGGGGAAAGCGCTTCTGCCGGGTGGTGGAGGTGTCTCGCGTGGCAACAACCAAGCTGCTTACTTACTGAGCCAGGCTTTGGTGCCTGGAAACGTGGTAGTTCAGGACACCTCCGGACTTGTGCTGGGGGTTGGCGAAACTCGCGAGTTGTCTCATATCGAGTTCGCTGAGTTGTTCGGCGCAAAAGATCTGACTCGCTGGGGGTGCTATTCTTCGAGTGGCCCAGTGACACAGGCGAACGATCAAGCTTTTTTTGAGGGTGCCAGCGGCGCGTTTGCGGTCATGGAAGGCATTGCCGATCCAGCGGATGTAGGGGTGATCAAGTACGACCCAAGCCGATCAGTTCTGGTTCTAGCGTATATGGATCAAATATCGGGTCGCCAGTTCTCGCATTTTGTAATCGCAGGACGACCAACACAGCTTTTCAACGACAACATCGGATCCTGCTCAGATGCCAACACCTACGAGGCCCCAGAACCGGATGTAATTGCCTGGAGCGATGTCGAAAGCACACTGGCGGACGTCTGGGATTTTGCTGCCCGTGGCCAAGACATTCCTGCGCAATACAGCGCGCGGGTTGAGCAAACGATTTCCGCAGAGCTTTCCATTGAGAGCCCGCTTGCTGATATCTTAGTGGAGACTAACCTGACAACGACGCTGCCAGAAGCAGCTGCGCTACTCGGGCGCGCGGGTTATAATACTTGGTTGGGCGTGGCCCCAAGGAATGCTTTACCTTCCACACCGCCTTTGCTGCGCCCCTTGGTTTTTGGTTCAGCACAACGCGGCCTGCTGATCTCAAGCCAAGATGGATCGCGGCTCGTGCTGTTGCGGATAAGCACGGCCGAAGATGGGAAACTGAGCGCACTTCGGGTCTACGAGCCAAATGAGGATCAAGTTCAAGCGATCATTGAGGCGTTATTCGGCGGCTGAAACGGGTATATCATAGAGAAACGTATCGAAGTTCGAGCGGCGAATTTACTGATAGCCGCCATTGAGGTTTTGTTCGCTAAGCTGGCATCTACATATCGAGAATGCTGTGAGGTGCGCGAAAGTCCGGTTTGGCGGGCTGCCCGCAGCATCTACGACGATGTTTGAGCGGTAGCTATGGGCCGTTCACGTCGATCGACACAACCGGGCGGAATGCGGACATTCGCTGCGTTCCAAACCAAGGTCAGCTTTTAGTGCAAAAACAACTTTAGTGAGTTGTGACCAAGTTTATTTCTGTTAATCATCAAACCATGGCCAATGATGAACATGTCAGTATATTTCGCAAGGGACCGGATGCCGTAAAGAAATACATGGCAGCCAAAGGTCTCAGGTCATTAGATCTTTCAGATCAAATATTTGATGGTCTGAATTTCCCGTCCGGATATGTTTTAGTTGGCACAAAATTTGAAAACTCACGCTTTCAAGATTGCGATATATCTCTGCATGTTCCCAACGCAAATCTTAGGAACTGCGTACTACGCGGTAGGAAATTGAAAATTCGTATGGTCGGAAACGCGATCTTGGAAGGTGCAGAGCTCTACGATTTAGACCTGACAATAACTGATGGGCTATCCCAGCAACAAATAGATTCAACCAAAGTCGGCGTTAACGTTCAGCTAAACGAATACTTGCGGCCCGCAGAGCATTGGGAGCCAACTGAGGGCAAAGAAGGGAAAACGCAGGGGGGCAATCCGCCTCCCTCCATTACGCCACACAGGCCAAATCCAAATTCGAACAAGTATCCCGACCTCTGGCCCGACGTACCGATGTCTCCACCAGGCCCAAGCGGACAGATTCGCGACCTCGAAGTTAGTAGTGGCGCACAGGTATTTCCGACGACTTCAGAGCTTGCGAAACGCATTGAGGTGAACAACCTCAGCGTTCGTTTGACTGGCGTAAGCCTTGTTGATGCAATCGATGGCTTTCTATTGAAAATTGAGCAAAGCAACTCGTTGGAAACTGAGTTTAAGGAACAAGCCAAGACATTTCTCACACAACACATGGCAAATTTAGAGACACTGCTGCTCGCCTTGCCTGAACCGGGAGAATCGGTCTCAGAAGACACAGTCGAAAGTACGAAACCTGCTTTGGAGACTTATCTGTCTACTGCAAAAGACGGTTTTCGAGTTTTACTTGATCCAAAACGTTTGGGGGAAATGACGGTACCTACTGGAGTAGTGTTGTTGAGTGCGGCGTTAGGTGCGCAATTTGGTGCTCCGCTGGCTGGAATTGCCTTCGGGGCTTGGTTCTCCGGAAGAGAGAGCACCGAAAAGCTTGCAAGGAAGTTTCTTTCTGACCCGAAGGATTGAGGTTCTTCGTGTGACTGTCCCGTTGAAGAAATGAACAGACTGCTGCTGTTTTGCGCTTGGGGCAGGAACATGAATGCCAATTGCAACTGGCAGCTTTAAGGAAGTTGCCCGCAGCGCATGTGGACGTTGCGAATGTCGGCTCCGGGCCGTTCGCATCGATCGACACTTCCGGGCGGGAAGCGGGCATTCGCTGCAAGTGCAGCCTTCAAAAGGTAAACCTGCAAAGCCGACGTTTAGTTCACATCAAAGACCTAAAGAAACCGTCGACTGAACGGCTCTTTCGTAAATTGTCACGGACAAAGATCTCTGATCTCCCAACCTTGGGCATGAAGCATTGCCATTGCCTTGGTTCTATCTTTCGCAATCGCGGAATTTCGCAAGGCAACCGCCACAAGATGAGTCGGTCGCGTCAGAGCAACATAGGATTGCTTGAGTCGCGTAACATTCTGGATACCTTCGCCAGTCCCGGACGACTTACCTACGGTCAGCCAG
>NZ_FNZV01000015.1:7063-97960 GCF_900109555.1 Pacificibacter marinus | reverse complement strand
GTCAACGACGCGTAAAAAGCGACGTGTAAAATAAGGCACTTTGCCTGAAACCCCAAGGCCGCGGACCCCCGCGGCCTTGGGGTGGGGAAATCTTATTGCGCGGCAGGGGCGCTCAGCTCGCCAGAGCGAATTTGTTCTTCTTCGATGCTTTCAAACAAGGCACGAAAGTTGCCTTCGCCAAATCCCTCGTCGCCTTTGCGTTGAATAAATTCGAAAAAGATCGGACCAATCACGGTTTTCGAGAAGATCTGTAGTAAAATTTTGGTTAATCTATCGCCGTTCACATCGTCACGCACGCCTTCGCCATCAATCAAAATACCGTGGACTTTCATCCGATCTAGGGGTTCGTCATGGCCGTTCACGCGCGTTTGCGATAGGTCATAATAGGCGTCTGGCGGGCCAGGCATGAATTTCAAACCATTGTCGGCCAGCTTGTCTGTGGCATCGTAAATTGTCTCAGTGCCGACCGCGATGTGTTGAATGCCTTCGCCTTTGTATTTGTGCAAATAGGCCTCGATCTGGCTTTTGTCATCGGTGCTTTCATTCAAAGGAATGCGGATTTTGCCACAAGGCGATGTGATCGCGCGGCTGATCAGACCTGTGAGTTTGCCTTCGATGTCGAAAAAATGGATTTGAGTAAAGTCGAACAGGTTGCGGTAAAAATCCCACCAAGTGTCCATGTTGCCGCGAAACACGTTGTGGGTGAGGTGATCGAGATAATAAAACCCCAACCCTTCAGGTTTTGGATTACGTGCCCCGAGCCAATCGAATTCTGCGTCATAGGCCGATCCTGTGTCGCCATATGTGTCGATGAAATACAAAAGCGATCCGCCGATGCCCACAATGGCAGGCACATTCAAGGTTTTGCCATCGCCAGTATAGGGCGTCGCGCCGCATTTTACCGCATGATCAAATGCGTGTTGCTCATCCGCGACGCGCCATGCCATTGCTGGCGCGCAAGGTCCGTGATCTGCGATAAATGCCGCAGCGTGGGAATTCGGTTCGGCGTTGACGATGTAATTGATGTCGCCTTGACGCCAGACTGTGATGTTTTTGGACTTATGTTTGGCGACCGCTGAATAGCCCATTTGTGCAAACAGCGCTTCCAGCTTTTCAGGCTCAGGGTGTGCGAATTCGACGAATTCAAACCCGTCTGTGCCAGCTGGATTTTCAGCGGTGATTTGGGCGCGTGTCGTGTTGTGCGGAAAGGGTCCCATGGGCGATATCCTTGTGTGCGATGTGTTTGATTTAAGATACAACAGGTGCCGTGCACGAAGGATGCAAAGGGTGTACCAGATTGCATTTGTTTGCATTATATGTGCATGATTTGGGTTAAATATGATTGGAATATCCAAATGGATGTATTTGACCGCAAAATTCTGTCAGCGTTGCAACATGATGGCCGCTTGACCAATGGCGAATTGGCCGAACGTGTCGGACTGTCGTCATCGCAATGCTCTCGCCGTCGCACGCAGTTAGAACTTAGCGGTGTGATTGAAGGATATGTGGCGCGGGTCAATCCGCTGAAAGTCGGGATTGCGCTGACAAGCATGATTTCTGTGACGCTTAACAATCATAATGAATCCAATGCCGAAGATTTGCGCAAGCTCTTAAAATCGAACGAAAAAGTTTTGGATGCCTATGCGTTGACTGGCGAGATGGATTACCACATCAAAGTTGTCAGTGCCGATCTGGAAGACCTATCTGATTTCATTAATAAGGTTCTGTTGTCCCATGATGCTGTGCAAAATGTGCGCACGTCGATCGCTTTGGGAACGATCAAATCATCGACGGTTTTACCATTGGATCAGGCGTGATTGCGATCTGGATGGGCCGCTTGAAACGCAGGATGAGCCGCACATGCATCACGCACGGTTTGAATGCGCGCGCAGTGTGAATAATCGATCCCCCAACGGTCCGCATTGTAAAGCTGAGGTATCAGGCACAAATCCGCCAAACTTGGGGTATCTCCATCGCAAAATGGCGCTTGCGTAAATTCGCGCAGCAAAGTGTTAAAGGTGTTTAAAGCCGGCGTGATGAAATGCTTTGCCCACTGTTTGGATGTGTGATCAGGGCTGGATGTGGCATAGGCTAAAACTGATAGGTTGCACACAGGATGCAGGTCGATGGCAATGGCCTGTGCCAAGGCGCGATGCTTGGCTTTTGCAATGGGATCGTGCGGCAAAAGGTGTAAATCGCGTGTGTCGTTAAGGTATTCGATGGTGGCAAGCGATTGGCTAAAGTATTGCCCGTCTATGTCCAGAACAGGCACTAAACCTTGCGGATTGCGCGCCAGATGATCTGGCGACTTTTGGTCCATGTCCAACAAATCAATGGCCATAGATGTATAGTTAATTTTTGCCAATTTCAAAGCAATGCGCACTCTGTAACTTGTCGATGACCGCCAATATTCAAACAGTCTGACATCTTGTTTGGATGAGGTCATAATTTGGCGGCCAGCAAGGCCTGCGTTAGAATTTCACGATCCCCGATATGGTTGGCCAAGATCAGAATAAGCCGTGCATTGAACGCATCGCTTTCGCTTTTGGATAGCCCGTCATGTGCGCCCAAAAGCGTGTCATAAAACCCATCAGTGTTTTTGATGTTCGGGTGTAAAATCAGACTCATACCCTGTCCTTTGCAATGGCTGTGCGCAAGGCGGCGCGTAGAGCTGTTTCATCGAATGTAGGCCAGCGGGCCACGATATGTTGATCAGGTCTGATCAGGTACACTGCCGCGTCATGCTGTCCTAGATATCTGGTTCGCAGTTCAGCTGAGGGCGTGTGTGTGATCAGGGTTTCGATCTCAATCCCTGCCTCGCAAAGATCCTGTGGCGCTTGGGTGTTGAGGACCAAAAGCGTGAATTTACCACCTATGTTTTCAAGCAAAAACCCATCGCCAAATGGCGCATCTGGGCAGCTTGCACCAACACGGGTGCGTGCAGGACCCGTCATCATATCTGGACCATTCAACGGCAGATCATCATAGATGCAGGGCACGGACAAGCGGCCTGAGTTGACCAAAGGCCTTGCAAAATCGTGCTTTTGCGCAAGGGTCAATACGGCGTTGCGAAACACTTTGCTGATGGCGGATTTTGGGGTCATGAAATCAGTGGCGCGGCTGGAATTCAAGATGTTTTCATCCGCCCCATGCGAGCGTTCCATGTCATAACTTTCAATCAACGCGTCACCAGCCAAGCCTTTGACAACCAATTCCAATTTCCATGCGAGATTGTCGATGTCTTGCAATCCAGAATTGGCCCCACGCGCACCAAAAGGCGACACTTGGTGCGCGGCATCACCAGCAAAAATCACCCGATTGTGGACAAACTTTTCCATCCGGCGACATTGAAATGTATAGATAGATATCCATTCCAAATCATAGGCGGGCACGGTGCCAGTTTGACTGGACAGCATCGCATCCACGCGTCGTCGAATATTGGCGGGGTCAAGTTCGGCATCACGGTCAATGTCCCAGCCCAATTGAAAATCAATCCGCCAAATATCATCTGGTTGTTTGTGCAGCAAAGCGGATTGGCCAGCGCCCTCAAACGGCGGTTCGAACCAAAACCAACGTTCGGATGGAAAATCAGCAGTCATTTTGACGTCTGCTATCAGGAAATTGTCTTCAAAGACGCGGCCTTTAAACTCAAGCCCCAACATCTTGCGGCTGGGTGAGCGCGCGCCATCACAGGCAATGACCCAATCTGCCTCGATCTGATATGACCCATCTGGGGTTTCAACTGTGAGCACCGCATATGTGTCATGTTGATCGATCTGCGTGACACGATTGCGGCCACGTATTTCAATTGGCGCACCTTGGTTTTGTGCCGTCCGCGCTGCTTTAGTAGCGAATTTTTCAAAATACGGCTGTTGCAGGTTAACAAAGGCTGGAAATTTATCCCCATCCTCAGGTTGTAAATCAAAATTGAACACGGGGGTTTCACCATGAAACACACGCCCCACGTTCCAAATCACGCCTTTGTCATGCACAGCTTGGCCAAACCCGAGACGATCACAAATCTCAAGCGTGCGTTTGGAAAAACAGATCGCGCGCGACCCTTGGCCGACCCCTTCGTGATCATCCAGCAGCAGCACAGGGGTGCCGCGCTGCCCCAAATCAACCGCCAACGCCATGCCCACAGGCCCGCCGCCAATCACCACAACAGGGTGACGGGCAGGGGGGTGATCTTGTGCTGCGACCTTTTCATATGGATAAAGCGTAAAGGCCAAATCGTATCTGATATCGACCATGATCTGGCCTCCTGTTCGCTTGGTCTTGCAAATTTAACCTTGCAATTGGGCCCACATCGCCAGATCACGCTCGGCGGTCCACACGCGCGGGGTGTCAATGCCGCGTGCTTCGTCATAGGCGCGGGCCACATTGAACGGCAGGCAATGCTCGTAAATGGCGTAGTCTTTGAATTTTGGGTCACACGACGCGCGCACCGCATCCCATGCGTCTTTTAGGCTGCCACCACGGGCTGCAACGCGCGCGGCTGGCGCATAAGTGCTGTCGACAAAATCACGAGTGCTTTCAATCGCACGCGCCACGGCAGCTTTGCCAATCAGTGCGCCACCACGACCAGGAGCGATGGCATCCAGATCGAAACTTGCAATGTTATCAAGCGTCTGACCCCAGTCGCCAAAGTGGCCATCGCCACAGTAACAGGCTGAATGATCTTCGACGATGTCCCCCGTGAACATGACGTTTTCATCGGGCACATGGATGACGATATCGCCTGCTGTGTGGGCGCGGCCCAGATGCATCAAATCCACACGGCGGTTGCCGAGATAGACGGTCATGTCATCGGAAAACGTCGTGGTGGGATAGGTGAGGCCGGGGATGGATTCGTGGCCTTCAAACAAGCGCGGAAAGCGTTGGAATTCGGAATCCCAATCTTCTTGGCCACGCTCAACCACCATGGCGCGCGCGGTGTCGCCCATGATGATCTGATCTGCGCCGTAAGCCGACGCGCCGAGCACGCGCACGGCGTGATAGTGGGTTAAAACCACATGTGAAATCGGTTTGTCTGTCACTGAGCGCACGCAGTCGATGACTTTTTGTGCCAGTCGTGGTGTGGCTTGGGCTTCGACAATCATCACGCTCTCGTCACCGATGATGACGCCCGAATTTGGATCTCCTTCAGCAGTGAAGGCGTAAAGCCCTTTGCCCACTTCATCAAAGGTGATCTTTTTCTCGCTTGTGTCGCCTTGGGATGCGAATGCTTTTGCCATGATATATGGTCCTTATACGGGGAATTTATGTGCGGGCAGGATGGTGGTGGTGCAGTCGCCAAAGGCGATGGTATAGCCATCGCCGCGCGCCGCACCGCGCAGTGTTAATGTATCGCCGTCCTCGATGAAGCTGCGGGTCTCGCCAGTGTCGAGTTTGAATGGCTCGCGTCCCGCCCAGCTTTTTTCCATAAGCGACCCGTATTCATCAGGTGTCGGTCCAGAAATGGTGCCAGAGCCCAGCAAATCACCCGAAGACATGCCGCATCCGCCCACGGCATGGTGGCACAACTGCTCAGAGGCGGAGTAATACATGCGGTTGTAGTTGGTTTTGGATAGGGATGTGGCGGTCTCGGCGCCCGCAGGCTGCATCAAGACCTCAAGTTCGATGTCATACAGTCCGTCTTTGGTGCTGTTGAGATACGGCAAAAGCTGTTTTTCGCGCACAGGTGTCGGGGCGCGAAAAGGGCTTAACGCTTCAGCAGTGACAATCCATGGGCTGATGGTGGTGCCAAATGCCTTGCCTTGAAAAGGGCCAAGCGGTTGGTATTCCCAGCCTTGGATATCTCGGGCGGACCAGTCGTTGAGCAACACATAGCCAAAGATCATTTCATCGGCTTGGTCCACCGTGATCGGCGTACCCATATCGCACCCTGTGCCCACGATGGCCCCCAGTTCCAATTCTATATCCAAGCGCTTGGTGGGGCCAAAGCTTGGCATGTCGGCATCGGGGGCTTTCATCTGGCCATTGGGGCGATGAATGTCTGTACCAGACACCACAACGGATGAGGCACGCCCGTTGTAGCCCACAGGGATATGCAGCCAGTTGGCGGGCAAATCAGGTGAGCCACGCAAGATCGCTCCCATGTTTTTCGCATGCTGCATACCAGCGTAAAAATCGGTGTACTCGGACACTGCGAGCGGCATGTGCAAGGTGGCCACAGATTGGGGCACCAAAAACGGCGTGGCTGTTGTTTGGTCTTTCGATCCTTCTGCCAAAAGGTCGGTCAAACGAGCGCGCAAGGTTGTCCAAGCCACAGGGCCCATATCCATCAGATCGTTCCAATAGGGCACATCGAACGCATCGCCAAAGCCCAATAGGCCAGCGTCTTGCGCGGCGGGCATATCCAAAATCATATCGCCGATGGCCACACCGCAACGCGGCTCATCATCGCCAATAGAAAACACGCCGTAGGGCAAGTTGTTCAGCGGAAAAGGATGATCTGCGTCATTGGCAGATGTGACCCAACTTTTGATAAGTGTCATGCGCGTTCTTTCTGTATATCAGTCGATTAAGGCGGTGGCTTTCGGGCTATTTTTTGCCCGCTGTGCCATCGAATTTCTTTTCAATGTCGCTCCAGCAATCGATGTAATCATCTTGCAAAGGGGCTTGGGTGGCCGCGAATTTGGTCAGATGCTGTGGAAAGCGTGTTTCGAACATAAACGACATTGTGTGTTCAAGTTTTTCAGCTTTGAGATCGGCATTGGATGCGCCTTCAAAGGCATTTTTATCGGGCCCATGCGGCAACATCATATTGTGCAGACTGATCCCGCCGGGGATGAACCCTTTGGGCTTTGCATCGTAAATACCGTGAATATTGCCCATCAATTCCGACATCACATTCTTATGGTACCATGGCGGGCGAAACGTATTTTCGGCCACCATCCAGCGATCTCGGAACAAGACAAAATCAATGTTAGCGGTGCCTTCGACACCGGAATCGGCGGTCAAAACGGTGAAAATCGACGGATCAGGATGATCAAACAAGATAGCGCCCACAGGACAATATGTGCGTAGATCATATTTGCAGGGTGCATAATTGCCGTGCCATGCGACCACATCCAAGGGACTATGCCCGATTTTGGTTTCATGAAATTGACCGCACCATTTTATCGTCACAGTGCTTGGCACCTCACGGTCTTCAAATGCTGCGACCGGTGTTTTGAAATCACGCGGATTGGCCATGCAATTGGCCCCGATTGGACCCCGCCCTGGCAAGTTGAATTTCTGCCCGTAGTTTTCGCAGACAAAGCCGCGCGCAGGACCGTCTAGAACCTCAACGCGGTACACGAGGCCGCGGGGCAAAATGGCGATTTCTTGTGGCTCGATATCTATGATGCCAAGCTCGGTGCAAAAGCGCAGACGGCCTTCTTGGGGGACCACCAAAAGTTCGGAATCCGCACTGTAAAAATAGCTGTCCTCCATCGAGGTGTTGACCAAATACACATGGCTCGCCATCCCAACTTGGGTGTTCACATCGCCCGCTGTGGTCATGGTGCGCATGCCAGTGATCCATGTGAGTGGCACATTTGAATGGGGAACAGGATTCCAGCGGTATTGGCCAAGGCTGATCACATCAGGGTCGATATGGGGCGCCGAGACCCAATAGGGCATATCGATTTTTTGGAACCTGTGAGTGTGTTTTACGGATGGACGAATGCGGTAGCACCACGTGCGTTCGTTTTGGTGGCTTGGCGCTGTAAAGGCTGTGCCTGACAGTTGTTCGCCGTACAGACCGTAGTTGCATTTTTGCGGGCTGTTCATGCCTTGGGGCAGCGCATCGGGCAGGGCTTCGGTTTCGAAATCATTGCCAAATCCCGACATATAGCCCGCGTTCGGGCCGCCCAAACTAGGAGCTTGTGTCATCTGTGTGCGGTGCGGTGCCAAAGTCATGGGGCGTCCCTTTTTTCTGGTGCAATTGATCTTTGGTATTAGTTGAAAATGTAACTAACAAGATATAGTTTGTCCAAATGATACAAAATGCATCCTTTGATATTCAAGATTTTCTGCCCTATCTTTTGGCGCTCTCGGCCGAAGAAACCAGTCTGGGCTTTCAACGTCTGTATAAAGATAAATACGGTATGCTGCGAACAGAGTGGCGGCTGTTGTTTCATCTGGGGCGTTATGGCGATATGACGGCCAAAGATGTGTGCGACAGGGCGCGGTTGCATAAAACCAAGGTGTCGCGCGCGGTCACAGCGCTTGAAGCAAAGCAGTTCATCAAACGCACCGAGGTGCCATCAGATCGCAGGCACGCCTTGCTTGGGCTGACGCGACATGGGTTGAAAGCCTATGAGGATTTGTCCCAAGCGGCGCAAAGCTATGACGCGCGTTTGATGCAAGAGTTTTCACCCGAAGAACAAAAGACGCTGAAAGATTATCTTAAGCGGGTGGCGCGGTTGTGAAATTCTAGCGTAAATACATGACAAATGTAAATCGACCCTGCGTTCAATCCTTGCGCCAGCTCTTGACGTTTTGATGGTGCATGACTAAATTTCCATCAGTTCTCAGGGCGGGGTGTAATTCCCCACCGGCGGTTATAGCCCGCGAGCGCCTTGCATTGTAAAATGCTTGGGTCAGCAGATTTGGTGGAATTCCAAAGCCGACGGTTAAAGTCCGGATGGTAGAGAATGGAAGATGAACAGGGGGCTTTGGCCTCAGGTTTATGTTCCTTCGTGCTCTGGGACCTAAAGGTGTAAACTCAAGGGTTCCAAAATGACAAATATGACGTCTAAATTCGAAAAATCAGCTTCTCGTATCGCGTTTATTCGCGCCCGTTGGCATGCAGACATTGTTGACAAAGCCTATGATGGGTTTTGTGCGAAAATGACTGACCTGTCACCCGCCTCTGTGACGGATGTTTACAATGTCCCCGGCGCGTTTGAAGCGCCATTGTTGGCAAAACGTCTTGCCAAAACAGGCAATTACGATGCGATCGTGGTTGCGGCTTTGGTTGTGGATGGTGGTATTTACCGCCATGATTTCGTCGCGGATGCTGTTGTGTCTGGCTTGATGCAGGCGCAACTTGAAACCGAAGTGCCAATGTTTTCGGTGTCGTTGACGCCACATCATTTCCACGCCTCAGACGATCACGTCAAATTTTATACCGAGCATTTCGTCAAAAAAGGTGGCGAAGCGGCGCAAGCGGTCAGCGATGTTTTGAATATCGACATCCCAGCGCCCGTGACCGTCTAACGACGCGTTATTCTTGTATTTAAAAATAAAAACCGCCCTTGGGGGCGGTTTTTTTATGAGAGACATAATATATGCGTGGCACCATATTATGCAGGCGCGACAGGTGTGAGGGTTAGCCTCGCCACGTGCGCACAGGACCACAATCCATGTGCACAAAATTGGATCCGCCATATGCGCCAACACCACCTGCAGAACAATTCTTTGCGGCAGATGCCATTTGGCTGACAGAGCGTGATTTCAAACGCAAATCAGCAGCTTGACCTTGCATGTGCAAAGAATTCTTTGCGACACCGCTTGATCGAGACCGCAGCATATTGTTGGTTTCTGGTGATCTATAGCCAGACAGCAACATGTAGGGTTCATCCACATCCATCAATGCGTGTGCTGCTGCCATAATGTCTACGGTGCGCGCGTCAATGGATTTGAGTTTGCTGTTGCGCCAATCCCGCATGAAATACGTGACTTCTTTCAATGCTTCTTTGATGTATTCGCCTTCGACCCAATAAATTGTATCAATGCTTTCGCCTGTGCGGCCTGAATACATGCGCAGGCGGCGTATGTCGCCGGACCCACGTAAAAATCCAGCTGCATTTGCGTAAACTGGTGCGGCAGAAAGACTTGCCGCTGCAAAGCTTCGCAAAAGGGTGCGCCGTGTGATTGCGCTAGACTTAGGTGTCGTCATGATCTTAAGCGTCCCGTTTTTATCAACCCCGCCTCAACGCGGTTCGTCCGATTGTGCTGATTTTATCAGCATTCTAAAACGTTGACTGTTGCCAACATTGATCTAAATCACACCACATAGCCGTAATAGAGATCTGTGACTTATTTTAAAAGTATCAAAATAAGCCCCGCACAGTGGTTTAATGTGACATTATCTTAACCAATGCCTGTGCAAATGTTTGCATCAGTATCAGTTCCTTGCCACTCTTAAATCAGGAATGCGTCTGCCCGTCTTATGGCACAAAGTGATTCATGGTCCAAGTGTCGGTTTGCTTGGTGGTGCTAAACGACCATTAAATAGGCAGAAATTTGCGCATGTAATGTGCAAGTACCTTCAAAGTCTAAATATTTTGCAAAGACCGATTTCGGATATTGATGAGGGCAAGGGGAATTTTGACAAAAAGACATCACAATTAAATGTGTGCTTTGTCGATCACAAGGCGCATTTGCGAACAGATTCCCCCTCACATCAATTATGAAAGTCGGATATTTTACGCCCCTGTTAGCTGTCTTTTTTGAGGATAATCATGTTTTTGTCACCGGTTTCTTGGATAATGACTGCTGCGCGTCCGACATATGTCGTGGCCCGTGGTGCTCGTTTCGCGTTTTTAGCCATTCTGTCTTTGGCTTTTTGTATTGGCTCACCTGAAAAGGGGGCTGCCCAACAAGTGACGGCTTTGATGCAATCAATTGCAGAGGCGGCGTCGCAGTCCAAAGATGTTTCTGAATATTACCGTGCGACAGGGTACAAACCCATTTTTGTGGATAATTCTGGTCGGGCGCGCAGTCGTCGCCAAGCGTTGCTACGCGCTTTGCAGGCCGCGCCAGATCACGGGATCGCTCCCTATGACACCGCATTGTTGCAAGCCAATATGCGCGCCATCAAATCAGATCGTGATTTAGGTCGCACTGAAGTTGCCATGGCGCAATTGTTTCTTGATTACGCCCGCGACATGCAAACAGGCCAGCTTGTGCCATCACGCATCGACGCTGGCATCGTGCGTCAGGTGCCATATCGCGATGGTGTGGCGCTTCTTGATAGTTTTGCCAAATCATCCCCCGCGGCATATCTCAAAAAATTGACACCCACGTCGCCTGAGTACACGCGTTTGTTGAAAGAAAAACTTGCGCTTGAAAAAACACTTGGAGCAGGCGGATGGGGGCCAAAGGTTGCCGGTCAAAAACTTGAACCTGGTCAATCAAACGCCAATGTTATCGCTTTGCGCAATCGTTTGATTGCAATGGGATACATGCGTCGCAGTGCCACAACTGTGTATGACGAAAGCGTGCAAAAAGCTGTTCAATTGTTCCAATCGCGCCACGGATTGTCCGTTGATGGTGTGGCTGGGGCTGGAACGTTGAAAGAGATCAATGTCGAGCCACTGAACCGTTTGACTTCCATTTACGTCGCTCTTGAACGCGAACGCTGGACCAACATTTCCCGTGGAAAACGCCACGTCTTGGTCAATATCACCGACTTCACAGCTAAGATTATAGACGACGGAAACGTTACGTTTGAAACGCGCTCTGTCGTGGGCGCCAATGATTCAAGCCGCCGCACGCCTGAGTTTTCCGACGTGATGGAACACTTGGTGATCAATCCAACATGGCATGTTCCGCGGTCTATCGCGGTTAAAGAATATCTGCCGATGATGAAAAAAAATCCTGGAGCAGCGGGGCATTTGCGCCTTGTTGACTCGCGTGGCAGAACGGTGAGCCGTGAAAGCATCGACTTTAACGCCTACACTGCAAAAACGTTTCCGTTTAATATCAAACAACCTCCTTCACGCCGCAATGCGTTGGGTCTCGTGAAATTTATTTTCCCCAACAAATACAACATTTACCTGCATGATACGCCTGCCAAAAGCCTTTTTGGCCGTGAATCGCGTGCTTTTTCACATGGGTGTATTCGTTTGAATGACCCGTTTGATTTTGCATATGCGCTGCTGGCAAAGCAAAGCAATGATCCTGTTGGCCTGTTCCAAACACGTTTGAAAACAGGTGTAGAATCTGTCGTTCCGTTAGAAACACAAGTGCCTGTGCATTTGATTTACCGGACGGCTGTGACTTTACCAAAAGGCGGCATGGAATATCGCCGTGATGTATATGGTCGCGATGCAAAAATTTGGTCCGCCTTGGAAAGCAAAGGCGTGCAGTTACGCTCTGTTGGCGGCTAATTTTTGACGATATTGGATGTTTCAAAAGGGCACCTTAATGGGTGCCCTTTTTGTATGTGATCCCCACAGTTCTTATAAGACGCTGCGATAGTCAGTGCGCCCTGCGCCTCTGTCCTTTCATTGAGCGCGCGATGCCATTATGTAAGAACATGAAAATCGTTCTAAAGGATCCCTCATGACTGGCATCACTCTTTTTGATCTGGCGCAACGTATCGGTGCCCCATTTGAGGGCAACGGCGACTTGATAGTGACAAGCGCTAGCGAACCTGCAACGGCCGGTGAGACCGATTTAGCCTTGGCGATGGACCCGAAATTTGCACCAGACCTTGCCAAGGGCAAAGCTCGTGCAGCTGTTCTGTGGGATGGGGCCGATTGGCAATCCTTGGGGCTTGAAGCCGCCATTATGGTGCGCCGTGGGCGTCTTGCGATGGCTGCGATTACAGCGAGTTTCGATGCAGGGTTGGGCTTGGCCCCCGGCATTCACCCCAGCGCGGTGATTGATCCTAGTGCTCAGATCGGCGCAGATGTGCGCATCGGTCCGCTTGTGGTTGTCGGTGCCAACGCAATTATCGGTGCCCGCAGTCAGATCGCGCCACAGGTCAGCATCGGCGCTTTTGTGCAGATCGGTGCGGATGCGGTGATCCATTCTGGTGTGCGGATCGGGGCACGTGCCCAGATTGGGGATCGCATCTATATTCAACCCGGTGCGGTGATCGGTGCTGATGGGTTTTCGTTCGTCACCCAAGAAAAATCTGCCGTTGAACAAGCGCGTGAAAGCCTTGGCGCTGCAGTTGAGGCGCAGGGGCAAAGCTGGCTGCGCATCGCCTCTATCGGTGGCGTTTCCATTGGTGACGATGTTGAAATCGGTGCGAATGTCACGATCGATCAAGGCACCATTCGTGCCACTCAGATTGGCTCTGGCAGTAAGCTTGATAACCAAGTTCACATTGGTCACAACGTTATTGTTGGTGCGCATTGTTTGCTCTGCGGGCAAGTCGGAATCGCGGGATCAACCGTTCTGGGCGATTTTTGCGTCATGGGCGGACAGGCGGGGGCTGCAGACAATATCACTATCGGATCGAATGCTATTATTGGCGCGGGATCAGGGGTTTTGTCGAATGTTCCCAAAGGAAAAGCCATGATGGGCTACCCCGCAGTGGCGATGCAAACGCATATCGATATGTACAAATCTTTGCGCAGATTGCCCCGTGTTCTCAAAGGGTTGTCGGGTAAAAAGAATACGTAATTCGTGTAACAGTGACACCAAACTGTCACAAATTTCTGTTTTATAGCCAAGAGTTTCGGTTTAAACCCGATGGCGCCTGTAAAAGATGGAGACACCTTAATGCCCAGTGAGATTAAAACGAAAGTCATTGAAATTATTGCTGAACAAGCTGTTTTAGAACCGAGCGATGTGCGCGAAGATCAAAGCTTAGATGACCTTGGTATCGACAGTCTTGGTCTTGTTGAATGCATTTTCGCCATTGAAGAAGGCTTTGATATTTCGGTGCCGTTCAACGCCAATGAGCCGACACAATCTGACTTTGATATTTCATCCGTTGCCTCGATTATCACGGCGGTGCAAAGCTTGATTGCCGAGCAATCGAGATGAGGCGCGTGGTCATCACAGGGGCTGGCACGGTTAATGCTTTGGGGCTTGATGTGCCATCCACCATGGAGGCGATGCGCGAAGGGCGTTGTGGAATTTCCGAGTTGAACTTCCGCGATGTCGACAGGCTTTCAATTAAAATTGGCGGGCAAATCCATGATTGGAACACCGAAAATCGGTTCAATCGCCAACAGATAGCACTGTATGATCGGTTCACACAGTTTGCATTGACCGCAGCCAAAGAAGCGATTGAGCAATCGGGCCTTGTGTTTAATGGTGACCTTTCTGCCAAATCAGGCGTCATTCTGGGCACGTCTGGCGGTGGGTTGACCACGCAAGACGACAATTACCGCATGGTCTATGAAGAGGGCAAAAACCGCGTCCACCCGTTTGTTGTGCCCAAGTTGATGAACAATGCGTCCTGTTCGCATGTCTCTATGGAATATAACTTGAAAGGCCCGTCGTTCACGGTCGCGACGGCCTGCGCGTCCAGCAACCACGCGATGGGGCAAGCGTTTAACATGGTGCGGTGCGGCATGGCGACGGCGATGGTCACGGGCGGCTCTGAATCCATGTTGTGCTTTGGCGGCGTTAAAGCTTGGGAGGGCTTGCGGGTGATGTCGAAAGACGCGTGTCGGCCTTTTAGTCTCAATCGCAATGGCATGGTGCAAGGCGAAGGCGCTGCGGTGTTTGTCTTTGAAGACTACGAGCACGCAAAAGCGCGCGGTGCAGATATTTTGTGCGAAGTGATCGGGTTTGCCATGACTTCAGATGCCTCTGATATTGTCATGCCGTCCAAACAAGGTGCTGCGCGTGCCATTTTAGGGGCCATCACCGATGCAAAACTCAATCGAGACGAGGTAGGCTATATCAATGCGCATGGCACGGGCACAGCTGCGAATGACAAAACTGAATGTGCTGCTGTGGCAGATGTTTTGGGCCACCATGCGGATAAGGTTATGATTTCATCCACTAAATCTATGCATGGGCACTTGATTGGCGGTACCGGTGCTGTTGAACTTTTGGCCTGTATTATGGCGCTCAAAGACGGTGTGATTGCGCCGACGATTAATTATGAAGAACCCGATCCCGAATGTGCGCTGGATGTGGTGCCCAACACGGCACGCGATGCAAAAGTGGATGTGGTGCTGTCCAATGCCTTTGCTTTTGGCGGCTTGAACGCGGTGATTGCGTTGCGCAAAGCGGCCTGATCGTTAGGGCTATAAAGGCATCGAGACGAGACAAAAAAGCCCAGCGAAATATCCGCTGGGCTTTTTTATTGAACGGAGTTTGGTGCTGATTATTCAGCCGCTGCAGGTTTTTCCGCCTCAGTTGAGGCCGCTTTAGCTGCAGCTTCGGCAGCCGCGCGTGTCGCCAAATTTAATTCGGTCACACGAGTGTATCCCGCCGTGAAGCCAGACAAAGACATGTCCAATGCAACTTTCACGTCAGGTGCGCCGATTGGCACCATGATAACTTCGGCTTTGCTGCCTTTTTTCAAAAGCGCCACATCGTCGTTTGTAAATCCTAGGCGCGCCTGGCAGCCTTGAGTTGTACAAAATGAAAATGGGTAACGGCGGCCATTCGCGCCGTCGATCGTCACAGTCAGTTGTTCTGTCAGCAGTGTTTCAAGCGGTGTCGTCACCGTGGCACCTGCATCAACATCGCCGCGTCCAAAGTGGAACAATGAAATTTCGGACACTGCATTGCCGTCTTCGTCTTTCAGCAATTGGTACATGGTACACGGATCGCTTTGACCCTCAGGCATTTTGATGCAGTTGATTTGCCAATCACCGTGCGTTTCAAACAGGTAAGGTTGGCCAACATTGTCAGCTGGCGTGCCAGTTGAAAGTCCAAGAGTTGCAGCATCTTCAGCAGGGGCATCAGACTTTTGTGCGTCTTGCGCTGCGGCGGCAAAGGTCAATCCAAGTGAAACAGCAGCGCTGATACAAAATGTTCGTGTGGCAGTTTTCGCCAATTGGGACGTAAAGTTCATAGGAAATCCATCAATCCTCTGGTCAGTTTTGCGAAGATTAACATGATGGACTGGGGGTGTCAGGCGGCTTTTGAGTATTTTACTCTGAAATTCGAAAAACTTAGCCAAACAAGCCGTTTTTTGCCTGAAATAGGGTGCGTGATCTGTGAATGCCAAAGGGGCGTTGGATTTCTCCAGCGCCCCTTTGGTGATCTCATCATGATCGTAAGATCTATTTTCTCCCTGACGGACTTGGCCGACGAATTGATAAAAATTTATGTGAGAAGATTCTATCCGTCAATGTAAATTTAATTTGAAACCTGTGTTTTTAGGTAAAATGCGCAAAAAAGCGGCCGCGGTGATTTTAATCACGCGCGACCAGTCTGACAGGGAGGAAGTTTGTTCAGGCCTAGGAGGACATGACCCGAACACAACTCATAATTGCACCAAAGTGTTAAAATTGTATTGTTTACCGAAACGATAGATACAATGCCCGTGCAACTTCGCGGAATCACCTAGGGATACAATAATATGAGTGACGGAATTTTTATCGGTGGCGGCGGCGTCGGATACAAAGATGCGCAGCAGCTTTTGCTCAAATACGGCAACCGCCACGGATTGATTGCAGGTGCCACAGGGACCGGTAAAACCGTTACACTTCAAATCCTTGCAGAAGGGTTTTCAAACGCAGGCGTGCCTGTGTTCTTGTCTGACGTCAAAGGTGATTTGTCGGGGCTTGCCAAGGCTGGATCACCAGATGGCAAACTGCATGAGCCGTTCGTCAACCGCAACACCACGATCAATTTCACCACCTTTGTATATGAAAACTTTCCCGTTACGTTTTGGGATTTGTTTGGCGAACAGGGTCATCCTATCCGCACCACAGTTGCCGAAATGGGGCCGCTTTTGCTGTCACGCATGTTGCAACTCACCGATGCCCAAGAGGGCGTGATCAACATCGCATTTCGGGTGTCTGATGAACAAGGTCTGCCGCTTTTAGACCTTAAAGACCTGCAAGCCTTGTTGGTCTGGTGCGGTGAAAATGCCGATCAATTGACCCTGCGCTATGGCAATATTTCCAGCTCTTCCATTGGTGCCATCCAACGGTCGCTTTTGGTGCTTGAAAACCAAGGCGGTGACAAACTATTTGGTGAACCTGCGTTGGATTTGTCGGATATCATCCGCACCGATCCCGATGGACGTGGTCGCATTTCAATCTTGGCCGCTGATAAATTGATGTCGTCGCCGGGGCTTTATGCAACATTTTTGCTGTGGCTTTTGTCTGAGCTGTTCGAAGAACTGCCAGAAGTTGGCAACCCCGACAAACCCAAGTTGGTGTTCTTTTTCGACGAAGCGCATTTGCTGTTTGATGACGCGCCCAAAGCCTTGGTCAACAAGGTGGAACAAGTGGCGCGGTTGATCCGGTCTAAGGGCGTAGGTGTTTATTTTGTAACGCAAAATCCCGCTGACGTGCCTGATGATATTCTCGGCCAATTGGGCAATCGCGTACAGCATGCCTTGCGGGCTTTTACAGCGCGGGATCAAAAAAATCTGGAACGTGCGGCGGAAACGTACCGCATTAATCCGCGTTTCGACATTGAAGATGCGATCAAATCTGTTGGCACTGGAGAAGCTGTGACGTCGATGCTTGAGGCCAAAGGCGTGCCGTCGGTTGCCGAGCAAACGCTGATCCGTCCACCATCATCGCAGCTTGGGCCGCTCAGTGCGCTGGAACGGGCAGGGGTTATTGCCACCTCGCCGATTGCTGGAAAATACGAGACAGTTCTCGACCGTGAAAGCGCGTTTGAGGTGCTGAGCAAGCGCGCAAATGATGCTGCCCAAGCCGCAGAACAAGCGGAAGCTGCAGAAGAGGCAGCTGAACTGGCCGCCAAAGAGGCCAAAGCAGATGAAAAGAAACGTGCCGAACTTGAGCGCGAGTTCAAAAAAGCACGGCGCTATGAAACCAAGGACTATGGCCGTTCCACATCACGCCGGTCTTCGCGGAGCGATTCTTTGGGTGAATCTGTGACCAAATTGGTGATCAAGGAACTCAAAGGCACGACAGGTCGCCGTATTGTACGCGGACTTTTGGGCGGGCTTTTCAAAGGGCGTTAGGCCTGCATAAAGACCAGATAAAACGAAAAGGTGGGCCGCAAAGCCCGCCTTTTTTGATTTCAGAGCGCGTTAAAGAGTTTGGTCAAACGCGCGGCTTCGTCTTTCAAGCCCCATGGCGTATTGACGATGAACATGCCTGATCCAATCATCCCATGCCCTTGGCGCGCGGGGGCAAAGCGTACCTCATGGTGCAATACATCGGGTAAATTCAAATCCAACAACGCGTTAGTCATAGGTTTGTGCGCGCCACCCTCAAGGATTGGATACCACAGAGCAATAATACCGACATTCCATTTGCGATGCAGTTTGGCGATATAATCTGGCAGCACGGTGTAATCGGTTTTGACCTCATAAGGTGGATCGATCAAGCACAGCCCGCGACGCGGTGTTGGTGGGCAGATGCTTTGCGCCAAAGCCAGCCCGTCTTTTTGCATCATGTTCAAGCCGACATATGAATTTGCACTGTGCATAGCAGTTTCAAGATGCGCGAACTCGGTAGGGTGCAATTCAGCCAAGCGCATGTTGTCCATATCGCGCAACAACGCCTGCGCCAAAGCGGGCGATCCAGGATATATGCTTTTGCCATGTGTGTCGGCGATGATTTTACGTGCGCGCGTATAGGGATGGTTTGCGTCAAACCAGTTGGCGACTTTCAAAATACCCGACGTGGCCTCGCCCGTCTTTTGCGCTTGTGACCCTTGCAGATCATACAAGCCGCGTCCCGCATGGGTTTCCACATAAGACAAAGGTTTGTCTTTGCGGGTCATGTAATCAATCATCACCGCCAGCAAGGCATGCTTTTGTACATCTGCCAAATTGCCGGCATGGAACCCGTGTTGATACGACAGCATCAGCGTGCCCTACGCAAAGGGCGTACTTTCAATGTTGTCAAACGGTTGGCCGTGCGTTCGACCACTTCAAAACGGTGCCCATGAAAAGAAAAAACCTGTCCGGTTGTGGGGATCATTTGTGCCTCGTGAATGACCAGACCAGCCATGGTGTTGGCTTCTTCGTCTGGTAGATTGCATTCGGTGGAGCGGTTGAAATCGCGGATTGTCATACCGCCATCCACCACCCAGCCACCGTCTTTTGATTTGACTGGCGCGTCTTCGGAAGGATCAAATTCATCCGTAATCTCGCCGACGATTTCTTCTAGAATATCTTCCAGCGTGATCAGTCCTTGCAGTGCACCGTATTCGTCAACGACCAAAGCAAAATGGGTTTGCCGCCGCAAGAATTGACGCATTTGATCATCGAGCGTTGTGGTTTCAGGCACGAAATAGGGCGTCATCGCGACCCCCAAAACATCAAAATCTGCAAGTTGCACATCGGGCAATGCTTCGTCTCGTTCGGCGTACATGCCGCGCAATAGATCTTTGGCGTGAATGACACCAACAATGTTTTCTGGATCATCGCGGTACAAGGGCAGGCGCGTGTGTGGCGATTTCAAACAGGCCTCTAACACCTCGCGGGCAGGTGTATTTGCATCGATCATTTCGATTTTAGAGCGATGAAGCATGATTTCTTCGACCGTGCGTTCGCCCAAATCAAGCGCGCCCAACAACCTGTCGCGATCTTCTTTTTCCACGGCCCCCTCGACGTGCCCCAATGCGATGGCCCCTGCGATTTCGTCTTTGAGTGCCAAAATGTGGCTGTCGGGATCGGTTTGCACGCCAAATAGGCTCAAAATACCGCGCACCAACATGCGCACAAAGCTGACAACAGGCGAAAAGACCAACACGACAACCGCAATTGGCCCCGCAACACGTGATGCAGCGGATTCAGGGTTGGTGATGGCATAGGTTTTTGGCAAAACTTCTGCAAAAACAAGCACAAGGACAGTCATGACAAGCGTCGCCAACGCCACGCCACTTTCGCCAAACACGCGCGTGAACAGGGCCGTTGCCAGCGATGTTGCTAGAATATTGACAAGATTGTTGCCAAGCAAAACAGAGCCAATCAGCCGCTCGTTGTCTTCTGTCACATCCAGCGCTTTTTGTGCGCCTTTGGTGCCTTTATCGGCTTGCGAGCGCAATTTCCCCCGCGATGCGGCGGTCAGCGCGGTTTCCGAACCGGAAAAGAACCCAGACAATATGAGCAGCCCTGCGATGGCAAGACATGTCATCCAAAAGGCTGCATCAAGCATAGTGACGTCCATTGTAGAGGCTCCAAATATCGATAATCTGCACAGTGCTGCGTGCGGTATTGCTTTGTTATTTATTAGGTTATGGGGCCGCGCTCGTCTCTGTGCAAGGGCCAGCGCAACGTGCATTGCAGGTTGATGTTAAAACGGGTCTGCTGGCTACAGGTTTGCCAGCGGATGATGGGTTAAAACCAACTCTTTGAGCCGCTCATCCAAGACATGCGTGTAAATCTCGGTTGTCGATAGATCGGCGTGACCGAGTAAGGTCTGGATGGACCGCAAATCTGCACCATTGGCCAACAAATGGGTGGCAAACGCGTGGCGCATAACGTGGGGTGTAACTTTATCCGGTGACAGGCCTGCGGCGACGGCCATGTCTTTGATCAGTTGATAAAAGCCAACACGCGTCAGATGCCCCGCTTTGCCACGGGATGGAAAGACAAAAGGCGAGGGCTTTACGCCCTTTTCAATCCGCGCGGTTTCCTCGGCAGAATCGCGCAGCTCAAGCCACTGTATCAATGCCGCACGCGCAGGCGGTGACAGCGGCACCATGCGTTCTTTGTCGCCTTTGCCGCGCACCAAAAGCATGCGTGGATCGCCCCGTACCGCAGATATCGGCAGTTCCACCAATTCAGACGCGCGCATGCCTGTTGCATAGAGCACCTCGATCAAACAAGTGTTGCGGGCGCGGTCAAAATCGTTGCGCCCAAGACTGCGCGCCGCAGTGAGCAGCTGTGCGACTTCATCTTCAGACAGTGTTTTGGGCAAGCGTTTGCTGCGCCCCGGACCACGAATTTGAATGGCAGGATTGTCGGTACGCCAGCCTTCTTCAAAGGCAAATCGGAACAGTTGTTTGATCGATGACAACCGCCGTGCGCGGGTTGATTGTGCCAGCCCCTCAGATTCACAGGCCACCAAGTAGGCTTCAACATCTGCGCGCTGTGCGGTTTCAAACGAAAGCCCTTGGGGGGTCAGCCAATCTGAAAATCCGATCAAATCACGCCCATAGGACAGGCGGGTGTTTTCTGCTGCACCGAGTTCGGCGGCTTGTGCTTCGGCGTAGCGTGAAATCCAATTGTGATCGGAACTCATCCGCGCCGCTCCAATACCAGTATTTCAAGCGCCGCGCGCCGTGCTGTGGCTTCAAGCCCTACGGCGCGAAAAAATGCAATAGCATCTGTCAGCTCGTCCAAATCGCCTGTTGCACCGCCTTCAAGCAACTCAATCGCACGCAAAATAGCTTCACCAAGTCGGTTGCCTTGCACCAATCCCGACAAGCGCACAGGAATGCCTGAGGCCCGAAACCCATCGACAATTGCACGTTTTTGGGCTGTGTTTGGCCGCTGCGCAGGCACTTCGCCCAAGGCGATAGATTTCAAGAATACGTTATCTGGTGTTAAATCCGTATCCCACGCGCCTGCGATGATTTCATAATCGGGGGACAACAAAGCGACTTCGAACGCGGTGTTGGAGGTGGCACCCGTGAGCGGTGCATCGGCAAGTTTTTGAGCAAACAGATCGGAAAAGGCAATCTGCAACCCAGATTCACCCATTTCAGACCACACCCGCCCAAGGCTTTTGCTGATAGCGCCAGGGTCGCCAGTTTTCAAAGCCGTTTCAAAATGTTGCAACGCTTCAATGCGGTCCCAAATCCCACCTGAGGCTGCGGGCAAATGTTCTGACCAAATACCAAGCCAACGGTTCGGTGTCAGCGCACCAACCCGCGCCAAACGTTCTGCTGCTCTTGCACGTGTTTTCCACCCTGCGGTTTGGCGCAAATCAGATTGGGCAAAGGCAAGTGGCAGCGCATTGGTTGATATTGGCTCTCCGATGGCTTCCATCATGCGAAAGGTCAAAGGGGTCGGTTGGCTGGGCGCGGGCAGGGGCGGTTCGCCTTCGAACAGTTCAGGGTCTAAAAAGCGTGCCAAAAGCGCGCTGTCTTCTGGGGATATCAGCTGCAAAGCTGTGCTGGTTTCAAGCGTCAAAGCCGCAGCACTCCAATCGCCATCCCGGGCCAAACAAAAAATACGCGTGGGCAAAGCTGGCGACAGCCCGCGCGTGGTTTTCAACTGCGCGCATGCTTCGTTTTCTGTGCCCATCAACAATTTTGCATCAAACGCGCGGCGAAAAATATCAGGCGCACTGGAGCCTGCACGCTCCATCAAAGCATCGGCTTCTTCAATTAAACCTTGCGACAACAGCGCATCGACGCGGGCAAGAAACAATCGCCCATCTTGTCTGGCGCCCAAAGGTGGATCAAGTTCAGCCAAAATCAGCGTGTTCAAGAGACGTCGTGAGGCGGGTAAAAGATTGGTTTGGTTCGAAATAGATGTCAGTCTGCGCCCTAAATCCAATGTCTTTGATGCGCCCCAAAGATCACGCGGCAAACCCGTTTGCGCAGCACTCAGCAAGCCCACAGCATCGACTTGCGGGGCATCTATCGGGCGTGTGGTGACGTTTTCGGGCAGCGCATTTTGCGAAATATCATTGCGCAGGCTGACTGGGGCTGAGGGCTGGGTTCGCATGGGGGCACTGCGCGGTGCATCCAGCGATTGTGTCAGCCAATTGATTGCAGACAAAGGTTTGTCTGGTGAGATGTCTTGCGCCGCAGAATATGTAATGCTGCCCATGACAAACAGCGCAGCCAAAGCCTGTGTTCCTGCGCGTTTGGTCCTTTGGTGAAAGGCACATTTTGCGCTGGACACAGCACTGCGGCCCGAAACGGCTGTCATAGGCTGCGTCCTATTTTAAGGTCAGGGTCACGGGGGTGCTGACTTGGGCGTGCTGAGGGGCCAAATCGCCCACGTAAGCAAAGGCCACAAAGCCAAGCGCGCATAAAGCCACTGTCATCATTAATAGACGTCCAAAGAATTTTCGCATCGATATGCCTCCAATTTGACCTGTCTTATGAATGGTTTTGACAGGTTTTATCTGCCTATGACAGGTTTTCGCATTTTTATATATGGAAATTCTGCCAATATCACGCCATTGAGGAACACAAATCTAAGTGAGCAATAAATTGCCGTGTATTGCAAGCACGTGCGCTGGGGAGAACATGGTCAAAGGTCTTAAAAAAACGGTTGCCCTTGTTGGTATGATGGGCGCTGGTAAAACGGCTGTCGGCAAAGCGATTGCGCTCAGTCTTGATGTGCCGTTTTTGGACTCTGATGCAGAAATAGAACGTGCTGCAGATCGTTCAATCGCTGAAATCTTTGAACGTGACGGCGAGCGGTTTTTTCGCAGCAAGGAATCCCAAGTCATCACGCGCCTATTGGAAGATGAACAATGCATTTTGTCGACAGGTGGCGGTGCATTTATGACAGCGGAAAACCGAGATTTTATTGCCGCAAAAGGTGTCGCCGTTTGGTTGAAGGCGGATCTTGATATTTTATGGCAGCGTGTGCGCCACAAAAGCACACGACCCTTGCTGCAAACTGATAACCCTTTTGAAACGTTGAAAGAGTTGGTTGAGGTGCGTGAGCCTATTTATGCCAAAGCAGGCATTGTCGTTGATGCAGAACCTGCATTGAGCATCGAACAAATGGCCCAAAAAGTAATCGCGGCGCTGGTGGCGCATGGCGGGATTGTAAAGGACGAAACATGAGCAACACCGATCAAAATAACGCCCTTGGCCTGTTCCAAACTGTTCATGTGCCGCTGGGGGATCGCGCCTATGATGTGCGCATTGGGGAAGGTTTGATTGACCGCGCTGGCGCCCATATCGCACCGCTTTTGGGTAAGAAAAAGCGCGTTTGTGTGATCACGGAAAACAACGTTGCCAAGCTGCATCTTGATGCTTTGCGTACTGGGCTGGCACAGGCCGGTATCGACATGGAGGCGCTGATTTTGCCAGCAGGAGAAAGCACAAAATGCTGGGCTGAGTTAACCAAATCGGTCGAATGGCTGTTGGAGCAAAAAGTTGAACGCAATGATGTTGTCGTGGCGTTTGGCGGTGGTGTGATCGGTGATTTGGCGGGGTTTGCTGCATCGATCTTGCGCCGTGGTGTGCGCTTTGTGCAAATTCCAACGTCGCTTTTGGCGCAGGTTGATAGTTCCGTTGGTGGCAAAACGGGTATCAATTCGCCCGCTGGTAAAAACCTGATCGGTGCCTTTCATCAGCCCGCTTTGGTGCTCGCGGATGTCAGTGCGCTTGGTACATTGACGACACGCGATTTTCTATCTGGCTGCGGCGAAGTGGTGAAATACGGCATGCTTGGTGACGAGACATTTTTTGAATGGCTTGAACAAAACGGGCCTTTGATGGCTGCTGGTGACGTGGCCGCACGGACCTATGCAGTTAAGCGATCTGTCGAAATGAAAGCCGAAATTGTTGTGCGCGACGAGACGGAGCAGGGCGATCGTGCGTTGCTTAATCTTGGCCATACATTCTGTCATGCGCTTGAGGCGGCAACAGGATATTCGAACCGGCTTTTGCATGGTGAAGGCGTTGCGATTGGCTGTGCTTTGGCGTTTGAGCTGTCTGCGCGCTTGGGTTTGTGCAGCCAAGAGGCACCAAGCCGTGTGCGTGCGCAGATTAAAGCCATGGGGATGAAATGCGACTTGAAAGATATTGAGGGCGATCTACCAGATGCCGAAGCGTTGGTCGCATTGATGGCGCAAGATAAAAAGGTTCTTGATGGTCAGCTGCGCTTTATTTTGGCGCGCTCTATTGGCGACAGTTTTGTCACTTCTGGTGTGGCGCAAGATATGGTTTTGACCTTGCTTCGTGAAGCATTAGAAGACCGTATGTAGCGCTGCGACGTATTACATGACTGTGATCGATGCATCTTGAATGCAAAAAGCCCCACCATTTGGCGGGGCTTTTTCTGTAGATTTTCTTTTGATTTAAAACGGAATTTCGTCGTCATCCATTGAAGAACGCCCGCCGCCTGATCCGCCTTGAGATCCGCCGCCATTGCCGCCACCCATGCTGCCGCCATCGTTATAGCCGCCACCGGATGGGCCACTGTCGTAACCGCCACCTTGGCCGCCACCGCTTTGGCCGCCGCCTTCGCCGCGTCCATCAAGCATGGTCAAAACGCCGTCAAACCCTTGTAGCACGATTTCGGTGCTGTAGCGGTCTGCGCCAGATTGGTCTTGCCATTTACGGGTTTGAAGTTTGCCTTCGATGTAGACCTTTGAGCCTTTGCGCAGGTATTGTTCTGCGATGCGCACAAGACCTTCTTGGAAAATCGCGACAGAGTGCCATTCGGTGCGCTCTTTGCGTTCGCCGGTTGTGCGATCTTTCCATGTTTCAGACGTTGCGATGCGCAGGTTGCACACTTTGCCGCCGTTTTGGAATGTGCGCACTTCAGGGTCGCGCCCCAAATTGCCAATGATGATCACTTTATTGACCGAACCCGCCATATCGCGTCTCCCGTTAGATTCTGATTTGTTCTGTTACAACACTCTGTGACGGTCTTTGAAAGGGCAAAATCGGCGAAAGGCTGCTGTTTCGTCTCTGTGGGGCTAGGAATGTGGGTAGACCGTCGCTATGTTTGCGCAGAATTATATTAGGTTGGAAATTTATGCTGCAGATCAAAAAGACAGGTGTCTGTGCCTTTGTGCTTTTGGCGATAGGTCTTGGTCAATCCCCAGCCATGGCCGAAGAATTGATCTTTTCAACCAAATCGCGGTCATCGATTTATGCATCGCAATTGAGTGTTTTAGATGGGCGCGCCGCTCAGCAATACTCAGGGTCGGTGTCTTTAAAGCCTATGACAACAGCAATCCCAGGGGCGGCAGGTCTGCCCTATACGGGGTCTTACAGGGGCGAATATTTAGCCCATGCGCGCACAATAGCGCGACGTCATAATGTGCCTGCAGATTTGTTTTTACGGTTGATCCAGCAAGAAAGCGGATGGAATCCGAAAGCGAAATCGCACAAAGGCGCACTTGGTTTGACGCAGTTGATGCCGCAAACAGCCCGCGTTTTGGGGGTCGATCCGCATGATCCCAAACAAAATCTAGAAGGCGGCGCGCGGTACTTGCGTCAGATGTACAATAAGTTTGGTTCGTGGCGTTTGGCGTTGGCCGCTTATAATGCTGGTCCCGGTGCGGTGGAAAAATACGGCGGTGTTCCACCTTATAAAGAGACCAAAAACTACGTGCGAGTGATTTGGGGCAGCTAAGCGCCAAACTTTCTGCTGACTTATCTAAAATTTAGTTTCAAACACCGCAATTGTGCGCTGCTAAAGCCGTGCTAATCCGCTTTGCGAAACGCACTGGGTGAGATGCCCGTTTGTTTGTGAAAGGCCCGCGTGAAATAGGCGGGGGATTGAAACCCAAGCGTTTCACCGATGGATTTGACCGGATATTTTGTTTCTTTCAACATGCGGCGCGCTTCATAATGCACGCGGTCTGACACGATCGCAGAGGCTGGACGACCACAGGCTGTGTTACATGCGCGCGATAGATGTGTCGGCGTGACGCCAAGGGCGGCAGCGTAATCACTGACACTGTGGGTTGTGCGGAAATCTTTTTCGACAAGGGCCGTAAAAGCGGCGGTCAATTTGCGCGAGGCATCAGGTGTCATGTCGTAATCAGGCATGTTTTCCATTTGCCGTTCCAACCACACAGAAATCAGCCCAGCTTGTAGCGCCAAAGCGCGATCTTTGCTGGGGCCATCATGGTCAATTTCGCGCGCGAGCGTGTCGATCATATGGGTGACTTCATTTTGCTGGGTCAGATCAGAAAATCGCAAATGCAGCGGTATTTCGGGCAAGCCAAGAGCGGGGTCATCCGACAGATGCACTATCGAGCCATAGGTTTGTCCGATCACTTCAAAACCATACATCGTTTGCTTGGGCAAAAAGATCAGATTGTGACCGCCAAAGCCGTGCGTGACACCTGAAATGGTGATCCGACCTTGGCCACGTGTAAACCACAGCAGCGCCGGAGACCGATGACTGCGCATGGCTTCGGTCCGCCATTTGGCGTTCGACGATGTCATGCGCGCTAAAGGATCAACACGGTAAGCGGGCGGCATTGGAATCTCGGTCACGATGTTTGCCTGCGCGCGTGGCTTATTGGCCGCAGGGCGTTTTTGTGCCGCGAGCGTGCCAAGTGGAGGGGAATTGAAAATTTTATTCGTCATAAGGGACGCTGCGAGCCTGCTGTTTTGTGTTCAACTTAGTTTAGACCTTGAAGGGCGCAGGTCAATAATATTTTGTCTTTAAAAACAATAGTATATGTGACTTTTGCCCGGATCCGCAATACCTTGTTATGGCAGCGATATCTTGTGGTAATTTTTCATCCGTGCCCTAAACCAAGTGCGTTGGCGTTTGGCAAATTGCCGCGTTGCGATGGTTGCTGCCTCTTGAGCGGCCTCTAACGTCATATCGCCCTGCAGATATTTTATGAGTTCTGGCGCACCGATGGCTTTTGATGCGGGCAGAGTTGGGTCCCAAGTTGCCAGATTGTCTTTTGCCTCATCCAGTGCGCCTTGATCCAGCATCATTTGAAACCTTTGGGCGATTCTATCATTCAGCCACTCTTTCTCGGCGTCCATCACGATGGGATACGCGCTTGTGAGCGACAATGCAGGGGGCGGCGTGTCCGCTTGCCATGCCGCCAGTCCGCGACCTGTTGCTTGCAAAACTTCCCACGCGCGCTGCACCCGCATCGGGTTCAGGCGATCGACTTTTGCAGCGGTTTCAGGGTCTTGGGTATCTAGATCGGCCAATAATCCTGCGTGTGATCCCTCTGTCGCGCGTCTTGCGTTGCCATCTGCACGAATATGATCTGGGGTTGGGGGGATTTCCACCAAACCTTCGGTGAGAGCCGAAAAATACAGACCTGTTCCGCCGACAAAAATAGGCCGCTGCGACCCCGTCAGATAAGGCGCCGCATCGCGCAGCCAGTGTCCAACCGAATAGCCGCTGGCACCATCCACATGCCCATAAAGCGCATGAGGGGCTTGCATTTCATCCTCAACTGACGGGCGCGCCGTTAAAATACGCCAGTTGTCAAAGACTTGCAGTGCGTCCGCATTGATAATCACGCCGCCTTGGATTTCGGCAATTTCAAGCGCTAAGGCTGATTTTCCAGATGCCGTTGGCCCCGCAATCAACACAGGTTGCTCGGGGGACAGGGCTGCAAGGTGATGTGAAGCATGAGCGGATACAGACATGAACAGGCCTTTGCGTCGGAATGAATTCAGGTGGGAAATTCCCTGCCTGTAAGTTTTATGGACATGCGCCGTCTTTTTTGTCTCGGCGTCATTGAATATTGCCGCATTTTGGCGCATTTTGGCGCGAAATAGCAGATACATTAGGGGATACCTCATGAGCGATCAGGATCAAGGCCAATCCAGCAAGAAATATAAGCGCGTGATGCTTAAAATTTCTGGAGAGGCGCTGATGGGGGATCAAGGCTTTGGCCTGCACCCGCCCACCGTCGAACGCATTGCCCGCGAAGTGAAAACTGTTCACGACATGGGTGTCGAAATTTGTATGGTCATCGGTGGCGGCAATATTTTTCGCGGGCTGCAAGGGTCTGCACAAGGGATGGAACGCACCACTGCCGATTACATGGGCATGTTGGCCACAGTGATGAATGCGCTGGGAATGCAGGCCGCGATGGAAGACTTGGGCATCCACACCCGCGTGATTTCCGCCATTACGATGAATGAAGTGGCCGAACCCTACATTCGCCGCCGTGCGGTGCGTCACTTGGAAAAAGGTCGCGTGTGTATTTTTGCTGCTGGTACGGGCAATCCCTATTTCACCACAGACACGGCCGCCACATTGCGTGCCAATGAAATGGCCTGCGAAGCGATCTTTAAAGGCACCAAAGTGGATGGCGTTTACGACAAAGATCCCGCCAAGCACGATGATGCCAAACGCTATGACAAAGTCACCTACGACGAAGTTCTCGCTCAGCATTTGAATGTGATGGATGCCTCTGCAATCGCACTGGCGCGGGACAACGATTTGCCGATTATTGTCTTTTCTCTGGACGAGCCTGGCGGCTTCAAAGGGATTTTGGCGGGCGAAGGCACCTATACAATCGTCAATTGATACAGATATAAGAGTACAACACGCTGGCAGGGTTTCAAACTTTGCCAGTGCTTTTATAGACTAAGACCAAGGGAACACCCCATGTCAGATGACTTTCTACTCGACACCGATGATCTGTCCAAACGTATGGACGGCGCGATTGCCAATCTGCGCGTTGAACTTGCGTCCTTGCGCACCGGACGTGGATCTGGGTCCATGCTTGAGCCTATTATGGTTGACGCTTACGGTTCTATGACGCCGATCAACCAAGTTGGTACTGTGAACGTCCCCGAACCTCGCATGGTTACGATCAACGTGTGGGACAAGGGTCTTGTGGGCAAAGTTGAAAAAGCCATCCGCGAAAGTGGTCTGGGCATCAATCCACAGCTGAACGGCACGATTATCATGCTACCCATTCCTGAGTTGAACGAAGAGCGTCGCCGTGAATTGACCAAAGTGGCCGCTGGCTATGCGGAAAGCGCACGCGTGTCTATTCGCAACATTCGCCGTGACGGGATGGATCAGATCAAGAAAGCCAAAAACGATGGCATGTCTGAAGATGATCAAAAGATTTGGGAAGAAGAAGTCCAAGATATGACCAATACCCATATCAAAAAGGTGGATGAAACGCTTGAAAATAAGCAATCTGAGATCATGCAGGTTTAGCATTTTTATCACTGTATCGCCCGCGATAGATTGTTTTACAGATCGCGTAAGGGCTTGGTCCAATCGGCCTTGCCCTGCGCGTTATGCGCTTTCCATTCGGACCGTTTAAGGAGATTTAGGTTCATGCCCGACTGCCAATCCGGTCCAAAACATGTCGCCATTATCATGGATGGCAATGGCCGTTGGGCCCAGTTAAAGGGCAAGCCGCGTCTTTTTGGGCATCACGCAGGGGCCAAGCGGGTCAAAGAAATCGTGCGGGCCTGTCCGAGTTTGGGCGTCAAATACTTAACGATTTTTGCCTTTTCGACTGAAAACTGGAAACGCACCCAAACCGAAGTCTCTGGTCTGATGTCGTTGTTTCGGCGCTATATTTCCAGCGAGATGAAAGATTTGGTCAAAGAGGGCGTGCGTGTGCGTTTTATTGGCGACCGCCCGCGCTTGGACAGCAAATTGATTAAACTTATGGATAGTCTAGAAGAAACGACATCCATGAATGAAAACGTGCACCTTACCATCGCGCTGAACTATGGAGGGCGCGACGAAGTGGCCCGTGCTGTAAAAGAATTGGCGAGAGATGTGTCTTTGGGCAATCTGGACGCTGAAACGGTCGACGAAACCACACTGACGCGCTATCTCGACACCCGTGTGTTGCCCGATCCCGATTTGGTGATCCGCACCTCTGGCGAAGCGCGTATTTCTAACTTTTTGCTCTGGCAATCGGCCTATGCCGAATATGAATTCATCGACACGCTGTGGCCTGATTTTACCAAAGATGTCTTTGCCGAGTGCACCGATCGCTACGCTGCCCGTGATCGCAGATTTGGCGGATTGAAGCCATGACGGACACCCCCGTAAAACCTGCACGCAACTGGCGTGATTTGGGGCCGCGCATGGTCTCTGCGCTGGTGATGCTGGTCGTTGGTGTGCTGGTCATCTTGGCTGGTCACACAGCGTTTGAAATGCTTTTATCGGTGATGGCGATCATTGGATGTTGGGAATTTTACAACATGGCCCGCCATAAATCCCACACAGACGACGGTCTTGTGATCAAAGATTTTTATGCGCTCGCTGCGTATTTTGTCTTGTTTATTCTGGGGCTTGTTGGGCTTTGGGGGCTGTCTATAATGACTGGTCCCGCAGGATTGTTCTACATTATAGCGCTTGTCGTGGCGACAGACACGATGGGGTATTTCGTTGGGCGCTCTGTGGGCGGTAAGAAATTTTGGCCAAGTGTGAGCCCTAAAAAAACATGGTCTGGCGTCATCGGTGGCTGGGTTGGAGCCGCATTGGTTGCAACCGTTGTCGCGGTCTTGATGCAAGGGATGCACATCGGCGTTTTGCAAGGCGTGATGATCGTCGTATTTTCTGTACTGCTGTCGTTTGCTTCGCAATTGGGTGACATCGCACAAAGCGCGCTTAAGCGCCGGATGGGGGTCAAAGACAGCTCGAATATCATCCCCGGCCATGGCGGCGTTTTGGACCGCTTTGATGCCTTGCTTGCGGTCGGTGCTGTGTTGTTTCTCTTGCGACTGATCATGTGAGGCGCCATTTGAAACGCATTTCTATTTTTGGAGCTACAGGTTCAATCGGGCAGTCAACGATTGATCTGATCAAACGTGACCAAGCGGCCTATAATGTTGTGGCGCTGACAGGTGGGGCGAATATCGCGCAGCTCGCCAAAGACGCCCGCGCTTTGGGGGCGCAAATTGCCGTCACCGCTTATGAAAGTCACCTACCTGAGTTGCGTGATGCGCTTGCTGGCACGGGGATTGAAACTGCCGCAGGGCAGGCGGCCTTGATCGAGGCTGCGGCGCGCCCTGCAGATTGGATCATGTCCGCGATTGTCGGCGCTGCGGGGCTTGCCCCTGGGTTTGAAGCACTCAAACACGGCACCTGTCTGGCATTGGCGAACAAAGAAAGCCTTGTCACTGCGGGCCCGCTTTTATTGGCCGAGGCAGCAAAGCACGGGGCACGGATTTTGCCGGTGGATTCTGAACATTCCGCTGTGTTTCAAGCGCTCGTTGGCGAACGTATTTGCGAAGTTGAACGGGTGATTATCACCGCCTCAGGCGGGCCGTTTCGCAACTGGAGCGCAGAGCAGCTTAAGGGCGCGACCTTGGCGCAGGCGGGCAAACACCCGTCGTGGGACATGGGGCAAAGGATCACTATTGATTCTGCATCCATGTTTAATAAAGCATTAGAGGTCATTGAAACTAAAGAATACTTTGGTCTCAATCCTGATCAAATCGAAGTCATCATCCATCCCGGATCGTACATTCATGCGCTTGTCGGATTTAAAGACGGGGCTTTGATGGCCCACATGGGCATGCCCGATATGCGTCACGCCATCGGGTATGCGCTGCATTGGCCTGAGCGCCGCGATTTGCCTGTTGAGCGTCTTGACTTAGTCAAGCTGGGATCATTGCAATTTGAAGCCCCCGATGACACACGTTTCCCCGCGCTGCGCCTTGCGCGCGAGGTGATGGATACGGGCGGATTGGCGGGCGCTGTATTCAACGCCGCCAAAGAAGCGGCTTTGGATATGTTTATCGCGGGGCAGATCGGTTTTACTGATATGGCCGTGGTTGTTGAACGTGTGCTCGCGCAAATGTCACCCGATTTGGGCCGATCAAAGGTCCAAATGTCGCTTGAAACCGTGTATGACGCTGATGATGAGGCACGTAAACGTGCAGATGCTGTGCGTACGACGCTTTAAAATAAATAAAACCGTAATAAGACGATGATAAAACAGGACGTATGGATACGATGAGCAGTCTTTTTTCCCTATTCGGCAACGGTCTTTTTACAACAGTGGTGTTCATCATCGCTTTGTCGATTATCGTCGCGATCCATGAATACGGCCATTATATTGTTGGGCGGTGGTGCGGTATCAAAGCGGATGTGTTCTCGCTTGGATTTGGCAAACCCTTATATCAGCGCACGGACAAACGCGGTACGGTGTGGCAAATCGCGGCCATCCCTTTGGGGGGCTATGTGAAATTTTCTGGTGATGCCAATGCGGCCTCTGCGCCAGATCCTTCTAGCGTTGAAAACATGCCCGAAAATGATCGCCGTCACACGATGCACGGTGCGCCACTTTGGGCGCGCACGTTGACTGTGGCCGCTGGTCCTGTGTTCAATTTCATCTTTTCTTTTTTGATTTTCATATGCCTCATGCTGTTTTACGGACAGGTTCAGGATCGTTTGATCGTGGATAAAATCACGCCTGTACCTGTACAGATGGACCTTATGACTGGCGATGAAATTCTGAGTATTGAAGGTCAAGACGTGCCTGATGTGGCCAATCTCGGGTCATTCATCAACGATTTACCGCGTAAAGCTGTGCTCAGTTATACTGTGCTGCGTGATGGCGACCGCGTCACAGTCAATGCATCGCACCCGCATCCTGTGCTTGTATCGGATGTTTCAGTGAAATCTGCTGCACGACGCGCGGGGATTGAGGTGGGCGACGTCATCACCGCCATCGATGGTACTCAGCTGCCAACGTTTTTGGACCTGCAAGAGGCTGTTAAGGCAAAAAACGGCGCTGATATGGTGCTGAGCGTCTGGCGCGCGGGCGAAACCTTTGACGTGACGATCGCAGCTTTGCCACGTGATTTGCCATTGCCTGACGGCGGGTTTGAAACCCGTTGGTTGATTGGTATCAGCGGCGGATTTTTCTTTAGCCCTGCCACGGAAACTTTGCCGTTTTGGGACGCTGTCACAACGTCTGCACGCCAAGTGTGGGGCATCATCACCATGTCTGTGTCTGCCATCGGTCACATGATCACGGGGGCCATTTCCACCTGCAACATGTCCGGCGCGATTGGCATGGCGCAATTCGTAGGCAGCGCACCAACTTTAGGTGATTACATTGGCAATATTGCGCTGATTTCCACCGCCATTGGGATGCTGAACCTATTTCCAATCCCTGTTTTAGATGGCGGGCATCTGGTGTTCTACGCCTATGAAGCGATACGCGGTAAGCCTTTGCCCGACCGCGCTGTCAACCTAATGATGATGATCGGTATGGCTGTTATTTTGTCTATTATGGTTCTGGGGCTGTCCAGCGATCTGTTCTGTAAATAAAGCACAATCAGCGGTTCGCAGGCGTCCCATTGGGCCAGTTTGATGTACAATACTCATTCAAGATTATAGGGCCGCCGCGTGCTGCGGCCCCATTCTTGCCATAATTTTTTGTTAATTATATTTTTAAGGTAAATATAAAATTTTACTGGATGTGTGTTTTTTGGGGAATATTCCTCAAAGAGTTTTCCTCGAAACCACGTCTATATGTAGAGTGAGGTCAATCATGACAGCAATCATAGCGAGTTATAACAGCATTTCTATGCTGGCCAGTTTGAACTGGGATCGCCTTTTATACGGTGCGACTATCGCCGTCGCACTTGTTGTTGGTTCCATGTTTGGTAATCTATTTTTATAGACCCGTAGCATCCAAACACATCGCAAAAGAGATGCTCAACTGACGTTGGGTGATGTTTATGTTGCACGCTATACCACTAAGATAACGCTGAAAGAGCTAGGGCACCCCGCTGGTTGCCCTTTTTGCTGTGGGGCAAAGAGATGCCGCTTAGACACGCTGGATGCGCGCGCCTTTTGACAAGGGCAAATATTCCCGTTACTCAACTTATAACTTGGGTCAATGAGAAAGCTGTCATGCGGTTTCAAAAACGTGGAATTCACACCATCCTGCGCGGCTCTTTGCCGCGTGCTCTTGCACTTTCATGTGCAGCTTTTGCAATGGGATCAACCTCTTACATTGCTTTTCCCAGTGCTGCTTATGCGCAAGAGTTTCGGTTTAACTCTGTCGCGATTGAAGGCAATGGACGGGTTTCTTCAGATACGATTTTGTCCTACGCGGGAATCGTGCGTGGGCAAGGGGTCTCTGCCGGCGAATTGAATGACGCATATCAACGTGTTTTGGGCTCCGGATTGTTTGAATCTGTTGAATTTGTGCCAGAAGGCGCGCGTTTGGTGATTAAAGTCGCTGAATTCCCAACCGTGTCGCGGATCAACATCGAAGGAAACAGCAAGGTCAGTGACGACAGTTTGCTGCCTGCGATCAAAACCCAAGCCCGCCGCGCCTATTCCCCCGCAACGGTCGAATTTGACGCTGCCACGATTACAGAAATTTATGAGACCAAAGGCCAATTGGCCGCCACAGTCACGCCGCGCATCATCCGCAGAAACGACAACCGCGTTGATGTTGTGTTTGAAGTGACCGAGGGCAAAGGCGTTGAAATCGAGCGCCTGACATTCGTGGGTAACCGCGATTTCTCGGACACACGTTTGCGCCGCGTTTTGGAATCCAAGCAAGCTGGCGTATTTCGCTTTTTGGTTGGCCGCGATACATTCGCCGAAGACCGTGTTGAATTCGACAAACGCGTTTTGACGGATTTCTACACGTCACGCGGTTATGTCGATTTCGAAATTTTGAATGTCGCCGCTGAATTTTCACGCGAACGCAATGCGTATTTCTTGACGTTCAACGTGCGCGAAGGCCAAAGCTTTGATTTTGGCACTGTCAGCACGGTGTCTGAAGTGCCCGAAGCGGATGCTGCTGAGTTCAATAAAGTTCTCAACATTCGCTCTGGCCAGACATATTCACCGGTTGCCGTTGAAAATGTCGTTGAGCGTATGGAACGTTTGGCGACCAAAAAAGGCATCGATTTCTTGCGCGTTGAGCCACGCGTCACGCGCAATGATCGCTCACAAGCGCTCGATATCGAATTTGTGCTCATACGCGGCCCACGTGTTTTTGTGGAACGTATCGACATTGAAGGCAACGCCACCACACTGGACCGTGTTGTACGTCAACAGTTCCGCGTTGTTGAGGGCGATCCATTCAATCCCCGCGAAATCCGCGAATCCGCCAGCCGCATTCGTGCGCTTGGGTTCTTTAGCGATGCACGGGTTGATGCCCGCGCCGGCTCTTCTGAGCAGCAGGTGATTGTGGATGTAGACGTTGATGAGGCACCAACAGGTAGCTTTTCATTCGGTGCAAATTATTCGGTGTCTTCGGGCGCTAACTTGATTGCGTCTTACAGCGAATCGAACTTTTTGGGCCGTGGACAGCGACTGTCCTTTAACCTGACCACGCAACTTGATGACGGGAACCTGTCGTTCAATTTTGTGGAACCAGCGTTCCTTGGTCGCGATGTGGCCTTTGGCCTGTCCGCATCATATGGGCTGTCAAACCCAAGCTATTCCGATCACACAGAAAGACAGCTGTATGTATCGCCAAGCCTAACATTCCCCGTGTCTGAGCGTGGTCGTTTGGCTGTACGCTACCGTGCTGGGATGAGTGAACTGACAAACCCCGATGCTAATGTTCTACCTGATATCATCCAAAGTGATGTTGATGATGGGCGGGTCTTTGAGCAATCTGTCGGCTACACTTATAGCTTTGATACGCGCCGCAATGGTGTCAATCCAAATGCAGGGTTCTCATTTAAATTCAGCCAAGACTATGCTGGCCTTGGGGGCGATGTCGCATATCTGCGCAGCACTGCCGAACTTGCAGCCGAAACCAAAGTCATGAACGAAGCGGTGACTTTGCGCGCCAGCATCGAAGGCGGTGCCATCAAGGGCGACGGCATGGACACGCGTGTTTCAGATCGTTTCTTTTCAGGTACATCTATCATTCGCGGGTTTGAACCTGGCGGCATTGGCGCACGCGATCAGGCCGATGCGGATGGCGTTGCGTTGGGTGGCAATTACTACGCCGCTGCACGTTTAGAGGCGAATTTCCCATTGGGACTGCCAGAAGAATACGGGATCAAAGGCGGGTTGTTCTTGGATCACGGGTCTGTCTGGGGGCTTGATAATAACATTGATGCAGCCGGCAGCGATGATTTGAACTGGCGCACGGCTATTGGGGCGTCCATCTTTTTGAAAACCCCCATTGGTCCTTTGCGGTTTAACTTTTCACGGGCCTTGCAAAAAGAAGACTACGACAGCGTGCAAAACTTTGATTTGACCATCGCGACCGAGTTCTAAACGTGAGGCAGATCTGGTCAGTTTGTTTGGGGATTTGTGCCAGCGCAGTGCTTGTTTTGACATCCGCTGCGGCACAAGACACCTTGGACACGCCAATGGATCTGCCTCGTGTTACGCTTGATACAAATGCTGCAACGCCCGCGCCCTCTGGGCAGGTGTTGCATGCGCCGATCATTGCGTTTGACCGAGAAAAAATCTTTCTCGAGTCCAAACTGGGACAGGCGCTTGACGCGAAAATTGAAACGTTGCGCGCCGAACTTGTGGCCGAAAATGATGAAATCTACGCAGATTTAGAAGCAGAAGAACAAAATCTTTCAGCTCTTAAAGACAGCTTGTCCAGCGCCGCTTTCAAATTTAAAGCGGATGCGTTTGACGCCAAAGTGACCGCCATTCGATCAGAGCAAAAGGCCAAATCAGATGCCGTGCAGCAGGCTTATGACCAAGGAGCGCGTGATTTTGAGCAAAATTTGAATGTTGTTCTCACACAGATTGCCCGCGAAGTGGGCGCCGTTGCAGTGTTTGAACGCAAGCAAATATATTTGATGTCGGGCAGTATTGATATTTCGGTCGAAGCCGTCAGGCGATTGGATGCCCAGATAAACACTAAGTCAGACACGGATGCAGACATCGAAGGCAAAGATGATATCGGGGCAACTGTCCCCACTGATACGACTGACCCGTAGACAAAGCCATAAACGAACATGCTGACTTGTCAGGACAAGGCACCATTGGTACACACATGCTCTCACGCACAAACGTGACACTGCGTGGCCAGCCTTGAAATGCCCCAACGACCACCGACGATTGGAGGCGCTGGACTTTCGGACGCAGTCTGAGCATGATCAGGTTACAAACAACAGGCCCACAAGGGCAAAGACACGAAATACGACAAGGGACGAACATGACAGAGAGCTTCAAAACAGCAGATATCGATCTTATTCAGCGCATTATCCCGCATCGGTATCCGTTTTTGCTGGTAGACCGCGTTGTTGATATCAATGGCGCAGAGACCTGCACTGGGCTTAAAAACGTCACTTTCAACGAGCCACATTTCCAAGGTCACTTTCCAGGTGCCCCCATCATGCCCGGTGTGACTATTGTCGAAGCGATGGCGCAAACGGCGGCGGTGATGGTTGGCGTGGAAAACGGTCTCGCTGACAAAGATTTTCTGGTCTATTTCATGTCTATCGAGGCCTGCAAATTTCGCCGCAAAGTCGTTCCCGGCGATGTGTTGAAAATGCACATCACCACCAAACGCGGTGGCGGCAAAGTGTGGAAATTCGATGGTCGCGCCGAAGTAGATGGCGAGCTTGCGTGCGAAGCATCCTTTACCGCGATGATGGATTTGCCCAAAGAGTGATCTGATCTCTCAATGTGCCTGACCGCAAGACGACCTTACATTCGGAGCCCTCGATGAGCATAGATCCAAGTGCCAAAATTCACCCCTCAAGCATCATCGAAGACGGCGCTGTTGTGGGGCCAAACTGCGTCATCGGCCCGTTTTGTCTGGTGGGGCCGCAGGTCGTTTTAGGGGCTGGCGTCACGTTGAAAAGCCATGTTGTTGTGTCTGGTGACACAAACATTGGCGATGACACGGTGATCTTTCAATTCGCCTCTATCGGTGCGATCCCACAGGATTTGAAATACAAAGGCGAGGCGACCAAATTGGTCGTCGGCAAGCGCAACCGTATTCGCGAATATGTCACGCTGAACCTCGGAACCGAGGGTGGTGGCGGTGTCACGCGTCTTGGTGACGACAATTTGCTTATGGCCTCAGCGCATGTTGCACATGATGCGCAGATCGGCAATCGAGTGATCTTGGTCAATTCCGTTGCCGTCGCGGGCCACTGCGTGATTGACGACGATGTTATCATCGGCGGACTGTCTGGCATTCATCAATTTGTGCGCATTGGCCAAGGGGCTATCGTTGGCGCTTTGTCTATGGTCACGGCAGATGTCTTGCCGCTGGCTTTGGTACAAGGGCCACGCGCTGAATTGGACGGTCTCAATCTGGTGGGGCTCAAGCGTCGCGGCGTGCCACGCGATGACATCAACCAACTGCGTGCCGCGTTTCAGATGCTCAAACAGGGCGAGGGATCGTTCAAAGATCGTGCCGCGCGCCTGTCAGAAGATTTCGATAGCGAATATGTGGCGCGGATGATTGCCTTTGTCATGGGCGACAGTGATCGCGGGTTTTTAACACCTAAATAGGGTCTCACGCATGAGCAGAACTGCTATCATCGCGGGATCAGGGGAACTGCCACGGCTTTTGGCCGCTGCTTTGGATGCCCCTGTGTATGTGACCCTTGATGACACGTCAGTGCCCGATGGTATTGAACACATCCCTGCACGGATCGAAAAGCTTGGACGGCTGTTTAAGGCGTTAAAGCAAAGTGATGTTACATCCGTGGCTTTTGCGGGTGCCATGGCGCGCCCCAAAGTGAACCCTGCTTTGCTGGACCGCCACGCGCTGCGTTTGGCCATGTCTTTGGGCAAGGGAGATGACGCGTTGCTGCGCGAAGTTCTGGCGGTGTTTGATGACCAAGGTTTTGCGATCAAAAGTGCTGTCGATATTTGCCCTGACTTGGTGTTGGATCATGACACGATTTGGGGCACAAAGCCCAGTAAACAAGACGACAAAGACGCCGCACGTGCGCTTGAGGTGTTGGGCGCTTTGTCCCCCTTGGATGTCGGCCAAGGCGCTGTCTGTGCTGGCGGGATGATGTTGGGAATCGAGACGTTGCAGGGCACGGATTCAATGCTTGGCTATGTGGCACAAACCCCCGAACATCTGCGCCGCGCCAAAGGCGTGTTTGTCAAAGCTCCGAAACACTCACAAGACTTGCGCATCGACATACCCACCATTGGTCCAAACACAATTGACGCCGTTATCGCGGCTGGTTTGGCGGGGCTGATCATTCCGGCAAGACAGGTCATCGTGCTTAATCGCATGGCGGTTAAATCCCGCGTTGAAGAGGCAGGTATTTTCCTGAAAGCTCAATGAACACTGACGCCCTAAACTTGAAAGTCTTTATCATCGCTGGCGAGCAGTCTGGCGATAAATTGGGTGCCGCTGCCATGGCGGGGCTGAAATCTTTGCACAATGTGGATTTTCGCGGTGTTGGTGGGCCTTTGATGGCCGAACAAGGTCTGGAAAGCCTATTCCCGATGGATGAATTGTCATTGATGGGCATCATGGAAATCTTGCCCAAGTATTTTCACCTCAAACGCCGTATTCGCGAGACTGCCGAGGCTGCAATCGCATGGGCACCTGATGTGATTTTGACCATCGACAGCCCTGATTTTTGCCTGCGCGTCGCGGATATTGTCAAAGCGCAATCCGATCTGCGCATTTGCCATTATGTTGCCCCGACTGTTTGGGCATGGCGTCCTGAACGGGCTGCTAAAATGGCCGCAAAAGTCGATCAAGTTCTGGCGTTATTTCCGTTTGAACCGCGTTATTTTGAGGCCAAAGGGTTGCGCTGTGATTTTGTCGGCCATCCTGTGTCGACCGAATATGTCGCCACAGACGCCGAAGTCGCGGCATTCCGCGCTGAATTCCAAATCAACAAGGCGCCTTTGGTTCTGGTCCTGCCGGGATCACGTAAAGGCGAGGTTGCAAGGCTTTCTGATGATTTCGGTGCTGCGCTTGGCCTGTTTGCTAAAACCCATCCCGATGCGCGTTATGTGTTGCCCATGGCTGGTCCTGTTGAGGCGCTTGTGCGCGAGAAAATCGCCGATTGGCCCGTGCAACCGATCTTGATCAAATCCAGTGACAAATATGCCAAACGCGCCGCGTTCAAAGCCGCAGACATCGCTTTGGCGGCGTCTGGTACTGTGTCGCTTGAACTTGCGGCCAACCAAACGCCGATGGTGATCGCCTATAAAATGCAATGGCTGACGCAAAAGATCGTTGAGCGTAAATTGCTGATCGACACCGTCACTTTGGTCAATTTGGTGTCTGAGACACGCGTTGTACCGGAATATCTGGCGCAAAAGTGCCAGCCTAAAGAGATCGCAAAAGCGCTTAGTAACGTTCTGCAAAACCCAGATGCGCAAACCGCAGCGCTTGATTTGACCATGCAACGTTTGGGGCAGGGTGGTGACGCCCCCGGTTTGCGGGCGGCACGGGCCATTTTGGATGGAGTGCGCAAAGCAAAACCTTAACTTTGATTTGCACGGATCACAGTCCGCTCGCGGAGTTTCTATCGGTTGTGAAGAGACGTTTCTTGTTGTTGATGTGGCGTGCTCGTACGTAAGCGCGACACATCAAAAAGAGAAAATTATGCAAACCGTTCAATCCCTTACAAACACGAAAATTCTATTATCTGTCGTCCTTGCAGGTTTGATCGGCGAAATTGCCTTTGAACTTTATGCGTGGTTGATCTCGCCCGCTCTGTTTGGCGTCACCTTGCAACCGTCTAATCTGGTGATTGCGATGACTGCGAAATTTACAGGGGTGAAACTGTCCCACATCGCGGCCTTTCCGATTCACTTTGTGATTGGAGCGCTTGGATTTGGGGTGTTCACCTATTTGATCCGTCTGCTGATGCCGACGCGCGTTTGGTTTACGGGGTTTGTATCAGGGTTCATCTTGTGGTTCGTCGCCCAAGGTCTTTTGGCCCCAGTTATTGGGCGGACATTTATGATGGGTTTTGGCACATATACGCAGTCATCCTTTATCGGGCATGTTGGAATGACGATCATCATGGCGCATCTGATGGCACTGCTTATGAAGCGTTCTGTGGAATTGCCTGCACCCTAACTGCGAAAAAGCCCATGTGCAGACGTATTCTTACGCACACATGGGCCATTTTCATTTTATAGGGCTCAAAATCTAATAGCGTTCAGGGTTAATACCCGCGCCAAATCCAGCCGCCACCAAAGATGCGCGTGCTGTTATCATCATAGAACACGCACGCTTGGCCTGCTGAGACGCCTTCTTCAGCGACGATCAATTCCACCTCGGCTTCTGTATCAGAAATAGGGCGAATGATTGCTTCACGTGGTGGACGGGTTGAGCGCACACGAACCAATACATGCCATTCTTTACGTGATGACAGCGGCTCATCGCCCAGCCAATTGATTTCACGCACAGGAATTTTGCGCGTGGCAAGCATGTCTTTCGGGCCAACGATGACCTGTTTTTTATCGACATCCAATTTGACCACATAAAGCGGATCAGCCAAGCCACCGATGCCAAGCCCGCGACGTTGACCGACAGTGTAATGCAACACGCCGTTGTGCTGGCCCAAAACAGTGCCATCGGTGTCGACAATGTCACCCGGTTCCGCAGCCCCAGGGCGCAGTTTTTCAATCACAGAGGCATAATTACCGTTTGGCACAAAACAAATGTCTTGGCTGTCGGGCTTGTCCGCCACGGCCAATCCGTATTTTGCCGCCAAAGCGCGTGTTTCGGCTTTTGAGGCAAGGTGCCCCAATGGAAAGCGCAGATAATCCAATTGCTCTTCTTTGGTTGAGAACAAGAAATAGCTTTGGTCACGGTTTGCGTCGGCTGCGGAATGCAACTCCGCACCGTTCTTGCCCATTTTACGCTGAATATAGTGACCTGTGGCCATGCAATCGGCGTCCAAATCTTTGGCCGTGTTCAAAAGGTCTTTGAATTTCACCCGCTCGTTGCAGCGAATACAGGGCACAGGCGTCGCGCCCGCCAAGTAGCTGTCGGCAAATTCATCGATCACCGCGTCTTTAAACACGTTCTCGTAATCCAAAACGTAATGCGGAAAGCCCATTTCTTCGGCGACGCGCCGCGCATCGTGAATATCACGTCCCGCACAGCATGCGCCTTTTTTCGACAAAGCTGCGCCATGGTCGTACAGCTGCAAGGTCACTCCAACGACATCATAGCCCTCTTCTGCCAATTGCGCCGCCACAACAGAACTGTCGACGCCGCCAGACATGGCAACGACAACGCGTGTCTCAGATGGGGGCTTGGCAAAGCCAAGAGAGTTGATCGGATGTGTGGTCGTATCAGTTGCAGCATTAAGCATGAACAAAACCTTTCCAGAAGATGTTCAGAATATATGAAAATCCTATATATTCTCAATGGCAGGTTTCACCACCCATTAAGACCCTTGCGTCACAACAAATACGTAAAGTTGATGAGGGTGAGGCCCATGTATTTAAAAAAAGTAGACGGCCCGCGCGCCGTAACCTTGCCAAATGGCAGTATTATGACCCGCGCAGACCTACCGCCGCCTGAAACACGGCGCTGGGTGGCATCGCGTAAAGCCATTATTGTTAAAGCTGTTGCATTTGGACTGATTCCTTTGACCGAGGCCTTGCAGACCTATGGATTGAGCGAGGAAGAGTACAATTCTTGGAAGAATGCCATTCAGAATCATGGTGAAGTCGCTTTAAAAGCCACTTCAGTCCAAAAATATAGACAACCTTAGGTTGAATATACTAAAAGGTTAAAACTGGTAACGTGTGGTTAACCATTTTTGATCAATAATTTTATCCAACGAGCGTTCGATAAAATTTAGCAACGGAGACCCAAAAGTATGCGCATTCTGCTGGTCGAAGACGATCCCACAACTTCTAAAAGTATCGAGTTGATGCTGACACACGCGAATCTTAACGTCTATACGACTGATTTGGGCGAGGAAGGGATCGATCTCGCAAAACTCTATGATTATGACCTTATCCTACTGGATCTTGGTTTGCCTGATATGAATGGCCATGAAGTATTGCGCCAATTGCGCCTCGCACGGATCGAAACCCCCATTTTGATTCTATCTGGTGCCGATGACACAGATAACAAAATCAAAGGATTCGGATTTGGCGCGGATGATTATCTCACCAAACCATTCCACCGTGAAGAATTGGTTGCCCGTATTCACGCGATTATCCGGCGGTCTAAAGGGCATTCACAATCTGTGATCGGCACGGGTAAAATCGAAGTCAATCTTGATGCAAAAACGGTTTCTGTGGAAAATAAACCCGTTCATCTGACAGGCAAAGAATATCAAATGCTTGAACTTCTTTCGCTGCGCAAAGGTACAACGTTGACCAAAGAGATGTTCTTGAACCACCTTTATGGTGGCATGGATGAACCAGAGTTGAAAATCATTGATGTGTTCATTTGTAAGCTACGCAAAAAATTGTCCAATGCGACAGACGGCGACAATTACATCGAAACTGTCTGGGGGCGCGGCTATGTTTTGCGTGATCCTGATCCAGCAGATATGCATACCCCAATGGCCATTGGCGCCTAAGTTGGCCAAGCAACACTGCGGTTGTCGCGGCAGTGTTCAAGCTTGTCATTGAATTCTCCCACTGGACCTCTCCGCTGTGCTCTCCTAAAACTTTCGGAGACAAAGTTGGAGAGGTTTCTTTATGTGTGTGGACGTGGCTGTCAGTGAGTTGACCGAAGATCAAGCGCGTAGCGAACTTGCGCGCCTGTCAAAGGTTCTACTTGCCGCAAATAATGACTACTACACAAAAGACGCAAAACTGATTGATGCGGATTATGATGCGCTTAAATTGCGTAACGCCGCGATTGAAAAACGGTTTCCTCAGCTAAAAAGAGACGACAGTCCAACGGATCAGGTCGGTGCTACGCCAAGTGCAGGCTTCGGTAAAATCACACATGCTGTTCGCATGTTGTCTCTTTCAAACGCGTTCAATGACACAGACGTGGAAGAATTTGATGCATCGGTTTCCAAGTTTTTGGGCACGTCAGACGGCATTCTTTACACGGCTGAACCCAAAATCGATGGGCTATCCCTTTCAATAAGATATGAGCAGGGACAACTTGTGCACGCCGCAACGCGCGGTGATGGCGAAACAGGTGAAAACGTCACGGAAAATGCCAAAACAATCCAAGACATTCCTCATCAAATCCAAAATGCTCCTGATATCTTAGAGGTGCGCGGCGAAGTTTACATGAGCCATGCTGACTTTGAATCACTTAACGCGCGTCATGCTGAGCGCGGCGGTAAGGTTTTCTCAAATCCCCGCAATGCCGCAGCGGGCAGTTTGCGCCAACTTGATGTCGAAATCACGCGCGCGCGCCCGTTGAAATTTTTTGCCTATGCATGGGGTGCGCTGTCCACGCCTTTATCAGACACGCAAATGGGGGCGATTAATGCACTGGAATCTTATGGTTTTTCCACAAATCCACTCACCAAACTATGTGCCTCACCGCAAGAAATGATTGCCCACTACCGTGAAATCGAAGCACAACGTGCGACCCTTGGCTATGATATTGACGGCGTCGTCTACAAGGTGAATGACCTTGCTTTACAAGGCCGTCTTGGGTTTCGCTCCACCACGCCACGTTGGGCAATCGCACATAAATTTCCTGCAGAATTGGCTTGGACGCGCTTGGAAGCCATTGATATTCAAGTCGGGCGCACTGGTGCTTTAAGTCCCGTTGCCCGTTTGTCACCCGTGACGGTTGGCGGGGTTGTTGTTTCAAACGCGACGCTCCACAATCAAGATTATATCGAGGGGCGCGATGGTAAAGGCGCTGACATTCGAGGTGGAAAAGACATTCGTGTCGGTGATTGGGTGCAAGTCTACCGCGCTGGCGATGTCATTCCCAAAATTGCCGATGTCGACATCACAAAACGCACTGGCGATGAGGTGGCGTTTGTTTTTCCAAATGTTTGCCCCGAATGCGGGTCCGAAGCTGTTCGCGAAGATGGTGATGCCGTTCATCGCTGTACAGGTGGGATGATTTGCCCCGCACAAGCCATTGAAAAGTTAAAGCACTTCGTCTCGCGCGGTGCTTTTGATATCGATGGCTTTGGCGCCAAGCAGGTTGAGCAGTTTTACAATGATGGCTGGATTTCTGAGCCCAGCGATATTTTCATGTTAGAAGAACGCTACGGATCGGGGCTGCAACAGCTGAAAAACCGCGAGGGTTGGGGCGCGAAATCTGCGCAAAAACTTTTTGATGCTATCTCTGATAGACGAGAAATCGATTTGGCACGCATGATCTTTGCGCTTGGCATTCGCCATGTGGGCGATAGCTCGGCGGCATTGCTTGCGCTTAATTATGGCGATTGGACCTCATTTGAGGCGGCAATGACCAATGCGACGATTGGCGAAGGCACCATATGGGATGATCTTTTGTCAATTGATGGCGTCGGTGCGGTCATGGCCAAGTCTTTGATTCTCGCGTTTCATCAAGACGCCGAGCGTGCCTCGATCGACCGTCTGGCTGCGCATTTAACCATAAAAAACGCACAAAAACCGGCCAATGACAGTCCTGTCACGGGAAAAATCGTTGTTTTCTCGGGGACTTTGGAAAAGATGAGTCGTGCAGAAGCCAAAGCTACAGCTGAAAGTCTTGGGGCTAAAGTCTCTGGATCCGTATCTGCCAAAACTGATATTTTGGTGGCTGGACCAGGGGCCGGATCGAAAGCTAAAAAGGCAGCGGAACTTGAGATTTTGACATTGGACGAAGACGGTTGGCTTGACCTGATTGGTGGATCATGAGCGCATCACGCCCTGAAATTTTATTTCCATTGTTCGCCGGACTTGAAACTCTGGCTGGCGTGGGGCCCAAAACCGCCAAGTCGTTGAGCGGTCTATCTGTCGAAAAACCACGTGATTTGTTGTTTACCCTGCCGCATGCCTTGATCGATCGACGTCGCATTGACACGGTTCAGGGGGCTCGTTCCGGCGATGTCGTGACCGTTGAAATCACGGTTTTGCGCCATTTGGTTCCCAATCGCAAAGGGTTGCCACATCGGGTTTTTGTTCAAGATCAACGAACAGAATTTCAAATTGTGTTCTTTCGCGGCGCGTCTGATTGGATTGAAAAACAACTTCCCGTTGGTGAAACCCTTTTAGTGTCTGGCAAAGTTGAGTTGTACGAAGCGCAAATTCAGATACCGCACCCCGATCATATTCTTGCCGTGGATCGAGAAAGCGAGCTGCCTCATTTTGAGCCAGTCTATCCGCTTACAGCTGGTGTGACGCAAAAAATAATGGCCAAGGCCTGTGCTGATGCCATTGATAAAACGCCAGATTTTGCGGAATGGATTGACCCACACTTGCGATCACGCGAAGGCTGGCCGAGCTTTCGGACTGCATTACTTACGGCGCATAACCCACTCAGTATAGACGAAATATCCCCAACATCGGCTGCCCATCAAAGGCTTGCTTATGATGAATTTTTCGCACATCAATTGACGTTGGCACTGGCGCGCACATCCGTTAAATCGAAACCTGGACGAGCGTCGATTGGCGATGGTCGCCTGCGGGCGCAAGTCTTAAAGGCGCTTGCGTTCAAGCCAACCGGGGCGCAGGGCCGCGCCATGGATGATATCCAAGCAGACTTGGCGTCGCCAGAGCGGATGAACCGGCTTTTGATGGGTGATGTTGGATCAGGCAAGACATTGGTTGCCTTTATGGCGTTGCTGATTGCGGTGGAATCCGGCGGCCAAGGCGTTTTGATGGCGCCGACAGAAATTTTGGCACGCCAACATTTGGCTGATCTCAAACCCCTTGCGGAACAGGCCGGCGTTGTTCTTGAGTTGTTAACAGGGCGTGACAAAGGCAAGGAACGCAAAGCTAAATTGAGTGCGCTGAAGCGCGGAGATATTCAAATTCTTGTGGGCACCCATGCGGTGTTTCAAGAGGATGTGATTTTTCACGATCTTAGGCTGGCAATTGTGGACGAACAACATCGGTTTGGTGTGACGCAGCGCATGGCATTGGCGGACAAAGGGCGTTTTTCTGATGTGTTGGTTATGACAGCAACACCGATCCCACGGTCTTTGTCTTTGGCACAATTTGGCGACATGGATGTGTCAATTTTGGATGAGAAACCGGCGGGTCGCATGGCGATCAAAACGGCGCTCAGTTCAACTGAGCGGATCGATGATGTTGTGGCGCATTTACGGTCTGCTGTGGATGCGGGGCGCCAAGCGTATTGGGTTTGTCCACTTGTTGGCGAAAGCGAAGTGATGGATCTGGTCGCTGCAGAAGAGCGGTTTAAACATTTACGTGCCGCTTTGGGCGAGGGAAAAGTCGGTTTGGTGCATGGCCAAATGGCGTCTGAGGAAAAAGACCGTACAATGGCCGCGTTTGCAACGGGGCAATTGGCGGTTCTTGTCGCAACGACTGTTATTGAAGTCGGGGTGAATGTGCCCAATGCATCTATTATGGTGATTGAGCGGGCAGAACATTTTGGTTTGGCGCAGTTGCATCAGTTGCGAGGGCGCGTGGGGCGCGGGTCTGTCGCGTCAACCTGCCTGCTGTTGTACCAAGCTCCGCTGAGTGAAACGGGACGTCGGCGTCTTGAGCTTTTACGAGAAACCGAGGATGGGTTTCGGATTGCAGAAGAGGATTTGGTAATGCGCGGGGCAGGGGATTTGCTTGGTACCGCGCAATCTGGCGTACCAAAGTTCCGCATTGCCGATATTGAAACTCAATCTGCGCTGATGGCACTGGCACAAAACGATGCCCGTAAATTTCTATTGGATGATCCAAAGTTAAAATCTGAGCGCGGGCAGGCTGTGCGTGTTCTACTTTGGTTAATGGAAAAAGATCGTGCAATTCGTTTAATTACAGTAGGTTAGGCGCGATATTGACATTTTGTTCGCAAATGTTCTTAAAAAGTTCTTTACACGAGTCGTTAAAAATGAGAACAAATAGGCAACAAACTGTTAACCTCTCGAAAGGACGACAAGATGATCCGCGATATCAAATCCGTTGTAGAACGCTCAAAGGGCACTTTGGTCGAAGATATGATTGGTGCAACTGCACTTTTGGTCATCTTGTTTGGCGGACTTCTTGTCCCTGCATTTTTCTAAGTTTCTGCCCGTAATCTGAACGCAGTTTGCCACCTCATGTCCCAATGGGTGTCAGCCTAGCTTACCTATTCATGTTTGCTTGCGGAGCCTCAACCCCGTTGTCCAGCGTTCAGATTTCTACTGACCCGCCGCCTTCTGTTGTGAAGTGCGGCGGTTTTTTTTGCTCAGTACATGATGGAAAAACCGGTGAAAAATCAAGCAAGCGACGCCAATGCTTTGTGAGCTGCCGTCAAAGATAGCAAAATAGAAGCATGTCTATTTTTGTACTCACGTGCAGGCAAAAGTGCCTCAAACCCGTCAAAGGGTGCCGATGGGACTGGCCCATCTTGTTTGAGAAACGCAGTGAATTGGCTCAAGGCTTGGGCAACGTCATCGAGATTGCGACCAATGATATTTTGCCCCACAACAGCCGCGGCAGCTTGGCCCAAAGCGCAGGCTTTCACATCTTGGGCAAAGTCCGTGATACGACCATCATCGGCGGTAACATCAACGGTGACAGTCGACCCGCACAGTGGCGCACGTTCGCGCACGGTGGCATCAGGCGCATCAAGGCGACCGAGATGGGGAATATCGGCAGCCAGCGCCAAAAGGCGGGCGGAATAGAGCGCAGCGAGATCTGTCGACATGGTTTGCCTTTCAACGACTTGGGTCTTAGATAGGGCATGCGGTAGCCCATTGAAAGGACCGGCCATGACGTTTGATCCCAGTTCGCTAAAATATGATGACAAGGGGCTAATCCCCGCCATTGCGCAGGACGCAGATTCTGGCGAGGTGTTGATGCTGGCTTGGATGAATGCGGCGTCTGTAGCCATGACGCTTGAAACCGGAAAAGTGACCTATTGGTCGCGTTCGCGTCAGTCGTTTTGGATCAAAGGCGAAAGTTCCGGCCATGTGCAAAAGCTGGTCGATTTTCGCTATGATTGTGATCGCGATTGCATCTTGGTCACCGTCAACCAAATGGGTCCTGCCTGTCACACAAATCGGAGGTCCTGTTTTTACACCGCTGTACGCGATGGTGAAACGGTGGAATTGATGCAGCCAGAGGTATGATGCGACTTAAAGAAGTCCAACCATCTGTCTGATATCATTTGGTGTTGCGCCGTCATTGCGATATTTCGAAATGGCGCGCGCGTCATCGCGTTTGGCCAAACGTTTGCCTGCATCGTCGCGGATCAGATCATGGTGATAATACTTCGGTGGCTTGTGTCCAAGTAGATGCAGTAGCAGCACTTGAACTTGGGTGAACTCAAACAAATCGACACCGCGCACCACATGGGTGATGTCTTGGCGGATATCATCAATGGCTGAGGCCATGAAATACGCCGCAGTTTGAATGTCTTTGCGCCCGATAATAATGTCACCTACGTCACGCATAAGTGCATTTTTATCAATGTGATATGTACCTTTATTGATTTCACCCAACTCTTCAAACACAAGATCCATATTGCCTAAGGTGTCACAAGCGCGATCCATATGTAGACGGATTGCATCGCCCTCGGCGCGGTCCGACATGGCGCGGTGTTTGCAGGTTTGCGGATAAAGGTGGTGCGGCGCGCCTTCTTGTGGGGCAGACAGGGCCGCAGCGATGTCTTTGCGACTACACCGACACGGGTACGTCAACCCTTGTGAGATTAGTTCTGCAAGGCTCTGATTGTATACATCTAAGTTCTGAGATTGAAACAGAGGTGCCGCATCCCATGTGATGCCAAGCCACGTCAAATCATCCAGGGTTTGTTGCACGTATTCAGGTTTTGATCGCTCTAAATCGGTGTCTTCAAATCGCAGCAAAAAGCGCCCGCCATTGGCGCGCGCCATGTCATACGCGATCAACGCAGAATAGGCGTGCCCGAGATGCAGCGGCCCTGTTGGGCTTGGTGCAAATCGGGTCACAAATGACATTAACTTTGACCTTCAAGCCATTGATTAAATGTTTCTTTAGCGCGATCAGTATAGGCTTTGTAACGATCTTTGCGACCGCGTCGCCCGCCTTTGAGACCTTCAACAGGTGGGAACAGGCCAAAGTTCACGTTCATCGGCTGAAACGTTTTTGCTTCTGCGCCGCCCGTGATGTGATGGATCAGCGCGCCCATAGCTGTGTTGCCATTAGGGGGCGTGATGGGCGTGCCCAAGATTTCATGAGCGGCTAAACGACCAGCCAGCAATCCCATAGCGGCAGATTCTACATAGCCTTCGACACCCGTGACCTGACCTGAAAAACGCACATTTGGCTTTGATTTCAAACGCATCTGATCATCAAGCAATGTGGGAGAGTTCAAAAAAGTATTGCGATGAATGCCGCCTAGACGGGCAAATTTTGCCTCTTCCAAGCCGGGTATCATCTTAAAGACCTCGGCCTGAGCGCCGTATTTCATTTTAGTTTGAAAGCCGACGATGTTGTACAAAGTGCCTAGTTTATTGTCGCGGCGCAGCTGTACCACGGCATAGGCTTTGGTTTCTGGGTCATGCGTGTTGGTCAGGCCAACAGGTTTCATCGGGCCAAAACGCAGCGTTTCACGGCCGCGCTCGGCCATGACTTCGATCGGCAAACAACCGTCGAAATAGCCAGCTGTTTCGCCCTCGTGGAATTCGGTTTTATCAGCCGCCAAAAGTGCGTCGATGAAAGCCTCGTATTGGTCTTTGGTCATCGGGCAGTTGAGATAGGCTTTTTGCTCTTCTTCTGTCTCGCCTTTATCGTAACGCGACTGCATCCACGCCACATCCATATTGATGCTGTCGCGGTAAATGATCGGCGCGATGGCATCGAAAAACGCCAGACGATCTGCGCCGGTTTCTTTGGCAATCGCTTCACCAAGTTTGGGCGAGGTCAGGGGACCTGTGGCGAAAACCCACGTGCCCTCGGATGGAATTTCATTCACTTCGCCATATTCAATCGAGATATTTGGATGAGCGTTGATTTCTTGCGTCACAAATTCGGCAAAGGCTTCGCGGTCGACAGCCAAAGCACCACCAGCGGGCAATCGGTGTTTTTCGGCAGCGGCCATGATCAAACCATTGGCCGCCCGCATTTCCCAGTGCAAAAGCCCAACGGCATTTTGTTCATCGTCATCGGATCTGAACGAATTGGAACAAACCATTTCGGCCAAATTACCCGTTTGGTGTGCAAAGGTTTCAACCTTGGGCCGCATCTCGTGGATCACCACTTGTACGCCCAAATTGGCAGCTTGCCACGCTGCCTCTGATCCGGCCATTCCGCCGCCAACGATGTGTAATATCTGTGTCATGCCGCTCATCTAGCCCAGTGCTGCGAGAATTTAAAGGAAAAGCGGAGACTCCAGGAGAGCCCCCGCCAAAATCGAAAGACACGTGCGACGTTTAGCTGTCGCTTGGTGTCTGTGGTGACGCGTCTGTGGCATCGGTGTCGGTCGCTTCAACCTGATCTTCTTCATCACTTTCCGCGATGTAGGCGACAGAGACGACTTCTTCGCCTTTTCCTGTGTTGAACACCTTAACACCACCCGCAGAGCGCGAGCGGAACGAGATGCCTTGCACAGGGCAGCGGATCGATTGACCTTTTGAGGTGGCCAGCATGATTTGATCGTCCAAAGTCACAGGGAAGGACGCAACAAGAGCCCCGCCGCGCATGGCTTTGTCCATCGCTGTCACGCCCATACCGCCACGCCCGCGCACGGGGTAATCATGGCTGGACGACAGTTTGCCAGTACCGCCTTTGGAAATGGTGACCAGCAATTCTTCTGCGGCCTTCATTTCCTCAAAGCGCTCTGGTGAGATCGCACTTTCGACGGCGTCTTCATCGTCATCCGTGCCCTCGACCTCATCCGCGCCAGCTTGCGCACGACGCATTTTCAGATAGGCGGCGCGTTCTGATGCTTCGGCCTCGAAATGGCGGATCACAGACATCGATACGACTTCATCATCGGTCATTTTGATGCCACGCACACCGAGCGAGGCACGCGAGTTGAACACACGTACATCAGTCACAGGGAACCGGATCGCACGACCAGAAGAGGTGACAAGCATCACATCATCGTTTTCATCACAGATGCGGGCGTTGATCAGGCGAGTGCCTTCGTCTTCGCCCTCAAATTTCATCGCGATCTTGCCGTTGGCTTTGACATTGGTGAAATCTGACAAACGGTTGCGGCGCACAGAGCCTTTTGAGGTGGCAAAGATGACTTGTAGATCATCCCATTCCACTTCTTCACGGTCCACAGGCATGATCGCAGCAATGCCGACGCCGGTTGGAATGGGCAAAATGTTGACGATCGGCTTGCCTTTGGCGGTACGACCACCAAGTGGCAAACGCCATGTTTTCAGCTTGTAGGCCATACCGTCATCCGTAAAGAACAACAGTTGCGTGTGGGTGTTGGCAACGAACAGCGTGGTGATCACGTCTTCGTCTTTGGTCGCCATGCCAGACAGACCTTTGCCGCCACGCTTTTGCGCACGGTAATCGGCCAAAGGCGTACGTTTGGCCCAGCCAGAGGACGTAATGGTCACGACCATGTCTTCTTTTTCGATCAGATCTTCGTCAGAGGCATCGCCAGACCAGTCAACAATTTCGGTGCGACGTGGCACGGCAAACAGGTTTTTCACCTCTGTCAGCTCATCGGAAATGATCGACATAATGCGTTCGCGTGAGGCCAAGATTTCAAGAAAATCTTTGATTTTGCCTGCAAGTTCTTGCAACTCGTCAGTGACTTCTTTGACGCCGATCTGTGTCAAGCGCTGCAAGCGCAGATCAAGGATCGCGCGGGCTTGAACTTCGGACAGGTTGTATGTGCCATCTTCGTTGATGGTGTGCGACGGATCATCGACCAGCTTGATATAGGGCGCGATGTCTTGGGCAGGCCAACGACGTGTCATCAGTTTCGAGCGGGCTTCAGCTGCATCGGCAGAAGACCGGATGGTGGCGACAACTTCGTCAACGTTGGTCACAGCCACAGCCAAACCACACAAGATATGCGCACGATCACGTGCCTTGCGTAGTTCAAACGCAGTGCGGCGGGCGACAACTTCTTCGCGGAAGATAATGAAGTTGGTCAAGAAATCGCGCAATGTCAGCTGCTCGGGGCGACCATTGTTCAGCGCCAGCATGTTACAGCCAAAGTAGGTTTGCAGCGGCGTAAAGCGGAACAATTGGTTCAGCACAACTTCGGGTGTGGCATCGCGTTTCAATTCGACCACGACCCGCACACCGTTGCGATCTGATTCATCTTGAACGTGCGAAATGCCTTCAACGCGCTTTTCGCGCACAAGTTCTGCGATCTTTTCGATCATCGTCGCTTTGTTGACCTGATAGGGAATCTCATCAACAACGATGGCATAACGGTCTTTGCGAATTTCTTCGACGCGGGTTTTCGCGCGAATGATCACGGACCCACGGCCTTCAAGATAGGCTTTGCGCGCGCCAGCACGCCCCAGCATCATCGCCCCAGTGGGGAAATCCGGACCAGGGATGATTTCCATCAAGCGTTCCATGGACAGATCGGGGTTTTCGATCATGGCCAAGGTCGCATCAATGACTTCGCCCAAATTGTGTGGCGGAATATTTGTCGCCATCCCCACAGCGATACCACCAGCGCCGTTGACCAGCATATTGGGGTAACGTGCGGGCAAAACAGTGGGTTCGCGGTCTTTGCCGTCATAGTTCAGCGTGTAATCAACGGTGTCTTTGTCGATATCTGCCAGCAAATAGGCGGCAGGTTTGTCCATACGCACTTCGGTATAGCGCATCGCAGCTGCCATATCGCCGTCCATAGAGCCAAAGTTACCCTGACCATCAAGCAAGGGCAGGGACATGGAAAACGGCTGAGCCATCCGCACCAAAGCGTCATAGATCGCAGAGTCACCATGCGGGTGATATTTACCCATCGTGTCGCCAACAGCACGCGCAGATTTACGGTAGCTTTTGTCGTGGGTGTTGCCAGCCTCATACATCGCAAACAAAATGCGGCGATGCACAGGTTTTAGACCATCGCGCAAATCCGGAATGGCACGGCTCACGATCACGCTCATTGCGTAATCCAGATACGAGCTTTTCATCTCTGCGGTGATAGAGATCGTCGGCCCGTCGTGAAACATTGGCTCGCGTGGTGTGTCGTCTTCAGACTCAGGAGTTTGTGGAGTGTCGCTCACGATGTCCGCCTGTGGTTGTTATGAGGTCTATATATCGTTGACCTGCAGTCTAACCCAGACAGGATATAGGGTGCAATGACTCATTGCCCCTCAGAGGCGATACAAAGCGTTCAAATGGGGGCTTAGGCGTGCTTGCGCGCAGCGACCAACCAAATCGCCACCAAAAGCGCTGAAAACGCGAAATTATAGCTTGCCATAGACAGCCCTAAAAATTCCCAAGACACTTGATCGCACATCACAATGGCATCCACCGGTGAGCCGGGCAAAAGATCGCCCCCCGTCAGGCCAGACAGCGCATCGCCGCCACCTGTACAAGATGTCGGACCTTCCCACCATTTGCGCTCAACCCCAGTGTGAAAGGCGCCCAAGCCTGCGGTGACGGCCGCGGCCAGCGCGCCAAACCAAAGCAAAACACGTGATTGCACGCCCATGTAGGCCGCGCCAACAAAAATCGCTACCACATGAGGCCAGCGCTGCCATAGGCACATTTTACAAGGCGCATAACCCAAAGCTTGAAAGAAAAACGCCCCAAGAAGCAAAGCAAGCGATCCGCCGGCTGCCAAGGCAACAAGTTGTGTACGTGTAAGATTTTTCATATGAATTTCACAGCGCAAAAGCCGCCCAATAAAAGTACAACAAAGGCAATGAACATCAGTCCAAGGCGCTTTTCGATAAAGGTGCGAATGGGTTCACCGAATTTCCACAACAACGCGGCCACAATAAAGAACCGCAAAGCCCGTGCGGTGATTGAGGCGGCGATAAAGATGGGCAGGGACAATGCCGTCGCGCCAGATAAGATCGTGATCACTTTATAAGGGAACGGGGTGACGCCAGCTATCAGCACAGCCCAAGCGCCCCATTCATTGTATTTCAGCGCGAATTCATCAAAATACGCGTCTTTTCCGTAGAATTCCAACACAGGTCGGCCAATTGTCTCGAATGCGCCATATCCTATGTAATAGCCCAACATGCCGCCCGCGACAGATGCGGCTGTGGCCACAAAAGCAATTTTAAAGGCGGCTTTGGGACGTGCAACAATCAGCGGAATCATTAAAATGTCAGGCGGGATGGGAAACACCGAGCTTTCCACAAAGGCGACAAAGGCCAATGCCCAAAGCGCGCGTGGGTGCTGTGCCATGGACAAAGTCCAGTCATATAGCCGTTTCAACATGTGCCTGATGTCCCTGCTGCTTGTTTTAACTCTTTTGGCTGCATTGTTCCCTTAGCGTCAAGGTCCGATAGAGCTTTTTCCCTTGTGAGACGGCTTGCTGACGCTAATGTGAGCAGGTTAAATTTTGAGGGTAGAGTAATGAAGTGGCAAGGTCGGCGCGGTTCGCGCAATATCGAAGATCGTAGACGCAGCAGTGGCGGTGGCGGTGGTCGGGCAACGGGTGGCAAAGCTATTGGCGGCGTTGGTTTGATCGCGGTGCTAATTATTGGCTATGCGCTTGGCATTGATGTCACACCTTTGCTCAATCAGGTCGCGGGCACAGGCAGCACCACATCGCAAAGCAATCAAATAACAGCGGCCGATGAAAAAGCGGCACAGTTTGTATCTGTAACATTGGCGGACACCGAAGAAATTTGGACGGACCTGTTTCAAAGCCAAGCGCGCACCACATACCAAGCCCCTGTTTTGGTGCTGTATAAAGATGTGACCCAAAGCCCTTGTGGTGGGGCTTCTGGCGCGACGGGGCCGTTTTACTGCCCAGGTGATAAAAAGGTCTATCTCGACACGGCGTTTTTCACCACGATGGAGCGTCAACTTGGGGCAGGGGGTGACTTTGCTGCCGCCTATGTGGTTGCGCATGAAGTGGCGCATCACGTGCAAAACGAATTGGGCATCTTGGGTCAAGCCAATCAAGTGCGGGCACAATCGTCAACTGAGGGCAGTAATGCCATTTCTGTGCGTATTGAACTGCAAGCCGATTGTTTTTCCGGCATCTGGGCGCGTGAAGCTGACAAACGCTTTAACACGCTTGAGCGTGGCGATATTGCCGAAGCCTTGAATGCGGCCAAACAAATCGGCGATGACACGCTACAAAAGAACGCAGGGCGCGTGCCGCAACCCCATACATTTACCCATGGCACCTCGAAACAACGCCAAGCTTGGTTCAAAACGGGTTACAACAGTGGTGATCTGCGAGATTGCGATACATTTTCTGCAGATCGCCTTTAGAGCAACCCCAGTAAAATAAGGCGCGTGCGGGTGTCCGAAAAATAAAATGACATTTTTTTTGCAAGAACTGTCATATCCCTCTTGTGGACCCGCGCGCGCTTCGCTAAATCCCCTCTACGACGAAGCGAACGGTCTTAACGACCTTGAGTTTCATCTGCCCGCGTGGTGGAATTGGTAGACACAGGGGATTCAAAATCCCCCGCTGTAACAGGCTTGGCGGTTCGAGTCCGCCCGCGGGTACCAATATATATAGGGTTGTCCACCAACCCAACCTACGATGAGTAAACTGAATGTTTGCTCAAAACACACATTCCAAACTTTATAGCTTTAGTCATGAGATTTGAGATCAAAATCTCGCCTTGTGTCTGCTATTTGCGTTCAGTCGTCAGTCAATCTGAGCCTCATTTTTGACAGCGCTAGCGCATGCAACCTGCGCACCGATGCCGACCTCTTTCGCCACTGTGACGCGGGAGTGCAGACGGCGCTCTGTTACAGCTTCACCCAGTAAGATTTCCTCTGGCGAGATCGGCCAATCATCGAGAATGCACTCTCGCAAGATGTTACAGAATGGGGCAAATCCATCCTCTACCGGATTCGTTTCGTTGAAGGTCTGATACATCGCACCGAAGGTCCTATTCGGTTCATCAGGGTGTCCTTTGGTCGACACAGCAATCTGGTCGACTGCATTGTCGTTCGTTTAGTTTCAAGCAAGCGTTATGGATTTGTGTCCGTGTATGGGAGGAATGATGACGCTTTATTTCACTTTTTACTCTTAAGTGACGCGCAGATAAAGGAATTGTCGATAGGCAACAGATTCAAGGCTGAAGTCAGGGCTAATTCAAAGAACAGTCGTCAGCAAGTTAGGCGAATTGATGAAATGATTGCACCGTGAATACAGCAAATTATTCACCCCCAAGTCTCTAATAGGCGCGTTTGTCTAACTGTATTGGGATGAGGTTGATACATTTTCGAATGCCTTCTTTTGCTTTATAGGACGTACCGGTTCAATGAGGCGCGGTTCTTGCAATCGCGATGTTAAGCAGCACTTGCCTGCGTTCTGTCGTTGCCACCTTTATGGCGCGGTCCAACGCGTCGGGTAAATCGGCGCCATCAGTAACTGTTTCGGTCCAGGCGCGGCTGGCTTCAGCGGTACGGGTAAAATCCGGGCTGGGCCGGAGCGAGGTCAGCGGCACTTCGTTAGAGGCACGTGCGGCACCCTCAGGATACAGCCCTTCGACCGAATGGCGCACAGCACCCCATTCTTCGTTGTTCAGAACGAGAACGATCACGGGAATATTCTGTGCCTCTGCGACGAGGTGGCAGGCGGTGGGGTTGGCAAACATGTAGCTGCCGTCCCCCATAGTGGCAAAGACCAACCGGTCGGGGCAGGCCATCTGTGCGCCAATGGCGGCGGGGAACCCCCAGCCAAGGCCGCCTGAATGAGGTTCTTGAAAATAGCTGTCGGGCTGGTCGAGGTCCAGCGGCATGAGAGGACACCCGAGTTCATGAAACACAGTGGCGCGGCGGCCATGCTGTTTGGCCTGTGCTTTGATGGCCCGGCCAAGACATAAACTGACCCACTCCTTGGTCATCGGCGCGCCAGAGCCGCTTTGCGCCGCTGCGATCATATTATCCCTGTTGGTTTGTGCGGCCAATGCGATGCTTTCACGACGGGCTGCAAGGCGTATCAGATCCGTTTTTTGATCAGCCATTGTCAGGGTGAGCGCGTCGATTATGCGGTCAGTTGGCCCCGCTAACGTGATATCTGCCGCAAAATTGCGGACTGGTGTACGTGTGAAAAGTGGATCGGGTCCGGCATGGATCACTATTACATCATCACGCAGCTTCACTTTATCCGGAAACCAAGGCGCAAGGGCATCAAGGACCAAAACCACATCCGCTTCGGCCAGCAAAGGTTCTGGATCGGCCCCCACCTGACACGGGTGGGATAAGGGGAGCGCCAATTGGTTGGACCAATAGTGCGATAAAGGCAGGGCATAGGTTTCGCACAAGGTCTGAAGAGTAGCAAAGCCTGCCGCGTTGCCTGCTCCGCGCTGCGCAATAACGAGCGGCTTTTCAGCGTGCGCCAATGCTTTGGCCGCGCGTGCCAGATTGTCAGGATCAGGGGCGGTAATGACGGGGGTCATGCGTGAAGGCGCGTCAAGCCCGGCACGCGGGCATGGCTCGCAGAGCACCTCGCGTGGCAGACTCAGATAAACTGGTCCCTTGGGTGTCGAATTGGCAACAGCCCAAGCGCGGTCCATCAACTCAGAGATCTGATCGGCAAAACGCAACTCGTAGTGCCACTTTGTAGTCTCGCGAATGAGAGCCTCTTGATCGAACATCTCTTGTCCCCAGCCAATAGGGACAGTGCGCGCGCCAAACCGCGTGTGTTCGGTCACTGGGGTGCGACCAGACATCAAGATCATCGGCACTTGATCACACCACGCGTTGATCGTGGCCGTTGCACCGTTTGCCAAGCCTACATTGGTATGCAGCAACACCGCTTGCGGGCGGCCCGTCATTTGCCAATAGCCATGCGCCATCGACACTGCCGCATGTTCGTGGGGAACGGTAATGGGCGTCGGTAGGTCAATCCCAGCGTGACGGGCTTCGATCAATCCTTCGATGATCGGCGGAAAATCAGTGCCCGAATTGGTAAAAACATAGTCCACACCGAGCGCTTTAAGTTTGCCGAAGATTGCGCCTCCGGCGGTAATTGAGGACTTATCATTCATTCGTAAAACCTTTCGAGCGACATTATTATTGCATATAGTGAGATTCTATTTGCACATAATGAGATTATTGGCCACATTAGGTCAAGCCTATTTCGGAGATCATACCAATGGCCACTTCGCTCAACTTGTCTGTTATGAAAGCTTTCGATGCGCTTGACCTTTTTGATGAAACCCGTCCGGAGTTATCAGTAGAGATCGTGGCCCGCGAATTACGAATGACCAACGCGACGGCGCACCGGTTCATGACCACCCTCGAAATAGCCGGAGTACTGACCGCTGTCCGCCGTGGGGTCTATGCTCCTGGTCCTCGACTGTCTCGCTTGGGGCGTATGGCGGAGGATCTTTCGCCGTTGCCGCCCAGTCTTCAAGCCGTCCTCGACAGGCTGAGGCAGGACTTGGGGGAATCGATAATGGCTTGTCGTTTTACGCCACGCGGACCGCTTTGTGTCGCAGTGTCGCTCGCGCAGCGCCCGATCTCGGTTCAGATCCGGACAGGGACCACCTTGCCGATGACGTGTACCGCGCAGGGTCGGTTGTTCCTTGCCGGAATGCCGCCGCGTGACCGGACGCAATGGGGCATCTCACAAGGCGAATGCCAAAAAACACTGACCGCATTAGAGCCGCTTTTGACCCGTTTGCAGTCTGAGGGCCACGCGCTGAATCAGGGCTATAATGAACCAGACATTGCTGCGATTGCGGTGCCGATCACGGTGGCAGGCCGCACAGTCCTGACCCTTTCCGCTTTCGGAACACTAAGTCGATTTGACGAAAGTTTTTTCAAACGCGCTGAAAGGGTTATGAAGTTGGCGGCAGCCGATCTGGTGGCCGAGATAACTCCCTGAGCAACCTAAAATGCAAGAAAAGGAGTATACAAATGAATGATGAGTCCAAAAATACCGGTGCGGAATTCTGGCGTGATCTTAAACCCATCACGAAAGTATTCCAGCCGGACGCAAGGCCGGAAGTCTATTTGCCCAATGTCGCTGACGACGACATGCGGTACTATGTTCCATTCACAGAAACGGTCTTTTCCAAGCCGCTTTGGATATCGCCTAGCAAAAATCAATGGTGCGACGTTTTGATGGCGACCGGTCCGGGGTTGGTGAACCGACATTACCACCCGCACGAGGTCTTTGCCTACACGATCTCGGGCAAGTGGGGGTATCTTGAACATGATTGGATCGCCACCGCGGGCGACTTTGTCTACGAGACGCCCGGCGAAGGGCACACCCTTGTGGCTTACGAGCACGAAGACCCGATGAAAGTGTATTTCAAGGTCACCGGCCCTTTGATCTGGTTGGACGAGGACGGTGAGCCTGATGGCTATTTCGATGTTCATCAGTATATCGCCATGTGCAAAAAACATTACGATAAGTCAGGAATCGGTGCTGCCTATATCGAGGGTCTCTTCCGCTAAAATCACGCCGACATGCCACCATCGGCCATAAGCACATGGCCGGTGGTAAAGGACGATTGCGACGAAGCGAGATAAAGCATTGAGGCCGCTATTTCGTCGGCCGTACCATGGCGCCCCATAGGGATAATCTCGTCGAAAAATGCGGTGCCGTCACGCCCGATTTCGGCGCCCAGACCATCCTCCACTCGTTTTTGAAACCCGTTGGCGATCGGCCCTGGTGCAATGGCATTCACCCGAATGCCACGTGGGGCAAGGTCTTTTGCCAAAACGCGCATCAGACCAGTGAGCGCGTGTTTGGCGGTGATGTAGGCGTACACACCGGGATCGCCCCGCGTCGCAGCCACGCTTGAGGTCAGCACGATGCTTCCGCCTTTGTTCATGTGAGGAACACCGTGTTTTGCCAGCAAGAAAGCACCGCGTACATGTACCGCCATGACGCTGTCGAAGACTTCGGTGGGGTAGTCTTCGATGGGGGCTACAGTGCCGAATGTTCCTGCATTGGATATGAGGACATCGATCAAGCCAAAACGATCCACAGTGCGCGCCACGGCACGTCTGACCTGCGTCTCGTCTGTGACATCCGCGGCAATGCAAAGCACGTCATCGGCTGCCTTGCCAAAGACTTCGGCACAGGCAGTGTCGAGCGCGGCGAGATCCAAATCGACCAGCGCCAGTCGCGCTCCGTGATGATGCAGAAGACGTGCAGCTGCCAGTCCAAGCGACCCAGCACCCCCAGTAATGAGGCAAACCTTGCCTTTGAGATCAAACATCAGTGCCTCCTTAAATCGGATAGTGGGGTTGACCATCCTGAATGGTAATCCAGCGCAGGGTGGTGAATTCCTCGATTGCAGCCATGCCACCGAACCGACCGTAGCCAGAATCCTTGACACCGCCAAAGGGCATCTGCGCTTCGTCATGCACCGTAGGCCCGTTAATGTGGCAAATGCCGCTTTCAATCCGTTTAGCGACATTCATAGCGCGAACCGTGTCGCGCCCGAAGATACTTGCCGACAGACCATATTCAGTATCATTGGCCACGCGCACTGCCTCGTCTACGCTGGCCACACGGACCACCGATGCGGTCGGGCCAAAGCTTTCCTCGGTGTAGATGCGCATCGACGGTGTGACATGGTCGATCAGCGTAGCCTCCATAAGGACGCCGTCCGCATAACCGCCAGCCATGATCTTTGCACCTTTGTCCTCGGCATCTTGCACCAACCCCATGATCCGGGACACAGCACCTTTGTCCACGACACAGCCAAGCGACGTGTTGCCTTCCCGCGGATCGCCAACTGTCAGGCTGCGGACCTTGGCAGTCAGTTTGTCGACAAAGGCGTCTGCGATGGTATCCATCACCACAAGCCGCTCTGTTGACATGCAAATCTGGCCTTGGTTCATGTAGGCCCCAAAGGCAGCAGCGGCGACGGCGGCATCAAGGTCGGCATCATCCAGCACGACCATCGGGGCCTTGCCGCCCAGTTCCAATAGCGCAGGCTTGAGGTTTTCGGCCGCCAACTTGGCGATGATCCGTCCTACCCGTGTCGATCCGGTGAAATTCACCCGGCGCACGGCGGAATGGGAGATCAACGCCTCGACAATCTCGTTGGCATTGTCTGGCGCGTTGGACAGGACGTTAAGCACGCCCTTGGGCAAACCCGCATCCTGTATCGCTTCGACGATAAGCGCGTGAGTGCGGGGCGAAAGCTCCGAGGATTTCATCACCACCGTATTACCGCAAGCCAGCGGCATGGCGATAGAGCGCACGCCAAGGATAACCGGCGCGTTCCAGGGGGCCATCGCCAGCACAACTCCTGCAGGCTGGCGGATCGCCATGGCAAGAGAACCGGGTCTATTCGAGGGGATGACTTCGCCCTTGATCATCGTTGTCATCGATGCAGCTTCGCGCAGCATCCCAGCCCCCAACATGACGTTGAAACCTGCCCAAGCGGCAGTGGCACCGAGTTCGTCCGCCATAGCGCGGGCAATTTCGTCCGCGCGTGCTTCGAGATTGTCGGCTGCTGCCAACAGCAGGCGTCGCCGTTCCGACGGGCCGGTATTCGACCATTCAGGAAAGGCGCGCGCTGCTGCATCGGCAGCGCGTTTTGCATCCGTGACGGTCGCGGCGGCGGCTTCGGTTGCAACGCCGCCGGTCAGGGGATTGTTGCGAGTGAAAGTCCGGCCATCTTCGGCCTGAACCTTTTCACCTTCGATCAGTAAGTCCAAAACGTTCATATTTTTCTCCATTTACAGGTCACCGCCTAGAAAGGCCTGTCTGACAGCCGCGTCGTTCATTAATTCATCCGAAGTGCCCGAACCGGTTATCCGACCCGCTTCGAGCAGATAGCCCCGATCCGCGTGACGCAGGCTGATCTTTACGTTCTGCTCGACAATCAAAAGGCCCACACCGGTTTTGCGCACTTGTGCCAGTGCCTTGAACATCTCGCTGACCACGATGGGCGCGAGGCCAAGGCTCGGTTCGTCCAGCAACAGGAATTCAGGTTTCGACATCATCGCGCGGCCAACGGCAACCATCTGTTGCTCGCCACCGGACATCGTCTGCACGAATTGTTTTCGTCGCTCTGCAAGTCGCGGAAAGATGTCGAAGACTTGCGCGAGGGTATCTTCCTCGGACGCGCGGGCGCGCGGCGGTGTCGCACCAAGACGCAGGTTTTCCTCCACCGTCATGCGGCCCACGATACCGCGTCCTTCGGGCACAAGGGCAATGCCGCGATTGGTCACATTATAAGCCGGCACGCCGGTCATTGGATCACCGTCCAACTCGACAATACCTTCGGCGGTAGGGACCATGCCAGCAATCGCTTTTAGCATCGACGACTTACCAGCACCATTTGCCCCCAGCACAACGACGACCTCGCCCTTGGTTACTGAAAAGTTAACTGAATCTACTGCAAGGTGCTTGCCATAACGGACAGTCACGTTTTTTAACTCAAGCATGATCGTCTCCCAGATAAGCCTTGATGACAGCAGGTTCCTGTAACACCTCGGCAGATGGCCCCTCGGCGATTTTTTCGCCCGCACTCATCACGATGCATCGCGAACAAAGCGCGCGCACGGCTTCCATGATGTGTTCGACCAGCAATACGGTCATCCCTTGCCCTTGCAGGTTTTGCACAAGATCGATGCCGATACGCAGCTCGGACGGATTTAGTCCCGCGAGCCATTCATCAAGCAGCAGCAGATCAGGCTCAGACGCCAGTGCGCGTGCCATCTCCATCCGTTTTTGATCGATGTAGGTCAGATTGCCGACACGCTCATCACCGCGCCCCTCCAACCCGACAAATGCCAGTTTTTCTTCCGCAAGCGCGCGGGCCTCGCGTCCCCAATGCCGCTTTTTTCCAAAGGCCAGCGAGAGCTGCACGTTCTCTGCCACGCTTAAAGTGGGCAGTGGGCGGACAAGTTGGAAGGTGCGGGCGACCCCATGTTTTGCGACCTTGTGCGGCTTCATCATGGTGATGTCCGTACCGCCAATTCTGACCGTGCCACCATCGCAGGGCAGGGCGCCCGAGATCATATTCAGCACGGTGGTTTTGCCTGACCCGTTTGGCCCCAAAAGACCCACGACCTCGCCGGGTTGCAGTTTGAACGACACGTCCTTGACCGCGACCAGCCCGCCAAAGCGCTTGTGCAGGTTCATAATTTCAAGAGGTTTACTCATGTTCGGCCTCCTTTACGCAGGTCGTCGATCTTGGCCAAAACCCCGTTCGGCATAACAAAGACGATTAGGATGAAGAGCAGCCCGAGGATGATAGAAAAGTGATCGGGGAAACTGACGGACAGCCACTCGAACAGCAAGAACAGAGGCACTGCGCCCACCAGAGGCCCCCAAAGCCGCATCGCACCGCCCAAGAGCGCCATGATCAGCGTCATAAAGCTGACCGTCGGATTGAAGACGATGGAAGGCTCGATATAGGTCCAGCGCGGTGCCTGAATGGCCCCGACAAGGGTGATTATCGTGGATGAGATGACAAAGAGAAGCAGCTTGATACGGGTCACATCTACTCCGGCATGGGCGGCGACGGTTTCGTCATCACCAAGCGCCTTAAGCGCCAGACCAAAGCGTGACCGTCCGATCGCCCATGATATCAGAAATGTCACAACCGCAAGTGCCAGAAGCTGCCAATAAATGTGCCGTCCTTCAAAAGGTAAAAAGATATAGCGGCCCATGGTGTAGGTCACGTTGACCTCCCACCAGCTGACAGTCTGGCGAACCAGCTCGGCCAACCCAAAGGTGAAAATCACGAAATAGACCCCAGCAAGGCGCAAGGTCGACAGGCCGACCATAAGTGCCATGATCATGCCGATGCCAGCAGCACACAGCAGTACCAGCGGATAAGGCATCACTTCGTTCAGAACGGCGACGGTGTAGGCACCGACCCCGAAAAACGCCACTGTCGCCAGTGAAATATAGCGCGTCGGCCCAGAAAACAGCGCCCAAGCAGTGGCCAATGTGACGTAGCCGGTCATGCCCAGCAGGACGCCGGTCCAGTAATCGGAGATAAGTAGAGGCGCGCAGGCCAGTAAAACGACTGCTACGCCGGCAAGCGCGAAACCATGTAGTGTTTTCATGTTCATGCCTTTCCGAACAGACCGTTGGGCCGCACAAGCAGCAGCACAAGAAACACTGCGTAAACGGCGGCCAGTGTTAGACCAGGATCGACATATGCAGCGACAAAAGTTTCAACGAGGCCGAGCAACAGGCCCGCGACGATGGCACCGGGTACGCTGCCTTTACCCCCAAGAATGACGACGATCAGCGCCTTCATCGTAAAGACAACACCAGCGGTCGCAGTGAATGTCTGGAACATCGAGAGGACCACGCCACCAGTCGCTGCCATCGCGCCACCAATAGCGAAAGCCGTTCGTGCCGCACGGTCTGTGTCGATGCCAAACAATGGCGCGCTTTTGGGTGCCAGTGCCACCGCACGCAAGACCATTCCCCAGCGGGTGCGAAACAAGATGACCACCATAGCCCCCCCAATCGCCAGACTAAGGACGAGCGCCAGCAACCGGTTTCCGGCGACCACGGTGCCCAGCACGTTGACTGGTGTGTTCAGAAAACTGTAGCTTGCGTAGCCACCACCAAAGAGCGCCAAAAGCACGCCTTGGATTACAAAAAGAAGCCCGAAAGTCACAAGGATACTGTCGACTTCAAGCGCGCCTTCGTCCGGCGCACGCGCCACCAGCGGCTTCATCAGGATCCTATATATCAAGTCGCTCACGACATACCCCGCAGGCACGAGGATCAGCAACGCGACAAGCGGATTGATCGCAAAGGTCGTAAAAAGAACATAGGTGGCAAAACAGGCGGCAATAATCATGTCCCCGAATCCGAGGTTCATAATTCGCGCGATACCGTATTGAATGGTGAGGCCCATCGCGACAAGCGCATAGGTGCCGCCGAGCACAAGCCCGTTGACGACGTGTTCAAGCATGGAAAGTCCGATCTTGTTCTGTGTGAACAGAGGCGGCGGATGGTTCCGCCGCGCTCTTGCTCGTAGGTTGTATGTACGGGGGTTATTCCCAGTCGGGCTTGGGCAATTTAACCTGGATCGTGCCATCGCTTCCTTCGGACGAAACGGCCACAAACTTGCCGTCCTGCCATTGGCCGACCCAGTTGATTGCGCGCAACTGGTTGTCTTCGAGCTGCGTTTCTGATCCCAGCACGGTGGAAAATGTACCGCTGGACAACTCTTTGGCAATCTCTGCCTTATCAAGGCCGACGCGTTCGATGGTTTGCTCTAACATCTGTAGCGACGCATAGATCAGGACCGATCCCCAGTAATCCGCACCACGGCCGACCAGTTCCTCGTGTTTCGCGCGATAGGCATTGTTGAGCTCGTTGTTTGGGTCAACACCGCCAAGGCTCATGATACCTTCTACAGATCCATCCGCAATTTTTGGATAGACAGGGAAAGCTGCACCAACCCCAAGGTAAAAGACCGGTGGGCTGTAGCTCGCTATTTTGGCCTGTTTTGTCAGGGCGAAGGTGTGAGGTGGATATGTAAAGGCTACAAAAGTGTCCGCCTCGGCGTTACCTGCCTCGTTTAGAATAGTGGCGAAATCAGATGTTTCCGGCGGAAAGCTTTTGTCATAGGCAACATCGAAACCTGCCGCTTCAAAGCTGGGTCGCGCCGCTTTTACCAGATCAATTCCAAAGCCATCTGCGACAGAGATCATGGCGATTTTATCGTTGATCCGGCCCGCTTCACGCTCGGCTACGAGAATTTCTGTAAACGCAGAAACATAGTCCTCGCTGCCGCCCATGAACCAGAAACTGGTATCCCAACGCTTGACAAAGTCCGAGGCTTTGTCGGTCACAGCCGCCCCAGCGAGATGAGGATAACCGAATTTGGCCATCAATGGTGCAACCGCAAGGTTGAAGCCAGTGCCCCAAGGTGGAAGGATAATATCCACCTTGTCTTGTGACGCCAAACGCTCGACCGCGCGGACCACTTCCTCTGCCGAGGAGCGATCATCATAGGCTATGACTTCGATCGGCAACTGGCTGCCATCTGGCATTTTCAACCCACCTGCGGCATTCACTTCTTTTACCCACAGCTCATAGTTGGGCGTGACTGTCATATCCGCGCCGCCCGCATTTGGGCCGGATTTGGATATCGCATATCCAACGGTCACCTTGTCGCGCTCCTGTGCGGCGACACCGTGCGTAGCAGCTGTAATTGAAAGCGCTGCAATCGCGCAAGTTGTTAGGCGGCGCGTCATGCGGCCCCCCTCAGAAAACAAATTTTTCATTTTATTCCTCCCAAGATGTCACAGGACAATGAGGTCGGTTTGACCTGCCGTCCCGATCCCACGCAGTTCCCAAAGCGGGGGATAGAGACAGCGTAAGCCGTCCCGATCTTTAAAATAATAGACATTTTGAGGGTATAATGGTACTTTTGACGGATTAACCAATTAGATCACTAAGGAAACCACAGGCTTTGGAACGTCAAACCATTCAGGCAGAGCGCATCAAGAGCGCGCTGACCAAGACCGAATTTGCGACGTCTGGCGGGCGGGCTATCTTTGTGATTCTGGAATCGGGCCGCGGCACTTTCATTTCTGACGAGGTCGAGCGTGATGTTGCTGGCCCCTGTCTGATCTGGTCACCGTCAGGCTGGTCCACTCGGATAACACTCGCAGCTGGGACAGCGGGGGTCCTGATCCGCATGCCCGAACGCGCCCTTGGTCGCGCGCTGCCGACCGATTTGATCTCGGCCCATGTACGCCAAATTGTAAGCCGTCGCATCTTTCTGTCCGACGTGACGCCCCCGATGATGCAGTCTTTTGTCACGCTGTTTGACAAAATTGAGACCGAGTTGCACGCATTGGCACCGGGCACCGACGCCGTTCTACACCACTGCGTTTCGCTGCTGCTGATCGAAATTTGGCGCGCCGCCGCGCCACCGCTACAAGCGACCGAACCACAGCCGCATCGCATCTCTGACAGTTTTCTCAACCTTGTGGAACTGCACCTGCAAAACCACTGGACCGTCGCCGAATATGCCCGCCGCATTGGTGTGTCACGCGACCGGCTGAACGAAACAGTACGCCGCGCGATTGGCATACCTCCGCATCAACATATGCAGCGGCGATTGATGGAAGAGGCAAAGACGCTGTTGGTTACAACCAATCTGCAAGTGGCTGAGGTCGGATATAAACTCGGTTTCAGCGATGCTGCATATTTTACGCGCTTTTTCCGTCGTCACGAAAGCCTTGCCCCTGCGCAATTCCGTCGTACCTACACCCCGCTTTATCGCACAAGAACGAAAGAGGTTTCCTTTGCAGAATGGCCATAAGTCCAATGGCAATTTTACATACGTAACGTCGATTTATCTTCCTGCTAAAATATTGAGCACCACTCTTTTAGAGCGCCACGCAAATTGATGTGCTCAATAACTTGTGGATGGACGCCATCACCAAGCCCATGCCTTTGGGTTCAAATTCGGGCACAAAACTTTCGCCAAATTGCTGTGCGTCTGGACATCACAGGCATCTATCAAAGAAAATTCATCGAATTTATATGCGAAGTTGAACTACACCACAGCTAAGGTTTCTGAAGCGTCAGTCAGAGGGCAGGTGAACCAGAAAACGGTTTCTTGGTCCGGCTCACTCTCAAACCCGATCGTGCCACCCATCAATTCAATCAAGGTGCGCGAGATGCTTAACCCTAATCCGGTGCCGCCTCGTTGACGCACGTTGGAGCTGTCTGCCTGTGAGAAGGGTTGGAATATTTTACTACGAAACTCTTCGGATATACCCGGCCCTAAATTGCTCACTGAAATTTTCATATGGGTTGGCAGAACTTCGGCATTAAGCCGAACTGTTGTCCCAGAATGCGCAAATTTACATGCGTTCGACAACAGGTTTGTCAAAACCTGCATAACACGATTCTTGTCTGTTGAGATCATCAGTTCAGCTTCAAGATTCTGCACTTCCACTCCGACGTTCCACTGCGAGGCATAAGTTTCGACCTGTTGGGATGCGTCACTCAAAATCTCGTTAAGATTGAACGAATTCACTTCAACGTTCATATTGCCCGAATTCATTTTCTCCATGTCCAGAATGTCGTCAACAAGGCTGGCGAGGCGATCAGAATTGGACAAAGCAATCTCGATCAATCGGTCAGAAACCTGCAGTTTTTCAGCCGGGGACTGAGCCTTCAAAAGTCCGAGTGCGCCTTTGATTGAAGTCAAAGGTGTACGAAGTTCATGACTGACCGTGGCGACGAAATCACGTTTCATTCGCTCCAGTTTGAAAATTTCTGTCACATCAGTCTGTACCCCGAGCATCCTGAGGGCAGTCCCGTCTGGCGCACGCTCTACCACGACGGCATCGGACTTGATCCAGCGCCATTCATCATTGGCGACATTTACGCGAAAACGAACTTTAGCGCGGTCTGTGCGGCCTTCAATGCAGTCTGCCTCTGCTTTTTTGAAAGGGACAAGGTCATCTGGATGCATGCGAACTATCTGTTCTTGGTAGGGGTTTTGGGAGTTTGCAAGAGCTTCAGTTTGCATGTTCGCGAGCCAAGTATCTGAGACGACTGAGGTTTTGCGCTCTAAATTAATATCAAAAACACCAATTTGAACGCTCATCAGTGCGAGGTTCCACCGTTGTTCAGCCTCGGCAATTTCCTTTGCATGCCTTTCGGTGACGGAGATGTCGCGCATGAGCAACGTGATCCGTGGGTCACCTTCCGCAGTGAACCACGTTTTCTTTTCGACTTCGATAATCACTGGCTCAGCGGTCTCGATCGTCGAGGTCACATGTAGTTTTGACCACCCATCATCGCCTTGCATATCCATGTCAGGCAGCACTTCACCAATAGAATTTCCATCCAGACCCATGTGGTTCGTGAGCGGCAAAAGAAGATTCAGTGCGGCTTCGTTTGCATGGAGGATTTCGCCTGATTTATTGACCGAGAGGATCGCAAGCATCGCATTCTCAAGAATTGAGCGCTTCTCTTTATCTTGCGTTTCAAGGTCTCTGGTTTTTTGCGCGACGGTGACAGCGATTGTCTGGTTTTTCCTGATCAACACGTGCAAGATTGTGCTGACCAGAGCTGTAATCAAAAGCCCAAGTGTCAGAACGATCCACCTTGCGCGGAATGGCTGGATAGCGTCGAACTGCGGTGTACTTCTAAATGATAAAAAGAAGGTTTGCCCGAATTTCTCTATCGACTGGTTACGGCTATAGTCTGATGCGTCAATGGTGGTCGCAGGTACAGTGTTGATATTATCAATAGCCATATTTGCATCAAATTCGGCATGTATTTCTATCATTTTGCCTTGCGCATTTGTTAGGCCTTTGAAGAAATCCTCGAGATTCAAAACAGCAAAAGCAAAACCAATAAAGTCACCTTTCTGCGGTTTGTAGATTGGCTTAAGCATAAACACCCGAGAGCCGCCGATTTGAGGAACGAGATCTGGGAAGTGTCCAGCGACAAGAGTTTGCCCCGTATCACGAGCTTTTTTTGCGATAGCAAGCAGATCGGGATTACTTGCAAAATCCAACCCCAGAAACATTTGGTGGTTGGCGAGTGGCTCAATATATTGCACGACAAAATGATCGTCTGAAAGCGTGGGTGGCAAGCCGCTCAACTGACTACTGCTCTCAGTGAGCGCGAACAAATTACCGCGCAGGCCACTTTCTTCAGGGGTCGCCGAGGCAAGACCGATGGCATCAAGCATCAACATACTATCGTTCACGTTCAGAGCTTGAGCGTAGCTTGACATCTCTGACGCGGTTATTCCGTCAGATGCCATGACTAAACCATTGAGACCATCAAGGATCCGACTGTAGTCTTCGAAACGTCGATCAAGAGAGATGAGACTTTGATCCACCAAAATCTGAAAAGATTCTTGCGATCTACTGTGTGCAATTTTGTGCACTAGTAAAAATGAGGAAAAGGATAGTCCAAGAAAAAAAACCAAACTGATCCCTTGGTACAATCGCGCACTGTGATCTGAAGACATTTCTCACCTATTGAATGTATGGCTTTTGCATGCGGTTGAAAACACGCAATAAATAAATATGCTGCTGCTGTAATTTGAGTGAGTGATGCTCTGTAATAAGGGCAGAAATATGACGCTAATCTGAACCTACAGAGGTGTTTGTTTCGAAATCTGCAACATTAGAGGCTTGGGGATTGTGTGGGCCTGACGCGTGTGGGCACCTGTTCAGAGGAAACCGGCGCAAAGATTATTCATTCTTAAGCAAGCAGCACACCGCAGGCATCAACCAAGGCAGATTTGTACGATGTGCATATGTAGATCGTCGGGGTCATTTTGTTCTGTGTCACTCATTGGAGCCACATCCTTTTTCATGTCGCTGCTGATCCAACTCTGTCTAAAGACGTATGCTTTTTATCGATGCTGTGTTCAGCCTGTCATAACCGCCCTTCATCGCAGGCGGGAGATTTAAACCCAGAAAACTTTTCAACCCAACATTTCAAAGGAACTGTTAATCTTGAAAGGCGGAAGGCGCACGAACCCCCTAATGTCGACGATGTCCTGCACCTTGTCGTATGCGACAGGCCCGTTCTGAAAAAAACGTTTTTTGTTGAGAAGTATGGAATGAAAGCTAGTGGCCGCATCGGGCTGTATGGCCCTTCACTTATTCAGCCACGACTTCCTGCCGAAGGGTCTCAAAGCTCAAATCTAAACCAACGTCACGCCCGAAAATCTGTCTTTTAGGTGCGGCAAAGGCATTAAAATTTTTGAGTTAAGATGTTTTTGCCCCTTGGACATGTATCGGCGCAAAGTATGTTTTCGTGCGCCCGTTCAGGGTAATTGGATCAATCATTTCAACACACTTTTTGTAGTGTTGCGTCTCGCGGTGGTCATCCAAAGCAGCATCGCTTTCAAAAATTTCATAAACAAAAAAATTGTTGTTGTCGTCGGGGTCATGCAAGAGATCAAAGCGGATATTTCCGGGCTCTTGGCGTGTGCCGTCGCAATTGATTTTGAAAGCTTCAAGGAACACGTCGCGGGTGCCTTCTTTGACTTTGATGTTGACGAGTTGAATGAGCATTTTAGGTCCTTTTTGAGAAATAATGAAAAGTGGGAGCGGCGGAATTAGGTTCCGGGGGCTTGCCACATTGATGTTGTGATGCCCTCCAAAACGAGGTCCCGCTGGAGGGCATAGGCTTTCGCCCAACGCTCGCCTGCATCGTCATAAAGCGCGCGCAGGTCCGTATTCGGAGTGAATTCGTGTTCGATTTGCGACCAAGCCATGCCGCCCTCAGCGAGTGACGAAAACTGAGATGCACCTGTCGCCGCAGCAATCGCGCAGCCTTGTGCCGTCGCCTCTTTTACCTTGGGTGTGGCAACAGTGAGGCCCGTGACATCCGCTAAAATTTGCGACCAATGCGCCGACTTCGATGCGCCGCCAGCAAAGATGATGCGTTCGGGGCGTTTGCCGGACAGTTCAAAAACAGCTTGCAGGTTGCGGTGGGCGACAATCGCTGCATTTTCTTGGAGTGCTCGAAAAATTGCTGCGGGACCAGAAGCTTGAGGATCAAGCGATAGGTTGAGAAGAGAAGGGGCAGCATGAAACCATTCGCCATACCGCATGACGTCGGAGAACACGGGAATGATCCCATGCGCGCCAGCGGGGACGGACATTGAATCGGCTTCCAGCTGTGTATAGTTTTTCCCCTGACCAAAAGAATCGCGGAACCATCGCATCACAGCGCCAGTAAAGAAACTGATGGCCTCTGCCTGATTTAGATCAGGAACGACATGGGGGTTGATCCGCAGGTTCATCGTTGGGTCGGTGAGCGTGGTCGGGACATTAACGACCTGTTGCCAAAACGTGCCGCCTAGGACTGCGCAATCGCCCTCATGTACGATCCCGAGGCCCAGTGCGCCCGTTTGACAATCTCCGCCGCCTGCAATCACAAGTGTACCTGCGGCGAGGCCCGTGGCATCTGAAGCTGCTTGATGGACTTGCCCCACAACATCGCCCGTACTGACGCCTCGCGGCAATAATCCTGTCGGCAAACCAACAGTGGCAAGCGCATCATTGAGCGGTGCGCGGTCCTGTAAACCGATCAGGCCCGTTGTTCCGGCGTTTGACGGCTCGGACGTCAGTTCGCCAGAAAGGCGGTAAAGAATCCAATCGGAAAGCATCGTAAGTGCGCGCGCACGTTCAAGCACGTCTGGCATGTGCGTGCGCAGCCAGATCAATCGCGGTATCGCGCCAAGTGCATAAGTTTGGCCAGATCGCGTATAAATATCTGCTTCAAGGTCAGGGTAATCTTGCTTGAGCGTGCGCACCTGCGCATCAGAGCGCGCATCGACATTGGCACAAGCCCAAATTTCCGCCCCACTTTCATCGTGTAAAACGAAAGCTTCCCGCATTGCCGTCGCGCTAACGGCTTTGATGTTTTTTGGATCAATGCCCGTTTTAGCAATCACTTCGCGACAACAGCGCGCAAGGATTTCCCAGTTTCCTTCTGTGTCAAAATCCATCGACCCCGGATAACGCGGATCACTTGCGTGCCACCATTCTTGTCCCACGGATCCAATTTCAGCGCCGGATTGATCAAAAAGAACGGCGCGTCCGCTGCCTGTTCCCGCATCGATTGCCATGAAATATTGCATTATTTATCCTTCAGCGGCGTCCAAGAGTGCCAGTGCGGTCGGCTCGTCGGTTATGAGAATATCGATGATTTCGCCACGAACGGCAGACAGGATCGGCCCAACTTTTGTCGGCCCGCCAGCTGCGGCGATAACTTGTTTGGAGTTGCGAAGTTGTTCTAGATTCACGCCCACAACGCAATCATGCAGGGGCAGGTCGATATCCTCACCGTTGCGGTCATAAAAGCGACACAAAATATCTCCGCGCGCGCCACTGCGGCGCAGTGGGTCGATTTCGCTGGCGGATACATACCCATGCGCGACGACGGTTGCTGTTTCGCTTAACCCGCCGATGCCAACGAGTTTGTAATTTGCCTCTAGCGCTTTGGATACAAGTGTTGAAATGGATGGCTCACATTTCAATGCGGCGGCAAGTTCGGGTGTTGAGACAACAAGCGGGGCAGGGATAATGTTGACGTTTTTGTGCCAATTCGCCTCGCGCATCCCTTCGACATAGGTTTGGACGCCGCCCGTGAGAGCGTACAGGCCAATACCACGTTCTTGGGCTGTATAGCCGAGCATGCGGATTGAATGAGAAACGGTTTCGCCCCAGCCAACAGATAGACTGTCACCTGGCTTGAGTTTTTGCATGAGGTACTGCGCGGCGGCGTGCCCCACGCGTAGGTTTGTATCCTCAATAGTGCTTTCTGGGATCACGCGACAATCCGACAATCCGAATTGTTGCTTCATGCGGGTTTCAAGTTCAAGGCAGCCTTGTTGGCGGGAATTAATTCTAACCTGAATGAGGCCCGAGGTGCGCCCCTCGTCAAGAAGGCGCGAGACTTTGATCCGCGAAATATTGAGAATATTGCCAACTTCACTCTGGGTGAGGCCATCGTTGTAGTAGAGCCAAGCGACGCGTGCGAGTAGGGCTTCGTCGGCATCTCCATTTATCAGGTCCGTCATGCTTACCTCCCCAGCATTACATGCAGTGCAAAATAACTATCTTAAAAACATTTGAACAAGTCAATATCAATATTAAGGAATTAATTTGCACATATTTTGACAAAATCATGTTGACAGACGGCTGAGTCAGTGAACAAATGATTTATATAAATTCATATGAACATACTTGGCTAAGTCACTTAGTCCTGCAATTTGTTCGGATATGTTCCAAATGACGTCTGGGAGGAGTTATGGAATTTTCACTTGCAGAGCTAAATGCTGTCTCAAAAAGCTATGCCAATACTCCCGTGATCAAAGGGGTCGACTTTTCCGTCCGTGCCGGTGAGATTCATGCCCTTCTTGGTGGAAACGGGGCGGGGAAATCCACCCTTATGAAGATTCTTGCAGGACTTGTGCCTGCCTCTGGTGGGCAGGTTCGGATTGGCGGGCAACCACTTTCGCCAGCTACGCCAGCGCAGGCGCAAGCCATGGGGCTTTATCTGGTTCCGCAAGAGGCGCATATTTTCCCAAATCAATCGGTTTTGGAAAATGTCTGTGTTGGTCTGCCTAAATCCGCCGCGGAATACCGCACGCGGATTACGGATTTGATCGCGCAGCTAGGCGTCTCTCTTTCTGTGGATGTTAAGGCTGCGACTTTAGAGATTGCAGATCGCCAAATTGTCGAAATTCTGCGGGGCCTTGTGCGTGATGCAAAGGTGCTCATTCTTGATGAGCCAACCTCGGCCCTGACGCCAGTAGAAGTTGATACACTTTTTACGCGGATGCGTGGTCTGCGCAACTCTGGGCACGGATTGGTGTTTATTTCTCACAAACTACATGAATTACGTGCGGTTTCTGATCGCATCACTGTGCTGCGCGATGGCTATGTCGTGCACAGTGCGGACATGGCGGATAGCGCCGATGCGGATATCCTCAGCGCAATGAGCCCTGGCGTGACCACGCTCAGCGCACGCGCTGGCGACAAACAAGGTCACGCCGATAAAGCTGCTGTCCTGACGTTGCAAAATATGAGCGGCGAAGGATTTGTCGACATCTCTTTCGACGTAAAGCAAGGCGAAGTCTTGGGGCTGACTGGCGTGGTCGGGGCAGGGCGCACAGAGCTTGCTGAAACCTTAGTGGGGTTGCGCCCTCGTGCGGCGGGAAATGTTACGCTTGATTCTGTCTCTTTTCGTGCCAAGTCTCCTTTCGAGGCCATAAAAAAAGGCGTTGTTCATCTTTCAGAAGATCGTCAGCAATATGGGCTTTTCCTTGAAGCACCACTCTTTTGGAACACGTCATCGCTTGTCTATGATCGGTTGCCATTCTTTTTACGTACGCGTTATGAGCGCAAACGATTTGACACGTATCGCACGGCGCTTGGGATTAAATGCGAAAGCCCCGATCAACACGTTGGAAGTTTGTCAGGTGGCAATCAGCAAAAGGTTCTTTTGTCAAAGTGCCTCGCGGCCGAGCCCAAGGTTTTGATCCTTGATGAACCCACGCGCGGTGTCGATGTCGGCGCGCGAAATGACATCTACAGCATCATTGAACAGTTGGCCGAAAATGGCACTTCAGTGATCCTAATTTCATCCGATTTCGATGAAGTTGTGCGTCTGTCAGACCGGATTGTGGTCATGGCTGGCGGGCATCTGGCAGGTGAGCTTCCCAGCGGAGCATCGACTGACGAGATCGCGCAACTGGCCTTTGAAGCCGAGGAGACGGCGCATGCTTGAATGGATCGCCCGCGACCGTGTCGCGACATTATTCATGGTTACTGTCGGCGTGATCCTTGCTGTCGGCGCGGCCTCTCCTGGGTTTTTGTCTTTAGGAACTGCGTCGATTGTCTGGTCGAACGGTCTTGTTTTGATGTTGGTCGCGCTTGGGATTTTCCCAGTCATTCTGACACGTAATATCGATGTTTCCGGTGGATCGGTTTTAGGGCTGTCTGCTGTCACCTTGGGGCTTTCCGTCAACGCAGGATTTGCCATGCCGATTGCGATAGCAATGGCGATGGGGGCAGGCATTGCAGCGGGTGCGTTAAACGGATTTTTAGTCGCTGTTTTGGGCGCACCCTCAATCGTTGCAACGCTCGGAACACTTGGGCTGTTTCGCGGTGCTATGCTAATAGCAACCGGTGGTGAATGGATCGAGGGCTTGCCAGAAAACCTTAAAGCTTTGGGGGCACGATCCTTTGCAGGGCTATCGGTCATGGGGGTTGTGACGGCTTCGATCATCATCCTTTTATGGGTCTTTTTACGGTCACGCCGTGGTCGCTGGTTTATGGTGGTTGGCGACAATCGCGAGGCGGCACGTCACCTTGGTTTACCCGTCAAGCGGATCGAATTTCTTGCATTTGTTTGGGCGGGCGCTGCCGCATCGGTTGCGGGTATTACCTTTGCGTCTCAAATCGGGTTTGTTCCAAATCAGGCAGGTACTGGCATCGAACTTCGGGCTATTGCAGCCCTTGTTCTTGGCGGGGTTAGCCTGTTGGGCGGGGTTGGATCCGTTGCGGGCGTTGTCATTGGGGTGATCTTTTTCACCTCTATCGACACGTCGCTCGTGTTTCTCAAAATCCCAGCCTATTGGAACGATCTTATCGGCGGTGCGATGCTTCTTACCGTGCTCTTGATTGATGGGCGTTTGCGCATCGCTTTGGAAGCACGCGACCGCGCAGCGCGCTATCGTCGCGGCGAACAAGGCGGACCTGATCTTAAAAATGCGGAGGACGCAGCATGAAAAAGTACCTCATGAGATGGGAGGTCTTGCTCCTTGGTCTTTTGGCAATCGAGCTTGTTGTCTTTGGTCTGATAAATCCGCGCTTTTTGTACCCCAGTTCGCTGTTGTACGGGACATCGGATTTCGTGCAAGTCGGCATTGTCGCCGTACCGCTGACATTTGTGATTATCGCTGGGGGCATCGACGTTAGTTTTGCTTCAACCGTCGGATTGTGCGCTATCACTTTTGGTATTGCCAACTTTTTTGGCATGCCTCTGGCTGTATCCATTTTGATAGGCTGTGCGACTGGCGCATTGGCCGGCGTTTTAAATGCCACGATCATCCAATTGACGCGCTTGCAGCCTTTGGTCGTTACGCTTGGCTCTCTTTATATGTTCTCTGGTGCAGCTACTGTGCTGTCGGGTGTCGTTGGGGCAAACGGATATGAGGGCATCGGCGGATTTCCGGCTGGTTTTACGGCGCTCGGCTATGCGAGCATATTCGGGCTGCCGATGCCGCTTTTCGTCTTTCTGTGCTTTTCAGCTGTGCTTTTGGTTTTGTTGCACGCGACCCGTTTTGGGCGGTTGGTGTTTCAAATTGGCCAAAACGAAAACGCGGCGCGTCATTCGGGAATGCCGGTCTTTCGGGTCCAGCTTATAACTTATGTGATGACAGGCTGCGCGGCTGCGCTCGCAGGGCTTTTGCTTTCGGCTTATTTCGGATCGGCACGGGTTGATCTTGGAAGCGCGACGCTTTTGCCCGCGATCACGGCAGCGGTCTTAGGCGGTGCATCAATTTACGGTGGCAAGGGATCTGTGCTGGGCACGATCATCGCCACATTCATCATCGGATACCTACAACAGGGACTGCAAATGAGTGGCGTCCCTAGCCAAATTTCCAGTGCGTTGTCCGGAGCGCTGCTGGTTCTCGTTGTGGCGCTGCGCCACGGCGTGGCGCTTTTGCGTGATTTTTTTCCGGGTCGCCTGCGCCAGTCAAACTGACGTCTGCAAAACTAAAATGGAGGAGGAACTACTATGCGTAAATCATTGAAACTAATGGGAACAGTCGTAGCTGGAGTGATGATGGCCAACGTGGCCGTTGCGGAGGACATCGCTTTTATCCCTAAACTTGTTGGTGTGGGATTCTTCACATCAGGCGGGAACGGCGCGATGGCAATGGGCGAAGAGCTTGGCATCAACGTCACCTATGATGGGCCAACCGAACCGAGCGTTTCTGCGCAAGTGCAATTTGTGAACAACTTCGTCAATCAGGGCTACGGCGCGGTTATCGTATCATCCGTTTCCCCTGACGGTCTGTGCCCTGCGCTTCGTCAAGCTATGGCACGTGATGTTTTGGTTATGACATGGGATTCAGATGTGAACCCAGAATGTCGTTCTTACTATATCAATCAAGGCACACCTGATCAGCTTGGTGGCTTGCTTGTTGATATGGCGAATGATGGCCTTAAAGAGAAAGAAAAAGCAAAAGTCGCGTTTTTCTACTCATCGCCAACTGTGACAGATCAAAACGCTTGGGCAGATGCGGCGAAGGCAAAAATCGCAGCAGAGCATCCAGGTTGGGAAATTGTAACCACACAATACGGTTACAACGATGCACAAAAATCGTTGCAAACAGCGGAAAGCATCCTGTCAGCCTATCCTGATCTTGATGCGATCATCGCACCTGATGCGAACGCGCTTCCCGCTGCCGCACAAGCTGCGGAAAACCTTGATCGGGCAGGGGATGTGACCATCGTTGGGTTCTCGACACCAAACGTGATGCGCCCTTATGTTAAACGCGGCACAATTGAGCGTTTCGGTCTATGGGACGTGACGCAGCAAGGTGCGATTTCTGTCGCGGTTGCAGCGCATGTGCTTGAAAACGGTCCATTGAATGTTGGCGATAAAGTTGACGTTCCAGGCATCGGTGAAGTCGAACTTTCGCCAAACTCGGTACAAGGCTACGACTACGAAGCAGACGGCAATGGCATCATTCTTTTGCCAGAGCGTGCGGTGTTTACTGCTGAAAACATCGACAACTACGACTTTTAATCACGATCATAAATTTCAAGTGGGGGCGCATGTCGCCCCCGCCATCAATGTAAGGAGCTACCATGCTGTCCGCTTGGAATGACATAGACGCCCAAAAATTTATCGATAGAGCCGTCGCGGCTGGGCAACCAGAGGCGCTAGGGTTGCGGATTTATACGTCGCGACTGATCGGTCAGGAACCGGATTTGGTGCTGCACGGTGGCGGCAACACGTCTGTGAAAATTCCAGAATCCGAAGGGGGGGCCATCATTCATGTTAAAGGATCTGGGTGGGATCTTGGCGATATTGAAGCCCCAGGCTTGCCTGCCATGTGGCTAGAACCACTTTTGACGACCCGTGCGATCCCGCATATGTCGGACGAAGATATGGTGGCATTTTTGCGTAAGAACCTTCTTGATCCAAACGCACCGAACCCATCAATCGAAGCTTTGCTTCACGCTTATATGCCACACGCTTTTGTCGACCATACCCACGCGACAGCAACCTTGGCGCTGGCAGATCAGACCGATATGCAAGATGTGGTCAAAGAAATTTACGGCGACAGAATTGGTTTTGTGCCATATGTCATGCCTGGTTACAGCCTAAGTCACGCGTGCAATGATGCCCTTAATCGCGATCCAAACGTCGATGGGCTTTGGCTGGAACAACACGGGTTGTTTACATTTGCTGAAACAGCAAAGGCCAGCTACGAATTGATGATCGAATTTGTTACAATGGCTGAAGAGTATTTGGCAGGCCGCAACATTGTGATCCCTGGTCCAGAAGCAAACGACGCGGACGCACCCGCCGCTTTGACTGACGCCTTGCGTGCGGCTCTGACTGAGCAAGGGTCTTTGGGCGAAACACCTGCACTTGATTTTCGCACAAGCCCCTCTATCCGTCGGTATCTTGCGCGCGACAATATCGCCGAACTGTCCCAGCGCGGCACAGCCACTCCCGATCATGTTATTCGCATCAAACCATTTAGCATGCTTTTGTCAGCTACCGACGGTGCTGTTGAAATCAAAGCGGCGCTCGCGGATTTTGCTCAGCGCTACACCGCATATTTTGAACGTAATGCGGCACAGGCATCGGACGAAAAGGTTATGCTTGATCCGCTACCGCGCAGCGTTTTTGTACTTGGCGTCGGGCTTTTTGGGATTGGGGCCAATGCAAGCTCTGCAAAAATTGCAGGCGATCTTTTGGAACAGACGGCGCGGATCGTCAACGGAGCAGAAGATTTTAAACGCTTTGCTCCAATTTCGGAACCGGATTTATTTGATATGGAATACTGGTCGTTGGAGCAGGCGAAGCTCAAGAAATAATGCCTGCCTCTGCCGTCAGTGATTTCCGGTCAAACGTTGGCATCAAAGACTTCATGCTACGAGAGCGCCCAATGAGGATTTAGAAACTCCTTCCCCTTAACGTTCGCACGATACAGTTGGGGTTGCCAGAGACTACATATCGCGCCCGAAAATTGAGCGCTTAGTCAATGACTTTACGAAAAATGAGATGCTGCGGTTTGTATACGTTCATGCACGGCGCAGCATTTTCGCGGAAACAATGCCCGCACTGCGGGACAAAACTGCCGTTCAATATACTGATTTGAACGGCATCTACCTGTTCCAGCCTATACCTATTATTTTTATTGCCCCTGATAAACGTTACCTCAAAGCCTTTGCTGTTTGGATAATGAAGTCGCTCAAAGCGGCGATGCGCGCTATTTCGCTTCGGCCCTTTCGCGAAATCACCCACAGATCATGGTATCGTTGTGTCGGCAGTTGAATAATCGCCAAGTCCTGTTTTCCAGCAAACGCATCTACGCCGGATTTGGGTAATATTGTGTATCCAAGCCCCTGCGCTACTGGAATGGGTATTTGCCCTATTTGGTTGACGAAAGTCCTTACCCTTAAGCTATCAGCGCCTTTGTAATCCTTTGGGAAGTTTAGTGAAAAAAGATCATCCGCATATCCATACCCGTCTGGGTGCGCGACAAAGCCAAGTTTGTTCAAGAGATGGAGATCAAGCTTTTGTCCCTTGAGGGATCGCGGAACAACCAAACACAACTCTTCACGGGTCAATTCAATTGCGTCCAATCTGGGATGGTTGATTGGTTCAGCGACGATCCCCAGATCAAACTCTCCACTCAAAACGGAACTTACAATACTCGTATGCGGAGCGGCCGTAACATTGAGGACAAGATCGGGCGCGTGATGCATCCGATCAAGAAGGTGTGGGTAGAGCCACATGGCGAAGCTGCCGGAACACCCAATGCTGATGTTGCCAACGTTTGGATCATCGGCTTGGATAGCGTCTTGCAGCTCGCGCTCTTGCTGACGCCGCGCAAGGCCGATGGCCAGCACCGTTTCGCCTGCAGGGGTGAGTGTGAAGGATTTTCCATCCTTTGATATTAGGGGCTTACCGACTTGGGACGCCAGTTTGTGCACGTGCTGCGATACACCAGGCTGGGTCATCCCCAACAGCTCTGCTGTCCGCGTAAAGTGTCCGACGTCGCACAGCGTCGTAAAGGTGTTCAGCCACGTGGCGTTCAACATGATTATCTCAATAAATTATGAAAATCATATAAAATGATAATTTTTAATACGAATTGAGTCCATCTATATTTCCCGCAACACTCTTGAAAGGAAACACTATGAAACCGACACCACGCTCATTTTCTCATATTGGCTTGTCCGTGCCCGATTTGGACAAGGCGATTAAATTCTACGGCGATGTCCTAGGGTTCTACGTTGTCATGGAGCCAACTGAAATTGTCGAAGACGACAGCGACATTGGCCAAATGTGCTCGGACGTTTTTGGCAAAGGTTGGGGGCGCTTGCGCATCGCGCATCTGGCGACGGCTGACCGTATTGGATTTGAGCTGTTCGAATTCGAAGGACACGAGGCACCACAAGATAACCTTAACTTCAGGCAACACGGCACGTTTCATTTTGCTATTCAGGATCCGAACCTTGAAGACCTATTGGCAAAGATCGTGGCCGCTGGCGGTAAACAACGTATGCCCGTGCGCGAATATTTTCCTGACGAGAAACCATACCGCATGGTCTACGTAGAAGACCCCTTTGGCATCGTCTTTGAACTCTACAGTCACAGTTATGAACTTACATACTCTAACGGTGCATATTGCTGACGGCCTAGATCAGTGGGGCGTACTGAATAAGAAAGCCCGTTCAGCACGCCCCTAGAGCTTTTCTTAATGGGCTTCCGACAAGAGTTCAGGATTCACGACAAGGTTGCGAACGCCATGCGCATGATCTTCGTCGAATGTATTGCCCTGTAACCACGTATCAACCGAGCTAATCGAAACTTTGGTAACCTGCGGACGCACGCTCCAAGTGACTTGAAACGGGGATCCTGTTACGTTGTAACCTGGACCAGTTGTAGAGCCCGCATATTGAACAGGTGTGCCAGTGTCTGTTGGGATGTTGGTCGCCTGATGTAGGCCATCAACGACTTCATGATGCGTGAGATCCGTAAAATCGTGAGCAGCATCATCGTTTACCAAAACGTACACTTGAGTTTCCACACGAAGCTGTGGGTTGTTGATCGCTTTGCTGAGACAAGCCCCTAGAGTGGCGCCAGGTTCAATTTTTGCAGTGGTGTGAACATAGTGCACTTCGATGGTATCTCCGGGAACAAGATCGCCATGATCGGTTTCGCCAACGTGGTGGTCGTAGGCGGCCAGTTCAGCTTCGGTTAAGTCGCCATCATATTTGAAACCAGTGCCGTATCCATGACCATCGCCGTTCCCAGCGTATGTCGTGAATTCACCGCCTTTGTGCTCGGCATTTTCGTGAAAATGGATGTTACACAAGTTCATCTCGTGATATGCGGGTGCTGTTTCAAATGCGCGATGGTTTGTACCGTGCAGGGTGTCTATGTCGCGTGGAGATTGTGGTCCGAAACCAACCCCATCGGTGCTTTCTGCCAATACGTGACGTTGCTCAGAGATCACTTTGTCAGAAACCTGCGCGTGATCAGCGGAGCTTGCATATGCAGAAAAGCCCGCAAGTACGACAGACGCTACGCTACCTGTAAGCAAGAGTTTCTTTTTCATTTTGGTCCCTTAGTCATTTTAGTACCGCTCAAACTGAGCACCTGTGAACAGCTTGTCACGAAGACAAGATTAAATAATTTTCTCAGCCTACTCTTTTGCGACTTACGTCAGTTTCCATCATATTTTAGAATCTGGTGCCCTCTGAATATTGGACACTTGGCATTGTCGAACTGATTAAAGGTGCAAGCCGAACTGATTAAAGGCACAATTGCCAAACTGCGCAGAGTTAGTATCAGTTAAAAAACACAGCAAATTGGGCACTGGAATGTTGTAGTCACGACAAGGCGTGAAATGTCACGAACCACCCAAAAGGTCATTTCGTGACGACTGAGTTGACCAAAAAAATGCAAAATAAGGCGAGACAAATATATTATGGATGCTCACGTCGTGCTTTGATTACAGTGACTTGTATCGTGTCACAATGAGATGCTATTAAATTTTGGGTGCGAAAGCACGCAAGGCAAACTTGAACGAAACACTCTAAGTTTGGGCACAGTATTCCTGTCATTTAGGAAACGTAAATGCGTAAATTCCAAGCGTTATTATATCTTTATCTAACGTATTGCTCTAGCATGCTTAAAACCTAATCAGACATGTTAAGGTTCTTGAAATGGAACAACGAATAGCCGATAGGTTTTTGCGCCCAGCCCAAACCCACGAACGTGACGCATATATCGAATGCGTGTCCATAGTTGGCACGAAGCTTTTGTTTAACTTGAAGCTCTTGCCAGTCTTTTTCAAGCAACCCGATATCTGGCTATTCATCAGTTCTTTCGTGGTGTTGATGACCATACTTGACCCGACCGATGCCGTTGGTCTTTCTAGCTATTGGGCGGTCGCTGCGACCTGGATGTTGGTGGCTATAATGTATGTTGGGCTTATGGTGAGTGTCCTTACCGTGCTCTACCTTACGTTGAAAAATACACGTATTAGAACGGTCATCTTGCCTTTTGTGAGCTTTGCCATCTTGAGCGTTTTGATTGCCCTAGGGACGCCGATTGAAAAAATATTCATTGGTGATTTAGGGCGAGACACAACTGCAATTCAATTTAACGAGATTTTCTTTTGCTTTCTTGTCGAACAGGTGTTCTCGACACTTTATGTTTCAATGGGATTTCCGCTTATGATGCAACGATTGGACCGGGGGAACACCACGGCAGCGCGCTCCACGACGCTACCGCCTAAAATGCAAGCTCATGAGAGCACGGACCTGACGGCACCCATTCCACCGCTTCTTGAGGGGCGTGTTGTACAATTTGGTAAGCTTTCGTTAAATATCACGGATATATGCGCTGTCTCTGCGGATGAGCACTACGTGTGCATCCAAACATTGAAGCGGCAAGAACACACGCGAGAGCGGTTTTCGCACGTGATCGCGCATTTGCCTGCGGGTCTTGGGTTTCAGGTTCATCGATCCCATTGGGTTGCGTTTTCTGCGGTCAAAGACATAGTTCAAAATGGCGCGCAGCATAGTGTGGTATTGCAGAATGGAGACAATTTACCAGTTTCTAAAGCACGAAAGCGCGCGTTCAAAGAAGCTCTGATGATTTCTAAAGCGCTCGCCCTTAGATGCGCTACCGAATAGCGCAGCGAAAGTCCGATTTGTGATCAATGTGTAAGACAATTCTATATTGATTCACAACATAAATTGGATTGTTTACAGGCGTCCCTCAAAAGAGGATTTTGCCCCGATCTTGATTTACCGAACAAAGCCACCGCTCTGTGGACGTTCTACAAACGTGACGAGGCGGGGATCAGAAAAGCCCTTTCCGAGCTTTCGGCCTTTTTGGACTAGGGTAACTTTGCATTCTTACAGACTTTTTTCGCTGGGCTTGCGCACCTTACCAAAAACAACCGTTAGTGGAGAGGTTAGAGTTTTAGGTCTCAGGTACTTGTTTCTCAAAAGAAGCCATTGGGGCAACCGCAGCGAACGGCAAGTCCGAGCCCTTAATGACGGATGCTGCACTTAGCCCCAACGGCAGCAATGAGACCAAGCAGCACTTCTACAATCAAGTCTTGGTCGCGAATTCTTTAAGCACACGGATCGCATCCATTTCTCGGCCATCAGGCACAAAAAGATGATCATGGGAAAAGCCCGAAACAGGATTTACCCCCATGTCATGTTTTGCGAGCGCCGTTGTAATACGCGCCAGAAAGCCCACGGCCTCGAGTGACGAATGGATATTCAAAGTGATCATGCGACAGGGAAATTCGTAAGCAATATTATGCGCTTCGGCCTCTTCTTTTAGCAGAATAAGTGTCATTCCTTCGGATTCGTGGAACAGCATTCTGGGGCGAACCCCAGCGGGCACCACGCCGTCGGAAACCGTTGCAAACACATACAGACCGTCGACAAGTTCCGCCGCCATACTGCCCAAGAGTTTGTCCAAATTTGTCTCGCCCACCATGATTTTCGTCCTATCCTTAATGCGTTTCAAGGCTAACAAGAAACATACCGATCATCAGGCAGGCAACTCCGGCAATGCCAAAAACGCCGATATCTTGCTTGAATACGGTGATCCCAATAACAACGGAGCCGACAGATCCGATGCCCGTCCAAATTGGGTATGCTACCCCTAAAGGCAAAGAACGCATCGACCAATACAACGCCCCAAGGCTGGCAAGCATCAAAGCCGCGGTCGCAATGAGTAAGCTAAACCTGAAGCCTTCGGAAAGGGACTTTAGGCCAGCCGCCCATGCTGTTTCCAATAGACCTGCGATGAAAAGTGTAATCCACGCCATTTCGACCTCCATAGTATCGGGTCGTCCCGGAAAGCTCATATGGTGTCAGGTCGTCCTGACTGAGCATTTTGTGGCTTTTACCGCTTTTTGTGTCGGAGCACAACGGGTTGGGAGCTGTCATTGCATACTGTGGCGCGGACGGCAACTAATGGGATGTACCGGCAGATTCACCCAGCAGGTTAGACTGAGCTTAGTTTCATCTGCATATAGGTGAAGTCGCATGGCTATGACAGAGTTTAGTGAACTAATGCCTGTTGGCATTCATATCGGCAAAGATACTTTCCATTTGGTTGGTTTTGACCCCCGCATTATTCCTACGATCTACGTAAAGCCGTTCAATAAGGGCCAAAAGAACGATTGCAACGATGCTGAGGCAATTGCCGAGGCGGCACTGCGTTCGAATTTGGAAACGGTTTAGGAGAAGACACAGGGCCAGTTCGATTTGCAGGCATTGCATCGCGTGCGGTCACGTCTGGTGTCGCGTCGGACAGCAACCATCAATCAAATCCGCGCTCCGTTTTCGATATCAGGAGTAACAAATTCTGATAATTTGGGCGAAGGCCGTCGATCCGGCCATTCGTGCATCGTGCAGTATTTTGTCGGTTAAAACGCCGGGCAGCGGATCGAACTGACGGTCAGCGTGCCGTTAGCCGATGCGCCTTCAATCCGTCTGGATAGAGCCGAGGCCGATCAGGTTGGTCCAATGTGTCGAGTGAGAACCACTCTGCAAAGCATATGGTCCCGCTGTCCTCTTGAAACTTGATGCGCGTTTTGGTGTCATAAGCGGTATCGGAAAATTTCACATCGAAGATCGCAATCAACTCATGTCCGAGACTGCCTTCATGAGTGTAGATATTCTCCATGAAAACAGGCGGTCCGATGACCTCTACGGTGACGCCGAGTTCTTCGTGAAATTCGCGAATGACGGCAGCCTCTGCCGTTTCGCCAAACTCGACTGTACCCCCCAAGGGGCGAACACCTTTCACTCGTCCGACACCATGGGCGGAAACCGCGATGCTGCGGTCTGAACTAAGGTCCGGTTTGGCGGGGGTATAGCGAATTGGCGTAATGTATTCAGCGAGTTTTACAGCTGGAGTGTGTCGCCATTTACCCCGAAAATATTGGGGCGCAAGCTCTATACATGCACCCCAGAAGATTTAATAACAAGTCTGATTAGAAAATTCAAAACAGACTGACGACAAGGCAAAATCATCCTGTTTTAAAGGGGTGATTTTGCGTGAAGCATCAAAGGCTCTACAACGGTTGTTCGATCTCGTTGGCGTTATAGCTTACCCATTTAGCAAGGCTGGGAAGTCGCGAACCATGGTTCGTCTTGCCGCCAAACTCATAGGTTACACCGACAAACAAAGTGCCAAACGTATCTCCATAAGTATTGCCGTCCCCAGAGACATTATCAAAACTGATCTGTGTGGCTTCATATCCTACACTGAACAGATAATCACCAATGGCACGCTCAACCCCTAAAGAAAGGCTGATGATTTGATTGTTTTCTGAACCCAAATATTTATTACCGCCCGCAAGTCCCAACGCACCAGTTAAAGCGTAGTTGCTTGGTAAATTGTAGCTGCCTCCGAGATTGATGAACGGCGCTTCTCTGGTGCCTTCATCGAATTCATCACTACTGTCGAGATACCCTATTTGGCCATAGTAGCTTCCAAATGTGGTGGCTTTGCTCATCTCTGCGCCAATATAGCCAAACGTCATTTTTTCATTGGTGTCGCCATAATCATTTAATGTGCCCCCTCCAATGAAACCACCGTAGCTAAAGTCACCTTGATCCTGAAGTAAGCGCAGTGTCAGGCCTGCTGTCGATTTGGTCGCGTCTTCATCTTGGACAGATCCGATTTTAGCTGGACTGATATAACCGAAGTCCACTGCGGCAACACCGGTCATGCCATTGCCAAGTGTCCTCGCATAGCTCAATCCAATATCTGCGGATGTGCGTTCATATTCACCATCAATACCGCGACGTGCATCAAAGTCGTGGCCTCCGTATTGATTGCTCCAAGCGCCAATCGCGCCAGTAAGTTGAAACGAGGAATCTTGTGCTACAGCGGGCGTAGATACAATCAACGCCAAAAAAGCCAGGAAGAGGGAAAAGTTTGTCATATCGCATCCTAACAAGTGTTTTGATTAATCGTTTTTTTAACGCCTCCCATACGCTAACAAAATTAAATTATTCAATAAAATGCGCAGATTTTAATTTATGTGCGAAAATTGCCGATCAGTTTGGGCTGGCGCATAATCCCATTCAACAAAGGAAAATGAACTTGAGCTAAACACTTAATGAGAGAAGCGACCGATGCTGCGATATATATCTTTGGCCAGTCTTGGCCAATTGTCACGCTACACTAGAGAATTAAATGCCAAGGCTGCTTGCTGTGTCGAGAGGGGGCGTTTCAACACATCAGCGCAGCGGTAATCGACGTGGCGGGTAAGAAAGGTTTGGGTGCCAGATATAAAATATCAGTCGGTGCGATTTGCTGACACCTGGGATTCTCTTTTTGTTAAAAGAGGATGCTGTCTAAAAGTGGGAAAGATTCTCTAAATGTTCATGGGTATTTGAGGTGTTTTAAGTTTCCCACTTTGGCGGTAAGTGTTGATTTTATTGGAAATTGGTAGGCCCGGCAGGACTATCAATCTCAATTTAAGTAATTGAATTGTAAGCATAAATAGTTCCCACTTTCCCACCGCTTTGAAAAGTGGGAAACTTTCTCTGTTTGTTCTTTGAGTGTGGGGAGGTCATGCAGTGTCTTTATCATTATTCCATAGGTGGGCAATTTCAGCCTCAAATCTTTGCATTCCTTCCATTGCCAGTGCTCGGTTGTTTGCGTCTTGGACGTAGGTTTGTGCTTGGCGCGGATCTGTGTGTGCGAGAACAGCCATGATCGTGCGCTCTGAGAGGCCAAGGTCTGCAAGGATCGTGGCAACTGACTTGCGAAGGCCGTGCGATGACAGGCCTTCTAGTCCAGAATCGTTGGCCCAAGCCGTGAAGCGTTGTGATAGACTTTTTGCGCTGTAATGCCCGCTATGATTTGCTTGCAGCCAAATCAGTTGATTGTAGTCATCGCCCAATTCTTCTTTCAGAATATTGAGCATGGGTGTTGTTGCATTGGCCCAAGTCTTTTGGCGGCGGCCGCGTATTTTACCATCTCGCACATCGCCTCGACCAAGTTCGCGAACCCCTGAAATTTCACGTGCCGTGAATAGTAATAGTGCTAAGCATTTTCTTGCGTTGTGCCCCTTAGGGTAATGGTTTTTGAATTGCAGGACGTCATCCATAGACCATTTTTTGTAGCCAAGCGTTTTTTGTTTTGGTCTTTTTACACCTTTGGCTGGATTGCTGTCTGCAATCTGGACCTCTTCGGAACAAGCCCAGTCGTATGCGCCTGATATCGAGTTGAGGAAGTTACGGCCTGCTCCTGGTCCTAACGTGTCACGGACTTTTGCGAGGTCTCGGGGCGTCACCTCTTTGTAGGGTACAGTACCGTAAACTTTGCAAAATCTTAAATAGAAATTTTTCCTTTGAATCTGAGTGTTTGGAGCCAAAGCTTTGAATGTAGATGAAGTTTGATATTGCCGCAAAAGCCATTCACATGACCCGCGATTGATACTGCGATCTGCGCCGATATCTTCGCCTGCAAGGTACATTTTTAGCAAGCGTACATATTCAACGTGTGCGTCTTTTGTTCCGGTTGCAGAGAGGAGGCGCACTTTTTTGTGTCCAGGCGGTTTGAAATACTGCCTTTGGTTTCCGTGTCGATCTGTGTCTGAATAAAGGTACCTGGTGCGCTTGGTCATATCTTTTGTGTGAAATCATGTTGTGGGTCTGTGTCGCCTTCGACCATTGCGCGCTCTAGCTCGCCGCGCAACCAAAACCTTCCACCTGTTGTTTTTATGCCTTTGGGGAATTTTCCGCAGTCAACAGCACGCAAAAAGGCACTTGTAGACATACCGCAATAGTATGCGGCGTCCTGGGCTTTCATACGAAATGGCGGGTATGCGGGGCTTAGATGCCTGATTTCTCCTGTTATGTTTGCGTGTTGTCCCATGATTATCTTACGTTTTGTTTTACCATGGTGCTTTGGCGATTGTAATCGGTGCTTTTCCGTCGACGGCGCTGTTGCCTGTCGCGAACACTTGCTGGACTGTTTTTACATCGATGCCGGCGCGATTGCCTGATGGCGATGCTGGTTTTTGAGAGTGCAAGCCGGGGCGGGCAATACACTGTAATGTTTTACTCATGACCGTTCTCCATAAATATCTGCTTACCTGTGGCCTTCATCTCCATCGCTGGCCCCTGTTTCCAAGGTCCAGAAAAAGAGATCACGCTTCCGGCGTGCCTTTAAAAAGCGGCAGGTCGGTGTGCGCGACGGCGAGGTC
>NZ_FNZV01000015.1:0-7053 GCF_900109555.1 Pacificibacter marinus | reverse complement strand
GCTGTTGCCTGTCGCGAACACTTGCTGGACTGTTTTTACATCGATGCCGGCGCGATTGCCTGATGGCGATGCTGGTTTTTGAGAGTGCAAGCCGGGGCGGGCAATGCGCTGTAATGTTTTACTCATGACCGTTCTCCAAAATTGTCTGCTTTCGAACTTCGTTTTGTGACGTCCATCGCTGGACCCTGTTTCCAAGGTCCAGAAAAAGAGATCACGCTTCCGGCGTGCCTTTAAAAAGCGGCAGGTCGGTGTGCGCGACGGCGAGGTCTAGGGACTCATCGAATGACGCCTCGAAGGCTTTCTCGGGGTTGTAGATCGACAGGATGAACTTCACCTGACCGCCGGACTTGCGATAGCGAAAGCGCACGGGCATGCGGTACAGCGGGCCATTTAGAAACACCGGAATTGCAATGATGATCAGGTTTGGCAGGTTCAGCGGCTGACCATTGAGGCCTTTGTGCTCATTGATGAACTTCATTTCCGCTTCGCCGGTGTCGCGGTTGGTGGTTAGTTTGAGGTCGCTGGTTTCATTGATGAGAAACTGTTTGGACATTTGCAGCAGCTGCGTGAGCTGGCCGTATCGCCCTTCAATCTTGCAGGCGGTTTCAATCAGGCGATTTTCCCAATCGTCGTTTTTATCGTCCTGTGCGCCGGCAATGATTGCGGGCGTTGGGTCCATGATATTCTTGGCCTGCGTCTCAATAAATTCGCCCATGTCGTCTTTCTCGAGCGGCGTGTCAGACACTGCCATCCATGCTTTCCAATCCTCAGACAGAGGAAAATCATAGACCCCACGATGATGGCCGTGACGCGCGCTGGGGTCGCCAAGTGGGTTTGTCGGGTCTGCTGGGCCCTCATCGTGATAATCGGCAATGCAGGTCAAAGACGGGGTGTCCATAACGGGATTGGCGAACAAGACTGAGCTGTCGCCCTTAAAACGGTTGGCCCAAGCCACAAGACTTTCCAAGTCTTTAAGGCGCGCCGTGCCTTTGCGCTGTGTTGGCTTTAGGTACTGCGCAGCCGATAGGTATTTCTGCGTGAGATCCTCGACCTTACGCTTGTCCGGCACGGTGATCAAAAACGGCTTGGTCAGATCCATGCCGTCGGGCAGAGCGATGGCTTCATGTTTGCCAAGCTCCAGCATTGTATCACGCATGGTTTGGGCAGGATTGTCGTTGGTGAGAGGGGTGAGATTTAACATGGCTTGCCTTTCTTTGTGGATGAAGTGTTTGAGTGCGATCAATCCGAGCGCGATCAGTCGGCGTCGCGGATTTCGCCTGTTTCAGGATCGTGATCAGAGATGTCGCGCAGCGGGGTGTTCATCCGCGCCATCATCGGGCTGTAGAGTGTGAGCTCGCCCGCATCGTTGATGTAGGCGCCCGCAGAGCTCGGTGGTTTTTTGGGCGGCGCAAAAGTAACCGTCGCGCCCATGCCAACATCGCCAGCGTTGCCGACTGCGTATTTCAGCTGAATGGTCATGGTGCCGGTGCAGCCTTTGGAGCCGTGCAGATCATTGTGCTCCAGCAAGTCTTGCATGAGCGTTTTGTGCCCCTCCATCACTTCGGATAGGAACTCACCGCCATTGAACAGCGCTAGGATTTGCTCAAGCGTGCGCATTTTGTAGGGATCGTGGCGCTCAGGGATTGGGGCGGCTTCGGGCGGTGTGCTGTGCTTGGTCATCACTGGGGTGATCCTTTCAGTGGTTCTGTTTCGGCGCGCTTGGAAATCGTTGCCATGATTTCCTTTATCGTTGTCCATGGGACGTCGATCTGCTGCGTAAACTCCTCGCCGTGTTCGTCGACCATCGGGACGTCGATGCTAAATTCACTCATGTAGGCGGCTTTCGTTTCGCAGCTTGGCGTGAGGGCCTCTTTGTATCTTTCGGCGTTTGTCGTGGCGTGATTGGGCATGGTTTTCTTTCAGGGATTTGGGGTTGCGATACGCCCAGCCCAGGCATCAAATGACGTGCGCAAGGCTGCGAAGTTTGAGTGCGCGACCGCGTTTGTGTTCAACTCTCGGCGGCTGGCGATCTTGCACGCCTCGCGTAGGTATTGAGCTGCGGCGCTGGCGCAGAATTGAGTGCCAGGCAAGCCGCTGCGAATGGCGGCAAACTTTTGAAACTGCGGATCATTGCACAAGATGCCAGCCTGTTGCGCGGGGTGCATTTGCGTGAGGCGGGTCATCCAAATTCATCGCTGTTCGCGATGTCTAGCAGGACATCGACAAAGCTCGATTGATCAATCGGACATGCGCTGGCGATGTCTTTGCCGCGTAGTTCGGTGCAGAGCTCAATGCGCTCGCGCCATTTGCACGGCACCGCTAAGGATTGGCGATAGGTTTCGCGCGCATAGGCAGGTGTGCTGCTGGGATTATGCTGCTTTGGCCACCACTTGGATTTGGGGCCGATGAACACCGCGCCTTTTGGCGTGTCACTTTCAGTGAGGGCAAAGAGGCGGCGCGGGCGGGCGATTGGGCTTTGGATGGTCATGCGCGCCCCTCCAAACACTCAAAGGCTTGGCCTTGTGCGGCCAATGTCGCGACCGCCGAGCACAGGTTTGCCGTGCCTGTTTTGCGAATGATGTTGGCTTTGTGATATTTGAACGCCGATTGGCTTACACCCAAACGATGGGCCGCAATCTTCTCAGGTTGCGTGAGCAAAGGCAGGGCGCGTTGTTCAGCAGGCGTAAAAGTCATGCCGCACCGCCCAGATTTGCCAGACTTGCCAGTCTTCTCATTTGGATATTGGCCGCGCGCAGCCAAAGCTCGTGCGCGTTGGCCTCGGAATTGGCAAGCACACGAATGCCGTGCAGGTCGATCATGAAGGTGTTGCCAGCTTGCGCTTGATAGCTGCCGCCGCATTCGAGTGTTTCTGCGACAAAGGCATCGTGTTTGGTTGCAAAGTCGCTGTCCTGATCAATGCGGTTCAACAGATTTTGGATTGGATCGCCGTTCATGCCGTGCCCTCAACCGATGTGAGGGCGGACAGGATCAAGCGCTTGGAATTGACGGTTTCGCCCCGCGCCTCTTTGAGGGTGCGAAAGGCCAGCGCACGGCGCAGAGCAGGATGATTGTGCGGCGCGCCCACGATGATCTGCGCGTGATCGATGCGCAAAGGGTCAAGGCCGAAGATCAGGTTGCCTATGAAATACGGGCCGTCAGGCGCGGTGCGGCCTTTGAGCGAAAAGTCTGTGTGTTGAATGCGGGACATGGGTCTCTCCATCATGAAATTCCGCGATCTGCCTGTGGCGTCTTCGGCGGGTGATGGGGGTAGTATATACGCAACAGGTATATACCTGTAAAGTATAATAATACGTGTCACGTATATAATGGGGTGAGGTTCGAATCGTCATCTCGATAAGGAAAAGGAGCCCTCCGAGCTGGCAGAATCTCTTTGATGGGCTAGATTTGGCACGGGTGTTTAGTCTGATTGGGAGTTTGTTGTGTCTGCTGTAATGTCGATCTCAGCTTGGGTCACGTTGCTGCTGTCACAGTCTCCATCAACCCGCCTATGGTTTGATTTATCTTGTAGGTATGTTGATGAAGCAAAGAAGCTGGCTGCAGCGAGGGTAGATACAACTTAGACCATTTGTTCGGTCAGATATGCTGCCAAATCTGAGGGGGTTAGCGCAATTATTGCTCTGGCTGACGACTCTTTAAGTCCAATCATGTGCTAGTCCTGCGTTGACAGTCGGCCTAAATGTTCTCATTTTGTTCGAATTTATGGATGGAGAAAATACATGTCGGATGAAGAATTTGAGAAATGCACTCTTTCAATGGATAGAATTAGATTTCAGGTTTTTCTCGATTATCTCCTAGGGGCAGGGATTCTACCTCTTTCGCCATCGCAGACATCAAGCGTCGGGTCTCGTCAGAGCCAGACCGAAATGCATCAACAACCATAAGCGCTGCCTTGGTCATTTCTTCGGAAAACAAATCAGCTAACGATACATCTAAAGCGTCGGCTATATCCATGAAGAGACGGAGTGGGGGGCCGTCGTCGCCATTTTCAATGCGCGATATATGTGGCTGCTTCACGCCAATTTTTTGAGCTAAATCTTCTTGGCTCAGTCCGCGTAATTTTCTGTAATAGGCAATGTTTGTCATACGTCAATTCTCTGCGGGAGTTGGGTTTTTGGCAAATACGTGACACGTATAATAATTCTTGACCCGTATATTCCTGTGGCGTATATCGCCAATATGATGACCCTTTCCGAATACCTAGAACATAGCGGCATTTCACAAGCTGCATTCGCGGATGCAATCAAAGTGAAGCAAGCCACGGTTTCACGTCTTGCCCGTAATATAATGCGGCCAAGCTTGGAGCTCGCTGTTTGTATCGAACGTGCGACAGGAGGGGCTGTAGTGGCCGCATCTTGGGTTACGGTTTCTGTAGGAGCCGATTTTGAAGGGGTGTTTATTGGGGAGCCACATGATGCCTTGCGTTGATCCTTTATCCATATCTCAACTTACCTCGAAGCCGGCGGAAACATCTTCGCCTAAAAGCGAGCGATCCGGTGCTAATTTGGAAAAGTCTTTCCAAGTGAACCGCGTTAGCTTGCAAGATGTGTCGCGCACGCGGTTTGCTGATTTGCTGCGGGTGGCTTTTCCAGCCTCAACCGACACCTGCCTCTGCAAGGTCTGGAGCTGCGTGATGTTTGATATTGCATTTCGCGCCCTTAATTTCCCACCCTTCACTTGCCCCAAAATTGCCACGCAGCGTGCGGTCCGTCTTGTGAAATGCCGAAAGGAGTTATCACATGCGGTACACTAGACCCGGCAGTATTCAAAATGCGGTGCGCGAAGCTTATGGCGCGGTCGGCGGGTTAGAAAACGCGTCGATCGATCTTGGCATCGGGGTGTCGACGCTGTCCTACGGAACCGAGCGCAGCGACCATCGCCCCGGTGGTATTGGTGTTAACTACCTTGATAGCCTGGGACGGATTGAGCCAAGTGCAGCCGAGCCGATAGCACGGCATTTTGCGACGCTGGCAGGCGGGGTGTTTCAGCCGGTCGATCTGGATGGCGTGACCGCATCGGATGTGTACCGCATCGCCAAAGAATTCTCGGATGTGTTGACCAAGGATGCGGAGGCGCATTCTGCAACTTCGGCAAATCCGAGCGACTATACAGTCAAAGAAGCCAGCGAGCAGCTTGTCGAGTTGGATGAGCTGATTGCGGTGGCGGTGAGCTTTCGGGCTGCTCTGCGCGAAAAGACTGAGGTGGCACGATGAGTGTTGCCTCACTGACGGGTTCCTACACGATTGATGGGATGTGTGTGCGACTGCTCGCGCGGCACGTCCTAGATCGCGCAACTTTGCACACCGTTGTGTGTGCAACAGGTCGGGGGCTTCGTGCTCTCGGCCTCTTTTATTCACAGGTTTGGAATTTCGGCCGTCTCCTCCCCCTTGAGGCCGAAATGGGGCGCGCGCTTTGTGGGCGAAGCGCGCGCTCGTTTTTACAGTCCTCGCGCTGCGAGGGCTCAGGCGAACAAGACAGTATAAGGTCCAACCGACACACAATACTCGCAAATGCCAAGACAGTAGATCAGCAGCATCATAGGCGCGCGGGGCACCACATTGCTCAGAAATGCGCGGATCAGAGTGTTCATGCTGCGGTCCATATCTCAGTCATTCCGAGGATGACCCGTGGCGTATTTACGTTTCGATACGGTTACTTAAACAATTTAATATCCATTGTGTCTAGAGTTGAGGCCTGCCGTTTGCCTCGCAGGGTGTTGCCATGAGCATCCTGCGCGAGATCACCATCGGCAATGCGCGGCTGATCCTTGGCGATTGTCGCGAGGTGCTGCCAGAATTGCGCGGTGTGGCGGATATGCTGTTTTGCGATGTGGCCTATAAGCTGACGTCGGGCGGCAACGCGCATCAGTCGATGGGCGGGCTGTTTGCATCTGATAATTACAACAATGATGGCCTGCTGATGGATGTGCCGCCCTGGCATGATTTGGGCGGGCCGTTCTTTCACGCCTGCAAAGACAATGCCGACGCCTACATCATGACCAACGACAAGAACCTGTTTCAAGCGGGGGCTGCCTTTGAGGGCGCGGGCTGGAAGTTCCACAATTTGCTGGTGTGGGACAAAATCCGCGCCACGCGCAACCGCTGGTACATGAAGAACCTCGAGTTCACCACCTACTGGTGGAAGGGCAAGGCTGATCCGCAAGGCATCAATCATTGCGGATCAAAGCAGAGCTTTCAGCTCAACGCCCCAAAGGAAACAGCGCATCCGACAGAAAAGCCGGTCGCGCTGTGTGAACACTACATTCTCAATTCAACGACCCAAGGCGACACGGTGCTTGACCCGATGATGGGCAGCGGTGCCGCGATGGTGGCTGCGGTTCAAAATGGCCGCCATGCGATCGGGATCGAGATCAATGAAACTTGGTTTGAAGTGGCCTGCGCGCGGGTCAGAAAGGCTTTGGCATGACATTTGAAGAGCAACTCAAAACATGCGCGCGGGTGGCGCGGCAAGGGCGGCAGGTTGCGTTTATCGTGCCGCGCGCCCCAGATGAGCGGGGGGCGCGCGATCGCTGCACGGCGCTGACCCCAGCAGATGCCGCCAAGCGCGGGGCACTGATTTACGGTACCGGACTGGTGCGATTTGTGCAGGCCAGCGGCGCCAGCTTTGTGTTGGCGGGCTTTAGCGGCTTTGTTGTGCTCGATGCGCGGCTTGAGGTCTCTGCCGGCATGATGCGCGAGCTCGGAGATTTGAAAGACGCCTGCGCGATGCTGTTTCCCGAAAGGGAATTCGAGCGGCTGGCGCAGGCTGAGAATATCACAGGCGCCCTTGGCGTAGGTTCTGTAGATGACATCAAGGCGGTGACGCCATGAGCCTGTCTGGCCCAGACCTTGAACGCATGGTGATGGCGCGGCCCTTTGCCAGCGTGTCGAACAAAGACATCTACGCGCAGTGGGTGCGGGTGGCGACGCTCAACGAGGCCAAGATCGGCGCAACTATGCGCGCCTCCATCCGCTACGGCGGGCGCGGGACGGCAAAAGAGACGGACGACGCATCAGACCCCAAAAACAAGGTGGG
>NZ_FNZV01000013.1 GCF_900109555.1 Pacificibacter marinus | reverse complement strand
AATCGATCCACAACAAGTTGCTTCTCTAAGAGCGCGATATACAGACGTTCGATCCATCGAATGAACCAAACCGCCCACATATCTCTTCAGTAATTATCAATGTCAAAGAGCGCTAAATCAACAAAAGCCAACCTAGACAGAGCCAAAAATAAAACCGATGCGCTAAATCTCTCCAGCGCGCCCGCTTAACTTAAACCTCTGATTTTCCTAAACTTCCCAGCTTCTCAGCCGCTCCGTCCGTCCCCTCAGCAACCTCGTCGCTTCCGGTAAGGGGGGTTCTAAGGTTACCAACACAAAGCCGCAAGTGGTTTCTTCACATCTTGTCGTAAAAAGTTCAAAAAAATTAAAAACTGCCTATTTTATGGGGAAATACGCCAATTTAGAGCCCATCAGGCAACCTGAAATATGATGTCTCATCAGTATTTCGGCCAACCGCGACATCATTCTAGGGCATATTTGGTGAATCGAGAGTGATTTGGGCGACTCACGGGGCAAAAAATGCGAATCTCAAGGGGGAGGATGCGCGCATATAGAAACCTGTGGGCCCTGCCCTAACTATAATGGCGCAAAAGTACGGAGCGCATCGAAATGCGCTCCGCGGGAGGAAACTTTAAAAGAAGCCCAGCTTGTTGGGGTTGTAGCTGACGAGCATGTTTTTCGTCTGCTGGTAGTGGTCGAGCATCATCTTGTGGTTCTCACGGCCAATGCCAGATTGCTTGTACCCACCAAAAGCGGCGTGCGCTGGGTAGGCATGGTAGTTGTTGACCCAAACACGACCTGCTTCAATTGCGCGACCAAAGCGGAAGCACCGGTTTGCATCGCGTGACCAAACGCCAGCACCGAGGCCATACATAGTGTCGTTAGCAATCGCGAGTGCTTCGTCTTCGTCCTTAAAGGTTGTGACAGACACAACTGGGCCAAAGATTTCTTCTTGGAACACGCGCATGTCGTTTGTGCCTTTGAAGATGGTTGGCTGAATGTAGAACCCGTTTTCGAGATCTTTGCCAACATCCGCAGCCGCCCCCCCCACAAGCACCTCAGCACCTTCTTCACGACCGATTGTGAAGTAGGACAAGATTTTGTCTTGCTGCATTTGTGAACATTGCGCGCCGACCATCGTGTTCATTTCGCGTGGGTCGCCCTGTTTAATCGCTTTCACACGTTCAATCACGCGCTCCATAAACGCGTCATAGATGTCTTCCTGCACCAAGGCGCGTGATGGACATGTGCACACTTCGCCTTGGTTGAAGGCAAACAGAACAAACCCTTCGATGGCCTTGTCAAAGAACGCGTCGTCTGCGGCCATGATGTCAGAGAAAAAGATGTTTGGTGATTTGCCACCAAGCTCAAGCGTCACTGGGATCAGGTTCTCTGTCGCAGCTGCCATGATTTTTTTGCCGGTCGCGGTGGAGCCCGTGAACGCAATCTTTGCAATGCGTTTGGATGTTGCCAAAGCCGCCCCCACTTCGCCGCCGTACCCGTTGACGATATTCAACGTGCCGCTCGGCAAAAGGTCTGCGATTAACTCGGCCAAAACCATCAACGCCGCAGGGGTTTGTTCCGCAGGCTTCATCACAATGCAGTTGCCAGCCGCCAAAGCTGGTGCCAGTTTCCAAGCCGCCATCAAAATGGAGAAGTTCCAGGGAATGATCTGGCCCACAACACCGAGGGGCTCGTGGAAGTGATACGCCACTGTGTCGGCGTCGATCTCAGACATTGAGCCTTCTTGACCGCGCAGCACGCCTGCGAAGTACCGGAAGTGGTCGATCGCCAATGGGATGTCCGCAAATGTTGTCTCGCGGATCGGCTTGCCGTTGTCCCATGTTTCAGCTTGCGCCAAAAGATCAAGGTTCTCTTCCAAGCGGTCTGCCACTTTGAGCAAGATGTTAGAACGATCGGCAGCAGATGTTTTGCCCCACGCCACTTTGGCAGCATGCGCCGCATCAAGGGCCAAGTTGACATCATCTGCATCTGAACGCGCAACTTCACATACGACAGATCCGTCGATGGGTGTGATGTTGTCGAAATAATTTCCGTTTACTGGAGCAACAAATTTGCCACCAATAAAGTTGTCATAACGTGCCTTGAACGGCGACGTGTATTTGCTTTCGCTTTTGGTCATTACATTCATGATATGTCCTCCTCTGACATCCGAAGCCTCCACCTCGGTTGCAAAGAACATGACCAGCACTGTGAGGCGCGTCACCCCTCGGGATAAACGCTGCAGCGCAGCAGTGTCTCATAGCTGAGACAGGTGTCTCAGGATTCCCCAAGACCCAGACGATTCATCCGCCGATAAAGCGTTGCACGCCCGATCCCAAGCTCACGCGCCGCGGCAGACATATTGCCACCAGCCCGCGCAATGGCGCGCTTCAACGCCGCGCGTTCAGCCCGCTCTAAGGCGGATACACCAGTATCGCGCCCTAAAATATCAGAAGCGGGCCGTGGAACAATGACCCCGCCCCGCCCTAACTCATACAAACGCCGTGCCGCGCGCGTGGCCCCGATCACCAAGTCATCTTGATCCACGGCCAGTAACACGGCACCTCCCCCACGTTCCTCTGGGGCGGTAATGATGCGCGCCTTTGGGAAAGCCATGCGAAATGCGTCGGTTTCAATTTGTTTGGCAGTTTGGGCCACAACATTGCCAATAAGGCGGGCATAGGTTTCGGTTTGATCCGCGCGACACGACGACACGTCTAGTGCACCGATTAATTCGCCATCTGGCCCAAATATAGGGGAATCCATGCAAGACATCGCAGTGTTACGGCTGAAGAAATGTTCATCACGGTGAATGGTCAGATGGCGCGTTTCTGCAATGCAGGTCCCGATACCGTTTGTGCCCTCAGACTGCTCAGACCAATCTGCGCCAGCCCAAAGCCCCCAACGATCAAACGTTTCAGCATCCGTGTCTTTGGAACGCTGCTCCAGCACAACACCCGTGCGGTCCGTCAACAAAACGCAACACCCCGCGCTGCCAACCATTTGAAACAGTTGATCGAGTTTTGGCGTTGCAACCTCTAGAAACGATCCAAGTTCTTCGCGTCGCTGTGCGACATGGCTCATCTCAAAGCGGCGTGGGCTTTTGTGGTGCGATGGATCAAGGCCATGCTTGACCATAGAACGACGCCAAGACGCCGTCAGCCGCGATGCACCAGACGCGGACCCAACCGCATTTAAAACCTGCTCTGTATGAGTTTCCGACGCCATTGGTTCGCCTCCCCGCAAACACAAACATAATGACGAGCCTGCCAAAGAATGCGCCAAAGCGCAATGCGGCAGATCAAACAGGCAGGCTGGTGGTTTTGAAAACCGTTCGCATGGCGAAAGAGGACTGCATTTTCACGACACCAGGAAGACGAACCAAAGTGCGGTGAATTTCCGCGAAATGATCGGTATCTGCGGCGACCACTTTGAGCATGTAATCCGCAACGCCCGCCATCAAATGACATTCCAACACATCAGGCACGCCCTGAACTGCCTTTTCAAACGCTGCCAAAACATCATCTGCTTGCGATGTCAGCGTCACCTCAACAAACAAGGTCGAGCGCCGATCCACATGCGTTGGGTTCAACAGCGCTACGTAATCACGAATAACGCCATCCGCCTCAAGCCGCTGTACGCGGCGGTGGCACGCTGAACTCGACACATTGGCTTCGACTGCCAAATCTGCGTTCGAGATCCGGCCTTTTTTCTGCAAAATTCGCAAAATTCGGCGATCTGTCTCGTCCATTTGGGGCATTTCTTAAATTCATCCTACACTGTAAAGAAAACCAATCCATATATCCCATATAGGTTTTCCGATGTAAAAGCGACGGAAACACGCGCACGGTGCGTTTAGTCTATGTGTCCCCGAACGTGATGCTATTTCGTGTCACGCAAAAGGCCCGCAAGCAAAACTTGCGGGCCTTTATGTCGTCTCATGGTGCGATCTTATTTTTTCAAAGAATCGCGAATTTCCAAAAGAACGTCAATCTCAGTTGGACCTGCTGGTGCAGCTGGTGCTTCTTCAACCGGTGTCTCAGTCGCAGCTTTGACTTTGTTGACGTAGCGCACAAGCATGAAGACCACGAATGCAATGATCAAGAAGTTGATGATCGCCATGATGAATGACCCGTAGGCAAATACAGATGCGCCCGCTTCACGCGCCGCTTCAAGGCTTGCGCCCGCAGCTACATCGCCAGATAGGACTGCGAATTTGTTGGTAAAATCCATGCCGCCAGTGAACAGACCGATGATCGGATTGATCAGGTCAGCGACCAAGGATTTAACAATAGCGGTGAACGCGGCACCGATGATGATACCAACAGCCATGTCCATGACATTGCCCTTGGCGATGAAGTCTTTGAATTCTTTGAGCATATCGTCCCTCATTTTGTTAAGACACGTCATTTTACGCGTATCCACACATTACATAGCACAATTGCGCACGATACGACGGGGTTAATCTAACGTAAAAGGTCCCCATATTTATCGAAGACAAACAAAGGACAGCCTTATGACTTCTGTGACACACCACCCAATCAACACCCGCTGGCCCGCACAAGACCCCAGCAAACTGCAACTATACTCATTCCCAACGCCAAATGGTGTCAAAGTGTCCATCGCTTTAGAAGAAATGGGCATTCCTTACGAGGCACATTTGGTAGGCCTGACCGATGTAGACGTCAAAAGCCCTGAATTCTTGGCGCTCAACCCCAACAACAAAATCCCTGCGATCATCGACCCAAACGGTCCCAATGGCACACAGATAGAGCTGTTCGAATCTGGTGCGATCTTAATCTACCTTGCCGAGAAATCCGGCCAGTTTCTGTCTGCAGATCCCCAAAAGCGTTACAAAACCTTGCAATGGGTGATGTTCCAAATGGGCGGACTTGGTCCAATGCTGGGGCAGCTTGGGTTCTTCTACAAATTTGCAGGGGCCGCTATGGAAGATCCGACAGCGCGCGACCGCTACATTGGCGAAGCCAAACGTCTTTTGGCTGTCGTTGAAAAGCAGCTTGATGGCCAAGAGTGGATCGTGGGCGATTATTCCATCGCCGACATGATGATTGCGCCTTGGCTCAATGCCTTGGAATTTTACGGCGCCAAAGACGTGGTGGGCTATCACGATTTGAAAAACGTGCCGGCCTATGTGGACCGTTTCTATGCCCGCCCTGCGGTGCAAAAAGCCAAAAACATTCCGCCGGTGCCTGGCCACGATTAATTCAAGTACCAAAAAGGGGGCGGTATTCTGCCCCCTTTTGCCAAACCCTATTTGGGCAACGCACCGGTTAAAACATAATTCAGCATATCGACAACCTGCTGCGGCGTTTCGCAGACGGCCAACGCCGCAGCATCTACTTCTTTCAATGCATGCTGATGATCGGCCCCATGCATCACAATCAAAGATTTGCCAAGCGCAGCTGCATAGCCCGCATCAAAAGCGGCATTCCACTGTTTGTATTTATCGCCAAAACGCACGACAACAACATCGGCGGCCTCAATCGCAGTCCGCGTGCGGATCGCGTTCAGTTTGGCACCTTTGTGGTCGTGCCAAAACTTATCTGGTTCAGCCCCCAAAATAGCAACGCCGCAATCATCCGAGGCCCCGTGGTCCGTCACAGGTACAGAAAATTCCACCGCCAGATGCTGTGCACCTTGGGTGATTTGATCGCGCCAATCTGTGTGAATTTCGCCGGATAGGTAAACTTTCATAAGCTCAAGTCCTTGTGGTTTAGATCGCGCCGAACAGCCCCAGCGCCTCTTCAAGTTCTGTTTCTTCGTATTTAAAGTGCGATTTGACCACAGCTTCAAGTTGCTCGAACACTGACCGCGCCTCTGCATAAGCATTAGGTGCAGGCCCTTCAACCAAAGTCACCGCCGCCTCATACAGGCGTTCTATCAGCGCATGCACGACACGATGCTCTTCGCGCAGCTTGGCCACAACCGCAGAAATTCCCGCATTGCCACCGCTTTCCAATCGCGGAAACATGTCTTGCTCTTCGATGTTGTGATGCATGTTCAACACCATACATTCACGTCCGCACAGATTGCCAAAGGTCCGGTAATTTTTCGTCATCGTCATCGCAGGAATCGCTTTGACCAAAGCTGCAGCACCTTCGCCCCCGTGTTCTATTTTTTCCAAAAGCTGGCGCGCCGTCACAATATCGCGCAAATGCATTCGGTGAATGACCGCCAAACGGCGACCGTTTTTGCGCGCATACGCTCCACCGCCTTCAAGCGCTGGAGCCATGGGCCGCCCCGCCTCATCAAGCGCAGACAAAGCCCCTGTAACTGAATCCCAAGGGCCAGTGTTCGACGGTTTCATAGGAAATCCCTTAGGTTGTGAGCAATGAAAAAGGGCGCGGCAAAAGCGGCGCCCTTTTCAAACTTAAGACCGTACTACGTCAGATCAACCGCGCAAAACAGCCTTAGTGGCTTTTTCAACTTTGGCGATGATTTTGGCGGACACCTCTTCGATGTCTTTTTCCTTCAACGTCACCTCGGCTGGCTGCAACCGGACCGTGATGGCGAGTGATTTTTTACCTTCGCCAAGGCTGCCACCGATGAATTCATCGAACACACGCACGTCTTCGATTAAGTTTTTATCCGCACCAAAGGCTGCATTGACGACAGACAGAGCAGCGACATCTTTATCGACGACAAAAGCAAAATCGCGCTCAACTGCTTGCAGATCATTGGTGAAGAACGCAGGGCGCGCCACCTTGCCACCACGTGGAAAAGGCGGTTGTTCAAGGAAGATGGTAAAGGCCACCGCCGGTCCTTTGACACCCATTTCTTTAAGAGTTTTAGGGTGCACTTCGCCGAACTGTGCCAAAATCTTTTTGGGGCCAAGACAAATTTTGCCAGAGCGACCGGGGTGGAACCAAGACGGTGTATCGCGCAAGATTTGCGCTTTTGCAGGCGCACCGATTGCATTCAAAATCGCCTCAGCATCCGCTTTGGCGTCGAACACATCTACATCGCGGCGCGCGCCATGAACGTCTTTTGGCCCACTGGCCCCCACCAAGATACCGCCGATTTGCACGTGCTGCTCGCCCGGCTCACCGCCATGGAACGCAGCGCCCACTTCGAACAAGGCAAAATCATTGAACCCACGCGCTTGATTGCGCGACGCCGCTTGCAACAAACCAACCAAAAGATCGGGCCGCATATGGCTCATCTCAGATGAAATAGGGTTTTCAAGCTTCACAGCATCAGTGCCGCCATCAAACAATTTCGCGGATTTTTCATCAACAAAAGAGTACGTAACACATTCGTTGTAGCCCAAAGCAGCAGCCGTATGACGCGCCATGCTTTCACGCACCTGCATCGGCGTTTGAATTTGCTTGGCAATGCCAATCGGGCGCGACAACGGCTTTGGCTCCAATGAGGTCAACGACGCAATGCGTGCTACTTCTTCAACCAAATCGGCAGAGCCTAAAACATCAGGACGCCAAGACGGCACTTGCGCCATATCGCCGTCCATCACAAACCCAAGCGCAGTCAACGTTGCGATTTGAGTTTCGGGCAGAATTTCCATACCGACAAGGCTTTGCACGCGGTCAGTATCCAACTTGTAGGCGCGCGACACATCGGGCACCTCGCCCGCGACAGTCACCTCAGATGCTTCGCCGCCACACAGATCAAGGATCATTTGAGTGGCATCCTCGATCGCTTGCATATTGTAGGCTGGATCAATGCCGCGTTCATTGCGGTAGCGCGCATCGGAATTGATTTTTAGCGCACGCCCGCCTTTGGCAATCGCGATAGTGTCCCAAAAGGCAGCTTCCAAAAACACGTCAGTGGTCTCGTCAGTGCACCCTGCGTCCAAACCGCCCATGATGCCCGCGATGCTTTCGACTTTACCGCCAGATGAAATCACCGTCACGCCCGCTGGCAAGGTGTATTCTTTTTCATCCAGCGCTTTCAGCGTCTCGCCACCTTTTGAGGTGTGAATGCTCAACCCGCCGCTCACCTTAGCCGCATCGAATACGTGCAAGGGGCGGTTCACATCGTATGTGAAGAAATTCGTCACATCGACCAATTTGGAAATCGGGCGCAACCCGATGGCCTTTAGACGGTCTTGCAACCACTGTGGTGACGGGCCGTTTTTGACGCCTTTGATCAGGCGACCAGCGAAGACATTGCACGTCTCTGCTGCGCTGTTTTCAATCGTGATTGAAATTGGATTTGCGAACGTGCCAGACACCTTGTCGGCTTTACGCGCTTTCAACGTGCCCAAACCCCGTGCGGCCAAATCACGTGCGATACCGCGCACGCCCAAAGCGTCGGGGCGGTTTGGTGTGATGGCAATCTCGATAACGGGATCAACCTTGGAAGGATCAGTCTCAGACAAATAATCTGCAAACGACTGACCGATTTCACCACTAGGCAGCTCGATAATACCGTTGTGCTCGTCCGACAATTCCAGCTCTTTTTCAGAAGCCATCATGCCAAAGCTTTCAACGCCGCGAATTTTACCGACAGAAATCGTGATATCCAAACCCGGAATATAAGTGCCCGGTTTCGCCAAGACGACTGTGATGCCTTCGCGGGCATTCGGCGCACCACAAACGATCTGGGTTTCGCCAGCGCCCGCTTGCACTTTACACACGCGCAATTTGTCTGCGTCTGGGTGCTGTTCCGCATGGGTGATTTTCGCGATTTCAAAGTCTTTGAACACATCCGCAGGGTTTGTGACGCCTTCGACCTCAAGACCGAGATCGGTCAAAGCGTATAGAACCTCGTCAAGCGTGGCGTCTGTTTCCAAATGCTCTTTGAGCCAAGAAAAAGTGAATTTCATCGGATGTCCTTCTCGTCGTCAGCGGGCTGATCGGCGGCTTTGAGCCGGCCAAGACTCAATAATTTCAGTTCGCGCGCAAAGCGCAGTGTCGGTTTTACGGCAAATAGAATTGAGCCAATCACAAAAAGCCACGTGCCCGCGTATTGCAGTTCTTCGGAAAAGAAAAACACCGAACCAACAATAAAACACAGCGCCGCTGCGAGATCGACCAGCGTGTGGGCCATCTCGTAGAGCGCATAGATACGACGGCTGTCGTCGCTCATCTCGTGGAAGTTTGTGTCAAACAGTTTCATATTTATCTGGCGCCTAGCGGACGCCCAAATCCTCAACCAATTCGAAAGTTTCAAATACCAAAAGCGCGTCACGGTCCAGTTTACCTTGGGTGCCGAACTTTTTGGTCATGCGTTTGCGCCAGCCTTCGATGTCGCTGTCTTCGCCTTCGCGCAGCGCCATCGTTGGGGTCACATTGCGGAATTTCACTTTTTCCACTTCGAGCGTGCGCACGATCAAAGCGGGGTTACCGTCCCAATCCGCGATGATGTCAACGCGGCCTGCGACCGGCAAAGCGCCTTCGTCATTTTCGAATTCGGACCACGGCATACAAGTCGCGGTTTTTTTACCCTCCGCCACCAGCTCATTGAGCTGCTCACAGCGCGTGCGATTGCTCGCCAGTTGGAACATCCCCGCGCCGGGGTACGTGACTTGTAGGTCTTCCATTGAGTCGTTGTTATCGGTCATTTGAAGCTTCTCCAATCAGTTAGAATCTTGGCCGCATGCATCAATATCTCTCGCTTTGTTTTCCGTCACACGAACCAATTCAATGTAAACAAGGTCATCAAATTTCTTCTGTTGCCATTTGATGTAACCCCAGCGTACAGCCCAAACCACTGCCACACTGATTAGCAGCCTGTTTGAATTTAAATCTCCACCGGTCAAAACAGCCCCAAACGATCCAACCACGGCTAAAATTCCCGCTGGCTTCATCGCCTCCACTTCAGCATGCAACTTTTGGTATCTGAACAAATTTGGATAGCGATCCCCAACATTTTTCTCAAAATCTGAGACAATGTTACTCACCCGTTAATCCCCCCAGCCAGCGTAGGCACGCTGAGCGGGTTAAACCCGTAGTGCTTCAACCAACGCAGGTCGGAATCAAAGAAGGCACGCAAATCTGGGATGCCGTATTTCAACATCGCCAAACGGTCGATGCCCATGCCAAAGGCAAATCCTTGCCATTCGTCAGGGTCGATGCCGCCCGCTTTCAACACATTCGGGTGAACCATACCTGAACCCAAAACTTCGAGCCAATCATCGCCCTCGCCCACTTTGACGGTGCCGTTTTCCCATTTGCACTGAATGTCCACTTCGGCGGACGGTTCAGTGAATGGAAAGTGCGAGGCGCGGAAACGGGTTTTGACTTCGGTGCCAAAGAACGCGGTAAAGAATTCTTCCAACACCCACTTGAGGTTCGCCATGGAAACGTCTTTGCCGATGCACAGACCTTCGACTTGGTGGAACATCGGTGTGTGTGTTTGGTCGTAGTCACAGCGGTACACTCGGCCCGGCGCGATGATACGGATCGGCGCGCCTTGGTCGAGCAATGTACGGATTTGAACCGGCGACGTGTGCGTGCGCAAAACATGCGGTGGACGATTGTCGCCCTCGTCGCGGTGCATATAGAATGTGTCGTGCTCTTGGCGCGCGGGGTGATGCGGCGGAATGTTGAGCGCATCGAAATTGTGCCAATCGTCTTCGACCTGCGGGCCCTCGGCCACGGCAAATCCAAGGTCGGCGAAAATCGCGTAGATTTCCTCGGACACGCGCGAAATAGGATGAATAGACCCTTGGCGCTGTGGGCGCGCGGGCAATGTCACATCAAGCCATTCTTCGGACAAACGCTTGTTTAAAGCAACATCTTCCAAGGCAACCTTTTTGGCGGCAATCGCGGAATTAATCTCGTCTTTCAACGCATTCAATTTCGGGCCAGCCACTTGGCGCTCATCAGGCGTCATTTTGCCCAGCTCGCGCATTTTCAGGGACACTTCGCCCTTTTTGCCCACAGCTTGCAGACGGATGTCTTCGAGTGTCGCCTCGTCACCAGCTTCATTGATCGCGGTGAGGTATTTGTTTTTCAGATCATCCATGTCGGCACCTTAAAAGTTTTGTCCCCGCTTGGTAACATGGCGGGCCTAAAAGACAAGAAGCCGCGAGCCCCTATAAGGGTCCGCGGCTTCTAAATGAGTTCTCAATTCCCGAAGGAAAAGATTTACGCGAGCGCGGCCTTCGCCTTTTCGACGATGGCTGTAAACGCTTCTGGTTCGTGCACGGCAAGATCGGCGAGAACTTTACGGTCTACTTCGATACCGGCCAATGCGAGACCATTGATGAACTTTGAGTATGTGAAAGATTCATCGTGTGAGCGCACCGCAGCGTTGATACGCTGGATCCACAAAGCGCGGAAGTTGCGCTTGCGGTTTTTACGGTCGCGAGTTGCGTATTGGTTCGCCTTGTCAACGGCCTGCGTGGCTGTACGGAAAAGACGCGAACGCGCTCCGTAGTAACCTTTTGCGGCTTTGATGACTTTTTTGTGACGAGCGTGAGTGACTGTACCACCTTTAACACGGGACATATTCTGAGCCTCCTATTAGCGGTTGTACGGCATGTACGACTTAACGATTTTCGCATCAGGTGCGGAAAGCGTCGTCGTGCCACGTGCGTTACGTAGAAATTTGTTTGAACGTTTGATCATGCCGTGGCGTTTGCCAGCTTGACCTGCCATGACTTTACCAGTCGCGGACATTTTAAAGCGCTTCTTCGCGCCAGACTTTGTCTTCATCTTAGGCATTTCCATCTCCTTTTTCGAGTGTTCGGATGGTTATACGCGCGACTCGGCATGCCAGATCGCCGGACGCGCACCATGAGGTCGTGCAATTAACGTAGAGGTTGGGGGTTGGCAAGAGGTAAAGGTCGAAAATCGGGTGCTTTAGAAATAACGCCCAATCACGCGGACCAAAGCTTGCGGAATATCGTCCCAAGCATAGCCACCCGTTTTCTGAGTGACGGCCCAAACTATCATGCCCCCGCCGATAACAACAAGAACAGCCGCAACGCGGGGTGGACGGCTTTCAGAGAAAGCCCCGATCATGGTTGGCAGAGCCAAGACAAGCAATGCCACCCCGATCACCAGAAAAAGATCTGTATCCATCCCGCGTCACCTTATATCAAGAATACGCCTATCATTCAGGATCTGTGTTAAAAATCAAGCGTTCATCACAAGGTGCGACGCGCAAGATATTCGTAGACCCAGGTTGATTAAACGGAACACCAGCTGTCACAACGATATTATCGGTCTCTGTCGCAAACCCGAATGTCCGTGCTGCGCGTGCAGCATTGACCACTGCCATTTTAAAGCGATCGACTTCGCCAGTAACCATGCAGTGCATGCCCCAGTACAGGCAAAGCTTGCGCGCAGTCCGGTCACGCGAGGTCATCGCAATAATCGGTACATGCGGACGTTCGCGCGCTGTCAAAGCGGCAGTCGTGCCACTTTCAGAGTAACAAACGATGGCCTTAATGTCAGTTGTCTCAGCAATTTCACGCGCCGCAGATACGATAGCATCCGCAATCGTTTGCTTTTTACCCGCACGCGACGCATCCATAACATCAAGGTAGACGGGATCGTTTTCGACCTCCATCGCGACGTTGTTCATTGTGGTCACGGCTTCAATAGGGAAATCACCGGCCGCGGATTCCGCAGACAACATGATCGCATCAGCGCCTTCATAAATCGCGGTTGCGACATCAGACACTTCGGCGCGTGTTGGCATTGGGCTTTCGATCATCGATTCAAGCATCTGAGTTGCAACGATCACAGGCTTAGCAGCCGCGCGACATTTGCGGATCAGACGTTTTTGAATGGGCGGCACAGCGTGCACAGGCAATTCAACACCCAAGTCGCCACGCGCTACCATGATGCCATCGGACACAGCCAAGATCGCGTCAAAGTCAGTGACGGCAGATGGCTTTTCGATTTTGGACAAAATGAAAGCACGACCTTTCGCCAATTCTCTGGCTTGGATCACGTCTTCGGGGCGCTGCACAAAGGACAGTGCCAGCCAATCAACACCCAGCTCGCAAACAAATTCAAGATCTTTAAGGTCTTTTTCTGACAGGGCCGCCAAGGGCAACACAACGTCTGGCACGTTCACGCCTTTACGGTTTGAAATCGCGCCACCAACAGTCACAACACAGTTGGCATAATCTTTACCGCAATCTTCAACTTGCAGGCGAATCTTACCATCGTTGACCAAAAGATTTGAGCCAACTTCAAGAGCGGCAAAAATTTCTGGGTGTGGCAGTTGCACACGATTCATGTCGCCAAGTGCGGCATCCAGATCAAGGCGGAATTTTGCACCGACCTCAAGATCATATGAATCCTCGGCAAATTTACCGACACGCAGCTTTGGTCCCTGAAGGTCAGCCAGGATCGCAATCGGGCGACCCAAATCTGTTTCAACTTTACGGATCATTGCGTGACGTTCGCGAATTTCACCATGTTCCCCATGGCTCATATTCAAGCGAAACACGTTCGCGCCCGCTTCTGTAAGCGCGCGGATCATGTCATAGTCATTCGAAGCTGGGCCCAAAGTGGCCACGATCTTTACATTGCGAAGGCGTCTCATAGTTGCCTTACATCCTTTTATTATTTCAATTCGCGGTGGGCCAACTTCATATATGCCGCAAAGCGGACTGAGGCACAACTGGCCCTTTGCGTTCAAAGGTCTTATTGGTACATGACAGCATAAGATGACGGTAAAATGAACGTTTTTTCACCCTTTGAACAGATCGGCACGGCGCGTACAGGGCGTTGGGTCGTCACCTGCGATCACGCCACAAACCTAATCCCCCAAGAGTTTGACCGAAATCTTGGTCTGCCCCCCGCAGACATGTCGCGCCACATTGCCTATGATATCGGAGCCAAAGGCGTCACTGTCGAATTGGCGCATCTTTTGGACAGCCCTGCCATTTGCGCCAATTTTTCACGTCTTGTCATAGATCCCAATCGCGGACCACAAGACCCAACTTTGGTCCGAAAATTGTATGACGGGACCATTGTGCCCGCCAATCGACATGTGGATGACACCGAAATAGCGCGCCGCCTTGAAACCTATTACCACCCGTATCATGCCGCCTGCGCAGCACATGCCTCTGCGCGCCATGACACTGTCATCTGTGCCGTGCACAGTTTCACCCCACAGTTGAAAAGTCGTCCGCGCCGCCCATGGCAAATCGGCATTCTATCAGCAGCAGACAAACGAGTAACTGCTCCGCTTATCAACGCATTGCAAACAGCCCCAGCATTGCAACGTGAAGCTGAAAATCTCGGTGAAAAGCTATGTATCGGGGACAATGAACCTTACATCGGGCAATTCCCAGGCGATGCGATTGAAACCCACGCGATCAAACATGGGCGCTTAAACGTATTAATCGAACTGCGCTCGGATTTGATTGAGACACCTGAAACCCAACGCCGCTGGGCCGCTTTACTTGCGCCCATTCTGGCCCAAACGCTAACAGACAACGCTCTTTGATTGGAGACGACAATGGACGACCAAACTCGTATCGAAATAGAAGCTGCCGCCTTTCGCACCCTACGAGATCATTTAATGAACAAGCGCGCGGATGTACAAAACATCGACATGATGAACCTCGCCGGATTTTGCCGCAACTGTTTGTCACGTTGGTACCAAGAAGCCGCCAATGCGCGCAACATTGAGATGACCAAAGACGAAGCACGTGAAATCTACTACGGAATGCCGTTTTCCGAATGGAAAGCACAAAACCAAACAGAGGCATCGCCTGAGACTCAAGATGCGTTCAAACAGGCGTTTGAGGCAAATGTAGGCCCACTCAAAACACCATAAACTGGGGGCAGAATCAGCATTTGCTTTGATCCACTTTGGGGCCTAATTCTTAAAGGGGCACACTTACTCGGAAACAATGCAGGGCAAGGCTATAAATTGTAGTTAAAAGCTGTGTACTAAAGTGATAAATTTCATATCCCAAAGACTATATTTCGAGACATCCTTATGTAGAGTCGTTAATAATTCCTTAAAGTTATTTTGAAAGGCCACATCATGCTGCTTTTGCTTACAGCACTCCCTGCCCTATTGGGGCTTTCATATGTTTTTGACTTCTGGGGGAATGACGACGATGACGAAGTCGAACAACAAAATGTCTCAGGGACCGAAGCCTACACAGGAACCGAAGGCGCTGACAATCTTCTAGGCGACGATGCAGACAATATCATTTCTGGCGCTGCGGGTAATGACATTATTAATGGCGCAGACGGCAACGACCAATTGGATGGCGGTACTGGAAAAGATACACTCATTGGCGGTCTTGGTGATGATGTATTGGATGGCGGATTTCAAGATGACACACTCAATGGCGGTGACGGCTATGACACTTTGCTGGGCAACGGCGGGGATGACACGATCTATGCTGGTGCCGGTGATGACCAAGCCGAAGGCGGTTATGGCGATGACAGGGTGTTCCTAGGCGACGGCAACGACACCTACGGGACCGCAGGGCTAGGCGACGGCAACGACGGGACCGCAGGGCTTGATACACTAGAGGCCATCCTTGAAGAAGCCGAAACTCTCGCGGATCTTTCCAATGCAGCCGGCGCGCTGTATCGCCAAGAAGGCGATGATTTCATCCGTGGCGGCGCAGGCAATGACATAATCATCGACACGTTGGGGTCCAACACTGTGCATGGTGATGAGGGTGCTGATAGAATCATAACTCTCGATATCGGTGATACAGGCACTGCTGACACGGTTTATGGTGGTTATGGTGCGGACAGTATCTTGGTGGACGATGGCGACACCGTATCTGGCGGCGCGAATGCGGACGATATCGTCATCTTACGCTTTGAATCAGAAGACGACGATGTTGTAACAGTCACAGACTTTGCCCCTGAAGAAGACAGTCTTGAACTGATCTGGACAGGCGGCGCTTTGGTCGCAGATCCCGCGCTTGAATATACCGACGAAAACGGTGGTGTTATGCTTAGCTATGATGGCGTTGATCTGGCGTTTCTTGCCAATGTGAATAGCGGCCAAGTCACAGGGGCGAACATCACGCTCTACACTGCTGAATTTACGTAGTCTTTTATGAGACCCACGTGACACGTAAACAACAAAAAGGCCCGCATATCCTGCAGGCCTTTTTGCTTTTTCTGGATTATAAAGCGCGCTTAGATCGCAGCTTTGATCATCTCTTCTGTATAAATCTCACGCAAACGTTTTGAGATATCGCCAGGAATACCCGTGCCAATTTGCGCGCCATCAATTTCAATCACAGGCTGGGCAAACCCTGTGGCCGAGGTCACAAAGGCTTCATCGGCCTCTTGAGCTTCTGCAATTGTGAAAGGCCGCTCTTCGACCTTCATCTGGGCCTCAAGGGCAAAACGCAAAATCGCGGCACGGGTGATACCATGCAAGATGTCATTGCCAAGCTGACGCGTGATAATCGTACCGTTTTTCACAATGTAGGCGTTGTTCGCGGTACCTTCGGTCACGAAACCATCTTCCACAAGCCAAGCATCTTGGCAGCCTTTTTTCTTGGCCTGCATTTTGGCGAAAGACGGATACAAAAGCTGCGTGGTTTTGATATCGCGGCGCCCCCAACGTTCATCAGCGATTGATATGACTTTAATACCTTCGTCCATCACCTTGCTGTCGACAAGCGGTTTATCAAAGGTGAAAAGCACGATACCGCAAGGCACCTCTTCAGGATCAGGCCATGCAAAATCGCGCACATCTGGCGCACCTCGGGTGATTTGCAGATAAATACCACCTTCAACAAGATTGTTTTTTTCGATGATATCGCGGTGGATTTGCAAAAGCTCGTCCATGGTCACAGGGGACACCATTTCAAGCTCAGACATAGAGCGCTGTAAACGTGTCGCGTGACCGTCAAAATCGATGATCTTGCCGCCGATGACCGATGTCACCTCATACACGGCATCAGCCATCAAAAATCCACGATCAAAAACTGAAACTTTGGCCTCAGCTGCGGGAACAAAGTCTCCGTTAACGTAAACGATCTGGCTCATGCTGGTCTCCTTGGTAGCGGGATTATCCCCAAAGCGCCGTAACGGGCGGATGCACCCCTTTGGCGTCATATTGCAATGCGTTGACACGGTCTTCGGCCAGAAGCAGCGGCCCGTCAAGGTCTGTTACGCGCGCGCCCTGCGCCAACAGCACCGCAGGTGCCATAGCAAGCGAAGTGCCCACCATACAGCCCACCATAATACCAAAGCCCTCGGCTTGCGCTTGCAGACGCAAAGCGAGGGCTTCAGTCAGGCCGCCAGTCTTGTCGAGCTTGATATTGATCATATCGTATTTGCCCTTGAGACCAGCGAGGCTGGCGCGGTCATGACAGGATTCGTCGGCACAAACAGGAAGGGGACGTTCCATTTCTGCCAACATATCATCTTGTCCTGCGGGCATCGGTTGTTCCACCAGATCAACCCCCATCCGCACCAGATGTGGCGCAAGATCTGCATAGACCTCAGCGCTCCATCCTTCATTCGCATCCACGATGATACGTGATTTTGGCGCACCACGGCGTACGGCCTCAAGTCGTGCCATATCATCGGGGGTGCCAAGTTTGATTTTCAACAATGGTCGGAATGCATTTTTAGCAGCAGCCGCCTGCATAGACTCCGGCGTGCCTAAAGACAGGGTGTAAGCCGTGATGCAGGGGGTTGGCGCAGGCAGATCTAGCAATTGCCAAACGCGTTTGCCCGCTTGTTTTGCTTCCAAATCCCACAAGGCGCAATCGACGGCATTACGCGCTGCACCTGGTTCAAGTGCCTCTTGTAATGCGGTGCGTGTAATATCTGCTGGTAAAGCCTGAATTTGTGCCGCGACACTTTCCAAACTTTCCCCGTAACGCGCATATGGCACACATTCGCCCCAACCCAAGTGCGCCCCATCCGACGCTTTGACTGTGATGACCTTAGCCTCGGTGCGTGATCCGCGTGAAATCACAAAAGCTTCGGCAAGGCGAAACGCCTCGGCAGTCACAGTCAAAGTCATGGTATATCCTTGGATTAGGGTCTTATTTTTAGCGTTCAGGCGCTGACGGTTTCGTCCAATTTGACCAAAGCGTCAACCAAACGTCCTGCGCCTTGGCGGAAAGGATCGACAGCAGGCAGACCCATTTCAGCCTCAACACTTGCAAGATATGTCAAAGCTTCAGCTTCGGACAAGTGCTGCGTGTTGACCGAGATGCCAACAACGACACAGGCAGGATTGGCCACACGCGCCAATGGCAGCGCCGTATCGCGCAAGGCTTGCAACGATGGCAAAGAATACCCCGGAAGACCGCGCATGTGTTCCCGTGTTGGTTCGTGGCACAAGATCAACGCATCAGGCTGACCACCATGAACAAGCGCCATGGTCACGCCAGAATAAGACACGTGGAACAAGCTGCCTTGGCCCTCGATCAAATCCCAGTGGTCCGCATCATTGTCAGGTGAAATGTATTCCACAGCGCCAGCCATGAAATCAGCCACAACAGCATCCAAAGGCACGCCATTGCCCGTGATCAAAATACCTGTTTGACCTGTTGCACGGAATGTCGATTTCAGGCCGCGCTCGCGCATGGACGCATCCATCGCCAAAGCTGTGTACATTTTGCCAACAGAACAATCTGTTCCAACAGCCAAACAACGTTTGCCCGTGCGCTTTACGCCCGTTGCGATTGGGTACTCTACAGATGGAACGCGCACGTCATGCAACTCACGTCCGCAAGCTTTTGCAACGGCAACAAGATCATCTTCGTCGCGCAACAAATTATGCAAACCAGAAGCCAGATCAAAGCCCTCTTCCAGCGCAGCGATCAGAATTTTTTTCCACGCAGGCGAAATCACACCACCACGGTTGGCCACACCAATGACAAGCGTTTTTGCGCCCGCGGCCTTGGCTTCAACCAAGGTCATATCCGTCAGCCCCATGTCGGCTTTACAGTTTTCCATGCGCAATTGACCGATGGCAAACTCAGGACGCCAGTCTTTGATGCCTTGGGCAACTTTAGCGGCAAGCGCATCTGGCGCATCACCGAGGAACAAAAGGTAAGGTGTTTGGATCATGGCAGCTCTCCAGATTGATTTAGGTCATAATGACAGACCTGCCTGAGATATGTTTGCAATTTTCTTTATCGACATATCAAATTTGGGACAAAAAACCGATAAATAACATAAATAGCTAAATATATCCCGATACAGTTTGGATATCACGAATCAAACTTACGAATTTGAACCTATTCCATCACGACCCTGTACTGCGACAATCACTGATTTTCTGCAGGTGCAAAACTCTTCTTGATATTTATACAGCAACATAATATCAAAAAAAATAATAATACCGGAATATAATTACATAACGGAATCACCATGTCCTTTCGCTTGCAACCGCCCGCCCCTGCCCGCCCCAACCGTTGCCAACTGTTTGGGCCAGGATCAAACATCAAGCTCTTTCCCAAAATGGCAGCCTCAAACGCGGATGTGATCAACCTTGATCTTGAAGACAGCGTCGCGCCCTCAGACAAAGACACAGCCCGCAGTAATATTATTGAGGCAATCAACACCATTGATTGGGGCACCAAAGTGCTGGCCGTGCGGATCAATTCGCTTGATACGCCTTATTGGTATCGCGATGTGGTGGATTTGCTGGAACAGACAGGGGATAGGCTTGATCAAATTATGATCCCCAAAGTGGGCTGCGCCGCAGATGTCTATGCCGTTGACGCGCTTGTCACCGCGATTGAACACGCCAAAGGCCGTACAAAAAGAATCGCATTCGAAGTGATTATCGAATCCGCAGCAGGTCTTGCCCATGTCGAAGAGATTGCACAAAGCTCACCTCGTCTTGAAGCGATGAGCCTAGGGGCCGCTGATTTCGCAGCCTCGATGGGGATGCAAACCACTGGCATCGGCGGTACACAGGAAAACTATTATATGCTGCACGGGGAAACACGGCACTATTCTGACCCTTGGCATTGGGCCCAAACCGCAATCGTAGCCGCCTGCCGCACCCATGGTATTTTGCCCGTCGATGGACCATTTGGCGATTTTTCTGATGACGAAGGTTACCGTGCCCAAGCTCGCCGCTCGGCCACGCTTGGGATGGTTGGCAAATGGGCCATCCACCCAAAACAAATCGCGCTCGCCAACGAAGTGTTCACCCCGTCAAAGGACGCCGTGGCAGAAGCCCGCGCCATTCTAGCAGCAATGGATCAAGCCAAAGCCAATGGCGAAGGCGCAACAGTTTACAAAGGGCGCCTTGTCGACATCGCGTCAATCAAACAGGCAGAAGTTATCGTTGCGCAATCCGAATTGATCGCTAACGTAGAGTAACTCCATTCAGAAGGAGGAGTCTGAATGTTGAGGGCGACGCCTCGAGATGCGAATCTCGAGGCGTCTGTGTTTTCTAAGCCCTTGTTATTGCAAGGGGGCACAGATCAAAGTGATCAAATCTTCGGCTGCGGTGTCTTGTGGCGTATTCAAATACACCTCAAAGGGCGGCGAATCACGCGGCACCTCACCAGACTGCGGCAACCAATCCCCGAACAAATAGGCATAGGCTTTGGCCAACCCCATATAATGTCCTTGATAGGTCAATATGGCAAACTTCCCGCCTTGGATTTGCACCTCTTGCAAGGGAGAGACGATGTCGGCATGCCCAATGATTTCCGCCCCTGCAAAACTACGCAGCTCGGCCTCGGGCACGGCTGCGGGGTCATCTAGATAAACACCAATCATCTGACCGATTTGCGGACTAAACCCGCGCGTGGCCAAAGTGGTGTAAGCCATTTCAAAGGCTTCTCCGACGTTCATATAATTCCCAATATGTGGGATCACCGCCAAACGAATATCAGCGCGGGTTTCAAGTTTTACATCATACATTTCATAAGCTCCACGTTCATTAAACTGCAACTCAGGCTGTGGAACGCCACGTTTTCGAAACGCTTCTGGTGTCATCCCATAAGCGTTTTGAAAGGCCCGTACAAAACTTCGCGGATTGCCATAACCGCAATAGCCAGCGATCCGTTCAATCGAATCATCGCCTTGCACCAGCGCCATGGATGCTCGAAACAACCGTACACGGCGCGTAAAAGCGGCCACGGTTTCCCCTGTCATCCCCGTAAAGACGCGGTGAAAATGGAATCGTGACAAAGCTGCGACATCCGCAAGCGTATCAAGCGATAAATCCCCATCAAGATTGGCGTAAACATAATCTAAAACGCGCATCAATCGCGCCTCATAAGGGGTGTTCATCTGAGCGTTCCTTTGCTTGCTGCCCCCTTTGAGTGGCACAAAGGGAAATCACAAATCTTGCTAAGTTGCACACGCCGAAAAAAATCGCCATATACAGGCTAGGTATACCGTATCGGAGTGTAATATGACCCACTATCTGGAATTCGAAAAACCCTTGGCGGAAATCGAAGGCAAAGCAGAAGAACTGCGTGCTATGGCGCGGGCCAACGAAGATATGGACGTCGAAAAAGAAGCCGCTGCTTTGGATGCCAAAGCGGCCACCATGCTCACAGATATATACAAAAATCTCACGCCTTGGCGCAAATGTCAGGTGGCACGCCATCCTAATCGCCCCCATTGCGCGGAATACATCGAGACTTTGTTCACAGAATATACGCCACTTGCGGGCGACCGGAATTTTGCTGACGATCACGCGATCATGGGGGGCCTTGCGCGCTTCAACGATCAGCCTGTGATGGTTATTGGCCATGAAAAGGGCAACGATACCACATCGCGCATCGAGCGTAATTTCGGCATGGCCCGCCCAGAAGGCTACCGTAAAGCGATCCGTTTGATGGAACTTGCTGATAAATTTGGCATCCCAGTGATCACACTCGTCGACACCCCCGGCGCCTATCCCGGCAAGGGCGCCGAAGAGCGCGGGCAGTCCGAGGCCATCGCACGCTCAACCCAAAAATGTTTGCAGTTGTCGGTGCCACTCATTGCCGTGATTATCGGCGAAGGCGGCTCTGGCGGCGCGGTTGCATTTGCTGCGGCCAATAAAGTGGCGATGTTGGAACACTCTATTTACTCGGTGATCACGCCTGAGGGCTGTGCCTCTATTCTTTGGAAAGACGCTAGCAAAATGCGCGAAGCTGCAGAAGCTATGCGCCTCACCGCGCAAGATCTGAAAGAGCTTGCTGTGATTGACCAGATTATTCCAGAACCCCAAGGCGGTGCACAACGTGGCCGCGAGGCAGCGATCGCATCTGTAGGCAAAGCCATCGCACAAATGCTTGCGCCACTGTCATCCCAAACGCCTGAGGCGCTGATCAAAGCACGCCGTAAGAAATTTTTGGACATCGGCTCAAAGGGTTTGGCGGCATAAGTCAGTCTTAAACGTCATTTGATCATAAAAAATGGCCGCAATTTGCGGCCATTTTGATTTTCTAATTCTACAACGCTTACGCTTTAGGGATTTCAAACCCTGCATCACGCATCAAACGATCCGACGCTGTTTCCACGGTATTTTCTAGAGTGACCATAAATTCCTTCAAAGGCAGGCCAGCTTCAATAACCGGCAAAAATTCAACCACAGCCGTCCCTCGTCCACGGTAAATACCTTGGCGTTTCCAAAAAACACCCACGTTGGTTGCGGCGGGGACCACGGCCTGTTTGACTTGAGTATACAAAACCCCAGTACCAACTTTGTATTCCTTTTTTACACCGGCTGCGACACGCGTGCCTTGCGGGAAAATAATCAACTGACCTGGGTGTTTATTGCCAGCTTTGACATCGGCAACCATTTTTTTAACCGCCATACCGCCCTTGCCGCGATCCACCCCAATACAGCCACATCGCTCTGCGTAAAAACTCACAATCGGCATCTTTTCGAGTGACTTCTTCATGATGAATTTTGGCCGAGGTACGGCTGACACAATCAATATGATGTCAAAAAAGCTTTGATGCTTTGAAGCAATGATAACCTCACCGGTAGGGGGCGTCCCGCGTACTTCAGATTTTAGGCCGCAAATCATATGTGCCGAAAACCGAACCCAATGGCAAAAAATATGGATCGCAGTGAAGGCATGTTTACGGTCAAACACAGCCAACGGCGTAAATATAAGCCCGATGATCGCCATCGCCACATACATCTGAATGATAAAGAACAAGGACAAAATCCATTGAATCGGATAGGGCATTACATAAGCCTTTTTAATGTTTGTTTCGCAGCGAACCTCGTGGCGCCGTAAGCGACAGCAGCAGCAAAGGGCGGGATCACACATGGCCAAAGCCATTCAATTCCTTGAAACCCAAGTCCCGTCAAAAAGCCACCTGTGGTTTGTGCACGGGGCAATAAAGCAACTGCAACTGTCCCTAAAACCGCACCAAACGTCGCGCCGCTGAAGCCACGCAAAGTGAACTGACGTACAAAGGCGGACGCAATATAATCATCTTTTGCGCCGACCAAACGCAGCACGCGAATAACCTGCCCATTGGCAGACAATGCAGCATTGGCCGCCAGCGTAATCATCGCGGCTGTCACGCCCCCAATCAAGATCAAACACAGCAGTCCCAAAAGCCGTAAACGGCTTGCCGCTGCAATCAACGGACGCCGCCAGCGCGTATGATCATCAAGCACAGCTCCAGGGGCCTCTCCAGCCAGCCTAAGCCTAAGGCCTTCGGCATCATAACCTTCGTCGGTTTCTAAAACCTCAATCAGCACAGGCAAAGGCAGGCTTTCGATGGGCAGCGACGGCCCAAACCACGGTTCCAAAAGCGCGCGCTGCTCGTCCACGCTCAAAGCACGCGCATCGCGCACACCGGGCGTTGTCGTCAAAACCGCTAAAGCAGCTTTTGTTTGTGCAGCAACTTGCGAAAGAGGGGCAGAAATGCGCACCGTCGAAGAACGCGCCAATTCATCGCCCCAGCGATCTGCAAGTCGCCCCGTCGCAAGTGACAGTGTAAGTGCGAAAACCGCCAAAAATGCCATCGCGGCAGAGGTCAAAACTGTAAGCTGCGCCGTGTATCCAGAGGGCGGCACGATGCGATCTTGAACCGCTTTATCGATTTTCAAAAAGGGCAACAGAAAAGCCATTACAAATCCGCCCCCGCCTGCAAAATCCGCCGATTGGCAATGCGCAATACTCTAGCTTGAACATGTGATTTGGCCTGCCTGATCAAGTGCATATCATGAGTCGCGATGATCACGGTTTTACCCATGTGGTTCAACTCGACCAAAAGCTGCAACAACCGCAAAGACATATCCCAATCGACATTTCCCGTTGGCTCATCAGCAATGATCACATCGGGCGACATAATCACCGCACGCGCCAAAGCGGCACGTTGACGCTCTCCGCCAGAAAGCTCCGCAGGCAATGCATCTGCGCGTTCGGCTAAACCGACCCAAGACATCAGCTCATTTAGATTGGTATCATCGCGAGATTTACCTGCAACAGCGAGCGGCAGCGCAATATTTTCTGCAACACTCAAGTGATCCAAGAACCGGCAATCTTGATGGACAACACCAATCTTGCGTCGCAAATCAGCGACCTGATCACGTGCAATGTCACGTGTATCTTGCCCCAAAAGATGCACACGCCCTGCCGTCGCCTGCAGTTCGCAATAGCACAATTTCAGAAATGTAGTCTTGCCCGCGCCAGATGGCCCAGTCAAAAAGTGAAATGATCCTGGAGCAAGCGACAAAGTCATCTCTGTCAAAAGATCCTGACCACCATATCCGTAGGCAACATTGTTAAACTCAATCACACGCGGTTCCTCACCTTCGGTCGCGACAGTTTTGCCTCACAGATGAATGCGATTCAATCCAACTGTCGCAAAAACATGGACAATCCTGTCTCCAACGGTAACAATTCGAGGAAACAAAGCAGTTAAACCACACAAAACGCGTGGCAGGGGAAGATATGCGGCTCATTTGTCCCAATTGCGGTGCTCAATACGAAGTTGATGCAAAAGTAATACCTGAATCTGGACGTGATGTTCAGTGTTCAAATTGTGGTCATACATGGTTTCAGCAGTCAGCAGAGGTTGATTCTGATCTCGCAGACGAATTGGGATTTGAACTGCCCGTAGATGATGCAGCGCCAGAACCATCAATTGACACAACACAAGTTGACCAGCCACTCCCGCAAATCTTTGACGTACACGACACAGATAAAGATGGTCACAACAACGCTACCACAAAAGCAAACGCGCCGGTTCAACGCTCTGCTGTGTCCGACAGTGTTCGAGACATCTTGCGTGCAGAAGTCGAATACAACCAAAACAACCGCCCAGCAGAACCTGATGCCTTGGAAACGCAACCTGACCTTGGCCTCCAAGGCGCGTCGACCAAAGACCAAAAAGGCCTGCGCGACCGTATGGCGCGCTTGCGCGGTCTCAGCCCGTCAGCTGACTCAGTCGAACAGACCCCTGTTCAATCTGCCAAGCGCCGTGATTTGTTGCCCAATATTGACGAAATCAATTCGACACTCAGTGCCGCATCAGAGCGCAATGACGATGGCACGGTTCAAGACGATGACACACGCAAAGAACGGTCGCGCAAAACGGGATTTAGAACAACGTTTTTGGCCTTAATCCTGCTCGTCATTTTATTGATTTTAGCATACATTTTCGCTCCGATGTTGGCGCAAAAGGTCCCCGCACTCGCTGGAGTTCTAGATGGCTTCGTCGCTGGTGCTAATGATTTTAGAACATGGCTAGACACTTTGATGACCTCCACAAGCGCGCGCATGAATGCCCTGCTTGGGCAGTTGAATGGCGGTTCCTAACTGACAAAAGGATGTGCTTTAAAAGCGATCCAAAAGACGGTTTAGGTAATCACGTTCTTTATCCGCGCGCTCTCTTTGCGCTGAGCGACGGCGTATTTCATCCAACAGATCCTGCGCCTGTTCATATGCCTCATCTTCAGCAGGTATATCGCCGTTGCCAACGCTGGGCCCGTCAGCAGTACGGCCTAGTGGATCGCTGCCATTAGGACCTGATTGCTGTGCTTGCGATTCTCCACGATCTGCGTCGCCCGCATCATCTGATTGTGCGAGCTGTCGCATCCCTTCACGCAATGCCTCCATCGCACGAGCTTGTTTTTCCAATGCACTTGCAAAATCACCTTCTCGCAACGCGTCTTCGGCCTCAGCCATAGATTGCTCAGCCTCATCCAGATTTTCATCAGCTTGTCCGCTTGATCCATCTGCTGGTAAGTTTTGTTTTTGACTTCGCAATGCATCGCGCAAGGCCCCTTGGCTGTCGGCCAAGGCATCTGGCCCCTCGCCCTGCTCAGGCAGCTCACGACCCTGACCACCAAACTGCTCTTGCAAATCAGTAAAGGTTTCATCGTTCAATTGCTGCTGTTCGCGCGAGAGATCTTGTAGCCCTTCAATGGCTTGCCCACTCTGGCCTTGGCTTGGTGACACCTGTATGTTTTGCAAAAGTTCATTCAAAAAATCCATAAGTTGCTGTGCTTCAGCCATTCGGCCTTGCTCCATCAACTTTTGAATACGGTCCATCAACTCTTGCAGTTGGTTCGCAGACATCTCAAGCGTCTCACCGCTTTGCGCATCGGCTTGGTCACTCTGATCCTGCTGTTCGGCAAGTTTTTTGATATAGGCTTGTGTGGCGTCTCTCAGATCCTGCATCAATTTTGCGATTTCCTCAGGGGTCGCGCCATCCCGCATGGCTTGCAACAAACGCTCTTGCGCACGCTGAAGCCGTTCGAGCGCTTCAGACAAATCTCCATCTTCCAGTTCTACCGCGATGTCCCAGATCGATTCTGCAATTTCATTCCAAGCGTCACGCGACATCTGCGCTCCGCGCGCTTCAAGCCCGCCCGCAATTGATCTTAAACGTAAAAATAGTTTGTGATTGCCGCCATGTGCACCATCTTGAGCATAGCTTACGGCACGAATGATCTGCGCAGATCGAATGGCGTTTTTCCGGCTCCAAAGCAATTCTCTGCGCACATCAATCAAAGCGGCAGCCAGCGGATCAAAAAACTTTCGTCCCGGTAGAATCGCAGCACTTTGCGCGGCCACGCTTTCATTCCCAGCCGCATCCCAAGCGCGTAAACTCACGCGAACAGGCAAACCGGAATAAGGATGGCGTGACAGATTTTCAGCCACTACGCCAACAATATCGGTGCGTTCACGGCTACGCGGCAAAGGGATGGATAGGGTCACAGCATCGCGCGGCTCTGGCAGCACAGAAAATCCGTAGCGAGGCACAATAGCTGGCCTATCCAGTTCGAGTTTTAGCTGAGCACGGACGACACCAAAATCATCGAACACCCGAAAAGACTGGCGTAACTCACCTGACGCAGCGCGGGTCATATCGCCTATCAATTCGGCCACAGGCGCGGTGTCAGGCAGTAACGCAACATCCCAAACCCGCCCCATTGGGCCATCTATTTCAATTTCGCCGTTTTTCTCAAGGCGAAAATCTTGGGTCAAAGCCCCGCTATCAAGCGCCACCTCAGACACAGTTTGCCGCATCTGCACCGCATCGCCTGTGTCATAAAATCGAATGGTCACTTTAGAATTTTTGGGGGCCGTAAATGACGTCGACAGGTCCGCCAAGTACAGCGTAGGCTTGCCGGTATGTTGGGGCGGATCAATCCAACCCTCCCAAGCGAGACCGCTTTCAAGACCTAATGACGTAGGAATTGCGCCTGTGCTTGCCCCTCCTGAACCGAACAAAAGTCCCATGATCAAAGCCGTCAATGCCAGCAATCGTATCGCAAAAGGGTCTTGTTCAGACAGGCGAATTTTTGGTGCTATAACGTGCGCCTTTGAGGCTTGTTGCGCCATCCGCATTTGATGCGCGACCCAAAGTGGGTGGATTTGCGCCGCAACTTGCCCTGTTGCATTTAAATCTTGGAGCGCTTGAAGGGGGCTATTGGGAAGCGCGCCATCAACGCGACCACGCGCCTCGCCCAATGTAGGCATATGAAATCTTGCGACACCAAGACCAAAGGTTGCGACAAACCCAACAGCAAGACAGCCCGCCACAATATTCCACATCAAACCAGAAAGGTTCGAAAAGACTCCCAAAAGCACAGCACTAATGGCCAAGCAAACGACAACGCCAAACCATAAAAACGCTTGCACGCATCGCTCAAACACAAGCCCCGCAAAGGTTATCCGCACCGTGCGTTGAATGTGGCGCGCTAAAGGGCGCGAGATTGGCGTGTCTGTGTCCATATCCTTGTGCCCCGTCGTTGCAAAATAGCGGGCCATAATGGACCGCGCATCAAAGCCATTCAGGAATCGTATCGCGGTTTATCATTTCCTCATAGGTCGGACGTGCCCGAATGACAGCGAATTGATCACCGTTCACCAACACTTCTGGAATAAGTGGGCGTGAATTGTATTCCGATGCCATCACGGCACCGTAAGCACCTGCAGATCGAAACGCGACTAAATCATCTGGACCAAGTGCAGTCATTTCACGCGCCTTGGCAAAGGTATCCCCTGTTTCACAAACAGGACCAACAATGTCATAGGCAGATTTTTCAGCACCAGCGACAGCTTCGACAACAGGAACGATATCATGATGTGCGTCATACATTGATGGACGAATAAGATCATTCATCGCGGCATCAATGATCAAAAAGTCACGCCCTTCGCCGTGTTTCAAATAGATCACCGACGACACCATCACGCCCGCGTTGCCTGAAATCAAACGCCCTGGTTCAATTTCAATTTCACAGCCCAAATGGCCAACGGTTTGACGGATTACATCCCCATATTCCATCGGCAAGGGTGGAGCTTCATTCGACCGTTCATAAGGAATACCAAGCCCTCCGCCCAAATCGAGGCGTCGGATATTGATGCCATCGGCCCGCAGCGCTTCTGTCAATTCGGCAACTTTAGTGAACGCCTGTTCAAATGGGTCCAGTTGGATCAATTGCGACCCGATGTGCACATCAATCCCTACGACATCAATCCCGTCCATTTTGGCCGCACGCGCGTAAACATCACGCGCCCCTGCAATCGGAATGCCAAATTTGTTTTCGCTTTTGCCTGTCGCGATTTTGGCATGCGTTTTAGCATCAACATCGGGGTTCACGCGAATTGCAATCGGGGCTTTGACGCCCATCGCGATAGCAACCTCGTTTAGCGCTTCAAGCTCTGGTTCAGATTCGACGTTAAACTGACGAATGCCACCTTTGAGTGCGGTGCGCATTTCTTCGCGCGTTTTGCCAACACCAGAAAATACAATGCGTTCTCCCGGCACACCGGCGGCCCGCGCTTTAAGATATTCGCCCATCGACACCACATCGATACCAGCCCCCAAATCACCAATTAGTTTGAGCACGGCAAGATTAGAGTTCGATTTCATAGCAAAGCACACAAGATGATCCATCCCGTGGAGCGCCTCGTCAAAAAGTGTAAAATGACGCGTCAAAGTTGCCGTTGAATAGCAATAAAACGGTGTTCCAACTGAGGCTGCTATATCAGTCAACGCAACATCTTCGGCGTGTAAAACGCCGTCGCGATAAAGAAAATGATCCATGGGCCGCGCCTTTCAAACTGAAGTCGCGCTGGAGATACTGGAATTTACTCAGCATGGAAAGAGTGGGCCGCCCAAGGCAATACAAAAAGGGCGCGACTAAACAGCAACCTTTAAAAGTCTAGATCAAACTCAATTTGAACCAAAGTGAATTCCAACAGTCGCGGAAGTACTAACGCCACTATTAGAATTCATCGACACAGATGTATTGCCACTCACCGTAGGCGGTGTAGGCGGGCCATCTGCGCCGCAAGACGCCAAAACAATTAAAGCTGCCAATGCAATAAAGCTGCGTATCATTTAAGAACCTCTCTCCAACGGGCGATTTGCGCACGCACTTGCGTGGGCGCCGTACCTCCATAGCTTGTCCGAGAAGCGACTGAGTTTTCAACCGTCAAGACCGTATACACCCCGTCCGTGATCGATTCATGAGCGGATTTCATCTCATCAAGGCTCAGATCTGGTAGGTCACAACCTTTGGATTCGGCCAAAGCCACAAGAGCACCCGTCACATGATGCGCATCACGGAACGGCAAGCCTGCCTCACGTACCAGCCAATCGGCTAAATCTGTTGCCGTGGAAAATCCAGATGCAGCGGCGGCGCGTAGACTGTCCACATTTGCGGTCATGTCAGACACCATGCCAGTCATCGCAGCCACTGCGAGCATCAAATTATCAGCGGCATCGAAGACTTGTTCTTTATCTTCTTGCATGTCTTTGGAATAGGCGAGCGGCAGCCCTTTCATCACAGTGAACAAAGCAACCATTGCCCCCATGATGCGTCCCACCTTGGCGCGAATCAACTCAGCGGCATCTGGATTTTTCTTTTGCGGCATGATGGATGAGCCTGTTGAAAACCGATCAGACAGCGTCACGAAGCGGAACTGCGCTGAAGACCAGATCACCAGTTCTTCGGCAAAGCGCGACAGGTGCATCGCGGTGATCGAGGCACAGGACAGAAATTCCAACGCAAAGTCACGATCCGCCACAGCATCAAGCGAATTGGCGGTTGGACGATCAAACCCCAGCGCCTCTGCCGTCATATGGCGATCAATTGGAAACCCTGTGCCAGCCAAAGCGGCTGAGCCAAGGGGGTTTTCATTCATCCGTGCACGCGCATCTTTAAAGCGAGACATATCCCGCCCAAGCATTTCCACATAAGCCATCATGTGATGCCCCCATGTGACAGGCTGTGCTGTTTGTAGGTGCGTGAACCCGGGCATAACCCAATCTGCGCCAGCTTCGGCTTGATCTAAGAGGGCATTGATCAATGCTTCAAGCCCCATGACAACCGCATCCATTTGGTCGCGGGTCCAAAGTTTGAAATCTGTCGCCACTTGATCATTGCGCGACCGTGCCGTGTGCAAACGACCCGCGGGTTCGCCGACGATTTCTTTCAAACGTGCTTCAACATTCATATGGATGTCTTCAAGAGCCGTCGAAAACTCAAAGTTTCCGCTCTCGATCTCTGACAAAACCGTGAGAAGCCCTTCCCGAATGGTCTGCGCATCGGTATCACTGATAATACCTTGAGCTGCAAGCATTGCAGCGTGAGCACGCGAACCTGTAATGTCTTGGAAGGCCAGTCGTTTGTCGTACCCAATCGAAGCATTGATTGCTTCCATGATTGCGTCTGGACCTGCGGCGAACCGCCCGCCCCACATTGCGTTGGATTTTTTGTCGGTCATGGACGCACCCAAATGTTAAATAAGCTAATTGTTGCCCTCCTCTACACGGCCCTGAGCTTTACTGCAATTGCTGCACATGGCTTAGATTTGTCGGAACTTGAGACTCTGCGCGAAGGCTCTCTGCGAAAACTGGTGTTTCATACTGAGCCAAAGCCCGTTTCGCAAATCCCGTTCACCACACCTGATGGTACTGAATTTCAATTGTCAGACTTTAAAGGTCAGTATGTGTTGTTGAATTTTTGGGCGACATGGTGCGTGCCCTGCAGGAAAGAAATGCCCGACTTGAACGGCCTTTCCAAAACATTTTCTGGAAAAGGCCTTCAGGTCGTAACAGTTGCGTCAGGGCACAACCCCCTGCCGGCAATTAAAAAGTTCTACCAAGAAAACACTTTGGATGCGTTGCCAATGTTTTTGGACCTTAAAGGCGTATTTTCTCGTGATATGGACGTTTTATTCCTGCCCATCACAGTTTTGCTTTCCCCCGAAGGCATCGAGATTGCACGCCTCAAAGGCGATGCTGAATGGAACTCCCCCGAAGCAAACATATTCTTCAATGCATTGGTCGAGGGCCTACCTGACGCGGCGCTTATCAAGGGAGATTGATGAATTCGCCAAAGCGACTTCAAGTTGCACCGAAATCTTATCAGCATGCATCAATATCCGCTTAAGTGACTGATCAATTTCTTTGTGAAACTTGTCCAATTGATCGATGACAGGCGTCAACGCCGCGGAATTGGCCTTAAGGCGCCCTGCTTCTACGCGGCACAAAACGCGAATAGAGTCTAATCCAGCAACAAGCTGCCTGAGATCTTTCGATGATCGCGCAAGGCCAACGACTTGATTGCTGACATCAGTCAAGGCTTTACCAGAATCGCGTGAGTACTGCAAAAGTAATGCCTCACGCAAATCGCCACCACTTTCCGTGTCATTTGCATCACCAGTTTTCAAGCCAGGTAGGGTATTCAATCCCTTCAGTTCTTTTAAAAGCTGCGATGTCGACACCAAAAAAAGTACAGAATCTACGCTTTGAGAAACGGTCGCGGAAATTGTTTCAGAACCACGACTCACCTTAAGCCCGTTTAGGTGGCGCTGAACTTCATCAGTCATGAGCCTATAGTTTTGAGAAATTGCCGAAATTGGACCACCTGCAGGCTCCAAGCGAGATGCGACGATACGCATATTAGATGGAATTCCGCGAATGGCTTCGAAGAAATTAAAGAGCCGTTCTTGCTCATCACCCAACTCAACAAGCTGTGCTGACATCGCCTCAAGTGCCACGGGGAGCTTGTGGCGGGCGCGTTTAAGGACCTCATCTCGGGCTTTCATTTCAAGTGTAAGCGCCTGCGTGCCGAAGGAAAAGTAGTCCTCAAACCCCATCTTTGTAAGGCCTGTCAAAATAAGGGCTGCACTTTCTTCAGCGGATAGCCCCTCTTCCTCTTGCACCAAAATCTCTTTGTAAAAATCACGAACTTGGTCAAATAGCATTGACGATGGTTTTAATCTGACTGAGAGGTATCCACCATTTATGGGCGCAATAACCGCGAAAACCCAATATGGCACGCCGTCTTTACGGCGGTTCAAAATATAGGCACCTGTTGGCAATCCATTTTGAATACGCTCCCACATAATATGGAAGATGCCTTTTGGCATTTCGGGATGGCGTACGATTTTATGCGGAGCACCTGAAAGCTCTTCCCAATTAAACCCCGAAACCTGTTGGAAAACATCATTTCCCGAACTGATAACTCCGCGGTCATCTGTGCAAGAAAAGAGCAATTCATCATAATCGAATTGAACCTCATTGAGGTTGACTTGAAACGCCGAGCTTTTACGTTGAAATGTCATATCTTGTCCAAAATTACACTGCAGCTACATACAACCCATTCTACCTTTCGATATGATTAATGTTGTGCAGTTCAATCTTACGTTTCCACACACTGGCATTAAAAAACGAAGCCTCATGCACTTATAAAATTGAGAAAAATCTATCTAAATGTTCTAATAATCTAGGGAATTCCCACACCGCGTACAAAAACATGGCCCATATCAAAGCCTTGCAAATTGAGTGAAAATTCATTGTAAAAATTGGTAAAACTAGCGAATTCACTTGTCGTTATCCACTCTCGCTGATGCTGTTCAACGACGATCACGGGATGGCGAAGGAGCTGGAATGACCGATTCAATATCAACACAAGGTGGCTTTGACAGCCCTCTTTCAGCTGCGGTGACGGAACGCGACCGCAGCACCATTCAAATTGTGCGCGACGCCATTAAAAACAAACAAGTCAAGTTGGCCTATCAACCTATCTTTCAAACCTTGCGGCCGGACCGCCCCGCTTTTCACGAAGCTCTGATGCGCGTGCTTGATAGCAGTGGTCGTGTCATTCCAGCGCGTGAATTTATTGAAGTTGTAGAAATGTCAGGAATCGGGCGCGAACTAGATTGCCTCGCCATTGAAGCGGGCCTCGATACTCTGTTCCAACACCCCTCACTCCGCCTATCGATCAACATGTCTGCACGCTCAATTGGGTATCCTCTTTGGAAAGAAACGCTCATGCGAGGGCTCGCCAAAGATCAAACTATCGCGGAACGTTTGATACTTGAAATCACGGAAAGCTCGGCCATGCTTATGCCAGATCTAGTCAGCTTCTTCATGACAGATCTACAAAAAATGGGCATCTCATTCGCACTAGATGACTTTGGTGCAGGCTATACTGCCTTTCGGTACTTTAAGGATTTCTATTTCGATATGGTCAAAATCGATGGCTCTTTTATTCGAGGCATCGCGCGAACTCCTGACAACCAAGTGCTGACACAGGCACTGGTTTCAATCGCCAAACATTTTGACATGTATACAGTCGCCGAATTTGTCGAAACGAAAGAAGACGCCGACTACCTTGCATCTATTGGGATAGATTGCATGCAAGGCCACTATTTCGGCGCAGCCACAATCAACCCGTTTTGGAAAGAAAAGGTTGCGCAAAAAATTGCAATCTAAAGACGATTATTTTGAGAAGTGAGACATCCTGCCCATTGATTATGCCGCACGTGCGGCATAGGCTTCCCTAGGGGAGCAAGCAACTTTGTTGCGAAATGTGTGCCTAACGGGCAATCTCCCCATAATTTTTTAGGAGAGATAGCACTATCATGACCAATGTTGTAATCGCCTCTGCCGCCCGCACTGCCGTTGGCAGCTTTGCCGGATCGTTCGCCAATACCCCCGCTCATGAACTTGGAGCCGCTGTTCTTGAAGCTTTAGTGTCTCGTGCGGGCATAGAAAAAAGCGAAGTGTCAGAAACAATTCTTGGGCAAGTATTGACTGCAGGCCAAGGCCAAAACCCAGCGCGCCAAGCCCACATTACGGCTGGCCTTCCACAAGAATCATCTGCATGGAGCATCAACCAAGTCTGTGGTTCTGGTTTGCGCACAGTGGCACTGGCCACGCAGCACATTATTCTAGGTGATGCTGACATCGTGTGCGCGGGTGGGCAAGAAAATATGTCACTGTCTCCGCATGTCGCCAACCTGCGTGCAGGTCACAAAATGGGTGACATGAGCTTCGTCGACTCGATGATAAAAGACGGCCTGTGGGATGCGTTTAACGACTATCACATGGGCATAACGGCCGAAAACGTTGCCAACAAATGGGGCATTACCCGTGAGATGCAAGATGCCTTTGCGCTCGCGTCACAAAACAAAGCCGAGGCAGCACAACTTGCTGGCAAGTTTGCCGATGAAATCATTCCATTCACGGTGAAAACACGCCGCAGCGAAACAGTCGTCGATGCCGATGAATACATCCGCCACGGGGCGACATTAGAGAGCATGCAAAAACTACGCCCAGCCTTTGATCGCGAAGGATCTGTGACGGCGGGCAATGCATCAGGCCTCAACGACGGCGCTGCAGGGGTCCTTTTAATGTCCGCTGAAAACGCTTTGAAACGTGGCATCAAACCACTTGCCCGCATCGCATCTTATGCAACGGTAGGCTTAGACCCGTCGATTATGGGCGCGGGACCAATCTACGCATCGAAAAAGGCGTTGGAAAAAGCCGGTTGGAAAGCGGAAGATCTTGATCTTGTCGAAGCAAACGAAGCCTTTGCAGCTCAAGCTTGTGCCGTGAACAAAGACATGGGCTGGAACCCAGATGTGGTGAATGTCAACGGTGGGGCAATTGCAATTGGCCACCCGATTGGCGCATCAGGCGCGCGTATCCTGAACACATTGCTGTTTGAAATGCAGCGACGCGACGCAAAAAAGGGTCTCGCGACACTGTGTATTGGCGGCGGCATGGGCGTTGCGATTTGCATAGAGCGCGACTAACGCGCAACTCTCTGCGCTGTCACATTGCGCAGAGAGTATTCATATAATTCGATAATTTTTTGCACTAGAGGAGGGTATGATGGGAAGAGTTGCACTTGTAACAGGGGGCACCCGTGGAATTGGGGCTGCCATTTCAAAAAAGTTGAAAGCTGATGGCTACACCGTCGCGGCAAGCTACGCAGGTAACGATGCGGCTGCTGCAAAATTCACGGATGAGACAGGCATCAAAACATTCAAATGGAATGTTGCAGACTATGAAGCCTCGAAAGCGGGCATCGAGACTGTTGAAGCCGACCTCGGGCCGATCGAGGTTGTCGTCGCCAATGCAGGTATTACACGCGATGCTCCCTTTCATAAAATGACGCCACAACAATGGCACGAGGTGATCGACACCAACCTCACCGGTGTTTTCAACACAGTACACCCCATCTGGCCTGGGATGCGCACGCGTAAATTTGGACGTGTCATTGTGATTTCATCAATCAACGGCCAAAAAGGCCAGTTCGCGCAAGTCAACTATGCCGCGACCAAAGCAGGTGATCTTGGTATCGTAAAATCACTCGCACAAGAGGGCGCGCGCGCGGGCATTACGGCCAATGCAATTTGCCCCGGCTACATCGCAACAGAAATGGTCATGGCTATTCCTGAAGAAGTTCGCGAAAAAATCATCGCAGGCATTCCAGCTGGTCGGCTTGGCGAACCCGAAGAAATTGCACGCTGCGTTGCATTCTTGGCCAGCGACGACGCAGGATTCATGAATGGCTCAACCATCACTGCAAATGGCGCACAGTTTTTCGTCTAGCTGCGATTTGTATTTTTATCATTGAGGGTCGCCTTTAGGCGGCCCTTTTCATTGAACAGTCCATGCTGATTGCATTAAACCACGGCATGACACAAAAATCTGCAACGCTGATCGGCTTTATAGCCGTTGTACTTTGGGCTCTTCTGGCTCTTTTCACCGTGGGCACCTATCCGGTACCGCCGTTTCAATTGAATGCCATGTGCTTTTCAATTGGCGGGCTGATTGGCCTTGGCTGGATTGGGTGGACCAAAAGCTGGGCTGACCTTAAAGCTGTGCCGCTGTCTGTATACGGTTTTGGCACATTGGGGCTTTTTGGATATCACTTTTTGTATTTTTCGGCATTGCGCGCAGCGCCGCCAGCAGAAGCTGGGCTGATCGCTTATTTGTGGCCGCTTTTGATCGTGCTTTTCTCAGGACTTCTGCCGGGGGAACGATTGCGCAAATTGCACATCTTTGGTGCTATGGTTTCCTTTGCTGGCGCAAGTCTTATCGTTGCCGCAGGTGCGCAGTTCGAACGCGCAAGCTTATTCGGGTACGGGCTCGCGCTGGCCTGTGCATTTACTTGGTCTGGCTACTCTGTGATGTCGCGTAGATTGGGTGACATTCCAACAGCCTCAGTTGCCATATTTTGCCTAGCAACCGCAGTTTTTTCAGCCACGGCACATGCATTTTTGGAAACGACAGCTTGGCCGACAGCCCCAATTGGGTGGCTGTCCATTTTAGCTCTTGGATTGGGGCCAGTTGGTGCTGCCTTTTATGTTTGGGATATTGGGGTCAAACGCGGCAATATTCAGCTTTTGGGCACAGCATCCTATGCGGCCCCGCTGTTGTCGACGTTAGCTTTGATTGCGGCAGGCGTTGTTGAACCACGCCTGTCACTTATTGCGGCGGCACTTTTAATAGCCGCGGGCGCCGGCTTGGCAGCATATGCGAGCCGCCAAACCGATAAATAAAGAAAGTTACGCGCTGAGGCGTGTGATTTCTTCTTTGAGACGGAGTTTTTGTTTTTTCAGAGCCACGATACGAAGGGCATCGGTACTCGGTGAACGTTGAGCGTCTTCGACAGCTGCGGCAAGGGTTTGGTGTTTCTTCTTCAACTCGTGGATGTGGGAACTTAATGTCATAGCATATCCTCTCTGTGTTGAGTGACTCATGTTACAAGCCACAAAACGAGTGCAGCATATTTTTTGAGTCTTGTCACGTATCTGTTGTGAAACTTTCGTATAGGGCGACCCTGACACGCAAAGTCTTGCCAATTTGTTAATTGCCCCAGTCCAAAGCGGCGGAATTTCGCAAAATAGCCAAAGCTTTGTCACTGTAACTATCGCCGTCTCGCTCATGACGTGGACCATCATGCATACGCAAGGGTGCTTCGAGCACGAAATCCGCGCGTCCAAGTTTACGGGCTTGTACGACAACCAAACGTGCTGCGCGCCCAGAGCGTGCTTGAATGGGTCGCACACGAACAGATCCTAAACGCCCCTCAAGCGCACTTAGAATATCAAGTAAACGATCTGCCTTTTGGATCATGGTAAAAACGCCACGCGGAGCCAACCGACGTGAAGCTATATCGATCCACGTTTCAAGCGGCGTTTCACCACTCACGGCAACATCGCGCCCCGCATCCACCGAGGCAGTAGACTTTTCTTTGAGATAATAAGGCGGATTGGCAATAACATGATTAAATCTGCGGTCACGCACAGTCAGCGGCATATTACGAATGTCAGATTGAACTACATCCATATTGGCCGCATTTTCAGCAGCATTACGGCGGGCAAGGTCTGCGTAATAGGGCTGTAATTCGACACCAACGAATTCAAGCCCCGCAACGCGGGCGTTCAGACATAAAGACGCAGCACCTGCCCCGCACCCTAATTCTAAAACGGTTTCGCCTTGTTCCGCAGGGGTCGCTGCAGCCAACAAAACAGGATCAACCCCTGCTCGGTATCCCCGTTCAGGTTGGTGCAACTGAACACGACCCATCAAAAATGCGTCACATGTTTCGGGTCTGGCGGTCACTCAGGTTCCAGCTCAAAGTCATTTTCAGTCAAAATACGGCGCGCTTGGGTCAGATCGCCATCAAGAACCATAAGGCGTCGTGGCAATATGCCAACCGAACCTTCCAGCACGCTCATATGGACGTCCATTTCAAAGCAGTTTATATCCTCTGACGAGAGTAACGCTTTGGCATAGATGATCTTTGTGGGGTCGTTTGTGCGTAAGAGTTGTTTCATGATTCCGATTTAACGGCAGACCCACGTGTTTGTCGAGTGAAGGACGCCGCCAGATGGGCCTTGATAACGTAACTGTTAAACCGCACGAGAAATTGGCAACCGCTTTGGCGCCGGAACTGACCGCTGTAAACACGTTGATCCGTGAACGTATGGCGTCAAAACACGCACCGCGCATCCCTGAGGTGACCGCGCATTTGGTGGAAGCTGGGGGCAAACGTTTGCGCCCAATGCTGACTTTGGCGGCTGCGAAAGCCTGCGGATACGACGGCCCTTATCACATTCACTTGGCTGCGACTGTTGAGTTCATCCATACAGCAACGCTGTTGCATGACGATGTTGTTGACGAAAGCGCCAAGCGCCGTGGTCGCCCGACTGCGAATCTGTTGTGGGACAATAAATCTTCGGTGCTTGTGGGCGACTATCTGTTCGCGCGCTCATTTCAGTTGATGACCGAATGCAATTCCATGCAGGTGATGCATATTTTGTCTGGGGCCTCGGCCACGATTGCTGAGGGCGAAGTGTTGCAACTGACCGCCGCACAAGATTTGGCCACAGACGAAGCCATCTATCTGCAAGTGGTGCGTGGCAAAACTGCAGCGCTGTTTTCAGCGGCGACAAAAGTTGGCGGCGTGATTGCTGGAGCAGACCCGAAAATTGTACAAGCGCTGCATGACTACGGCGATGCGCTTGGGGTGTCCTTTCAAATCGTAGATGATTTGCTAGATTACGAGGGCACAGGCGAGACTGGCAAAAATGTTGGCGATGACTTCCGCGAACGAAAACTGACCCTGCCCGTCATCAAAGCTGTGGCCAAAGCAGACGACGCGGAACGCGCCTTTTGGGTGAAAACCATTGAAAAAGGCAAGCAAGACGACGGTGATCTAGAGCACGCGATTGCGCTGTTGAAAAAACACGATGCTCTAACTGAAACGCGTGTAGAAGCACTGGATTGGGCCGAAAAAGCCAAAGCCGCGCTCACATCTTTGCCAGACACAGATATCCGTCAAATGCTTAGCGAAATTGCGGACTATGTTGTTGCCCGCTTGCGCTGATTGCGATTCTAATTCGGCAACGTGCTGGCGGTTTTAATCCACCACCATGGATTGGCTTGCGCGAGTTGAGCTGCAGCAATCTCGGCTGTCAGACGATCGGGATAAATCGCGAAACAAGTTGCGCCTGATCCTGACATACGTGCCAATAAAACATCGGGTGACAAGGCTAGTGACACCAAAACTGCCGCTATTTCGGGGGCAATTTTTGCTGCAGGCTCCTGTAAATCATTGCGCTGACTGCCAAGCCAATCCGTAAACGCCAAACTGTCTGGCCACTGCGGCAAGGTTTCTGGCATGGCATGATTGTCTTTACGTTCAAGCCGCGCAAAGACCTTTGGCGTTGAAATTTCAACTTTTGGATTTACCAACACCATGTGCAGCGCAGGCAGCTGTACGGGAGTTAACATATCACCGATCCCTTGAAGCCTTGTAGGCTTGGACCCAAGACACACAGGTACATCAGCCCCTAAAAGCAAGGCGTGTTCCGTCGTCATTTGTGGCCCGCCAAGTCGCATAGCCGCGCGCAATGTCGCGGCGGCATCAGCGGACCCACCACCAATTCCCGAGGATGGCGGTAGACGTTTATCAAGCGTCAGAGCCATGGGATAGCCGCTGATAATGGCCGCTTTGAATGCTAGGTTTTGTTCATCTGTCGGCACACCTTGGGCAAAGGGCCCCGTCACCGACAGACTGATATCAGGCGCAGGTTCGGCAATGATTTGATCCCCGACATCCACAAAAGCCACAAGACTGTCGAGCAAATGATAGCCATCATCGCGCAGCCCTGTCACATGGAGTGTCAGGTTGATTTTCGCCGGCGCAAAAACTTTAACCATCGTGTGGTTCTCTTGTTGGCTCCAAGCCTTCTTCGATCAAAACGCGGTCCAACCCTATCGACATTTTTTGACGAATGCGCACCGCTTCTTTTTCTTCTGGGTCAAAAGACAACGCACGCGCCCACTGGAAACGCGCTTCGCGGGTTCTGCCAACAGCCCAATACACATCACCCAAGTGATCGTTGATAATTGGATCTACAGGCATAAGCGAGGCAGCTTTTTCCATAGGAGCCACCGCATCTTCATAGGCGCGCAAACGAAAGAGCCCCCACGCCAAACTATCGGTGATGTAGCCATCATTGGGGCGCGCAGCGACAGCGGCACGGATCATGGTCATCGCTTCCTCAAGGTTTTTATTCATTTCTAGAAACGAATATCCCATATAATTGAGAACCTGAGGTTGCCCTGGTTGCAATTCAAGCGCTTTGCGCAAATCGGCCTCGGCCTTATCCCAATCACCGTTGCGCTCATAAGCAATCCCACGGGTGAACAATACGGGCCATTGTGCCTCAGTAAGGGTTGGGGTTTTTTCTAAAGCTGTCGTGTAGGCCGTAATGGCATCATCATACAGTGCCTCACGCCGCAGCGCATCGCCCAAAGTGGTGAACACAATAGGCAGATCACTGTGCGTTTTGGACAGTGCACGCAGGACCTCAAGCTCGGCGTCGGCTTTCCCCTCGGCTTGTAAAGCTGCAGCACGGCCAAGCTCACCCACAAAATACGCAGGGGCATCGTGGTCAATGGAATCATAAACTTGCGTTGCCAAATCATAATGCTGCATACGTTCTAGAATGCTGGCGACCGTAAGCGCAAAATGGGTTTTCATTGGGCGTAACTCAAGTGCAATACGGGAATACAAAAGCGTATAGCCATCGCCCAATTCGCCATTCACAGCATCTGCAACCGAGAAAAATATTTCAGCAATGCCGTCTTGCGCGTTAGTCACAATCGTAAAGGGCACGCTTTCACCTGCCTCCAGCTGCGCCTCAAATGCATGGATTTGCGGATCAGACGTTGGCCCAAATGTATCACGAATCAATGTAAGCGCTTCATCATTACGCTCAAGTTGGCTCAACATTTGAGCTTGAGCATACACGACACCGCCAGTTTTCATCATTGTGGGCGCGTCCAAGATGGCCACCCCACCTTCAAAGTCCCCAACCATCGCCAAAGCAAGTGCATGACTGTAGGGCCCGAACATATTGAACCCATCGGCACCGATTTCAAACTCTTCGAAAAGACGTATCGCTTCCCCCATTTCGCCTTTGCCAACATAGGCCCAAGCGCGCGCCAAACCGTCAACAATCGGAGAAATCCCTGCGCCAGCATCCAAAGCGGCCAAGAGTTTATCCCAATCTTCGTCCTGCACATATTTGGTGAGCAATATCATAGCAGCCGTTTGGTTTTGCGGTTCGATGTCTTTAAGCATCGTGGCATAGCCGACGGCGTCTTCGAACTGGCCGAGTGATATCTTGGCGCTGATCAATGTTTCAAGCAAAGCGGGATTACGTGGATCGGACACCAAAGATTTCGCGGCGTAATGTGCCTGTTCTTGATAATCTCCGTCAATCAAAGCCTGACGTGTCGCCAAATACGCGCCAGCATCAGCAAAGCTCGCAGTCGATGAAAGCATCATCAGGCCAACTGAAAATCCGACAGCGACAAGTTTTGAAGTCAAAGACTGTTTCACACGCATCTCCCTATAAGTTGGTGCAAGCCTAGCGCGCTCGTTGCAGGGCTGCAATGCAATGGGGGACCACAAAGGCCCCCCAAACACTTCAAAACACTCACATTTGATCAACGTGCTTACATATTAGGATAATTTGGCCCATCACCACCCTGCGGCACCGTCCACGTTATATTTTGGCTGGGTTCTTTGATGTCACACGTCTTGCAATGCACACAGTTTTGGAAATTGACAACAAACTTTGGGTCTTGGCCCTCTTCGGTCAAATATTCGTACACGCCTGCGGGGCAGTAGCGCGCAGAAGGTCCACCATATACCGCGTAATCCACCGTCACGGCGACAGCGGGATCAGCAAGATGCAAATGGCTTGGCTGACTTTCTTCGTGGTTGGTCGCCGCAAAAGAGACGTTGGTCAATCGATCAAAAGACAAAACACCATCGGGCTTTGGATAGGTGATCATCGGATAATCACTTGCCTTTCCCGTGCTCGCCGCGTCAGTTTTGCCGTGTTTCACAGTGCCAAACAAGGACGCGCCAAACACGGTGTTGCACCACATGTCGAATCCGCCCAAAGCCAGCGAAGGGTATAAGCCCAATTTTGACCACAGCGGTTTAACGTTGCGCACCTTTTTCAGATCAGCGCCGACAGCGCCAGATCGTAGTTCAGCCTCGTAAGCATCAAGCGTATCACCGGACCGGCCCGCTTGTAGCGCATCGTTGACCGCTTCTGCCGCGGCTTTGCCAGACAACATCGCGTTGTGATTGCCTTTGATGCGCGGCACATTCACCAAACCAACCGAACAGCCCAAAAGTGCCCCACCGGGAAAGGCCGCTTTGGGCATAGATTGATAGCCGCCCTCTGAAATGGCCCGCGCGCCATACGCCACGCGTTTGCCACCTTTGAGCAGCCCTTCAATCATCGGATGATGTTTGAACTGCTGGAATTCCATATACGGGAACACATTGGGATTTTTGTAGTTCAAGTGCACAACAAAACCGATGAAAACCTGATTGTTTTCTGCGTGGTACACAAATGCACCCCCGCCCGCTTTGCTATTCAAAGGCCAGCCCATTGTGTGGGTCACGGTGCCTTCTTTATGTTTTTCGGGATCAATTTCCCAAATTTCTTTCATGCCCAAGCCAAACTTTTGCGGCTCGCGGCCTGCGGACAGATCGAACTTTTCAATGACTTCTTTCGACAAAGACCCGCGCACGCCTTCCGACAACAACACGTATTTGCCGAGCAACTCCATGCCCGGTTCCGTGTCAGGGCCAATGGAGCCATCAGCCTCCAAGCCAAACACACCCGCCACAACGCCTTTAACTTCGCCTTTGTCGCCATAGATCAGCTCAGAGCATGACATACCGGGGAAAATTTCGACGCCCATTTCTTCGGCTTGCTCTGCCATCCAACGACACACATTGCCCATCGAAACGATGTAATTGCCATGATTGTTCATCAAAGGCGGCATCGGGAAATTTGGTATCCGGATTTGACCAGCTTCACCCAAAACATAGAAATTATCAGCTTTTACAGGGGTGTTCAGCGGCGCACCTTTGGCTTTCCAATCTGGGATAAGCGCGTCAAGACCGCATGGGTCAAGTACAGCACCCGACAAAATATGCGCACCAACTTCAGAACCTTTTTCAAGCACAACAACGTTCAAATCAGCATCAAGTTGCTTCAACCGAATTGCGGCAGACAACCCTGCGGGACCTGCGCCAACAATGACAACGTCATATTCCATCGCTTCGCGTTCAATGCTTGACATGAAGTTACTCCCTAGGTGTGGCGTTTGCTGCGTCTTCCTACCCTTTAAGAGTGGGCTGGGTCAATTTCTGGAACAGTGTTTCGTAACGTATCTATGTCATTCTTTGTAAAATAATGCCGCAAAGCAGCATAAAGCGTCAAACCGCCCGCAATCGATATCCATAGATCACAACCGCCGCCTCGATGGTAGAACAAGATATAGAAAGAGAAACCTAGCAAAAACAGCTATTTAATTTTGACTCACGCAGGGTTATTTATGATCGCCCAGAGTATTATCTTTTAATACGGCGCAATTTTCAAAATCTGTACCCGCTTTTTATGCCACTAAAGTCATGTGCGCTGTGTCTGCTCTTGCATTCTGAGCGCGTTCAGGGTCTGGTAGTTGGACAAATCAACAATAAGGCGCGCACCAGTTTTTGATGCGACGCCGTTTTCGTGCGAATGATGACTATGGAAAAAATTCTAATGACCCGCGCCGGCCATGCCGCGCTGAGCGCCGAGCTCAAAAACTTCACATCGGTTGAACGCCCTGCAATCATCCAAGCGATTGCGGAAGCGCGTGAACATGGGGATTTGTCGGAAAACGCCGAATATCACTCTGCGCGCGAGAAACATAGCTTCATCGAAGGCCGCGTCAAAGAACTGGAAGGCATTTTGTCTTTATCCCAGATCATTGACCCTAAAACGCTGTCTGGTGCGGTTAAGTTTTCGGCGACCGTCACGATTGTCGACGAAGATACTGACGAAGAGAAAACGTATCAGATCGTCGGCGAACACGAAGCCGATATTGAACGTGGTCTTCTCAACATTAAGTCGCCTATTGCGCGTGCTTTGATCGCCAAAGAAGAAGGCGATAGTGTTGAAGTGCGTACCCCAGGCGGGCTGAAAAGTTACGAGATCCTCAAGGTCGCCTACATTTAATCCACTCGGATTGCCCGCTCAAAACATTGCGCAGGGAGGCCACTTTGGCTCAAGACGGCAAAACAACCATCGAACTTGGCGTGTATCAACGCCCTGAAGAAGAGGCGCGGATCACCGCGACTGAAATCATTGCTGGCGCATTGTCCATTGTTTGGCTTGCGATGACGGCTGGATTTTTCATTGTTGTGGATGGCGGCGATGGCCCTTCTGATTTTGACAGCATCCGTTTTGTGATGATCCTGATTGCCATTTTCATGCCCATTGCAATGATTTGGGTCGGCGCGCTGGCTGTGCGCGCATCACGCACCATGCGCGAAGAAAGTCGCAGACTTCAGGCCGCAATTTCCGCCATGCGCCAAAGCTATATGTCTGGGCAAACCAATGGATCGTCCGCTTCTGTAGAAAAGAAGTTGGAAGAAATCGTTGCAGCTCAACGCAAGACGCACACAACGCTGACGACATTCACGTCAATCCGACCACAAGAAACGCCGCCCGAAGACAGGCTCGCGATTGCGTCCCCCGCTTTGGCGCAAGACCAAGCCTCTTTGGCGCTTGGCACACCGGCCGATGTTCTTGCTCCGCCGCTTTCCGTTGCGGATTTCATTCGTGCAATGAATTTCCCAGAAACTGCCGAAGACAAAGAGGGCTTTCGCGCCCTGCGCCGTGCGTTGACGGACCGCAAAGTCAGCCAACTCATTCACGCCGCTCAAGATATTCTCACCTTGCTCAGCCAAGATGGCATTTACATGGATGATCTGCGCCCAGACCGCGCCAAGCCCGAAGTTTGGCGTCACTTCGCAAAAGGAGAGCGCGGCGGCAGTGTTGCGCCTCTTGGCGGCGTGCGCGATCGATCCAGTTTAGCGTTGGCATCTGGTCGTATGAAACAAGATGCTATTTTCCGTGATGCGGTGCACCATTTCTTGCGCAAATTCGACAAAACATTCGCGGAATTCGAAGCAACCGCAACAGACGAAGAAATTTCCGCCCTGTCAGATTCACGCACGGCACGCGCCTTTATGCTGCTTGGCCGCGTTGCGGGCACATTCGACTGAGCAACACTACCCACAACCGAGTATGCAAAAGACCTGTCTTGTTCCCCCACAGGCCCTTTGCAGTTTATGCATTTGCGCCCTGCGCAGCACCTCTATACCTTCGGTCCGTGACCTTCTGAAAGCTTGATTATGCCCACACCGCGCACGCGCCACCCTTTTGTCCACGGGGCCTTGGACAGCCTTCCATTCTTCATCGTGATCGTGCCGTTTGGTGCTTTGTTCGGCGTCATTGCCACCGAAGCAGGCATGAACATCGCGCAAGTTATGGGGTTTTCCATTTTGGTTATCGCTGGGGCATCCCAGCTGACAGCGCTGCAACTGCTGATCGACAACGCCCCAACAGTTGTCGTCATCGTCACAGCCCTGGCCGTGAACATGCGTATGGCAATGTATTCAGCCTCATTGACCCCACATCTTGGGGCCAATCCCTTGTGGAAACGCGCCCTAGCTGCCTATTGCCTGTACGATCAGCCTTTTGCTCTGGCGACCGTGGAATTTGAAAAGCGCCCAGATCGCAGCCCCCGCGACAAGCTTACCTACTTTTTAGGAGCAGGCGTTCCCCTTGGCTTATTTTGGTACATCGCTACCTTTTTAGGAGCTATTCTGGGTGAAAAAATCCCATCCGATCTTGGGGTGGATTTCGCTGTTCCGGTAACATTTTTGGCTGTCGTGGCGCCTATGTTGAAATCTTTGGCGCATGTCGCCGCCGCCGCAACATCCGTTGTTCTTGTCCTAGTTTTCAGCTTTATGCCCTATGGCACCGGCCTATTGGTGGCAGCCGTGATCGCATTGGTTGTCGGGGCATTGGTCGAAATTTGGACCGAAAAACAAAGGAAAACCCAATGATAGAAGCCAGTACAACACAGATCTGGATCATTATCATCGCGATGGGTCTTGGGACTTATATCATTCGGTTTTCGTTCTTAGGACTTATTGGCAATCGTCCATTGCCTAGCTGGCTGCTCAGAATGCTTAGATTTACCCCTGTCGCAGTTCTGCCCGGCGTCGTGGCCCCCATGCTCATGGGGTCGGGCGCTGAAAGCATGGACCCGCTCCGACTCAGCTGCGCCCTAGCAACTCTGGTTGTCGGCTTGATAACCCGCAATGTGCTTTACGCAATCATCGCGGGTCTCGGTCTGTTTTTTGGGCTTGGTGCGCTCTTAGGCTAATCAGTTCAGCAACAAGATCGGCGCATTGACAAGGCGTCCGTTGTCATCCGGTGAATCGTCGCTATGGAACTGTGTCGTGACACCAGACAATTCCCCAAACCATTTCATGACTTTTTTGGGGAACATGCTATTTGGAGCATCTTCAAAGCCAGGTAAATCTCGCAAAATATCTGTGATGCTGTCGGCACAATGTGCCTTGGCCACCGCGCCATATGCCTGAACACGCGCCAACGCCAGTTCAGCCACTTGCGGGCTGACCAAAACGGTTTGCTCAATGACATCGTACGTCACGCGCGCATGATAATCGATGTAGAATGCAACAGCCGCATCCGACATGCCAAAATGCACATCGTTTCGCTCAGGCAAATGGGGATGATAAAACGTCCCTGCAGGATCGAACATGGCCCGCTGAGACGGGGCGTTGATCAACAATCCAGAATGCGCGCCAGTGCCCCTTTTGGCCCCAACAACCGTGAAAAGCGTAATCGCAGTTGGGCCATCATGCTGGTAGACTGACCGAGAAACTTCGGCATCTGGTGCCCAAGTTGGCTCTGCCGCGCCACAAGCTGTCAAAACGACTGCCGCCAAAAGCAACAGTCCAAGTCGAATACGGCTCAAAGCCCCGCGCGCCTCGTGATCAACCACGTTTAGGTTCTAAAAATCGCGAGAAAAACCAAGACGAGAATCGAAAAGACAGCGACCCGTGTTGACCATTTCATGAAGCCTTCAAAAGACTGTTCTTGAACAGAAATATCCATTTCGCCGTGTTTGTGTTCGGACATGCTATGTGCTCCTTAGCGCTGATTTTGCTCTGAATTAAAGGATTTGGGCGGGCCTGTCACCTGCTCTTCGTGACGCAGCCCAAGTTATGTCTCAGTGTTGCTTTCCAACTCATCAACAAGCTTAAACCCTATACGCATCGCTTCGCGTTCTGGAGCTTGCTTTGGAAGAGCGCGCAACATGACGTTCAACTGGCTCACATGTTGGATCAACTGCGTCTTTGTACCGCTGTCATCAGAGCCATAAAACGTCACGATATCAGGGTCGAAAAACCCCATCCCTTCAATCCGCAAAGCACCTGTACTTGAACCAGTAAACCCCATGGCAATCTCGTGTTCTGCATCAAGTTGTTCTTCGAAATTCTTGATGTACAAAACGAGACGCTCATAGGCCCATTCTGCGGGGCCTTTTTGGCTCACAGGTTTTCGGCACAGGGCAGCAGGCAACGGTTTTTGTTCGGGCGACTGGGGGGCGTTTGGATCTGAATGCACAACCCGTGCGTGAGGCATGGCAGCAGCCTCAACGGCTTCGGCAGTTGTTTGAATTTGATCGGTCTCGTTCATTGCTGATCCTTGCGTTGCCATATCAATGCACCATCTTCGCGCAATGCACGGGTGACAAGCCCATTGTGATACAAGTGCACGCAATGTGCCATAGCTTCGACCATCGCCAAACCATATTCAGCCCCACGAATATCTCGTTTGAACAGCGGTATAAAGCAATCACAAGCGGCATGGGGTTGGGACAAATATTCAAGCAAGCGATCTAAGGCGCGGTGATGGTTTTTAATCAACTGGCTCAAGCGCGCAGGCAGACCATAGTAAGGCAATTTATGCCCCGTAAGCACAAGCTGACTGTCCAACGCATAGTCTTGGAATTTCAGACACGACTGCATCCATTCCCCAACCGGATCGGCAAAAGGTTCGGTGGCGGAAACTCCTAGATTGGGCGAGATAGAGCCCAAAAGCTGATCCCCCCCCAAAACAAGATCGCCATCACGTGACCAAAATGTAGCGTGCTCGGGTGCGTGCCCATCTCCGCAGCGCACATCCCAAAGTCGCCCACCGATAGAAATTTCATCGCCGCATTTGATCCGCGTATAGCCCAAGGGCAGTGGCCCCACTGCATCCGCCGTATTAAATGGGCGCTCGGACAATCGTGTTTCCAAAACATCAGGTGCCATCCCGCAAGACCGCCAAAAAGCGACCATTTCCGGCGTTGGCTCTTCTTGCACATCAAGTTGCAACATGCGCGCCATCAAGTAGGCCGTGCGGGTCATCACAAGCTCTGCGCCATGGTTCGACACAAACCATCCAGCCAAACCAACGTGATCCAAGTGATGATGCGTAACAATTACGCGCCTGACAGGCTTGGCTTTTAGTGGGCCATCCAAAAGTTGCTGCCACAGGCGGCGTGATAGTTTCGTATCGACACCTGTGTCCACCACAGTCCAGCCATCGCCACCGTCCAGAACATAGACGTTCACATGGTCTAACGCGATTGGCAAAGGCATGCGGGCCCAAAAGACGCCACGTGCCAATTCAGTCACCGTGCCGTGCGCTGGTGGGGTGAAAGATGTCGCCATTGCGAAGGTCATAGAGCGGTTAAATCATCCGTTGATAGGTCATAAAGGCCCGAAGCCCCAAGTCGGGCTTGCGCCAAAAGTGGGCCGTGCTCTGGCAACAAACGTTGAATGTAGAACGCTGCCAATTTTGCACGCTTGCTGTCACGCCCTTCGGCCAATGCCGCTTTCAGGTGATAATGTCCACCAAGCACCCGCGCAAAAGCGCGCAAAAACGGCACAGCGCCTGCAAAACGATCATTTAATGGCAAAGCAATCACGGCCTCAACACCTTCGCGCAGAGTTTCGGCTGCGTCCCAAACCTGTTTCGCCAACTCAGGTCTTTGCGCCCTTGCTGCTTCGGCAAAGGTTTCAATTTCATCCAAAAGGGCAAAAGCCGCTTCGCCGTCGTCCATCAATTTGCGTGACACCAAATCCATTGCTTGAATGCCATTTGTACCTTCGTAAATCGACGTGATCCGCGCATCACGAGCAAATTGAGCGGCGCCCGTTTCTTCGATATATCCCATACCACCATGCACCTGAACGCCCATCTGCGCGACATCGTGGCCTGTGTCTGTGCCGAAAGCTTTCGCGATTGGAATCAAGAATGACCCTAGTGCCTTTTGCCCTGCATCTTCGTGTCCAAGATCCAGCGCGATCCCGCAAGCCAACGCAATGGAACGCGCCACAAAGGTATCGGCCCGCATCGTTGCCAACATCCGGCGCACATCGGCATGGTCCGCAATGGTGCCACTGCCCCCTTCAATCGGTGAGCGACCCTGAGTGCGATCAAGCGCATAGGCCAGCGCGCTTTGCGTGGCGGCCTCAGCAATACCCACCCCTTGAACGGCCACGCCCAAACGCGCGTTGTTCATCATGGTGAACATGCATTTCATGCCCTCATGTTCGCCGCCCACAAGCCAACCTTTGGCGTTGTTGTAATCCATTACACAGGTGGGCGAGCCGTGGATGCCAAGCTTATGCTCAAGGCTCACAACGCTTAAGGTGTTTGGCTCACCAAGGCTACCGTCTGCATTCGGGATAAACTTTGGCACCATAAAGAGCGAAATACCTTTGGTGCCAGGCGCACCATCGGGCAATCGCGCCAAAACCAAATGACAAATATTGCCCCCAAAATCATTATCGCCCCATGTGATAAAAATCTTTTGGCCAGTGATAATATAAGTGCCATCAGCGTTGCGTTCTGCTTTGGTCCGCAAAGCGCCAACATCTGACCCAGCCCCAGATTCGGTCAGGTTCATCGTCCCTTGCCATGCCCCAGACAACAAATGAGGCAAATACAACGATTTGATTTCATCACTCGCATGATGTTCCAGCGCTTCAATCTGGCCTTGGCTCATCAAAGGGTTGAGCGACAAAGACAAACAAGCACCCGCCATCATTTCATTCACCGCAGTCGCAACAGACAAAGGCAAGCCCATGCCGCCGTGGTCAGGATCAGCCAACATGCCAATCCAGCCGCCTTCTGCGATCTGGGCAAATGCCTGAGCAAAGCCGGGCGATGTCGTCACGATACCGTTGCTCAATGTGGCCCCGTTTGTGTCGCTGCCCTTGTTCAACGGCGCGATGACATCACTCGATAGCTTTGCGGCCTCAGCTAAAATCGCGGCGACAACGTCTATATCAACGTCCGAAAAGCGCTTTGTTTGCATCACGCGACTGTAGTCCACAATATGCTCAAGAATAAACTGAAAGTCGTTAGCGGGTGCGTGATATGGCATTGGCTGTCTCCTGCAGTGCCCCAGCCCAAATTGGCTGCATTTGGTAAGTTACGAGGGCGGGATAAATTTGTGCTGCATCTACGTGTATCCAACCCGCGCCCCGTGACCAAACTGAACGCTACGTCATAGATAACTTAAGCGCGCCCAGCCTGCGCTGACAAAAGTGCGGCACTGACGCCAAGCGTTTTTAGGGCTGCCGACCACTTTTCTGAACTACGGGAATGAAACACGATGTCTCGCGTTGCGTCGCAGGTCAACCAAGCGTTCTGCGCGATTTCATCATCCAACTGCCCCGGTGACCAGCCGGCGTAGCCAAGACACAAAAGCCGTTCTTTTGGACCAGTCCCCTGAGCAATATCACGCAAAATATCGCGGGATGCGGTCATGGCAAAGCCGTCATCCACGGGCAAGGACGCATCACCATCGGTGTAATCCGTGCTGTGCAAGACAAAGCCACGCGCCATTTCGACGGGGCCGCCATAGCACACATCTAACTTTGGCATTGTATCGACTTGGTTGATCTCCAACTGTTCAAACACATCATCCGCAGCGATCTCTTTGGACACTTTGTTGATAATCAACCCCATAGAGCCTTCATCAGAATGGGCACACATATAGATAACACCGCCGTCAAAACGAGAGTCGCCCATGCCGGGCATTGCGATCAGGAGCTTTCCTGTCAGAGTTTGGGATGTTTGCTGAACCATACTCCCAACTCACCCCATCCTGCGCCAAGGTTCAAGAGCGCAACTGTAAAACCTGCTAAATTGCCCTGTCACATGCTTCTCGCTCAAAAGTGAGTTTTGTGTCAGCGCCAGCACCGCTATATCAAGCGAATGAAAAAAATCATGGCACCTTCTTTTTGCGCGCGGTCTGTAGTCGCACTCGCGTTGCTCGCCGGACTGGCCGCGGCCCCCACTGTGGCCAAAGCCGATGATCCAATTGGAACGATGGCCGAGGTGTCGTTGCTGCAAGGTTGGGCCATGGAAAATGGTCACTATATGGCCGCCCTTCAGGTCAAACTAGCGCCAGGTTGGCACACCTATTGGCGCGCGCCGGGTGCGGCAGGTATCCCGCCGCAATTCAATTGGTCAGGTTCGCGCAACATATCAGGCGCACAGTTTCATTGGCCCGTGCCAGAAATCTATGAACAAAATGGGATGAGTTTTTTAGGCTATGAAACCGAATTGGTGTTGCCGATTGAATTCACGCCAAACGGCGCAGGCAATTTAATGGTAAATGGCGAGATCATGATGGGCGTCTGCGATGATGTTTGCATGCCCTATACAGCTGTCTTTCAAGGCACATTTGACACCTCTGCTCCTGCTGAAAATAAGCATAAAATCACATCCGCACTCAAGCAAAAACCCAAACTTGTATCTGGCGCGCGCTGCACAGCGCAGCCGATTGAAGACGGCATGAAAGTGACTGCGACATTAAATGTACCCAAACTCGGCGCTATGGAAGTTGCCGTCATGGAGCACCCTGATACCAACATTTGGGTGTCAGAAGCCAGTTCCAGCCGCAAAGGGCGTACTGTCAGCGTGCAAAGTGACATGGTGCCTCAACATGCAGCGCCGTTTTTTGTTGATCGCTCGAAATTGCGCATCACGATGATCGGTACTGGCGGAAGAGCCTATGAAGCACAAGGGTGCTCAGGCTCGTAATCTGTGCACTTTAAGCGCGGTGGCGCATGTGTAAAACCATGCTCACGCTCAAATATATCGCGACCAATCCCGTAGCCAAACCAACCAAAAACACCAACGCAGCAACCCAAATGCCACCCCCACCCAAGATTTGCGGCAAGACCCCCGTGACGACAACAAACCCAATCGTTGCAGCGAACCAAGCAAGCGCAAGACACATCGCCCCCCAAAGCACGAAAGTCGCCCGCCCAAAGCGTTGCGGTTTTTGAACTGCGCGGCGCAGCGATGTAAAGTAGCGCGCCACATCGACCTGCATAGACAAAATGGCAGGCACCATCAGCAATACAATCACCATGCCGAACCCAAGGCCATACACCAGCGTGATCACGGTCGGCTTCAAAAATTGCGCATCGGCAGAGCGTTCAAATAACAACGGTGCAAGCCCCAGAACCGTAGTTGCCGTGGTCAACATCACAGGCCGCAATCGATCTGTGGTGGCATCAATGATTGCAGGGAATATCCCACGATTTTCGGCATACTCATCAATGGTCGTCACCAAAACTATAGAATCGTTGATGATAATTCCCGTCATTCCGATCAAACCCACGACTGAAAACATCGACAGCGGCACATCCCAATAGGCGTGACCATAAATGGCTCCGATCAACCCAAATGGGATCACAGCCATTACCACGATGGGCCGTGACCAGCTTGAGAAAATCCAAGCCAAAGTCAGATAGATACCCAAAAGCGCGGCAGATAGACCAAATATGGCGTCTTTCAAGAATTGGTTTTCTTGCTCTGCAAGGCCCGCAACCCGTTGTGTCACGCCAAAGTTTTCTTCGATTTCTGGTAAAATTTCATCATTTAAAGTTGCTTGAATTTCTACTGCACGAGCAGCATCGTCTTCGTTTAAATCGCCCGACACCGTCACAACCCGCAACCCGTTCTCACGGCGCACAGTCGAAAACCCAGATTGGCGCGTTACAGATACAATATCAGACAAAGGGACATACTGCCCCAGCGGTGTACGCATCTGAGTTTGGTCCAAGAAATCCGATTTCAATTCATCGCTGGGCAGTTGAACCGTCACCGTGGCCGTCCGCGTGCCATCTGGAAATGTCGCAGCTTCGATGCCGCCAAGACGGTTCGACAAAACACGTCCCAATGTTTCGATTGTAAAGCCCAACGCCTCGCCCTGTGCCGTCAATTCCAAAACCAATTCTTCTTTGTCATAAGCCAAATCATCTTCCAACGCCGACACTTCAGAATATTGCGATAACTTGGATTTTAAACTTTCTGCAGCTGCTTTGAGGGTTTGTGAATCTGCACCAAACAACTGCACGTCAATGGCATCTCCACCCGGTCCAAACCGCCCACCTCGGAACGATACGGTTTCTGCCAACGGATGGTTGACCACCAAGCTTTGCAGTTCGGTCACAAATTCGCCTGATGAATACAGACGTAAATCGGCATCAATCAATTCGATCGAAATGCCACCAAGTTGGAAAGTTTCTTTGGTGTCAGAACCAGACAGGCCACGCCCTGCCCCTCCACCAATTTGTGCCACAACATAAGCGACAGGATTGGTGCCATGCTTTTCTTCGTATTCTTTTCCGGCCTGCTCGGTCGCGCGCTGCATTTCACGCATCATGGCAAGTGAATCTTCGCGTGTGGCACCCGGGGCCATCGCAAAATTGCCAGACACAGTGGACCGCTCAGGTGAGTTAAAAAATCGCCATGGGACCTCACCCGTCACCAAAAGGGACAGCTGCCAAGACAACATAAACAGCGCCAATGCCATCACGGGATACCGCAGCTTAATGACACCCACCATGAAAGGCCGAAACAGTTTGTCACGGACCACACGAAAGCCTTTGTTCACCTGACGTGACGGCCAATCATACCAGTGCAGTTTACCTGTCGATCCGATGGAATGGCTGAGGTGGTTCGGCAAAATCAAAAAGCATTCAGCCAGTGAGGCCAACAGCACAACAATAACGGTAAAAGGAATATCAGCTATCAAATCGCCAAACCGCCCCGAAATGGCCATCAGCCCGAAAAATGCTATGATCGTTGTCACCGTCGAAGAAAACACCGGCGCAAACATTCTACGCGCTGCGTTTTCGGCGGCCTCAACTGGGCCCTCACCCAGTTTACGCACGCGAAAATCAGCATGCTCGCCCACAACGATGGCATCATCAACGACGATGCCAAGCGTGATGATCAGAGCAAACAAAGATATCATATTAAAGGTCAAACCTGCCGCATACATCAGTGCAATCGCGGACAGCATTGCAACGGGAATACCCGCGGCCACCATCAACGCAGTGCGGGCGTTGAGAAACAAAAACAGCAGCAGCGCAACAAGACCAAGCCCCATAAGCCCATTGATTTTCAACAAATCAAGTCGCGCTTGAATTGCCTCTGCGCGGGTGCGAAACAGATCAAGCGTCACGCCCTGCGGCAAGGTTAATTCCATCGCATCCGTCACCTGTTGAACTGTGCTTTGAATACCAATCGCATCCCCTAGATCAGAGCGACTGACGTTCACGGACACCGCGGGATTTTGCCCCACATAGAATGCACGATCTCGGTCAACGCCTTCAACATAAACGTCCGCGACATCACCTACTGTTAGCTTGGACCCATCATCGTTTGTACGCAAAACGATGCCGGAAATTTGCACAGCTGATCGTTTGGCAACCCCCGCGCGCACACGAGATGTACCACTTCCCACATCCCCTGCTGGACTTGCGTCAGTTTCAGCGCCAATGGCAGCGGCGATATCAGACATTGAGACATCATATTGAATAAGATTAAGCGTCGAAACTTCGACAATGGTTTCAGGGGCAGCAACACCCGAAATAGAAGTACGCGTCACGCCTTCGCTGAACAGGCGGATCACCAATTCATCCGCAAAGCGGGCAAGCTGGTCAATGCCAACAGGGCCCGTAATCACAACTTCGGTCACTGTATCAGACCAACCGCCCCAACGCACCGTCGCATCATCTGCGCCATCAGGCAGGCTCGACACTGTGTCAATTGCGGCTTTGATGTCATCCGCCCCGCGTTGAATATCCCAACCCGGTTCAAATTCAAGCCGGATAGAACCGCGCCCCTCTGTCGAGGTTGCAGTGCTTTGGGCCACACCTTCGACGGCAAGCAAGGTTGGTTCAAGAACTTGCACCACTGCCGCGTCCACGTCTTCGGCACCCGCGCCTGACCAGCTGACAGATACCGTCACCGTATCGACGACAACATCGGGGAAAAATTGCGCGCGCATATTGGGCACGGCCCACAAACCTGCGCCCAGCAGCAACACCAACAACAAATTGGCGATGGTCTGGTGGCGCGTGAAGTACGACAAAATGCCTGTCGGGGGCGTTTGCAAGTTTTTGGGCGCTTTCGTGTGCGATGCCATGATCAGCCTCCCATCCGACTTTCCAGCCGCGCAATCAGATCGGCCGAGACGTGTTTGGCTTGCAATTGCTCTGCCATGCGGTTGCGCACATCTTCTGACATCCGCGTGTTGTTTTGTACAAACGCCAAAAGTTTTTCACGGCGTTCTGGCGTTAACTCAATATTCTCAGATAGCTCTGGTGCGGCAGGCAACCCTTCACCGCGAGGTGTCGCATCGCTCTGGTCTGCGGTTCCTATTATTTTAACGCGAATGCCCGCGCCCAATAGTGGAGAGCGCTCGGCAACGATAACGCGCCCCGCAAGGTCCGTCGCATCAACAATAACGTCGTCCCCAACGCGGCGCAGAACCGATGTCGATACTATTTCAAGGCGCGAGTCAGATGTCACCGCCAGCACAGTGTTCGCCGCATCAACAGCTGCCGCAGGAATACGCGCGACATTTTTCAACACAGGTTCTTGGATGCGAACAGTGACAAAATCACCGGGTCGCAACCCCAAAGATGAGTCCAGACGCGCAAACAACAAACGGCCCGTTTGTCCGGTGCCCACGGCGGCGCTTTCACGGGTGATCTGCCCCTGCGCCGTCACGTCAAAATCAGCTAAATTCATCGACGCGATCACAGGCAAGGTCGGCAAACCACCCTCAGCAGAGGTTAAATTAGAGTATTGCTGTGTTGAAACACGAAAGGCAATTTCAAGATCATTTGGGTCGATAAGTGACCCTATTTGTTCATTGGCGTTGATCAGTGCGCCCAGCGCCACCGACACATCAGACAAGGTGCCATCAAATGCGGCCACAACGGTTGTTTCAGCCAAGCTGCGCTCTGTTTCTGACATATTGATTTCGGCACGCAGCACGCCGTTCTTACTTTGATCAACCCGTGCTTTCGCCGTAGCAAGCGATTGGCGTTTGGACAAAACGGATTGCTGTGCTGCAGCTTCCGACAAAGCTGCGTCTTCGACCGAAGATTCGGTGCCAACACCGCGATCTGCAAGATTGCGCTGGCGCGTCAATGCTGCGGTCCGCAAGACCAGTTGCGCACGGGCAGCTGCAAGATCATCTTCAGCGATCTCAAGCCCACGTTCCGCATCATTCAACTCAGCTTCGGCTTCTTGCAAATCAGCTTGCGCCACACGGACATTGGCTTGGGCATCGGTTTGATCCACACGCAACAGCATATCACCAGCCTTGACTACCCCGCCTTCTTCAAAGGTACTGGCCAACTCGATGATTTCACCGCCTTGAGCGGCCCGAAGTTCTAGAGTTCTGCGCGCACGCACTTCGCCAAAAGTTGACAGCTCTGGTGCGATATCCGCCAATTCAACCGTGACAACATTCACTGCAAATTGTCGTTCGCGGGCGGGGGGGCTAAAACTGTCTTGTGCCGCTTTTTCTTGGACAGATGTGTACATGCGATAGCCCGCCACAAAAACAAGTGCTGCGCATGAGGCGACAAGAAACAATCCGAAAAGAGAGCGGCGAAGGAATTTCATAGGGAAGCCTTGATTAAAGTCATCACAAAAGAGGTAGCGCGCAGACACACACAGTCCATCGTACCAGTTCTACGGTCCAGCATAAATTTTCTGTCGCATTTTTGAAGAAAATTGAATTATAGTTGTTTCAGGTCACTTGCGGCGCTTGTGTTCATCCAAGCGTGGCAAAATTTGCACGAAATTGCAGGGCATATGACGGTAATCAAGCTGATATTTTAAAATCTCATTCCACGCATCTTTACAGGCCCCTGTAGATCCAGGCAGAGCAAAAAGATACGTGCCATTCGCCACGCCGCCCGTAGCCCGACTTTGTACAGCAGACGTGCCTATTTTTTGCATGGAAACGATAGTGAAAACGGTAGAAAACGCATCGATTTCTTTTTCATAGACATCTCTATGCGCCTCAACCGTGACATCGCGCCCCGTCAGCCCAGTACCGCCTGTGGAAATCACAACATCAATATCTGCACGCGCGACCCAAGTCTTTAAATGATCGCGAATCAAAGCACGATCATCCGTGACAATCGCACGCTCAACGACCAAGTGATCCGCGTCTTGGATCAAACGCACCAAAGTATCGCCTGACTTATCGTCCTCAAGGCTGCGCGTGTCAGACACTGTCAAAACCGCAATTCTAACTGGAATAAATTCTTTTGTGTCGTCGATGGTAGACATGCTCAATCGTGCCTCAAGTTTGGATTAATTCAAATTCAACAGCCGCGCCCGCAGGTCCAAAAGATCGGCCCATGCATCGCGTTTGGCACTCGGAGTGCGTAAAAGGTCATGTGGCGACACCATCGGCAGAGCTGGCTTACCCTGCACTGTTTGCCAAGACCCGCGCAGCCGCGTGATTCCTGCGCGTCCCAGCACAGCAGTGCAGGCCCAATTGCCCATCAAAACGATCACATCAGGATTGGCCAATTCGATGTGCTTAAGCAAAAATGGCCTCAGCATTGCAATTTCAGCGGCGCTTGGGTCGCGATTTTCCGGTGGTCTCCACGGCAGCGCGGTTGTGACGTATAGTCCCTGTGCCACATCTTGCGCTGTGCGGCTTAGGTCAATCGCCCCGAACATTTTGTCAAACAAAGCGCCCGCAGTTCCCGTAAATGGCGTACCTGCAATATCATCCTCGCGGTTGGGCGCATCGCCAATGACCATGACGCGCGCGCCAATGATGCCGTCTTGAAATACAATATTGCGCGCGCCACGCCGCAAGTCACATAGTTCAAACGATTCCAATACCGCGCACAGCGCCTCGATTGAGGTCACACCAGCCACAGCCTTTTGTGCAACATCGACAGCATCAATTTCTGGGGCTTTCACTGGTGCGGGTGGCGCATCAGATACAGCAACAGCAGCGGGCTTGGGCGCAACCGCAGGGATCTCATAACGATTCACAGGAGTTTCGCCGATAGCTTCGCTAACGCCAAGCTCGACTTGCCACTCTAAAAGCGCATGCGCATCCCAATAATCAATCTGAGTCTCCATTCGGGCACGGTACGCGTCTATCTCAAGAAGGTAAATCATAAGAAAGCACCCACGCAGCATTGCCGCACAGCGCCCGAGTTTCTATAAGCAGATCAAAGATGCCGCAAACCTGTGCGGCGCAAAGGGGGCTCTATGGCATTTCGGCAAAAACACCTTCTCGGCATCGAGCCCCTGCATCCCACAGAAATTACCACAATTTTGGATGTGGCTGACAGCTATGTCGACCTCAATCGCCAAGCCAATAAACACTCTGACGCTTTGGCGGGCATGACGCAAATCAACATGTTTTTTGAAAACTCCACACGCACGCAAAGCTCATTTGAGCTGGCGGGCAAACGTTTGGGCGCGGACGTGATGAATATGGCGATGCAGGCCTCATCAATCAAAAAAGGCGAAACGCTGATTGATACCGCGTTGACGCTGAATGCCATGCACCCCGATCTTTTGGTTGTACGTCACCCTCATTCGGGTGCCGTTGATTTACTGGCCCAAAAAGTGAATTGCGCTGTGTTAAATGCAGGCGACGGACGCCACGAGCACCCGACCCAAGCCTTGCTGGACGCTTTGACCATACGTCGCGCCAAAGGGCGCTTGCACCGCTTGTCCATCGCTATTTGTGGCGACATAGCGCATTCGCGTGTGGCCCGCTCGAACTTGATTCTTTTGGGCAAAATGGAAAACCGTGTACGGCTAGTCGGACCGCCGACTTTGATCCCTGCGGGCATGAATGAGCTGGGCTGCGAAGTCTATGAAGACATGGAAGAGGGGCTGAAAGACGTTGATGTCGTCATGATGCTGCGTTTGCAAAAAGAGCGGATGGATGGCGGATTTATTCCGTCCGAGCGCGAATACTTTCACCGCTATGGATTAGATGCCGCCAAGCTTGCCCACGCCAAAGATGATGCGATTGTGATGCACCCTGGCCCGATGAACCGTGGCGTTGAAATTGATGGAACCATCGCAGATGACATCAATCGATCGGTGATCCAAGAGCAAGTCGAAATGGGCGTTGCCGTGCGCATGGCCGCGATGGATTTGTTGGCGCGCAATTTGCGTGCTGAAAAAGCCGCTGCCAACACCGGTGTCATGGCATGAGTGCGTTGCTTGATATCAGCAACGCCCCATATCGTTCGGTGTGGCTGTTTAAAATCGATTTACCCGAAGATGAAATCGACTGGTTTTCTCATGAAATCATCAACGATGATGCGCAAATCTGGCCTTTAGGGACAGCTTTAGGCGTACAGCCCTTTCCAGATCATGATTTCGTTGAGGTCTTAGATCTAGAAGCGCTCAAGGCCTATGGGTTTTCCAATTATTTGACCGAAGGCAACGGCTTGGACATCAACGACGATGCACAAATGTTAGATAATTTGGCGGGTCATATTTTGTTGGTATTCTCGCAGGGCTTGGAAAACGGCCAGAGCAAGTTCGCGCCCAGTGCGCCGCTCAGCTTTGTTGCGCGCTACAATCAGCCCCAGACAACGCCCGCACATGAGGCACTGGAAAGCACATCCGCAGCAGGCGAATTGCCCCAAGGCAAACCCGCAAAATCTGACGCACGTATTGGCGGTATGGTGGCAACATTTGTGTTGATCTTCCTTGCGGTTTTCGTCGCCCTGTTTGTTTGGATAGGTGGATAATGCCCTGCCCAGCCCGTCGCGCTTCAAGTCACGTTTCAATTCGTTTTAGCCAAAGAGGCCGCCCATGAGTGTGTTCATCAATGCCCGCTTAATTGATCCAGAAACCCTGACGGACACATTTGGATGGTTGCGCGTTGAAAACGGTGTCATCGCCGAAACTGGCACGGGCACACCACCCAAAGGCGACATCATCGATTGCGGTGGTAAATGCTTGGCACCCGGCATTGTCGATTTGGGCGTGAAAGTCTCGGAACCTGGCGAGCGGCACAAAGAAAGCTTTGCATCTGCAGGGCGCGCTGCCGCAGCGGGCGGTGTGACCACAATTGTGACGCGCCCCGATACGTTGAATGCGATCGACACACCAGAGGTATTGGAATTCGTAGAACGCCGCGCCGCTACCGATGCCATCGTGCATGTGAAGCACATGTCAGCCCTGACCAAAGACCGTGCGGGCCACGAGATGGTCGAAATCGGTTTTATGAAAGACGCAGGCGCAGTCGCCTTTACTGACTGCGATCACGTGGTAGAAAATACCAAAGTTTTGCAACGCTGCATGACCTACGCACGATCGCTAGGCGTGCTCGTGATCGGTCACCCACAAGAACCAACCTTAAGCAAAGGTGCCGCCGTGACATCGGGGAAATTCGCGTCGTTGCGCGGCCTACCCGCTGTGTCACCCATGGCCGAACGCATGGCCGTAGACCGCGACATTGCATTGGTGGAAATGACTGGGGTGAAATATCACTTTGATCAACTGTCCACCGCACGCGCGCTGCCTGCACTTGAGCGGGCCAAGGCAAATGGGCTTGATGTCACAGCAGGCGTATCGATTCACCATTTGACGCTAAATGAATATGATGTTGGCGACTACCGCACGTTCTTCAAAGTCAAACCGCCGCTGCGCTCAGAAGATGACCGTTTGGCGATGGTAGATGCTGTAGCGTCGGGCCTGATTGATATCATTTCATCAATGCACACGCCACAAGACGAAGAAAGCAAACGCTTGCCGTTTGAGGAAGCCGCATCTGGTGCTGTGGCGCTTGAAACGCTTTTGCCTGCCGCGATGCGATTGGTGCATGCCGAGCAAATTACCTTACCAGCCTTGTTCCGTGCGATGTCACTTAACCCCGCCAAACGGCTTGGGTTAGATTGCGGCCGCTTAAGCGTTGGCGCCCCCGCAGATTTCGTACTTTTCGATCCCGAAGCACCTTTCGTGATGGACCGTTCAAAACTGCACTCGAAGTCGAAAAACACACCGTTTGATGGCGCGCGGATGCAAGGTAAGATCAAAGGCACTTGGGTGGCTGGCATCCGCGTGTTCGATGCAACTTAAATTGACCCAAAGGGGCACGATATGATGCTAATTTTAACTGCTGTGTTGGCCTATCTGCTTGGGTCTATTCCCTTTGGTATTGTGATGGCGCGGGCCTTTGGGCTTGGGGATTTGCGCAATATCGGATCGGGCAACATCGGTGCCACGAATGTTTTGCGCACGGGCAATAAGCTGGCAGCCTTTTTGACGTTGCTTGGCGATAGTGGCAAAGGTGCCGCCGCTGTTTTAATCGCCCGCGTTTTGGTCGGCGAAGACGGTGCTGGTGTTGCAGCACTTTGTGCGATGCTCGGACATCTTTATCCTGTATTTTTGAAATTCAAAGGCGGAAAAGGCGTTGCGACATTCCTTGGCACGCTTTTGGCGCTTTCATTTCCAGTGGGCTTGGCCGCCTGTGCAACATGGCTTTTGGTGGCCGTTGTCACACGCTATTCCAGCCTGTCTGCCTTGGTCGCAGCCCTGCTTGCGCCGATTTATACGATCGTGTTCTACCACCTGCATGGTGCAATTTTAGTGGCCGTTTTATCAGCGCTTATCTTTTATAAACACCGCGAGAACATCACGCGACTGCGCGCAGGTGAAGAAACAAAAATTGGTAAAAAATAAGTGGGTCCAATTGATATTCAAACGGCATTTAAAACCTGTCAGAGATTTTGGCGTAGCAAACTAAACCATGTCATTAGAAATGCAAAAAGCCCCGCCAAATGAGCGGGGCTTTTTCATGCCTGGATCACAGTAGATCAGTAAGAATATTCATCAAACACGCGGGTGACGTCACCGTTCCATTCGCCATTGAATTTGGCGATCAGTTCATCTGCGGGAGCTTGGCCCGACTCAAGACTGTCTTTGAGCGCGTTTAAGAAATGCGTTTCATCTGGAACCAAGCCACCCGCACCTTCGCGGGCACGCGCCACAAGGCCACTTTCGGATATTGCGATGGTTTCACGAGCCAGATCCATCATTTTGACGCCCTGTACTTTGGCTTGCAGGCCATCGACTGACGCGGCAACGCGCAATTCTTCGCGGAACTCCGGCGTCCAATCTTTGGCAATATCCCATGCAGCATCCAGCGCAGATTGATCGTACATCATGCCAACCCAGTATGCAGGCAAAGCGCACAGGCGACGCCAAGGGCCACCATCCGCGCCGCGCATTTCCATGTATTGTTTGATCCGTGCTTCGGGGAAAATCGTGGTTAAATGGTCGGCCCAATCAGACATCGTAGGCTTTTCACCGGGCAAAGCAGGCAATTCGCCTTTTAGAAAATCACGGAACGACATGCCCAACGCGTTGATATACTTGCCATCGCGGTAGACGAAATACATTGGCACATCGAGAGCGAAATCAGCGTAGCGTTCAAAGCTCATGCCGTCTTCAAACACAAACGGCAACATGCCTGTGCGGCTGTCATCCAAATGACGCCAAATACGTGAGCGCCACGATTTGTGACCGTTGAGCTTCCCCTCAAAAAATGGTGAATTGGCGAAAAGCGCAGTCGCCACAGGTTGCAACGCTAAGGCGACGCGGAACTTTTGCACCATGTCAGATTCAGACGCGAAATCGAGATTTACTTGCACCGTACAGGTGCGGCGCATCATCTGCGTACCAGCCGTGCCGACAGTGCCCATATAGGCATCCATCAACTTATAACGGCCTTTGGGCATCAACGGCATGTCGTCATGTGACCAGTGGGGCGCGGCGCCAAGCCCTATAAATTTAGCTCCGATTTCATCCGCAACACTTTGGACTTCGCGCAGATGCACGTGAACTTCGTCACAGGTTTGGTGGATGTTGTCCAACGGCGCGCCAGACAATTCAAGTTGTCCGCCCGGCTCAAGCGACACATTCGCGCCCTCTTTGGTGAGACCAATCAGGTATTCGCCCTCAAACACAGGGTCCCATGCATAGCGATATTGCAAGCCTTCCAAGATGGCTTTGATCGAGCGCTCGCCCTCATAGGGAATCGGGCGCAGCGTGTCTTTGCAATAGCCGAACTTTTCGTGCTCTGTGCCGACTTTCCAATCTTGCTTGGGCTTATTACCCTTGGCAAAATAAGTGACCAAGTCGTCGAAGCTATCGATCTGGCCGCCGCCGGATTGTGGAATGGACATGTCAGATCTCCGGTGGAGTTAAATAAGGCTTTTACAGTTGTGCCAAGCGCCCTGCGAAGTCAATGCAGAGCGAGTGTGCGTTTTCGCCATATCACCACTGGCGATTTTGGCGTCTCTTTAATTTGCCTTAGCATGCGTTCAGTTTCGATCCCATCAAGAGACACAAAAACATCAAACAACTTTTCGGCATCCACAGCGTCCAGCGGGATATTCAGTGGGATTTGCCCCGGTGCTTCAAGCTGCCAGTGCGCAGCCCCCCTGTGTGCAGGAATCAGGATCACTGAGGTCAACGCTTCAATTTCCACCTGACCGCCAGTGTACGCAGTCAAATAGCTCACGACGCCTTCATCGACTTCAACCACACCAACACCCTGCCCGTGCGACGCAAACCGCGCCCGTTGAAAGGCAGCGAAAGCGATGATGACACATATCGCCACTAGGCCAAAAGCCAGCCACCGAATGAAACCAAAGCTGGCCATGGCCCACCACGCAAACAAGATCATAAAACCAACGGCCAAAATGACCTCGCGTAGACGCCACGCTGCTGCACGCACTTCGGTACGGATCATGACCAATCTCCCAAATGCTGCTGCCAAACCGTCATTGCGGCCACTGCAGCGGTGTCTGCGCGCAAGATACGCGGCCCCAATGAAACAGGGTGTGCGAATGGCAGATCATGTAACTTTTGCCGTTCCGCAGCGGAAAACCCGCCTTCAGGCCCGATTAAAATGGCCCATTTGTCGCCTTTGACAGCCCCAAGCACCTCGGCCGCGCCCACCAGAGCTTCGTCACAAAACATGATCTGGCGCGTCTGGTCCCAATCAGCCAAAAGCCGGTCGAGTTTTTGCAACTCCGTCACTTCGGGCACATAGGTGCCACCACATTGTTCAGCCGCTTCAAGCGCGTGGGCCTGCAAGCGATCTTGGCGAATACGGTCGGAATTGGTGTAATCAGTATTGATGGGCAGAATTTTGGCTGCCCCCATTTCGGCAGCTTTTTCAACGATAAAATCAGTGCGCGCTTTTTTAATCGGCGCGAACATAAGCCAAAGATCGGGCGGCATTAGCAAAGGTTTGCTTTGCGCATGACACACAAGTTCACCGCCACGCTTGTTGGCCACGGTGATTTCGGCCTGATATTCACCATCACGCCCATTGAACAGCGCGACAAATGCGCCCTCTTTCAGCCGCATCACGGCAAAAAGGTAATTTGACTGGTCCTTATCAAGGGGAACAGTTTGCCCTTGGGACAGTGGGTGATCTACAAAGAGTCTGACTTTAGCTTGAACCATGGACAATACATATGACCGACAAACGCCAAGCGCCAGACCTGCAAGATGAAGTTTTAACAGGTCAAGTCGCCGATGCTGTCAAAGACAACTGGGTGGACACACGTGCCCCTGCTTGGACGCGGCCCTATTTGCGCCTGTCGCGGGCTGATCGACCGATTGGAACATGGCTTTTGTTATTGCCGTGTTGGTGGGGCGCGCTTTTGGCGGCCTCAGTGGCACAAGAGCTGACACTGCGCACTGTTTGGATCATGGTCGGCTGCGCATTTGGCGCGTGGCTGATGCGCGGAGCGGGCTGTACATGGAACGATATCACAGATCGCAAATTTGACGCACAAGTCGCACGTACCAAAAGCCGGCCTCTGCCATCAGGTCAAATCACTACCAAACAAGCTGCCTTGTGGATGGCGATCCAATGCCTGATCGCCTTTTGTATTTTGATCAGCTTTGGTCAACTGGCTATTGTGCTTGGGTTTGTGTCGCTCATTCCAGTTGCGGTTTACCCGTTTGCCAAGCGCTTTACGTGGTGGCCGCAAGTATTTTTGGGTCTCGCATTCAACTGGGGCGCCTTGTTGGCTTATGCCGCTGTCGCAGGCGATCTCAGCGCGGCCCCTGTGTTTTTGTACCTGTCTGGCATCGCATGGACGCTATTTTATGACACCATTTATGCCCATCAAGACAAAGATGATGACGCCCTGATCGGCATAAAATCTACGGCACGATTGTTTGGAATCGGCACTGCGCGTTGGCTGAAACGATTCTTGATTATCTCAATCATTTTGTTCGCCGCGGCTGTGATTGAAGCATTGATCACCGGATCTATGTTGTCACTGATCCTAGCACTTGGCGGGGCGTGGGCTATGGGGTGGCACATGACATGGCAGCTCAGCAAACTCGACATCGATAACCCTGACAATTGTCTCATGTTGTTCCGCTCAAACCGCAATGCAGGCCTGTTGGCTGCGCTGTTTCTTGCCATCTCTGTCTTCGTGTGATTGCAGCGCGCGGCCAGACCCCCTAAGACGTTCAGTACAAGCGAAAAAACGGACAGAAGCCCTCATGCGCCTTTCCTCTCTACTACCCGTACTTGGCGCGTTTTGCGCTGCAGCTATTTTGTCCCTTGGGGCAGCCTCCATTGGAGCAAACACCATTCAGCGCACATCGCAAAGTGCGGTCGCCGCTCAAATGGAACTTGCAGGGTTCGAATGGGTCACGGTCGATGCCGATGGGCTTCAGGTTATTTTGACCGGCAATGCGCCAAATGAAGCGGCGCAATTGGCAGCCCAACGCGCCGCTGGCCATGTTGTTGATGCCGCGCGCGTTATGAATGTGATGGGCATAGCCGAACAAGAGGTCACACCCCCTCCACATTTTTCAATTGAAATTTTGCGCAATGACCAAGGGATTTCCTTGATCGGTTTGGTGCCAACCTCTTGGGATCGTGAGCGCTTTATCGAAACGCTCAAAAAAGCTGGCGGCACAGGTTCCGTCGCAGATTTGCTTGAGCATGCGGACTATGATGAACCCGAGCACTGGGCCGAGGTCACAAGGTTTGGCGTTGAAGCGATCAAACTTTTGCAGCGATCCAAAATATCTCTGGCTGCGGACCGGATCGATATTACTGCGCTCGCCGACAGCAAAGAACAAAAAGCCAATTTCGAACGCGACTTGCAAGCCAACGCGCCAAGCGGTGTGGTTGCCTTGATCAATATCACATCACCACGCCCTGTCATTACGCCTTTCACAGCGCGCTTTTTGATCGACGAAGACGGTGCACGGTTTGATGCTTGCACAGCAGAAACACCTCAAGGACATGCGCGTTTATTGGCTGCAGCCAAAGCGATGGGGATCGATGATCCAAACTGTATTGTTGGTCTTGGTGCGCCCTCGACCTCTTGGGCAAATGCAGTCGAATCAGGGATGCGTGCCGTCCAACAACTCGGCGGCGGCTCTATCACATTTTCGGATGCGGACGTATCTTTGATCGCAGCGGAAGGCACCAGTGAAGCGGTTTTGGACCGCGTTGCAGGCGACTTAGAAGCCGCGCTCCCAGACACGTTTTCTCTGCACACCACCCTGCCTGTCAGCACTGATGAGGTGGCCAAGGAAGACATAAACGAATTCGTCGCTCTGCGGTCCCCTGAGGGGCAAGTGCAACTGCGTGGGCGCGTACCAGACGACCGCAGCCGTATTGCCACAGAAGCCCTTGCAGGTGCAGCTTTTGGATCACAAGCAATCTATTCAGCCATGCGCATCGATGCTGATTTACCACGCGACTGGTCAACCCGAGTGATGACATCAGTCGATGTGCTCAGCCATTTGAACCAAGGATCTGTCACGGTACACGACGACCAAATCTATGTGCGCGGCGAATCTGGCGACCCAACTGCAAACGCTGAAATCACCCGTTTGTTGTCCTCGCGACTTGGCGATGCGCAAGAGTATGACATCACGGTCAAATACATTCGAAAGCTCGATCCAATTTTGAATTTGCCGACACCGCAAGAATGCGTCGATTCCGCTAACAGCATTATTTCAAATGGGAAAATCGTTTTTGCGCCGGGCTCTACAGATGTAGATTCATCGGCAGATGATACACTCGATCGCCTCGCGAAAGCGCTGAAAGACTGCGAAGATATGCAAATGGAAATCGGCGGTCACACCGATTCTCAAGGGCGCGAAACCATGAACCAACAGTTGAGCCAAGCACGCGCAAATGCCGTGCTGGATGCCTTGTTGGGGCGCCGTGTCATCGGGGTTAAATTTACCGCCAAAGGCTACGGCGAAGAGGAACCTATCGCGGACAATGACACCGAAGAAGGTCGCGAAGCCAACCGCCGCATTACCTTTAAACTCTTGGATGACGCCGCCCAAACAGATACACAAACAAGCGACACGGCCACACAAGACACGAACGGGGAAAACAATGAATAGAATAGAACTCATCATCGCAACGGCGATCGTTCTTTTCATAGCCTTTTTAATGGGTTGGTTCACACATTGGATGATCCACCGCTTTGTTCGCGTGGGCAATGGCGACATGTCTGATCTCGATACAATGGCCCAGCAATTGCACGAAGCCGAAGAGCAACGCGACCAAGCGATCACCTATTATCAGCAACGCGAAGCCGAGATGAGCAACCAGCAAACCCAAACCGAAGCAGAGCTGCGCGCCGCTATGGAAGGCCTACGTGAAGCCCGCCACGAAGCCGAAGAATTGCGCACCTATGTTGAGCGTCAAAACGCCGAATAAACAGCGGAAAATGACGTCTGCAAACCGTATGCTGGGCGTCTGATATCTGTCAGCTATGTGTCGGACATTTGTATGGCAGGTTTCAAATCCACCTAAATGCGCTTGTCCCTAGGCAATGATTACCAACGTTTAAGCGCGGTCTCATCGCTGTCTTTGGCGGACACCCATTCTGACGATGCGCCCCCCAGACTGACTTCTTTTTTCCAAAACGGCGCTCTGGATTTTAGATAATCCATCAAAAATGTGGCAGCGTCAAAAGCGTCCACACGGTGACGCCCTGCTGTGGCAACCATCATGATTTGCGCGCCAACGTTCAGCTTGCCGTAGCGGTGAATGACCAAGCAATCGGTCAACCCCCAGCGCTGCTCAGCGTCTTGCGCAATCTTCAAAATCGCGTTTTCGCACATACCCGGATAGTGTTCGATTTCCATGTAATCCAACTGACCGGTATCGTCGCGCACAAGCCCTGTAAAGGTAACGGTCGCGCCAGTGTTTTTGGCGGTCCCGAACCCATGCAACGCGGTCGCAAGATCAAAGTCTTGGGATTGCACAGAGACTCGCATGATCAGCCGCCCGTCATCGGTGGGAAAAATGCGACTTCGCGCACGCCAACCAGTGGCGCATCGAAATCAACCAACTCTTGGTCCACAGCAACCCGCAAACTGTCGAGGTCGCTAAAGGCCAAAGCGTAGCGGTCTTCGCGCGCGGTCAATTCGGTCACAAGGTCCATCACGGTCGCAGCCGTGGTGTCGATCTGTTCGCGCGGCACGCCGATGCGTTCGCGCACCCATGCGAAATAGACCACGTCGATCATCACGCGTCCTCGGTCAAAAACGGCATGGCTTTGCGCAGATAATCAATTCCGGTGATCACGGTCAAAACCGCAGCGATCCAGAGTAAAATGATACCGCCATTATAAGACAACATTGCGCCATAAAAGCTTAGGCGCAGACCCGTTTCGTCAGATATCTCACCCGCCAAAATCGCGCTCATCGTCGCGCCATCCATGCCGAAAGTGCCCATGCCCAAATAATGCGCAAACAGCCCATACGAAAACAGAACCGCGATGGCGACCATCTGGGTCGTGGTTTTCCATTTGGCCAGTTTGGTGACTTTTAAAAGCCCCGCTGTTTCGCCCAAAAATTCACGCAAGCCTGACACGAATGTTTCGCGCAGCAAGATGAATACGGCGGGCACGATGATCAACGGTGAAGGGCCAAAATTCATCGCCAAAACAGCAATTGCAGTGATCACCATGGCCTTATCCGCGATGGGATCAAGCATGGTGCCGAATTTGCTCATCTGATTCCATTTGCGTGCGAGAAAGCCATCGAACCAATCGGTGAGCGATGCCCCCCCGAACAAAATCAGGGCGACCCAATCAGAAATTGGATGCGGCAAAGCGAGAAAGGCGATCGCGACTGCAGGCGCGCAAAGCAGCCTGAAGACGGTGAGAATATTTGGGATGTTCCATGTCATAGTATTCTCTTTACCTGTTCAATCGCCTTCATGGAAGAAGTCATAAATGGTTTGTGCCACTGTGCCTGAAATACCGTCGACGGCTTTCAGGTCTGCCAGATTGGCCCGCGCCACAGCTTTTGCCGATCCGAAATGTGCCAAGAGCGCGCGTTTGCGGGTCGCGCCCACACCAGGCACACCATCAAGCGGGTTTGCAATCAGCGCTTTAGATCGTTTTGCACGGTGGGTGCCAATGGCAAAACGGTGCACTTCGTCGCGGATACGTTGGATGAAATAGAGCACAGGATCGTTGCGTTGCAAGGCGATGGGACGCTTGCCTGTGCGGTGGAATTCTTCTTTGCCGTGATCGCGAAACTCGCCTTTGGCCACGCCGACCATCGGAATGTCAGCCACGCCCAGCGCGTCCATAATTTCTTGCACCGCTGACACCTGCCCCGCACCACCATCGATCAACAGCAAGCTTGGCCATGTATCGCCTTTGCGTTCGGGGTCTTCTTTCAGCAGGCGTTTGAAACGGCGTGTCATCACCTCTTTCATCATGCCGAAATCATCGCCGGGGGTCAGATCGGTATCTTTGATGTTGAACTTGCGGTACTGCGATTTGATAAAGCCATCAGGCCCCGCCACAACCATCGCGCCCACGGCATGGGCCCCTTGGATATGCGAGTTGTCATAGGCTTCGATACGGGTCGGCATTTGTGGCAGATCGAAAGCTTCGGCCACACCTTTGAGCAGTTTGGTTTGCGCGGCGCTTTCCGACACTTTACGGCCCAAGCTTTCGCGAGCATTACGCAGGGCAAAGGTGACAAGTTCCGATTTTTCGCCCCGCTGCGGGTGAATGATGTCGACCTTTTGGCCCAGCTTTTCTGTCAGCGCCTCTTGCATCAAGTCCATGTCTTCGATGCCGTGGGACAAGATCAGCTGCTTTGGTGGATCTTTTTGGTCGTAGAACTGCCCGATAAAGGCGGTCAGCACTTCGCTGGCGTTGTTGTCTGCGGCGATACGCGGATAGAAATCGCGGTTGCCCCAGTTTTGATTGGCACGAATGAAAAACACCTGAACGCAGGCTTGCCCGCCTTCCATATGCAAACCTATGACATCGGCCTCGGTCACTGTACGCGGATTGATGCCTTGGGCTGTTTGCACTTGGGTCATGGCTTTGATGCGGTCACGCAGGGCTGCCGCGCGTTCAAATTCCATAGCGTCAGAAGCCGCCTGCATTTGCGCGGCCAAGCGTTGCTGCACGCTTTTGTCTTTGCCTTGCAAAAACTTTTCAGCGTCGTTGACCATTTCCATGTAATCGTCTTTGGAAATTTTGCCGACGCAGGGCGCTGTGCATCGTTTGATTTGGTACTGCAAACACGGGCGTGTGCGACCCTCGAATTCGCTGTTGGAACAGTTGCGCAGTAAGAACACGCGCTCAAGTTGGTGCAGCGTCCGGTTCACCGCGCCCACAGATGCGAAGGGTCCGTAATAGGCCGCCTTGCGTGCTTTTTTACCGCGATGTTTGGTGATCTGCGGAAAGTCGTGGTCTTTGGTGACCATGATATTGGGAAAGCTTTTGTCATCGCGCAACAGCACATTATAGCGTGGTTTGAGTTGCTTGATCAGGTTTTGCTCAAGCAACAGCGCTTCGGTTTCGGTGCGCGTGGTGAGGAACATCATCTGACTGGTTTCAGAGATCATCCGCGCGATGCGGGCAGAGTGGCCATGCGGACGCGCATAGCTGGACACACGGTTTTTCAGGTGCCGCGCTTTGCCCACATACAGCACCTTATGCTCAGGATCGAGCATCCGGTACACGCCGGGCGACCCATCGATCGTACGCAAATATCCCTCGATCACTTTGTGACCTTTTGGAACATCTTTAGCGGCTGTTGGCTGGGTGTCGTCCGTCATCTGCACTCTGCTGTGATTCCCGTGTTAGCTGCAACCTTATGGCAGGGAGAGCAAGAGGAAACAAATCCACCATTTCTGTGGATAACCCTGATGATAACTCTCCTGGAAGGTGCGTTTTTCCTTTGTTTTAAGCGATTTCACGCAAATGCCTTAAAATTAGGCATATTTTCAAGTCATTGATTTTTCTATGTATTTTTAAAATCTTCCGTCAAATCATTGAATTTGTTTACATTTTAGTAACATTCAAATCCATTTGAGGGGCTAGGTGCACAACTTTTGTCGCACAGACGCGATATGCCGCTTATTCAGGGCCTTAACCCTCACAGGGCTTTACACCAAATGCTGGCCCCCATCCGTGCAAATAAGCTGTCCTGTGACGGAAATAGCATCAATGAAATAGTCCAAAGCGGCTGTGATATCTGATGTATTTGCCCCACGCCCAAGCGCTGTTTCTGCCCGTTCACGCGCAAAGTCTTGCGGCGTTTGATGCGCGCCTTGCAATGTCGGACCGGGGCCAATCGCATTGACCCGAATACGCGGCGCAAGGCCCCGTGCAGCGGTCTGCGTAAAGGCCCAAAGCCCCATCTTGGCAATCGTGTAACTGGTGAAATCTGCGGTCAAATTGTTCACACGCTGATCAACCATATTGATCACCAGCCCTGTGGCCACAGGTTCTTTTTGGGAATCGAAACCCAGTTCAGGCACCTGCGCAGCAAAGGCTTGGGTAAGCACCACAGGCGCGCGCAGGTTGCTTTCGATGTGACGATCCCAACTGTCACGGGTGACTGTGCCCAACGCGTCATTTTCAAAGATAGAGGCGTTGTTGACCAGCAATGTCAGCGGGCCACCCAACGCGGCGGCCGCGCGCGCAACCAAGGTTTGGGTCTCGGCCTCAATCAACAAATCTGCCTGAATGGCTGCCGCTTTGACGCCCATAGCGTGCAAAAGGTCGACCACCTCATTGGCCTCATCATGCGAATTGGAAAAATGCACCGCGACATCAAATCCGCGTTGCCCAAGTGACAACGCCATTGCACGCCCGATACGTTTTCCCGCGCCTGTCACCAGTGCTTTTTGATTTCGCATCATGTTGCCCCCTTAGAGCAAGACACTCACAACATAGCCAACATAGAGTGCTGTAAAGATAATTCCCCAGACCCGCGTGATATTTATTTTCTTGAGCACGAAAACACCTAACAACAGCGATGCCGCCAGCATGATCCAAATATCAAAGCGCATTAATTCAGGGGCAACGGGCAGTTCGCCAATCAGACTGGACACGCCAATGATACCCAAAAGGTTGAACATATTCGACCCAATTACGTTGCCAAACGCCACATCTGCCTGCTTGCGCAAAGCGGCCATGACAGTGGTTGCAAGTTCTGGCAAAGAGGTGCCGATGGCCACAAGTGTCAAGCCGATCACGGTTTCAGACACGCCAAGTTCACGGGCTATATTTGTTGACGCATTGACCAAAAGCTCGGCGCCGATGGGCAGGCCGATGAGGCCCACGATCAAAAAGACGATGATTTTCCACCATGGTAGATCGGGATCAGCCCCTTCGAGATCTTCAACTGCACTTTCTGCTGCGATGGTTTCAAGACAGGCCATAGCCGTATTGCGACGGTGGCAGCGCACCTCGTAGACCGCGTGGGTCAACATGGCTGCCAAGGCCGCCAGCAACACAAGACCCGACACCCAAGTGAACGACCCAAAGCTAGCCAATCCAATAAACAGTGCCGTGCCCGCAAGCATTTGCAGATAACTGGCACGGGTGGAATTGTCAGTCACATGCAGCGTGGTGATCAAAGCAGGAATGCCCAGCACCAGCAAAATATTCGCCGTATTTGACCCGATCACATTGCCCAACGCCAAGCCGGGCACACCCTCACGGATGGCAGAAACAGAAATAAGCAGTTCTGGCGCAGAGGTGCCAAAGGCGACGATGGTCAGACTGACGATCAAGGCAGGAATACCGATCCGCAAAGACAGATTGACCGCCCCGCGCACCAAAGCATCCCCCGCCAAAAGCAACACAACCAAACCAACACACGCGAGAATAAAGTCCATTAAAACTTGCCCTTTTCACAGGCACAAGGGCCTTTACCTATCTTATACCGCCCGCATTTTTTGCAGGTCAGTGCTTTGAGTTTGTCTTGTCCCGGAAATCGGAATTTTCCGAACAGAGCCAGCACCATCATGGCGACAAGAAACAACGTGATGATTTTAAAAATCATGTCAAAGCCCAAAGCGCGCCCAAAGCGCATGTTCTTCGACTGAAGATGTGAACGCGGCACTCAACTGTGCGCCAAAACGTTGAAATATTGGTTTTTTAGGGCCATAGACCGCAAACTGAACCTGATCGCCGTAGATGTCTTTCATCATTGGAATGAGATGGCCGATGCCATCAACCAACCCCAAGGATTCGCCTTTGGTGCCGGTCCAAAACGAGCCATCGAACAGTTCGGTTTCAGTGCTCAATCTTGTGCCACGCGAGGCTTGCACATGCGCGACAAAGGCATCGTGGATTTCGACCTGCAGTGATTTGATACGTTTCACATCGGCCGCATTTTCAGGCTTGAACGGGTCCATCTGGCTTTTGGATTTTCCAGCCGTGTAAACGCGCCGTTCTACGCCGTGTTTTTCGATCAGTTTGTCAAACCCGAACCCCGCCGAGATGACTCCGATGGAGCCGACAATAGAGCATGGATCGACGTAGATTTCTTCGGCTGCACAAGCGAGCCAATAGCCCCCAGAGGCGGCCACATCTTCGACGAAAGCATAGACAGGGATTTCTTTTTCATCGGCCAAACGGCGAATGCGGGCTGCGATCAATGACGATTGCACAGGCGAGCCGCCGGGCGAATTGATCGACAAGGCGACAGCATCGGGTTTACCGCGCTTAAAGGCGCGTTCGATCGCTGCGGCCAAAGATTGATCATTAAGCCCACCTTGGCGGGTCATGATTGCACCATTTAGGCGTACCACGCTAACGCGCGGGGCCGATTTTACAAAAGGGATCCATTTTTTCATACGGTGAGATGTAAAGACGCCGCGCCCTACAAACAAGGGCACGGCGCAGCGTTACGCAGAATTATCTACACACATCGAAACTATCAGCGACACCTTGGATCAGAGCGGGGTAAAAATCAGGCCCAAGGGCGATATTTTGACCCAAAGGATCAATCACGCCACGCGCGGCTGAGGTGCCTTCCAAAAGCGTATCAACCAGTCCTGCGTTGAATTGTGGCTCGGACAGAACGCAATCGACACCTTGTGCGGTGATCTTGTCACGCAGTTCGGCAATGCGCATCGGGCTTGGCGCGGCGGCATCGCCCAAAGAAATGGCACCCATAGCAGAAAGGCCAAAGCGGGCCTCAAAGTAATGATACGCGTCATGGAAGACGACGAATTTCAGATCATGCTCATCGGCCAATTGGGTATCAATCCGCTTGATCATATCCTCGAGTGCCACATGAGACAGGGCCGCATTGTCGGCATAGGTTTGGGCGTTATCAGGGTCGATTTCAGACAGGGTGTGCGCAATCAGATCAAGCCAGATAATGGCGTTTTGCGGGTCAAGCCATGCATGTGGATCGGTGCCGCTGTGATCGTGACCATGCTCATCGTGCACTTCGGCATTATCGTCGTCGTGATCGTCATGATCATCACCGTGTTCATCGTGATGTTCCTCATGCGCATCCACGTGTTCGTCGCCGTGTTCGTCATGCTCATCCGCATCGTGATGGCCGTCGTCATCCGCGTCATGGTGGTCATGTTCTTCATCATGATCCACATAACCCTCGCCCGTGCCATGCTCGTGATCATCAAACGTCATGCCTTCGCGGAATGAAATTTTAAGGCTGGCTTCAGATTCGGCCAAAGGCACCGACACCGCGTTTGGCGCTAAAGTCGTGATCGTTTTTCCCAACCACGGCGCCAGATTATCACTCGTCCAGAACACCACATCAGCCTGCTGCAGATGCTTTGCGTCAGACGGGCGTAGGGCGTAATCATGGGGCGATGCACCTTGGGACATCAGCAGGCTGGGCTCCCCCAACCCGCCCATAACTTGCGAGACCAACGAATGGATCGGCGCGATATCTGTAGCGACTAAAGGCACCTCGGCAAGCGCGGGAGATGCACAAAACGTAAGAACTGTGATTGTAGAGAGAATGCGTGGCATGGGCTTATCCTGTTACACTATAACATACCACTTGATATACGTCACAATATAACATATCAACCCCCCAAATGAATAAAGGACACGTCATGGACCCCATCGGATTCGCACACCACGATCACGACAGCTGCATCAAAGACACCGTCACAACCGTTGACGCGCACTGTATATCGGCAGGTCTGCAATTCACTCCGGTGCGTAAACGCGTCTTGGAAATCTTGTTGGAAGAACACCGCGCTTTGGGAGCTTACGAAGTGCTGGACCGCCTGCGTGAAGAAGGTCTTGGGTCGCAACCCCCCGTTGCCTATCGCGCTTTAGACTTTTTAACAAAACATGGCTTTGTTCATAAAATTGAACGCCTTAATGCATTTATTGCCTGTGCTCATCCAGCCGAAGAACACACACCTGCCTTTTTGATTTGTCGCGTCTGTAGTTCAGTTGCCGAGGCCGAAACCGATCTGACCCAAGGTCGCATTGCGCGCATCGCAGACTCAACAGGTTTCCAAATCGAACGTGCGATTCTTGAGGCCGAAGGGCTGTGCCCCAATTGCCGCCCCGAAACTGCGAGCGCCTAAACCATGCCTCAACCGCTTATATCGCTGAAAGACGTCTGCGTTCACATTGGCGCAAAAGTTGCGCTGCATGACGTCACCTTGGATTTGGTGCCCGGTGAAATCGTCACTATTGTTGGACCAAACGGGTCAGGAAAATCGACGTTGCTGCGCACACTTGTGGGGGCGATCAAACCAACAGGTGGCACGATCACGAAAGCGCCGAATTTGCGCATCGGATATGTGCCACAAAAGCTGCACATCGACCCGACACTGCCCTTAACAGTGCGCCGTTTCCTAAGCCTGCCGCGCCGCGTGACCGATGCCGTCGCGGCAAAAGCGCTAACCGATGCGGGCGCGGGTGATCTGGCCAAACGGCAAATGACCGCTCTTTCTGGCGGGCAATTTCAGCGTGTCCTTTTGGCCCGCGCCTTGCTGAACAACCCACATATTTTGATCTTGGACGAAGCCACTCAAGGTCTAGATCAACCCGGGTCTGCTGATTTTTATGCACAGATTGAACAGGTACGCCAACAGTTTGGCTGCGCTGTTTTGATGGTCAGTCATGAATTACATGTGGTGATGGCCGCCTCTGATCGAGTGATTTGTTTGAACGGGCATATCTGTTGTGAAGGGGCCCCTGAAACGGTTGCCTCAGCCCCAGAATACCGCGCGTTGTTTGGCTCGGGCACGCACGGCGCACTGGCATTGTATCGTCACCAACACAGCCACACCCATGATGAGAGCTGCGCGCATGAACACACACACGATCATGACCAATCACACGATGACGCTTCACATGATGCCATCGCGCATGAGGAACACCCATGAGCCTGCTTGATGATTTCATGATCCGCGCCACGCTGGCCGGTCTGGGTGTGGTGATGGCTGCAGCGCCTTTGGGGTGTTTCGTTGTCTGGCGGCGCATGGCCTATTTTGGTGATGCCACGGCCCATGCCTCAATTTTAGGTGTGGCGTTGGCATTGGCGTTTAACGTGTCGATTTTTGGCGGGGTTTTATCTGTCGCCTTGATCATGGCGCTGACGGTGTCGGCGCTTGGCGGTCGCGGCTATGCGATGGACACGTTGCTGGGCGTGATGGCACACAGTTCACTGGCTTTTGGTCTTGTGGCGGTGTCATTGATTGACGGAGTACGCATTGATTTGATGGCCTATTTGTTTGGTGATATTTTGGCAGTTGGGCGCATGGATTTGCTGGTGATCTGGGGTGGGGCAGCATTGGTTCTGCTGTTGCTTTTGACTCGCTGGTCCGCGCTTTTGACTGCAACGCTCAACCCTGATCTGGCCTCGGCTGCGGGGATTTCACCACGCCGCGAACAACTGATTTTATCACTCGCGTTGGCGATGGTGGTTGCCGTTGCGATCAAAGTGGTTGGTGTTTTGCTGATTGCTGCGATGCTGTTGATCCCAGCCGCCGCAGCGCGGCCTTTCGCGCGCACGCCCGAACGTATGGCCGTGCTGGCTGTGGGCATTGGCATGGTGTCAGTGCTCGCGGGCATTCAACTTGCGTTTCATTTTGACACGCCCACAGGTCCGACCATTGTTTGCGTTGCCGCAGTGTTGTTTTGCGCGGCAAGTGTCGCGGATTTGTTGAAAAAAGGCAGTGCGCGTTAAGCCAGATCAGTGCCTAAATCAGAGGCAATCGCCACCGTTTTAACGATGGCGCAACACGGGTTGCCCACACGCAAATCCATGGCGCGCACGGACCTTTGGGTGATACGTGCCAAAATTGGCCCCGCGCAGGTCGACAGTGTCACAATCGCGCCAGACTCGGATGTGTTTTGTATCGCCTCAACCTGTCCTGAGACAATATTTAGTGCAGACAGACCCGAGGGGCGTTGGTGGGCCAAAAGCACATCTGAAGCAGGTAAGCGCACGCGCACTTTCGCACCAATCGGCTGCGCCACATGCGGCAAGAAAAACGCAGCCCCGCCAGCGTCAAGTTCTGTCAGCCCATCATCGTGGTGCGCTTTAATCACAGCATCCAAAACCGCGCCAACGGCCCCCAATCCCATCGGGCGGGCACGTGGGTCGGATAAAACATCGCGCGCGGGGCCTTGGCGCAGGACCTTGCCCTTTTCAAGCGCGATAACGGTTGTGGCCAAGCGCGCAACTTCGTTGACGGCATGTGTCACATAGAGAATCGGAATGTCCGTTTCATCACGGATACGTTCAAAATAAGGGAGAATTTCTGCTTTGCGCGCGCCGTCCAAAGATGCCAAGGGTTCATCCGCTAGGATCACCTGCGGATCAGCCAGCAGCGCACGCCCGATTGCGACACGTTGTTTTTCACCGCCAGAAAGCGCTATAGGCCGGCGCGCCAGCAATGCGCCGATGTCCAACATATCAATCACCTGCGCACGGTGAGCGGTGTCGATTGAGCGCCTTGAGGCGCGCGCTGCATAGTCGAGATTGCCCGCAACCGACAGATGTGGAAACAAGCGACTGTCTTGGAAAATATAGCCAAGGCGGCGCTTGTGCGGCGGCACCCAAGTGCGTGCATCGCTGTCTTGCAACACTTGCGATCCCACGGTGATCTGCGCCTTTTGCGGACGCAACAAGCCCGCGACGGCATTGATGATGGTACTTTTTCCAGAACCAGAACGGCCATACAAAACCGTCAGCCCTTTGGGCGCTTCGAACTTTGCATCAAGGATGAAGTCACCAAATTTATGGTGCACTGAAATCAAAAGACTCATGCGCCATCCACCCGTTTTGATGCGCGGCGCGCCAAGATTTCGGAAAACAGCAAAGCCCCCATTGCCAAGACGATAGAAACCGCCACAAGGCGCAGTGCCGCGCCTTCTTGGCCCGGCACTTGCAACAACGCATAAATCGCTGAAGGCACGGTTTGGGTTTGGCCCGGAATGCTGGACACAAAGGTGATCGTCGCGCCGAATTCGCCCAGCGCCTTGGCAAAGGCCAAAACCGCGCCCGCCAATATTCCCGGCACAGCCAAGGGCAGCGTGATGGTCAAAAACACCCAAGACCGAGATGCGCCTAGCGTCGCGGCCGCCTGTTCCAATTTTGGGTCCACCGCCTCAAGTGACAATCGAATAGCGCGCACCATCAAAGGGAACGCCATAATAGCAGCGGCCAGTGCGGCACCAGTCCAACGAAAGGCGAAAACAAGACCCCAATCTTGCAAAAAACTGCCAATCGGTCCGCGCACTCCAAAAATGACGAGTAATATGTATCCCGTCACAACAGGCGGCAAAACAAGCGGCAAATGCACCAAACCATTCAAGAAATGTTTGCCGTAAAAATTCCACCGCACCAAAGCGTAAGCGACAAAAATACCGAACGGCAAACTAAACACAGTGGCAATGCAGGCCACTTTCAGCGACAGGCCAATAGCTTGCCACTCTGTCGGAGAAAATCCCAGTGTGGCGATCAATGAACCAACCCAAAACCATGGGACTCAAAAATGGCCTGTGCTTCAGAAGACGCCAGATAGGTCATAAAATCTTGCGCGCCTTGTGAGGATGGCGCAATTTCCGCGACGGGATATACAATTGGTGCATGGCTGTCAGAGGGGAACGTTGCGACGACAGATACGCGTGGCTCTGCGCGGGCATCTGTGGCGTAAACAATTCCAAGACGTGCCTCGCCCCGCGCAACAAGTGCCAAGGCCCCGCGCACATTGTCGGCTTGGGCCACTTTTGGCGACACCGCATCCCACAGACCAAGCGATGTCAGCACCGCTTTGCCATAAATCCCCGCGGGCACAGCATCGACAAAGGCCATCGCCAAGGGTGTATCACCAAGCGCCTCTATCAAGCTGGCATTTCGGGACAGGTCCACGTCGGCGTCCATATCAACAGGAGATATCAACACCAGTGCATTGGTCAAAAGCGCGACGCGGGACTTGGGGACAAGCAGGTCTTGGGCCTCTAAATGATCCATCCAACCCACGTTGGCACTTATGAAAACATCCGCTGGCGCACCCTGTTCAATTTGCCGTGCAAGGGCCGATGAACCTGCATAAGAGGTTTGCACCTTATGGTCTGATTTGTCTTCAAAGGCAGCAGTCACATCATCCATAGACGCTTTCAAACTTGCGGCTGCGAACACGGTGATCGTGTCGGCCCACGCGGACGTGGCCATGACGCAGATGCTCAGCCCAGCGCATAAAACAGCGCGACAAAAGGCACGGGCAAACTGGGAATAAGACATAGTGATCCAAACGTATTATTGCGGCGACAATGCCCAATACATCGCAAGCCACAGACCCACATAGCAAGGTCTATTTACGCCCAGCACCGCAGATGATGTGCCTACAGCGAACTTAATCGCGGATTGGTTTGTTCGACCACGGTTTCCATCGCCACAAATGTAGAGGTAGATTGGACATGCGGCAGAGTGGAAATCCGTTGCCCCATTGCTTCGCGGTACGCTTCGATGCTGCTGGTGCGCACCTTGAGCAAATAATCATAGCCGCCAGCGATCATATGACATTCAGCGACTTCTGGGACGATTTTGACCGCAGCGTTGAATTCTAAAAGCGCCTTTTCGCGAGTGTCATCCAGCTTGACCTCGACAAATGCAATATGGCTGAGCCCCAATTGATTGGTCGACAAAATCGCCCGATACCCTGTGATCAGCCCTGTGTCTTCCAAATACTTGACCCGCGCCGCGACAGGCGTTTTCGACAGGCCGACTTTTTGGCTCAAAAGCGTCAGTGAAATGCGGGCATCGACCGTCAACACATCTAGGATTTTTCGATCATAGCTATCAAGCTCTTTGCTCATATATACCACCAAACTTAAATATTTCAGCACGATTGACCTGTATATTACACAAAATAAACCAGACCGAATACATAAAATGAAATATTATAGGAAATCAGACCACTCACCCTTGGAATCGCAACATGTTCACACCTTCTCCCTTTTTGCCTTTGCCCCTCGCCCTTTGCGACGGAAAGTATCGCCCTGAACAACATGTGTTGGGTGATTTGATCGCGCAAGCGGACTTGCCCGCACAACAGCGCCAGCAGATTTCAGCCACGGCTGCCGATCTGATCCGCCGCATTCGACGCGAAGATTCCCCCTCTTTGATGGAACACTTTCTGGCTGAGTACGGCCTGTCCACACGCGAAGGCGTGGCGTTGATGTGCTTGGCCGAAGCCATGCTGCGAGTGCCAGATCGCGAGACAATCGATGACCTAATCGAAGACAAAATCGCCCCCTCTGATTGGGGCAAGCATTTGGGTGGAGCGTCATCATCGATGGTGAATGCGTCCACATGGGCCTTGATGCTGACAGGGCGCGTTTTGGACGACAAAAAACCCGGGATCGCGGGCACATTGCGTGGTGCCATCAAACGTTTGGGCGAACCTGTCATTCGCACCGCTGTCAGCCGCGCGATGAAAGAAATGGGCCGGCAATTTGTTTTGGGAGAAACCATCGACAAAGCGCTTGGGCGTGCCAAAGACCTTGAGAAAAAAGGCTACACCTACAGCTATGACATGCTGGGTGAGGCCGCGATGACCGCTGCAGATGCCAAGCGCTATGCGCAGTCATACCAAAACGCGATGCACACAATCGCTTCGGCCTGTACCAAAGGATCTGTGCAAGCCAATCCGGGTATCTCGGTGAAACTGTCCGCATTGCACCCCCGTTATGACGTCGCCAATGAAGCGCGCGTCATGCAAGAATTGGTGCCAGTTGTGCAAGGCCTTGCGCGTCAAGCGCGGGCCGCAGACATGGGGTTCAACATTGATGCCGAAGAACAAGATCGCTTGGTGCTGTCGCTCAAAGTGATCCGTGCTGTTTTGCAAGACCCTGAGCTTGCGGGATGGGATGGGTTTGGTGTGGTCGTGCAAGCCTATGGGCGCCGCGCTGGACCTGTCATTGACTGGCTGTATGAGGCCGCGCAAACCCTAGATCGCAAGATCATGGTACGGTTGGTCAAAGGCGCGTATTGGGACACGGAAATGAAACATGCGCAGGTCGAAGGTCTGCAAGATTTCACTTTGTTCACGTCAAAAACCGCAACGGACGTCAGTTATATCGCCAATGCCAAAAAGCTGCTGGGCTACGGGGATCGTATCTATCCGCAATTTGCCACACACAACGCCCATACGGTCGCAGCCGTTTTGGAATTGGCTAAAGATATGGGCGGAAAAATAGGCTATGAATTCCAGCGCTTACACGGGATGGGCGAACGTCTGCACGATATCGTTTTGCGCGATAGTAAAACCCATTGTCGCATTTACGCACCGGTGGGCGCACACCAAGATTTGCTGGCATATCTGGTCCGTCGCCTGCTTGAAAACGGGGCGAACTCATCATTTGTGAACCAAATCGTTGACGAAGCTGTCAAGCCAGAGGAAATCGCCCGCGATCCATTTTCCAGCATTCAAACGGCCAAAGCTCCTGCAGGTCTGCTCGCACCTAACGAGATTTTTAGCCCGCAGCGCCGTAACTCTCGCGGGTTTGATTTGACCGATGAAAATACCTTGCTAGACATCGAAGCGGCACGAAACGCAGCACCGATCTGTCAGTCAACATCGCTTGTGTTTGGTCCAAAAGGTGGCACGCCCACTGAGATTAAAAACCCGACCACAGGCGAAACAATTGGCACCATTTTGAACACTGATTCATCTATGGTCTCAGCGGCAATCGAAACGGCAACCCCATGGGATGCCCCCGCAAGCGCACGCGCAGCCGTACTGCGCAAAGCGGCGGATCTGTTTGAATCAGCTTTCGGAGATTTCTTTGCTATCTTGGCACTTGAAGCAGGCAAAACACTGCCCGATGCCGTGGGCGAATTGCGCGAAGCTGTGGACTTTTTACGCTACTATGCAGACGAAGCCGAAGCACAAAACAACACGCAGCCGCTTGGAATTGTCACTGCAATTTCACCGTGGAACTTCCCACTGGCGATTTTCTCGGGCCAAGTCAGTGCAGCTTTGGCTGTCGGCAATGCCGTGTTGGCGAAACCTGCGGAACAAACCCCTATTGTGGCCGCGATGGCTGTTGATCTGTTGCACCAAGCGGGTGTGCCGCGCAGTGCCTTGCAGCTTGTAACCGGCTCTGGCGGCACGGTCGGCGCAGCTTTGACATCTGATCCACGCATCGGCGGTGTGGTCTTTACAGGATCAACGGACACCGCGCTAAAAATCCGGTCAAGCATGGCGCAAAACCTTGTCGCTGGAGCGCCGCTGATTGCCGAAACCGGTGGTTTGAATGCGATGATCGTCGACAGCACTGCTTTGCCAGAACAGGCCGCACGCGATATTGTGGCCTCTGCGTTTCAATCAGCAGGTCAACGATGCTCAGCCCTGCGGTGTTTGTACATCCAAGAAGACATCGCGCCAAATCTGATCAAAATGATCCAAGGGGCCATGGATGAATTGAGCCTTGGCGATCCTTGGGATTTATCCACGGATGTTGGCCCTGTGATTGATGCGGATGCCCAACGCCAAATCGCCCAATATATCGATGCGGCAGATGCAAAGGGGCAAGTGCTGCACCGTCTCAGTGTACCAGATGCCGTCACAGGCACGTATATTGCCCCAACACTCATCAAGGTCGAAAACATAGCGGCGCTGGAACGCGAAGTGTTTGGGCCTGTGCTGCACGTTGCGACGTTCAAAACAGACCAGATCAACACGGTAATTGGTGATATCAACGCGACGGGCTATGGGCTGACTTTTGGGTTGCACACACGGATCGATGGCCGTGTTCAAGCCATTTCAGATCGCATTCATGCAGGCAACATTTACGTAAACCGCAATCAAATCGGCGCCGTTGTTGGGTCTCAACCGTTTGGCGGCGAAGGGCTTTCTGGTACAGGGCCGAAAGCTGGCGGACCGCGTTATTTGTTGCGCATGTGTAAAAATGAAGCACAGACAACATCGCAAACATGGGTAGATGTCGCGAATGTCGACGCAGTGCAATCACAGATCAACGCAGCGACCAAAGCGATGTCTCATGACCCGCTTAAGACCCAAGTGATGGCAGGACCAACAGGTGAGACCAACACCCTCACCGCAAGTGCGCGCCCCCCTATTTTATGCCTTGGCCCAGGTGAGACAGCCGTGCAGCAACAGGTCAAAGCGGTAGAAGCACATGGCGGTGTAGCGGTGGCCGTCAACGGTACATTGCAACCTGACGCTCTGACTGCCCTCACTGGGTTTTCAGGGGTTCTGCACTGGGGGCAAAATGCGACAGCTTATGGCAAAGCTTTGGCCAAACGTAGTGGTCCGATTTTGCCTTTGATTACCACGCTGCCTGATGAGGCACATGTCTTGCTTGAGCGGCATTTGTGCGTCGACACGACTGCGGCTGGCGGTAATGCTGCCTTGATGTCTGGGGATGAACCAATTTTTGAGGGCGACATTTCTGAGATCTAAACTGGTCTTTGTGCGAAAAAGGGGACGTTTCGCCCTATGAATCGATATGCCTGCGCAGTAACATCGTAGGCATATCGATCATCTAGACGAACACTTCACTCTTTTATTTTTCCTGCTTTTGCAGTCGCTGAGGACGCATTCGACGATGAAACAAGTGCCCAAAGAAACAACCGACGACGCCCTGATCCGTGAATTTTTGGAAAAAGGTGGCAGCATCAGCAAGGGCAAAACCAAGCCCATGCCAAATGAGCTGCGGATCAGCAACAATGCTTGGAACACCAAGTTGACCAAAGAAGAAAAGGCGTCACAGACGGCGGCTGTTGCCCCTGGCCCTGCCAAAGGCACTATGAAAAAATAAGACCTGCATCGATTTGCACTGTGCGCCAGCATGCCACAACCGCACCTTTGTGCGGCTAAAAAGACATGCGTACCGGGCCTAGCTGAGACCGTCTTGGGTCAATGCCTGCATATTGTTCCACAGGCTGCGCAAAGTGGGTTTGTTGTTTTCTTTATCGCGATACAGGCGCACTTCGAGATGCGCGATATGACTGTCATCGCCTAAAATCATCATTCGCCCATCTGAAAGTTCGTCTTTGCACAGCTCGCGTGGCAGCCAGCCCATGCCAAAGCCTTCCATGATCATGGCTTTGACGGAAATGGCCAAAGCGCTGCGATTCACGGTCAACATTTTGCCACTGTCACTGGTTTTACGCAGCATGTGATCCACCACCGCGTGCAATGCAGAGGCGACACCATAAGACAGCAAAGATGCTGGCTTTTTATTGGCCTTGTCAAATTCATGCACAGGCACACCGTTGACCGCTTTTGACACCAAAACAAAGTCGTCTTTGGATAGCGTCAGGTATTCGCATTTGCCGAGTTCCAAAGGTGCCAGAAAATCCATCGACGGGTGCCAATAGGTCAAAATGACATCGCAGTACCGCTGTTGCAGCGCCGAGACGAATTGATCCGCATCCCAACTGGTGGAATTGAGATCAAGGTCAAGCCCGCCTTGCTGGACCAGAGGCGCGATATGGGTTTTGTAATGGGTCATATACAGCGATTGTGAGGTTGCAAACCGAATGACGTTCTCACCCGCTGCGCTGACAATTTGGCACCGATCTATCGTTTCGTAATAAGTGCGCAACATGATCCGCGATTGCGACAAAAACACGTCGCCCGCTGGGGTCAATGACAAGGGCAAGGTTTGGCGATTGATCAGCTTGACGCCCACACCCTCTTCGAGCGCACGAATGCGCCGCGAGAATGCAGGTTGACTGACATTGCGTTCTTCTGCCGCGCGCGAAAAGTTTTTCTGCGCGACCAAAGCCTCAAAGTCTTTGAGCCATTCAATGTCCATCTAGAGATTCCATTCCCGCCACTCAGATCAGCTTAACAGCCGATCCTCTTCAACGCCATGACAGGCCACCATCGACCCATCTGGCTGTGTCAGGGGGCGTGGTGTCTCGCTCATGCAGCGTGCATTGGCATGTGCGCAGCGGCTTTGAAAGGGGCACCCTTGCGGCAAGTTGATGGGCGTCGGGATTTCTCCTTTGAGCCGAATATGACTGGGCTTGTCGTCTTTAAGCTGCGGCACCGCTGACAAAAGTGCTTTTGTGTAGGGGTGCTTTGGATTTTCAAACAGCGTCGCAGTGTCGGACAATTCGCAGACCGAGCCAAGATATAGCACAGCAACACGGGTGCCAAAATGCTGCACCACGCTTAGGTCATGCGTAATGAACAAGTAGGTCAAGCCGCGCTGTTCTTTGGCCTCTAGCATCAGGTTCAACACCTGCGCTTGAATGGACACATCCAGCGCCGAAATAGGTTCATCTGCGATGATAAATTCGGGGTCCACGGTCAAAGCACGCGCGATGGCAATACGCTGGCGTTGCCCGCCCGAGAACTCGTGCGGATAGCGCCCCATCCATGACGGGTCGACGCCAACGGACTGCATCACATCGGCCACTTTCGCCTCAACATCGCCACGTGACAGCGCGCGATTGTGATAGCGCACAGGCTCTTCAAGCGCCTGTTTGATCGTCATACGCGGATTCAGCGAGGCATAGGGATTTTGAAAAATCATCTGCATCTTTTTGCGCATCGGCAAAAGGTCATGACGTGATTTATCATCAATACGCGTGCCTTCGTAATGGATTTCGCCAGAACTGGGCGTCAACAAACCCGCGATGAGCCGCGCGACTGTGGATTTGCCACACCCACTTTCGCCGACCACACACAGTGCTTCGCCGCGCGTGACCTGTAAAGATACACCATTGACAGCATGCACATCACGCTTTTCGCGCACAAATTTGCCACCACGAAATTTGAGTGTTTCCAAGAACCCTTGATCAAGTTCAAACCGTTTTTCAAGCTTACGCAATTCCAACAGGGGCGTTTCATTGGCAGACATCGTCATGCGGATTGCCCCTCTTGCTGCGGTGCGTGTAGGCGATTTACTTCGTGGCAGGCGACCTCAACATGGGCATGGCGCACGATTTCGGGCGGGGTGCTGCGACAAACATCTGTCGCAAAGGCGCAGCGCGGCTCAAAAGGACAACCTTTGGGCACAGCCGTCAAAGATGGCATTGATCCTGGAATTTGCTTCAAGCGCTGGCCCGGTGCGGTTTGTTGCGGCAAGGCGTTGATCAGCCCTTGTGTGTAGGGGTGCTGCGGATCGTTGATAATTTCGCGCGTGCTGCCCGCTTCGATGATGCGCCCTGCATACATAACCAACGTGCGGTCGGTCATCTGGCTAACCACACCAAGGTCATGGGTGATCAAAATTAGCCCCACTTTGGCGGATTGGCACAGCTCCAAAAGCAGTTCCATAATGTCGGCTTGGATCGTCACATCCAAAGCTGTGGTGGGCTCGTCTGCGATGATCAATTCGGGGTCCAACAGCAAAACAATAGCAATCACGATACGTTGACGCATCCCCCCTGACAACTCGTGGGGATATTGCATCAAGCGCTCTTCTGGCGACGGGATATAGACCTGACGCAGCTTCATGATAGCGATTTGTTCTGCTTCAGCTTTGCTCAGTCTGCGGTGCGCTTTGAGTGTCTCGACCATTTGCTGACCGATGGTCAAAACAGGGTTGAGCGTCACCATTGGATCTTGGAAAATCATTGCCATGCGATTGCCACGAATGTTGCGCATTTTAGCATCTGGCAGGTTCACGATGTCTTGGCCTTGGAACTGAATAGTGCCGTCAGCGATATAGCCGGGGCTGCTGAGCAAGTTCATCAAGGAAAACCCCGTTATGGATTTCCCTGCGCCGGATTCCCCAACAATGCCAAGGCGTTCGCCTCTGGCAAGATCGAAAGACACTTGATTAAGGGCGGTCACATTGCCATCGCGCATGGCGAATTTGACGGTCAGGTCACGAACGGACAAAAGGGACATAACAATTATCCTTTGTGAAGTTTGGGGTTTAGCACGTCACGCAGCCAATCACCCAACAGATTTATAACAAGCACAAGCACGACCAAAACGACGCCCGGAATGGCGGTGATCCACCAACTGCCTGAAAAGATATAGTCGAACCCTGAGGAAATGAGGGACCCGAGCGAAGGTTGGCTGGGCGGCATTCCAAGCCCCAAGAACGACAATGACGCCTCTGAAATGATTGCATTGGCGACTTGCACAGTGGAAATCACAAAGATGGGCGACAAAGAATTTGGCAAAATGTGACGCACCATAATGCGCAGCGGCCCAAAGCCAAGCACGCGCGCACTATCCACATATTCCTTTTTCTTTTCGGCCAAAACTGTGGCCCGCACGGTGCGCGCATATTGCGGCCACTCAGACACGCCAATCACGGCAATCAAGAAATAGATCGCATAGCGGCTGAACAGTTCAGAGCCAAACATCGCCTGCGCCACGGCTAAGAAAATGATAGCCACCATCAAGGTTGAAAACGACAATTGAATATCGGCCAAGCGCATCAAAAGACTGTCTAGGCGACCGCCCACATACCCAGAAATCAACCCGATGCTGATCCCTATCACCGCCTGCAAAGTGACCGCGCACAAGCCGATCATCAAAGACAAACGCGTGCCGTACAGAATGGTTGACCAAAGATCCCGCCCTTGGTCGTCAGTGCCAAACAAGAATTGCGGGTCAGCGCCATCGATCCAAACCGGTGGATATTCACTGTTCATGATATCGATTTGCGCCGGATCATACGGATCAAACGGTGCAATCAACGGGGCCAAAAGCGCCATAATAGTGATGCAGACAAAGATGCACATCGACACAACCGCGACAGGATTACTGCGAAAGCTGTAGCCGATTTTGGATTTTTTGATGCGCGACCAGCGTGAGGGTTCGGGGATCGTGTTCAGGATGCTCATGCGCCCAACCTTGCAAGTTTTACGGTTGGATTGACCAATCCGTAGATCAAATCGACGACGGTGTTGGTGACCACGAAAATAAAACCAACAACGATGAGATAAGCGACGATCAACGGCGTATCGACACGGTTCACGGCCTCAAGAAACATGAACCCCATACCCGGCCACTGAAACACAGTTTCGGTCAAAATGGTGTAGGCAACCATCGTGCCAATCTGCACCCCACCCACTGTAATGACGGGCAACAACGTGTTTTTTAGCGCGTGAACAAAATAGATGCGCCATGGTCGAATGCCTTTGGCGCGGGCGTATTTCACATACTCGCTTTGCAGCACTTCCATCATCTCAGCGCGGATCAAGCGCACGAACAACGGCAACATGATCGACGCCAACGCGAAAGAGGGCATGATGATGTGGCGCAACCCGTCCACATTGGCAAAATTGGTATCCCAATCGCCAAACACATGCACAACATCGCCGCGCCCGAAGGAAGGCAACCATCCGTAACCGACAGAAAAAACATAGATCATCAAGATGGCTGTTAAAAAAACTGGAATGGAAATGCCGATAATCGACGCTCCCATGATAAACTTACTTAAGATCGCGTTGGGGCGGATGGCGGTCATAACGCCCAGCGGCACAGAGAGGCAAACGATGATCAAGGTCGCACCAAACACCAACTCAAGCGTGGCGGGTAGTTTTTTCAAGATCACATCCAAAGCCGGCTCTTTGAAAAAGTAGCTGGTGCCCAGATCGCCATGCAACGCATTGCCCAAAAACCGTGTGTATTGCTTGGTAAAACTATCGTTTAGACCCAACTCTTCGCGCAATTCTTGGCGCACTTCTTCGGTCACGGATTGGCCTACCAATTCACGCAAAGGGTCCCCTAGGTTGTCTTGAATGGCAAAGCCGATCAGCGAGATGACGAACATCACTCCGATGGCTTGAAAGATACGTTTTACGAGGTATGCGAGCATAGGGTCCAACCTGTTTCGACTGTTTTTAATACCCCTTTCTTGCGAGCAAACCGCACTAAGGGGGCACAAAGAAAAATCGATAGGGAACCTTGGGCGCTTACAAAACAAAGCGCCCAAGGAAGTTATGTCAGGGATGATTATTCAGAAACGACAAGATCACCAAAGTATGGGAAATCCATAGCGTTCAGGATCGGTGCAGCATCAACACCACTACGCGCGCCCCATGCAAGGTTCTGCCAATGCAGCGGAATGAATGCCGCTTCTTCGTACAAAATGCCTTCGAGCTTTTGCAACATGGCTGCACGTTTGGCAGGGTCAACTTCTGTATTTGAAGCCAGCATCAAAGCGTCTGCTTCAGGGTTACAGTAGTTGCCAGAGTTGTATTGACCATTGCCAGTCGCGTCATCAGGACACGCAGTCAAGAACTGGTGGAAGTTCGCACTGTCTTCCGTGTCAGCGTGCCAGCCGATCATCATCATGTCTGCAGCGCGCTCGTCAAATTTGGGCCAGTATTGCGCTTTTGGCATAGTTTGCAGATCGACTTTGATGTTGATTTTAGACAGCATAGACGCAACAGCCTGAGCGATTTTGTCGTCATTCACGTAGCGGTTGTTTGGTGCCATCATGGTGATTTCAAAACCGTCAGCATAGCCAGCGTCAGCCATCAAAGATTTCGCCATCTCAACGTCAAAACGAGGAGTCAAAGCCGCGTCATGACCAAGGTATCCAGCAGGGCTTGCCTGTGCGCCGACAGTACCAAATCCGCGCATGATGCGGTCCACGATACCAGCGTTGTTCACAGCGTAATCGATCGCTTTGCGCACGCGCGCGTCTTTGAATGCTTCAACACGCTCTTGGTTCATTTGGAATGTGATGATCCGTGTGCCAGCCATCGTGATCAAATCTGTACCTTCGCTTTCATCAACGCGAGCCAAGTCAGTTGGCGGCACAGGGGCGATGAAATCAACGTCACCCGCCAAAAGGGCAGCAACGCGTGTTGGATCTTCTTTGATGGGGGTCAAAACGATCTGATCAACGTTGCCTTTGGATGCTGTGTCCCAGTAGCCATCGAAACGATCGAACACGACTTTCACGCCTTGTTCGCGCTCGGACACAACATAAGGGCCCGTGCCGGATACGTTGCGTGATGCAAAGCTGTCACCATGTTTGACCAGTTCAGCTTTGTCTTTTCCGTCGTCAGTTGTGCCTGTGTAAAAGGCGCTGTCCATTGGGAAAATATATGTCGCTGTGTGCAAAACCAATGGGTATGGTTCGGATGTAATCAGATCAAATGTGTAGTCATCAATGACTTTCACATCTGTGAAAACACTAAAGACACCTTTGAAATCGGGGCTTTCTTTCAAGCGATCAAAGGTCCAATCCACATCCGCAGCCGTCAGTGCATTACCGGAATGGAATGTCACGCCATCGCGCATGTGAAAGCGTGTTGTTGTGGGGTCGATTTGTTCCCAGCTCTCGGCCAACCGTGGCTCGAATTGGAAATCTGGCGTCCAGCGCACAAGTGGATCGAACACCATATGTGACAACTGAAGCGTGCCACCGGAAAGCTGTTCATGTGGATCAAGTGAAACGGGATCGGCATCGTAAGCAACTTTTACCGAAATATCGGCATGGGCTGCTGCGCCAAGCGCGACCGTCATCGCACTGGCCGCAGCAATGCGGATAAATGTATTCATGTCATGTCCTTCTCTGTCGGATGTCAGGTATTTTCTCCTGAATTCCGTGAGCTTAGGACGGGGCCGGCACAAACTACCAATGCCAATTACAAATAGGCTATGCAAATCACGTATAAGCCCCGCCGCAGTCGGGTAATTCACAATGGCCAGCAAGATATTCTGGGTTCGGGCACCGTCGATCTCCTGATCTCTAATGACTTTACAGCGGCCAAACCAAAAGGATGGCAGGCACAGCAACGATGACGACGATCACCTCAAGCAAAAGCCCCATTTTCCAATAATCGCCAAATCGATAGCCGCCTGGTCCTAGGATAATGGTGTTGTTCTTATGCCCGATCGGGGTCAAAAATGCACAGGACGCAGCAACAGCAACAGTCATCAGCCAAGCATCTGGATTGGTGCCCGTCGCCGCAGCCATCCCAATCGCAATCGGAGCCGCGATCAAGGTTGTGGCAACGTTGTTGAGAAAGTCTGACAATGTCATCGTCACAATCATCAGCGCAAGCAAAGAAACCCACGCAGGATAGCCATCGGTAATAGACAAAATTTGCGTGGCGATCAGTTCAGCCCCACCAGAATGCGCGAAAGCTTCGGCAAGGGGAATAAGGCTCGCCAAAAGCACAATCACCTTCCATTCGATAGAGTCGTAGACTTCGCGGCCAGACACCAACCCCACTGCGATCAATGCGATCACCGCAGCAGAAAGCGCCACTGGCAGTGAGATCCAGCCCACCACAGCGGCGCCGATGGCAGCCAAGAATATCCCAATCGACAGGCTTGCTTTTGACCGCTGAACAACGGGCGTCTCGCGCCCTTCTAGAGGAAGCACCCCTAAAAATGATGCAGCTGCCGCATTGCGATCTGCGTCCCCAAGCAACAAAAGCACGTCACCGGGTTTGATGGTCAAAAGCCGCACCCGATCTGTGAAGCGTTGTCCATTTCGCGACACGCCAAGCAAAGTGACCGAATGCTGGTACAGCAATTTTAGCCCGCGCGCCGTGCGCCCTGCGATCCGCGCGCCCTCAGGAACGATGGCTTCGGTCAGTGTCAAACCACCAGATGTGACACCGCCTGCGTGTTTCTCATGTCCTGAGAATTCCAACGCAGCTTGGCCCATAAAGGCTTCAATAGATTTGGGTTCACCTTCGACGACAATGAAATCACCCGCTTTTATATCTTGTTTCGCTGCAAACCCACGCAGTCGTTTTCCACGCCGAACAAGCCCCAAGATATGAACATCGTGATCATCAGCCAAAGGATAAAGATCAGAAACCGTTGCCGTGCTTTCTGTTGCTTTCTCACTGACGCGCAGCTCGGCAATATAGCGGCCCTCAGAAAACGCAGAGCCTTGCTCCAATGCGCCTTCGCGTTTGGGCAGCAATCGCCACCCCACCAAAGACACATAAGCAATACCCACCACAGCAACCGTGAAACCAACGGGGGCAAAGTCGAACATGCCAAAGGGCGTGCCCAAAACATCTTGGCGGTAAGCGGCGATAACGATGTTGGGCGGTGTCCCGATCAACGTGATCATCCCGCCAAGGATTGTGGCAAAAGACAGAGGCATCAACGACAGGCTCACCCCGCGTTTTGCTTTTGTGGCCGTGTCTATATCCAAAGGCATCAACAGCGCCAAAGCAGCGACATTGTTGATCACCGCCGACAATCCTGCCCCGACAACAGCCATCACCGCGATATGTAATGGCAAAGGTCGCTCTGAATCTAACAAGCGTGCAGCAAGCTTTTCAATCGCGCCAGACCCAACGAGACCGCGAGAGATGATCAGTACCAAAGCGATGATCGCAACTGCGGAATGGCCGAAGCCTGAAAATACATCCTCTGCGGGCACCAGTCCTAAAATGGCGGCCAAAACCAACGCACCGAATGCGACAAGATCATATCGAATACGCCCCCAAACAAGCAAAACGAACAGGACGGCGAAAATTCCGATAATCAGGCTTTGATCAGATGGCATGGGGGATCGTTTCTTTTTTGAATTAGCTGATGGTAGCTATAACACCCTCTTAAAAGAATTGTGAATTTTGTGTACCCCCGACACCGGCCTCTGCCTCGTTTGATTTAGGCTTGGGCATCCTCTTTCCAATTGGTCAGATGCATCTTGATCACGGCATCGCAGTTTAAGACCGGAAAAACCGCACAAGGCTCATACCCGCATCTGTCAAATCTGCAAGGCGCGAAAGAATGTGTTCGGGGGCCAGACCTGATGCGTCTTCTTCAACCTTGGCGATCTTATCAAGCAAGCGCATCAAACGCCGTCTATGAATACCAAGAAATGCTTGGATCGGATCAGCGATGACACCCGCAAAGGTCGTCACGATTGAGGCCACCATGGCCAGAGCCACACCGATCATCACGACAAAACCAATGGACATAGAAACGGGAAAAAACCCATACCAAAGCCCGCCCAGGCGCGCCCCAAGCGGGAAATCAGCGACTGCATTGGCATGCGCGACGAACCCAGATACCTTTGGGGCCAGCGAGACAACACCTGGCGTGGCGGTTCCAAAGATCATCAATCCCGCCAGTAACACAAACACCGACGTGGTGATTTCGGCGACAGCCGCACGCACGCTGGTGTATTGCTGAATCAACGCACGGCTGCGCTGACTTAAAACGGCATCCTCCAAAAGAACTGTGGCGATGCTCGTTTCAATCGCTTGACCGACAGACGTTTTCAAAAACACGTGTTGGGATTTCAACCAGTTGCTTACACGCGAAAGTCCGATAAGACGCGCAAATCCCCCTGCCAATCCGAACACCAAAAAGACAGGCGCCAAGGCCACATTAATTGGGGCACGCAACACATCCCAACCAAGTGCGGCACGGTGCAAATGCAAAGATGCGACAAAGTGAAAGTGACTGCGCACAAAGGCGTCAACCTTATCTTGCACGGCTTGAGCATGCACAGCCTTGGTGGCCTGTGGTGACGTGCGTTTCATGAAATCTGTCCTTTGAGCGGTGCTTAGATTATCTATGAACTAGGACACCTATATGAAACCTCTCAACTGCACTTAGCTTAAAAAAGGCCCGCCCAACAGATGTCAGACGGGCCAAAACTTAGCGATGAGACACGTGATTTATCTCTCAGATATTTACCAAGATGTGATGACAGAGCCGGCGAAATTGTCTTCGACGAACGCTTTAACTTCATCTGAGTGATACGCTTCAACGAGTGTTTTAACCCACTCTTGGTCTTCGTCACCTTTGCGCACAACGATGACGTTCACATAAGGGCCATCCGCTTTTTCCATCGCAATGGAATCTTCTTTTGTGTTCAGGCCCGCAGCGTTTGCGTAGTTGGTATTGATGACCGCGATGTCCGCATCTGCCAAAGTACGTGGCAATTGCGCGGCGTCGAGTTCAAGGAATTTCAAGCCCTTAGGGTTGTCTACGACATCCAACGGGCTTGGAAGTAAACCTGCGCTTTCATCCAAAGTGAGCAGGCCCAAATCTTGCAACAACAACAGCGCGCGGCCGCCATTGGTTGGATCGTTCGGGATCGCAACTTTTGCGCCTTTTTCTAGCTCGGATACATCCCCGACTTTGTCTGAATACACACCCATTGGGGTGGTGATGGTCGTGCCAACAACAACCAATTCAAACCCACGGTCTTTCACTTGGTTGTCCAAATATGGCGTGTGTTGAAACGAGTTCGCTTCGATGTCGCCATCAGCCAAAGCTGTGTTTGGGATCACATAGTCAGAGAATTCGGCAATATCGATATCAAGCCCCATGGGCGCCGCGATTTTGGCGACTTCTTCCATGATTTGAGCGTGCACGCCGGGGGTTACACCGACTTTGATTTCGTCAGCCATAAGAGCCGTTGCAGCAAGTGCAAGAACGGACGTGAGAGTTGTAAGGCGTAACATTTTATATTCCTGATTGATACGAAACAGAGTGAGAGGGCTTATTGCCCGCGCCCCTTAGGGGCCCGTTTGTCGACCTTGGCGGCGATCCATTCACCGATGGATTGCACAAGCTGAACGAGGACAATGAGAATAATAACCACCACAGCCATGACATCTGGCATGAACCGCTGATAGCCGTAACGAATACCAAGATCGCCTAAGCCTTCGCCCCCCACAGCGCCAACCATAGCAGAATAACCGATAAGACTGACAGCAGCGAGCGTAAGACCAAGAGTGATCGAAGGAAGCGCTTCGGGGATAAGAACTTTGCGAATGATTTGCAGCGGCGTGGCCCCCATGGCCCGCGCCGCCTCGATCAATCCGCTATCGACTTCACGAATGGCGTTTTCAATCAGGCGCGCGATAAAGGGCACCGCAGCGATGGTCAGCGGTACAATGGCAGCCGTTGTGCCAATCGACGTGCCCGCAATCATACGCGTGAAGGGGATAATCGCGACAACAAGAATGATAAACGGCACAGAGCGTGCAGCATTGACCACCAGCCCCAGCACCCGATTGACCAAAGGCCGCGACAAAAGTTCGCCCCGTTGGGACGTCGCCAAGAACACCCCCAATGGCAAACCAAAAGCAGCGCCAAGCACGGCAGAAACCGCAACCATGTAAAGCGTCTGCCACGTTGCTTCCATAAGTAAGCCGATCAAATTAGCTGACATAGCCAAGCACCTCCGTCAAAAGTCCGTGCTGTTCAAGATAGGCACGCGCGTCCACGCCTTTATCCGCGTCCAAAGAAATCAACAAATTGCCAAATGGCTGTGTGCCAATTTCTTCCACAGCGCCCGCTAGAATATTGACCTCAATGCCCAAATCGCGGGTCAACAGCGCCAGCATTGGGTCCGTCGCGTGCATGCCCGCAAAGGTCACGCGCAAGACTTCTTTAGCGGCCCCTTTGGGGCGAGTCTCAAGCATTCGGCCCTTGATGAACGCTGGGAGCGTCACACCGGTCACTCCAGATAGAAAAGAGCGCGTTGTTGGGTGCTGCGGCGCAGTGAACACATCATAAGTTTTGCCCGCCTCAACAATTTTACCACCTTCGATCACCGCCACGTGGCTGGCGATATCGCGCACCACGGCCATCTCGTGGGTGATCAAAAGAATAGTCAAACCAAGATCGCGATTGATGTCTTTCAACAGCGTCAGCACAGTTTGCGTGGTTTCGGGGTCAAGCGCAGAGGTCGCCTCATCAGACAGCAAAACCTTGGGTTCTGTGGCCAAAGCACGGGCAATGCCAACGCGCTGTTTTTGCCCACCAGACAGTTCCGCCGGATAGTTGTTGCTTTGCGCGTTCAGGCCAACACGGTCGATCAAATCTGCCACCCGCGCTTTGATTTGTGCTGCAGGCACGCCAGCGACCTCAAGCGGCAAAGCAATGTTGCCCGCGACAGTACGCGACGACAAAAGGTTAAAATGCTGAAAGATCATGCCAACGTCACGACGAATGCCGCGCAAAGCAGCGCCTTGAGCGGCCCCGACATCCTGCCCGCCAACCAAAACTTGCCCAGACGTAGGCCGTTCCAAACCGTTGACCATCCGCAACATCGTAGACTTGCCTGCACCTGAGCGACCAATGATGCCAGTAATCGCGCCAGAATCGACCGTTAAAGATGCATCGGACACAGCCGAAACTTGTTTGCCGTCTGGTTTGTTAAATGCCTTTCCAACCGCTTGAAAAACGATGGAGGCGCCTTGCGGTTTTCCGTCTGACATAGTGCTGCGATCCGGCAAATTAGAGCTTGATTTCAGCGCTAGGTAGATAGAGTTCGACCCAAAAGTTCAAGAGCCATTTGACGTGATGATGACAACCTGCGCAAAGGTGCGCCAACGCGCAGCGCTTTGCATATTGCCAGACATCATGCGCTAGCCCGCGTACCCAAACATGCGAGGCAAAGTCAGAACCAGACCAGGCCACAGCACCATACACAGCAACGCCAATAGCAGCACACCCAAGAATGGCCAAATTTCATGGATGATCTCGGCCAGAGGAATGCGCGTGACGGCGGTGATCACAAACAGCAAAATACCATAAGGCGGTGTGATCAGGCCAATCATGCAATTGACGATCGCCACCACGCCAAAGTGGACCAAATCAATCCCCAATTCGCGGCAGGTCGGAATGAACAACGGGATGATCACCAAGATGATCGTGGTCGCATCCAGCAGACACCCCAGCAACAGCAGCAAGAGGTTAATCCCAAGCAAAAACACCAACGGATCCATATCGAGCCCGACCAAATGCTTGGCCATGATACTTGGGATATTCTCAGATGCCACGATGTAATTGAGGATCAAAGCTCCGCCAATCACCAGCCCAATCGCAGCTGAGGATCGCGCACTTTCAACCAAAATCTGGTACATCGCCTTGACCGACAGGGCACGATAGAAAACTCCGGCCAGAACCAATGCATAAAATGCGGCCACAGCGGCGGCTTCGGTCGGTGTGGTGACGCCGCCATATATCCCATACAGCAAGATTGCGGGCATCAACAAAGCTGGGAAAGCATCAAATGTGCGCTTGGGCAATTGGGCCAAAGGAACAGGTTCTTCCAAAGCAAACCCACGGCGCTTTGACAGCCACATGTTCATCGCCATCAACACCGCGCCCATAAATAGACCCGGTACGATGCCACCCAAAAACAAGTATCCAATCGAGGTGTTTGACACGAGCGCATACAAAACCATCGGAATGGATGGTGGAATAATAGGCCCAATCGTGGCCGAAGCAGCGGTGATCGCGGCAGCATATCCGCGCGTATATTGACCGCTTTTGGTCATCATTTCGATAATGATTTTGCCAATCCCGGCAGCATCCGCGACGGCAGACCCAGACATGCCCGAGAAAATCAGAGATGCGACAACATTGACGTGCCCCAACCCACCGCGAAACCGCCCGACCAGTGCGACACAAAAGCCAAGCAATCGGTCACTTATGGTGCCAGCGTTCATGATATTCGCGGCCACAATAAACAGCGGAACGGCTAGCAAGATATAACTTTGATACAGCCCATCCATCAAAACTTTGCCAGCAATACCAATACCCTGCCCCACAGCAAATAAGTACAGCAACGCAGCAACCAAAATAGCGTAAGCAATTGGCGCACCGATTCCGGCAAGAGCAATAATTGCCACGAGGCAGAGTAAAAATTCTAAAGTCATTTTGAGGTCAGATCCATTGCTTGGCTGGTCAATTCTGTGTCGTCGTCGCTTAAATCGATTGGTCCCGTGATAGAGGGGTCATCAACACCATAGCGAATGGCGCGATACGCCAGCCATGCAAATCTAAGCGGTACAGCCACTAGGAAAAACGCGTACACAATATAAATGTCGCGCATACGCACCCAATCCCCAAATAGGGCCGACAGCGTCGCAGTTTTCTTAAGTCTTAGCACATGAAATTTGGACCACGTCGGCTCTAATGACGCCAAAAGCCCAAAGGCAATCGCCAAACAAAACGTGACAAAAAAGATCCGCCGCACATTTGGGGGAACAGAGAGATATAAAATATCAAAGGTCACATGATCTGTTTGACGGACGATAAATGCATTGCCCCAAAAGACGAGCCACACCCATAAAAACAGACAGAATTCCAACGTCCAACCATAACGCGATGGCTCAATGATTGGGAACATTTCTGCCAGCCATGGCAATTGCGCCGTGTAGCGAATGAAAATCTGCAAAAGAAACGTCAAGAACATCACGGCAATCATCGCCGCAGCAACGGCGTGAGTGAAATGTGCGAACAACTTGGGGATACGGTTCATCGTTGTGGCTCCAACGGGTGCGCCATGGCGCGGTAGATGTCAGGGGCAGGGAGAAATCCCTTGCCCCTTCTAAAGTCAACTTAAACGAAGCTTAGTTGCCCAGTGCGTTGATGTCAGCCAACACGCCCTCGGGCCAAGAGGCCGCGAAATCTGTGCCGACATACTGTTCTTGAACGTGACTGCGGAATGCAGCCAAATCTGGCTCGTAAATGTCCAAACCTTTTTCAGTCAAAAAGGCGACCAAATCGTCTTCTTTCGCCAGTTGAGCTTGGCGGGCCACTTCTGCTGCGGCATCTGCTGCGGCTTGAAGTGTGGCTTGTTGATCAGCTGAAAGCCCATCCCAAGTGGATTTGGACAGAGCGATATAGTTGAGATCAACCAGATGCGATGTCAGCGCGATTTGTTTGGTCACTTCGTAGAATTTAGCGTCAACAACAGTGGGCAGTGGGTTGTCTTGACCATCAACAGAACCCGTTTGAAGCGCTGTGTAGACTTCGGTGAATGCCATTGGTGTTGGATTTGCGCCCAGCGCTTTGCCAAGGAACTGCCACGCATCCGTACCTGGCATCCGCAAATTTACGCCCGCCAAATCCGCAGGTGTGGTGACTGTCAGCTCATCTTTAGACTGACGCAAGTTCACGTGACGACGACCCAAGTACATGACGGACAGCAATTTGACGTCCAGCTCAGATTCGACAGTGTTTTTAAAGCTATCCATCAAAGGTGCATTGAAGACTGCGACCTGATGCGCGGCATCTTGATGAACATAACCCGTGGCAAAGATAGAAAACTCGGGGAAAAACTGCGCCAATTCTTGCGCTGACGTGATGGACATTTCCAAATCGCCAGATGCGATGGATTCCAGTTCAGCCCCCTGTGCGATCAAGGACGAATTGTAATGTGGCTCATACGTTGCGAAATCAGCAATCGCAGGGCCAAACACCTCTGCCAACGCAATAGAGCGCTGATCTGTTTCAGACGCTGGCGTCGAAAGGCGCAAGGTCACTTTGTCGTCAGCCGCGAATGCTGTGCTTGCCAGCAAGGCCGCCGTCAGGACGCCAAAGGCGCGCCGGGTTGTTTTCATCATCACTGAAGTTCCTCCACTTATGTGTTCTTAAGACTGCGCACAATGCTTTCAGTCGCTTGAATGTCCTCTCATCCGAGTAACGCATCACGCCCATGTCAGGCTTAGTATTTCATAGACCGTGCAGCAAAGCGATGCACATCGATAGCCAAACACTGACAAACTTATTGCCTACTGTCAAGGTAACATGTTAGGTAACATGTTAGAGATATTGACAATTAGGGCGGACCGCAATGACGCAACCATTATTCCTTGGAATCGATGTGGGAACAGGCAGCGCACGCACTGGCGCATTCGATCAACACGGCACACTGATCGCGAGCCATTCTGTAGCAATCGAAACATTCCACCCGAAACCGGATTTTGTCGAACAATCCTCATCTAACATATGGTCCGCTATTTGCGAGGCAACCAAAGCTGTCATGAGCGCAGGTAACATCACACCAAATCAGGTCAAAGGCATCGGCTTTGATGCGACCTGTTCTCTGGTTGTGATGGATAGTGATTTACAGCCGGTGTCCGTCAACCCCTCAGGGCAAAACGAGCGTAACATCATCGTCTGGATGGATCACCGCGCCATTGATCAGGCAGCGCGCATTGATGCACAAGCGCACCCCATTTTGCAGTTTACAGGCAGCACTATATCACCAGAAATGGAAGTGCCGAAACTGTTGTGGCTGAAAGAAAACATGCCCGATGCTTTTGCCCAGGCGGCGCATTTCTTTGATCTGCCCGATTGGCTGGTCCACCGCGCGACAGGCAGCAAAGTCAGATCCTTGTGTAGCGCCACATGCAAATGGACCTATCAGGGCAAAAATGGTTGCGAAGGCCAAGGTTGGGATGATGGTTTCTTTAACTCCATCGGCCTTGGAAGCCTGCTGGAAAACAATGCTGGCAAAATTGGCAATCAATTCGCAGCCCCTGGCGCCGCTATTGATGCAGGTCTGACAAAAGCCGCTGCGGCAGAATTGGGATTACTGCAAGGCACACCAGTTGCAGCGAGCATGATTGACGCCTATGCGGGTGCTTTGGGCACGCTGGGCATTGCGTCAGTCGACACCAATCAATCCGACAATAGCGCACGTTTAGCATTGATCAGCGGCACCTCAGCCTGCCACATTGCAGTCACCCAAGAGCCCACTTTTGTCTCTGGTGTATGGGGACCATATTTTTCAGTCATGGGCACGCAGCAATGGGTTAATGAAGCTGGCCAATCCATGGCTGGTGCGTTGATTGATCGCGTGTTGGATGGACATTCCGCCACCGCAGATTTGCGTTTGCAAGCCAAAACCACAGACAAGACCATCTATGATCTTTTAGAAGACGTATTGATCGAGCAAGCAGGTGGAGCCACGGACACACACGCGTTGACGCGGCACGTACATGTACAACCCGATTTTCACGGCAATCGAGCGCCGCTGGCGGATCCGTCGCGCAAAGGTGCAATCACGGGTCTATCCAAAGAATGCGGCACGCTTGATCTGGCTCTGCAATATCTAGCAACGATCCAAGCGTTGGCCTACGGCACGCGGCAAATCATTGATGCGATGAACGACAAGGGTGCTAACATTGATACAATCGTTGTCAGCGGCGGCCTTGCGCGCAATGCGTTGTATTTACGTGAACATGCCGATGCGACTGGGCTGAAAATCTTGCAACCTGCCACACAGGAACCTGTGCTGTTGGGCAGCGCCATGTTGGGGGCCACAGCTGCGGGGCAGTTCACCACGCTACAAGATGCCATGCGCGACATGAGCGGCCCCGCCGCCACGATTACCCCGCGCAGTGATGGTGTTCAGCGTTATCACGATGCCAAATATGCCGTCTTTTTAAAAATGCAGGCGGATTTTGCCGCGTATCGCACACTCATGACTTCAGCAGGAGATACTTAAATGAACACCCCAGAAATCCTCTTGTTCGCCAGTGGCGATCTGCGTGAAAGCGCCAATAAAATCTGCTGGCCTGCGCAAGCTGAGTTGGAAAAATCTCTGACCAAAGCGGTAGAAGCGCGGGGTCGCACTTTGCGCCGTGCGCACCCGTATAATGCAGAGTCCGAGCATGGTTTTTTATCATCGCAGCGCGCGGGCATGAATGCCTTTGCAGGGATCGATCCCGATGCCCCAGTGATTGTGTCCGAAGCGGTCTGGCAATACTCTCACCATGTTTTGCCCGGCTTAATGCACCATCGCGGACCGATTTTGACCGTGGCCAATTGGTCTGGCCAGTGGCCTGGTTTGGTCGGCATGTTAAACCTGAACGGATCGTTGACAAAAGCTGGCGTGCCGTATTCAACGCTGTGGAGCGAAAACTTTGACGACGCGTTCTTTTTGGACAAACTCGATGAATGGCTTGCCACAGGCACAGTCACCCATGACACATCGCATGTGCGAGAGTTCGATCCGGCAACAGCTGCGGCGCAAAGCAAATTGGCAAAAGACATCGCCACAGATATTCGCCGTAACAAAGTGATCTTGGGCGTTTTCGACGAAGGGTGCATGGGCATGTACAACGCGATTGTGCCCGATGCTTTGATGGCACCTTTGGGGATGTTCAAAGAACGCCTCTCCCAATCAACGCTTTATTATGAAACCACCCAAGTCACGGATGCTGAGGCTGAAACCGTTTTGGCGTGGCTTGAAAATACTGGCATGACATTCCATTTCGGCAACGATCCAGCCACGGAACTGACCCGCGCGCAGGTGTTGGACCAATGCCGCATGTATATTGCAGCGTGCCGCCTAGCCCAAGATTTCGACTGCGAAGCGATTGGCATTCAGTACCAACAAGGGCTCAAAGATTTACTGCCAGCGTCCGATTTGGTCGAAGGCATGCTGAACAATGACGACCGCCCTGATGCGCCGTCCCGCTCGGGTGTTCCAATCCGTTCGGGTCAGGCCATTGTGCATTTCAATGAAGTCGATGAATGCGCTGGTATTGATGGCATTTTGACGAACCGCGTGCACCGCGCGCTTGGTCAACCTGTGGAAACCACGCTGCATGACATTCGCTGGGGCGATATGGATCGCAGCGGCACAGTGGATGACTTTGTTTGGGTATTTGAAATATCTGGTGCGACCCCGCCAGCACACCACATCGACGGATGGCGCGGCACTGAAAGTCTGCGCCAACCTGAAATGTATTTCAAACTTGGTGGCGGTACATTGAAAGGCACCGCCAAACCTGGCGACATCGTGTGGTCGCGGCTGTTCGTCGATGGAGATGTGTTGCGCATGGATATTGGATTGGGGTCCGTCGTGGCGCTGCCCGACGCCGAAACCGAACGTCGCAGTCAGGCCACAACGCCACAATGGCCGATCATGCATGCGGTTTTGCACGGCGTGGACCGCGATCAATTGATGGCCCGCCACAAAGCCAACCACATTCAAGTTGCCTACGCCAACACCCCGCAAGACGCACGCGATGCAGCCCTGACCAAAGCGGCACTTGCTGCTGAATTGGGCATCCTTGTATCGTGGTGTGGCACCCCGCTTTGACGCCTTTTGCATAGATCAAGCCAGCCTGTCACGGGCTGTGCTTTTGCCAATTTATTTTCACATGTCACGCCGCAAATCACGCGGCAACGCCAACCCCATCGCTATAGAAAGCATTTACATGTCTCAGCCATCCACAAACACTTCCAGTATCTTTGGTTTGTCAGCCGCTATGGTCACGCCGTTTGATAAAGACGGCAATGTCGACCTTATGAAAACCGTTCAGCACGCGAAAACCATGCTGGCCAATGGCTGCGATGGCGTCACATTGTTTGGCACCACCAGCGAAGGGTACGGGATTAGTCTTTCAGATCGTCGTGCGATGATGACAGAAGTTGCCAAAGCTTTGCCTGACACCGCACGCATCCATGCGGGCGTCATCGCGTCTGGCATTGACGATGCCGCGGCACTGGCCTGCGCAGCTTATGAAGACGGTGCCTGTGGTCTTTTGTTGGCGCCACCGTTTTTTATGAAAGGCATCTGCGATGACGGGCTGTTCAATTGGTTCAGCGCCGTTTTCGACAAAATTGGCACGCCTTTGAAAGATGTGATCTTGTACCACATCCCCGGTCAAACTGCCGTGCCGATTTCGGTGTCTTTGGTGTCCCGCATCCGCGCCGCATATCCTGGCATTGTCACAGGCATCAAAGATAGCTCAGGCGATTGGGGCTCGACCGAAGCGTATTTGGCAGCGCACGGTGATATCGCAATTTTGGTTGGCGACGAGCGCCAATTGCCACGTGCTATGGCGCATGGAGCCCAAGGATCGATCTGCGGCACAGCCAACTTTATGCCAAGCCTGTTGCGCGATATCATCCATGGTGGCAGCGATGGGGCAGCCGTGACCAAAATCGTTGAAATGGTCGTATCTCGCCCGATCATTCCAGCGGTCAAAGTTCTCACTGCGCACGTCAATGGCGATGCATCTTTTGTAGCACCACGCCCGCCGTTGATACCTTTACCTGACGCAGATGCTTTGGTTTTGATCGAAGCGTTTGATGCAGTGATGGCTTCTGCATAACAATACGACCACAGCTTTCTGACCACGCGCAATATATGTTATAAGCGTGGTCAGAGACTTTTTTGTTTGATGCAGCTGTGACATATCTGAACAAGCAAGGTAGCGGCGCGATGCGCATGGATCACCCGCAACCTCACAATGCTGGAGACAACGGATGCCACTTACAAACCCAAAGACACCCTTGCAGGCGGCAAAGCCCGACAGCCAGCGCGAGCAAGCGTATGGCAGTTTCACCCAACATCTTTTGGCTCACACTTTACGTCCCGGTCAGTTTGTTTCGCAACGTGAATTGGTTGAGCTGACAGGGCTTGGCCTCAGTGCAATCCGAGAGCTGATCCCGCGTCTTGAAACGGAAGGCTTGATCAAAACCATCCCCAAACGCGGTATGCAGATTGCCCATGTTGATCTCAATTTGATCCGCGATGCGTTTGAATTTCGCCTCTGTATAGAAACGGAAGCCATCGCGAGATTTACGCGAGAGGCCCCGAATGACCAAATCGAAGAAATTCGTGCCAAGCATCAAATTATCATTGAGCAATGCCAAGATCCCACCAACACCTCAGACATTCCCGAAGACATAATTGCCCAAGCGCAAGCTGTGGACTGGGGCTTTCACACAACAATCGTTGATGCCCTAGGCAACCGGATTATCAGTGATGCGTACCGCGTCAACATGATCAAAATTCGCTTGATCAAACAGGAACAAACCCAGCTAAGCCTGTCCGTTTTGCTGCCCACAATGCAAGAACACATGCGCGTTATCGACGCTTTGGAAGCGCGCGATTGCGACCAGACCACCACATTGATGCGCAAACATATCATTAGCGCCCGCAACCGAGCCTTAGAGCAACGCTAAGTTTGGCTCGGCTTGTTCGTTCGTTGCTCCTTTATGCGGCCGTGCTCATGGCTTCAGACAAACGATCGAGAAAGGACAGACAGTCCGACAACTGTGTCAAATCGACAAATTCGTTTGGCTTATGTGCCTGATCAATCGAACCTGGGCCAATGATGACAGACGGTATTTGGCCAATGGTCTCAAAAACGCCTCCTTCAGACCCATAAGAAACTTTTCCACCCCAGTTCGGCATCAGACCTGCATAACGTTCAAAACCGGCTGTATGGCGCGCGTCACCCATGGCAGGGTAGGCAAAAATACGTTCCCATTCCACGCCACAAGAATCGGTTTTTGCCGTCATCTCTGCTGAAATTTCAGTATCGATCTCTGCAAGAAGTGCCGCCATATCTGCCTCGGGATCCATCCCGCTGATAGACCGCAACTCAAAGGTAAAATGGCATGCATCAGGTGTCACGTTCGTGGCAACGCCTCCTGAGATCATCGTGGTGAGCATGGTCGCATGTGGTACAGTAAAATCTGCATCAAACGGCCCTTCAATGCCATAGCGTTTCGCGCGCGCAGCAATCATGGCAATGATCCGGCCTGCATATTCCACGGCATTCACGTGATCTGGGGCAAAGGACGAATGACCAGACGTACCTTTGACATGAGCACGCATCGCAATTTTTCCTTTTTGCCCCGTAACCAATCGCATGTTTGACGGCTCACCGATGATGGCCAACTCGGGTGGCGCAGGTTGTGTTGCAAGATAATGCGCAATCGCAGGGGCACCCAGACACCCAACTTCTTCGTCATGAGAAAAACACAGCCAAATAGGGCGCTTGAGATCCATCTGGGAAAATGTTTCTGCCGCCGTCATGACGCAAGCCCCAAACCCCTTCATGTCACAAGTGCCACGCCCGTAAAGGCGATTGTCGCGTTCATCCATTTCAAAAGGTGGCGTGATCCAGCTGCCTTCATCAGCGGGCACCACATCCGTATGCCCCGACAAAACCACCCCTGGGACATCTGCGGGGCCGAACCGCGCAACGAGGTTGGATTTTTGTCCTGTTTCATCCAGCAAGATCGTGACGTCTCCACCAAGCGCATTAAAATGAGCTGCCATGTGGTCGATCAACGCATGGTTTGAATGTTTCGACACTGTGTCAAAGCCGATCAACGCCCCCAGATGCACTTTGGCAGTGCCCAAATCAGAGTGGACTGTGGGGGTTTCAAGAGGGAGGCTCATTTCATTAGGCCTTTCTAATTTTTGATTTTTGAATTTCGCGGCGGACGGTGAGCCCGATCACAAACACAATCAGCACAGCGAAAATCCATGTGATTGGAGAAGACAACAAGACCGCAGGGTCTCCGCGTGAAATCGCGAGAGCACGGCGCAGATTTTCTTCGATCATCGGCCCAAGGATAAAGGCAATAAGGAACGGCGCAGCGGGGATATTCATCAAGAACATGCCAAAGCCCACGACGCCCATGATGAGCAAAATAGCAACATCGAACATGCTTGAGGAAATCGAATAAATCCCAAACAAGCACAGCAACAAGACCACGGGCGTCAAAAGCGTTTGCGGAATATGCGACACATAGGAAAACATGCGCATGGTCATTTTCCCGGCCCCAAACAACAAAACTGATGACATCAACATGCCGATAAACAGCATGTAAACTTCGTGAATATTGGTCTGGAACAACAGTGGCCCTGGCGTCAGGCCTTGGATCATGAACGCCCCAAGCATCACGCCAGTGATCACATCACCGGGCACGCCCAGCGCCAAAAGCGGGATCATCGTCGCACCACAAGCACCGTTGTTGGCAGATTCGGACGCTGCGATGCCTTCCAATTCGCCTTTACCAAAGTTTTCGCCATTCTTTGAGCTGCGTTGCGCTTCACCATAAGAAAAGAACGCGGCGGCTGATGGCCCGATCCCAGGAATAGCCCCCAAGACAACACCAATACTTGACCCGCGCAGGATGGATTTGAGCGAACCCATAAATTCGGCGCGGGTGACACTTTGATCCCCCAGCTTTGCCGCGATATCGCGACTGGCGGCACGGAAAACAATAAGCTTTATCAGTTCAGGCAGTGCAAACAAGCCGATCAAAACAGGGGCGACTGACAGCCCTGCTTGCATATTGTCGGTAAAAGCAAACCGGAATGACCCGTATAAATCCTCGCCGACGGTTGCGAGCAGAAGACCCAAAGCAGCCGAGATTAACCCAAGCAATAGTGAATTGCCTGACACACCTGCCACGGTCGACAAGGCGAAAAGCATCAACATGAAATACTCTGGAGGCCCGACGCGCAGCGCCAAAACAGCCAGCGGGGCAGCCAAGAAAATCAACGATAGATTGGAGATGAAATCCCCTGTAACGGATGAATACAGCGCCATATTAAGCGCCTTGCCCGCCTTGCCTTGTTGAGCCAACGGATATCCATCCAGTGCGGTACAAGCTGCAGATGCGGTGCCAGGGGTTTTGATCAAGATCGCAGACACAGACCCGCCATAAGTCGACCCTTTGTAAAGCGCGACAAGCAACAGGATCGAAGGCACAGGTGCCATATAAAATGTAAAGGGCAGTGCAAGTGTGACTGCCATAGTTCCTGTCATGCCGGGGATCGCGCCAACGATCACCCCACCCCAAATACCTGCGGCCATGATGAGAAGGTTTTGCCACGTAGCAACGGCTTCAAGCGCGAAAAGAATTTCGTTTAGCATTGTATCGTCCGATCAAAAGCCAAGTGATTTGGTCAGTGCGCCCACAGGGAACTGCGTTCCAAGCACAGAATGGAAAAAGCTCACCAGAAGAAAAGGTCCTACAAGTGTGATGCCTGCGGCCCAAACCCAATGCTTGCGTTCGCCCGCCAAAAAGATCGCGACACCAATCAGCACAACGGCCGACAGCAAAAATCCGATCAAAGGCACTAAAATGAGAAATCCTGCAAAACACAGCAGTACAGCAAGAAATCGCAGGAAATGAATCTTAGACGATGCGCCATCTGTGGTGATTTGCTCAGTAGGAACACCCCGACCAAACAACGCCCCGACCACAGTTATAAGTCCAATCACCGCACCAATAATCGATACGGTGCGTGGCCACATATCCGGGGGAGGCGCGAAGCCGGGAATAAACGCAGGGCGTGGCACATATGCCGGAATAAGAACCAAAACAACGAACGTAAAAAACGCTATAATCGCGAGGCCCTGCAACAATGGACCGCGATTTAAGGGAAGCTTCATGACAGGAATCCTCATGTATGGATCGCGACCGTTCAGGACCGCGATCCACAATTCAACGGGAGATTATTCAGCTGGTAGGTACCCAAACTTTTTGGCAAGACCATTGAACAGCTCATATTGCTCTTGAGCATACACAGGCATATCGATTTTACCGACAGTGGAAATCGATCCGCGACGTTCCGCGAGTGTCAACCATGTCTCATCAGTCGCAACTTCGGCCAGAACACTTTGCCATTTCGCAAGTACATCTTCAGGCAGATTTTTAGGACCGTATAGCGCGCTCCAACCCGTCACTTGACCAGCTTGTTTATAGCCAAGCTCTGCTGCTGTCGGCACATCTGGAAGCTTTTCCATACGCGCGGGAGCAAAAACCATAAGTGCTTTCATGTCGCCGCTTTCGATGTGCGGGATCAAAGACCCAGCAGAAATCGCTAGGAAATCAACATGCCCACCCAAAAGCGCAGTCGCCAAAGCACCACCGCCTTTGTAGGGCACGAGTGTCGCTGCCGTGAGCGGGTCTAAGCCGGCATCAGACAGCAATGACTGTGTGGAAAACCCATCGATGGCAGTCGCGCCAGACGCAGCATAGGACATCGCCCCATTGCTGTCTTTGATCGCAGCCAAAAGCTCTTCGGTTGTCTCGTAAGGCGCATCACCCTTAACAGCCAAAATCATAGGTGAAGCTTCAAGCGCTGCCACGAAAGTGTAAGAATCCCAGTCGACCGTTGCCTGTGGGTTCACGGCTGGCGTCAAAGCCATGCCAACGCGTGCCAACAACAAAGTGTAACCATCAGCGTCTGCATCAACAACGGACCGCGCACCAACCATACCGCCAGCACCGGGTTTGTTCACCGCAGTGATTGGCTGGCCAAGAAATGGCTTTGCGGATTCTGCCAAGGCACGCCCAGCAAGATCAGATGCACCACCTGGACCATATGGAATAACCAAAGTCACTGCTCTGTCTGGGTACGTCCCATCAGCCTGCGCCGCGCCAACGACAACAGACGCTGCAATAGCGAGTGTAGAGATAAGTTTTTTCATTTTTGAGAACCTCTAGTTTTTGGTCCTGAAGACCTGTTGGAATATTTGCAACAATTCACAGTATTCTATTTTTAACAATAAAATACTCTAGTATGCATAAATCGCATACTGAGGGTTGAGAGATGATAAAAATCCGTGAAATGGAGGCGTTTGACGCCTATATGCGCCTTGGCGCGATGAAAAGTGCGGCTGAAGAAAACGATTTGAGTCAGCCCGCAATCAGTCGACTACTGACGTCGCTTGAAGAAAAAGTTGGGTTCGCCCTATTTTTCCGCAAACGCAACAATTTGGTGCCGACACCTGAGGCATTTCAACTGCATCAAACAGTCATCCGAAGCCTAACAAGTTTCCGCGCTTTGTCAGAAGAAGCACGGGCGATTGCCAACAATCAACGCGGACACCTTGTCATCGCGGCCCAACCGATATTTTGCGATACGTTTTTAATCAGTGCTTTGAAGACGTTTAGAAAAACCCATCCTCGTGTCAGTGTCCGTTTGCTAGATGTTGGCATGAGTGAAATGTTGCGGATGATCAGTGAGCGCAGCTGTGACATGGCGATTGGCATCACACTCGACGCCGACCCTTATGGCGCGCATGTGACACGTCTTGCGACCTGCGAAGCGCGCTGTCTTTTGCCAAAGGGGCATCCTCTCAGTACACCTGGAGGTATTCCTTTGCCACGCATCCGCGACGAGCCATTCATAGATCTGTCAACGGGTAGCCCGCTGCGGATGCGGATTGATTATCTGATGCAAACAATAGAATTCGAACGCAATATCGCTGCCGAGTGCCGCACTTTGCACAATGTGGTCGGGCTTGTTGAGGCGGGATTGGGTGTCGCAATTGTCGATCCTGTGGCTCGCCTGCTGTGCAACCCAGATACGATTTCCGATCACCAACTGTTGCCTACAATTAGCTGGGATATTGCGCAATTCGTACCCAAAGAACGCGTGCTAAGCCGGATTGGTCAAGCGTTTTCCGACATCGTCGCAATAGAGATTGAAAAACTGAAAGCTGACGGGATCATTCTTTGACCGCAAAATGCGTACCTGCATTGAGCACTCGCCCCCACCAACTTCAAACTCTAGTGACGTGCCCATCACGAAAATCACGCAGCAGACTATCTCTGCTAAAGTATCGTGTTGCCAGCAAAAATCAAAAAATCAAAGCCTACCATCATATCGAAACACCCAGATCATAACAGTTGATTTACGCGCTTGGCTTTTGCTATAGAGCGCGCATGTTATTATCGCTCGAAAAAAAGTTTTTGTTCATACATGTGCCAAAAACAGCTGGATCGTCTATAACGACGACCTTAGCGCCGTATTCATTGCCAAAAAACAAACCTTTAAGCCGCAAAATTACATCTCATATTCCGTTTCCGGAAGCTGCAGACAAAGTTTATCTACGCCAGCATGATACTGCCCTGCATATCAGACGAAAACTCGGGCGCATACAATTCGAAGACCTGTATAAATTCGCAGTTGTTCGTAACCCCTATGAACATGCTGCATCGTATTACCGCTTTTTATGTCAACGCACCGGTCACCGACACCACAAGAGAACGGCAGACCTAACCTTCGTTCAGTTCCTCGAGCATAGGGCACATAATGCGACACCGATGGATCAATCAAGTTTTCTCGTGGATCGATCCGGTAAATTGCTTGTGGATCAAATACTTAGATTTGAGATGCTGAATATCAGCTTCAGTAAGCTGTGTAGTGAATTGGATATTCCCTATACTGAACTACCCTATCAAAATATGACAAAAAACAGGGCGTTAGACGCATTTTATTGCCCAGAATCTCGGGCGCTTGTAGAGCGTATCTATCAACGCGATTTTGATAACTTCGGCTATAAATTCCCAGACACCGCACAGTGACTCAGAGGCCGTAGGCTATCGGGTATTTTGATGACCAACATCCGCCAGCCAGAGCCGTGTAAAGCGTATTTCGTGTAGCCGCCAAACGTCAAAGATTTAACCCCAAGGGCACCACACAAGCTGGAGAAACCTTGGGGCACTGATCAATGTGAAGACAGTCCTGCAACAGCCAGCCCAGGGATACTCTGGGCGTCGGTCGACAGACGGTCCAGCCATTGCAAAAAAATTCAAACAAAAGCGACGGAATAAGCCGATGAGCCCGTATGAAAAGGAACACATTCATGAGCGGGATATCTTCATGACCAATTTATCAGACACTCCAGACCGATTTGGTCTCGTTAGTCGCGTATTTCACTGGAGCATGGCCGTGTTATTTGCCCTGCAATTCCTTTCTGCAGCGGCACATTGGGCCTTGCCCCGTGCAAACCCCCTACGCGAAACGCTTTGGAGTTATCACGCAAACCTAGGTATGACCCTGTTCATGTTAGTCCTACTGCGGGGCGCGTGGGGGCTTTTGAACCTCGGCAAGCGGCCCGCTGATGCGGGTCTTATGGGGCAGGCAGCTAAGGCAGGACATATCGCGCTATATGTCTTTATGGTCATCGTACCCGCTGTCAGAATTATTGCTGCTGCAGGAGGTGCGCGCGGGCTTAGTTACTTTGGTATATCGGTTTTTCCAGTGCGGGAAGCGGCGATCGCTTGGACACAAGCTGTTGCTGAATGGCATGGCGAAATGGGATGGATTCTCGCGGCTGTGGTGCTTGGGCATATTGTCATGGCAACTGTTTGGCATCGTTTCATCCAACGTGATGATGTGCTTAAGCGTATGATGTGACACAATAGACTGAATACAGATTTCTCGCTGAATGTGGCCCATAGGGCGATCCGAGTTTAGGAGCTAAGAAGACTTTGAAAAAAATGATCATTGTTACTCTCTCGTTGGGTGTCCTTGCGGGCACCTATGGTATCGTTTTCGGAGTTCCCGAACAGATCACACAGATATGGGGCAGCGCACCAACTGAGAATGCGGCCTCGGCGCGCGGCCAAACTTCTGGCTCGCGTGGGCAGGGCCGGGCGACGACTGTTGTTCTCGCACCTCTTGAGGAACGTACATACAGGCTTGTTTTGCGCACGGTCGGCAGTGCAGTTTCATTGCGCCGCGCCGATGTGGTTACGACGGAAACTGGCGAGGTTGTCGAAGCTGCACTGCATGCCAACACTCTGATTGAAAAGGGTGATGTTATTCTGCGTCTGGATGACCGTACTGAGCGTCTGTCCCTTGAAATCGCACAAGCCAACCGCGACTTGGCGCAGGCCACCGTCACGCGCTACGAAGGGCTTCGCAACACAGGCAACTCTGTTATCACTGACGTTGCTCTTTCCGAAGCCGAAGTGGCGCTGCGGTTGGCACAGGCCAATGTCGGGTTGGCCGAGGTCGCGCTGGAAAGCCGTACGATTGTCGCACCGATTTCTGGCCGCCTCGGGTTGAGCGATGTCGACATCGGGGATCGATTGTCCAGCGGAGACATAATCGTGACGATTGACGAGTCCACGACCCTATTGGCAGAATTTGAAGTCCCTGAACGCTCGATCGGATTGTTGGCTGAAGGCAAACCAGTTTTCGTATCAACTCCGACCTATGTTGGGCGCGTATTCGAGGGCCGTATCAAAGCATTTGACAGCCGTCTCGACAGCGTTACGCGCAGCGCCACGGTGCAGGCCGAAATAGACAATTCCGATGGCCTGTTGCTATCGGGTATGACCTTTACAACCCGCATGTCCGAAGAAACCGATCCATTGCCCGTCGTGACATCTACCGCGATCACATGGGACCGCGCTGGCGCGGGTATTTGGGTCGCGCAGGATGGTAAGGCAAGTCGTGTCCCCGTGACCATTCGGTATCGCGATGGCGATCAAGTCTGGATTGAAACGGATGCACCTGTGGGCGCGCAAATCGTGATCGAGGGCGCCGCGAAATTGCGGGACGGTGCGCAAATCTCGACAGGACAAACTGGTGAGGGCCAAGGCGCATGAGTTTTGAAAAGAGAGCGCATAAGGCGGGTTTCGCCGACGTTTTCGTCGCGCGACCGATCCTTGGTATTGTTCTGAATCTTCTGATTATTATTGCCGGTCTTGCGGCGTTGACCAGTGTTGATATTCGCGAAATGCCCGATGTGGACCAACCCGTTTTATCCGTGCGCACCTCTTATGATGGCGCGGTGGCGGCAACCGTGGACACCGAAGTCACCCAAGTTCTTGAGGACGCGCTGAGCGCCCTTGAGGGCATGTCCTATATTGAATCGACGTCTAGCACAGGGTCGAGCCGCATCACGATTGACCTATCTGACGGGACGGATGTTGACATTGCAGCCAATGAAGCACGCGAAATCGTATCGGACACTCTGCGGTCCCTGCCTGATGATATCGATGATCCCAGCGTAAGCAAAAGCGACAGCAATTCGGACGCGATTATCCGCCTTGCTTTGCTGGGGGACGCCAGTTTTGACGAGCTCACCCAGATTGCCGAAGGCGCAGTCTACGAACGGTTATCCCTGATCGATGGTATTGCCGAAGTCACAGTGCGCGGTAACCGGGCCAACGAATTTCGCGTGGCGGTGAATATGCCGTCGTTGTTAAGCCGAGGATTGACGATCTTTGATGTCTCCACGGCATTGGAACAGCTGCGCGACGACACTGCTTTGGGCTCGCTCTCGACGCAATCCCAGACCCTCTCGTTGCGGGTTGGCAACGAACAGGTCACCGTCGCGATGATCAATGAATTGCCAATTAATGACACGACTCAGGTGGCCGACATTGCCTTTGTTCAACTGATCCCAGAAGACACGAGTGTTTATGCGCGGGTGAATGGTGAAACAGCCGTCGGCCTTGATATCACGCGACAATCGGTTGGTAATACGCTTGAAATTTCGCGCGATGTCGCCGTCGCCGTCGAAGAATTGCGCCCCCAACTGCCCGAAGGTGTGCAGCTTCTCGTGACGTCAGACGACGGGATTTTCATCGAAGGATCTATCAACGAGGTTGTGAAATCAATCCTGCTGGCGACTGTGATTGTGGTCGCTGTTATTTTCTTATTTCTGCGTTCACCACGGGCGACACTGATCCCTGCCATCACGATCCCTGTGGCGTTGATCGGCACGCTTGCCGCGATTTGGATTACCGGTTTTTCGGTCAACACCATCAGCCTTTTAGCACTTGTTCTCGCGACGGGGATGGTTGTGGATGATGCGATTGTTGTGATTGAAAACATCGTACGCAAACGCAAGATGGGGATGGGGGCATTTGCCGCCGCTGCATCGGGCACGAACGAAGTGTTCTTTGCAGTGATTTCGACAACAGCAACATTGGCCGCTGTTTTCATTCCTATCTCGTTCTTGCCTGGACAGGCGGGGGGGGTGTTTTCAGAGTTTGGTTTTGTGCTGGCGTTTGCCGTGACATTGTCCTCGATCACGGCGTTAACGCTTGCGCCGGTATTGGCGGCTTTACTCGACCCAGGGAAATCACAGCTCAACACCAAAGACGCAAAGCCAAGCCGTCTTGCCCGTGGTTTTGACTATGTGATGGATTCCGCTATTCGCACGCCTCTCATCGTTCTCACCGTTGCCCTTAGCTTTGCCATGATTGCCGTCGGCGCGGCGATGACGTTGCCCTCAACGGTAACGCCAGATGAAGACCGTGGCTTTTTCCTTGTGCAAGCGCGGGGCGCATCGGACACGACTGTCGATTATCTCGACACGCAGGTTTTACTGGTCGAAGATATCCTTGCGCCCTATCTGGAAAACGGCCAGATCGAAGCAGTGCAGAGCATTATTGGCGTGGGTGGCGGCACCAGCGCGTTTATTGTCGTACGTCTGCCCGATTGGGGCGAGCGCGACTTTAGCCAACAGGAACTAGTCGCACAGATCAGCGGCCAGCTGTCGTCGGTGCCCGGTGTGCAGGTCAGCGCACGATCCTCCAACAGCCTCAACATTCGCGGGGCAGGTAGCGGGCTTGGCTTTGCCGTCACAGGTACAAACCTTGCGAACATGACCGAGGCCGCCGACAGCCTAGTCGCGGCAATGTCGCAAGACGACACCTTTGTGAACCCGCAGCTGTCCAACGATAGCGTTGATGCACAATTGGAAGTCACTGTGGATAACATCGCTGCGAGCGACATGGGATTGAACAGCGCGGACATCACAAGCCTTGTGCGCGCCTTGGTGCAGGGCGACGTTGCCGTTAGCGTCTTTTCCGACGACACTGAAATCGACGTCAATGTTGTTCCCGGCGGACCACCCATTGATGATCCCTCTGACATTGCCTCTATGTCTATACGTTTGGACAGCGGCGCCTATATTCCGTTGTCCGCCGTTGCTTCGCTAGAAACGGTCGTCAGCGAAGCGCAGATCGAACGCTTTGGCGGGGCTTTGGCGGTATCGATGCAGGCCAATTTGGGCGACAATGTCGACCTGTCGACCGCCATGGATCAATTGCTGGTCATCGCCGACGAGGTGTTGCCTGACGGCATGGGCATTATTTTTACCGGAGAGGCCGCAACATTGGATGATACAGCGGCTGGTATGTATGCTGTCTTTGGCGTTGCCTTAGTTGTCGTTCTTTTGGTGCTTGCCGCACAATTCGAGAGTTTTGCCAGTGCAGTTGTCATCATGATGACGGTGCCATTCGGCCTTGCTGCCGCTTTGTTGGCAATCTCGCTGACGGGTGGGTCTCTGAACTATTATAGTCAGATTGGTCTTGTGATGCTCATTGGGGTCATGGCAAAAAATGGCATCTTGATTGTCGAATTTGCCAACCAATTGCGGGAAGCCGGCGAAGACATCGACAGCGCCATCCGCAACGCCCTGCGTTTGCGTATTCGACCTGTGATGATGACGATGGTCTCAACGGTCTTTGGCGGATTGCCCCTCATCCTGACATCGGGCGCGGGCGCAGAGGCACGCATCGCTGTGGGCTGGGTGATCGTCGGCGGGCTGGGATTTGCGACCGTGTTCACGCTGTTCCTGACGCCGATCTTCTATCGTTGGGTCGCTGTTTGGGGCACAGCACCAGGTGCCGCAGCCAAGCGGCTCCGGACCGAGACAGAGGGGGGGGGAGCACATGATATCAAACATAGTGGAGCTTGTTCGTCCCTACGCGAAGTGGCAGCACCCCCCAACTCTAACTCTTGCTGACACTTTGACCGATAGGTTTCCGGCGTATCAAACTCAGCTTTGAAGGGGCACCGTCGCCAATTAAACGGATGTTTTGACCATCACAAGCACAGCCAACGCCTTTACGCTTGGCAATTAGAGACAACCTCTGCGCCCAAGGCAACGCCGTCAATTTTGCGTCTGTTGCGCGATCTTTAGCTGGGCTTTGGTCTCTTATACGATTTCATAGATATGTTTTTGGGGTTTGTCTGACAGTGCTGGCAGCACAGTCGGTTGAACGGACGCTATTATTTGAGCGTCGGTTCGGTTTGGGATGTCATTGCGGCTGCTTCCACAGTGCTTCCAGTTCGCGCACGGCTTGCAAAAAGTAGCACAGTCGTAGCACCGAGCGCATGTGGCCGAAACGCCAAAAGCACCTCGATGGCGCTATCGTACTGATAATAATGTT